>NZ_JASPGD010000030.1 GCF_030232885.1 Corynebacterium sp. MSK297
TGGAGCCTTGTCTCGTTCCACCATGACACCCACTCGAATGTCGCGATTTCTACCTCGACAACGTCATCCCACCTGCGGGTATGGATCAGCTCGTTTTTGTAGGAACCGTTGACGTTTTCAGCCAATGCATTGTCATAGGAGTCACCAACACTTCCGGTAGAAGCAGCGATCCCGTGCTGGGCAAGTCGTTCGTTGTAGACAACGCTGACGTACTGCGACCCGTGATCCGAATGGTGCACCAAACCTGTCGTTTCTTCAGCACACACTATCGCCTGGTTGAGAGCTTGCAGCGGCAAAGCCTCGGTGCGCATCGAGTCTGATAACGCCCAACCGACAATCCTCCGGGAGAACACATCGGTGACAAACGCGGTGTACACAAAGCCTTTCTTCGTGCGCACGTAAGTAATATCGGCGACCCACAACTTATTCGGTGCTGCGGCGTTGAATTCACGTTGGACTAAGTCCGGGCGCAGATCAGGCACGCTAGCTTTTCTGGTTGTGATTGGTGACCGGCCTTTACCTTTGCCAGAAACACCAGCCAGACGCATCAGTCTGGCAGTGTGTTCACGCCCGATATCGATTCCTTCACGGCGTAGAGCATGCCACATTTTCCGCACACCGTAGACACCATAATTAGCTTGATGAACGGCACTAATACGCTCAACCAGAACGTCATCACGAAGGCGACGAGCACTAAGCCCACGGGCCTTTGACTGGCGGTATCCACGCGAGGTAATGAAGCCACCTTCACGATTGTTCTTCAACGTCATACAGATGAACTCGACTGAGAAACGATCCCGATATTCATCGATGAACCGAATCATTTCCGACGTTTTGGGTCGAGTTCCGATGCGAAAAAAGCCGAGGCAGCTTTCAACAACTCATTGGTGTCGCGTAGTTCTTGGTTTTCACGGCGTAGCCTCGCGTTTTCGGCGGCCAAATCTTCAGGTACAGGTTCTGGGATGGTTCCTGAACGGCGAGCCTGCTGGGTCCATTGCCTGGCAGTATGCCACGAGACACCTAGTTTCGGTGCCACGATCTTGCACGCTTCCTGCATCGACATGTTTTCCGCCAAGATGCGGTCTTCCACAAGACGGACCACGCGGTCCTTTGCATCCTGGTCAAATTTTTTGGGCATGTTCGAAGATTTTCCCATCTACTCAAACGGAACAAAACCTGGGACACTTCA
>NZ_JASPGD010000031.1 GCF_030232885.1 Corynebacterium sp. MSK297
GCATCCTGGTCAAATTTTTTGGGCATGTTCGAAGATTTTCCCATCTACTCAAACGGAACAAAACCTGGGACACTTCAAACAGAATCAAAACTATTGTGGTCGATGCACTACGGTCGGCTTTTGCGATTTCACTGCGCCTTGACATCGGCGGGCTATCATCGCGTATGCATTCAATCGCGGCAATCGTGACTCAAGACCAGCAAAAAGTTATGCGTCGAACGACTCGTGAGCACAGGCGATAGACAATGATGCGCCTGCTGGCCCGACAAGTTTAATGATCCATTCTGATCGGGGTTGTCATTATCGAGGTAATAGGTGGATCCACACCTGCCAAAACATCGGTTTTGTTCGTTCAATCTCGAAGAAAAGGTGCTCACCCGATAATTCGACGTGCTATGAGTTGTTCGGCGGATTAAGCATTAATCAACGCCGACGCAAGCTGCTACTCTGAACATTCTTAAAAAATGTCCGCATCCGCTTTTGCTACTTAACCCCCAAACACCAACGCGAACGTGCATACACGCATAGAAAAAGGCCTGCCGCCCAGGCACACGATAGCCGTGCACACCCCCAAGAAACACGAAAAAGAGGGTGGACCCGAACAGACCGCGTACACGGCCTTAACGGGTCCACCCTCAAAACATGAAATTATGAAGTGTCGGCAGCAACCTACTCTCCCACACCCTCCCGAGTGCAGTACCATCAGCGCGACGCAGGCTTAGCTTCCGGGT
>NZ_JASPGD010000032.1 GCF_030232885.1 Corynebacterium sp. MSK297
TACGGTGTGCGGAAAATGTGGCATGCTCTACGCCGTGAAGGAATCGATATCGGGCGTGAACACACTGCACGGCTGATGCGTTTGGCTGGTGTTTCTGGCAAAGGTAAAGGCCGTTCACCGGTGACCACTCGTAGGTCAAAGACGGTGGATACGCACCCGGATTTGGTGCAACGCGAATTCAACGCCGAAGCACCCAATAAGTTGTGGGTGGCCGATATTACTTACGTGCGCACGAAGAAAGGTTTTGTCTACACCGCGTTTGTCACCGACGTTTACTCCAGGCGGATCGTTGGGTGGACGTTATCAGACTCGATGCGCACCGAAGTATTGCCGCTGCAAGCTCTCAACCAGGCGATAGTGTGTGCTGAAGAAACGACAGGTTTGGTGCACCATTGAAGATCACGGGTCGCAGTATGTCAGCGTGGTCTACAACGATCGACTTTCCCAGCACGGCATTACAGCTTCCACCGGAAGTGTTGGTGACTCCTATGACAATGCTTTGGCTGAAAACGTCAACGGTTCTTACAAGAGGCGAACTGATCCATACTCGCAGGTGGGATGACGTTATCGAGGTAGAAATCGCGACATTCGGGTGGGTGTCATGGTGGAACGAGACAAGGCTCCACCAGAGCTTGGGGTACCGTACCCCGGTCGAGGTTGAAGACGCGTTGTGGGAACAAGATGGGTCCCGGGAACTAATGGAAAA
>NZ_JASPGD010000033.1 GCF_030232885.1 Corynebacterium sp. MSK297
CTTGATACCGGCCCGTATCTGTATGTCTCGTGTGATGCTTTGACCATGAAAGTTCGTGAAGGTGGACGAGTCGTTAAAACCTCTGTACTGCTGGCCACCGGGGTTAATGCCGAAGGCTATCGTGAGCTATTGGGCATGCAAGTTGCAACATCTGAGTCTATGGCCTCGTGGATCGGGTTCTTTCGGGATCTTAAAGCTCGCGGACTTGATGAGGTCTATCTTGTCACCAGTGACGCGCATCTAGGTATCCAGCATGCGATTAGTGAGGTATTACCGAATGCGTCCTGGCAGCGGTGCCGGACGCATTTCGCTAAAAACCTGTCTTCGATGGTGCCTAAGGCGCAGTGGCCACCCCTATCGGCGATGTTTCATACGATATTCCAGCAACCAGACTCGGAATCGGTGTGGTCCCAAGCACGTGAGGTCGTAGCGTTTTGTGAAGATAAATTCCCGCACGTTGCCAGCTACTTGGAAAAAGCCCGTGAAGAGCTTCTGGCATTTACTAACGCCCCGAAATCAGTGTGGAAGAAAGTCTGGTCGAATAACCCTACTGAACGGCTCAATCGTGAAATCCGCAGGCGTAC
>NZ_JASPGD010000034.1 GCF_030232885.1 Corynebacterium sp. MSK297
TCGGGTGCGGAAGTCTTCGACTATCTCGTCAAGGTCTTTAGCCATGTCAGATACCTGCGACTTTGAGAGATTATTGATTCCCAAACTGGCAACGAGATCGTTCATCCTGCGTGTGGATACGCCCTTTAAATAGCAGGTGGCTATTACGGTTGTTAGTGCTCGTTCTGCCCGGGTTCGTCGTTGCAATAACCAGTCCGGGAAAAATGACCCGGTACGTAGTTTGGGTACAGCGACATCAATGGTGCCAACACGAGTATCAAGATCGCGGTGGCGGTAGCCGTTGCGGACATTAGTTCGAGACTCAGACGTGGTGGCGTAGTCGGCGCCGCAGATTTGGTCGGCTTGGGTGGACAGGATTTGGTTGATGAATCCTTGAAGCATCTCGCGCATCAGATCAGGAGAGGCTTGGGCGAGTAATTCGTCTAAATAGTTGGTCGGGTCTATAGAATAAGGGCTAGCGGCCATCGTGGTTATCCCTTTCGAGGAAGTGTGGTTATGGAATCGAAAGGTACTACGGTGGCCGTCGGCATCATT
>NZ_JASPGD010000035.1 GCF_030232885.1 Corynebacterium sp. MSK297
CCGGCACAAAAGCACGCGGTGAAATCCCTTCAATGCCCATCAGACGCATCCGCTTAGCCACAGTCTTGCGATTCACACTGATCTGGTAGCGCTCACCTAGCTCTGCAGTGATTCGCGGGGCACCATAGACCTCGTCGGAGTCTTTCCAGATCTGATGAATCTTGCGATCAACATCATCGTAAAATGCTGCACGATCATCCTTACCGGATAAGCGTTGCTGCTGCATATGGGCCCATTTGTAGTATCCAGACCGAGACACCTTCAAAAGGCGTGCCATGCGCTTGATACTGAAATTCGCCTTCTCCTGCCGCATCAATTCGAATTTTTCTGATCGCGTTGCTTTGCGGCGAAGAAGGCTGTCGCTTTTGACAAAAACTCATTAT
>NZ_JASPGD010000036.1 GCF_030232885.1 Corynebacterium sp. MSK297
GCATCCTGGTCAAATTTTCTTGGCATGTTCGAAGATTTTCCCGTCTACTCAAAAGGAACAAAACCTGGGACACTTCATTCCGAATCGAAGAGAGGTAAAACTCCAAGGTCTGGTCACCGGCGGTGATCGCCCGACAGAGGTAGCACCACCTGCCGCCGACCCGGATATAGGTCTCATCCACCCGCCAGGAACTAGCTTGCCAGTCAGGTACCTGCCGGTACCACCGTGTTTGCTTGTCCAGCTCAGGGGCGTATTTCTGGACCCAGCGGTAGATCGTGGTGTGATCGACCGGCACGCCCCGCTCGGTCATCATTTCCTCCAGATCGCGGTAGCTCACCCCGTAGCGGCAGTACCACCGCACTGCCCACAGAATGAT
>NZ_JASPGD010000037.1 GCF_030232885.1 Corynebacterium sp. MSK297
GCCGCATCAATTCGAATTTTTCTGATCGCGTTGCTTTGCGGCGAAGAAGGCTGTCGCTTTTGACAAAAACTCATTATCCATCTTGGCTTCTGCCAGCTCACGACGCAGACGAGCATTCTCCGCACGAAGATCCGCCTCGCTTCGCCCATCAGAGGATCCTCGGCGTTCACGCTCATTTTTCACCCACCGGCCTAAAAGGCCTGGTCCGACGCCAATCTCCTTAGCTACATGAGCAATTGGGCGTTCTGACTCGATTACTAGGTTCGCGGCTTCACG
>NZ_JASPGD010000038.1 GCF_030232885.1 Corynebacterium sp. MSK297
GTCCTCCAACATTCCCGTTTCCACTTGAGAGGAACACCGAGGGTCCCACCACAACACAAGAAGAACCCCTGTTTTCCCACCTCATGTCCATTGGATGGTCCATTTCCTGCTTCGTCGGGAAAGGAATCCCGGCATTCCAGTTGCACCTCAAGAGAAGGCGGTCTCAAATTGACACTCGAGAGGAACTCCACGGGTTGTACCACCATTTCATAAGACCCCAACGTCCCGATGCACTTCAGATACACCTGACTCC
>NZ_JASPGD010000003.1:0-125211 GCF_030232885.1 Corynebacterium sp. MSK297
TTGTTGAGTGTTGGAAGAAAGAAAATCTCGAGGTTACCAGTTAAGGTCACTGGTCCGATATTCCAGCCCACTCCAGTGACATCGAAACGTTCATCTTGTTCGCCCAAGCGGTTCAGCCGGATCTGCTCAAAATTCGTGCACATGATGTAGCGCGGCCACTGGTGCTCTTTGATGGTGCCGCCGCGCAGATAATCCAGCGCCTGCTGGTGGGCGGCATCCAGATCCACATCCAGCGACTTTGCCTCACCAATCAACTTGTTGGGCATAAAGAAATCAATACGTCCGTGCCCGCCGGTGCTGCTGCGCTTAGCAGTCTGCTCAAAAACATTGAGGTAGGTGGCATTAATACCGAAGCAAGAAAAGAAATCTGTCCAATACTGCTGCGCGTACTTTTGCTCGGTGCCGGACTCATTGGTTTCGCGCCAGGCGGCGATGCGTTCGCGCCAGCGCACCACAAATTGTGAGAGGTTGTGGCGGATGGTTGAGCGTTCCAGGCGTTGCGTGGTGGATGTGGCGCGAGTCATTACTCCATTATCGCAAAGCTGGTGGGGTAACGCAGGTTTAGCGCAGGTTAGGTGTGCTGTGAGCCGTCAGGGCCTGCGGCGTCGTCAAGCAGCACATTCACGTCCTCACTTCGGCTGACCGCTGTCACAATGCCCGGGGTGGCGTGGGGTCTGGGTGACAACCTACGTGGTGTAGAATCAAAACTGAATGGGAGTGATTCAGATGTCAGTTGTGAATATTGAGATCGGCCAGCGGATCGTCGATGCACGCAAGGTTGTAGGCGTGTCGCAGCGCGAGTTGGCCAAAGAGACCGGCTTGTCGCAGCCGACGATCCAGCGGATCGAGAAGGGTGAGCGGGCTGCGTCGAGGCTGGAACTCGTGCTAATCGCAGACGGTTGTGGTGTGCTGGTCGACGACCTGCTTGGCACGAACAGCATCGCTAACGAAGTGCGCTGTGCTGGGCGCACTGACGAGGCTGGATCGAAGGAGCTTGCCGACTACCTGATCTACGCATTCGGAGTTTCGCGTCGTCTCGACCAGCTGGGCATCCCGGAGCGCGTATGAGTAACGAGGCCATCGGACGGGCAGCCGCCGAGAGATTCCGCAGAGAGTATTCCCTCGGCTCCGAGCCAATAACGAATCTGGTCAGGCTCATTGAGCGCAAGGTGGGAATCGGTGTGGCCTACGTTAGGACCTCGGCAGCTGGTCACGGGATGACGATGCTTCTGGATGATATGCACCTCATGGCGGTGGGTTGCACGAAGCATCCCATGCGACTTCGCTCCACTCTCGCTCATGAACTTGGTCATCATCAGCTCGGCACTATTGACAGCATGACAGATGGTACCGATTGGGCTCGGCGTAGCCCCGAAGAGATCCAAGCGGACGCCTTCGCCCGCCACCTGCTAGTTCCAATGGGCGGCGTGGCGGACGTGGTAGACGGTGAGGAGGCCACGCTCGTGACTCTCTCCGACATTGTGCAGACCTACCTCGCCTCTCCCCACATGGTTGCCATCCAGATGCGCGACGCTGGTGTGATCAATGCCGACACCTGCAAACAATGGAGCCAGATTACTGCTGGCGCCATTGCTGCTCAGTTCGGCTGGCGCCCCGAGTACCAGGCCCTAGTCGAGCAGTCGAGCAAACCTCGTGGTCCGCAGAGCCTCATGACGCGGGCCATAGAGGGCTACCGCCAGGGGAGCGTGGCCTCCTCGACTATCGCAAAGCTCAGTGGCGATCCCAATGCCTCAGCCACGAAGGCAGCCCTGGCTGAGGAGGGAATCACTCCTGTCGAGGTGCCAGCCGTGTCGGCACTCCGTCCTAAAGACACAGGTGAGCGGCTCACCTCTGAGGAGTTGTCGGCGTTTATGGGCGGCGCGGAGTAATGCACATCCTTGACACCGGACCGATTTTCAAGTTCCTTACCACCGACTGCGTTCCCGAGTTGCTTTGCGCTCTGGGCCATAACAAGATTCACGTGCCCAGGGCAGTAGAGCTGGAAATATTGGACACTCCCACCCGGCATAGGCAGTTTGAGCGCGCACGTGAGGTCTGGCACCGGTTCCCAGAACGCTTCAGGGAGATTATCCCGGACGATGCCACCGAGGAACTCAGACAGTGCTGTCAAGCTGTCCTGGGAATGGAGTTCGAGGAAATGTACGCTGAACCCAAGGACCGCGGAGAACACATGGCGATCCTCCATGGCGTCCTCCGCGCTCGTGCGGGTGAACAAGTCATCCTCGTGTGCGACGAGACAGCCGGCACCAATGTCATCAAGAAACAGGCAAAGGTGCTCAGCCAGGCGCAACGCAGAGGTCAGTTTTTGCCCGGAGGGAGCATTCAGCACGCTGACACGATCCAGCTGCTGTGGTGGGCAATCGAGGGCGGCGGCTTCAACGGCAGCCGCGAGCAATTTCTCACCAAGTACAAGGCGATGGCTGCCTTGGATTCATCAATGCCGTTTACTGCGAAGGAAGTGGGGCTAACCAAGAGCCCACCATGGCCACCAGACGCGAAGCGCTAATGTTAAAGACTTTCGTGGGGTGACCGGCAGTTTGTCGACATTGCAGCGGGCCACCGTCGCTGATTCCCAACACCGACTCACGCAGTCAGCGCAATGTCACAGTGCAGCACCAGGTCGGCTCGGAACGCTACGAGTCCGACTCGTGGCTTCCGGGTTCCGCAACCTGTCCTTCTTCATGCTGGGCTTGCTGGGCGCACTGCCGAGCAATATGCCACGACACGCCCAGCTTCGGTGCAACAGCGAGTCGGTAGTAGTTCACCCGTTCAAGAATCCGTCGGGCTTCAGCCTCATCTTCGATGCGCATCCCCCGAGAACGGAGAAGATCAATTTGTTCTCCGTGAGATTTAAAAATTTTCGACGGCTGTGACACGCAACTCCCCCTAGAAACGACCGAAGAAAAATGAGGACCGGCCCTGGACTGCTACGAAGAGCAGCGGAACCGGTCTTGGTGTTTTCAGCCTACCCGATGGAGCGGTGCTAAGCAACGATCCTGAGATCAAGTCACTCTGTCGACGCAGGGGTGACGTGCTGTGCTGCGCGCTGGGCAATCGCAGGATCTTTCGCGTTAGCACGGATGCGGTGGGCCAGATCCACGAGAGCCTCTGCCACAATTCGGAAGCCCAGCGCATGTGGGCGTACGTAGTCAAATGGCATATCGACGATCTCTTGGATAGTCACCGGGTGCAGATCACGCGCGGTGCGCCGACGTCGTCAAGCAGCACATTCGCGTCCTCGCTTTGGCTGACCGCTGCGACAATGCCCGGGGTGACCTGCTGGAACACCGTGATCGCGCAAGGCCTTGGCGACGGCGTCGGCACGCTGTTCCGGCCGCACCTGAGCCAGCGGCGCACCTTCCACCACGTGATCGCCCGGCCGCGCCAGAAGGCTGACGTTCACGTTGCAGCTTTCGGCATCGCGACGCAATATGGCGTAATCGATGCGAGTGAGGAAACCGTTCTTATACGCAGGAACGAGACTGATCACTGAGGTCGAGCCCATCATTCAAGAAGTGCTCCGGCATCCATCCTTAATTCAGCTTCGAACGGCCTTCCAGGCGCAATGGGCAAACCTCTACGAGATGGCTGCAGACAACGTGCAGGCGAATGAGTTGGATGGCAGAATCGAGGCTATTGTTGATAAGCTCCGAGATTTGCGAGCGACGTGATCTGTCGAGTAGCAGACCGTCATATAAAGGAGGTTAGATCGGTGCCTGGATTTCTCATTGAATACCATCGCCGCCGCGGCGCGGTGAAGGTTGAGAAGTTCGATTCTTTAGCTGAAGCAATGGAAGAGCGATTGATCCGGGACCAGAAAAACTTGGACGAGGATCTTGAGATCGTGACGGTAGCTAGCAAGAGCCGCGAACAGCTGGAGAAGTCCCACTCGCGGTATTTCATTTCAGCCTAGCCCGATGATATCCACATCCGTGAGCCTTTAGGCACCATTATGGGAGTAAACCTGCCGGGGCAGGCCCAAGCGGTGGCGGCACAACACTGTGGCAGAAAATTCTTAGCGGTACTCTGATAGATGGTCGCAGAAACCAGAAACGTACCCGAGGAGAAGACCAATGGCTAGCCATTACGATTTCTACGAATCGTTGGAACTAGATAAAAATGCCAGTACCGTAGATTTACGAGCCACACTTTCGCAGCGGCTGGAACAACTCACGACCGACGGCGCAGATGACTCCGACCCGAAATTCCATGAGTTGTCCACCGCCCAAACCATTCTGGGCGACGATGCGCGACGCAAGAAATACGACGACCGGCTGGCCGACGACTCCGCCGCCGCAATGCAGATCAGTGACCTGGTACACCTGGCTGACCACGGGCAATTCCCAGGCGCCAGCAATTATTCCTGGACAAATACCGCACAAGGTTCATCAGCCAACGCTGCGCAGATGAGCGCTGCACCGCAAACTTTTACCATCCACACCCGCAAGGTCGAAGAGGCAGAACCCACCGGTCGGCCGTTCGCACGTTTCAAAGCCGCACCGGGAACCACAAAAGCTGCGGTGATCGTCGCCGCACTGGTTCCGGTAGTGATGACTCTGTATCTGGTGTATGCGGGATTTGATGTCGCTGGGCAGTCTACGCCAACAAGTACTGGCGATGGTTTGGCAGACCTTTTCGCCGGAGCCATGTCTGGCGTGCAATCCATGGTGAGCTTGGTAGTCATGTTCGTTGTCGGGCTATTCACTCTGCTGAACATCCTCTGGGGCGAACGTGTGGTCCGCACCACGTTGAGCGAGCCAAGCAGAGCCAACCTTATTTATCTGTGGGTGATTACCGGTTTCTACGCGGTCGTCGATTTCAGCTTGTTTATCGCCGACACCGACGAATTCGGTTTTGCATTCTTCCTGCTGCTGATCCCACGCGTGGCAGTGATCGTCCTGCTTTCGCTGGGTGCTACGCGCCGTTGGTTTGATGGCACCGTAGAAACCCGTGTGCCGATGAATTAATCGCATGAACGCCTAAAATTAATACCTAGAAGTCCCGGTGAGAGCAACTCCCACTGGGGCTTACGTATATTGCTTATACGCTTGAATTCTAGGGCGCAGTTTAACTCCGCCTTACCGCAGCTCGCGTGGCTGCTGGTTCAGGTGACGCGGGCCATCTGCTTCCAACACCACAATATCTTCCAGGCGCATGCCCCATTTGCCCTCGACATAAATGCCGGGCTCGATGGAAAACGTGAAGCCTTCCTGCACCTGCTGCTTATTACCCTCCAAGTAGAACGGATCCTCGTGCGTCGACAAGCCAATGCCGTGGCCTAAGCGGTGGCTGAAGTTCTCGCCATAGCCGGCCTCTGTGATGATCTCGCGGGCAGCACGATCAATCGACTCCGCCGTCGCACCCGGCTTCGCGGCCTCGCGGGCAGCATGGAACGCGCGGGTGACAACCTCATAGGCATCGTGGAATTCCTGCGGGGCCTTGTCGACGGCGCCATCGACCACGTATGTGCGGGTGGAATCCGAGCGGTAGCCATCGCCAAAAGCACCGCCCAGGTCGACGACCACTGGCTCTCCCGTGTGCAGCACGCGGTCGGAGAACGAGTGGTGCGGGTTAGCGCCATTTTCGCCACAGCCGACGATGATGAAATCAATGCTGTGGTGCTCTTGCAAGATCAGGTCATGCAGTTTATTGGCCACTTCGCGCTCGGTGACACCATCGCGCAGCAGCGCCGGAACCTGCTCGTGCACGCGGTCAATCGCGGCCGCGGCGGCCGCTAGCTGCGAGATTTCCTCCTCACCCTTGGCCAACAGCAACTGGCTCATCGCATCTGAACCCAATTCGATGCTGTGGTTCGGCAGCGCAGCATCCAGGCGCAACACGTGATCAGCCGTCATCGCATTAGCTACCGCGATTGTGCTGTGATCGCTGTTTTCCTCCAACAGCTTCCGCGTGATCTCATACGGCGACTGTCCGTCGCGCCAGGCCTCGAAGCGGAAGCCGAGCTCGTCCAGGTTTTCCTGTTTCAGCGTCAGCACGTCGGTCTCCGGGCACACAGCCACCGGATCTTTGCCCGCACGCAGCACCAGGAAGGTGGCCCGCTCATGCGAACTAAAAGTGGAACCAGTCAGGTACTGGAAATCCGGACCCGGGCTGACCAGAAAACCCGCCAGATTCTGCGCGGCGACGATTTCGTTGGCTTTGGCTAAGCGCGCGCGGAAATGATCCGCGGTGACGGGGGTATACTTGCTGTTAGCGGCGGCGTCAGCAGAGTCAGCGGAGGCGTCAGCAGCAGAGCCAGCGGCGGTGGAATTATTGTGAGACGACAAAACCTAGGCCTTTCGATTCGTAGCGTTGTGTTCGTTATATCTAACGGAATTTCTTCCTGGGTTTTGCCGCCAGAATAACAGCGAATCGGGCCTAGGCTTCTGGTGTGTGAGGAGTATAAACCTCCCGGCAGGTGCCAGTCGGGAGCTAATCGAGCGCTAGCCGAGCGTCAGTCGAGCGCTAGTCGAGTGCTAACTGAGAGCCTCGAACTTGCCGACGGCGTGCACCTTCTTCGGATCTGAACCCTTGGTTACCTGTGCGTTCCAGGTAGCTGGGGTGTTGGTCGCCGGGGCGTTGGCAGCGGCATCGGTAGCTGGGGTGTTGGTAGCGGGCCCTGGTTGGGCGCCTTTGCCCCGGAACGTGTAATACGCGATGCGGGCAGGCAGGATCACTGGCTTCTGGAATTCCACCGTGTAGCGCAGCGCGCCGGGCAATTCGCCTTCCAAACCAGCAACCATCTTCGCGGCCGTCCACATGCCGTGGGCAATCGGGGCCGGGAAACCGAAAGCCTTCGCGCCGATCTTGGACACATGTATCGGGTTCTTATCGCCCGATGCTTCCGCGTAATCGTCAATGATGTCGCGGTCCACCTTCCAATTCACCGTGGCGGTCTCGTCGGCAACGTCTAGCTGCTCCAGCACGGAGCCGGAATCCTCGCCGCGGGTGCGCACCTCATTCGGCGTCTGCGCGGAAAACTTCGCACCCATGCCCAAAAACGCCGACGTCTGGCGCCACACCAGCTCGCCGTCAACAGAGATCTCACTGATGAAATCCACCAACAAGCCCTTACGGTGCGGGCGCAGGTTTTCTGCGTGCACGCGCAGGGTCAGCTCGTCGTCGATGCGCAGCGGGCGGGTCTGTTCAATCTCGTTGGTCAGATGCACCATACCGGCCGCGCGGCACGGGAAGTCCGGCGCCAGCATCACCTGCATAAATAGCGGGAATGACAGCACGAACGGGTAGGTGATCGGCAGTTCGTTGCTGTAGCGCAGGCCAGTCGCACGGGTATAGGCGGCCAGGTGCTCGCGGTCCACGGTGAAATTTGCGACCTCAAAAGCCGCCTGCGGGTCACCAGTGGCGTGGCGCTTGGTGCCCAGCACTGGCAGAGTGTCCTTGACGACGCCGCGCAGCAGCTTCGACATGTCGGGGACTTTCGCCAGCTTGGTGTAGTTGCGGGAATTCTGTGCAGTCATTGCGTACAACTCCTTTACGCGCCCATCATGTTCTGGCCACACACGCGCACGGCATTGCCGTTGACCGCGCGGGAACCAGAGCTAGCGAAAAACGCGACCGTTTCTGCAACATCGACTGGTAGACCACCCTGGTTCAGCGAGCTGATGCGACGGCCGATTTCCCGTGGGCCGGTAGGCATGGCGGCAGTCATCGCGGTTTCGATAAAGCCCGGGGCCACGGCGTTGACGGTGCCGCCAGCGGCTGCCATTTTCTCGGCCAAAGCGTCGACAAGCCCGATCATGCCGGCCTTGGTGGTGGCGTAGTTGGTCTGGCCACGGTTACCGGAAATACCAGCCATCGACGAGATTCCGACGATATTGGCATCTGCTGCCAGGCCGCCGTTGTTCAGCATCTGCTCGGTGATGCGTACCGGGGCCACCAGGTTGATGTTTTGCACCATCTGCCACTGGCCCTCGTTCATATTCGCCAGCAGCTTATCGCGGGTAACACCGGCGTTGTGCACGATGATGCCCACGGCCTTGCCGTAGCGCTGCTGGGCGTGCTCGGTGATGGCTTCGGCGGCGTTGTCTGCGGTGACATCCAGTGGCAGGGCAGTGCCTTTCACCTTGTTGGCGACTTCTGCCAATGCCTCGCCTGCCGGTGGAATGTCGATGCAGATTACGTCGGCGCCATCGCGGCCCAGTACTTCAGCGATGGTGGCACCGATACCGCGGGCGGCACCGGTAACTACTGCGAGCTGGCCCGCCAGTGGGCGTTCCCAGTCCACGTTCTCGTTCTCTGTGGCAGAAACGCGAATAACCTGGCCGGAGACGAACGCGGACTTGCCAGACAGCAAGAAACGCAGCGTGGATTCCAACGCAGAAATTGGTGCTCCCGGCTCAACATAAACCAGCTGTCCGGTGGCACCCTTGCGTAGCTCCTTAGAAATGGAACGAGAGAAACCTTCCAGGGAGCGCGCGACGATGCGGGCATCACCTTCCAGGTCATCCGGGTTATTACCGATCACGACGACGCGACCCGAAGCGCCGAGCTTGCGCATCTGCGGGTGGAAGAAATTGTAGAGTTCGTGCAGCTGTTCCGGGCGGGTGATGCCGGTGGCGTCGAAGACGATGGCGGCGCGCTTGGAATCCGCCTCGGCGTCGAGAAGCTGGTAGTCCACCTGGAGCAGGGAACGGATGTCGTCGGCAAGATCGCCGCCACCTACCACCACGGGACCATCCAGGAAGGGTTCGCCAGGGGTGTAGCGGCGGAGCTTGGTGCCCTGGGGGATGCCGAGTTTTGCGCCAAAGTCTGAGTTAATGACGCGTTCCAACATGGATTTTTTCGCCATAATGGGCCTCCTGTAGGGGGTAGAGACGAATTGTACGAATGGTTATGCGTGATTAAGGTTACACGAAATCGTGTAAAGTGAATCCTGGCACCCTATCCTAGGGTCACGGAAAAACTGCAGCAAGCAGATTGTTTTCTGAGACAAAACAAGGGAGAAAATTATGACCCAGCGTCGAAAAGTCGCGATCTTGGGCGGCAACCGCATCCCGTTCGCCCGCTCGAACAAGGAATACTCCTCCGCATCCAACCAAGACATGCTCACCGCAGCCCTCAACGGCCTGGTAGCACGCTACGGACTGCAGGATGAGCGGGTCGGTCAAGTCACCGCAGGCGCCGTCCTGAAACACTCCCGGGACTTCAGCCTGACACGCGAATGCGTATTAGGCTCGCCGCTTGATTCGCAGACCCCAGGCACGGACATCCAGATGGCCTGCGGCACCGGCATCGCAGCAGCCGTACACGTGGCCGACGCCATCGCAGCCGGACGCATCGAATCCGGCATCGCCGGTGGCGTCGATACCACTTCCGACGCACCGCTGGCCGTCGGTGACCGCCTGCGCCGCACCCTGCTGGAACTGTCCCTCGCCAAGACCGCCGCCCAGCGCCTGAAACTGATCGGCTCCATCCGCCCGAAAGACCTGGCACCAGAAACCCCACGTAACTCCGAGCCACGCACTGGCCTGTCGATGGGTGAGCACGCCGCAATCACCGCCCGGAAATTCGGCATTTCCCGCCAGGCACAAGACCAGCTGGCCGTGGAATCACACCAGAAACTGGCGAAGGCCTACGACGAAGGCTTCTTCGACGACCTGATCACCCCATTTTTGGGTGTCACGCGCGATACCAACCTGCGCCCAGACTCCACCGTCGACAAGCTCGCTAAACTCAAGCCAGTATTCGGCAAAAAAGATGCCGAGCGCCACGGCGCCCAGGCCACGATGACCGCTGGTAACTCCACCACGCTGACCGACGGCGCCTCCGTCGCCCTGCTGTCCAGCGAAGAATGGGCACAGCAGCACAACATCCCCGTCCGCGCATACCTGGTGGACTCCGAAGTAGCCGGTGTGGACTTCGTGCATGGCGACGACGGCCTGCTAATGGCACCGACCTACGCTGTGCCACGCCTGCTGGAGCGCAACGGCCTGAGCCTGCAGGACTTCGACTTCTACGAAATCCACGAAGCCTTCGCCTCCCAGGTGCTGGCAACCCTTTCCGCGTGGGAAGATGCAGACTACTGCCGCGAAAAACTCGGTTTGGATCAGCCATTGGGAGCTATCGACCGCGACAAGCTCAACGTCAAAGGATCCTCACTGGCAGCCGGACACCCATTCGCAGCCACCGGTGCACGCATCCTGGCAACCGTCGCCAAGACCCTGGAAGAAAACGGTGGCGGCCGCGCGCTCGTATCCGTCTGCGCCGCCGGTGGACAGGGCATCACCGCCATCGTTGAGCGCTAAACGCTAAAAGTTGAACGTTAAACGCTGAACCTTAAACGCTGAACGTTAAACCAGCGTGAGAACAACCTGAGTGAGACCCTCCTGGAAGGAGACCCCCATGAACCGCATCGCAGAATTTGCCAAGAACCTGGGCAAAGACTCTGACAACGGCGTTAAAGACAACGGCTCTGCCACTAGCTCTGACAACGGTGCTAAAGGTGCTGGTGCTAAAGACGCAGACTTGGAAACCAACTCGGCCAAGGGCACCCCGGAGCCATCCTCTCCGCGCACCCTGCCGACGGAACCAGACCATGCCGCAGCCGAAGACTTGCAGAAGCTTCTCGACGGTAAAGCCGCCCCATACCGCAAGGCAGTGCGTGAGACTCTGGAAGAAAAAGACCTGAAGCTGAACTTGGATGGTGGCATTGATGCCGTGCGTGACCGCATGTACGACCACATCAAGTTCTTGGTGGAATCCGGCGAATCCCGTCACTCGTTCTCCAAGGAAAACGGCGGTTCCGGAAACGCGCTGGCTGCAGTTTCTGGTATCGAAACCATCGGTGCGATCAACCCATCGCTGACCATCAAATCCGGTGTGCAGTGGGGGCTGTGGGGCGGCGCGGTCGACAACCTGGGTAGCGAGCGCCACCGCCATTACATCGAGAAGATCCAAAACGCCGAACTGCTCGGCTGCTACGCGATGACCGAACGCGGCCACGGTTCCAACGTGCAAGAGCTGGAAACCACCGCGACCTATGATCCAGACACGCACGAATTCATCATCAACAGTCCAACTGACTCGGCCCGCAAGGTCTATATCGGTAACGCGGGCCGTGACGGCCGCATGGCTGCAGTATTCGCGCAGCTTTACACCCCGGGCGAAGAAGAATCTCACGGCGTGCACTGCCTGATCGTGCCCATCCGCGACGAGGACGGCAACCCGCTCGACGGCGTCGAAATCGGCGATCACGGACGCAAAGGCGGCCTGCTGGGCGTGGACAACGGCACCCTGTTGTTCAACAACGTGCGCGTGCCACGCGAAAACCTCCTGAACCGCTTCGGTGACGTGGAAGAAGACGGCACCTACGTCTCGCCGATTGACTCACGCAACCGCCGTTTCTTCACCATGCTGGGCACGCTGATCCGCGGCCGCATCACCGTCGGCGGTGCAGGCCTGGCAGCTACCCGGACCGCCAGCGACATCGCCATCCGTTACGCTAACCGCCGTCGCCAGTTCGAAGGCGGCGAAAAGGGCGTCGAAAAGCGCCTGATCGACTACCGCCAGCACCGCCGTCGCTTGCTGATCCCACTGGCGCGCACCTACGCGCTGACTCTGCTGCAAAACCGCATCCTGGAACGTTACGATGACATGCTGAATAAGCAGGCCAGCGGACAATGGTCGGTCACTGACCCCACCGAAGAACAGCTGTTTGCCTCCCGCGAGATGGAATCGCTGGCTGCCGCCGTCAAGGCCGCATCCACCGAGCACGCCAACCGGACTTTGCAAGAAATGCGCGAAGCCTGTGGTGGCGCCGGATACATGTCCGAAAACCTGCTGACCACCCTGCGTGCCGACGCCGATATTTACTCCACCTTCGAAGGTGACAACACGGTGTTGATCCAGATGGTGGGCAAACACCTGCTGACCGCCTTCGGCCGCGATATGCAGGATCTTTCCCCATGGGACATGGTCAAATACGGTGTGGAAACTGCTGCCGATACCGTCCGTCGCCGCACCGGCATCCGTTCCGGCATGCAGTCCGTCATCGATCTGGTCTCCAACCGCGACGAGGACTCGCTGTTCGACGCCGGTTACCAGGTCAAGCTCATTGAAGACCGCGAGCAGGCCGTGCTGCGTTCGCTGGTGCGTCGTATCGCCCCAGCCCGCAAGGCAGACCGCGCCGAGGCCGCCGAGATCATTGATAAGACCCAGGACCACCTGATTGCCGTGTCCTGGGCGCACGTTGACTCGCTGCTGATGCGCACCATGGTCGAAACCGAACTGGAACTGCCAGAAGGCTCCGCCGCCCGCCAGGTATTTGAGCAGGTGCGTAGCTTGTTCTTCTTCGACCTGCTGATCAAACACGCCGGTTGGTACCAGGAGCACAACATGCTGCCATCCGGTCGCGTGAAAGCCGCCCGTGCCGCCATCAACGATCTGGTCGACTCGCTTGGCCCATGGTCGCAGGTGCTGACTGAAGCTTTCGCCACCCCGAAGAGCGCATGGAACGTGCCAATGCTGAACGACGGTGGCGTCGACGGCGGCGATAACGAAGCCTAGAAAATCTCCATCCGGCCGCCGGTAGATTCCGTTTGCCGGAGCTGGTTCACCCAGCCCGGCGAGCCCGGGTGGAAACGCAACACCGGGCGGGAAGCTTGGCAACCAAGAAGGTCCGCAACCAAACAGCTTGGACCTAGTGAATGCTCGAATTTGAGTTTTCTTCGAATAGTATCTCGAGTTTTTTCTCAATTCTGTTCATTTTCTTGAACAGAGTTATCAAGATAAAAACGATGGCAAGAATTATAATAACTGGGATAGCGATTAACAGTACTTGTGCAATGCTCATGATGTCAGATTCTAGGGTGTGACATGGGCGCGGGCAATAGTTGCGCAATTGAATAGTGTACGCGGCCTTAGAAAATCTCCATCCGGCCGCCGGTGGATTCCGTTTGCCGGAGCTGGTTGACCCAGCCCGGTGAACCCGGATGGAACCGCAACACCGGGCGGGAAGAAATCTTCACCGGCGACACCGACTCACGGCGCGCGCCGGTGCGTGCCTCCAAACGACGCCGCGCCCGGTTACCCGCCACAGCCAGCTCCCGGATCGACGGCGGATCCTGCGACAGTGTGTCGTGCGCCTCGGCCAATAACTCGATAGCTTCTTCCAACGCCTCGCACAGCGCCACGGAGTTCGTTTCGCACATCGCCTGAATCAACTCCGGGTTCGTGCCCGCCACCCGCGTGGCGTCTTTAAACGAGCCGGCCGCCAGCGACTGTGCCAAAATCCCGCCATTATCTCCGGTCACCGACAACGCCAACGCCATTAAGTGCGGCAAATGCGAGACCCGGGCGACGGCGTGATCATGGTTGACCACCCGTGCCGGGATGGCCTCGGCGCCAGTAGCACTGGCCATGCGCACGACGTCGGTAAACAGCTCAATCCAGCCCGCATCAATGAGCTGGCCATTTTTTTGTTGCTGGTCAGCGTAGTCATAGGTAATTGCCCAGGTGGCGCGCTCAAACAAACCCTTGCGGGAGGCATTCCACCCCGACTCCGAGGTTCCCGCCATCGGGTGCCCGCCAACGTAACGCGCCTCCATGCCTCGCTTGCGGATCTCCGCGTACACCTCCCACTTCACACTCACGACATCGCTGATGCCGCAGCTGGGAGCGTATTCCGCGATCTGATCCAACACCGCACCCACCGCAAACATGGGCACCGCGACGACGATCAGCGCGTTGTCTTCCTCCGCCCGGCGTAGCACCTGCGGCAAATCATCGGAGACGTCGTAGCCCTCCGAGACCGCTTTGCGCGCGCCGGACGTCGAGCGGTTATAGCCAAAGGCGGTATCGCCAGCTGCGACTAAATCGCGCAGCAAAGAACCTCCGATCAGCCCGAGACCGACTAAACACACTGGACGCGAAATTCTGGAGGATAGCACGGTATCAATTTTGCCAGAATGCGACTAGTCTCACGAGGTATGAACCAGCAAGATTTTGGACCGAGCTTTTCCGTCGTCGTCACCACCGTCGATGGCGCCTGGACTGTGCGCAGCTACGCGGATGATTTCGACGACATCGACACGTCCATCACGCAGGTGCGCAACCTGCGTTCAGAATCCGCCGCCTTCGCCATGCTCTGCATTGACGACGACTACTTCGTGCTGGTCCGCCCCACGCCCGGCGGGGTGCGCCTGCTGCTTTCCGACGCCACGATGGCCGTCGACGACGACTTCGCCGCCTCTGTGCTGGACCGGTTGGACATCGACGTGCCGGATATCGCGGAGGAAGAACTCGACGAGATCGAAGGCTGGGCCGACGGAGACTTCGCGATCCTCGCTGACCTCGGCGTTTCCGAGCAGATGCTGGAGGTTATGACCGACAACCTGGACGAATCCCCCAGTGACCAGCTGGTGCGCATCGCTGAAGAGCTCGGCTTCGACGAAGAATTCCTGGACGTCACCGGGCTGGATTAGAGGGGCCGTTTCGTGCTTGACGACGCAGCGGTGGACGCGGTGCCTGGCGACGCGGTGCAGTGCCGGGTGCTTGGCGACGCAGCGGCGCGCGTAGCGGCTGGCGACTCAGAGACGGACTCAGAGCCTGGCGACACAACGGCGCCCCGAGTGCTCCCGGAACAGTCCGCGCTCACGCGCGCACGCTCCCGTATGGACCGTGCTCTTGCAGCCGCGCGCGACACCCCGGCCGGGGATATACCGGTCGGGGCAGTCGTGTTTGGCCCGGACGGGGAGCCAGTCGCGGCGGCCACCAACCGTCGGCAAGTGGACAATGACCCCACCGCGCACGCCGAAGTGCTGGCGCTGCGTGCGGCGGCGGAAAAACTCGGGCGCTGGCGTTTGGAGGACTGCGAGCTCGTGGTCACCCTGGAACCCTGCGTGATGTGCGCGGGAGCGGCCGTGGCTGCGCGGGTGGGTAGCATCGTGTTTGGCGCGTGGGAACCGAAAACCGGGGCGTGTGGTTCCTACGTGGATGCGGTGCGTGCGCCCGGAGCGCTGTACGTGCCGGAAGTCCGCGGCGGGGTGGCGGAATCTGAATGCCAAGCGATAATTCACAGTTTCTTTTCAGACTTGCGGCGGTGATCTTCGGTAGAATGGTTCGTGTTAGCTTCACAAACGTTTCCTAGGAGGGAAAATACAATGGCTGATGCAGAAAGCTTCCTGGACAAGGCTAAGGCTAAGGGCAAGGAGATCGTTGGCGAGGTTCTCGACAACGACGAGATGAAGAACGAAGGCAAGGGCGAGGGTGCAGCCGCTGAGGCTAAGGGCACCGTTAACGACGCCAAGGACAAGGTCGAAGACAAGGCTGATGATCTGAAGGACAAGGCTTCTGAGACCCTCGGCAAGCTGACCGACGACAAGTAAATTGTCTGCTTAAAACGCCCGGTCAGCTTTGCTGGCTGGGGTTTCCGCCCGTTCGCGTGTGGTGCATTGTGCACTGCGTGCGGCGGGCGGTTTTTGCGTGTGGGGCGGGGCGTGCGGCGGGGTGGGTGTGCGGTGGGTAGCTCGGTGGGGGCGTAGATGCGTGCCGACGGCTGCGGTGATGCCCGGGGCTGGGTGGGTATTCGTATGGTTTTGAGGTGCGGGCGGGTGCAGTTTTGGGGTGGGGGTGCTCCGGAAATAGTGCAGTTTTACAAATAGAGTCTGCTTTGGGCCCTGTTTTGGGTGTCTATTTGCAAAACTGCGCCACTTACGCGACTTATTCCGCCTTGCCCATCCCGGTTTTCTCTCCGCAGTGGCCGCAGTGGCCGTCCACCCGGCTCACCTCGCACACGCCCCACGCCCCACGCGCCTTACACGCCCCACCCGCCCCAGATTTGGACACAGCCCGCAGTCTGTTCTATCCTTATCGGCGGTGGCGTGTCCGAGCGGCCGAAGGTGAACGCCTCGAAAGCGTTTGTTGGGTAACCCCCAACCGCGGGTTCGAATCCCGCCGCCACCGCCATTTTTCGAGCAGATCCTTAAACTAAGGGTCTGCTTTTTTAATATCGACAACAGTGCTCGCTAGCAGCAATGGCTTGATCATGACGGTGACATGTGCATACCAACACCTGCGTACAACGCCATGGTCAGAACCGCAACGCGCTAGCAGCAGCGAGAGTAAGGCGAACAACGTGGCAAAGTTTTTGTACCGGCTGGGATTATTCTCGTTTCGTCATAGCTGGAGCGTGATCATAGCTTGGCTGGTCATCCTGGCGGCGTCCGTCGGCGCGGCATTGAGTCTGTCGGGTTCGTTTACCGGCGATTTCGAAATTGATGAGACCCCGACGATCACCACCACTAAGCGCGTTGTTGAGTTATTCCCGGAAGACGGAAACCCAGCAGCGGCAGCGACGGTGAACTTGGTGTTCCAAGCCCCGGAGGGCGAAAAGCTCAGCGACCCGGACAACACTGCCGCGATCGACGAGGTCATCGCCAGTCTGGAAGAAAACCTGGTCATCGAGGATGAGCTGCGCTTCGGCAACCCGGTCACGCTTTCGCCGGAGCTGGTGGAAACCGTCGAGCGCATGGGGGTTGAGCAGGGCCTGCCAGAGGAAACCGCCCGCTTGGACGCCGAGCACCTGCGTCTTCTTAACGACGACGAAACCATCGGCTGGACTACCTTCCGTTTTGATGCGCCGAACGCCTATGAGGTGCAGCCTGAGCAGTACGACGCCGTCTACCAGGCCATGGACATTGGCCGCGATGCTGGCTTGACGGTGGAAGCTTCTGGCGAAGGTTTTGGTGACCCGATTGCTATTGAGCTATCCAATGAGTGGATTGGTTTATCCATTGCCTTCTTGGTGTTAGTGGTGACTTTCGGTTCGGTGGTCGCTGCGATCTTGCCGATCATCACTGCGATCGTGGCCGTGGGAATCGGTGCTTTGTGGGTCTTTGCTGCTACTGGTTTTGTTGAGCTGAATGACATGACCCCGATGCTGGCGCTCATGGTTGGTTTGGCTGTGGGGATTGACTACGCATTGTTTGTGATGTCGCGTTACCGCAGTGAGCAGCAGCGCCTGCCGAATGACAAAGCTATTGCGTTGGCCTGCGGCACGGCCGGTTCGTCGGTGGTTTTCGCGGGGCTTACCAACTTCATCGCACTGACGATGTTGTGGGTTGCGCAGATCGAGTTCCTGACCGCGATGGGGTTGGCCGCGGCAGCGACCGTCGCATTGGCCACCGTCGTCCCGCTGACCTTGTTACCAGCGATTTTGGGCTTGCTCGGCGATCGGGCCTTTGGTCTTGCACTCCCGGGGGTGGCGGGGCGTCCTCGTCGGAATGGGAAGAAAAAACAAGGTGCGACGATGGGGCGACGCTGGGTGGGCTTTGTGCAGCGTTTCCCGGCGATGTTGTTACTGCTGGTCGTGCTCGGATTGGGTGCGGCTGCTACCCCGTTGACACGCCTAGAGCTCGCGTTGCCGACAGATACCACCGGAAACCCGGAAACTACGCAGCGCAAGGCCGCAGACTTGAAGGCCGAAGGGTTTGGTCCGGGAACGAATGGCCCGTTGTTGGTGCTTGTCGACGCCCACACTGTCAACGAGGATGCCGCCGCGTTGCAGACGATGGTCGAGTTGCAAGGCGAAGAATCGCCCGTGGAAGTGCACGGTGCAGAACCGCCCGCCGAAGAAGGTGCAGCCCGGGAAGTTGCAGCTCCGCTGAGCCGTGAGGATAAAGCTGCCCGCGCGAGCTACCTGTATACCGTTAATCAGATCAATACTTTGGCTGCTGTGGAACATGCTCAGCTGGTGGCGCTGGCCGACGACGGCCGTGCCGCGCAGATCTTGGTCACCCCGACAACTGGCCCGGCGGAAGCTGCGACTGTGGACTTGGTGGAAAATCTCAATCGTATTAATGCCGAGGTGGAACGTGCCACTGGTGTCAGCGTTGGTCTGACTGGTTTGACGGCGGTGCAGGTGGATATCACTGAGCGCCTGGCCCAGGTGATGCCCGTGTATCTGGCGGTTGTCGTTGGAGTCGCGGTGCTTTTGTTGATCATGGTTTTCCGTTCTTTGCTGGTGCCTTTGGTCGCTGGGGTGGGCTTCCTGCTGTCGGTGGGGGCTGCCTTTGGCGTCACGGTGTTGTTCTGGCAGGAAGGCTTCGGTGGTTTTGTCGCGGCACCGGGTCCGTTGATTTCCTTTATGCCGATCTTCCTCATCGGCCTGACGTTTGGCTTGGCCATGGATTACCAGGTCTTTTTGGTTACGCGCATGCGGGAGGCTTTCGTCGTTACGCGTGGGGATGGTCTGCAGAAGTTTGCGCGGCATGACCCGGATGCGCGTGATTTCAACCAGATTGACTATTCCACTATTGCTGGGTTTAGCCAGGGCGCGCGCGTCGTCACGGCGGCTGCCGTCATCATGATTGCGGTGTTCGTTGGTTTTATTGGCCAGCCGTTGCCGTTTATCAGCATTTTTGGTTTTGCGTTGGGCGTGGCGGTGCTTTTCGACGCCTTCTTTATCCGTATGACGTTTGTGCCCGCCGCGATGTTCCTGATGGGCCGCGGCAACTGGTGGTGGCCGCGCTGGCTGGATAAGATCATCCCGCATCTAGATGTGGAAGGAACGAGTCTGGAAGACGACGAGGTGCCGACGCTGGATCGTGCAGCTCGACAAGCTAAGCATGCGAAACGCAATCAGCAGCCCGGTAGACACAGGAAGATAAACTAGCCGCTATGACCGATCTGAGTTTCACCGTCAATACCCACCTGGATCTACCGGGAATGCAAGGCCGTACGGGCACGATCACCACCCCGCATGGCCCGATTAATACTCCGGCGTTTATCCCGGTGGCCACCAAGGCGACGGTGAAGACGCTGAGCCCGGAACAAATTCGGCTCACCGGTGCGCAGGCGATCTTGTCCAACGCGTACCACCTGTACCTGCAGCCGGGCCATGACATTGTCGACGAGGCCGGCGGCGTCGCCAAGTTTGAAAGCTGGCATGGGCCCACCTATACGGATTCCGGTGGGTTCCAGGTGATGAGCCTGGGCGTGGGGCATAAAAAGACCATCAAGATGGATTATGAGCAGGAGATGGCGGAGTTCACCCCGCGGAAGGTGAATAAGGACTCGTTGGCGATTGTCGACGAGGACGGCGTGAATTTCCGCAGCGTGTTGGACGGTTCGCGGCACCGGTTTACTCCGGAGAAGTCGCTGCAGATCCAGCACGGTTTGGGTGCGGATATCATGTTTGCGTTCGACGAGCTGACCACGCTGGTGGATACCCGCGCTTACCAGGAAGAATCCGTGGCGCGCACGCATCGGTGGGCGGAGCGGTGCTTGGCAGAACACGACCGGTTGACACGGGAGCGTGCGCACCGGCCGAAGCAGTCGCTGTGGGGCGTGATCCAGGGGGCGCAGCATGAGGATCTGCGCAGGCAGGCCACCCGTGGGCTGGTGTCGTTATCGCAGGAGGCTGAGGCGGCCGGTCGGCGTGGTTTCGGTGGCTATGGCATTGGTGGCGCGTTGGATAAGGGCATGCTGGGCACGATCGTCGGCTGGGTGTGCGACGAGCTTCCCGACGATAAACCCCGCCACTTGCTGGGCATTTCCGAGCCGGACGACGTGTTCTGGGCAATTGAAAACGGCGCGGATACCTTCGATTGCGTCTCGCCGACGCGCCTGGGCCGCCGCGGTGGTGTCTACACGCTGGATGGTCGGATGAACCTGAAAAACAAGCGCTTTGAGCGGGACTTTTCTGGTGTCGATGAGGAATTCGGCGGCTATGTTTCGCAGAATTACTCGCGCGCGTATATCCGGCACTTGCTCAAGGCCAAGGAATTTCTGGCGGGCACGTTGTGCACGATCCACAACCTGGAATTCATGATTCGCCTGGTTGATAACATCCGGAAATCGATCGACGGCGGTTATTACCGCGAGTACCGCGATGAATTCCTGTGCCGGTACTATGCCAATACCAAGTAGCGCTGTTTCGGCTGGTGCTACAGCTAACGCTGCTGGCACCGGGGGTGTCGGCCGCTACGCGCCGTCGCCGACTGGGGACCTGCATTTTGGCAATCTGCGTACCGCGGTGGCGGCCTGGTTGTTTGCGCGTGCCGACGGTCTGGGCTTTGTGGTGCGCGTCGATGATTTAGATTCGCAGCGGTGCCGTGAACACTTCGTCGACAGCCAGTTGGCGGATCTGCAGGCGATCGGCCTGGACTGGGATGATCGCGGTGCGGAGCTGCGGCAGTCGGATCGGGAGGCGGCTTATGCCGCAGCCGTCGACAAGCTGGCAGGCCAAGGGTTGGTGTATGAGTGTTATTGCTCGCGTAAGGATATCCAGCAGGCGGCGTCGGCGCCGCACCAGCTTCCGGGCGAGTACCCGGGTACGTGCCGGGATTTGAGCGAGGCGCAGCGCGTGAAGAAACGCGAGGAACTTGCTGGGCAGGGGCGGGTTCCGGCGTTGCGGCTGCGTGCGGGGTGCAGCGAGTTCAGCATCACTGACCGGTTGCACGGCGAATACACCGGCCGGGTGGATGATTTTATTGTGCGTCGTGGTGGGAATGCGGCGCAGGCGCGTGATTATGCTTATAACCTGGCGGTTGTGGTCGATGATGCGCACCAGCAGGTTACCCAGGTGGTGCGGGGGAATGATTTGTTGTCGTCTGCGCCGCGGCAGGCGTATCTGGCGCAGCTGTTGGGGCTGGCCGCGCCCGAGTATGCGCACGTTGGCTTGGTGGTCAACGCCGACGGGCAGCGGCTGGCGAAGCGCGATGGTCCGATCACCCTCCGCACGATGTCGGCGCGGCAGGTGGCCGAAGAGGTTTTCGCGTCCATTGGTTGCGCTGGTGCGACGTCGTTGCACGAAGCTCTCGAGAGTTTCCGCCCGGAAGCGCTTGCCGACGACTACGTGTGGGCGGCAGGCTAGCAGCGCTAGTTCTCTAAATCTTCATCGCGTTTAAAAAGCGTGGAGCTGAGCGCGCCCAAGTGTTCAAATTGCGCCTGGAAGGCATGAGCATGCTCGAGATTGCCAACTGTCGCCCCGGACGGCCATGCGTGCAAAGCAAATAATGGCTCAGTCAGACGGATCTGACTGAGCCATTATTTCACGATTTTGCTGCTCGTTTCGCTACAGCTTCCCGCCCCAATATATAAGTAGCTCCTACGAACCCGAAAAACGCAATAACCCAAAGAAGAGTCGTAAACCCTGAGCTGGGCAACGAAGTTGCCAGAAGCAGCAAAGCTGAACTCAATAGTGCAATTAGAATACCCAGTCCTACGTTTTTATTGTTCCGAGAAGTATTCATCTTAACTCCAAACTCTTCCGGTATTGTGGCTTGAAACACACATTAGTCGCACCCCAGCGCCACGTCTAGGGGATTGTTGAAAGCTAGTAATCATTACTACCCTTTATTTGGGGGGGGGGTGCGTGCCTATTTTTTGCCACCCGGAAGCGCTTGCCGACGACTACGCGTGGGTGGGACGCTAGTAGCGCTAGCAGTGCCAGCGCGCTAGCGCTCCAGCACGGCTGCGCCGGTCACCGGGCGTTAGTTACCCAATTGCGCCGCATAGACCTTCGCGAGCGTCGCCAAGCTGGCATATAGGGTGGCGTCGTCGCGGTCGATCAGCCATAGCTGCGCGGTGCCGAACAGCGCGCCGAGGATATTTTCAGCCAACATATCCGCTGGCTGCGCCCAGGTTTTCCCGGTGGCTGCGGCGAGGTAGTCCAGGATGCTTCCGATCAGTTCGCGATAGCTGGCGTTGGACTCTTGCATGATCACCCGCAGCTGCTCGTCCCGGGCGCACATCAGCGCGAGTTCTTGCTGCGCGGCTTCCTCCCATGGGTCGCCGATCAAGTTATCGGCGTAGCTGGCAAAAGCGGCGTGCAAAATGCCTTCCGGGGAAACGGTCTGCTCTGTGGGGCTTGCCGCATGTTCCGGGGGGCTGGCTTGCTCCGGTGCGGCGAAGCGTCGAAAAGCTGCCGTCGAGCGATCAATATCGTCGCGGACGACGGCGCGGATCAGCTCGTCTTTGGAGTGGAAAGCGTAGTGCACCGAACCATGCGGCACCCCGGCTTCCTTGGCGACGGCGCGCGTCGTCAAGCCGAAGGCCCCATCGCGGGCCATGACGGTGTGGGCGACTGCGGTGAGTTCGCGGCGGCGTTGCTCGGCGGGGATACGTTTGCGGGACTGTTGGGAGCCAGAACCGGAGTGTGTGCTGCTCATCGCGGTGAAATCTCCTGCGGGTGGTGGACGGATTCCTCGATGCGTCGGGAATATTCGCGGATGCCCCACCAGCCGGCGGCCGCCGCGCCCAGGGCGATGAGTGCGCCCGCACCGGTGGCGACATTCATGCCGGTCAGGTAGGCGTCGTTGGCGGAGTCGATGAGGCGACTTGCCTGTTCAGTGGGCAGGCTAGCGGCGATCTCGTGTGCCCCGCCGAGGGTATCGCGGGCACTGACGGCCTGTGCGCCTTCCAACCCATGCTCGTCGGCATGCAGGTTCCGCGCATACACTCCCAGGCCCAGGGTGCCCAGCAGTGCGGTGCCCATCGCGCCGCCGAATTCGTAGCCGGTCTCGGAAATCGCCGAGGCCGCAGAGGCGCGCGCCGGGGGAGCGGTGCTGAGTACAACCTCGTTGGTCAGCGTTTCCGAGAAGCCGATGCCGAAACCGACCGCAGCCGCTGCGACCACGACCAGCAGCATCGTCGTGCCGGTATCTAGGAAGGATGCCAGCCCGAAGCCGAGCGCGGTGATCAGAGAACCAATGGTGATGACCTTCCTGATCGAGACCCGCTTGGCGACGGACGGCGAGATGAATGTGCCGGCCATCGTCGCCACGGCCAGCGGCAGCATCCACAGGCCCGCGCTCATGGAGCTGTAGCCTTTGACCAGCATGAGGTACTGCGGATAGAAGAACGTGAGCCCCAGCAGTGCGAGGGTGGCCAGCATGTTGACGGTGATCGCGGCGGTGAATCCTGGGCGCGCGAAGAGTTTCAGGTCGATCATTGGGTTGGCGATGCGGCGCTGGCGGTGGATGAATAATGCGGTGAAAGCGATACCCGCGACTAACGCAACGACGGAGGCCACCGTTGGTTGTTTGATCAGGGTTTTCAGCGCATAGACGACCGGGAGTAGACTGGCGATGGATAGCGCGGCCGAAGGGTAGTCGAATTTCTGTGGGTTCGGGTCGCGCGATTCTGGTAGCAGGTACCACGCGGCGGGTAGGAATAGCGCCATGACCGGGGCGTTAATCAGGAATACCGAGCCCCACCAGAAATGTTCCAGCAACAGCCCGCCGAGTACTGGGCCGAGCGCGCCGCCGCCACCGAAGGCGGCTGCCCACACGGCAATGGCCAGGCGTCGTTCGTGCGCGTTGTCGAAGATGGTGCGGATCAGCCCCAACGTCGAAGGCATGAGGGTGGCCGCGGAGGCACCCAGGGCGGCGCGGGCGAGAATCAGCAGCTCCGGGTTGGGGGCGAATGCCGTCGCCAAGGAGGCCAAACCGAATGCGGGGGCGCCGATCATGAGCATGCGTTTGCGGCCGAAGCGGTCGCCGAGCGAGCCTGCCAGCACCAAGAGCCCGGCTAGTAGGAAGCTGTAGATGTCGATGATCCACAGCATTTGTGCGGAAGTTGGGCCGAGGCCTGCGCTGATGGCGGGCACGGCGATGCTGATGACGCTCATGTCGATGCTCAGCAGCAGCACCGGGCCGACGAGTGTGGCCAGCGCGAACCAACGTGCCGCGGGGGATTGCATCGCTGTCATGGGTTTTCAGTACCGCCTTGAGAACTAGATGTGTGATTTCGGATCCTGAGCAGGTGCACAGGACTATTTGGCCGGGTGGCCAAGTTGACTCCAGCCATTGTGCCACATACTTGGCCGGATGGCCAACAATGGACGCTAGGAACGCGCTGAATATACAACGTGATTTATGCGACATCCTGGCTTATAGTTGCATAGCAGTTATCTCAAAATTTGTTGAAAAATGCTGGGAACGGCAAAACAGCAAAAACAGTAAAGAGAACACACCCCAGAATTGAAGAACAGTTACAAGGAGAGCGGCGATGGCGGACAATGATGCCGAAGGTGCGGGCAGGAAAGCCAAACGCATCCTGCGCGAAGTAACCTACCCGCACAATATTCACCCCGCGATGGTGCCGGGCGTGTCCGTGGAGGATCAAAAGATCCGCTATCGCGTCGATAAGCCCATGCTCACAGTGGTGGGCGGCTTGGTTGTGGCGTTCATCCTGTGGGGCGTGCTGGCGCCGGAGCAGGTTTTTGATGTCTCCTCGATGGCACTGGATTGGATCATGACCAACCTGGGCTGGGTGTTCACCATGATTGCCGTGGTGCTGTTCTTCATCCTGCTGGTGCTCGCGTTCTCCAAATACGGCCGCATCCCGCTGGGGCTGGACGATGAGAAGCCGGAGTATTCCACGTTGTCCTGGGCGGCGATGCTGTTTGCGGCTGGTATTGGCATCGGAATTATTTTCTTCGGGCCGTATGAGCCGCTCAGCCACTATTTATCCCCACGGCCGGGCGCGTATGAGGCCGCCAGCGAAGAAGCAATCAAGGGTGCAATGGTGCAGTCGACGCTGCACTGGGGCGCGAGTGCCTGGGCGATTTACGGAATCGTCGGCTTGTGTGTCGCCTATGTTTCTTTCCGACGCGGCCGCGTACCGCTGATGAGCTCGATCATGTTGCCGCTGCTGGGAAATAGGTCGACGGATTCGCTGCCAGCGCGCATTATTGATGGTTTGGCGATCATTGCCACGCTATTCGGTACCGCCGCCACATTGGGTATTGGATCTTTGCAGATCGCCAGCGGTTTCGAAGTGGTTTCTGGCTGGTCGACGGCGGGCAATACGGTGGCGCTGATCATCATCATGGTGCTGACCATCGCGACGATCGCCTCGGCGGTCTCCGGCGTGGCTAAAGGCATCCGGGTGTTGTCGAATATCAACTTGGTGCTCTCGATCGGCATCGCGGTGTTTTTCTTTGTCGTTGGCCCGACCGCGTTTTTGATGAACGCATTGCCAGCGGTGATGATCGAGTATTTCGCATCGTTTGGTGATGCGATGTCCGCGCACATGGGCGAAGGCGAAGAGATGCAGGCGTTCTTGTCTGCGTGGACCACGTTCTACTGGGCGTGGTGGATTTCCTGGGCGCCATTCGTCGGGGTGTTCGTCGCCAAGATTTCGCGCGGGCGCACCATCCGCCAGTTTGTGCTGGGTGTGTTGTTTATTCCGTCGACCATCATCATGACGGCGTTTGCTGTGCTGGGTGGTACGACGATTTGGCTGCAAAACCGTGATCATTCGATCGCGCCTGATGGCACGGCAGATTCGATGCCGGCACCAGAAGAGATTTTCTTTGTGGTGCTAGACCAGTTGCCGGGCGCGCACATTATTGCGCCGATCATCATCGTGGTGCTGATTATTTTCTTCGTGACGACGGCAGATTCGGCGTCATTGGTGAACTCGCAGCTATCGCAAAAAGGTAACCCTAACCCGAACCCGTGGATTACGACGTTCTGGGTTTTATGTATGGCTGGTATCGCCGTGGTGATTTTGCTTTCGGGCGGACAGGACGCGCTACGCGGTATGCAGAACCTGGTGGTGGTTACGGCGTTGCCGTTCGCGTTCATTTTGATTTTGATGTCAGTGGCATTGTTTAAAGAGCTGCGGAATGACCCATTTACCGTGCGCCGGATTTATGGCGACCGCTTGGTTGCGAATTCGGTAAAACAAGGCGTGTCGAAATACGGCGACAACTTTGCGTTGTCGATTGAGGAATGCCCACCGGATAGCGATTATTCTGCTGGTGGTAACTGGGATTCGCATGCCACCGAGAATGTTGGTTGGTACACGCGCACCGACGAGCAGGGGCGCGCCATTGAATACGATTACGAGACCGGCGAGTACTTGGAAGACGTAGAGCCGTACGAAGCGACTGCACGTGCTGCTCGTGGGATAGCCGAGCAGGTTGCGGTGGCTGATGAAGACGCTGACGACACTGACGACACTGACGACGCTGGTGACACTGGCGGCGCTGATGACGCTGGTGGCGCGAAGTCTGGAAACTCTAGCGGGTCTTAACGCCCATAGTGGTATCTGCAGGACGCAATGCGAAGTTCATCGCCGAAAATTTTATAAACTAGCCGGTGCTCATCTGTGATTCTCCGAGACCAATAGCCTTGAAATCCGTGTTTGAGTGGTTCTGGTTTGCCGATACCGGAGTTTCCATTTCGTTGAATCTCTTTGATTAATCTGTTGATGCGTTTGAGCACCTTCCGGTCTTCAGTCTGCCACCAGGTGTAATCCTCCCAGGCTGATTCAGTCCAGACTAGTTTCATTCGAGTAAATCCCGTTGAATACCTTCGCCATTTTCGAGCTGTTCAATTGAGGCTAGTAGTCGGCGAGCATTAGCCGGGCTTTTGAGTAAGTATGCGGTTTCTTTTAATGATTCATAATCATCAAGGGAGACGACCACTACCGGCTCATGTCCTGCGCGTGTAATGATGACTTCTTCACGATCATCAGTCACGGTATCAAGCATCTCAGCATAGCGTGCTCGTGAATCGGAATAAGACATGGTTTTCATGGGCACCTCACTCTCTCATTTACCTGTACAGAAAATTGTACGCTGGTGCTTTTATGTTTGCAATCTCTGTGTTCCTACAATGAAGCAGGTGACTGAATCGCCGCACCTGCACCATGAGCCACCCAAAGCGAAAACGGCACGTGCCCCGCAGCAAAAATCAACGATGCCCGTGCCACCAGCCGGGCCCGCATGGGCTGCTGCAGTGATGGGAAGTGCCTCGCTCGCGCAGGTCGTAGACATCTACTGGGGTGCCAGCGGTGCCGGGCACCCCGCCGCGGTGGCGTGGTATTTCATCGCGACAGCCATGCTGGTGTGGGTCATCGCGGGTTTTGTGCGGCACCGCAACCCGCAGTTTGTGCCCGAACACCTTCCGGCGTGGGCGATGACGGCGATGGGGATTCTTGCGTTGTCGATGGCGACGTCTGTGGTGCTCGGCTGGTGGTGGTTACATACTGTCTACTGGGCAATCGGCACGGTGCTGGCTTTCGTGGTTTCGATTCGTTACCTGTCCCACCTAGTGCATTTGCCCAGGGCTGAGTATTCTTCGGTGAATTTTACGTGGTCATTGCCGTTGCTCGCGCCGGTGGTGAACGCGGCGTCGGCGGGAATGCTCGCCCGGCACATCACCGATGTCGGTGGTAGCGGCACACTATCGTTTCTTGTGCACGCTATCGGCGCGGCCGGTTTGTTGCTGGTGCTGATTACAGCGGTGCCGCTACTGGTGGCGGTGTATATCGGCCTGGCCCGACAGAAACTAAAAATACCGCTGAATTTCACCACTATTTATTGGATCCCGCTCGGGTTGGTTGGTCAGGCTACGGCCGCGGCGCAGTTGTTGGGGCGCAGCGAACCGTGGGGCAGTATTGCCTACGGGTTTGGTGTGGTCACCATGGTGATCGGCATTCCCGTAGCGATTATTGCGGCCACCAACCACTGGCCCCGAGCCCTCCGCAATTCCATGGCGTATAACCCGACCTGGTGGTCTTACGTGTTCCCGTTGGGAACTGTGGTCTCGGGTCTTAACCAAATGAATAACGCCAGCGGGCAAGTCGTGTGGATTGGTATCGGTAATGTGCTGTTGTTGCTGCTCATTGCGCACTGGTGCTGGGCGTTTTTCGGTGGTGTGCGGTATGTTCAGCAGCGGCGCGGCTAGTTCGATCCGCCCGGGCCGGTAGACTAATTACCTTTGCTCTGCTTGCCACCGTCGCAGAGCAACCCGCCGCAGACCAACCCATCCCAGCCCCAACACGACCAGCACCACGAACCCGCCGGAAGCCACCGCCGCCGCGCTATAAAAATTCACAAACACCGAGGCCACAGCCAATACCCCGATCGCCCCGATACGCCCGACGACGCCAACCAGCGAGGTCACTGCGCCGATGCGTTCGACTGACGACGCCCGCCGCACCCCGAAGGCGGAATAGTTGGCAAAAACGATCAGTAAAAACGCCAGCGCCCCGTAAAACACCAGGTACACCCAGCCGTCGACAAGATAGGACAGCCACGCCAACACCGGGAACGCCACCACGGCGGCAACCACTAGCCCGCGGCGCCGGAACAGCACCTCCGGGCGAATAAAAGACGCCCCAAACGCCATCCCAATAAACAGCAAATATAAAAACAGCAGGTGCGACTCCGCGAAGCCCTTTTCCAAACCGACGGCCTGCCACAATTGAAAATGCAACTGTAAAAACGCCTGCGCGACCACCGCAAGCAGCAAAAACTGTCGCAACGCCGCCGAATCCCGCATCTCCTCCACGGTCGCACGCGCGTGTGATCTCAGCTCCTGCCACAACCTGCGTGCACCGCCAATCCGTGTGGCATCACGCTTGTCGACGCTCGCCCCGGCTTCATTCTCGCCGATGCTTGCTGCGGATTCATTCCCGCCGACGGTTGCCACCTTGTGCTGCTCCGGGATCCGGAAGAACAACGCGATCGTGACGACGGAAATCACCGTGGCTCCAACAGAAATGAAATAAATATTCGCGCCTACCGACAAATACAGCAGCGCGCCGATGGTGCTGCCGATCATCATGCCGAGGTACGCACTTTGCCCTTCCTTGCGCACCAACCAGGAAATGCGTGATTCAACATGATCCGGCGCACCCACCGTGCCTGCCGGACCACCCACAGTGCCTGCTAGACCATCCACCGTGCCTGCTGGGCCCTGCCGGTTTTTCGCATTGTTGATCAGCGCAGCATCCAGGGTGCCGGATTCTAAGGCCGTCGCCAAGCCATAAATGATCCAGGCCAGCAGCATCAACGGAAAGCCATGCCCGAAAATCACCAGCAGGAAGAATATGCAGAACACCAGCCGGGAAATAAAATACAGCGTGCGGCGGCTGATCATGTCTGCGATGGAGCCCGAGGGGAATTCGAAAAGCAATACCGCGACGCTAAAACCGGCCTGGACCAGTAGGATCTGCGGCAGGCTTAATCCCTTGTCCAGCAGCAGCGGCGTCAAAATCGCGTGCGGGACCGTCAGCGCGAGGTTCATGAGCAACTCGGCAGCGAAAAATGGCGTGGCGACGTCGGCAAGAACGCGCAGCTGCTCCCCGGACTGCATGCGCCCCTGTTGCCTGGTTTTCGGTCGCGGCATGGTGGTCCTTATCGTTGAGTTTTGCCTAGCTCAATCATCTGATTGACAAAACAATAGCACTGTGACCGGCTTAAACAATGGTTGATGAAAATCGGGCCTCGACGTTGCTGTGATGTAGGTCGCGTCTAGGATGGGCTAGGTGACTACAACGCCGCACTTGCACCATGAACCGCCCGCGCCACGGCCGAAACGCGCTGCACTGAGCCTGCCGCCCGCTGGCCCCGGGTGGGCGGCGTCAGTGATGGGTACGGCGGCGCTCGCACTGGGCGTCGAATCCTACTGGGGAGCTAGCGGCGTCGGTCACGCAGCGGCTGTGGCCTGGTATTTCGTTGCGACGGTTCTGCTGGCTTGGGTGATTGTCGGGTTTGTTCGACACCATAACCCACCATTTGTGGCAGAACACCTCCCGGCCTGGGCGATGACCGCCATGGGGGTGCTTTCGCTGTCGATGGCTACCTCCGCGGTTCTTGGCTGGTGGTGGTTGCACACCGTCTACTGGCTTTTCGGCACTGTGCTCGCTTTCGTGGTGACTGTCCGGTACCTGGTTTATTTGCCGTCTGCACAGTATTCGGCGGCGAACTTCACCTGGGCGTTACCGCTGCTTGCGCCTGCGGTGGCCGGAGCCCCGGCGGGAACACTTTCCCAGCACCTCACCGATACCGGTGGTAACGGCACACTATCGTTTCTTGTGCATGCCATTGGCGTGGTGGGGCTGTTGATGCCGCTGATTACAGCGGTTCCGGTGCTGGTAGCGGTGTATATCGGCCTGGCCCGACAGAAATTAAAAATGCCGCTGAACTTCACCACCATTTATTGGATTCCCCTGGGCGTGATTGGCCAGACCACAGCCGGGGCGCAGTTGCTGGGGCGCAGCGCACCCTGGGATCATTTTGCCTACGTATCCGGTGTGGTGATCATGGTGATCGGTATACCGGTACTGCTCATCGCGGCTTCGAAACACTGGCCGCAAGTATTCCGCAATTCCATGGCATATAACCCCACCTGGTGGTCCTGCGTATTCCCGGTTGGAACGGTGGTCTCGGGTTTGAATCAACTGACCAATGCCAGCGGCCATAACGCCTGGATGATCGTCGGCACCCCAATGCTACTCTTGCTTATTGCGCACTGGTGCTGGGTGTTTTTCGGTGGCGTGCTCTATGTGCACCGGCGGCGCGGGTAGACAGTGAATCTATCCGACGGTTCTGCACCTTTATTTCACACCCCCTACTTCACATCGCGCTTCTGGTTGGCGAGAAAGCCTAACCCACACAGCACGACTAGCCAGCCAATAAGCACTGCGGCACCAGCCCATCCAGTGTGGATGTAGTCGTAGAAAGCAAAACCGGTGGTCAACGAGCCAAAGGTGGTGTTAGGCAGCAGTTGGGCGACTGGGCGTAGGAATTCGTAGATCATCGCGGCAGAGGCCAGCAGTTGCTCGACGATCAGCATCCAGACGATCGGTAGCCCGACCGCCGCGATCTGCGAACGCACCAGCGCGGCCAAACCAACCGCAGCCACGGCATACAACGGGTAACCAATGAGCACAGCCCACAGGATGCTGGTGGCTTCACTGGAATCTAGGTGCAAACCAAAAACTGGCGCGACCACGAGCGATATCCCGATAGAAACCGCCAGCAACACCAGCACAAACACCCCGGTGACCAGCATTTTTGCCGCTAACCAGTTCCAACGTTGCGGTTGGGTCAAAAATGCCTGCCCGTGCATGCCGTGCGCCAGATCGCGTGAGGTCGATGCCGCAGCATAGATAATCGCGAGCATCTGAAACAGGTCCCCGGCAATCAGCAGGTCATTCCAATAAAAATCCGTCGTCGCATCCGAGGCGAACAGCCCCATCAACACGACGGGTCCAACAATCGAACCCACCAGCAGGATCGCGTAGACCCACGTGCTGCGCAGACTCGTTAGTTTTGCAATTTCTGAGCGGACTACATTCATGGTTTAAGCGCCTTTCCGGGTGGAATATTCTTGGGCATCGGCGGTAGCAGTCAAGAAACGCTGCTCCAGGTTCTGCGATTCGGTGCGCAGACCAATAATTGGGATTTGGTGTTCGGCAGACAGCTTGCCGACGAGCCGGCGGATTTCAATTTCCTCCGTATTTTCCGGAACCTCCAGCGCCAACACGCCAGCATCCCGCGTCGACACGTCCAACCCGGCTGATTGCAAACGCTGCGTGAGCTTGTCGACGTCGTCGCCACCAGCTTCCACCACTACTTTGGTGCCGCCGCGCAGGAATTCCTCCATGCTGTATTCGCCGATCATTTCACCGCGACCAATCACCACTAGGCGGTCGGCGGTCTGCTCCATTTCGGAAAGCAAGTGCGAGGAAACCAGCACCGCGCGGCCTTCACTAGCCAGGTGGCGGATGGTGTGCCGCATCCAGCTCACCCCTTCTGGGTCCAGGCCGTTGACTGGCTCGTCGAGGATCAGGTGCTTTGGATCACCCAACAGTGCGCCGGCCAAACCGAGGCGTTGTTTCATGCCCAGCGAGTATCCACCGATCTTCTTGTTTGCGGCATCGGAAAGGCCCACGATTTCCAGGCATTCGTCGACACGGGCAGCAGAGATTCCCGCGCCGTAGGCCAGCACCCGCAGGTGCGCGCGCCCGCTGCGGCCCGGGTTAAACCAGGTGGCTTCCAGCAAAGCGCCGACCTGCGCGGGTTTGTTGCGCACCCGGGAAAATTCCGTGCCATCCACAAAGGCCTGCCCGCTGCTGGGCTTATCCAACCCGAGGATGCAGCGCATAGACGTCGACTTACCGGAACCGTTGGGGCCCAAAAAGCCCGTGACCGCCCCGTCGGGGACCTGGAACGTCAAATCTTTGATGGCGGTTTTCGCACCATACTTTTTGGTTAGTTGTTCAACTGTGATCATGCCACCAGTATGGCAGCAGGCGACGGCGGTGTATATAGTGCTGCGGGTGGAAATTCGTGCCTCATACCGCAGTATGAGGTTGCGGTTCAGCCCAGCCCATGATGCACGGCATAGAGCACCGCGTGCACCCGGTCGCGCGAGTTGGTTTTCCGCAAAATGTGGGTTACGTGCGTTTTCACCGTCGGCATGGAGACGAACAGCTCCTGCGAAATTTCTTGGTTCGACAGCCCACGGGCCATCAACTGCAGGATCTCCGTCTCGCGCGGGGTAAGCGGTTCTGTTGTAGCGTTGTCGCTTGCAGAGTTGTCGCTGGAGCGGTGCTGCTTGTCGACGCCCACACTGGCCGCGCCCCCAGCGTTGCCAGAGCGCATGCTGCGCAGAAGACGTGCGGTGGCTTTCGGAGAGATGATCGCGGTGGATTCATCCACGGTACGCACTGCCTGCAGCAGATCTTCCGGTTCGCTGTCTTTGAGCAGGTATCCGCTGGCTCCGGCTTCGATTGCGCCGACAATATAATCGTCGTTTTCAAACGTCGTCAAGACGATAATGCGCGTATCGGGGTGAATTTTTAAAATTTCACGGGTTGCGGTGATGCCATCGGTATCTGGCATTTGAATATCCATCAACACCACGTCCACCGGATCATTCGCTGCCTGGTTAATAGCCACCGTGCCGTTGTCGGCTTGCCAGGCCACCGTGATGTCGTCCTGCGAATCCAGCACCATGGCAAAACCGGTGCGCACCAGCAGCTGATCGTCGGCAAGCCCGACTGTGATGGGGCGCGTCGTGTCCATGTTCATCCTTTGGCCGCTCATGTTGGAATCTCCACCGTGACATTGAAACCGCCTTCATAATACTGCGAGTTGCCCCAGCGCGCGGTGCCACCATGGATACGGGCGCGCTCACGCATGCCCTGCAAACCACGACCTGTAGAATCCGCGGCCTCATACACACCGGTTCCTGGAGCATTGTCGACGCTCACACGCACCGACGAAGCCGCAGACCAGTCGACTTCCAGGCGCGCGTCGGTGGGCCCGGCATGCTTCATGATGTTAGTCAGTGCCTCCTGCACGATGCGATACACCGTCAATCCACGGGCAGGGTCCAACTGCCGACGGGTGCCGGTCTCGTGCCAATCGATATGCACGCCGCCGCGCCGGGCCTCGTGCAACAATTCTTCGATGCGTTCCAGACCCGGCGACGAGGATGTCTCGCGGGTGTCGTCGTCACGCAAAACACTGAGCAACTGGCGCATTTGCGTCAATGCGTCCCGGCCGGTGTGCGAAATGGTGGTTAAAGCCTGCAGTGCGGCCTCGGGGTTATGGCGCGCGGCGTAGCGCCCGCCGTCGGCCTGCGCGATAACCGCGGTGAGCGAGTGGGCGACGATATCGTGCATCTCGCGGGCGATGCGGGTGCGCTCGGTGACTGCGGCGAGTTCCGCGCGGGCGTGGAGTTCTTCTAAGCGCAGGCGTCGACGGCGGCTACGCAGCCCCAATTGCCAACACAGCGCGATGGAAAGGAGGGTGATGAAGATGAGCGCGGAATACAAAACGAAAAACTGTTGCAGGCCAAGGGTGCTATCCAGCCCGAGAATCTGGTATAGGAAAAAATAGCTGCGCACCGTGGACAGCACCAGCGTGCCGACGGCGCCGAGCAGCAGAAACGTCACCCAGAGTTTGCGGCGCACCGGCAGGTTGGCGGCGATGAAAAATGCTTGCCAACAGACCACCGCATAGCCCAGCAACGAAAACCCATTGGTGGCAACCGCCAGTACGGTCAGTGTTGCCGCCAATAGCATCAGCGCTGGCTCCGGGCGGCGGCGTTGCCACAACAAACCCACCCAGAGCACCGTGGTGATAGCTGCGGTAAGCGCGGCCGGGGGACGGGGAGTAAGACCGGGATCGAAATCAACGTCTGCGAGTGCCAGCAGCACCAGCAGAGGTGTTTGCACCAGTACTTGGCGCCACAAAGATTTATCCCGCATGAGGCTCATGCTGCCAGTCTAGAGCGATGGCGCTAGAGCCGTGGCGCGTGCCTAGACCCCTGGCGCGTGCCTAGCGCATGAGTTCGGCGAAGCGCCGCAGGTAGTCAGCGACGAAGTCGCGGGTTTTGTCGTTGTTGAACGCGCCGGCGTCGTCAAGCAAGCTCGGTGATTGTCCCAGGAAGACCTCTGGCTGGCCTGGGGTGGGCATGTCGAAGTAGGAGAGCGCCAGGCGCAGGTTTTTCTGCGAGCTGTAGCCGCCCATGCGCCCGACGGAGTGGCTGATGATGCCGGCCGGGAGGTGTTTCCAGGCGACATCTGAGTTTGGTTTGGAGCCGATGTCGATGGCGTTTTTCAGGCAGGCGGGGATGGTGCGGTTGTTTTCCGAGGTCACGAACAAGATTCCGTCGGAGGCCTTGATGGTTTCACGGAATTCGGTGTAGGAGTCTGGGGTCTGCACATCGGTGACTTCTGGGTCGTCGTAGTCGAAGTTGTACAACGGCAGGTGCCCAATTTCGACGATGGTGCCGGTGCAGTCTTCCGGCAGTAATTCGATGGCTTGCTTGGCGATTTTGCGCGCGAATGATCCGCCGCGCAGGCTGCCGACCAGCACCGTGATCTGCTTTTTCTTGCTTGCCGACGCTTTCTGTGTGGGCGTTGCTTGGGTGGGGGCTGCTTGGGTGTTGTCAGTTGCTGGGTTGTTCATGCGCAACATCCTTTCTTTGTGCGTAGTAGGCTTGCTGACAATTAATTAATAGATATGATGAACAATTAAGTTCAGTAGCATGAAGTCTAACAAAGTTTGCGTGAACTAATTCCACTTGCAAGGAAGGAGCCTGCGATGTCACAAGCAGTCGACAAAGAATGCGCCTGGCTGGAAGCAATTAGCGTGTTCCAACAATTACGCAAAGGTAATTACCAAGCCGGGGTGGATGCGCTCTGCCCGCCCAAGGGTGAGGATGTCAAGGGTGCAGGCGTTGAGGGTGTGGGCGTCAATGGAGCAGAGCTCGCTGGGCAGAGTGAGTATTCCCAAAGTGAGCAGCAAGAAGTAGCCCACGGCCTAATGCGGATGTTGGCGATCTTGCTGCGTGGCGAAGACCAACAAAAACTCGATGATTTCGTGGACGTTGCGCTGGGGATGGCTCCGCCACCTCGGGGCTAATCGAGTGAACTTGGCCCCGTCGCGGCGCTGATGAGAGCCGAAGCCTTAGACTCCGATCGAATCGCAGGTGATCCTGTTTTTGGGGTCTCTTTTACAAATAGGCCACCTGAAAGCGGCCTTTTTCGTTCACTTTTTGTAAAAAAGGCACAACCAGTCCTGGGGGGCAGGTCGCGCCGGTGACAAGAACATGTTTACGCATCTGAAGGCTTCCTGCTGTTCGGCGTACTTTCGACGATTCTCCCGTCGGTGACCACTAGAATTCGTTCTGCCAGATTCACGATGTTTGCATCGTGGGAGGTAAAGATGACTGTGGAATCAGTCTCCAAGAGCTTGTTCATTGACAACTCTGCTGATACTGAATCGAGAGCGGATGTCGGCTCATCTACAAGGATGACCGGCGATTTTTGAAGGATGGCACGGATGATGGCAACTCGCTGTCGCTCTCCTCCGGACAATCCGCTATTGCCGGATCCTACTAATCGGTCTAGGCCGTCGGCGCTGGCGAAGTTTCCCAGTCCGAACTGATTCAGCAATGTGCAAAGAATTTTGTCATCGAAACTGTTTTCTGTCCCTAGAGTAAGGTTTTCTCTGAGTGTTCCCGGAAGCAAGTCAGGTTCCTGCTCGACGTAGGTGACAACAGTGCGAAGATCTTTTCTGTTCCAGTCACTAAGATCCCGCCCTCCGACACGGATGTGGCCGGCCGAGGGGTCATAGAATTTCAGTAGAAGACTGAATATTGTGGTTTTTCCCGCACCAGAAGCTCCTGTGAGTGCCACTTTCTCACCTGGCCGAACTGTTACAGTTGCGCTATCTAAGATGGTTTGGCCCTCTCGGCTGAACGATGCCGACTCGAACTCGATGGATCCTGGGGGAGTGGGCCAAAGCTCTGGAAGCGAATCGTGTCCGACTGAATCTTCAACTTCGAGATCGAAGAGCTGGTTAATTCTGCCCAGTGCCCCTCTAGCCTCAAAGAAGGCTCCGAGGGACTGAGACACCTGCACGATGGGGGCGAGCATTAGGAATAGTGCGGTAACGAAGATGGTAAGTGCCTCTCCCGACAAATCACCGTTGTTTAACCTAATGGATCCGAACGTGACGACCGCGAGAAGTGCGATGTAGGAAGCCACAGTGCTCAAGGGGTCAAGAACAGCTTCGACGAAGCTCATCTTTCGCCGGTTCCGGTAGGCGTGGTCAATCTCGGTGGACAAGTTGCCAATGACCTTTGTCTCGACTCGGAAGGCCTTGATAGTCCGAATTGTTGATAGCGCTGACTGTAAGATTTCTCCGAGCGCTGCAAGGTGGTCCTGAACTTTCGACGAGAGATTCTGTAGGGAACTTGAAATAGCTAGAATTATCACTAGGGCTATCAGCAGCACTGCAACTACGACCAAGAGTAATTTCCAGTCCACCACAGCCATATAAATGAGTGCACCGATGATGACGGTGACACCACCCACGAAATCAGTAAGGGTAGAAGAGAAAGCTGTGCTAACGATGGAGGTGTCCGACGTTACCCGTGTGGTGAAGCTGCCCGACCCCCCTTTCTCAAACTCCCCCATCTGCAGGTAGAGAAGGTGCTTCGTGATCTTCTTACGCATGTCGCGGACTGTTCGATCCGCTGCGATGGATACCACGTACATTGTAGCGGCGGTCAAAACGGAGGTTCCCAGAATAGTTAACAGTAGGAGTATCAGTGGTTGCTGAAACTCGCCGCTACTCACTCCGGATATCAACTGGCCAACAAGTGCGGGTTGAAGAAGAGTAACCGCGGTAGACAACAATGATAGGAGGATTCCCAAGCTGATCAGTCCAGCATTGTTTCGCAGAAGGTTAAAAGCTGTCATTGGGGTGGACTACTCCTCGGTTCAGGCTCTCGTCTGGGGGTATTGCGGTGCGTCAGCGATTCCGTTTCGGACCGTGAAGCGGTAGTAAAAGACAGGCTCTTCATCTTGTGCGTAGCCCGCTGAACGAACCAGCATAACCTCATACTCGGATGTATACCGCGGGCATGTTGGCTATCTTCCAGTCTTAGGGGACGGTTGAAGGCGTTTCATTTGTCTAAAATATCTTTGTGAAGTGACCCGTTTCTATGGGGCAGGGCAACGATATCAGGGTTCATGTATGGGCGCAGATTTATATTCGGGAAACTTTGATTACAAAATTGCCGACGATTTAGGGGCACGCACGCCTGTGTTCGGGTTGTGTGGCGCAAAGATAAAGACGGCAACACCGTCTCCACGCTCTACCGCGCGGATACGTCGAGGGCATTTACCCCGAGGTCTACGCCAAGCTAGTCGCACAGTCTGCCGGAAATCTCGGGCCATCGTGGATCGGGGTGAACCCGACCAATGGAAAGTGCCAACTCATCTTGGTGATCGACCCGTTTATGCCGATGGGCGAGCGGACTCGTCGAATATCCGATTAATCAAGGTGGTGGCTACGCTGCCTTCGCCCTCCGATTGTCACGGTCACCGTTTTACGCCGGTGATCCTGTTTTGGGGTCTCTTTTACAAATAAGCCCCCTGAAAGTGGCCTTTTTCGTTCACTATTTGTAAAACGGGACCATATTCTTGGTCGATGCCCCGGCCGGACACACTTTTGGGGATGCGGACGAAATCTTGGAGGATTTTCCGCATAACCCACCGCTTAGATCCGGGCTGCGGTGTGAAAAAGAAAAATCTCGAGACACCGAAATAGGAACGATGTCTCGAGACTTCACATGGCGGAGGATGTGGGATTTGAACCCACGAGGGTCGTGAAACCCGCACGCGTTCCAGGCGTGTGACATAGGCCGCTAGTCGAATCCTCCAGCGAGAACTAAGTCTAACAGTAGATCGTCAGAACACAAAACCGGGAAGAATTCAGGCAACTTCAGCGCTTTCACCTGCGAGTTTTCTCCGCCTTACGAGTTTTCTGCGCCTTGTAAGGTTTCCTCGCCTTGCGAGTTTTCCGTGCTGATCGGTTTCGCAGCTGCCACCACAACACCAGCAACCAGGCGACAAACCAACCAGCGTGCCACCCCCACGGCACCGGTTCTGGCCCAGCACCCGTTTCCGTGATCACACCATCGGCATAGACCACGCCAATGCCCAAGTTGCGCAGGCGCTCGTGATCGCCAGCCTCCCATGCCTGTTGCGCCAGGATATAGCGTCGCGATGGCTTGTCGACGAGCGCGCCGTCGACCTCTAACTGACCGGAATAGACCACCGGCAAGGCCTTCGTATACGGGTTGATGCTCACCCAACCCGGCGCAGAAACCACCGTCGGGGCATCCGGCAAAAACACCGTGCGGCCGTCGGCACGCTGCAATAAATCCTGGTCCAACCCGGCGGTGACCTCCCGCGGGGCTAGCACCGAGACCTCCGCAGGAGCATCGATGACCTGCAGCACAGCACACAGAAGAGCCAGATATGCCCACAACCGCGGCACGCCAGCGGCGGCGCAGCAATACGCGGGAATCGCCAACATCACCAGCTTCTGCGAATCCCGCAACACGCCCGGATCAACCGCAGACAACAGCTCCGGGGCCAGCCATCCCACCAACGCGCCCGCGAGACCCAGCACCGCCAACGCCAGCACCGCACGCGGCACCGCGCGACGGCCCAGCCACAGCACGGCAAACAACACCACCCCGAAAATCGCAAACCCTGCCGACCTCGACGCCGGAACCGCCTGCCCATTCCATATTCCCCCCAAGCCCAGCAGCGAACCCAGCGTGCCGACGTAGGTTTCTGCCCGCGGGCCAAAGGCAAAATAACTACTCGTGGCCGCATGCGGGATATCCTGCAACGATGGCACCAGCCACGGCAGGCTGGCCAAGCCCGCGACCACCAGCGTGAGCACGCGCGAACGCCAGTCACGCACGACGAATAACGCAGTGAGCGTGGCAAACAGTGCGCCGGTGGGCGTGAGCGAGGACAGCAGCACCGCCACCAACACCCAGACCAGACGGGTGCGCAGGGCGACGATGACCGGCAGCAACCAGGCTGCCAGCACCAACGACCACTGGCCTTGCAATAAGCGCTCGACGACGAACGGATTGGCCACCGCGATGGTCATTGCCGTCAGCTGCGCGGGCAGCGATGCAGAACGCTCGTGTGCCAGGAGCGCCCCGGCATACGCAGCGGCTGCCGCGCCACTGATGAGCAAGACCCGGACTATCCACGAGGCCGGAAACAACACCCCGAGGATCGCCAGCACGCCATCTTGTGGGGCATTGCGCGCGGGCAGATCCCCTAAACCGAAGGCCGACGGCGACAGGGCTGGTGAATCCAGCACGAGCATATCTCGCCAGGCTAGTTCGCCAGCTGCGAAAAACGGCCAGGTGAGAGCGCCAACCAGCAGGCTGGCCCACAACCCGAGGATCAGCAGGCGTGCGTTCATGTGCTAGCTGGCGCTGGGGTTGCTGGCGTTGGGATTGGTGCCGGGGTGGCCGGTGTCGGAGTGGTCGGTGTTGGCGTGGTCGGTGCCGGGGTGGTTAGCGTGGGCGCGCTTCTGGCTGTGCCGGTGGCGCCAGATCATCCACACCGCAGCTGCCAGCAAAGCGATGCCGAGGGCAGTGGCCAGAAAACCAATGGCCTCCCAACGTTCCACCACGCGCATTGTCTTGCTGGCCAGGTCTTGTGCTTCGTTGCGGGAAGCGGAATCATGTTTCGCGTGCGTGGACAACACGGTGCGCTCCGGGGCTGACTGCGCCGGGGTGCCATCGGCAGCGAGAAAGACCTCGTAGTGTTCATCGCGGTTGACGATCTGCCCAGTGATCGGTTCTACCCACACCAAGCGGTCCACAGAATAATAGGGGCGCATGGTCACGGTATCGGCGGCGGAAAGATCGCCGGTGACGCGCTCGTTGGCAAGCTCGTCGGCGGTATAAAAATCTGTGGCGGGGCCGGTGATCTCCATGGCGTCGAAAAGCTTCGTGGCTGGCTCGTCGAGGATTTTCGGTGACAGTGCCGAGACCGGGGTGGGTGGGCTGAGCAAATCCTGCGGCTGCGAATACGCGCGCAGCAAGGAATTGTGCAGCGGATGGGCCGTAATGGTGTGGCGGTATTCGTAAAACTCCGCGGTGGCAGCACCTTCTTCATCCTCGCCCTGCTCGATGGTGTCGGCGAAGTCGATGGGCAGTGGTTCTTGGGTGAAAAGATCGAAGAAATTATAGGAACGCTTCTGTGTATCCGGTTCGAAGGCATAGTAGATGCCTGGGCGGGCAAACAGGCCCGTGTCGACGACGGGGGTGTCTGTGTTGTCGGTTCTACCGTCATCATAAAACCGCACGCGCGAGGTAGGGTCTGGGATGCCAATGGCGGATTCGCGGTTGATGGTCACGTCGTTATCCGCATGACCGAGGGGGCGCGCGTTGGCGCCATCGTCGGCAAGCAGCGTGTGGCGTGCAGTAATTTCGGAACGGCGCGCCGGATCGTCTGCATCCTGCGTGGTGCGCAGCAGCGTGATTTCACTGTCGACGTGCGTGGTAGTGGTGTTGATATAACACGAAAAAGTTGGTGTCGTTTCCGGGCAATCGTCGGGGCGGGGAAGCGGCTTGCCAGCTCCGGCATTGTTGGTTGCTGCAGCGAATTCCGCCGTGTCTAACAGCTGGGTTTCCGCGTCTTCGGTGCGCGTGTGCACCGTGGTGCCTTCTGGCCAAGAATCGTGGAAGGCCATTACCAGCGGCGGAGCGGCGGCGCCAACCACTAGTGAGAGAGCAGCAGCGGCCACCGTTAACGTGACACGACGGAACATAGTGCTAGCAGTATACCTGCGGCGTTAACTTCTTAAGCGCTGAGGCCCAAGCTAAGTGGAAGCCCAATATGCAGTAACCTACACTTCTTTTTAATTTCCGCGAGTTGCTTAATGCTCACCATTCTCCCCACCTCGATTGCATATAATCAGACGCTAAAGGAACGAGGAATTGACGCATTATGTGCAGTAGGTTTGGCCGGGTGTGCGACATTTATCGCTTCACGCTTTATTTCTCATAGTGTGGATGATGGTTTATAAGCCGTCGTTAGCACGCGAACTGCAAGACTTGCCTGCTAGCCTGAGCGCATGGTCGCCACCAGTGTCTCCGCATCGGTTCCGCAGCGTATTGACTGCCTAGAAGGTATTCGTGCGCTTGCAGCCGTCGGGGTGCTGATCACTCACGTGCATTTTCAGACTGCTTCTGGGCCAGTGGTGCTGGAACGTTTTGATTATTTCGTGGCCGTGTTTTTTGCGCTCTCCGCATTTTTGCTGTGGCGTAGGCCGATCGGCCCGGGTTTTTTACGCAAGCGTGCCGCGCGCGTACTACCCGCTTACCTCGTCTGCGTTGCGGTGGTGGCGTTGGCGTTGCCAGCGGCTAGCACCATGAGCTGGCAACAACTACTCGCTAACCTGACCGCCACGCAGATCTATATTCCCGATGGGTTGGCACCAGGACTGACACATTTGTGGTCATTATGCGTGGAGTTTGCTTTTTATTTCACCCTGCCATTGATCGCCTGGGTGCTTCTGCGCTGGCAAGCCCGCACGCGAGTACTCCTGCTGTGCGCGGTGGGGATCGCGAGTTTGGGCTGGGCTTTTTTGCCGTTTGTGGCCGGTTTCGACGGTAGCGATGGCGCTAGTTGGTCGGCGAGTGTGAACCGGCAGATTTGGCCACCGGCCTATACGCTGTGGTTCGTCGTCGGCATGCTGGCTGCCGAGGCGGAATCGGCGGGTATTGCCAAGCGACCAGGCCTGGTACGACGCATCCTGGGCATGAAACCGCTGTTTTGGCTGCTAGCCACTGCTTGTTTATTCCTGGCCAGCTGGGAAGCTATCAGCCCGCGTGGCCTTACGCATCCGAGCCCACTGGAATTCGCCATCCGCATCAGTCTGGGCACTGTCTTCGCGGCGTGCATCGTGGTGCCTTATGCACTGCGGCCTACCCAATCTGGCCTGCTGCTGAGCCAACCGGTGCAAGCCGTGGGACGCTGGTCTTATTCGCTGTTCCTGTGGCATGTGGCGGTGCTGTCCATCGCCTTCCCGCTGGCAGGAATCGAGATGTTTAGCGGCGGTTTTGTCAGCATTCTGGCACTTACCCTGGGGCTTTCTGTAGCGGTCGCGGCTATCAGCTACACCTTGGTAGAAGAGCCAGCCCGGCTTTGGCTCAGGCAGGCCACCGCACCGGCAGCCAAACACGCCGCGAGCAAACTATCACCGGCATAATGCGCGTCCGGCCACGGTGCGCGCGCCAACCACAACCCGCAAATCCCCAGCAATGCTGGTGCCAAAACCACCGGTCGGATCGTTGTCCAGCGCGTGATTGCCCACGCCGCAGCTGCTGAGACCGCCCCTGCTGGGCCCACCACCGCACCCGAGACCGCAACGGCGGCCACTGGGAATGCCCAGGCAGGCAGTGTGGGTTTTGTTGCTAGCAAGCGTCGCGCGTGCCGACGTCGCGCGGTTGCGAATTGGGTGTTGGCCGTCGGCCGTGCGAGCGGGAACAACACCAGCGCGGCTAAGGTCACCAGCGATACCCCCGCACCCACAAATAAGGACGTGCGGTACGTAGCCTCACCGGCAAAACTCATGTGAAACTGTCCGGATGCGCCTGCGGGCAGCACAAACGCCTGGGTAGCGGCATCAATGCTGGTAGGTTGCAGCTCGGTGACAGTGCCGGAGGCGTCGACAAGCTCGCCGCGTAAGCCCTCATTGAACGCGCGTCCGGTGACGAGCAGGCGGCCCTCGCCTACAGCATCTTCAGCGTCTGCAGCACCCGGCACCGTGCGGCCATCGACAGGCTCATAACGCGCGGTCGGGGCAAAGCCAGGCTCGCGCAGGCTGACCCACGCGGCCGCAGTAGATATGGTGTGCGTGCCGGATAGTTCCACCGTTTCACCTGCGGAATATTCCGTGCCGTCGATGGTGACCGGCTGCTCATCGTCGGTTCGGATCTCCAGCTGCATTGTGCGCGGAACCTCGAAACTGCGCTGTACAACACCCGTATCCACCGCCAGGCGTTGGAAGACGAACTGCCGAGCATTCGCGGTAGCTGGCACGTGCACCAGGCGCGACAACTCATGGCCAGCCAGGTGGATATCGGAGACCCCGGTGCGGGTTTCCGGGTTGAGCTGGACTTCTATGCGGTTGGCACGGAGATCATTCGGGAAAGCAACGCGGGTATCTTCGCCGGCTGCAGTTTCCACGGTGATGGTGCGGATCGGCTCGTCGCTGGTACCCGCGTTATCATCCTCAGGAACGTCATTAGCACCCTCATCGGCATTCTCATAACCCCCATCAGCAAAAGCCAGTACTCGCAGGCGTGCATCCTCCGTGGTGGTCAGATGTAATTCCGGGGCGTCGACTGTGCCGTCGGTGCTGCGGAGCTGCAACGTTCCGGGATCGCCCGGGGCTGGCCACCAGGCTTGGTCCGTGCCATCGACCGCCGCATTGATCGAGCGCGCCGGATCTGCGCCCCCAAAAGCGGTGGCATCCGCGGCCGAAGATGAGGCCTGCAGTTGCACATCACCGCGGGGACGCACCGGCAGCGGCGTGGCGACGCTCGGGTAATCCACACTCGGGTGCTTCGTGGTGGCCTCATCCGGGCTGGCCAGCGGGCCAGAGACTGCTCCCTGCAGGGTGCCGAAATTACGATCGACTAGCAGTGGGGTATCGGTGACGATCTCGGCATCAGACCCTTCCTTTGCCGCCCCCGCACCCGCATGGTCCACCAACCGGCGCGGAGCCGGGCCATCGATAGCATCCAACACCGCCAGCGCCTCGCCGCCACCGGCCACCGTGACCGGATCATGCGCGATGTGCATATCCCGCTGTGCATCCAGGACAAAGACGGAAACCCCACCAGAATCTGGGTCGCCGAAATCATGGCGCTGCACAGCAGAACTTGCGGGGCTGTTTTCGACAGCGCGGTCTAAAGCGTCGGCAAGCTCGTCGGCACGCTCCCTCTGGGCGGAAGAATCCAAATCATGGCGCACCAGCACCGCACCGATTCCCAAACGCAACAACGGATCCACCGAGCGATCCAGCGTGGCCAGCACCCCATCCAGCCCACGAATCGCCTCCGGCGGCAACAGCGGCACTGCATCACGTACCGCCCAGGGCACATCCAACAACGGCTGGGCGGGCTCATCGCGGGTCCAACCCCATTCCTGCCGGGCAAACGAGGTTTCTGGAACCAGCAGGGTACGCGTGTCGACGTTGTCATTGAGGAAATCCGCAGCCTGGCGCCAATATTCCGGCACCTCGCGGTACGCACCGGTGGGTAGTAACCGGCCCGACCACACCGGAGCCACCGACAGCAGCGCGATCACCGCCACGCCCAGGCCTGCGGCCGCGCGCCGGGTCAACGGATGCTTAAGGCGCGGCATCTCCAGCACAGTGCCCAGGTGCGCTACGCCGAGCAGCAGCGGGATGCGCACCAGGGGATCGAATTTGTGCAGGTTACGCAGCGGAGCCAGGACGTTGTCCAGCAACTGCCCATAGGGCGCGGCCAGGATCGTGATTCCGACCAGCAGCATCACCAACCACAGCCCGTGGTAGCGCAGGCGGGTGCCAGGCGTGGAGCCCTGTGCGCCTTGAGCACTCAACGCCAAGCCCGCCAGACCACACGCTGCAATCGCTACCGTAACCAGCACAAACACCGGCTGCGAGACCAACAAATACCCGGCCTCGCGCTCAGTATCGGCAAACGGCGTCCAGTGAGTGGTGCCGCGCAGAATCTCCAGTAGGTTCAGCCAGCGTGTGGTCACATAGGACGATTCGATAAAATCCGTAAACGGTGGGGAATACTTGCCCAACACCAGCAGCGGGCCGATCCACCAGGCGCTCACAGCGACCGCGGCCGGGATCAGCAGCCAGCCTTGCCGACGCCACAGAATCACCAGGCCAGCCGGGATGCAGGCGGCTAGCGTTGCGGTGGCGTTGACGGCCCCCATCAGCGCGATGGGGATGGTGGCCGCGGCGATATCCCGGCCCGTGATTTTGTCTGTGCGCAACAGCGGCACCAGCACCCAGGGGGCGAGCATGACCGGCCAGGCCTCGGAAGAAATTGCGGTCAGTGTGGTGAGTGTGCGCGGCGACAGCGCAAACAGCAGCGCAGCGATGATCTGAAAAGCGCGGATGCTTGCCGACGCCGTGGTGGAGCGGCCAGAACCAGGAACAACACACTGGCAGAGCCGATAAAAACCGGAAAAACCAACCCCTGCGACGATGGTCCACCACAGCCGTTGCGCCACCCAGGCGGGAAGCAACCAGTCCGGGATGGCGTCGGCAAGCAGGAAAAACAGGCCCTGCGGGAACAGGTAGCCATAGGCCTGGTTTTGCAGCTGCCCCAGCGGGAAGACATCCGTCCAGGCGTGGGTGGCCGCGGCCAGAAAACCGGCGGGATCAGCCGTGAGATCGTGTTTAGTATCCGCGGCGATAAGCCCGACAGGCTGGGCAAACATCGCGGTGGCCAGCACCAGCCACACAATGGCGTGGGTGTTAAGTGGGTGAGTGGCGTGGGCGCGAATGCGCAGGCGGGCGCGCACGGCAGGCCTACTCACGTGAGCCGTATTCGGCACCACCTAACAGGGCATCATCCGGCGGGGTGGTACCAGAGATGGTGTCTTGGCCGGAAAACTGCGCGATGCCCAAAATCGCGACGACGCCCAGCGCGACGCCGACGACAGCGCTGCCCAGAGCCGGGCCTAGGCTGCGGCGGTTCAGCGACTGGCGGTTTGGCGACTGCCGGTTGAGCGAGCGAGAAGAATCAGCGGCCATAAATAATTGTCCTTAATCCTGGGGATGAATCATCCCTTAATTTAGTCGTCTCTGGTGAAGTATTCCGGATCGTCTTCTTCATTTTCCGGTGGCACGACCAGCACCGGAACCCCGGCGTTTTTCACGATTGTTTCCGCCGTCGACTGCGACCACAGCGCGCGGAATCCGGTCAGCGCGCGGGTGCCGGTGATGATGACGTCGACGTCGAGTTCTTGGGCCGCATCCACGATGGCCGAGGCGATGGTCGTGGCCGATTCCACCAGGTGCGCCTTGCCGTACATGCCGAGCTTTTCAGCTGCAGCGATGCCCTGGCGGCACACTTGCACGGCTTCGGCGTAGGCGGGATCGTCTTCCAGATTATCGGAGGTCATCGTCGCCTGATGCATGCCGGTGCGCGAGGCAGCGCGGGCTTGCTGGCGGGCGATCGGCTCCCACGCAGTCAAGATTTGCACGGTGCCGGGTTTGAGCAACTTGGCAGCGTATTCGAGCGCACGGTCGGCGTTTTCGGAGCCGTCGTAGGCAATGAGCATGGTCTGTTCGCGGGAATCGGAACTCATAGCTTTCTATCCTAATAGCGTTGCGGGTCGAATTGCTGCAACCAAACTAGTACCAAGCTGTGTGAGCGGTTAGTCTATAAAGCGTGAATTCGGCGAAATCGAGAAGTTTCAAAGGTGTGGCGATTGTGCTCGGCGTCTTCGTCGGGCTTTTCGTCATTGCTGGCATTGCCTACGCCATTGATGTCTCCACGAATCAGGGCAAAATCCCGCGTGCGACGTCCGTGGGTGGCGTCGATATTTCCTCCCTGGAGCGCGAGGATGCTCTGGCCAAGCTTGACGACGAACTCCGCGAGGCAGAAAACGAACCCGTGCGTGTTGCTGCAGGCGAAAAAACCACGGAATTCGTGCCAGCGCAGGCAGGGCTGCGCCTGGACTTGGAAGGCACGATTGCCGCTATTCCCGATGAGTCGATGAACCCACTTGTGCGCCTGGCCAGCTTCTTCCGTTCGACGAAGGAAGTCGACGTACAAACCGCCGAGGATCCGGCCGCGCTGAACCCGGAGCTTGACCGCATGGTCGGCGAGCTGCACCGGGACCCCGAAGATGGCGCGGTATTCCTGGAAGCCGGCAACGTGGAACCGCGTGATGCCGTACCGGGCCAGGAAGTTGATCGCGCGCAGCTGCAAGAAGAGGTTGCGAGCTCCTGGTTGGATCCGGAAGGCATCGCGGTAGAACCGAATGAGATTGAGCCGGTGATTAACCAGGATCAGGTGGATGCGATCGCCGAAGGCCTTGCCGCCAAAGCTGTCTCCGGCCCGCTGAAGGTGCGCGGCCGCGAGAATATTACGGGCACGATTGAACCCGCGCGCATCGGCGAGTTCGTGCATTTTGAAGCCCACGAAGGGCACTTGGAGCCACGTGTCGACGAGTCCAAGGCCCGGGACATCTTGGGCGAAGGCCTGGCGGAATCCGAACGCCCGATGAAAAATGCTCGCTTGTCCATGTCAGGTGGCCAGCGGCAGGTTACCCCGCACGTGGATGGGGAAGTCATTGACTGGGAACAGACCATGGCCGGTTTCGCCGAGCGCGTGTTGGGTGACGACCGCGAGTGGGATGCCACCTATGAGGACCAGCCAGCGACGTTTACCACCGCGGATGCTGAGGCCTCGACTTTTGACCAAGTGGTTGGTGAGTTCACAACCAGCGGTTATTCCCCAGCCTCGGGCACGAATATTTCGGTGATCTCCAATGCGCTCAACGGCACCATCGTGTCGCCGGGCGAGACGTTCTCCGTCAACCAGGCCACCGGCTCGCGCACTGCCGCGCAGGGCTATGTGGAATCCGGCGTGATTTATGAAGGCCGCGCAGACACCGCCGTCGGTGGTGGCATTTCGCAATATGCCACCACTTTGTACAACGCGGCCTATTTTGCGGCCATGGAAGATGTCGCGCACACTCCGCACAGCTACTACATCTCGCGCTACCCGGCGGGGCGCGAGGCCACGCTGTACGACGGCGTGATCGACCTGAAGTTCCGCAACAATTCCAACCACCCGGTGCGCATTGAATCGAGCGTCGGCGGTGGTTCCGTGACCGTGCGCCTGATGGGCGTGAAGGAATACGAGGTGGAATCCATCAGTGGCGGTCGTTGGGCGCACACCAATCCACCGAAGCAGAAAGTCAGTGGTTCCAACTGCATACCGACCTCCGGCATTCCGGGCTTTACGACGTCCGATACCCGGGTGATCCGTACCTTGGATGGTGCGGAGGTATCGCGTAATACTCAGACCACCGTCTATGATCCGCAGCCAATCGTGACCTGCGGCTAGAGCTAATGTTTGAGCCAGTACCTGCCGGGCGTCGGCAAGCGCTGGCTAGGTAGGATAATTGCTATGTTGCTGTCTGATCGAGACATCCGTGCCGCCATTGATTCTGAACGGCTGGGCATTAGCCCCTGCGATCCAGAGCTGATTCAGCCTTCGTCCGTCGATGTGCGGCTGGACAAGTTCTTCCGGGTGTTTAATAACTCGCGCTATACCCACATTGATCCGAAATTGGAGATGGAAGACCTGACTACGCTGCGCGAAGTTGGCGACGACGAAGGTTTTGTGCTGCACCCCGGTGAGTTTGTGTTGGGTGCCACTTTGGAGGAATTCCGCTTGCCCGCAGATCTGGCTGGCCGTTTGGAAGGTAAATCTTCGCTGGGGCGGCTGGGCTTGCTGACGCACTCGACGGCTGGTTTTATTGATCCCGGTTTTTGCGGGCACATCACTCTGGAGCTGTCGAACGTGGCGAATTTGCCGATCACGCTGTGGCCAGGCATGAAGGTGGGGCAGCTGGCTTTGTTTGCGATGACCTCGCCTGCGGAATCACCGTATGGCGCGGGAGCGTTGGGCTCAAAGTACCAGGGGCAGCGCGGGCCGACGCCGTCGAAGTCCTATTTGAACTTCCGTTAAATGGCCTGGGCTGTAGGCCGGTTCTAACTGGGGTTGTTGCGTGCATCTTACTGTTTTTGGCCTGGGTTATTTGGGGCTCACACATGCTGCGTGCATGGCAGAGGCGGGGCACGAGGTGCTCGGCGTTGATATTGCGCCCGCGCGCGTGGCGCAGTTGCAGGCTGCGCGTGTGCCGTTTTATGAACCGGGGTTAGCAGAGTTGGTTGCCCGTGGCGTGGAATCGGGCCGGTTGCGCTTTAGTTGCGATTACCGGCAGGCTGCGGAGTTTGCGCAGTTGCATTTTATTGCCGTGGGCACGCCGGAACGCGCGGATAGTCCGGCGGCTGATACCAGTGCGGTGGAGGCAGTCGTCGACCAGCTGGCGCCGCTGTTGCGTGGTAAACACGTGCTGGTGGGCAAGTCTACGGTGCCGGTGGGTACGGCCGCGCGGCTGCAGGAACGCGCAGCTAATATCAGCCGAGCCACTGTTGACATTTTGTGGAATCCTGAGTTTTTGCGCGAAGGGCATGCGGTGGCCGATACGCTGTGCCCGGACCGGATCGTGGTGGGAACAGGGGCAGAAAGCACTCCGAATGGGGCTGGCACTCCGAATGGGGCTGGCACTCCGAATGGGGTGAGCTCAGCGCCAGCGTTGCAGAAATTGCGTGAGGCGTACCGGGCACCGTTGGAGCGGGGAACGCCGTTTTTGGTGATGCCGTGGGCGAGTGCAGAACTGGTGAAATCCGCGGCGAATGCCTTTTTAGCCACCAAGATTAGTTTTATTAATGCCATCGCAGAGGTCTGCGAAGCCGTTCGCGGTGATGTTGCTGCGGTAGCTGAGGCCTTGGGCTACGACGAGCGCATAGGGCACCAGTATTTGGGTGCTGGCCTGGGCTTTGGTGGTGGCTGTTTGCCGAAGGATGTGCGCGCTTTTCGGGCGCGTGCCGACGAGTGCGGCGCCGGTGATGCGCTGGCGTTTTTGGGGCAGGTGGAGTTGATCAATGCCCGTCGGCGGCAGCGCGTGGTGCAGCTGGCCAGTGAGCTGGTGGCGCAGCCTTCGAAGGTGGCAGAGCCTGCGGGGTCGGCACGGCCGGGATTGTCGGGCGCGGTAATCACGGTGCTGGGGGCGGCGTTTAAGCCGAATTCTGATGATGTGCGCGATTCCCCGGCCTTGCATGTTGCTGCTGAGTTGGCGCTGCGTGGTGCGCGGGTGCGCGTGTGTGACCCGCAGGCAGTGGAGAACGCGCGTCGGGTGTATCCGGGCTTAGAATATCCGGCTTCGCTTGCCGACGGTGTGGCTGGGGCTGATCTGGTGATTCTGGCGACCGAGTGGCGGGAGTACCGGGAACTGGACCCGGTGTGGGCGGCGGAGTTGGTGGCCGAGCCGGTGTTGATTGATGCACGCAATGCGTTGGACCTCGCGCGCTGGCGGGGTGCCGGTTGGCAGGTTCATGCACTTGGCCGTGGCGACTGAAGTAGTTCCGCACTGCAGGAACTAGGAACGGCGGGACTCGCGCACCTTTGAAGAATTACCCCCGAAATGGGGTGGTTTCTGACATGATTTTCGGTGGCGCTCGACGTTGGAAAAAGGCTAAAAATGGCGTCGAGTGAGCTATCAAACCATGCGGAATTACTAATTTAGGTCCCCCTATTTAGGGGCTGACTAGCGGGTTTTGGGTTTCCTTTGTTAGGTATTCCTGCAGGTAGCAGGGTTGTGTGCCCTAAGGTGGATTAGTAGAACCTATTGATTTATCTAAGATTCATAGGGTTAGCATTTCGCAGCATTGTTGGTAGTCTGGGAATCACAACAAAACACACGGAACCGGATAGACGGTTTCAGAATTGATTTTCTTAGAAAGGTGTGATCGTTCCATGAACGAGAAGCTATTCAACTTGATCAACAAGCAGGTTACTAACGAGCACGGCGCTGCTTTGATTTACACCCAGCTGGCATACGAGCTCGACGAGCTGTCCCTGCCTGGTATGCGTGATTGGATGTTCAAGCAGGCTGATGAGGAGCGTGAGCACGCACAGAAGTTCGCTGATCACCTGCTGGATCGCGACGAGAAGCCACAGATCGGCGAGATCAGCGTTGATGATCTGAAGATCGAGAAGCCAATCGATGCTTTCAAGGCTGCCCTGGAGCATGAGAAGAAGGTTTCCGGCCAGATCCGCGACATCGTTCGCTTGGCTGACGAGATCGACGACATTGACTCCCGCACTCTGTTGAACTGGTTCTTGGATGAGCAGATCGAGGAAGAAGCATCTGTTTCCGAGATCGTCGACCAGCTTGAGCTGGTAGGCGACAACGGATCCGGCATCCTGCGCATCGACGCTCAGCTGGCAGAACGATAAAATTTACAAGAGCCAGTAAAGAATGGCTCTGAGAGCTCTGCTTGAAGACCCCAGGATTTTCCTGGGGTCTTTTTACTGCTTGGGACCCGTAGTGGAATTTAAGGGCGGGGATCCGCAATGAAAAATTTCACTTACGGTAGCCTATGCAATCATGAATGTGCTGCCGGGAAATGAAGATCAACTCCGACAAGAGCTAACGCCTGCCGTAGATGATCCCGTAGCATTGCAGCAAGCCTGGGAAAGAATTGCCGCTGGAGGGTTTCCCCGTCGCAGTACCGATGGGCAGTCTTATGTCTTTGCGATGCGGTACAGCGAGTTGCAGGCTATGACCACGCAGTCTTTGCCGACCTTAGTCGAGCAGAGAGAAAACGGGGTACACCTGCACATCAATCGGCTGACGGACAAGCTGAAATATGAGCTGGGAATGATGAATCATCTGCCTGGCACAGATATCTGGACGCTCACAGTAGAAGTCTCACAGCATTACCAGGGCAGCTATGGGTTCCAACTGACTCACGGTCCGCGGACGCCAACGATGTGCGACCCGCATGCCATTCGCACGGTGTGGAATGAGGACGGCTTCGGGCTCTCGGAGATCTCGCAACCGCTTCCGGTTTCTAACACCACAATGCAGGTGAGAAAAACCCATTGCGCTGGGGTAGATGTGTTGGTGTATGTGCCAGGAAAATCCAGACGAGCAGGGTTGCTCACGCTTTTCGACGGTGAAAAGTGGTGCAAAACCAACCTGCATGCGTGTATTTCTGCGATCAACGAAGAAGCTGAGTTACCCGTCGCGGCAGCGTTAGTGTGTAATGATTCTAATTCGCAGCGTGTGCAGCGGCTGGGACTTGATGCAGACTTCCTAGCGGCTGTGTGTATGCAAGTGCAGGATCACGTCGTCAAGCTTATGGGAGAACTAGGGGTGGAGTTTGCCCCGGAAAAGAGTATTCTGGCAGGCCAGTCGCTCGGTGGGCTTGCGGCGTTGTATATTGCGCAGAATTACCCGCATGCTTTTCGTGAGTTCATTGTGCAGTCGCCGTCGCTATGGTGGAAACCCGATAAAACGGCGGTGCCCACGGACAACAGCCTTCAAAACAGCAGTTGGATTACTGAGCAGTTTTCAAGGCAACCTGCGATGCCGCGCTTGCGTATTGATGTGGGGGCGCGCGAGGATATCGGGGTGGCGAAAGCTCATCTGCTCGTGTGCAAACTCAGCGATTGCGGGTGGCCACACCAGTTGAAAGTCTATGAGGGTGGGCATGACTATGTCGCGTGGAGGGCGCAGTTAGTGGCGCATCTTCGGGAAATTGCTATTGCCTGACACTTATTTGTGAGGTTAGACTATCCAATTAGGCTATGACTTGGTTCATGCAGATTCAGGCTCAGATTCAGATTCAGATTCAGACCTAGATTCAGATACAGAAGGTAAAAATGAAAATTCGTCGTCACGCACAGATTATTGGAGCCGCTCTCACCGCAAGCAGTGTAGTGCTCGTTAGCTGCAGCCAAGCTGACGAATCCGCCGATGGATCGGATGCCGCAAGCACGAGTGCGCAAGCCACGAGTTCGGAAACTGCTGGAGACAGTGCTGGCAGTGAAGATGAAGCCACCTCATGGCCGCGGACTGTGGATTCACTCGTTGTGAACAACGGCGAGGTCACTGGTGATACCGAAGAAGTTGAAATTACCGAGCAGCCGAAGAGTATTGTCTCGACTTCGGTGACTTTGACCGGTTCCTTGCTGGCAATGGATGCACCCATCAAGGCAACTGGTGGTGCGGCGGCCGGCGGTTTGGCCGACGAGCAGGGATTTTTCCTGCAATGGGCCGACGAAGCCACAGAACAAGGCGTCGAAAGCCTGTACAACCTTGAGGTAGATGTGGAGGCAATTGCAGCGCAGGATCCGGACATGATCGTTGTGAGCGCCAGCGGCCAGGATTCGGCGGTGGCTGAATATGACAAGCTCAGTGCCATTGGTGTGCCCGTCGTGGTGGTTGATTATTCTGACCAGGGGTGGGATGAGATCATGAGCTTGCTTGCAGAGGCCACCGGGCATGAAAAGGATGCTGCTGAGGCGATGCAAAAGTATGAGGATCGCCTGGAAGAGGTCACCAAGGCCATCGAGCTGCCAAAGCAACCGACGAACTTTGTCATGCCGCTGCCTGGTGATCGCGGTTTGAACTTCTGGAGCGCGGAGTCAGCGCAGGGGCAGCTGCTGGAAGACGTCGGTTTTGAAATTGCGGTGCCGGACGACAAGATCGTTGATACCGCTGGACCGCGCGGTGCGCGCAAGGACGTCAAGACCGTGGTCCCGGAGAACGCCCCGAAGGCCATCACCGGTGAAACCGTGTTGACGATGAGCACCACCGGCGAAGACCCAGTCGAGGAGTTGAAGAACAACCCACTGTTGGCCAACAACCCGGCCATCGCGAACGACGCCATCTACTTGCTGAGCCCAGAGCTGTTCCGCATGGACTTCTACAGCGCGATGATGATGCTCGACCAGCTGGGAGAGCACTTCGCGAAGTAAGAATCCCGACTAAGGCGAGCGCTGTTGCCGCCTGCACTATGAGCTTTATCTGGGAATTTCACAATTAATGTATTATTCGGGGCTAAACAGCGTCGAGAATTCATCCATTGCGCAAGCCATTGTGGCGTGAGTCGATAAACTCAGCCCGGATTCCCGCAGACCTGCAACCCTGTTGTGGATTGCGCGTAGCTGGGGTTGGAATTGTTTCATATTGTCTGCATTAAAACTCCACATGTTCAAGGCACGCTGCAACCAGGTGAGATCGTTGTGCCAGAGTTGTTGTTCTTGCGTGTTTGTGAGTTGCTCGTGCTCCTCTTCACCTGGTGCCTTCTTCTTTTTGGATTGTTGAGACTGCTCCCACGGGTCGTCGACCGGAGCGTTTATGCCGTTGTCATTATTAAGGTCATTGCTAACGTCATTGCTGACGTTACTGCCAATATCACTGGGGGTCTCAGTTTCATCGTCATGCACAGTACTGTGTTGCATTTGCTGTTGTGCTTGTTCAGCGCTCTGCTTTTCTTGCCGACGTTTTTCCTTTTGGGCTTCTTCCCGGTGAGCTTTGCGTACACAGGCCATTTTTTGTCGCAGCGTTTGTACCCACCGGCGGTTCGGTTTAGCTAGTGGGCCTTCTGCGTCGGTGGATTGCCAGGTGCCGTCAGCGAATAGCCACACGATGGTTCCGCTGACTGGTTCGAAGATGGGGCGGGCGCGTTTGTCGGTTTTGATGTTGTGGTGGTGTTGGCACAGTGAGATGAGGTTGGCTGGGGTTGTTGGCCCGCCGTCGTGGTATTCGATGACGTGGTCCATTTGGCAGCTGGTTGCGGGTTTTGTGCAGCCTGGGTAGCGACAGTGTCCATCGCGGCCGGTTATGGCAGCGCGCATGGTTGGTGTGGTGGTATAGCCTGTGACTTCGTGGTGGGCTGTGGCATCCATGTCGTGGTGTTTGCCTGCTTTATCGGCGAGGTTGTCGGCTGCGGTGCCAAATAGCGTGGTTACACCAGCACCGGTATCTGTGGAGACGAACAGTGGGGCGTCGGCAATATCGTTGGCGCGGTAGCAATTTAAGGTCACGGATGTGTGTGCTTTACCTAGTAGTAAGTCCACGACGGCGTCGCGAAGCGAAATGCCTGCTGTTTTCGCATGCTCATGCACGTGGGCATCGATCTTCACAGCGGTGGCGGCGTCGGTGTCGAAGTGAAACTCGTGGGTGTCGTCGCCATTGCGGCTGCCCAGCGGAATAGCGTGGACTTCATAATTTTTCCGTGTCGGATTCTTTTTCTGCTTCTGACGAACAGAGGAATCATGGGCTTCAATTTCGCGATTAATGCGGTTGGTGATGCTCCGTCTCGACGGCATCTGCTGCGCAGGTTTGGTTGGCGTGAGATATTCGACCAGCAAGTTATCGATGACAGCGAACAAGTGTGCGTTGACATCGCCGGCTTTAACCATTGCGCGGTCAATCGCGATCCACCGATCTATGTCGATATGCCACATCGTCGTCGCTAAATCACGCAGTTTAGGCAGATCAGTCATGCGATAAAACGCGCCGATGATGTCGCCAACCTTGTGGCTGCTCAGGCCGCTGGTTTCCATGAGTTCTTTGAGTAAAAGATCGTAATCGTAATGCTCAAAATCAATGAGGGAATCCCAGGCGTGAAACTCTTGTCGACGCAGGCCCAGCATGGTTTGGGCGTCTTCGTCGTGAGGGTTGCAGTGCGTGAAATAAGCGGTGGCGTCGGCGTTCACGGATTCCCTCCCCGAATATGCTTGCTAACTGGAATGTCTCTAGTCTAACGCACGCAACGTAAAAACACAACAGTGTTCGAATAAAAATAAGCCCTTAAAATTTGGGGCAGCAACCTGGGGAACCTCCCGACAGGGTGGTGTGGGGGTATGATTTTTCCAGTTAGATGGGGTGTATAGCAGATTTTTAGCCTTGTCGCTATCGAATATTGCACAGCATAATGTGCAAGTTTTGTGTATCGATTTAATTTTCGTATTGACCCATAGGTGGTCGGTGAGTGAGGGTTTCTCAGACTCGCCCAAATTATAAGAATTGTAAAGATTGTAAGAGTTGTAAGCAGTAGTAAGGGGATTGTCTATAATGACGGTATGACGCGTACGAAAAACCCATTTAGTCCAGGAACTGGCACGACTCCACCGTATCTTGCTGGTCGGGTAGAAGAACTTACTGATTTTCGGTACGCGCTATTGGACGGGCCCGGGTCACATGAACGTCTTAGTCTGGTATCTGGGATGCGGGGAGTGGGCAAGACTGTATTGCTCAATGAGTTTGAAGATATCGCTCGTGCAGAGTCCTGGTGGGTCATCTCGGAAACCGCGACACCAGGTTTTATGGAAAGAATCCGTGATAAAATCTATTCTTTCGCAAAAGACCAGTTTGACCTAGTTTCGCGAAAACTGACGGGCCTTAATATTGCTTCGCTCGGAGGCATTCAGTTGAGTGAAGCAGAAAAATTCACGCCAACGGTTACACTTCGTGATGTTCTTACAGATTTTTTGGAATTACAGGCAGAGCGAGATGAAAAGCTAAATCAACCACCCGTCGGGGTGCTGATAACGCTCGATGAACTCCACTACTACCACCAGAGTGAGATCATCGAATTCGGTGCTACGATACAGCATTTGGTGCGAGAAAACCGAGAAATAGCGCTTGCAATGGCAGGGATTCCACAATCCATTAAGCCACTGTTGGCAAATGACCGGGGGAGAAATCCGGTGACATTTTTGCGTCGCGCAAATCGTATTGACTTGGGGCTTATATCTGACGATGACGTTGCAATCGCACTCGCAGAACCGTTGAAAAATACAGAAATTTCATGGGACGACGATGCATTAGCCGAAGCGGTCTCGATCTGTGGCGGATACCCATTCATGATTCAGTTAATCGGGCAGCAAGCTTTTCGCAAGAAGGAGGGGGAGGACGATTTCCATCGCTGCTGTTCGGACAGGTGGTGAAACTGCGCGCCGGAAATTAGGGCAATTGGTGCACGACACCGCTTTGAGTGATCTTTCACCGGTGGACCGAACATTTCTCGCTGCGATGGCAGTTGACAATGGCCCATCACGCATGGCGGATATTGCACAACGTTTAAAAGCTGATGCACAATACGTAGGAAAATATCGTGGCCGACTGCTCGAAGCCGGGGTGATCGTCCGTACCGCCCACGGATATGTTGATTTCCAATTACCCTACATGCGTGATTATCTGCGTAAACATGTAGTCGTAGATTCATTGGCAGTAACGGACTTGTTCAATGAATAAGGTGGTTGCGTTTGTAACGCTCGCGACACCCGCATCAGTAACCACGATCCATTAACCCCGCGCGCGATTAATCGCGGCCATGATTTCTAACTTGCGTGGCAACGCTAAACGCCCTGGGTGCTTTCCGGACGCGCCGCCTGGGTGCTTGCCCTTGCTGCCAGGTACGCCGCCACCCGAAAAACGAGACACCGCATCGATTCCACCACGTTTAACCTGCTCCAACACCTCGTCGACAAGCGCGGTAGACTCACCGTGCTGGGTGCTCAAACTCCCCAAAATCGCCGCAATCGCGCGGGTCTGCGAACCGTCCACCAGCTGCGATACCGCCGACAAATCAATGAAACCCTTGCCGACGCGAATGCCCGCACCCTTTGCCTGCGGCGGCTTTTTCGCACGGAAACGCTTCGCCGGCAGTGGCCGGTGTGCTGGCTTCAGAAACGGCTCCTGCTTGTCGACGGCGCGCGCCAAAACAGCAGCACGCTCCGTGATGTCATACGGGTGGTAGGAATCCATGTGGATCACGGTGTCCGCGACATCAATAAATGCCGCGGAACCACCCGCAACCAGCACCGTCGACACGCCCACCGCAGCTAACCCGCGCACACGATCAACCAGGGGAGTGATCGGTTCCTTCTCCGTGGGGATCAACTCGCGCATGCGCTCATCGCGGATCATGAAATTCGTCGCGGAGGTGTCCTCGTCGATCAGCAACGTTGACGCCCCGGCCTCTAACGCCTCCATCAGCCCCGCAGCCTGGGACGTAGAACCGGAGGCATTATCCGTCGAAAAGCTCGTGGTATCCGTCTGCGCTGGCAGGTTAGAAATGAATTGCGAAATATCCACCCGAGTGATCGCGCGGCCATCCTCGGCGCGCAGGGAAGCAGCGGAATCGACGGTGATCGCAAACTCGCGGCCATCACCAGCAACGTGGTTGTACACGCCACGTTCCAGCGCTTTCAGCAACGTGGACTTTCCGTGATAACCGCCGCCAACAATCACCGTGACACCAGCAGGAACACCCATGCCAGCGATTTCGCGTCCCGACGGCAACTGGAACCTGGTGCGCAGCGAATCCGGTGAGCGAAACGGCACCGCCTTGTCTGCCGGGGTGTCGCGGTGGCCAGCAGCGCGCGGCAAACACGAGCCATCGCCGATAAACGCGATCAAGCCTCGTCCCGGAAGCTGTTCGCGCAGGTAGTTCTGGTCGCGCTCTAGCAGCACCGCTTCGCGCAGGTCGTCGGCAGGAAAATCGAGCGCCTGGTCCAGGGCTGCTGGAAGCACGTCGCACAGCAAAGCCCGTGCCTTGCGGCCCAGGATCTTGCGGCCGCGGGCTGGCAGTTGCACCTCGATGCGCAGGGTAGCGGTGCTAGAACCGTCGGCAAGCACGACGCTGGCCCGGTCCAATACCTGCTGGCCCGGCTGGTCAATGTGCAAGTCGCGGTCGCCGGAAAAGGCCTGGGCAATGCGGCGCGTCAGGAAATCACGCGCGGCCACCCCCGCCAACTCTGCAGGAACCGGATTGGGCACGTCGACCTGCATCAGTGACGGCGGAGCAAAAGGATCAGACTGCACTTTATCCACGCGCAGCCGGTATTCGCCCAGCTCATAGCTGCCGTGCAATTTCTTGTAGGCGCCATAACCAGCGCCGTCGAGGGAAGTTAATAAACGTGCAAGGCTCATGCGACCCAGCCTACGTATTGGGCGGGGTGTCGTGGAAAGCCACCGAAAAACTACCGCGGCGCCCTATTTCTGAGAGTTGTCCGGAGGGTTCTTCCGAGAATTAGCTGACGTAATCTACTGCCGATAACTAGCCAAGAAATTACCCAAGCGCTCAATCGCATTCTCGAGCTGTGACGCCCACGGCAATGTGACCACGCGGAAGTGATCCGGGTGCGGCCAGTTAAAGCCTGTGCCCTGCACCATCAGAATCTTTTCTTGTTTCAAAATATCCAGCATCAGCTTCGCGTCGTCATGAATTTCATGCACATTCGGGTCCAACTTCGGGAAGCAATACAATGCACCCTTTGGCTTGACGACGGATACCCCCGGGATTTCACTGAGCTTTTCGTAAGCGATATCCCGTTGCTTCAACAACCGCCCGCCCTGGCCGGTCAATTGGTAAATCGATTGCTGCCCACCGAGTGCCACCTGGATTGCGTGCTGCGCTGGCACATTCGGGCACAAACGCGTACCAGCCAGCATCTCCAAGCCTTCGATCAAACCAGCAGCATTCCGCTTCGGCCCCGTAATCACCATCCAGCCGGCTCGGTAGCCGGCCACACGGTAAGCCTTCGACAAACCATTAAAAGTAATGCATATCAGATCCGGCGCCAAGGACGCGGTGGAAATGTGCTTGGCGTCGTCATAAAGAATCCGGTCGTAGATTTCGTCGGAAAGCAACAACAGCTGGTGCTCGCGGGCAATATCAACCAGCTGCTGCAGCACCTCACGCGAATACACCGCGCCCGTGGGGTTATTCGGGTTGATGATCACCAGCGCCTTGGTTTTCGGGGTGATCTTGGACTTCAGATCCTCAATATCCGGGTTCCAGTCATCATCCTCATTGCCCAAATAATGCACCGGAACACCGCCAGCCAGGGAGGTGGCCGCAGACCACAAAGGATAATCCGGGGCTGGGATCAGTACCTCGTCGCCGTCGTTCAGCAGCGCCTGGGTGGTCATGGTGATCAGCTCGGAAACCCCATTGCCCAAAAAGACATCGTCAATATCGAACGCTGGGAAATCCTCCAACTCATAGCGAGTGACGATCGCCCGGCGCGCCGGAACAATGCCCTTCGAGGTGGAATAACCCTGCGCAGTGGGCAGCGCGGAAATCATATCCCGCATGATCACATCCGGGGCATCAAAACCAAACGTCGCCGGATTGCCTGTGTTCAGCTTCAGGATGCGGTGGCCGTCCGCCTCCATGCGCTCGGCCAAATCCGCGACCGGGCCGCGGATCGCGTAGGCCATATTCTTGATCTTGTCGGATTGATCAAAAATGCGCGCAGGGTGACGTGGATGACTCATTCCTCTATCTTGCCAAAAACGCTAACGGTTTTTCCATTTGTTCAACTGTTCGCGCGCCATGTTCATCGCATCCCCGCTCAACTCCGCAGCCTGCGCCCGACGCTCCGCCCACTGCTGGCGCGTCAACTCCTTGTGCTCTGCGCGACGCGAAGCCTCTGCAGCGCGGATTTCTTTGCGACGCTGCCGCTCCAACTGCGCCGGTGACGGGCGGTGCCAGGAATCCGGGCCGATCTGCATGACATACAGTGCGATCCAAATCGCCGGAACCACGAATGCACTCAGCATCGCTAAGCCGCCGAACAACACGGCAGTGCCGGTGCTTCCCGCCTCGAAGGCCAACGCGACGAAGCCCGGAAACGCGATCATGCCCGCCAGCGACGTCAGAATCGACGTGCCCAGCCGCGGCTTCTTCGCGGCCTCCCGTGCGCGCTGCACCTGGGATTCGGAATAGTACTTCTCGACGGCGCCGCCGGTGGCTTGCTGCGTAAACGGGATATCCACGAATACCTGATCCAGGTCGCGCTGGTATTGCGCCTGGGCGACGGCCGCGCACCGATCGTCAAATTCGTCGATCTGTAAACGGCCTTCCGCTAAGGCGTGTCCCAGGGCGTTCATCGCCTGGTCGCGGTCTGCATCCGACAGGCGCATCGACGCATCACTCTGATTGAACGGGGTGCTCATACGCTAAATATACAACAAGCAGCATAAACCCTGGATATGTCACCGTGAGCCAAAGCGAGACGCTCTTCATTGTGGGCCTCGAGTGCTCTTTCTGACATCGTAAATGCACGATCAGCAAAAGACGGATCGATGTTGCGAAACGCTTGCAACGTGTCTGGTGATGGTGTGGGCCCAGACCAATAATGAAAGTATTTCCGTAATTCGTCCCGTGTGACTAGCTCAGCATCGATTATGTCTTCATCGTCTGCATTGTTTTGTCTAGTGTGTTGAAGGTTTGTTGCCAGCTGTTCCGGATCCGTGTCTCCGGGGTTGGAATGAGCCTGTTCCGCAGCGGAGCTGGCGTTAGGCTCATTATTTCGACGCCCCGCTTGCGTGCCCTCATTTCTGCCTTTTTGCTCATGCTCACTCACTTCGCGTTGATGTTTCCCCGTGTTGGTCTGGTAGTAGTTTCTTACGATTGTAGTTATGGGTGAGAAAATGGGGGTAGGACACCGGGTTCGATTTGTACTTCTGTTACTTGCGCATATGAAATGACGGACTGTATAAACGTTGGATCGTGGCAGGTCATGATCACCGCCGCGCCACCGGCTAAACACTCATGTATGAGTTCGTGCATGCTTCTGTGATCAGCCGGGGTCAGCCCCACATCAGGTTCATCGAGCAGTACTACGTGCCGATGCTGTGCGACCACCGAAGCCACCTGTAGTAAACGCAGCTGTGAGGGGTTGAGATCCAGCGGGTGCGTATCGCGCGTTAGCTCACTGGTATCGCACTCGCGGTTCTGCGTGCCAGTGATGATTTCCCAGAGCTTTTCGTCTGCCAACATTTCGCTTGCCAACGAATCCAGCACCTGTGCTGCCGGATCTTGCAAGGCCAACGAGACTGCGATGTCTTCTGTGGCTGAGTTATCCGCGCTAATTCCAGCCAATTGCCGCAACAAAGTAGTTTTGCCAGCGCCGTTGGTCCCGCGTAGCCAGCACACCGCACCGGAACGTGCCTGGAGATCCACCGGATTGCTGGAAAATTCGCGGGCAGCGGTGGTGGATTTCTGCAACTGCCACCAGCGCCGCTTCGGCGCACCACGGCGAGCGCGAATCCCGGACCATTCTGCGAGGATCGTGCCCGGCTGGATGCGGGGCAAGCTGGGGTTTGGGCCGCCTGCTTGCACAGGCTCGGAAGCAGCGGTCTCGGACGTAGTCGCAGCAGGCTCGGACGAATTCTGGCTAGTAGTGGTGTCGTAATCCAGGCACAGTACGACACCGGCGCCGCTGCTTGCATATCCCCGCAATGCGTGCACGACTGCCTGCGCGGAATCTGGATCTAGCCCCGCTGCGGGTTCGCAGGCGATGATGAAATCCGGGCAGGCAGCTAAAAAGCTGGCCACCAGCATCCGCCGGGTTTGCCCACCCGAGAGCTGCGCGGGGTGGGCATGCGCGAACTCTTCAAGCCCGAGCTGGCGCAAAATTTCTCGACAGCGTGGTTCCATGTCTGCAGCTGCAATCCCTTGCTGCTCCATGGGCTGCGCGATTTCTTCGATGACCGTGTCGCGCTGGTGTGAGACCACCGAGCCGATCTCGTAGCCGAGGAGTAGCACGCGGGATGCCGAATCGTCGGTAAGAAAATCTCGATAATTCTGGGCCAGCCGCCAGGCATTGTCCTCGTCGGCAAGCAAGAGGTGACAGAATTTTTCGCTAAGCACCCGCTGATGCATGGCCTGGAGATCCGCGTTTAGCTCCATGCGAGCACCACCAACCCGATGGCTGCGGCGGGGAAGATGAATCGCAATAAGATCTCCCAGCGGTGTGCGCGGACCGGGTAAAGCACAGTCCGCCGGCCAGGTGCGTCGTACCCCATGCCCTGAAGAGCGATTCCACGGTCGGCGCCCCGGGTTAAAAGACGGGTGATCACGGGGATGATCATGCGGGGAATCACGGTGGTGAGGGTGACTTTGCGCCCAGCCAAGCGGTTGGCGGTGGTGACCTCACCGATCAAGGCGCTGGCCTGCGGGAGCAGCTGCAATGAGGCACCCAAAACATAGACGACGGAATGGTGCAGGCCGAGGTGCTGGAGGGCTTTGAGCAGATCCGGGATGTGTACATTTGCCATAGCTGCCAGCAGGGACGTCATGAGTGCGCAGAAACGCAGCGCGAGTTCACCCGCGCTAACCAGCCCGTCGGAAGTGAGCAACGGTGCGATCTGGTGTTCGCCGTGCGGGGCGTGCACCAGCAGCATCGACAACCCCGCGGGAATGGATAACGCGATGGACGTCGCCGGGACCGCTAAGCTGCGTGAACCAGCAATGCCCGCGAGCCAACCCAAGGCAATGATCGCGGCGTGCAGCAGCGGCCAGGAAATAGATAAGGCAGCCACCCACGCGGATACGCCAATAATGATGACCGTGAGCGGGTGCAAAAAATGCACTGGCTTGCCGACGGGCGCCTGAGCGATGCTAGCTGTGCTCGGCTTCATCGCGGTGTTGTGGCGGAAGCAATTGGCGTAGGGTGCGCTTCGGCAATGCCTTCCAGGCGGCCCAGACGATGAGCAGCACCAAAATTTTATCCAGCGGGTCCGAGATGAACGACTGCAGCGTCACCGACGCCAACAGCGACTGGCCCATCTCCCGGAACAAGGACACCACCGCACCAGTACCCACACCAGCGGTACCGCCGTAGACGAACGCGGCGACGGGCGCGGCGAGCGCACCAGCGATAATGCCGATGATCGCACCAGAGACAATCAGGCGCCACAGCTGGCGGAATGCCCCGAATTTGTGGATGGCCACACCGGACATCCAGCCGACGGCAGCCGAACCTGCTGCGAATGGCAGGGCAGCAGGGGCAATTAAAGCCCAGATGAGGTTGCTGAGAGCGCCCGTCGCCAAGCCCGCATAGGGCCCGGCGAGAGCCGCGATGAGCACCGTGCCGACGGCATCGAGGTACAGCGGAATACCAGAGGCGCCGATGATCTGGCCGACGACAATATTAAGCACCAACGCCACCGGAATAATCGCGAGTGTGCGCGCCGGGATATACGGCACGGTGGAAATCAGCAGCAAGACAGTGCCGATCAAGTATCCGCCCATGGTGAACAACGCGGCGGTGGAGCCGACAGATTCCCATTCCGTCGGGCGCGCAAAAACCAGGATCAGCCAGGTTGCGGTAATGGCGGCCACACCCAACCAGCGCAGGATCAGTGCGTTACGGGTGGGACTGACAGAGGATTGGGAAGAGGACCGGGCAGAGGACTGGGAAGATGAGGACGAAGATTTCGCAGGTGACATGAATACTCGTTTCTTCAGTGTTGCTGGGGCTTGGATTCTAAGCTCTGAACGCAAGGATCTCAGAAAACAGAAAACCCTCCGCCACCTGCCCCTATGTCACCTCGGGGTGGTCGGCGGAAGCTCGTGTCGGCGGCTGTGCCTGTGGGCGGACTATGGGAGTCGACAAGCAAGTACAGGTTTTAGTCTAATGGCACGCCGTTGCTGTCGGTAGCGTAGTCGCCGCTACGGGCCACAATGAGCACGAATTCCACGATCACCCAGATATACAGTGCACCCAGGAAGAGGAAGCCGACCAAAATAATCGCTGTTGCATAGCCCAGCAGGCACAGCACCAACTGGGTAACTGCCTTTTTCGTATTACCCAGGTAAAAATTGTGTACGCCGAGCGGGCCCAAGAAAAACGCTAGAAGCGCAGCCGCCAGCATCGACTTTTGTTTATAACCCGGGAACGGCAGCTGTGGATCACCGTACTGGATATTCTGTTGCATACCTTGGCCTTGGTAGCCATAGTTGTTCGAATAGCCCGAATACTTTTCGTTCGGCAGCCCGTCGTTGTCATACTGGCCGTACTGGCTGTATTTGTTGTAGCCGTACTCGTTGTAGCCGCGATCCTGCGAGTTCATGACGCTTAAGCTTAGTGGATTTTATTTCAGCGCAGGTAACCCGCGGCCAGTCGTGCCGCACGGTTGAGCTCGGCGAAGGCACCGGAAATATCAGCCGCGCGGACCACCCGAGCGTTGGGCTCCCGGCCCCAATGGTTTTTAAAATCCGCGACGCTGGTGCCCCGGAACAGCTCGGATTCCGCCTCGACAGCCACGCGCGTTTTCGTGCTGATGGTATCGACGGCACCCACAGCGATCATGACCGTCAACAAATCATGGATCTGTGCCTGGTAGCCTTCGCCGACGCTATCGTGAAATTCAAAATAAAACCGCGTGATCTCTTCTAGTAGCCCAGACCACGTGGTGCCTGGCATTTGATTGTGTAGCTCGCGCAGCCGTGCCGGGGTGAGCAGCATCTGCTCGGTAACGCCCAAGGAACACAGAGTGATCGGGACGGGGGCCACCTCGAATAATTGTTGTGCGGCGTGGGGGTCGACCCAGAAATTCCACTCGGCAGTCGGGGTCGTATTGCCTGGATAATTGAGAGAACCCCCCATCACCGTGATGGCAGAAAACCGAGCGAATAGCTCTGGGTGTTCCTGCGCAAATATTGCGGCATTGGTGGCGGGGCCGGTAACGACCAGGTGGACGTCGTCATGCGTGCGTAGCGCAAGCTCCCAAATATCCTGCCACTGTGAGCCCAAGTGCACCCCGTGGCCAGGGGTATCGCTACCCGCGGTCCCCGGCCAGGTGCTGGTGGCATACCCCAAACCAGTTAAACCGTGGGTTTCCGGAGTAGTTTCCAGCTCGAGTTCTAGCGGGGCGGGGTGGCCCATAGCAACTGGGATCCGGGAGATTCCAGGGGAGATTGCAGCTGCATGCATTGATGTCGCACCTGCGGGCGCACCCCGAGGAGGAGTCGGGGAGCAGTGACCGAGCACCCAGGCGGCATTACGGGCAGTATTTTCCACCGTCGTGTTTCCGGCGGTGGTGGTCACCCCGACCAGATTGATTTCGCGTGCATGGTGCAGCGCAGATAGATAAAACAGCGCGTAGGCGTCATCAATGCCGGGATCACAATCGAGGAGAATCGTCGGCACGTTCGAAGCAGATGCACGAGTTGTCGATGCACGAGTTGTCATAGTGCCGAGCTTAACTACTGAGCGGCTAGTGAGTTGCTTGGCTAGTTTTGCGTGCTCGAGCGGCCATTTCTGTGAGGGATTGCTTGACCTTTTCAAAGGCAGATAACGACGACTTCGCATCCTCGTCGTCCTCACTGGAAGCGATTTCAATGTCGTCGATGGTCAGGTCGCCGGCGCGCAGCCCCACCATCTCCGAGTGGTAACGCATAATTACCGCGACGGTAGCGGCAATTGGCACTGCTAAGAACGCACCAATAATGCCAGCCAGAGCAGAACCCAAAGTGATAGACAGCAACACGATTGCGGCGTGCAGCCCCATCGAACGCGACTGCAGTACCGGCTGCAAAATATTGCTTTCCAGCTGTTGCACCAAAATAATCAAGCCCAAAACCAGCAGAGCATTGGTCAAACCATTGGACACCAGCGCGATGATGACCGCTAAGGTACCGGCAGTAATAGCACCGATGATGGGGATGAAGCCAGCGAAGAATGTAATCGTCGCTAGTACAAACGCCAGTGGCACATTCAGGATCCACAAGCCCAAACCGATGAAGACGGCATCGACAAACGAAACCACCGCCTGGGTACGGAGGAAACCTGCGAGGGTGTTCCAGACGCGGGTCAGCAACTCCGTGGCATGCCAGCCGATATCGTGACCGGTGTATTGGCGCAGCCACGGCAGGAATTTCGAACCGTCTTTGAGGAAAAAGAACGTCAGCACAAACATGATCACGATGGTGATGACCAGCGTGCTGGCCACCGAAACACCCGAGACCAGGCTCGAGGCGATAGTGCCAGACTGATTGCGCAAGAATTTCACAATGCTATCGGAAAATTCCGAAACCTTGCTGACGTCGACCTCAAACGGCAGCCGGTCAGTCATGGACATTAACTCGTGGGCGCCGCGTTCCGCCTGATTAACAAGCTCAGAGCCTTGGGAGCGGATGGTTGGGCCCATTGCTGCAAAAATACCGACGACTGCGCCGATAGTACCCAACAACGTGGTTAAAGCGGCTAAGGCCGGTGGGAATTTTATAAACCGCAAAAGCTTAGCCAGCGGTGCTAGCAAGGAAGTCACCAAAACTGCCAGAATCGCGGGAAGGATCGCCCGCCAGGCGAAGTACACGATGACTAGAGCCAGCGCCAGGGCAGCGATCGAGATAATCATCCGCCATGCCCATGCCGCCATAGTTTTACCATCACGTGCCCAGATGACAGAGCGGTCTACATCCTCTACTACCACCGGGGTTTTCCGGTCTGGCGTAATATTGCTCAGCCCGGGTTCTGGTGCCGCGCCATCATTCGCCGTGATTTGATTGGCCGGACTGGCAGGGCGTGATGCCATCTCGGCTGATTGGCCTTCGGTGTTGGCACTGGCAGAAGTGTCATCGTGGTTAGTCACAACGTTGACTATAACTTACCAAGCCAAACAAAAAACGCCCCGGAGGGTACCGGGGCGTTGCGAAGTCTACGCAGCTAACTTAGCGCGTGAATCTAACGCTGGATGTGGCCGGTTGGGCGGATGATGCCGAAGCGGTGCATCGTCACAGACAAGGCCTGTTCCAGCAGGTAAGGCAGCAGCTCGCGACGGCCGTCGGCAAGAACCTCCCAGTCGATGATGACGGACTCGGACTTCACAGCCGCGCGGTACGCCTCTGGCTCAACCTCACCGATGGCACGAACGCGTGTCGACGGCACACCACCGAGTTCAGCGGCGAACTCATTGGTGTTAGCAACCTGGCAGTCGAAGCCCATCTCCTGCAGTTCTTCGGCGATCTCGCGGGTAGCCGACATATTCAGCTTCACGCCGGTGATCTCCGAAGCCAGGATCTGGCGTGCTACCTCGCGTGGCTTGTAGCCCTTGCCGACGCGCACACGCAGGCGCTCCCAGAATGGTCGGTAACGGAAGATATTGGCCTCCGAGACCAGGCCGGTGTAGTCGTTGGAGCGGCCGAACTCGTTGTGCCAGTTCTTGGCATCCAGCTCGGCAGCGCGCCACAGCCAGTTGATGTCGTCGTCAGACAGCTGGGAGTCGAGGCGCTCGGACAGGTCCTTGAGCAAACGGGTGATCCGTGGGGAGATTTCCACCTTGTGGTGCTCCAGCTTGCCTTCGGACCAGGTACCGAACTGGCGAACGTAGTTTGGTCCACCAGCTTTAGCGCCAGGTCCCAGCACGGAGTTCTTCCATCCACCGAAGGACTGACGCTGCACGATAGCGCCGGTGATGCCGCGGTTGACATAAGCGTTACCAACCTCGACATTTTCCATCCAGTACTCAACTTCGTCATCGTTCAGCGAGTGGATGCCGCCGGTCAGGCCATAGCCAGTGGAGTTCTGCCACTCGATGGCTTCTTCCAGGGTTTCGGCGTACATGATGCCCAGGACTGGACCGAAGCACTCGTTCTGGTGGTACCAGGAACCCGGCTGCACGTTGTCACGAATACCAGGCGACCACAGGGTGCCTTCTTCGTTCAGCTTCTCCGGCTTCAGCAGCCACTTCTCGCCTGGCTCCAGGTAGGTCAGGCCGCGGTAGAGCTTCTCAGTGGGCTCTTCGACCAGACCGTTCATGGTGACGGAGATGTCAGTACCGAAGCCTGGCTTCAGAGTCTTGACGGCGTCGACCAGCTGGTTCTTGACACGCTCGGAATCCTTCAACGAACCAACCAGGATCGCCAGCGAGGATGCCGAGCACTTCTGACCGGAGTGGCCGAAGGCGGACTTGTAGAGGTCTTGCACAGCCAGGTCTGGGTCACAGGCCGGGGTGATGATCATGGCGTTCTTACCGGAAGTCTCGGCGTAGATATTCATGTCCGGCTTCCAGGAACGGAACAGGGCACCGGTATCGGAGGCGCCGGTCAAAACGACAGCATCGGTCTTGTCGCTCGAGATCAGGTGCTTACCAGCTTCGCCCTCGTCGGCGTTGACCAGCTGTACCAGGTCAGGGTTCTGGCCAGCGGCTTCCAAGCCGGCGCGCACGGCGTCGACAGCGACCTTCGCACAGTGCACAACCTGTGGAGCAGGCTTGATGATGGCCGCGGAACCAGCAGCCAGAGCAGCGGTGATACCACCGACTGGAATGGCGATTGGGAAGTTCCATGGCGGAACGATGACGGTCAGCTTGTTCGGGGTGAATACCGACTGGGTGCGATCCAGCGCGATGGCTTGCTGGCCGTAGTACGTAGCGAAGTCGATGGCCTCAGAGATTTCTGGGTCCGTCTGATCGACGGCCTTGCCAGCTTCCCAGGCGGCGACGGAAATCAGCTTGCCGCGGGCTTTTGCCAGCTCATCGCCGACGGAGTTCAGGACTTCGCAGCGTTCAGCGCCGGATAAGGCTGCCCAGTCGTCGGCAAGACCCACTGCGGTGTTGATGGCCTCATCCACCTCGGAGGTTTCGGTGACGGACTTGACGCCGTGCTCGCCTGGGTCGGATGCCAACGCCTCCAAAGCCCATTCGCGGTTCGCGCGCAGAGCTGGGTCGGTGTCAGGCTCGTTGATGAAGCGCCCGGTGTTCGGGGTCTGGCGGCCGGTTTCGTTGTTGCGGTCCTGCTGACGACGCTGACCAGCGAAAGTCTTCCAACGATCACGCACGGATGCGTAGAAGCGATCCTTCTGCTCCTGCATTGGGGTCTTACCCTTGTCGCTAGCTTCGTCCGGCGCGAACAAGGCGTACAGGAAGTTTTGTGATTCGGCGTTTTCTTCCAGACGACGCACCAGGTAGGAGACGGCAACGTCGAAGTCCTTCATGTGCACAACTGGGGTGTACAGGATCTGGCGACCGACGACGTCGTGCACAGCCTTGGCCTGTGCAGGGGACATGCCTGCCAACATCTCGGCGTCGATCTGACGGGAAACGCCACGCTTTTCCGCCAGTTCCACGGCCAAGCCCATAGTGAAGAGGTTGTGCGAGGCGACACCGATGCGAATGGCGTCGGCGTATTCTTCACGCAGGATGTAGTCCAGCAGACGGATGTAGTTGGCATCGACTTCCGCCTTGGACAGGTAAGGAGCCAGCGGCCAGCCGTGAACCTCGGATTCGACGCGCTCCAGCGACAGGTTGGCGCCCTTGACGATGCGCACCTTGATTGGAGCACCGCCGTTTTTCACACGCTCGACAGCGAATTCAGCCAACTCCTGCAGTGCTTCGAAGGCATCCGGCAGATAAGCCTGGACAACGATGCCAGCCTGGAGGTCTGTGAACTCGTCTTCCGACAGCAGTTCCTTGAACAGGCGGATGGTGAGGTGGAGGTCGTGGTATTCCTCCATGTCTAGGTTGATGAAGACCTGAGGTTTACGGCTAATAGCTTCGCGGTACATCGGACGCAAGCGGTCCTTCAAACGCTCCACGGAACCGTCGTGATCCCAGTGGTTCAGCTGCGCACATAGCGAGGAAGCTTTCACGGATACATAGGTCACCCGTGGGTTACGCACCAGCTCCATGGTGCGGTCAAAACGGGATTTGGCTTCTTCTTCACCGAGTACGGCTTCACCCAACAAGTTCAGGTTCAGGTCCTGGCCCTGTTCAGCGGCCTTGTCCAGCATCTTATTGAGGGCATCGGACTCCGCATCCAGCACCAAGTGACCCACCATCTGGCGCATGCGGCGACGAGCGATCGGCATGACCAGGTTGGGAAGGATTGGGCCGAAGAATCCACCGGCGCCGACCATCAGGGCGTCGATCTTGCTCAAGAATTCTGGGGATTCAGCAAGTTCCGACAGCGCCTCTGCCGCAACCTTGTTGTCCTCCGGGCGCATCACGCGGTCGACGAAGTCCATGGTGAAAGTGACGCCGTCCGGGTCACGCACCATATCTGCGAGCTGCTCAGTAGAGCGGGAAGACTCACCTTTGGTTGCTTTCAGCCATTCATTGGCGCGTTCTACTGCACCTTCGATGCAAGCTTCCACGTCGTGGCTGTCTTGTGGGGGAGTATAAGCAGTTTCGTTAGCAGTCATTTTATCCTTCTCAGTTGTTCTCAGTTATCGAAGTCTCAATCGGCTCTGGAAGCACCGGGAAATCTGGCTGACTTCGGGAGCTCGTGCGTATTTGAGAAGCAATGTGTACGGAGAATATGGCAGTTACCTATGCCACCTATCGGCTACTCTACTCACACTTTTGACTGTGATGGGAATTTTAGAAACGTGTGATTTTTCACCCTTTTCGTGGGGTTTTCCGCGATTTTTGTGTGCTCGGAATAAAACCTGAGTGGGGTCGGTTATGAAGATTGAGTGAGGTTGACTCAAGAAAGTTGGCATGACGAAAAGTTGTCTGCTACAGTCTCGCTTGTAGTTGAGTCACTGACAATCAAGTTCAGGCTCAAGCCACGAAAGCTCAGAAAACTCGTTCACGCAATTCGAACTCACAACTCGAACTAAGGAGAATTCAGTAATGGGACGCGCTGTAGGTATTGACCTCGGAACCACGAACTCCGTCGTTTCCGTCTTGGAAGGCGGAGAAGCAAAGGTTATTGCTAACTCGGAAGGTGCTCGCACCACCCCATCGATTGTGGCCTTCGCTAAGAACGGCGAGATCCTGGTCGGTCAGTCCGCCAAGAACCAGGCGGTTACCAACGTTGACCGCACCATCCGTTCGGTCAAGCGCCACATTGGTACTGACTGGACCACCGAAATCGACGACAAGAAGTACACCCCACAGGAGATTTCGGCTCGCACCCTGATGAAGCTGAAGCGGGATGCGGAATCCTACTTGGGTGAAGACGTCACCGACGCTGTTATTACTGTTCCTGCTTACTTCGAGGACGCACAGCGCCAGGCCACCAAGGAAGCCGGCCAGATCGCAGGCCTGAACGTCTTGCGTATTGTCAATGAGCCAACCGCTGCCGCACTGGCTTATGGCCTGGAAAAGGGCAAGGAAGAGCAGACCATCCTGGTATTCGACCTGGGTGGCGGCACCTTCGACGTTTCCTTGCTGGAAATCGGCGACGGCGTCGTTGAGGTAGTTGCTACCGCCGGTGACAACAGCCTGGGTGGCGACGACTGGGACCAGCGCATCGTTGACTGGTTGGCAGAGAAGTTCCAGCAGTCCAACGGCATCGACCTGACCAAGGACAAGATGGCTCTGCAGCGTCTGCGCGAGGCTGCTGAAAAAGCCAAGATTGAGCTGTCCTCGGCACAACAGGCATCGATCAACCTGCCATACATCACCGTCGACGGCGACAAGAACCCACTGTTCTTGGACGAGACTTTGACCCGCACCGAATTCCAGAAGATCACCCAGGATCTGCTGGACCGCACCAAGAAGCCATTCAACCAGGTCATCAAGGACGCAGACTTGGGAATCGGCGACATCAACCACGTCGTTTTGGTCGGTGGCTCCACCCGTATGCCAGCGGTTGCTGAACTGGTTAAGGAAATGACCGGTAAGGAGCCAAACAAGGGCGTCAACCCAGATGAGGTCGTTGCTTCCGGTGCCGCCCTGCAGGCAGGTGTTCTGCGCGGTGACGTCAAGGACGTTCTGCTGCTGGATGTCACTCCACTGTCGCTGGGTATCGAAACCAAGGGCGGTGTGATGACCAAGCTCATCGAGCGCAACACCACCATCCCAACCAAGAAGTCCGAGACCTTCACTACTGCGGAAGATAACCAGCCTTCCGTGCAGATCCAGGTCTTCCAGGGCGAGCGTGAGATGGCACAGCACAACAAGCTGCTGGGATCCTTCGAACTCGGTGGCATCGCCCCAGCACCACGCGGTGTCCCACAGGTGGAAGTCACCTTCGACATCGACGCCAACGGCATCGTGTCCGTTTCCGCGAAGGACAAGGGCACCGGCAAGGAAAACACCATCAAGATCCAGGAAGGCTCCGGCCTGTCCGATGAAGAAATCGATCGGATGGTGAAAGACGCCGAAGCGCACGCTGAAGAAGACAAGAAGCGTCGTGAAGAGCAGGAGACCCGCAACAACGCGGAAAACACTGCTTACCAGACCCGCAAGTTCCTGGACGAGAACGGCGAGAAGATCGACGAAGAGACCAAGAACAAGGTCACCGAAGCCGCTGATGCCGTCGATGAAGCGTTGAAGGGCGACGATATCGAGGCCATCAAGTCCGCCGTCGAGAAGCTATCCACCGAATCCCAGGCTATGGGCCAGGCTATGTACGAAGCTGAAGCCGCTCAGGCGCAGGCTGATGGCGACGCCGGCCAGGCCGGAGGCAATGACGACGTCGTCGACGCCGAGGTTGTGGACGAGGACGATGCCGACAACTCCGACGAGAACGCAAAGGGTGACAAGTAAATGACCAACCGGGACGAGATGCCGGATAACCCCGGTTCCCCGGACGCGACCGACCCGGAGGCCACCTCTGCCGCACAGGCAGAAGCCGCTGCGGATGCCGCCGAGGCAACCCAGCAAGAAACTGGGCAGCCTTCCGGTGGTGCCGGTGCGGAAGGTCTTGCCGACGACGTCGCTGTGGAACCTGAGGTTGACGAAGTAGAAGAGCCAATTAGCACGGCCGAGGACGAAGCAGCTGCTCGTGATGCGGTTGCCGACGAGGCCAAAGAGGCTGATGCTGACGCTGACGCTGCTAATGGCGCTGCTGCTGAAGAAGAAGCAGCCGATGAGGCAGAAACCCCAGAGCAGGCCTTGCAGCGCGAGCTCGATGAACGCACCGACGACCTCAAGCGGCTGAATGCGGAATACACCAACTACCGCCGCCGTAGCGACCGGGAGCGCCAGAACGTTTCTGAGTCCGCGAAGGCTTCGGTCCTGTCCGCACTGCTGCCAATCCTGGATGATCTGGAACTGGCCAAACAGCACGGTGACCTGGAAGAAGGATCCCCGCTGGAGAAATTCGGATCCAAGTTCCGCGAAACCTTGAAGGGCCAGAACCTGGTGACCTTCGGTGAACCGGGCGAAGCATTTGACCCGGAGATCCACGAAGCTGTGCAGGACCTTTCCAGCGGTGGTGAGCAAGTCGTCGGCACGGTCTTGCGTAAGGGCTACAAGGTAGGAGACCGCCTGGTGCGCAACGCCATGGTGATCATCGCTGATCCAGAAGGTTCGGAAACTGGATCTGAAACTGGATCTGAAGCTGGCTCCGACGCATCCGCGCAGGCGAACGACAATCAGTAAACAATGAGGAAGGAGGGGACGAACCATGTCCCAGAGTGAATGGGCCGATAAGGATTATTACGGGGACCTCGGCGTTTCCTCCGATGCCTCAAAAGCTGAAATTCGTAGCGCCTACCGTAAAATCGCCCGGGAAAACCACCCAGATACCAACCCGGACGACGAGCAGAAACTCGCTAAGTTTAAGGCGGCAGCGTCTGCCTACGATGTGCTTGGCGACGAGAAGAAGCGCAAGGAATACGACGAATTCAAAGCGATGCTGCGTTCTGGGGGCGGCAGGTTTGGAGGCGCCGGCTTTCCCGGCGGGTTTCGCCGCTCGTCGCAAAGCCAAGACGGCTTCTTCTCGGGCGGGGCGCCCGGGGCTGGCGGATTTGGAGGAGCATTTGAAGACGGCGGTCTGGGTGACATCTTCGGCGGCCTCTTTAACCGCGGCGGTACTGGTGGGCACCAAGCTCGGCCGACGCGGGGCGCCGACGTCGAAACCTCCATTACGCTCGACTTTCGAGAAGCTGCGAAAGGCACGACGATCCCGCTAGAGCTGCGTGGGAACGCGCCGTGCACTACCTGCCACGGCTCCGGATCTAAATCCGGTAAACACGCCACCTGCGGGCAGTGCAACGGCACCGGCTACACCAGTGAAAACCGGGGAGCATTCGGATTCTCCCAACCGTGCTCGAACTGCGACGGCACTGGTTCCAAGATCACCGACCCCTGTGAGACCTGCTCGGGAAGCGGAACCGTGAACCGGACCCGTTCGATTACCGTGCGGATCCCGGCCGGTGTCGTCGACGGACAAAAGGTGCGCTTGGCAGGCCAGGGCGAAGCCGGGCCACAAGGCAAACCATCCGGCGACCTGTTTGTGTCGGTGAGCGTGCGGGAAGACAAAGTCTTTTCCCGCGAAGGCGATGACCTGCTGATCACGGTGCCGGTGTCCTTTGCGGAGCTGGCGCTCGGTGACACGATCACGGTGCCGACCCTGGATGCCCCGGTTCGGGTGAAAATCCCGGCAGGTACCGCTGACGGCCGCACCCTGCGGGTTCGCGGGCGTGGCATACCGAAATCCTCGGGAAAACACGGTGATCTGCACGTGAAAGTACAGGTCACGGTGCCGACGAATTTGGATGACGCCGCAAAATCCAGCTTGCGCACCTACGCACAAGCAGAAAAAGATTCCGGTTTCGATGCCCGCGCCGGTTGGGCCGGAAACCCAAGTAAATAACGACAAGCAACCACAGGAGGTGACAACACCATGGCGAACGATTCGCACGAGGAATTCCGTGAAGAATATCGCGAGGTTTTCGTTATCTCCGTGGCTGCTGAATTATCCGGCATGCACGCGCAAACCCTGCGCACGTATGACCGGATGGGCCTGGTCTCGCCCGCGCGCACCCGCGGTGGCGGGCGCCGGTATTCGCAGCGTGACATTGCGATGCTGCGCAAGATCCAGCAATTATCCCAAGATGATGGCGTGAACTTGGCCGGAATTAAAGCCATCATTGAGCTGACCGAACAACGCGATGCGCTCGCCGAAGAACGTGATGCGTTGGCGGCAGAGGTGGAAGAATTGCGTGGCAAGCTCCGTGCTGCGTCTACAGCAAACCGTGCTCCCGCGAACGCAAGCAAAGGCGAGTTGGTGCACGTCCCGCGGTCTTCGGCCGTGGTGATGTGGGAGCCGCGCTCGTCGCGCCGTGGACGTGGACGAGCATAGACGGGATAGCTCAGAGGTATTTGGGGAATAGTCAGAGATAGCCCGTCGCACTGAGCCCTCATCAGAAATTAGTGGCCTGGCCAGATAATGGTCTGGTTGTAGAAAATAGCGGCCTGGTTACTGCGGCCCGGCCAAGCCCCGGCGGCGCGCAAGTTCTGCAAAACCGTCGAGGTAGGCTTCATCATCGAAAAACCCACTGTGATCGCGCATCCCGTCTCCCGGCCACGGCTGGGCACCAAAGGTGGGTGCGGCCGGGTTTACCCCAAATAGCCCGCCATTGGAATAAGCCATCCCGCTGACCGGATCCAGCGCGCGCCGGGCAGCATGAACCTGTGGATTATCACCCCGCAGGTTCATTTCTTCTGTGCTGGCCAGGCCCGTGCCAGGCGAACCAACGAATAACACGTCGTCGGCACGCATCGGTGCCTGGCCACCAGCCGCGTTGCCGACCACCACTGATCCATAGGAATAGCCGACGACCGTGACGTGGTGGTTGGGGTAACGCTGGTCGACGTCGGCAAGAAACTCCCGCAACTGCGGCCCCGCGGTTTTTGCCGCGCGTATAGACGTACCGCTGAGTAGTTGATCTGGGGCATCGTAGCCGTAGACCACACCCGTGCCACCCATCGCTGCTGCCTGGGTGCGGGCGCGCTCGATTTGGCCACCGATGCTGTCATTGCCGTCCGAGCCCACGCCGGGAACGAATACCACCAGGTTATCGGTCTCCTCCGGAGGTGGGCCGACCATGCCCGCCCAGTGCTTATCGGATACTTCCAACAAGCGGAGATCGGGGTGATCCACGGTTTGCGCCAAGAGCGGATCGGGTGCACGGCAGGCTTGGACGGTGTGAATATCGTCAACGTCCATGTCGACGGCACCGTCAGGTCGGGTACCGCCAAGTGCGGAGGGTAAAAAATCTCCCAAACGGTGCGGCAGGTGCTGCGAGCCGAAGCAAGCGGCCTCAATAGATAAGGCACATGCGGCGTCGATGCTTTTGCCGATGAGCTGGATGGCCTGCAGCAGCTGTGACATCGCAGGGCCCGCAGGTAACGCATTCACGGTTGCAGTCGCGATGCGTTCCAGGCGCTCGGCCCATTCCATGTGCCCGGCGAAGGTTTCAACGATCCCGGCGATGGTGCGCATAGTGCGCGTTGCCGTGGTGATGGTGTCGATGATCTCACGGGCACGATCAATACCGGCTCTGGCTGCTGTGCCGTCGAACTCTAAGCCCACCATGCTGGTGATTTCACCGGAGAGTTGCTGCTGGTCGTGCTCGAGAGTGTTAGCACGGGAGCGGATTCCGGATGCAGCGGAGTACATTTCTTGTGCAGTAGTGGTGCCGCTGGGCTGCGCAGCGCTGGACTGTGCGGTGGTTAGAGCCATGATCAGTATCCTTTCGATGCCGAGAGTGTGTGGTTCAGGTGATACGCCATGGCCTCGTCGTCTTCGGCGAGTCCGCAGAAGGTTCCGCGCATCTCTGTGAGGTGGGCCTGGAGCTGGCTATCGATGTCCACGGCGGTGTCATACCAGCTGCCTTCGGCATGACGCAGCGCTGCCAGGGTTGGGGTGGAAGCTGTTGCGTCAGTGGAAGCCGCACCTGCGATACGCGGGGCGAATCGATGTCGGGCGTGCGTGGCGAGTAGATCAAGGACGGTATCGGTGAATTGCAGAAAGTTCATGGGTGCGAGTCTGCGCGGACCAGCGTTGTGCGGCCAGCCGGGGCGAGCTATACCTGTGGATAAATGGAGTTATCCACAACACAGGGTGGTGGCGCGCGATTAGACTGGCATCATGAAGATCGCACTAGTACAGCTGACCTCTGGACCCGATGTGCAAGCGAATTTGGCGCTGGCCAAAGATAAAATTACCGAGGCCGCAAACAGTGACGCGCAGCTGATTGTGCTGCCGGAAGCGACGTTTCAAGCCTTCGATTCTGGGCGCCTGGATGGCAACGCCAACGAATACGCCGAGCATTTCGCAGACGAAATCACCACGCTTGCCGACGAACTCGGCGTGACCGTCGTCGTCGGCATGTTCCGCCCCGCCGATACGGTGGAGGTTGACGGGAAAACCATCAACCGCGTGTACAACTCCGCCCTCATTACAGGCCGCGGCAGCAGTGAGTTTTATGACAAGATCCACACCTTCGATGCTTTCTCCTACCGCGAATCCGATACCGTGCACCCGGGGGATTACACCGTGGTGGTTGATGTTGCCGGGCACAAAGTTGGCGTAGCGACCTGCTACGATGTTCGATTCCCGGAACAATTTAAAAAGATGGCCGATGATGGTGCACAGCTGGTTGTGCTGCCTACTAGCTGGGCGGATGGCCCGGGCAAGCTGGAGCAATGGCAGGTGTTGACGAGCGCTCGGGCACTCGATGCCACGGTGTATCTACTGGCGGCTGGGCAAGCCCGCCCCGGTGGTGCAGATAAGGGCGGGGAAAAATCCGGCCCGACCGGGCTGGGGCATTCGCGGGTGCTGAGTCCTACTGGCGAGTTGTTAGCCGAAGCTGGTTACGACGACGAGATCTTGTATGTGGAGCTCGACGATATTGCTGGCGAAATAGCGAAAGCCCGGAAAGCACTACCGGTGCTGCGTGGCACGCGTGAGCTATAGCCGACTATAAACAGCGATAGCCAGCTATAGCCGAATTTCTGCGTCACTGAATTCGGTGACGGCGGGATCATGCGTGGAGATGATTACGGTCGCGCCGTCGTCGGCAAGAGTGCGAAGATGCTGGAGCACGATGTCGCGGTTGGCAGCGTCTAAAGCGCCGGTGGGTTCGTCGGCAAGAATGAGCGAGGGGGTGCGCAACAGCAGCCTGGCAACAGCGACGCGCTGCTGTTCACCACCGGATAATGCATATACTTCCCGGGGCGCATAACCTTCGAGGCCTACCGCGGTTAAGGTTGTGTCGATAGCGTGCAGCCCCGGTTTTTTAGCACTTCCTAGCAAAGTTCGCTGGTCGCGCGGAAGTGCGAGAATGAGATTGCTGCGTACCGTTTGTTCTGGGATGAGGGCGTAATCCTGGAATAAATAACCGATGGTATTCCGTCGCAAGGCTCGAAGTTTGCTTTTCGACAGTGCGGTGATGGGGGTGCCTGCAAATTCGATAGAGCCAGAGTCCAGAGTATCGAGCCCACCGATGCAATTAAGCAGAGTGGATTTTCCAGACCCGGAAATTCCTGTTAGAGCGGTGATACTTCCAGTAGCAGCTGTGGCAGTGAAATGGCGGAATAGCTTTTTCGAACCGAAACTTTTATTCGCATTTTTGATTTCAAGCATGGGCGATTTCTTTTCTGGTAGCAGGCTTTGAGATGGTACTTGGCATCAGCGCGGCATTAGCTAGGCATTACATGCGGTGGCGGATTTGGGCGCGTTCACGTGCAATGATGGTGAAAAATACAGTAAGTGTGGTGCAAACAGGAATGGCGAAAACGGATAGGGCAGTAAAAATCGACGGTGATTCCAAACGTAACATCCAGCTCATCGGGGTATCGATGGCTAGATAATCTTGGTACGAGAAATACCTGTGAACTAGCCAGATGGCAATGGCGAACACATAGAGAAGTTCTGTGATAATTAACCCGCGGAATTTTCGTACTACGGGATGGCCCAGAATCTCATAAACCCGGAGTTGGTGGTGGCGGCGGTTGAAAAATAGCACGGTGCTAGAAATTGCGGCAATGATGATAATGAATATCGCCACCAGCGTGGAAAAAGTCGTGTTGCGCAGATCAGAATATAGCGACTTGTTGGACTTCCCCCAATAATCAATCATGGGACGGCTGGCTAAGACGTACTTTCCGGCAGGAGATTCATGGCGTAATTGTTCTACGGCACCTTGATCCGTGAATAGAATTTCGGTTCGGGTGAGAGTTGCACTGATGTTGTGGTCGCTGAGCGGCTCCAAGCCCGGAGGCAAAATTACGAGTTCTGGCGAATGCACCAATGGAGACTTAGTCAGCGAACCACTAGGATTGAAATAATCAAAAACCGTAAATGGTTGGCTATGGTATTCGACCCTGGTGTGTTGTGCAGGATCGTAGTCGGTGTTCTCTGCGAATTCTGCTTCCCCGGCGAGACCTTCGCGAATTTCTGTCACTACTGCTGCATCGGCTGCTGCGGGAAGATAAATAATAGTTTCATTTTTCTTGGCAGCATCGGTAAGTACTTCCTCAGAAATCGGGGTTTCTTCTCGCGCAAATTCCTGGTTGGCCAGTATCCGATCGGTTGTGGAAAATTCTGACGAAGACTGCCAGAAGCTATTGATAAAAAGTAGTTTGTGCTTGTGATCGAGCCTGCGTAATTCGGACCCCAATTGCTTCATATCATCGCCAATTCCGCCGGATACTAAAGCGCTGAATACATCGCTACGCTTGGCCCATTCCTGAGAATACTCCGCATGACGGTTGGTTTCCTGGATAAACATGACGAGCGATGCGATTGACACTAAGCCGAAAAACAGTGCGACGATGCGAACGCTATGGGCGGAAAAAGACAGTGGGCGGGAAACCAGGTTGCCCTTGAGAGCATTAAGAACGTTGGTGCGTGTGATGACGACAAACGCTGCGGCATAACCTGTCACAGCCCAGAAAACTCCCAGGACTGCGAAGATAAACACGTTTGCGGAATATAGCTGCCACTGTGCGAAGTCATTGTAGCCGTGGAGGAAGAAGGTGGTGCCAGCGCTAACCACAACGGCTGTGCCAGTAATCGCCGGGACGCTGGAACGCCAATCACCGACAATGCTGAAGCTGTGTGGTAACCCGTGCATACTGTGGATAGCGTAACGGCGACTGCCGAGAATGGCATGCAGCCCAGCAAGGATAAAAGTCAATAAGCCAATGATTAAGGCCGTCAGTTTCACCGGGGTTGGAATTGTTGCCAACAATGAACCATCATTCGTTGGCACAGTAGTGTATCCGTGTTCGTGTGCTAGATCTACAAATTTCTCTCTGATATCTGGTGGGCCATTGAGGAAATAAATTCCACGAACGTCATCGCTATTCAGGCGAGAAAAACTGGTAATGGTTCTGGTTTTTTGTGGATCAAAGGGCTGCGGATTTCTCGTTCCCGCTAACCATTGTGTAACCTGGTTATCGGATGCATCACTACCTGTGGCAATAGCTAAATGAGTGTGTTCGGCAGCGAGATCACCATCGACGACATCAAAGGCGATTGTTGCGTCATGGTCGTCGACGAGGTTGTGTAGGTCATTGCGAAAGTCAGTGGCGATGGGAAGCCCGGAGACACCGTCGATGACCACAGCGGCTTCGTTGAATGGCAGCAGCCTGTCGTCCAGAAAGCTCGTCGCGGAAAATGCGGCGATCGGACTAAGCAGAAAAGCGAAGCATAAGCTTAGCGACAACAAATTAAATTGTGGTTTCATGTAGTCATCTTTGGTGAGTTAGGGAACGTGTGGAACATTCTTGTTAGCAACGTCGGTAATACGACTGTCCGATTTGGAAAAACTCTTTTTCTGCTGATGCTCGAGCCCACTGGTGTTTGAGGACGCAACCACTGTCTGCTTTGTATTTCCCAATAGCGGTTGATCCGTGTTTTACACCCGGGTGGTGATAGTGGGACCATACTAAATTGCTAGTAGTCCCGTAATCCCAGGTTCCACCATCGACGTGAACTATCGTTGCTTGTGCTGATGCAAGTGGAAGTAGCGTTGCTGTTAGTATCCCTGTAAATACGATCTTGGAATGCGTCTAAAGAATCCCATGTGAATTTCCTTTTGCTGTCTGATGACGTCGAATGTCGACACAGTTGATGATACTAGATCAATTAAGATTAGTCTAGGCTAAACATGTATTGATTTGATCAATTCTTTTCGGCTGCTCGTTTTTCGCGGTCGGCGCGGTATCCACACCCGTGCGACCCCAGCTCTGGGTCTGCACGGTATTCGGGTCTAATCCGGCTGCCGCGAATGCTTCCAGCATGCCGTTGACTTCAGTTTCCGGGCCCAAGACAAACACGTCGTGCTCGGACCAATCGCGGTAGTGAGCGATGGTCTCCTCCGGGTTTTCCTCCACCGATAAGCTTGCAGATGAGTCCGTATCGCTGCCGCCGGTGTCGTCGTTGCCGTCGGCAAGCATCTGGCCGTCGGCAAGCGCTCGTTGCAGCTCGCGATGCCGAGCCCGTTGTGGTTTCAACCAATGCGGATCAGAACCATGGCGGGCAAACGCGTGCACATCCAACCACGGGGTGAGGTTGTCCAGGCTGTTAAGCGTGGCGCGCTCATAATGCTGTCCGGGGAAATCATTAATCACCAGCGCTTGCACCGGGGCATGCTGCTCGCCGTGGGCATCAAAAGCATCGAATAATAAACAGCGCAGGGTAGCCACCGCGGTTCCAAAAGCAATGATCAGGCTTTCGCGCTGTGGATCGAGCTCCAGCTGGCCAGCCGGGTTGCCTAGTGTCCACTGATCGCCGGGGCGTGTCATCATAAACCGCCGCGAATATCCCGACGCGCCAGGAAGCTGCGAGACATCGCGAACGTGAAATTCCAACGTGCCGCAGCCATCTGCGGGGCGGGCAGCCGCCAAAGTGCGCCACACGCCCGGCATCAATGTGGTAGCCACAGAAAAATACTGGCCGGGCTCATAATCGACCGGTAGCCCGCATTCCAGACGCACGATGCGGGTATGGGCATCAACGCGCTCCACATCGACCACCTGCCCCATGTGCGCAGGCGGAACCCCGGCTACATCGGCCTCGTGCGCGGCAGCGGACATGAACGCGACGATATCGTCGACAAGCGCACCGGCCTGCTGCAACACGTCGTCGGCAAGGTCGATCTCTGCTAAAGCCTGGCGGGTGGCAGTGGAGAAAATAGGGTAGGTATCCGGCGGGAAACCGTGCCGACGATGCGAGCGACCCAGATCAGCGAAGTATTCATCGAGGTCCGGGGCATCAAAGGCCGCAGCGAAAGACTCGGCGAGCCCTCGGTGCGCCTGTGCAGCATCCATGGGGAAAGATTGGCGGGCGTCGGGAAGTGCCGCGAAAAAATGGCGGTGCACCGCATCCCGGAACGTCGCAGGGTGGGCGCGCAGGTGCGCGGCGAGGCTGGCGAAATCCCGGATAGTCATGTCCTCCACAATATCGCGCGGACCGGACAGGGCAGGCTGTGCGGTGTTGGTTGGGCAGTGTTGAGCAAGTAGCGAATAGCGGTGGGTAGCACAATTATGGCATGGGTACTATGATCGTCTCGTTCTCGTGCTGTGTTTTGATCGCCGTATCAGCCGCGGCTTCGTCTAGATCACATGACATTGCGTCTAGGTGCAAGCATCGCACGATCTCGTTCACGCTCACTCTGTAAAGGCAGGTGTTCCATGGAAGGCTTTTCCGCGTACGACCTCATGCTCGACGTTGGCTTTATCTCGTTGCTGATGATCATCGGTAATGTATTGCGTCACCGCATCAAATTCTTCTTCCAGGACCTGCTGTTGCCCGCACCAGTGACGGCAGGCTTACTGGGCTTGCTTCTGGGGCCCCATGTTTTAAACGTGATTGGTTTTTCCGAAAACCTAGGCAGCTACACGTCCATCTTGATCGCCGTGGTGTTCGCGTCCATGGCTTATTCCATGGAACTGGGTGGCTCCGTGCGCAAAGGTGCGCGAAATATGTGGGCGTTTTCCACATTTATGTTCACCGCACAATGGGGCCTGTTTGTCGTGCTGGGCGTGTACCTGTTCGCCCCGGTATTTGATACTCCGGACTGGTTTGGCATGATGCTGCCAGTTGGTTTCACCGGTGGTTTCGGTACCGCAGCTGCCGTCGGCGGCGCGCTGGAAGGAGTGGGCGCAGCCGAGGCGTCGTCGCTGGGCTTTACCTCTGCAACCGTCGGCACGTTGGCTGCGATTATCGGTGGTGTGATTGCTGGTAACTGGGGAATTCGCCGGAACAAAGTCTCGCAGCTTCCTGGTGAGCTGCCAGACGAACTGCGTCGCGGCTATATCAAAAACCTGAGTGAGCGCCCATCGATTGGCCACGCTTCTACCAATCCATCGGCCATCGAGCCGCTCGCACTGCACCTAGGCTTTATCATGCTGACAGTGCTGACTGCGTACGGCATCAACACCGGAATTTCTCACCTGTGGGAAAACGTTTCCATTCCGCTGTTCGCAATGTCTCTGGTAGTAGGGCTGATTTTCCGCGCGATTATGAGCGGAATTGGTGCGAGCGAATATTTGGACAAGGACACCGTTTCCTCGGTGTCTGGGGCGTCGACAGACTATCTGATTGCCTTCGGTATTGCCGCTATTGTTCCTGCTGCCGTGGCTTCGTATTGGCAAGCGCTGTTGCTGCTGTTTGTTTTGGGCACGGTGTTCTGTACCTTCTTCTTGCTGTGGTTCCCCGCGGAATTTTTCGGCGCTGCATGGCTGGAGCGTGGCATTTTCGGTTGGGGCTGGGCAACGGCGACGGTCGCTACCGGTATTGCCGTCTTGAAGATTGTCGATCCGAAGCTGAAATCCGGCACCCTATCCGAATACGGCGTGGCCTATGTGGGCTTCGGTCCATTTGAGATCGGTATGACGGTGCTGGCTCCGCTGGCCGTGATTTATGGAATGACTGCCGGGCTGGGTTGGTTGGCGCTGGCTATTGCCATTGCGGTGTACTTGACCGCCAAGTTTGGTGGTTGGATGCCGGTGCGTGGTGCGATCATGGCCAAAGGCGTGGTTGACATCAACGGTAATGGGCCGGATCCTGCGATGCAGGGCAAGGTTTAGGCTAGGCCACACACGACTGCCGCGGCCGGGTGGCTGCCTCACGTGGGCACCGTTGCCAAACATGAGTGACTATCACTCAAGTTTCTGGCAAAAAATCCCACCAAATCCTAACTTGAGTGGAATAGACTCAACTCATGGTGTGTTATACCCAATGAAACCCCTGAAACGGTGTCACAATAACGGTGACGAAAGCAGGGAAGAAAAGGGAGGATATGACACACCATGAGTTCTTTTAACCCCACGACAAAAACCCAAGAAGCCCTTCAGTCTGCGCTGCAAACCGCCTCGGTGGCAGGCAACCCGGATATTCGCCCAGCACACCTGCTGCAGGCGATCCTCAGCCAAGAAGAAGGCATCGCCACCCCGGTATTGAAAGCCACCGGAGTAGACCCCGATACGGTGCGCAAAGAAGCCACCGAATTAGTCGAAGGCTACCCCACAGCCGAAGGCGCAGGCGTGGCTAAGCCGAATTTCAACCGCGATGGGCTGAACGTTCTTACCAAAGCCCAAGAGTTGGCCGGTGAGCTTGGCGACGAATACGTCTCCACCGAAGTGCTGCTGGCAGCCATCGCGGCCTCGAAAACCGATGCCGCGCAGCTGCTGACCTCCCGTGGCGCTACCTACGACGCCATTAAAGGCGCATTCCCGGCCGTGCGTGGGGCCGCGAAGGTGACCACGGAAAATCCGGAAGACTCCTTCCAAGCACTGGAGAAATACTCCACGGATCTGACCGCACAGGCCCGCGAAGGCAAGATTGACCCCGTCATTGGGCGCGATTCGGAAATCCGCCGCGTCGTGCAGGTGCTATCCCGTCGCACGAAGAACAACCCGGTGCTCATCGGTGAACCGGGCGTCGGCAAGACCTCCATCGTGGAAGGCCTGGCCCGCCGCATCGTCGGTGGTGACGTACCAGAATCGCTCAAGGGTAAGCGCCTGGTCTCGCTGGATCTCGGATCGATGGTCGCGGGCGCGAAATACCGCGGCGAGTTCGAGGAGCGGCTGAAAGCCGTGCTGGAAGAAATCAAATCTTCTGAAGGCGAGATCATCACGTTCATCGATGAGCTGCACACCCTGGTCGGCGCCGGTGCCACCGGCGAAGGCTCGATGGATGCCGGAAATATGATCAAACCGATGCTGGCCCGGGGCGAACTGCGCCTGGTGGGTGCGACCACGTTGGATGAATACCGTAAGTACATCGAAAAGGATGCCGCGCTGGAGCGTCGTTTCCAGCAAACCTACGTCGGCGAGCCTTCGGTGGAAGACACCATCGGTATCCTGCGTGGCCTGAAGGAGCGCTACGAAGTACACCACGGCGTGCGCATCCAGGATTCCGCGCTGGTGCAGGCCGCCGAGCTGTCCAACCGGTACATCACTAACCGCTTCCTGCCGGATAAGGCCATCGATCTTGTCGACGAAGCCGGCTCCCGGTTGCGCATGGAGATCGATTCCTCGCCGCAGGAAATCGACGAACTCGAACGCGTCGTTCGTCGGATGGAAATCGAAGAGCTGGCGCTGAAGAAGGAATCCGATGCTGCCTCCAAGGAGCGGCTGGCGCGCCTGCAACAAGAGCTGGCGGACCAGCGCGAAACCCTTGGTGAACTCAAAGCCCGCTGGGCGAACGAGAAAAAGGCCATCGATGATGTGCAGGCACTGAAAGAAGAACTCGACGATCTGCGTCGGCAAGCAGAAATCGCCGAGCGAGAAGGTGACTACGAGAAAGTCTCCACGCTGCGCTACGGCCGCATCAACGAGCTGGAACGCGACATCGCCGTGGCCGAGGAGAAAGCCGCTGAGCAGGCGCGCAGCAACACCATGCTCAGCGAGGAAGTCACCCCGGATACTATCGCCGAGGTAGTCTCTGCCTGGACCGGCATCCCGGCGGGCAAGATGCTGCAGGGTGAGACGGAAAAGCTCCTGGATATGGAGAATATCCTGGCTCGCCGCGTCGTCGGACAGAAAGACGCTGTGGTGGCGGTCTCGGATGCGGTGCGTCGTTCCCGCGCGGGCATCGCCGACCCGAATCGGCCAACCGGCTCCTTCCTGTTCCTGGGGCCCACGGGCGTCGGCAAGACTGAGCTAGCGAAAGCGCTGGCGGAGTTCATGTTCGATGATGAATCCGCGATGGTGCGCATCGATATGTCTGAATACGGCGAGAAGCACTCGGTTTCGCGGTTGGTCGGTGCCCCTCCGGGATACGTCGGCCACGATGCTGGCGGCCAGTTGACTGAGGCCGTACGACGTCGCCCCTACACGCTGGTGCTTTTCGACGAGGTGGAAAAGGCCCACTCGGATGTTTTCGACGTGCTGCTGCAGGTGCTCGACGAAGGACGGCTGACCGACGGGCAGGGGAGGACCGTGGACTTCCGCAACACGGTGATCATCCTGACCTCGAACCTGGGCGCTGACGGCGATCGCGAGCAGATCATGGATGCGGTGAAGGCCGCGTTCAAGCCGGAGTTCATTAACCGCCTGGATGATGTGGTGACCTTCGAGCCGCTATCCAGTGAGCTGCTGGAAGGCATCGTGGATATCCAGCTGGATACGCTGCGCGAACGCCTGGCTGGCAAGCGCCTGAGCCTGAGCGTGGATGCGGCAGCCAAAGCCTGGTTGGCTGAGCGCGGTTACGACCCCGCCTACGGTGCGCGTCCGCTGCGCCGGTTGATCCAGCAGGCCATCGGCGACAAACTGGCGCGGCTGGTACTCGCCGGTGAGGTCGTGGAAGGCGATGCCGTGCAGGTTTCGCTTGCCGACGGCGGCGAGGAGCTGGAGATTTCCAGTTAGTAGCTCAACTACCCGGTGCGTACTGGGCGGCTGCGCGCTCGCTGGCTAGCGCACTAGCCTGGGTTGCATGGATACTCGCAGCCTCAGCCCAGCACAGGCCCGCCGGAGATTTCGTGAGGGGTTGGTGACCCCGACCAGTGGCTGGTCTGCCGGGTATACGCAGGCCAACTTGCTCGCGTTGCCGCGTGAGCTGGCCTTTGATTTTTTGTTGTTTGCCCAGCGCAACCCGAAATCGTGCCCGGTATTAGAGGTATTGGAGCCAGGGCAGGTGCGCGGCGGCATCTTTGCTGGTGATGAGGCGGATGTGCGCACCGACGCCCCGGCTTACCGCGTGTTCAAAAATGGTGAGCTTGTCGACGAGGTCCCCGATGCGAGCGAGGCGTGGCGGGATGATCTCGTAGCGTTTTTAATAGGCTGTTCTTTTAGCTTTGAACACCCACTGCTGGATAATGGCGTGCCAGTGCGGCACATTCCTGTGGGACGTAATGTGCCGATGTACAACACCAATATTGCCTGCCGTCCGGCTGGAAGTTTGTCGGGCAACCTGGTGGTTTCATTGCGGATGATCCCGGCGGCGAAAGTCTCTGATGCAGTGCGTATTAGTTCACGCTTCCCGGCGGTGCACGGCGCACCGGTTCATATTGGGGATCCGGAAGCACTGGGGATTACAGATTTAGATGCACCGGATTTTGGCGACCGGCCGGTTTCTGAAAAAGGCGATATTCCGGTGTTCTGGGCGTGTGGAGTGACCCCGCAGGCGATGGTAATGCAGTCACGCCCGGAACTGGCGATTACTCATGCGCCCGGGCATATGTTGATTACTGATCAAGAAGACCGTAGCTACCAGGTTCCCTAAAGCGTTGGCGGCGAGCTTTGCGTCGGCAAGCAACGCTGCCCACGTCGGCAAGCAATACCACCTACACGCACACGCGATTGCACCTACACTGGGCACCATGAGCGTCCTGGTCAGTGCCGAAGAATTACACGAGAAAATCCACTGTGGAGAAAAACTCACCCTGCTTGCCACCACATGGGCACCGGGGCAGGGAAACAGCTTCCGACAATTCCGCGCCGGGCATATTCCCACTGCCCAGCACGTCAACCCCGCCACCGCCCTTGTCGGCCTGCCGGGGTCCAAGGCCGGGCGCAACCCGCTGCCGGATCCGGCGCGTTTGCAAGCCAATGTTAATCGCTGGGGGCTGCGCGAAGATCGCCCAGTGGTGGTTTATGACGATGGTCAGGGGTTTTTGCTGGCCGTGCCTGGTGGGTGCTGCGTTGGGCGGGTATTAAAAATGTCTCTATTCTGGATGGCGGATTGGCGCAGTGGTATCGCAGAGGCTTCGACACCATGTGCGGGCCCGGCAATATCGCGATGGGTTCTGCGCTGACCATCCAGCCGGGGTCTATGCCTTCGGCCACTATTGATCAGGTACGCAATTTCGACGGCATGCTGGTTGATACTCGCTCTTATTGGCGTTACTCCGGTAAACAAGAGAATTTGGATTTGAAAGCCGGTCATATCCCGGGCGCGGTGAATGCGTCCATGCGGGATCTGCTGACGCCGAATCGTTTGGCGAAGCCAAAAGAAGAAATCCGTGAGGTCTTTGCTAAAGCAGGCGTCACCAAGGGTGAGGACACCGTGTTTTATTCCGGTTCTGGAAACCATTCGGGCTTGGCGCTGGCCCTGGCGGAACACGTTGGGCTGACCGGTGCGTCGCATTACGTGGGCGGTTGGTCGCAATGGTCGGCGAATGCTGCCAATCCTGTGGAAACTTCACGTTAAACTAACTGCATGCCGTATGTTCTACTAACTCTGGCCGTCATCGCCGGGGCCGCAGCCGTATTTCTGTGGTACCTGGATTCGAAGCAGCGCCGCGCCCAGCACCAGGAATCGCTTGCTGCCGTGGAGCCAGCGGAGCAGGAAGGCCGCACCACTACTGGTGCTGCGCTTGCCGACGATACGTTTTCCGACGAACTTATTTCCGACGAGCCAGGCACTACGGAAGAACACGCCGAATGGTCCGCCCAAGCCAGTTATGGCGATGCGCCGATCCGGGGGCGAGTCCTGGATGATGAAGAACTCGCGACCGCGGAACAACTGCCACAACATTATGATGTGCTGGACGTCGAACCGGTCACCGATGACGTGCTTGCCGACGATTCCGGGCTATCTGAGCAAGAAATTGCGCACGAAACTGAGCACGATTTTGAGCGCGACTATCAATTCGAGAAATCCGAGGGTGAGCGTGAATCTGCGCGAGAGCCTGAGCTAGATCTAGAACAACAACCAGGCCTAGAACAGCAGCCAGATCTAGAACAACAGCCCGAGTTAGGACTGGAGCAAGAGCAAGAACCAAAACCAGAACCAGCCCCCGAACCGCAATCAACCCCCGTCGCCAAGCCCGCCGGCCCGCGCCGCGATTCCATCATCCCTGGTGCGTTGCGCAGGGAGCGTCGGCAGTGGGCAGAAAAGAACGGCTTCAGCTTTGCCAAGCATGACGATTACCTCGTTGATGAGTGGACCCGCGGTGCCGCAGCTGGCGGGGCCGCGCCGAAAGATATCGTGCAAGGTTCGGCCTATGGCCACGAGATGGTGTTGATGGATCTCGGCGGCGTGAACGTCATGGCCATGCGCACCGGGGCGGCGACTGAAATTGTCGTGGATTTCCGCCGCGCGGACCGTGACCAGCGCACTGACCGCACCACCGGTGAGGCAGATTTTGATGATCTGCTGGAGGTCGGACACATCGGAGATTTCACGGCCTACGCCACTGATGCCGCCGTCGCTAGCCGCATGATCGACGCGCGCGTGGTCACTGCTTGCGACAACCTGCCGGAGATTGTCACCGCGGTGTGGATCGAATCCGATTGGGTACTGGCGCAAACCGACAAAGGCTCCCACGCCGCAGACTGGGATGAGATGCTGGCTCCACTGGGGCTGCTTGCCGACGCCGCCCGCGTGTTGCCCCCACGATCGATGGCAAAGCAAATTTTAAAATTCGACGGGGCGGATCCCACCCGGATGATGGGTCCGAAACAGCCCCCGGTCTTCGAGAATAATCAGCCGCTGCGAGTCGTGCCGGACCCGCAGGATCATCCGCCAGTGCAACGTCCCAGTGAACCTGTGGAATTGCCAACCCGCAGCAAAGCCGATGCCCGCGGCTACCTGGAGCCGTACGCGTTGGGCGTCGACGAAGTAGATGCCATAGCCGATGGCGTCGACAAGCCAGATGAGAAGGGCCATAGCAAGCGCCCGCACGTTAAACGCGACCTGTCTGCCGGGCCGTCGATTTTTGGTGATGACTACAGTGGTAGCCATGACTGAGAAAACCCAAGACCTTTCCCGCCTAGCCGAACTCGTCCGTGAGCTTGCCGTTGTCCACGGGCGCGTGACCTTATCTTCTGGCAAAGAAGCCGATTATTACGTGGATTTGCGCCGCGCGACGCTGCACCATGAGGCTTCCCGCCTGATTGGCTCGTTGCTGCGGGAGAAAACCGCGGACTGGGATTATGTTGCCGCCGGTGGCCTGACCTTGGGTGCGGACCCGGTGGCCACCTCGATCATGCATGCCGACGGCCGCCCGATCGATTCATTCGTGGTGCGCAAAGAAGCGAAAAAGCACGGTATGCAGCGCCGCATCGAAGGTGTGAATGTTGAGGGGCAGAAAGTGCTGGTTGTGGAAGATACCACCACCACGGGTAATTCCCCGTTGACTGCTGTTGCTGCGTTACGTGAAGCTGGCGCGGAAGTCGTTGGTGTGGCCACCGTCGTGGACCGCGCTACCGGTGCCGCCGATGCCATCCGCGCCGAAGGCCTGGAATATCGCAGCCTGCTGGGTTTGGATGACTTGGGTCTGTAATGCCCGACCACGAAGCAACGAGCACCCCAGAGCGTGCTAGCTCGCCGGAGCACAAAGGCCCGACGGAATGGGCAGAAGGTCGGCATGGCGTCGGCCCGTGGAAGGGCCCGCTGCCGAATGATCCCCGCTTGGATCCGGAGCTGCTTACCGAAGGCGATCAGCGCAACGTCGTTGATGCTTACCGATATTGGAAGCGCGAGGCGATCATCGAAGACATCGATACTCGTCGTCATGAGCTGCATATCGCGATCGAGAATTTCGAAAACGATGCGAATATTGGCACGGTGGTGCGCACGGCGAATGCTTTTGCCGTGGACACGGTGCACATCGTGGGCAGGCGGCGCTGGAATCGTCGTGGGGCGATGGTCACCGACCGCTACCAGCACCTGCAGCACCACAGTGACGTCGCCACGCTCATGGCTTGGGCGGCGGAGAATGATCTGACTGTCGTGGCTATCGATAACACCCCTGGGTGCGTGCCGCTGGAAACCGCCGAATTGCCGAGGCGCTGTTTGCTGGTATTCGGCCAGGAAGGCCCCGGGGTGAGTGCGGAAACCAGCCAGGCGTCGGTGATGACGTGTTCGATCGCGCAGTTTGGTTCGACGCGTTCCATCAACGCCGGGGTGGCTGCTGGGATTGCGATGCACGCGTGGGTGCGGCAGCACGCGGATCTGGATCAGGCGTGGTAGACGTGCCGGCGTCCGTAGGGCAGTGAAATCACAGTAGGCAGTGAGATCTCAGCGGGGCAGTACAACCACTAGCACATCACTATACATTCGTGATGTATGCTACAGGTGATCGAATTTTCGGTAATAGCCCCGTGAATAAGCCCAGTTAGTGATGGGATAATAGTGCAAGAAAAATGGTCCCACCGGGCGGATCTCGCAGAGACCGCCATCAACGACCGGCATGCCGGCCCAGTCTGGTCTGTGCCAGGCACGAACCTCGCGCGGGTGAGCTGGCCCGCGTTATTCAAAGAACGCCTATTTATCCATTGGCATTACTGGTGGCAGGCGCACTACCTGGACTGTCAGGTTGATGCCGCGCTGCGCCAGCCGACGAAAACCCGCAGCAAACGCATCGCGAATACCATGCGCGGGATCAAGCTGCGGCAGTTGCGCGGGCTGGATCGCAACAAATATTACGACGATAAAGCCTGGTTGGCACTGGCTTTCGGGCGCGTGGAAAAAGCGGACAAATTAGGCACCCCGCCACAGCTGAATGCGCTACGTACCAATCTGCGCGCCGGGTTGGATTCAACGCTTGGGGTAGCACCCTGGCGCGATAGCCGTTCGACGTTTTATAACGTGCCCACCAATGGCCCGGTGGCGATCATGCTGGCGCGTACTGGGTATTGGACAGAAGCCATCCACATCGTCGATTGGGTCTTTGACAACCTGCAGAACGATGACGGGCTGATTATGGATGGGATGCGCATGCGGATGCACGGTCCGGAAATTGTGCGTGATATTCACCCCTATTGCCAGGGTGTGATGCTCGGAGCCAGCTTGGAAATTGCCCTCAAGCTGCGCGAGGAACACGGCATCCACAGCCTGGAAGATATTCGGTCGGTGCATGAGGCCGAACGTGCCGATGAAGCCATGCCCTATATCAGCCGGATCCGCGGCTTGGTGCACGCGATTTCCCAGCACATGGCTACCCCGGCGGGCGTGATCGACTGGGACACCGGCGATGGCGATGGTGGCCTATTCAAAGGAATTTTACTGCGCTATCTTGCCGACGTCGCGGTGCGTTTGCCTGATGATTCCCCGGCGAACCGGGCGACCCGCAAGCTTGCGACACGGCTGGTGCGGGCGTCGGCGGAATCGGTGTGGACCCACCGTTTGGAAGTCGACGGGCTGCCGGTTTTCGCGACGGACTGGACCAGTGATGCTTTGTTGCCACACAACTTCGGGTTGGGGCCCATGTCGATCCGCGAGAAAGTCGGCGTTGTGCGCATCGCAGAACGAGATTTATCGGTGCAGTTATCTGGCTGGATGGCGCTGGAAGCGATGGCCCGGGTTGCGCTGTCGGAAGGGGATGCGGCTGCAGGTTAGTGCTCGCTCAGGCATAATTGGTTTTCGAGACTGCAGATCCAACGTTGGAGGATGTTTTATGCCTATCGCTACCCCTGAGGTTTATAACGAGATGCTCGATCGCGCGAAGAAGGAGCAATTCGCTTTTCCCGCGATCAATTGCACTTCGTCCGAGACCATTAACGCTGCACTACAGGGGTTTGCAGAGGCCGAGTCTGACGGCATCATCCAGTTTTCTCTCGGTGGTGCGGAATTCGGTTCCGGCCAGGCTGTGAAGAACAAAGTTGCTGGCGCGAAGGCTTTGGCTGCGTTCGCACATGAGGCCGCCTCACACTACGGCGTGAATATTGCGCTGCACACGGACCACTGCCAGAAAGAGCGCCTGGATGAATTCGTGCGCCCGCTGTTGCAGATTTCCCGCGAGCGCGTCGACGCTGGCCAACTGCCGCTGTTCCAGTCCCACATGTGGGACGGATCCGCCATCCCGATTGATGAGAACCTGGAGATCGCCCAGGAGCTGCTGGCACAGTCGCGCGCAGCGAATATCATTCTTGAAGTGGAAATCGGTGTCGTCGGCGGTGAAGAAGACGGCGTGGAAGCCAAGGCGGGCGCTAACCTGTACACGACCCCAGAGGATTTTGAGAAGACCGTCGACGCGCTCGGCACCGGCGAAAACGGCCGCTACCTGTTGGCCGCCACCTTTGGCAACGTGCACGGCGTCTACAAGCCGGGCAATGTGAAGCTGCGCCCAGAGGTCCTGGATGAAGGCCAGAAGGTCGCCACGAAGAAGTTGGGGCTTGCCGACGGCTCCCAGCCATTCGATTACGTCTTCCACGGCGGTTCCGGCTCGGAAGCTTCTAAGATCGAAGAATCCCTGCGCTATGGCGTGATCAAGATGAATATTGACACCGATACGCAGTATGCCTTCACCAACCCGGTCGCACGCCACATGTTCAGCAATTACGACGGCGTGTTCAAGATCGACGGCGAAGTGGGCAACAAGAAGGTGTACGATCCACGCTCCTACCTGAAAAAGGCAGAGCGCTCCATGGCTGATCGCGTCATTGAATCGTGCCAGGTGCTGCGCTCTGCTGGGCAGACCACCGCGCGTTAAACCGCGTTTTGTGTTTCACAGGTAGTCACGGCGCCTATGGCAAATAACAGGATCTCCACCCGCGAACGGCTGCGGTATTTAGATAATTCACTGACTTCGCGTCTGCAACGCGTGCGCAAACGTTTCATCTTCATTGTGCAAGCTGCGTTCGGCGCGGGATTGGCGTTTTGGGTGGCGCAGACGTTTTTCGGGCACGAGGTCCCATTTTTTGCGCCGATTTCCGTGGTGGTTATCCTCGGTATTTCCGGTGGCAATCGCCTGAACAAAGCCGTGGAAATGTCGGTTGCTGGTGTCGTGGGCGTGGGCGTGGGCCAGTTATTGGTGCACACCTTGGGCACTGGTGACTGGCAGATCGCCGCCGGGGTGGCGATTTCGTTGACTGTGGCAGCATTGTTATCGAAATCGCTGCTGGTGAGTAACCAGGTAGCCATTGGGGCGATCCTGATCGCTACAATCATGCCGCAAGGCGGTGGCACTGAACGCATTATCGACGCCGCCATTGGCTCGGTGATTGGAATCATCTCCATCGCGTTGATCCCCAACTCAGCGCTGCGGGATGCCCGGCATGAAATCGCCAAGGTGCTTTCTGTGGCCTCCTCGGTGCTGCACGATGTGGCAGAAGGTGCGGAAGCAGGGGATTCGGAACGTATCGAAGACGCGCTCCAGCAAGTCCGCGGCACGCAATCAAATATCGACCACATGCTCGAAGCCACGGCTTCCGGCCGCGAAATCGCGGGGGTATCGCCGTTTCGATGGGGCTCACGGAAACACTTACGCTCCATCGAGCGCATTCTCACGCCCGTCGACAACGCCACCCGTAACGTGCGCGTGTTAGCCCGCCGCTGCATGGTTTTGAGCGTCGACGGGGATAAAATGACCCCGCGGTTGATCAATATCATCGATGAATTGGCAGAGATCGCGCTGGAGCTGTCGCAAATTTATGAAACCAGCGCACGCGTGAGCCAAGCCCACGAGATCCCGGGCATCGTCAATCGTTTGCGCATTATTGGTGCGCGGACGGATCTTTCTGTGATTAGTGACGATCCCGTGCTCTCGGAATACGCCATCCTGTCGCAGGTGCGTTTTTTGACCGTGGATCTGCTGATGGTCTCTGGTATGTCACGGGAGTCTGCCGCTGCAGTGCTGGCACCGACCTCGTCGACGCCGGCTTATCCGCCGGAAGTCTGGGAAATCGAGGATATCCAGGATAATGCGCACAATGAGGCGGATCGTTACGACGAGTCCGAGGGCTCACAGAAGAAGTAGAAGTGAGTAGAAGAAAGTAGAGCGTGTAGCGCGCCCGGAACTCACGGCCGGATGATTTGTGCATCCCGTAGGTGCCGGTAAAAAGTCACACGCTTTTGCGGGCGTGGGCTGCCTACCCCGTCGACGTGCACCGCCATTTCTGGGCCGCCGGCTTGCACCGCGCGCCCGGTGACCAGCGTGCTGGGATCTAGCTTGCCGACGTTGGTGTCTGCCGCTTGGGCGGCGCCTTTTTTCTTGCGCCAACGAGCAAAGAGGCCACGCGGTTGTTCTTGTGCTGTGTGTGCTGCCGCAGCGATGCCCGGTGCGCTCAGCATCGGAACCAAACGTGCGCCAAAAGCCGTGGCACCGCCACCGCCGTCGGCAAGTCTCCGCGCATCCTGCTGTACTAAGGTGGCGTCGTCGACGATGATTTCGCCGGTCATGGCCCCGCCATCCCACTGGGTGATGGTGGCCGAACCTGCTACGGCTTGCCCGGCGTCGTTGCGGATCAGCGGGACGGGTTTGACCTCGTCGGTCAGCGCTAATTTGAGCGCGGCGGTCGGATCAGTGGGAAGGGACCAATTTTGCGCGGCGGTACTGTCGTCATCACATGCAGCATCTGTCATCGGCACGAACCCGATCTGTGGCCACAAGTGATCCACCCGCATCAACCGGGTGAGCACCGCCGACAAGGCAGCATCCGAACCAATCACGATGATTCGCAGTGGCATCACCGGCTGTTGCGGCGCCAGTTCCGGGGCAGCTTGGTGCTCGACGCGCGGCTGCGCTTGGATTTCCTCCAGCGATGGAGTCGGATCAACCGGCAGCAACTCCGTGGTGTGGTCGGATAAAAATTTCAGATCGCCCCGAGCTGGCACAGCAGGCAGTGAAAAAATTTCCACACCGGCAGAACGATGCAAGGTGGCGGGCAAAACTAGCTCGGCTGCGGCCTGCCCGCAGCGCAGAATCAGCACACGCATGCCAAGAATCGTATCTGACGACACAAAAAATTATTGCAGGTGGGGCAATACCTAGTAGGCTATAAGGCTGATCAAACTACTGACCGCAGAGAAGTGATGAGGTAGGTATGGCAGCGATCGTCATCGTCGGCGCCCAATGGGGCGACGAAGGTAAAGGTAAAGCCACAGACATTTTGGGCGGCCAGGTGGATTACGTCGTCAAGCCCAACGGAGGCAATAATGCCGGCCACACCGTCGTCGTTGGCGGTGAGAAATACGAGCTCAAACTGCTCCCGGCGGGTATTTTGTCGGAAAATGCTACCCCGGTGCTGGGTAATGGTGTCGTCATCAACCTGGAAGCGCTGTTTGAGGAGATTGATGGCCTGGAAGCTCGCGGTGCGAACGCCTCGCGGTTAAAGATTTCCGCCAACGCGCACCTGGTTGCTCCGTACCACCAGACACTCGACCGGGTGCAGGAACGCTTTTTGGGCAAGCGTGCGATTGGCACCACTGGCCGTGGTATTGGCCCGACGTACCAGGACAAAGTCGCTCGCGTCGGCATCCGCGTGCAGGATATTTTTGATGAGTCCATCCTGCGGCAAAAAGTGGAATCGGCACTGGATGTGAAAAACCAGATGCTGGTGAAAATGTACAACCGCAAAGCTATCGAAGCCGACGAGGTTGTCGACTACTTCTTGTCCTACGCGGAGCGCCTGCGCCCGATGGTTATTGATGCCGAGCGCGAACTCAATGAGGCACTCACAGCCGGTAAGCACATCCTGATGGAAGGCGGTCAGGCTACCATGCTGGACGTCGACCACGGCACCTACCCGTTTGTGACCTCGTCGAATCCTTCGGCAGGTGGCGCGTGCGTCGGCTCTGGTATTGGCCCGACCCGCATTGATACTTCCCTGGGCATCATCAAGGCATATACCACCCGCGTCGGCGCGGGCCCATTCCCGACGGAACTTTTCGACGAATGGGGCAACTACCTGCAGGAAACCGGTGGTGAGGTCGGCGTGAATACTGGCCGACGCCGCCGCTGTGGTTGGTATGATTCCGTGATCGCGCGCTATGCCAGCCGCGTCAATGGTTTCACCGATTACTTCCTCACCAAACTCGACGTACTCACCGGTATCGGGGAGATCCCGATCTGCGTGGCCTACGATGTTGATGGCGTCCGCCACGATGAAATGCCGGTCTCGCAGTCCGAAGTACACCACGCCACACCGATCTACGAAAAGATGCCAGCGTGGGATGAAGACATCACCGGCTGCTCCACCTTTGAGGAGCTGCCGCAGCGTGCGCAAGATTATGTGCTGCGCCTAGAAGAACTCTCTGGCACGCGCATATCATATATCGGTGTCGGCCCGTCGCGTGAGCAAACCATCGTGCGCCACGACGTACTGGCGGGAAAATAGGCTGTCATGACTGAAAACACGCCTGATACGCCAGCTGGTGCCACGATTGGCACCCCGCTGACCCCAAACGCCACCCGCGTGCTTCTGCTGGGCGCCGGTGAAATCGGCCGCGAGTTAGCGATCAGCTTCCAGCGCCTGGGCTTGGAAATCCACGCCGTCGACAAGCGCAATGGGGCGCCGGGCCACCAAGTCGCGCAGTATTCCTACGTCGCAGATGTCACGGATGCGCAGGCGGTTTTGGATCTGGCCAAGCGCATTGATCCACATTATGTGGTTCCGGAAGTTGAGGTCGTCGCGGTGGAAGCGCTCCGCGAGATCGAAGAAGGCAGCTCCGCCGTCGTGGTGCCCGGGGCGCGTGCCTGCGAGTTGACCATGGAACGTGAATCCATCCGTCGTACCGCCTCAGAACAATTAGGCTTGCCGACGACCGCCTATGATTTTGCCTCCAGCCCGGAAGAACTGAAAACCATTTTGGATGAGATGGGCTACCCGTCCATCGTGAAACCAGCGGTGACGTCCAACGGTCGCGGCCACATGGTCGTGCGCTACGGTGACGATGTCAACGAGGCTTGGGAAACTGCTTCCTCGGAGGCGCATTTCGATGGCCGCGTGATCGTGGAACGCTTCGTCGATTTTGATTTTGAAGTAACCCTGCTGGCGGTGCGTTCGATTGATCCGGCGACCGGGGAGATGGCCACGTGGTTCGCTGAGCCGATTGGACATGATCATCGCGACGGCGGGCTGATCGATTCTTGGCAGCCGTTGCAGCTGAGCCAGGTTGCGCTGGAGAATGCGCGCTCGATTGCCGCTCGTATCTCGAATGAGTTGGGCGGTCGCGGCGTGTACGGCGTCGAGTTGTTTGTTGCTGGTGAGGACGTGTATTTCTCCTCGGTTTCGCCACGGCCAACCGATACCGGCATGGTGACCATGGCCACGCAGCGCTATTCGCAGTTTGATTTGCACGCGCGCGCGATTCTGGGCCTACCCATTGACGTGACCCTGACGTCTCCGGGGGCTGCGCGCATGTTGCGCTCGGAAGTGGATGCGGAGAGCTTATCCTACGGCGGGCTGGAAGAAGCTTTCGCGCACCCGGAGACTTCCGTGGTGTTGTTTGGCAAAGCCGGGAGCTATCCGGGTCGACGCATGGGTGTGGTGTTGTCCACTGCGGATAACACCGATGCTGCGCACCTGGCAGCGCGCGAAGCTGGTATGCAGATCACCATCGAATCTGATGATGTCGGGGCTGGTTTAGCGGCTGGGGCTGGCGGTACTGAGCATGCAGACGATGCTGGGCGTGCAGACAGTGCTGAGAACGTAGACAGTGCCGAGAACACAGACGGCACTGAGGGTGCTCATGGTGCTGAGAACTCAGACGGCGCTGACGGCACTGAGGGGGCTGAGAGTACTGACGGTGCTGAGAGTGTAGAGACCTCGGGTACCTCCGTCACAGACGGGGCAGACGCGTCGAAGAGCCCTGCCCGCGATGAGCAGGACCAGCGACGGGACAATGATCAACTCACTGCTGATCAACTCAGTGCTGATCAACCTGCTGATGATGCCTCCGCTAACGCCGAAGAATCACGGCACTAAAACCAAGTCACCAAAACCAGGTCACTAAAACGAGGCCGTTAAAACCAAGTCGCTAAAACCAGGTTACTGGGCGGATCATATTCGCTAGGTCCACCAGTGCGTAGCGGTGCCGCGGGAACGGCGCCACCCGCGCCTGGGCTCGCAGCGTGTCGTACAAACCAGAGCGCAAGCCGTGTTGGCTAAACGTGTGATCGAAAAGCTCGTGCGGCGAGGCCGATTGCTCCAGATCCTCGGCACGCAAAAAATTCAACGCGGAGGTCAACACCGCAGTTTTGATCTGCAAATAGCGCGGCTCATTCGTCGGAATCGATTCCAAACGCCGTGCGGCACGGCGAATATACGGCTCATTCAACGGGCTAGTTAACAGCTGCAAGATCGTCGTCAAGATTGCCATTCGGTGATGCCGCGACGCCGGCGAAACCCGGTCCAGCACCCGCACGGCCAGCTCCACCTGATTCTCGGCCATAAGCTGACGTGCTAAACCGAACGCCGAGGATACCGTCGCCGGGTTGGTCTCCCAGACGATGGAATACAACCGGAGCGCATGAAAACGCAGCGCAACGGGATCTTCGGTGCGGTGTTCCCAAATTTCTGGGCGCTGCAAGAAAAACTCATTCGGGATATTCGACAACGAATCCGGGATCCCCGTGGTTGCCCGCGACAATTCCGGCGGAATCAAACTCAAATGGTTGCGGCCTTGTTCCTCCAGCAGCAATTCGTCGACCGCAGCCAAAGCCAGCTTCGGTGCGGCCTCACCGGGCAGCAAGAACATCACCGACGAAAAATGATCCTGTGCATCCCGGTAATCATCCAACAACGTCGCCGTGACCCCGGAATACCAGCGAAAACGCCAGTCTTGGGCCATGTTTTCTTCCAACGAACGCAACCATTCGCGCGCTTGGGTAGTCAGGCCCAAATCCAGCATCGCGCGTACCACGCCCAAAGGGATTTCCCGGGAACCAACGTATTCGTTAGTGTGCATCGCCTGACGTAGCGTTTCCAGGGCTTCTTGCGGCTCGCTATACGACGAGCCCGATAGCATCGAAGCACCCGGGTCGCTGCGATCAATCAGCGGCACCGGCAGGGCAGAAACGACCTCCGCGGCGGTGATATGCACGGAACGCTCAATGCCGTCGATCAACTGATCTGTGCGAAAGACCACGTGCTTGGTGCCAAACGTGGTACGTTGCGGGGAAAATAGCGAGTGCTGTGCCGGGTGCTGGATGCGGTCACGAATGGCGATGACTTCGCGCAACACCCCGTACAACTGGGTGCGCAGTTCTTCGATGGAAGAAAACCGCTGCTCCGGGTCTTCGTGCGTGGCGCGCTGCAGCAGCCGATAAAACGACAGGTAACGCCGCAAGGTAGGTTCTTCCGACGGGCCGGGCAGGCCTGGCAAATAAATGCCGTTTTCCGAAGGAAGATTGAGGGTGAGTGCCGCCAGGGTGCGGCCAATGGAATAGATATCGCTGGCGACGGACGGGCCTTTCGTGGCCACCTCCGGGGCCTGGAAACCCTTGGTGCCGTAGATATAGCCGTAAGCACCAATACCGGAGACCGCGCCCAGGTCGATGATTTTCACCTGGTCTTCGCTGATAATGATGTTATCCGGCTTCAAGTCGTTATAGACCACCCCGCGGGCGTGGAGATATTCCAGCGCAGGTAGGATTTCCAGCATATAGGCGATCGCGATATCGATGGCGACGACGTGGTTGGGCTGTGAATTCCGCCGATGCCGCAGCGAGGGGCCGCCGACGTATTCCATGACGATGAACCCACCGGGTACGCGCTCGTCGTCAATGAAATTGAAAATCTTCACGATGCCCGGGTGGGTAATATCTGCCAAGAATTCGCGCTCGGCTTCTGCTGCGGCGGTTTCCTCGGCGGATTTTTGCGATTGCATGCCCTTGAGCACCACGATGCGCCCGGAAACAAAATGATCGTTGGCCAGGTAAATCCAGCCCATGCCGCCGTGGGCGATGACCCCCAGGATCTCGTATTGCTGGGCGACGATATCCCCGGGCTCTAATTGCGGCGCCGGGATCTTTTTCTTCTCGATGGCCTCGTGCGGGTCAATGAGTGCTTCTTGCGGGTCTGTCGGTACGACGAAAGGCAGGCGCACCATCCGGTCGGCTACCGCGCGGGCGGTGCGCTGGGTGCGACGGCGTTTCCGGAAAGTGGATAATGCTTGCCGACGTGCGCGCGTGGAAGTATCTTCCAGCGGTTTTTTCTGCTGGGATTGTTGGGCCTGCTGGGCTTTTTCGTCGCGGATTTTCTGCAGGTCCTGCAACAGGGAAGCGATATTGTCTTGGTCAAGACTAACCTCCACCGATGAGGTATCGCCGTCTTCGCTCGGGCCGGGGTAGTGCGCAGCACCGGTGCCGGTGCTGGCGTCGGTGCTGGCGCCGTCAGCGAAGTCATCGTCATCATCGTCGTCTGCGAAAGGGTCGAACGGCACCGCGGATGTCGCCGGTTCTGCTTCCGGAACTGCGGTGGCTTCTGTGGCTTGAGTTCCCTGGGGTTGCTCGGCCACGGTCTTGCCTGTCCTAGGCTTGTCTGAAGTCTCGTTAGAAGCACCAGCAGAAGCCTTGTTCGAGCGATCATTGTGTTCAGTCACTGTGTCACCGTCCCTGCATCAGCGTGGTCGCCAGCATTTTCTGGCCGGTAGTTCACTGGCGGCGGGCCAGCCGTCGACAAGCGTCCGCCGAACCAGTGACGGAATAGCTCCCACCACGTGCCGTCGTCACGGATGCGCTCCAGCGTGGAATTAACCTGGCGCACCAGGCCTTCTGCCTCCGCGATGGCCTTCGCATCCGAGCTGCGCGGTGGCTTGGGCATGCCGACGCCGTAAATATCGGAGTCCACAGGCGGGCCGACGATCTCGGTGTATGGATCCTGGATTTCGAGGCCGGAAAGAATCACATCGTCGACAAGTATTGCGTCAGCCTGATTATGTTGCATCGCGTACAGGCAATCCGCCCAGGTCACGACCTTTAAAATATCAGCCTCCGGGGCATGCAGCCGTGCGAGGTTGATACCGGTGGAATTATCCGTCACACAGATGGTGCGATCTGCCAAATCCTCTAACCGGTCGACATTCGAATTCCGGTTGACCAGCAGCCGGGTATTCGTCGACAAGTACGGCGTGGAAAATTCCACTTCTTGTTGGCGCTCCGGGGTGATAGTCAGTGTGGATAATAAGAAATCAATCTTGCCGGTCTGCAGCGTGTGCACGCGGTTCTGTGATTCGACAAAGCGGAAATCGACGGCGTTGCGGTCACCAAAAATATCTTCGGCGATCTCGTGGGCTAAGTCGACTTCGAAACCGGAGAGCTGGCCGGTGGTGGGGTCGCGGAAAGACAACAGGTTTTGCGATTGTTGAATGCCGACGATGAGATAGCCGCGCTCCACGATTGTGGGGATGCGCTCGGCTGCGGTGCGGTCATCGGGTTCCAATGAGCCGCGCAGTGTTTGTTCTTTGAGTTCGACGCCGCGGCGGGTGCCGGCTTCCTCGAGATGGGCCCCGGCGGGCAGCGGGACGAGAACGCTGCTATCACGGGGGAGATCCAGCGAGCTTTTTCGGGTATCGAAATCCGGTGTGGTGCAGGCGGAAAGGCCCACTGCGAGCGCGGTGACGCTGGCAATAAGGGTCATGCGGTGGTTGGGGGCGATCATAGGTATTCCACCATCCTTGGCCGAATACCGAGCCAGATTGCCAGCACCGACAGCAACGACAACAGGCTGACGGCGGAAGCGACCAAATTCAACGCGGCCAAACTTTCGCTTAAGTACGAGCGCATGGAATCACGCGCGTTTGCGATCAACGTAGCCAACGCGGCATCGACCTTTTCGAAGGCGGCAGCTGAACTCATTATTTGGTTGGTGCCGGATCCTGCTGTGTCAGAGCCGGAGCCTGCTGCGCTAGCGTCAGCGCTGTCAGTACCAGAGCCTGCAGAATCAGAGCCTGCAGCGCCTGAGCCTTGTGCACCCATCGTGGAATCCGTCGCCAAGGCCAAGGCCTGTTCATAATTACCGGAATCTAGCGCGCGCAGCAGGTGTGCTTTGGCCTCATCCCATTCTTGCAACGCGGTGCGGGCCTCGTCGATTGATGTTTTTTCGATGGATACCTTGTCGACGGATGCCTCGTCGGCAGATGCTTCGGCGGCAGTCCGAAGTGCAGAAGAATTGCTGTAATCATCCAACGCGGCAGAAATACGCTTGTTGGTGGAAGAAAACTCTAACGACGGGTTGTAATTCGTGCGGCGCTGCACCAATGCCAAAATTTCCTCGGTGCGGGTGCGCTGGGCATCAATACGGGCCTGGGTCAGTGAATCCCATGGGGTGGAAGCCTCAGCAAAACCGCGACTGCCCAAATGCCAGGTGTACACATTCGTGCCGGACACCCACAGCAGCGCCACCACCATCATCACGGTTGCGGCGGCGAATCCGCGGTTAAAACGTCGCCTACTGATACGCCACAGCCAATACTGCGCGAGCCCCAAAAACATCAGGGCAGCGACCAGTCCGGATAACGGCACCCACTGTGGACGGGTGAGCTGATCCTGCTGCTCAGAAACATTGTTGCTGGAAAGTCGGAACAAAGAAGCCGCCGCGGGGAGGATCTCATCGCGCATCATCGCCGAGGCATTCGACATATACGCAGCACCGACGGCATTGCCAGCACGGTTATTGGTGCGCGCGGCTTCCACCAACCCGGTGTAGACCGGTAGTTGGCGTTGGATCTGCACGGCCAGTTGGCGAAGATATTCTTCGTCGTCGTCAGAATCCAGCACGGCCGAGGTGGCTTCGGCGGCGGCAGAATCAATCGCGCCTAGATACTGTTCGCGGGTGTTTTCTGGTTCCACGCCAGCCTGCACGAACCCGGTGGTAGCAATGGTATCCGCCAGCGAGAGCGACATGTATAACTTGTGCGCCGAATTGCTCATGGGTTCGGTGGAGGTCAACAAATGGTTGAGTTCAGTTTGGCGATTAGACACGGAATTGGCCATCGACAAACCCGCGGCCAGCAGCGCTGCGGTGAGCACAATCATGCCGACGACAATCTTGCCCGGGGTGGTGCCAAAAAAACCGAAAACGCGGGTGATGATTTGCGTGGAACCCGAAAATGAGGAGCGGAAAAAGCGCCGAATGAATGACATACCGGGCGCGTCGGTGGTTTCGGCTTCATCGAGCCAGTGATCTTGGGCATGCGCCGGGACGGATTCGACGCGCAGCGATGGACCAGCAGAGGAGTGGGCGGAATGTGCCGAGACCTCATCTTCTGAATCATCTACATCGACGTGGCGATCGAGGCTCGTCGCAGGCCTGTGACCGTTCATTACCTTAGACTAACGCACACTATGTGCGCTGGGCTACTAAAATGGGCGGCATGTCAGATTCACACCGGGCAAGTACTCACCGACCTAGTATTCACCGAGGCAGCGGTGACGGCTGGGCGGCCGGGCCGAACGGCAGTAAGTTGTGGGGACGCTTCGGTGCTGCCGGACTGTTTTTGCTGTCTGGCGATTCCACGGTGTTGATGCAGCTGCGTGCACCGTGGACGTCCCAAGGCGGCACCTGGGGCATTCCCGGTGGTGCACGGGATGGTCACGAAACCGCAAGCCAGGCCGCGGTGCGGGAAACTTTCGAAGAATGCGGAATCGAAGAAACCGATGTGACGGTGCTGCAGGAAATCGTGACCGCGGGCCCATTGCCAGGAGATCCGGAGCGCCCGGAGCTGGCCGGAGAGTGGACCTATACGACGGTGCTGGCGAAAACCGCCGACGGCAGCGAGTTACAGACTTTCCCGAACGCGGAATCCGATGATCTGCGCTGGGTACCGATCGACGAGCTGGAGCAGCTGGATTTGCTAGTCCCGTTTGCGGAATCCTTGCCGACGTTGCGCAACGCGCTGGCCAAACTGGGCTAAGACCCGGGCAGGATGAGACCCGGGTTAGGTGAGGCCCGGACAGGCTTAGGCCGGACAGGGTGCGACCGGGCTCGTTATTGCAGCGCAGAGGTCAGCCGCATAACGTTATCGACATAACGGCGGAAGAACCCGCGTTTTTCCCATTCTTCCAGCGTGAGCGGGCGGCTCACGGAACGGTAGGTGGCGGCAAGCTCGTTGAGAGCATCAATGAGTGACCCCGAGACCACAAACAGCGTCGACTCGTAGTTCAAACCAAAAGAACGCATATCCATATTCGACGAGCCGAGCATGCCTACCGCGTGGATGCCCTCGCAGTGATTATCCTGCGGATCCGCCAACGCGAATTTCGAGTGCAGCACGTATGGCGCAGGGAACTGGTAAATATGCACCCCGGCTTCCAGCAACGTCTGGTAGTACGACGACTGTGCGTGGTGCACCATGAACTGATCCGCACGTTCCGAAACATAGAGTTCGACGCGCACGCCACGAAATGCAGCGCTGGTCACGGCCTCCAGCAGAGATTCGTCAGGAATGAAATACGGCGAGCACAGCACCAGCCGGTTTTTCGCGTGGTGGACCACCTGGTTGAACATGCGCAGGTTTGGCTCGGAACTATAGCCCGGCCCCGACGGGATCATCTGTACGACGTTGGCATCATGGATACCTTCCGGCTGGGTAAGGGCAGCAGGCTGTGCAGGGGTATCCGACTGCGTGCTGCTGGGCTGTCTTTCCGGGTCGAGCACCTCATCGGATTCCAAGTACCAGTCGATCGCAAACACCGATTCCATCGAGGTGACGATCGGCCCGGCCAGCTCCACCATGTAATCAATCCACTGGCGCCCAGCGCGTACGTTTTTCCGGATCCGGTAGCTGCGATCAATCAGGTTCAGCGAACCCATAAAACCGACCTTGCCATCGACGACGATGATCTTTCGGTGATTACGCAGGTCGGGGCGACGAAAACGCCATTTCCACGGCTGCAGCGGCAGCATCAAATGCCAGTCGACGCCAATCGCATCCAAGCGTTTACCCAGCTTGCGGTAGCCCGGATATTTCACACTGCCGATCTGATCAAACAGCAGCCGCACCTTCACCCCGCGGGCAACGGCGTCGGCAAGCGCCTGATAAAACACATCGGTGGTCTCATCCCAGGATTGGATATAGACCTGCACGTGCACGTACTCGGTGGCGGTGTCGATGACTTCTGCCATGCGCTTGATTGCCTGGTCATAATCGGCGAGCAGGCCACGTTGATCGCCAATGACGGCTGGGAACCCTGTCAGGCGGCGATTCAAGGCGATCACGGACGCGACTTCGCGGGATTGGCCCAGGTGTGGCGGCATATCCGGCAACTGCTTCTGGGCGTCGTTGAGCTGAGCATTCGCGTTTTTATACACCTCGTGGCGGCGCCGGTTGATAAACGGTGAGCCCATAAGGAAAAACAGCGGCAGCCCCAAAAACGGGATCAGCAGAATCGCTAACAGCCAGGCCGTGGACGACGACGGGCGCCGCCCCTCCGGCACGAAGCCGACCGCCAGGATCTTGATGGTGTAATCCAGGATAAAAAACGCGGCCTGCCACCACGTTACGTCGATCGACAGCGCCGGTTCCACGATTTAGCGAACCTCGTCGAAATCACTCGCTTGGAAATCCACCACCACCGGTGCGTGATCAGAAGCACCTTTGCCGTGGCGCTCGTCGACGTCCACGAACCCAGCACGGGCCTGTTTCGCTAGTTGTGGTGATGCCAGCTGGAAGTCGATGCGCATGCCCTCGCCTTTGGCAAAGCGCATGGAGGTGTAATCCCAGTAGGTATAGCGGGCTTCGGTGAGCTCGCGGGTGATTTCCCGGGTACCGGCTTCCTCCAACATCTGGAAAGCGGCGCGCTCCGGTTCGGTGACGTGGGTGGCGCCATCGAAAACGCGCAGGTCCCACACGTCCTCGTTGCGCGGAGCAATGTTGAAATCACCGGTGAGCAGGATTTTCCTGTCGGCGTCAAGGGCAAGCTGCTCGCGGACATAATCGCGCAGTGCGTAGAGCCAAAACAGCTTGTATTCGTAGTGGCGGTCGGTAATCTCGCGGCCATTGGGCACGTACAGGGACCAGACCTCGGTGTCAGTATCGCCGATGCGGGCGCCGATCGCACGGGCCTCAATGTTTTGCGGTTCGTCGGGATCCTTGTGAAATCCCGGTTGTCCAGGGAACTCGCGGCGGATTTCGTGGAGTTCGTGACGGGAAATCAGTGCCACACCATTCCACTGGTGAAAACCGCAGTGGGCGATGTGGTAGCCGGCATCTTCGAAAGCCTGGTAGGGGAACTTGTCATCCGCACACTTGGTTTCTTGCATCGCCAACACGTCAATGTTGTGGCGCTGTAAAAAATCCAGGACACGCTCGGTGCGCGTGCGAATAGAGTTCACATTCCAGTTAGCGATCCGCATGGCGCTTTATTTTACGCGCGCAGGCGTGCCGACGCTTATTGCGGGCCAGCACCCAGCCAGGTGGCGCAGCGGTGGCGGTGATGTTCGATGAAACCCAGCTTGTGGTACAGAGAAATCGCCGGGGTATTGGTGGAAATGACCTGTAGATACGCCGAATCTGCCCCGTGGCTTGCGCCCCACGCCAGCATGTCCGCGCCTAAGCGGGTGGCTAGGCCGCGGCGTCGCCAATCTTCGGCGACCTGGACCGCGGAATAGCCGAGCCATTTTTCCCCACTTTCGGATTCTGTCAGTGTGGCGCGGGTGATCGCGACTGTCCGGCCGGTTTCTGGTTCCAGCAGGCGGGCAAAGCCCATCTCGCCAGCAATGCGTCCGGCTAGCAGTTGCAGCGCGTGTTGCGGCAGCGCGGTGCCGCGGAAGGTATATAGGTCAAACCATTCTTGGTCCGGGGCGTTGTCGACGCGGAAGATGAGCTTGTCAACATCTGGTGAGCCTGGTGAGCCTGGTGTTGGCGCGGCGGGTGCTTGGTGTGCGTCCGGCCCGGCGTCGGCAAGCGAACGGGTCATGACCAAAATCTCTGGGCCAAGATCCCACTGGCCTTCCGGGGCACTGCGCAACAGACGCTCGGCGGGAGCGCCGATACGCTCGGGGATCAGCAACCGCGGCGGCAGGTTGTGCTCGCGATAAAAAGCAAAAATCTCGGCAATCGGCACCGGCACAAAACCCGCCGAGCGCCCCAACGGCACCGCGGAATTGGAACGCTCCGTGATGCCATCACCCGCACGCATCAGCCACTGGCCATCAGAAGAAACCCGGTTGTGAATGCCCGGGAACGCCGCCGCCGTGGCCTCTTCTACCGCGCGGATCTCCGAATTGCGGATCCGGCGCGGCGAGAGGCGCTTGATCACATAGATCTCTTCGTCGGCAATGTGCACCGAAGGCTTCTCCGAGGGGAAGCCGCCGATTTCTTGTGGGCGCACCACCAGCGGATCCAGCTCCACCACGTGCCCGGTGACATCCGAATACACCGGGGCATTGCGGTTTCCCAGCACGCGACGCACGATGACGCGATCGCCGAGAGAAACCTCATCGCTGCGGAAAATCCGGGACTTCGTGCTGCGTGGAGCGTGGGGGTGGTTCATGAATGCCTACTGTTCGTCGTGGCCGAAAGGATCGCGGTCCTCGCCCGGCATCCAGGTTAGGCCCGGTGTGGTCCAACCATTGGCTTTGATGGTCTTTTTTGCGGCCCGCTTATAACGTCCGGTCAGCATGTCGGTATACAGGTAGCCATCCAGGTGGCCCACCTCATGCTGCAGGCAGCGAGCGAAAAATCCGTAGCCTTCGATGGAGATTTCCTCACCATTTTCATCCAGGCCGGTTACCCGAGCCCAATCAGCGCGACCAGTCGGGAAACCCTCGCCGGGGACGGACAAGCAACCTTCGTCGTCGCTGCCGTCGTCGGCAGGCATGGTTTTGGGAATCTCGGAAGTCTCCAGTTTCGGGTTGATCACGCAACCACGACGCATGCCCCCGTCTGGCTTATCGCTGCCGTTTGGGCCGTCGACATCTGGGCAACCGTAGACGAAAATGCGTAGCCCGACGCCAATTTGGTTGGCAGCCAGGCCGACGCCGCGGGCCGCGTCCATGGTTTCGTACATGTCTTTAATGAGCTGCTGGATCTCTGGGGTGTCCAGTGGGGTATCGACAACAGTCGTTGGGTTATGCAGCACGGGATCGCCGTGGATAACAATGGGACGTACAGTCATGCCCTACAGTTTAACTATGACCGATCACCAAACGCTCACAGACCGTGACAGGGAGCTTTTGGATTTCACCGCACGCGCGCCCAGGGCCGCCGGGGCGAAAGAAGAAGCGATTCGCGCCGAATTAGGGATGAGTCCGGTGCGCTATTACCGGCGGCTGAATATTTTATTGGATTATGCCCCTGCGATGCAGGAATACCCGTTGTTAATAAAGCGTTTGCGGCGGGTACGTAATCGGCGTGCCGTGACCAGTTCTGGGGCTACTGAAGATTAGAGTGGCTACTGTGACGAACGTAAACCAGGGTGATGAGGCTAATATGAACAATTCCGACGCGTACGACACCGGTGCTGGCGCGGGCTCTGCCGGAGGCGCTGCGGGAGCAGTTGGGGGTGCTGGTGTTGCTGGTGCTGCTGGTGCTGCTGGCTCCAAACTTCCCCTGCGCGGGCTGGCGATGGTCCTGATTTCTGTGGCCATCTTGTTAGGGCTATGGGGAATTTTTGCGCTGACCAGCTCGGATGAGACCACGGCAACAAACACCGCGAATAACGCGCAGGAATCCGCGGCCAACGGTGGTGAGGGCGCGAATGGCTCCGGCAATAAAGCTGGCGATAAAGATGGTCGCGGTGACGGCCACAACGGCGCCCCTGCCGACGGCGACCGCCGCGAAGGCGATCACGCTGATGGTGACCACGCTGATGCTGAGCATGCCGACGGTGCACACCCAGACGCCGCTGGACACAACGGCGAAGCAGGCATGGCCCGTGATGGCGCACGCCCAGAAGGCGCACCCGCGCCGGGTGAGCGTCGACAAGGCGCTGGTGGTGCCGGAGCAGGCTCGGGCGCTGGGGGCCAACAAACTTTCGACGTCACCGTGCTGAATAACTCCACCGTGTCAGGCCTGGCACACCGGGTGACCGAATCCCTGGAACGCGAAGGCCAAAAAACCCGCGAATCCGGCAACCTGCCCGGCGGCGAAAAGGTGCTGCGCGAAAACACCGTGTTCTTTCCAGCCGGCAATGCTGCCGCAGAACAACGCGCCCGCGAACTTGCCGAGCGCGTCGGCGGCGTCGCCCGCGAAAACATGGATTACCTACCACGCGAAGCTACCGATAATAATGGTTTGACCATGGTTCTTATCGGAGAGGTCTCTATCTAATGGCGAATACGCCTGCAGCGGGCACGGAAGTATTCAAACGCTCGCCACAACCCACCGTCGGCATCGAGTGGGAAGTTGCGCTGATCAACCCAGAAACTTGGGATCTGGCGCACCAGGCCGAAGCCGTAATCACAACAGCGCAGCAGATTCAGCCGGATATTCACCTGGAAAAAGAATTCCTGCAAAACACCATTGAGCTTGTCACCGGCATTTGCGATACCATCCCGCAGGCCGTGGCCGAGCTCGACCGGGATCTTTCCGTCATCCGCCAGGCCGCCGAGCACCACGGGCTGGTGCTGTGGGCATCGGGCGGCCACCCGTTTTCGGATTTCCGCACCAACCCCGTCAGCGCAAAGATGACCTACGCCGAGATCATCGAGCGCACCCAGTACTGGGGCAGCCAAATGCTGATCTGGGGCACACATGTGCACGTCGGCATCCGACACGAAGACCGCGTGTGGCCGATCATCAACGCCATGATGACGAAGTTCCCGCACCTGCTGGCGCTATCCGCATCCTCGCCGGGCTGGGATGGCATCGATACTGGCTACGCCTCCAACCGCACCATGCTGTACCAACAGCTGCCGACGGCGGGCCTGCCACCGGCGATTAACACCTGGGAAGAATGGCAAGGTTATATGCGCGACCAGGCGGCATCCGGGGTGATCAGCCATACCGGTTCGATGCACCTGGATATCCGCCCGGCCTCCAAATGGGGCACGATTGAAGTGCGGGTTTCTGATGCCTCGTCGAACCTGCGCGAGTTGTCCGCGGTGGCTGCGCTCACGCATTGTTTGGTGGTCTACTACGACCGGATGCTGGATGAGCAGCTTGCCGACACCGACACCAATAACCAGCTGCCCAGCCTGCAGCCGTGGCATATCGCGGAAAATAAATGGCGCGCCGCCCGCTATGGGCTGGACGCGCTGGTCATTACCTCGCGTGATACTCACGAACGCTGGGTCAAAGACGAACTCGCGGATTTGGTAAAAGAACTCGCCCCGATCGCACAGGAACTCGGCTGCGCTGACGAACTGCAGCTGGTGGCAGAAATCGTCGACAAGGGCGCCGGGTACCAACGCCAGCGGCAGCGCTTCGCGCAAGCTGGGGGAGACTGGAAAAAGGTTGTGGCTGCCACCGCAGAAGAGATGACTACCTGGCAGCCGTTGGAAAACTAGGTTGCCCGTTAATTTTTGCGGGGGTCTTTTTTGCGCAGCGTGCGCTTGGCTGGGCGGTCGTTACGCGACATCGCAGAATCTGGCGCGTACAATCCTTCACGACGCCCAATGCGGCCCAGGCGCTGCGCGGTCACAGGGCTGGTCAGCAGTGCGAAAATCACCAGCAAGAACAGCACTCCGATATCGGATTGCCACCCGTTGTTGTAGTCCGCGACCACCAGGTGGATTCCGGCGCCGATGATGCACATGATCAGCCCGGCGGTCTGCGGTTTGGTCACCGCGTGCACGCGCGACATCGTATCGCCGAAGCGTGCTACTCCGATGGCAGCGGAAAAGACGAAAATTGCGCCCATCGTCACCAGCACCAGCGAGACGATATCGGCAAGCAAAGCCCAATTCATGGTTAACTCACATCCCTTTTGCGGAAACGCGTGACGGCAACGGTGGAAATAAACGCCAGCATCGCGATGACCATCATGGCGTAGACCACGGTGGAATTTTTCGTCCACGCGATATACGTGGCGCCTGCGCATTGCATCATCGCGACCATGCCATCCAGACCAATGAGCCGGTCCAGCGAATTCGGCCCGACGATAATGCGCCACACCGTGATTGCCAAGGCCGCGCTGATCAGTAATGCGGGGATGATCAGTAGCGTGGTATACAACTCTGGATCCATGGGCTAGGTCCTTTCGAAGATCTCGATCATCCGGGCTTCGAGGATTGCGACGCGTTCGAGTTCTTGCTCGATGCGCTCGTCGTTATCCGCGTCGAGCAGGTGAATCGTCAGGGTGCGGTTGGCAATATCAATATCCGTGACCGCGCCGCCAGGCTGCAGGTTGTACAGCGTGATTGCCAGGACCAAAATGAATTCGTTGGATACCCGCATCGGGGCGGTGACGATTGCGGTTTTCGGCAGCTGTTTCGGGCGCAGCGCCAAATATGCTACGTGCAGTGAGGCTCTGAGCAGTTCGACAACGAATACCACCAAAAACCATGCCAGTTTGTGCCAGGAGACGTGCAGGCCAGTAACGGGCATCGCAGGCAGTGGTAGGAGGTAGACCACGAGCGTGCCGACGAATAACCCAGCGGCGATATTGCCCCAGCTAATCTCGCCGACCAGGATGATCCACATGATCATCAGCCAGGTGATAAACCATGGGCGGAAGCGGTTACGCAGGCCCTTAGGCACACGTTTTCTTAAATGCGCTTCGCGGGCTCGGCTTTTCTGCGATTCATCGCGGGCCCGGTTCTCCTTCGAGTCCTGTGTCTGGGTTCTCATTAGGCATCGCCTCCCTTGACGGATGTACGGGACTCTGTTGTGCGGGACCCTGTGTGTTTTTCAGACTCTTCCCGACGATCCTCGCCGTCGTCGAGCCGCTCGAGTTCCAGGTTGCGCGTCGGCTCGCTCGGATCGGTGCCTAATACCGCGGTGCGGTAAATGTTGACGTCCTGGGTGGAATTGGCTGCACGGTCGGTGATGCTGGCGATAGGCCCAGCCACGACGCTGATGGCGGTGGATGCGAGCACCAGCATCGCGGTCGCTGCGATCATGCCGAATGGTGTGCGCCCGACGGATTCCCGCTCGGAAAACTCCACTTCCTGGGTGATATCCGCTAAAGGGGCGGGCCGGGCGATGGCCATGTTGCCTTCCGGGGCGTCTTTCCGGTCGCGGAGGAAGCCCTTGGACCAGACCATGATCATCACGTAAAGCGTCAGCAGGGAGGTCACCACGGCACCGCCGATCAGTACCCAGGACATCCAAGTATTGGCTTCGGCGCCAGCATGGAAGAGCATGACTTTGCCCATGAAGCCGGAAAACGGCGGGATGCCGCCCAGGTTGAGCGCCGGGATGATGTACAGCACGGCGATAATCGGTGCGGTATACATCAGCGATCCCAACCGGCGCAGCGACGATGTGCCCGCATGGCGCTCGATCAGGCCGACGACCAGGAACAACGCGGTTTGCACCAAAATGTGGTGCACCATGTAGAAGATTGCACCGGATAGGCCTTGCGAGCTGCCTAGGCCGATACCGAAGATCATAAAACCGATGTGTGAGACCAGTGTGAACGACAGCAAACGTTTGATATCGTTTTGCGCCATCGCGCCCAAGATACCGATGAGCATCGTGGCTAGGGCGACGAGCATCAGTAGCGAATCCAAGCTGCCGTCGGTGAACACGGTGGTGCGCATGCGGATGATGGCGTAGACACCAACCTTGGTCAACAGGCCCGCGAACACGGCAGTGACCAGCGATGGGGCGGTGGGATAGGCGTCGGGAAGCCAGGAATCCAGCGGGAAAACCGCGGCTTTAATACCGAAGGCGACCAGCAACACGCCGAAAATAGCGGCCTGCGTGCCACCCGGAATATCTTCCATGCGCTGGCCAATCTGGGCCAGGTTCACCGTACCGACGGCCGCGTAGGTTACGGCAATGCCGAACAAGAACACCATGGAGCTGGCCATCGAAACCATCACATAACCCACACCGGCACGAACACGCGATGGGGAAGCACCCAGCGTCATCAAGACATACGAGGCCACCAGGAAGATTTCGAAGCCGACGTACAGGTTGAACAAGTCACCTGCCAGGAATGACAGGTTCACGCCCATCGTCAGCAGCATGTACGACGGCAGAAAAACCGCGACGGGCTCATCTTTCGTGTCATCACGGATGCCCTGCGCGATGGCGAACCACATCACCGCAAACAAAATGATGGAGCTGACGAACAGCATCATCGTCGACAAGCGGTCAGCGACCAGAGTGATGCCCAGTGGGGCGTCCCAACCGCCGATCTGCAGGGTTTGGATGCCTTCGCCGTCGACGACGATGAGCATGGTGGCCGAGAGCACCGCGAGTGCCAACAGGGTGAAAAACACGAAGGCACGCCGTACGTTGAGCATGCGTGGGAACAACAGACACCCGGCCGCTGCAAGCGCGGGAAGGATCACCGGCAGCGGGATCAAAAAAGGCATGTATGGCAGTACTGCCTCGGTGAGGGGTTCTAGTCTAGTCATCGGCGCCTTCCGTTCCTTTGGCGTCTTCGACGGGCTTTTCAAACGACTCTGGGCCGAAGCGGTCGCCTTCTTCGGTGGCGCGCCCGGTCTTCGGGTCGTCGGAGGCGTCGTGGTCTGGGCCGGCGGCAGCGTTGATCGGCCGGGCGGCAATTGCTGCGTCCTCGTGGTCGTCTTCGACGACGTCGGCAGAACGGTAGCGGTACTGGCGGTAAGCCAAGGAAAGCAAGAATGCCGTCAGCGCCATGGCGATCACGATCGCAGTCAAGATCATGGCTTGGGCCAGAGGATCAGCTTCCCGGTCCGGATAGAGCGAGGATTCACTGCCGGTAATCGGTGGTGATCCGGCGGGGCCGCCAGCTTGCAGAATCAACAGATTGGCGGCGTTGCCGATCAGCAGCAAACCAAGCACGATTTTCGTGACCGCGCGGTCGAGCATCAGATAGACCCCGGCGGCGAGCATCACCCCGGAGGCGAGTAGCAGAAACAGGTTTGCTTCCATTAGCTACGGCTCCTTTCTCCGGTTGCTCCCGAGGTGGTTGCTCCCGAGGTGGCGGCTGCCTGTTGTTGTGTGCGTGTGGCAGCCTTCTGCTCGTTTTTGCGCTGTTCGTTTCTGCGTTGCTCGTTTTTGCGCTTGAGGTTCTTCGCCCGGTCACGTGCACGCTGCTTGCGCTCTTCTTCTTCCAGATCCAGTTGCGTGCCCAGGGAGGTGAGCACGTACATCGTCATGCCAATCACGATCAGGTACACCGCAGCGTCGAAAATCAATGCCGACGGCAAGGAGACCGCACCGATGACAGGGATGTCCACCGACGCGTAGTACGACGTCAGTGGCGGATCGCCGAAGGCCATCGGTACCAGGGCCGAGCCGGTAGAAAGCAGCAGGCCGATGAAGAACAAGCGTGCGGGATCGACGGGCAGGGTTTCTTCCAATTCGGCGCGACCACCGGCGACATACCGCAAGGAAAGAGCCAGGGCAGCGACCAAGCCGCCAGCGAAGCCACCGCCTGGGGCGTTGTGGCCGGCGAAGAAGAAATACACCGATAGTGCCATCATTGACGGGAACAGCACGCGCGTGGCCACATCGACCATGATCGAGCGGTTTGCTGCACGTTCCGTTTCTACTTGGGCGGCCAGCCAGCGGCGCGACACCGCAGTGAGGATCGGCCGACGGGAGTGCCGGACAAACGAGTTGGTGCGGAAGACCAGCGAGGCCACACCGAGTGAGGCGATGATCAGCACGATGGTTTCGCCCATCGTGTCCCAGGCGCGGAAGTCCACCAGGATCACATTCACGGTGTTCAAACCGTGCGAGATTTGTTCTGCCAGTGCTGGCATGGGCTCGGAAATCAATGGCGCCGTGCGCGCGTTCATGGCGAATAACGCGACGGTGACCACGGAAAATGCCACTGCGATAGACAGCCAGGCGCGGAAACGGTTGAACTGCGGGCTGCCACGCCATTCCACATTGGTCGGCATTTTTCGCAGCACCAACATGAAAATGATCATCAGCACGGTTTCCACCAGCACCTGGGTCAAAGCCAGATCAGGTGCGCCATACATGGCAAAAATAAACGCCAAGAAATAACCGGTGACACCGACCAAGATCACCGCCGACAGACGGTTGTGCATGACGGTTGCGGCGATCGCGGCAGCAATGATCGCTACCGCGGCCGCGGCTTGCCACGGTGATTCACCCAGGTTAAGCCGGATATTCGTCCGGTCGCCCAACAGCAGTGCCACCAGAGGCAACACGGTGAGGACGACGAAAATGACACCCAGGTTGTACTGCAATGAACCGCGCTGGGTTGAGGCAGTCAAACGCAGCGAAATCCGACGCAGTTGGTTCAGAATGGCGTAGTAGGCGTCGTTGGCGTTACCCAGTGCAGGATATTCGAAATAGGCCTTTGCCAGGGCGTGACGCTGCCAGTGGAAAAGACCACCAACGACCAGAATGCCCGCTGAAATTGCCAATGGCACAGTCCAGCCGTGCCACAGTGCCAGATCCGTCGCGTGCGTGGTTGCGCCGCTGTGACCCGCGCCAGTCAGGTGCGCGTACTCGGAATCGAGGTGTTGGTTAATGGCATTGGAGATGATGATCGGGCGCAGACCGAAGAAGATGGTCAACCCGACCAGTACTGCCGGTGGGCCCCAGAGCAGCACCGTGATTGGTTTCATCTGGGTGACTTCGTGGCATATGCCGCCGCCAGTGGGGTGGGTGGGTTTCTTACGTGCAAACGCACCATAAATCACCCGGATGGAATAAGCGACGGTGAACACGGAGCCGATGACGATGAACACCAGCATTAATTGCCGTGGGGTGCCTACCAGAAGGTCTTCATGCAGGACAGCCTCCAGGGCTGCTTCCTTGGCGACGAATCCGAGCATCGGGATCACACCAGCCATCGAGGCCGCTGCCAGAATAGCGATGACTGCTAACAGCGGTTGCTTGCGGCCCAAACCGGAGAGATCGAAAATATCGCGGGTGCCGGTGGAATGATCGATCGCGCCGACGACCATAAACAGCGTCGCTTTAAACAGTGAGTGCGCGACGGTCAGTGCCAGACCTGCCAGCATGGCTTCGCGCGAACCGATGGCCACGACTGAGGTGATAAAACCGAGTTGGGAGACGGTGCCGTAGGCCAGAATCAGCTTCAGGTCGCGCTGCTTCAGTGCCATCCAACCGCCCAGCAGCATGGTGAACAATGCCAGTGGAATGATCAAGGCGTGCCAGCTGGGCACCTGCGCAAAATCCGGTGCTAGGCGGGCAACCAGGTAAATGCCGGCTTTCACCATCGCAGCGGAGTGCAGGTATGCCGAGACCGGAGTCGGGGCAGCCATGGCGCCAGGCAACCAGAAGTGGAAGGGGGCAATGGCGGATTTTGACAGCGCACCGACGATGACCAGCACGATGGAAACACCGATATACGGCACCTCGTTGAGTTCTGCCGTGGCCGCGAAAGCGCTGAGTTCCGAGAACCGCCACGTGCCGGTGGTTTGCCCCAGCAATACGATGCCCACCAGCATCGTCAGGCCGCCGAGCACGGTGACCATCAAAGCCTGGCCCGCGGCACGTCGGGAAGAAGCCCGCTCGCCGTAGTAGGAAACCAGCAGGAAAGATAGGATCGAGGTGGCTTCCCAGAAAATGTAGAGCAGCAGGAAGTTATCCGAGGCGACCAGCCCCATCATGACGGTGGCGAAGGCCATCATTTGGCCTGCGAACATGGCCAGGCGTCGCGTCGTGGAAGTAAAATACCCCCAGCAATACAGCATCACCAGTGCACCCACCCCGGTGATGATCAGCCCAAACAATGCGGATAAAGCATCGATGCGCAAATCGATATACAGCTGAATTTCCGGGACCCAGGCCACGGAATATTCCAGTGTGCCCTCGTCAGTGAAAGTGCCGTTGACGAAATGCTGCAGCAACCAGAAAAAACCCACCGCGGGAACCACGGCGAGTAGGGCAAAGGCCGGGCGGCCCAACCAGCGGATCAGAAGCGGCGCCAGGATTGAGGCGCAGGCTAGGGAACCTAGCAGGATGAGCACAATTATTCCGCCTCCCGTTTATTGCGCGCGGCTTAAAGACTTTTTCATAGTCTAGCGGAAATGGAGACGCGTCAACAGCAGAGCTTCTGCCAGTGCCAAGCGTGCAATTTCTTCCGGATCAACAGATTCATTACTCGAATGTATGGACGAAGCTGATTCGGCTACCCCGTACAAGCCAAATTCGGCAGCAGGGAATTTCTCAGCTAATTTCACCGTCAGCGGGATGGATCCTCCAGTGCCGATCAGCTCGGTCTCATGCTCATAGGCTTCTGCTATGCAGTCGCTGAGCAGGCCAAACAGGGCGCCGGAGGTATCAGCAGAAAACGACGGATTGGCAGAGGTGATATCGACGTCGATGTGCGCACCCCAGCTGATATTCGCGCGCAAATGTTCGGCAACTTTTTCTGCCGCGCTTGCCGTATCAACTCCCGGTGGTACCCGCAGGTTCAGCTGAGCCGAGGCGGTGGCTGGAACGGCGTTGATAGCTTCTTCTACCGGGGTGGAACTAAAACCAGTAATGGTGACGGCCGGGCGGGCCCACACCAGATCAGCCATTTCGTCGTCACCAGCGCCCAGCATGTCGACGCCATCAAGCAGGCCTGCGGCTTCTCGTGCTTCCTCGTCTTCGGCGGGGTAGGGGCTGCCTTCCCAGTTGCGGTGCTGCCCCAAACCGTCGACCGCAACTTGCCCGTCGTCATCATGCAGCGTGGCTAGCACCCGCACCAGCGCGGCGACTGCATCCGGGGCCGCGCCGCCGAATTGTCCGGAATGCACCGGGGCTTCCAGAGTGCTCACTGTGACGGTCAACTGCCCGCCGCCGCGCAGGCTGGTGGTCAGCGTCGGCAAGCCCGCCTGACCAGAAGCAGTATCGGCGATGCAGATCAGGTCGGCGTCGAAAAGCTCCGGGCGCTCGTCGACAAGATCGTGTAAACCCTGCCCGCCGCGTTCCTCTGAACCCTCACAAACCAGGATGATGCCCGCATCACAACCGCCGGTGGCATCGACCGCGCGGATGGCGGCCAAGTGCATCAACACATTGCCCTTGCAGTCCGCTGACCCGCGTGCGTACCACCGCCCCTCGCGCTCGGTGAGGATAAACGGATCCGTTTCCCACTCATCTGGGGTGGAAATATCGACGACGTCGTGGTGGCAATACAACAGCACCGTGGGGGCGTTGTTCTTGGCCGCGCGCCTGCCGATGACCGCCGGGGAGCCATCGCTGGTGGTGATGATCTCGGTGGTCAAGCCGCGTTCCACCATAAGGTCGCGGATCATCGCGGCCGATCGATCCATGTCCTTGGCGTGATCGTTGTTGAGCGCTAGCGATGGGATGGCGCACAGTTGTGCGAGGTCGCCGAAGATGCGTTGGCGCTGGCCGCCGATGTGGTGGCGCAGGGCGTGGGCGAGGTGGCCGTGATTCGGGTTGGACGGATCGTGATAACTGGACACGGTGTTAATCCTTGGGTTTTTTATGAGTTGCGCGCTTGCTACGAGTTACGTGCTTGCTCGCTCAGGCGAGTGATAAACAGCGCTTCAGTGGTGGCCAGACGGATGATTTCTTCTGGATCCACGGATTCATCCGGCGAGTGGATCGTGGTTTGTGGCTCGCACAGTCCGTAGACGGCGATATCGGCATCCGGGTTGGCCTCGGCCAAAGCGGTGGTCAGCGGGATGGACGCGCCGTTGCCGGTGTTGCGGACGTCTTTTCCGAAAGCAGTGGCCATGGCGGATTCGAAGGTTTCGAAGGCGGCGGAATCCGTGCTGGTGGAAAACGGGCTGAAGACATCTTCTGCCGTGACCTTGATATGGGCGTCGAAAGGCACCGCATCGCGGATCTGCTGGGCGGCAGCCTCGACGACGTCCTGGGTATCCAGGTGGAATGGCACGCGCAGGTTCACCACGGCTTCGGCGTGGTGGGTGACAGCATTAACGACGTCTGAGGTGGGGCGCGAGCTGAATGCCGTCACCGTTGCGGCAGGTCGGGCCCACAGCTGGGCAGCAATGTCCTCGTCGGTGCCTGTGCCATGCAGCCCGACGCCGTCGAGCACACCGGCATCAGAACGGAAAGTAGCTGCATCATAGCTAGCGCCATCCCAATGCCACTTCGCATCGTCGGTTGGTTCGAAACCACGGATGACGGTGTGGCCGTTGTCGTCGAAAAGCGAGTTCAGCGCGCGCAGCAGCGCCAGGGTGGCATCCGGGGCGACGCCGCCGAACAGGCCGGAGTGCACGGGTGCGCGCAGCGTGTCGACGGACACCTTCAGCTGGGCACCGCCGCGCAGGGCAGTGGTGATGGTTGGGGTGCCCGCGGCGACGTTGCCGCCATCGGCGATCAGCATGACGTCTGCCTGGAATAGCTCTGGACGCTGTTTTATCAGTGTGTCCAAGCCTTCGCCGCCTTGTTCTTCCGAGCCTTCGACCAGCACGCGCAGGTTGATGCCCAGGTTGTGTAGGCCGATGATGTCATCGACCGCGCGCAGGCCGGCCAGGTGCATCGCCAGCGAACCCTTGCAGTCTGCGGCACCGCGGGCATACCAACGGCCGTCGCGCTCGGTGAGGGTGAACGGATCTGCAGTCCATTCGGCTGGATCACCGGCCAAGACGACGTCGTAATGCGAATACAGCAGAACCGTCGGTGCGCCCTCGATCTTTGGCGTGGACGCCAAGTACGTCGTGGAACCGTCGGCGGTGGTAATGGCGCTGACTTCGAGCCCGGCGTCGGCAAGCGCGGCATCCACCCAGTTACCAGCGTTGGTGTGCTCCTCTTTCAGCTCCGGGTTCTCGGGTAGGTACACAGAATTAAACGCAATGATTTCGGATAACTGCGCAAAGATTTCTTCGCGCTGGCCGCGGATGTGCTCCTGCAGGGCGGCTTCGGTGCTGTTGCCGGTGCTGTTGGTGGTGTTGCTGGTAGTACTCGTGCTATTCATGACCGCCAACCTAGCAGGAATCGGTTGGGGAAACGCCGGGTACAACCTTGCACTCACAGGGGCCGAGTGCCAGAATGGTTGCTAGCACTTCCAGTAGTGGAGTGCTAAACCACTACAAAAAGACCTATCACGCAGGTGAGAATGGTGCGCACTCACGCCATTCGTGCCGTCGCGGGCGCCTGGCGTGATCATTACCGTGAGTGTTGTCCTTCACCAATAAAAGGAGCACATAACACATGGCAAAGCAGATCGCTTTCGACGAAGAAGCACGCCGTGGCCTCGAGCGCGGCCTGAATACGCTGGCAGACGCCGTCAAGGTCACCCTGGGACCAAAGGGACGCAACGTTGTTTTGGAAAAGTCCTGGGGCGCGCCGACGATCACCAACGACGGTGTGTCGATCGCTCGCGAAATTGAGCTGGATGAGGCTTACGAAAAGATCGGCGCTGAGCTGGTTAAGGAAGTAGCCAAGAAGACTGACGACGTCGCCGGTGACGGCACCACCACCGCTACCGTGCTGGCACAAGCACTGGTGCGGGAAGGTCTGCGTAACGTCGCCGCTGGTTCCAACCCAATGGGCATCAAGCGCGGCATTGAGACCGCTACCAAGGCGGTTGTGGAGCGTCTGCTGGATTCCGCCAAGGAAGTAGAAACCCAGGAGCAGATCGCTACTACCGCAGGTATTTCCGCAGCGGACCCTGCCATCGGTGAAAAGATCGCCGAAGCCATGTACACCGTGGGCAATGGCCAGGTGAACAAGGATTCCGTTATTACTGTCGAAGAATCCAACACTTTTGGTGTGGACCTCGAAGTCACCGAAGGTATGCGCTTTGACAAGGGCTATATCTCCGGTTACTTCGCCACCGACGTTGAGCGCGGCGAAGCTGTGCTGGAAGACCCATATATCCTGCTGGTTTCCGGCAAGATCTCGAATATCAAGGAATTGGTTGGTCTGCTGGAAAAGGTCATGCAGTCCAACAAACCATTGCTGATCATCGCGGAGGACGTCGAGGGCGAAGCCCTGTCCACGCTGGTCGTGAACAAGATCCGCGGCACGTTCAAGTCTGTGGCCGTCAAGGCTCCAGGCTTTGGTGACCGTCGCAAGGCAACCCTGCAGGACATGGCGATCCTGACCGGCGGCCAGGTTATCTCTGAAGAGGTGGGCCTGTCCCTGGAGACCGCCGACATCGCGCAGCTGGGTACCGCACGCAAGGTTGTCGTGACCAAGGACGAGACCACCATCGTTCAGGGCGCTGGCGAGCAGGCGCAGATCGACGGCCGCATCAAGCAGATCCGTGCGGAAATCGAGAACTCCGATTCCGATTATGACCGCGAGAAGCTGCAGGAGCGTCTGGCGAAGCTGTCCGGCGGTGTTGCCGTGCTGAAGGTTGGTGCTGCTACCGAGGTTGAGCTTAAGGAGCGCAAGCACCGCATCGAGGACGCCGTGCGTAACGCGAAGGCTGCTGTCGACGAGGGAATCGTCGCTGGTGGTGGCGTTGCCCTGCTGCAGGCAGCCTCTGCATTGGATGCGCTGGACCTGACTGGTGACGAGGCCATCGGCGTCAAGATCGTCCGCGAGGCTTTGTCTGCTCCGCTGAAGCAGATCGCGTACAACTCTGGCCTGGAACCTGGCGTTGTAGCAGATAAGGTCTCCCGCCTGAACCCAGGTGAGGGTCTGAACGCTGCTACCGGCGAGTACGTCGACCTGATGGCTGCTGGTATCAACGATCCAGTAAAGGTCACCCGTTCTGCTCTGCAGAACGCTGCATCTATTGCAGCGCTGTTCCTGACCACCGAGGCTGTGGTTGCGGACAAGCCAGAACCAGCTGGTGCTGACGCTGCTGCGGGCGCTGACCCAATGGGTGGCATGGGCGGAATGATGTAGCCCGCTACCGCATTATGTGCGTGAAGGTGTTGGTGTGCGAAAGCACGGACCAACACCTTTTTCAATAAGCGGGCTAGTTGGCACGTTATTGATAATAAGGTATCCTCGCCTACGGTCGGAAGACTTAAGGAAAATTCAGTGCGCACTAAGGAGGCTTAAGAGAGTGGCAAATAAAACTACGAAAATGTTTGCACTGCAACTGGTAACAGCTCTTGGAATCGCCGGTATGGGAAACTCCCTGGTAAACGAGGCATCCGCAGTAGACCTGCGCGCGCTAAGTTCCAGCGTGGAGGACATCGTCAATCCTGGGCAAGAAGAGGATCTTAGCGCCGACGAAGTTGTCGACGCTGCGGAAGAACAAGATCTCAACGCCGATGAAATTGTCGACGCTGCGGAAGAAAATGATGTCAGCCCCGAAGAACTTGCTGAGGCCGTGCAAGAGATGGTGGCGGAAAAGAATTCTAATGCGGGGTATGACTTCATGTCCGTCAACATTGAGGATAAGCGCGCAAATATCGTGTTGAATCCAAACACCTACAAGGCGGATGTGAACGCTGAGGCTTATAAAGCGGTGGTTGACTACCTGAGGTCGAACGGCTACCTAGTTTCCGTGGTTCTATAAAACTTCATGCAATTTGGCCCTGTGCAGGTTGTAGGGGAAGCCTCAGGTAGAGGAAGCCTCGGGTAGGCAGCGAAAGAATTGAATAAGGCTAACTCAGGATGGGCAGCGTGAGGTCTCTGAGCTTTCCCTTGCTGGCTGAACTCTCTTTGACTGCCTGCAACTCAAGGAATGACGAAGATCATAATATTCCTGGAGACCGACGGGACATCATGCACAGGCTGCTTATATCGGGGTGTCGGCTGGTAAAAGGGCAGGTTATCCTACGGAGATTAACAGGAGCTGCATAGCCGACGGCCGGTAGAGAATCGGGATAAGTTTTCAATAAGTCGCTCGGATCGCGCCATGGCTGCGAAACGTTACAGAAATAGTTGAAAAAGATTCAACTAATCCGTTAAGTTAACAATGAATAAGGAACAAGACCCAGGTCAGCTTAAGTCGTGTTCGTTGTTCACAAGGCACAATCGAGGTTTTGGGCGGTGTAAAACGGCTAAAAACGTTGACATTGCGCCCTGACAACTGAGGGAAGATTATTAAGAGCTTCTAACGTTCGAAGAGGTAAGAATGAGTAAAATAAGAGAGATATCTCGAGAGGGGCGGACAGTCATAACCGCAGTGATCGCTGCACTTGCGGTTATTTTCACGATGATTGTCGTCCCCTCGGGTAAGGCTGATGCAGCGCAGCCGACAGACTTCCAGCCGAACTACGAACTGGGTGGGGAACCTACAAAGACCAGCCATGGTACCCCATGGGGGTCTTTGACCTGGGCAGGACCTTACAACGAGGAATTTGGATTCGATCCTGCCATCTCACAAGGCAACGCCAACAACACTGCAGGGTGGGCTTGGTGTATTGACCCAATGAAGAAGTATCCTTCGAGTGGAAATATCTTGTATTCGAAGGACAACGCTGTGAAACTCGATATTCACCCAGAATATCGAGATGCGGTAATTCGTCTGGCTAAAAAATGGCAAGAAGCCATTAAAAATGGGGATAAAAATGCCGCCGCAACATATGTCGTCTACATGATTGCCTTCGTGGGTGTAGATCAACAACAGCGCAATGTTGCTGCTTTAACGATCAATGGGCAAAACCCAGGCTTTGAGAATCCTTATCATGATCAAAACTTCCCTGCCTTCAAAGGTTCCGAGCAGGAATTCACCGAGCTAACCGGATTCGAGATTGAGAGCACCCAGAATCCTGGACCTCCAGAGCCTGGGCCTGGCGCCGGTGGTCCTCGCTTCAAGAAGGTCGCAGAGATTCCTGCGCAGCCGAGTGAAGACTTCATCACCATGGTTCCACCGAGTGGCGGCCAACACCAAAGTTACCAGCGCGTACTTCCTCCGGACCAGCCTGGATTGTCTGAGGAGGAGAAGCAGCCTGAGAAGAATCCGTCGATTTCGACGAATGCTGATTTCGCTGATGGTGCTACGCAGGTTGTTGCTGGTGCCACGGTTGTCGATACTGTCGATT
>NZ_JASPGD010000003.1:125311-293241 GCF_030232885.1 Corynebacterium sp. MSK297
ACTGAGGTTGATAAGTCTGGTAAGGATACTCCGAATGCTGAGCAGCCGAATAAGATTGCTGAGCACAAGGATATTAATGACGATAATCAGACTGTGATCTCGAAGAAGGCTGACGATGCACCGAAGCATGACAGCCCAAAGAAGTCTAAGGAGTCGCAACCTAAGCAGCCTTCCGGCCCGAAGGACGCTGGTTCGAAGCCTCAACCAGAACGTGCGACAAGCCCAGGTGTAACGCCGAAGGATGCGGGTAAACCACTCCCATCCAACGCCAAGCGAATTGACATCAAGTCGATTCCGTCAGGTCCAACGACCCTGGCACCTGGTATGCCAACCTTTGTTGGATAACCAATAAGGCCACTGCCTAACACAAGCCCCGCTGAAGCTTGAAACCTTCAGCGGGGCTTTTGCCATGCCCATCCTTAGAATTCGCGTACTTTTGCATGGTTGGTTTTTAAAACTGTGGCGTGATATGTTTAGCGTCGTCTACGTCCCGCTTTAGGTCAACGGGCCTACATCGATCTCGACTCCGTGAAGGTATTTTTATGAGAAAACCCAAAATAAAACTAGTATCCATCGTTGCAGCTTTGGTAGCACTGATATCAGCACCTTCTGTCGCTCACGCGAGCCACGACCGTGGTGGGCAAGAGATGGTTACTTTTGGAGATTCCTTTACGGCCAACGGTGGTGCTACGGGTGATCGGGCTGCTGTTAGTCCATACCTAGCGCCAATCCCGCGCTGTGCCAACGACAAACACAACTGGGCGCACCAAACTGCCCATAGGCTTGGACACAGCCTCGCAGATTATTCCTGCAACGGCACCAGCTACAACCTAGCCCCATTCGTAACTCACGCGGTACTATCCGGAAATATCGGCCCGAACACCAAAGAAGTGGCCTTCATGTATGGGGGTCTGCAACCAGGAGCCGGGATTGATACCTTAGCTGGTATGGCCCTCCCCGATGGTCCACGGGCTTCGACCTACCGTGGACTGCTCGCCGCCCAGTTCGAAAAGATTCGTGCCGTAGCACCGAATGCCCGCATCACCATGGTGAACTACACCCCTATGACGGTCGATGACACCCTGTGTGTTGTCAACGAAGATTTCCTGAAACTCCCAGTCACCATTCCGGGTGTGACTGCTGCGGAAGAAGCATTCAACGCAGAGATTCTTCGGGCAGCTAACGCCTTGGGCGTCAATTCCATTGATCTGCATATGCAGGCAAAAACGCATGACACTTGCCAGCCAAACCCCGCCGAACGTTGGGCTGCGGCTGTCAATACACCGTCCGCACCGGCCGCTTTGCCAATGCATCCCACTGATGCCGGCCACACCGGCATGGCGCAGATTATCACGCGGGGGCTCCAGAGCTAGTCTGAGCTGCTTACAGGCCCCTGTAGCTCTTCGCCTCCGGCGTTGTCCAGCTGCACTACCAAACTGAGGACCACCAACGGTGGCCCTCAGTTTTTCATTTACGCGGCCGCGTATTATTCATGGCTAGACTCGAGGTATGGCATCCGACACTGAGACAGATCTACCAATCATCGACCTTGCAGAAACCGAAGGCTATATCGTCGACGACACCGACGAAGACGACCCAACGCTTATCACCCCCAGCGGAAAAGCCGTCGAAACCTGGCGGGAAAATTATCCCTACGACGAGCGCATGAGCCGCGAAGAATACGAGCACACCAAGCGTGCGCTACAAATTGAGTTACTGAAATTCCAAAACTGGACCAAAGAAACCGGACAACGCCACATCATCCTCTTTGAAGGCCGCGATGCAGCCGGTAAAGGCGGCACAATTAAGCGTTTCAACGAACACCTCAACCCCCGAGGTGCGCGCACAGTCGCACTAGAAAAGCCCTCGCCACGCGAATCCACATCCTGGTATTTCCAGCGCTATATCCAACACTTCCCAGCCGGTGGGGAGATGGTCTTCTTCGACCGCTCCTGGTACAACCGCTCCGGAGTGGAGCGCGTCATGGGCTTTTGTACTGAATCCCAACACGCTGAATTCCTGCGGGAAGTCCCAATGCTAGAAAATATGATCCTGGGCTCCGGAATTTCCCTCACGAAGTTCTGGTTTTCAGTGACGAAGAAAGAACAACGCACCCGGTTCGCCATCCGCCAGATCGACCCCGTGCGCCAGTGGAAACTTTCCCCGATGGACCTGGCGTCGCTGAACAAATGGGATGATTACACCAACGCCAAGGAAGAGCAGTTCCGTTACACGGACACCGAAGAATCACCGTGGATTACCATCAAATCCAACGACAAAAAACGCGGCCGTATCAACGCCATGCGGTATCTGCTCTCCAAATTCGAATACACGAACAAGGACCACGAAGTAGTCGGAGAACCAGACCCACTGATCGTCAAACGCGGCCGCGACCAGATCGGGGACTAGCGCTAAAAGTTAGCGCTCCATCGGAAGTTCGGCTTCTTCCCAGGCGAGCGTACCGCCAGCAACACTATAGGCAGTGGCACCGGTTGCCTGCGTGAGGTATTCGCAGGCCTTGGCAGAACGGCCACCGGCCTTACAAATGATGTAGACATCCTGGTCAGTGTTGATCTGGCTGGCATATTCTGCGAACTCGCTCAAAGGAAAGTTCACCGTGCCGATGGCATGTCCCGCGGCGTACTCGTCGCGTTCACGCACATCGATAAACTGTGCGTCGGCAGGAACCTCGCGCACAGAAACTTCGTTGACAGTTACTTCGTGCTTGGTACCTTCGTTGCTCATGACACCAGCCTAGTGCGAAAGACTTGCTCTCGCGGTGTAACTGTGCGGTTACCGTCGGCCGCATGTAGCGGGCGCAGGTACCGGGTGTGGTTTGGTGGTGCGTGTGGCTGGTGGTGCGCCTGGTTGGCACTGCGGGTGGTCTGGTGGCGTTCGAGCCCGCGTCGGTTCAGTCCCACAACCGATGCCACAACCATGGTGGGCGCGCAAACGGTCGCTTACGCTTGGCAATGGCCCGCACGTGTTCCGCCACGAACTTCGGGTAATGGCTAATCGTCGTCGCAGTGTAATGCAGCGGTGTCCATCCGCGATGGACGGCATCGTTGAGTTTGTGGCGGTCCAACTCAAACTGGCGACGATTTTCCGCATGGTGATAGGCAAAGCCGTCGACTTCGATGGCGATTTTGTAGTCCTTGAGTACCAGATCCCAGCGGTAAGGGCCGATCTTTACATTATTTCGGACTGTGAAATGCTGCTCTAGGGCGCGAGTGAGTTGACGCTCCGGCACGCTATCGGTGCCGATAATTGCGTGCTCGAGAGCGCGTTTTACTTGCTGCGGGAAACGACGGAATTCCTGCTTGTTCACGTGCAATCTCCGCTGCCCGTCTTTGCCGGAGTAAAAGGCCTCCAGGAAGGCGACGGCGTCGTCATGCGGCAATGTTTCCACGGCTTGTAAAGGGTTGCAAACGCGCACTCCGTCCCAGTTCAGGGTCCCTTTCGGGCGGGCGCGTCGAGACGTGAAATACTCGCTTGGTGGTAGGGAAGACTCGCGCAGGACCTCCAACGGAAACTGCAGCGGCTCGTCTAAATGCTTGCACGCTGCGGACTTGCCGTCGAGTGCGCAGTCCGGCCACTGCTCGCTGATGACGCGCGCGAGTTGTTGCGGCGTCGGTTCTTCTGACAGGTAAAAACCGGTCGCGATCCGGACTGCGCCATGCTGTGTTGCTTTCCGTGCGGCGCGCTTCCCCCGATAAACGTGCACTCGTGTTCCCCCGAAAGCTTGTGAATTTGCGTTTGTGGCGCCCTTTTACAAATAGTGGGTCTAAAACCCGGGTTTTTCGGTGCCTATTTGTAAAAGAGCACCCTTTTGCCCGCCCACCGGCTCCGGACCGCCCCCGTCGGCCCGCGCCTACCGGCTCCGGCCAGCGAACCCCCGCCAGCTCTAACCCTTGTAGCGTTCGAGCGCCTCAGCGTGGATCTTTTCCGCCTCAGCCTTGTCGCCCCAACCGGAACCGGCGACTTCTTTGTTCGGCTCCAGGTCCTTGTAGCGGGTGAAGAAGTGCTCGATTTCGTCCTTGGTGTGCTGGTCCACGTCGTCGATGTCCTGGATGTGCGCCCAGCGTGGGTCGTCGACCACAGCCAACAGTTTGTCGTCGCCGCCTGCTTCGTCGGTCATCTTGAATACGCCGACGATGCGCGATTCCACCACCACGCCCGGGAACACTGGCTCCGGCAGGATGACCAGCGCATCCAATGGGTCGCCGTCTTCGCCGAGGGTGTGGTCGATGAAGCCGTAGTCCGCCGGGTAGGCCATTGGGGTGAACAGGTAGCGGTCCAGGTAGACCTTGCCGGACTCGTGGTCGATTTCGTATTTGTTGCGGGAACCGCGTGGGATTTCAATGGTTACTTCAACGCTCATTGCATCCACCTTTCTGTAGTTGAGGTTCGTGTAGTCGGTACTTGTCAGCATCCTCAATCACTCTGGCAGCCGATCTTCTTCAGGCTTTCCGTCCGCCGGGCGCCCACCGAGCGATTGCAGTCGGTTTCCACTTTACCCGCCCAAGCCAATCACCCCGCCGCAGACGTGCCGCATGCTTGCACCCGGGATCGCGCGGTGATTCGCACTGATTCACACTGATCCGCGCTAGAATCAACCGCCATGAAGGTTTTCTGGTGGGTTTCGGTAGTCATCGCCGTCGTTGCTGTTGCTACTACCGCGACGGTCGGGGTGGCCTACCACCAGGCTTATAGTGACGTGGAATCTGAGCCACCGTATGAGTTGGCACCCGCGGAGTTGCCGGTCACTCCCGTTGAGCCTTCGCTTGCCGACGACGGCAGCACCACAAGCCCAGCTGTTGGGTTCCACGCGCCGGTGATTGATGGCCAGCTGGGTGCGGCAGTGGTCGATCTGACTACGCAGGAAAGCGTCTATGAGCACGATGCGCACCGGCAGTTAGTTCCGGCCTCGGCGACGAAGATTTTGACCGCGACTGCCGCTTTGGCCAGCATGGATCTGGATAAGCGCTTGCACACGGTGATTGAACATGATGCCGGGAACGTCGTTATCCGCGCTGCGGGGGACGTGTGGCTCGATGATGCGGCGCTGGATGCGGCGGCCGCTGCGATTGGACACGCGGATTCTGTGGAGATCGATACCAGCCTGTGGTCTGGGCCGACGCAAGCTGAAGGTTGGGATCCGGGGAATGTTGCCGACGGCTATATCGCGCCGATGGAACCGGCGATGCTCTACGGCGGGCGGATCGGCGCTACCAGCGGGGACGTGCCGCGTTCGACCACGCCCGCGCTGGATGTGGCCCAAGCACTGGCAGACCGCGTCGGTGCCAGCCACGTCGCTGTCAATGACCATGCTGCGCCGCTGCCAGCGGTGACTACCCTGGAATCGCCGATTCTGCGCGAGCGCTTGGAGTTGATGATCAAGCATTCCGATAATGTCATGGCAGAAGCCATTGCGCGTGAAACTGCGGTAGCCCGTGGTAGGCAATCGGTCTCGTTTACTGATGCCACCAGCTCGACCCTGGAGATTCTGCGTGAGATCGGCCTGGATACCGCGAATATGCAGATCAGTGATAACTCCGGGTTGTCCTCACAAAACCGATTGACCGCACAAGGGTTGTTGCAGTGCCTGCAGGTTGCAGCGCATGGTGCTGCCGGCGCGAACGTTGGGGGCGCGAAGGCTGCTGGCGTGAACGCTGGGGGCGTGGGTGAACCTGGTGCCAACATCGGGGATTTGCGCAGCTTGCTCGATGTGTTGCCGGTAGCCGGTGGTGACGGCACGTTGGATGATCGCTACGCGGATCTTTCCGCTCGCGGATATGCGCGCGCGAAAACTGGCACACTGACGGATACCTCCGCCTTGGTCGGCATCGTGACCGGACGCAGCGGTCATACCTATGCCTATAGCTTGTTGGTCAACGACGCACCGATCCTTCCAGCGCGGGCGCAGCTCGACGAGTTTGTCTCCGCACTGCGGGAGTACTAAATGGGGGACTACCGCGTGCATAAGAACCTGTCTGCTTCGCGCGGCGGCAGCACACCGTTTTGGCCGCGGCGTTCGCCCAATTTCCTGCAGGTGCGCACCGCTCTGCGAGCTGCCATACAGCGTCAGCGCCAGGATCGTGCGCAATTCATCATCGCTGTCAGCGGCGGCCCGGATTCTTTAGCGTTGGCGGCAGCTGCGGCGGCGGAAAGACTCGACGCGTACGTAGTCAGCATTGACCATGGCCTGCAAGAAGGCTCGCGGGAAGTCAGCGAGCGCGCGATCGCCCAGGTGCGCCAGTGGGGTTTGAATGGCCAGGTGGTGCCGGTGACTGTTGCGCAAGATTCAGCGAACGATTCAGTGAAAGAATCAGCGGAAAATGCAGCGGAACAATCCCTCGAAGCCGCCGCACGTCACGCGCGTTACCAGGCATTAGGCGAAATCGCGGGCGACCGGCCAATCCTGCTGGCACATACCGGCGATGATCAAGCAGAAACCCTGCTGCTTGGCTTACTCCGCGGCAAGGCCAGTGCGATGCGGGAGATTTCTGATTATCAGGGGCGCACGTTGCTGCGCCCGTTGCTGCCGATCCGCCGCGCACACACCGTCGGCGCCTGCACAGAACTCGAAGTCGAGGCGTGGAATGACCCGCACAACGCGGATGTGGCTTTCCGACGCGTGGCCATTCGTCGGCGCGTGCTTCCGTTGTTGGATGAGATTGTCGGTGGAGACGCCAGCGCCCCGCTGATCCGTGCTGCCGAGCTGATCCGCGAAGACGACGACTATCTGCAGTCTCTGGCGAAGATGCCATCCGGATTCGCAGCCGGGCGGGGGCGCGAGGAAACGCCAACGAAGCAAAAAATTTCAACCACCGAGACAACACCTGAACCAACACCCGAGCCGCCGAGCCTGGAAATCACCGCACTGGGCCCTAGACCACTGGCGCGCCGGGCGATCGCGGAGTTCCTGCACCGTCATGGGGCGCAGGTCACGGCACGCACGCTAGCGGCTAGTATTGCGCTTATCGACGACTGGCACGGGCAAGGCGCTGTTTCTGTCGGTAACAGGTTGGAACTAGCACGCCAAGCTGGCAAACTGGTGCTATTACACAGCTAGCTTGTCGACGCCACCCAGGCGTCGGCAAGCAGTACGTGATACAACAACTTCATCGGAGTTGCAGCGCCAGCCGTGCTGTCGCTTCGCAGTTCAACCACTCACAATTGCTCAACTACTCAACCGCTTAACCGCACAGCCTCATCGAAAGGCCGACCATGGCAGATCACATTCACACCACGGTGGACAAATCCGTCGACGATAAATTCTACGACGTCCCGGAAAATCGCTACGGCAGCGATGTTGAATCGGTGCTGATCAGCGAAGAAGAAATCAAACAACGCATCAAGGCGCTCGCGGATAAGGTGTCCAAGGACTACGCGAGCGATGATCTGCTGCTGGTATGCGTGCTGAAAGGCGCGGCGGTGTTTTTGACGGACTTCGCGCGTGAGCTGTCCATCCCGAGCGAGATGGAATTCATGGCTGTGTCCTCCTACGGCAACTCGACGACGTCGTCTGGTGTGGTGCGCATCTTGAAAGACCTGGACCGCGACATCGAAGGTAAAGACGTGCTGATCGTCGAGGACATCATTGATTCCGGCCTGACGTTGTCCTGGCTGATGCGCAACCTGCGTAACCGCAATCCGAAATCGCTGAATGTGATCACCCTGCTGCGTAAACCAGAGGTCGTGACCGCGAAGCTGGATCTGTACGACGTCGGCTTCGACATCCCCAACGAATTCGTCATCGGCTACGGGCTGGATTACGCCGAACGATACCGCGACCTGCCGTATGTGGGCACGCTGCACCCGGACGTGTATTCGTCATAGAACACAGAACGTAGAACATAAAACGCCAACCACACAGCGCGCACTGGGAACACACGCACTGCGGACAACACGTGCACAGCGTATAAATATGTACTGCTCGTAATTAGGATTCATGAAAAACAAACGCATTATTCAAATCGGAGCCGGCGCCGCCGTGCTTTTGATGCTGTTGTTCACCGTCACCCGGTTGAGCGACGACACCCGCCACTTCCTCGACGTAGAAACCTCGCTTGCGCTGGAGCAACTGCAGGAAGAAAACGTCGACAAGGCGCAAATCGATGACCGCGAGCAAACGCTACGCTTGGAGCTGCGTGAGCCGATCACCGTCGACGAGCAAGAAGACGTCGATTCCGTGATTACGCAATACCCAGCGCGCTCGGCCCCGGAAGTTTTTAACGCGGTGCAAGACGGCAACGTCGACGAGTATGACACGAACGTCACCAGCGACAGCTTCTTGATGAGCATGCTGTCGTTCATGTTGCCGATGCTACTGCTGTTTGGTCTGCTGTTTTTCTTCCTCACCCGGATGCAAAAAGGCAGCATGCTGGGTATCGGCGGCAACAAAGCCAAAGAGCTCACCAAGGATATGCCCACCAACACTTTCCAGGATGTGGCGGGCGCCGACGAAGCCGTCGACGAGCTGCACGAGATCAAAGATTTCTTGGAAGATCCCACCCGCTACCACGAATTGGGTGCGAAGATCCCGCGTGGTGTGTTGCTGTACGGCCCACCGGGCACCGGTAAAACCTTGCTGGCGCGCGCTGTTGCCGGTGAGGCAGGGGTGCCGTTTTATACGATCTCGGGTTCGGATTTCGTCGAGATGTTCGTCGGCGTGGGTGCTTCCCGTGTTCGTGATCTGTTTAAAACCGCCAAGGAAAACTCGCCGTGCATCATCTTTATTGATGAGATCGATGCCGTGGGGCGCCAGCGTGGTTCCGGTACCGGCGGCGGACATGATGAGCGTGAGCAAACCCTGAACCAGATGCTGGTGGAAATGGATGGTTTCGGTGACCGCGAAGGCGTGATCTTGATTGCTGCCACCAACCGTCCGGATATCTTGGACCCGGCGCTGCTGCGTCCGGGGCGCTTCGACCGCCAGATCCCGGTGACCCCGCCGGATCTGAAGGGCCGCGAGGCGATCTTGCGCGTGCATTCCGAGGGCAAGCCGCTGGCCAAGCACGTTGATGTGACGCAGCTGGCCAAGCGCACTGCGGGCATGTCCGGTGCGGATCTGGCCAACGTGCTCAACGAAGCCGCGCTGTTGACCGCGCGTATCGCCGGTAACGTGATTACTGCCGACGCATTGGAAGAAGCCACCGACCGCGTCGTGGGTGGCCCGCGTCGTTCGTCCAAGGTGATTTCCGAACAAGAAAAGAAGATCACTGCTTACCACGAAGGCGGTCACACCCTGGCGGCCTGGGCCTTGCGCGATATTGAGCGCGTGTACAAGGTGACCATCCTGGCCCGCGGCCGCACCGGTGGGCACGCGATGACGGCCCAAGAAGACGACAAAGGCATGTACAACCGCGAGGAAATGTTCGCCCAGTTGGTCTTTGCCATGGGTGGGCGCGCTGCAGAAGAACTCGTGTTTGGCACGCCGACGACGGGCGCGTCGAGCGATATTGAACAAGCCACCAAGATCGCGCGCGCGATGGTTACCGAATACGGTTTTTCGCCGGCACTGGGCACCGTGAAATACGGCCAAGAACAAGGCGATCCATTCTCCGGCCGCGGTGGCGGTGGCACCTCGGGCTATTCCGAGCAGATTGCGCACACCATCGACCAGGAGCTGCAGTTCCTGCTGGATAGTGCGCACCGCAAGGCCTATTCGATTTTGGGTGAGCACCGCGATTACCTGGATAAACTCGCACTGAAATTGCTGGAGAAAGAAACCCTGCGGCGGCCAGATTTGGAAGCCATCTTCGACGGGATTGATCCGCAGCGCGTAGATATTTTTGATACCGACGTGCGTTTCCCGCAGCAGATTGGTTTCGAGCCGGTGAAAACCCCAACGGAGTTGGCGAAAGAGCGTGGCGAGGAACCGCCGAAGCGTTTGTCGTTGCTGGAGGCGTCGTTGCTGGCTCGTGAGCGTCGGCAAGCAGCCCTGAAACAGGCGCAGAAGGAGGCTCCGAACGGTGGGCAGAAGGGAGAAACCTCTGGTGAACATGCTGTGGAGGAAGGTGAGATCGGATTGATCTTCGGGGAAAACAACGCCGTGGGCGTGACCGGGCTGCCGAAGCTGGAGGACGCCGAGCAGACCGGAAAGCACCGCAAAGATGCCTCGGGCGAGAAACCGGGCGAGGATCAGGGTGACGAGTCCGGTGAAGACGGCGTGCAGCATAACGACGGCGTGCAGAATAACAGCGAGCAGGGTAGGGAAAACAAAGATGACTAACGCTGAGAGCACAGGCAACGTCGGCAGTTTTGATCAACAACGCGCCGAAGCTGCGGTCCGGGAACTGTTATTCGCCGTCGGCGAGGATCCGGATCGCGAAGGTCTGCGCGATACCCCGGCCCGTGTGGCCCGTGCCTACAAGGAATCGTTCGCTGGCCTGCACGAAGACCCTACTGCGGTGTTGGAACGGACGTTTTCGGAAGACCACCAAGAACTGGTGCTGGTGCGCGATATCCCGATTTACTCCACCTGCGAACACCACTTGGTGCCGTTTTTCGGCAGCGTGCATATTGGTTATATCCCAGGTCGCAACGGCGATGTGACTGGTTTGTCCAAGCTGGCGCGTCTGGCGGATTTATATGCTAAACGCCCGCAGGTCCAGGAACGGCTGACCAGCCAGATTGCCGATGCGCTGATGAACAAGTTGCAGGCGCAATCGGTGATCGTCGTCATCGAATGCGAACACCTGTGCATGGCGATGCGCGGAATCCGGAAACCGGGTGCCGTGACGACGACTTCCGCAGTGCGTGGTGGTTTCCGGGTGAATGCCTCGTCCCGCGCAGAAGTCATGAGCCTTATCAGGAGCTAAGCAGCCAGAATGGATACGTCGGATATCTCGCACGAGTTCTTCCACGACTCACCGCTGCGCCCACCCGCGCTGGTGTTGCCGGATTCTTCCGAGGCGGCACGACGGGCGCGCTGCCAAGTAATCGGCATCGTGAACGTCACCGATGATTCTTTTTCCGATGGTGGACAATTCACCACCGTCGACCGCGCCGTTGCGCACGCTCACCGGCTGATCCACCAGGGTGCGGACATTATCGACGTCGGTGGCGAATCCACCCGCCCGGGGGCTACGCGGGTGGATCCGGAGCAAGAAAAACAACGCATCACCCCGGTGATCCGGGAACTTGCTGCCGCGGGCATCGGGACCTCGATCGATACCATGCGAGCGTCCACCGCAGAAGCCGCCGTGGAAGCTGGCGTCTCCATGATCAATGATGTCTCTGGTGGCATGGCAGACCCGCACATGTACCGCGTGATGGCAGCATCCGGGCTTCCGGTGTGCCTGATGCACTGGCAAACCCTGCAATTTGGCGATGCCAGTGGTGAACACGACGGCGACGTGGTGGCAGATGTACACGCGAGCCTGGACCAGCTTGTCGACAATGCCTTGGCTGCCGGGGTGGCAGAGCACAATATTGCGCTGGATCCGGGGTTGGGTTTTGCGAAATCCGCGCAAGACAACTGGGCTTTGCTGCATGCGTTGCGTAGTTTCACCGAAGGCCGCTTTCCGATCCTGGTGGGGGCTTCGCGCAAGCGTTTCTTAGCGGCAATCCGTGGGGCGCGGGGGCTGGAATCTGGCCCGCAATTGGCCGACCCAGCCACGGCAGCAGTGACCGCGCTTTCTGCACAGGCGGGCGCGTGGGCGGTGCGTGTGCACGAGGTTGCGGTCTCGCGCGATTCCGTCGACGTTGCACACGCCTGGCAGACTGGTGGAAGCCAAGCATAGCTCGCGGTAGGTGGGCGTCGGCAAGCAACAACCAGCAAACTCACGGCAAGGAAGGCAGCACTGGATGGACCGGATCGAACTGAAAGGCGTGGAATGCTACGGCTACCACGGTGTGCTGGAAGAAGAGCGTCGGCACGGCCAAACCTTTTACGTGGACCTCACGTGTTGGTTAGATTTTTCGCAGGCGAAACGGCTGGACGATACCGTTAATTACGCCGAGCTGGCACAGTTAGCGCACGATATTATGACCGGCGAGCCGGAAGATCTGATTGAAGCCGTCGCCAACCGCATCGCAAACCAAGCGCTGGCCACCTATGAACAATTGGCATCCATCGAGGTCACCGTGCACAAACCGTCTGCACCGATCCCGCTGCCGTTCCAGGACGTTGCTGTGGTTGCACGGAGGCGCCGATGAGCATCACCGCAGTTTTATCCATTGGCTCCAATATGGACGATTCCCGTGAACTGCTGGATTCCGTCTACCGCGATTTTGCTGGGGTGGGTCAGTTGCGCGCGGCGTCGTCCATTTACCGCACCCCGGCGTGGGGAGTCAAGGATCAGCCCGATTTTTTGAACGCCATCTTGCTAGTAGAGGTGGAGCACAGCCCGTTGGAACTATTGCACCGCGGCCAGGAACTGGAAAACGCCGCCGGGCGCGTGCGCGTGCACAAGTGGGGGCCGCGCACCCTGGATGTTGATATCGTCGCGGCGTGGGACGCTGATGCTAGCGAAATCACCTCTGCTAGCGAAATCACCTCTGATACCGAAGAACTTCGCCTGCCGCACCCGCACGCCCACCAGCGTGCGTTCGTGTTGCAGCCGTGGCTGGAGATCAACCCGGATGCGGTGCTCGGTGGGCAGCGTGTCGCAGAGCTGTTGGATGAACTTAGCGACGACGAGAAAGCGGGAATCACCCGCGGAGAAAGTTTCCGGTGATCACACGATGAAAGCCACCTCGATTCCCTGGTTGGTCGCCACCGGGTTATTTGCCGCAGCCTGTACCGCGATTATCGCCTGGCAGCTCTACGGCCGCATGCCGACGGTGCCCGTGCTGGTATCGGTGGCGCTATATGCGATGGCGCTCGTGTGCGTCGTGCTGGGGCGTCGCGTGGTCAATTCCCGTGATGATCACAGCATCGGCATGGACCGCAGCCAACTCGACCCATTGACGGCCGCGCGTTACCTGGTGTTTGGCCAGGCTGCAGCGTGGACGGGGGCAATTTTAGGTGGGGGATATGCCGGAATTGCTAGCTATGTGATCCCGAAAGCCAGTGAGTTAGTTGCCGCGCGTGAAGATCTGCCAGCGGTGGCCGCTGCCGCCTTGGGCGGGGTGGCGTTGGCTGCGGCAGGTGTCTATCTAGAACGAGCGTGCCAATACCCAATGCCACCGGAAGCGAGTTTTTAGCTAAAGTGATGCCCATGGAGCAGGAGAAGACTTCGCACACCGACTACCGTGGCCAAGGCGCTAGTGACCGGGACGATAGTGATCGTGACGCTAGTGACCGGGAAGTGAGCGACTGGGATAGTCGTGGCCAGCGGTCCAGCAACCAGGTTGATCGCGGTCAAGTTGGCGTGATCGTGCTGATCGTGCTGGCAGTTGTCGCGACGGTGGTGATGCTGTTGTCGAATTCGGAGGTAGCGTTGCGCCTGGCGCTGTTGGCGTCGTTGTGGTCGGCAGTTATTGGTTTTTTCCTGGTCACCCGTTATCGTCGGCAAGCGCAGAGTGCTGAGCAGCGGGTGGCAGACCACGAGCGCTTCGTCCGCCAGCAGCAGGAATCCGCCCGGGCTCAGTCTGCAGGTACAGGAGTCTCGGCGCCACAATCGCTTGCCGACGCCGGCGGCAATGGCATTGATCCTGAGCGTTTTGAACAAATGTGGGAGTCGATCCGTGCGGAGCTGTCGGTGATCCGCACACACCTGGAGGAATTGCAGGATCGCGAATTCGGTTACGAGCCAGCCGCGCTGCAGGCTGAGGCGCGGCGGATCCGGGAGTTGGAGCAACACGCCGAGCACGCTGATTACGCTGGTCTTTCTGCTGGATTCGGTGCCAGTTCTGGTGCTCCGAGCCGGGATGCGATCGCGGGCAAGTTGGGCAGTCAACCGAGCCAGCCGCAGCCGAACCCATTGTCTGCGTTGATCAGTGAGCGCGAACAAGAACAGCGACAGCGGGAGTCTGAAGAGCCGAGGCAGCCGCAGCAGCCGCAGACTGCGACACAGAAAGCCACGAAACCAGCTGCCGCTAAGCCCACCACCGCGACACCTGATAACAGGAAACCAGCTGCCGAGACATCACAGGCTGCCAACACCGGCGCTGTAAAATCTGGTGCTGCAAAAACCGGCACTGGCGCCACCAAAACCAACGCCGCCAAATCGGATGCTGCCACATCCGACTCCGCTAAATCCGATTCCGCCCAGCAGAATCAAGCACGGAAGTCTGGGGCGGGCCAGGCCGCAGGCCAGGATACTGGCCGTAGCACGGATCCTACTTTTGACACTTCCCGCTTCCATGCAGTGCGCTGGGATTCGGCTCCTGCTAAAACCACGACGCAGCAGCCCCAACCGGCTGCTGGTGCCCACCAGGATGATGCCGAAGCGCGCCCGCATCGTCGTCGTCGTGATGAAAACACCGAAGGCATCTCCGTCGCCGAGCTGCTGAAACGAACCCAGAAATAGGCAGTTTCGATAGCGCGCCAACCACGTACAGCAATCATGTACAGCAACCACGTACACCTCCTATCTCACGACAGGTAGATCATTCATGAGTTTTGCTTTCGGGCAAGCCACGCTTTTTCACCTCGCGGATATCGCGAGGTTTTCGCGTGTCATGCGCACAACCGGTGAATCACTACAGCTGGTGGTACTAGGCTCTGATATTCACGCTGGCCACCGGGTTTTGCTGCGTACGGCGAAACAGCGCGGCGTTGCGGTGGTAGCCGTGGAACTTGTCGACGAATTGCGCCCGGAGATCATGGAGATTCTCCGCGAGGCAGAAGTCGACGCCGTCGTTCCGTATACCCGGACCCCAGGCCATACCGAGAGCCTGTGGCCGCAAGGCCTGCGCACGCAGATCACCCCGCCGGACGGTCTGGAAGATAGCGCGCAACTGGCACAAGCCCTAACCACGCACCTGAGCTTGCTGCATGCGGTGGCCCCAGAGACCATCATCGCTGGGGAAAAGGATTACGAGCTGCTCCTGCGCTTGCAGCAGGCAATCACTGACCTGCATCTGGACGTGAAAGTGCAGGGCGTGCCGACGGTGCGCATGCCGGATGGGCTGGCGATGAGTCTGCGCAATACTGCTATTCCGGAAACCGATCGTGAGAAGGCCCTGGCATTATCAGCCGCGCTGACTGCCGGTGCACATGTGGCCGAGCGGGGCAAAGAAGCCGTGCTCAGCACCGCAGCGGACGTGTTGAGGGCCGCCGGGGTGCAGCCGGATTATTTAGAGTTACGCGCCCGTGATTTTGGTCCGGCGCCGGAAGAAGGCGATGCCCGTTTGTTGATGGCGGCTACTTTCGGTGGGGTGCATCTGGTCGATAACGTGGGCGTGCCCGTCGGGATTGGCTTCCGTAACCTGGACGGGGATAACTAGCTAGCTAGCCGCGTCCCAGGTACGCGGCGATTTCCGCCAATGCTGCCGGTGTGCCGACCTCCGAATCCAGCAGCGGCACTTCCGTCACGTCCACCTGCGGCAAGCGGCGGTGTAGATCTTCCAGCGCGGCATCTTCCAGGCGACGTCGATTTGCCAAAAACTCGCCCTGATCTGCTGGTGAGCGCCGGTTGACCACGGCACCCCCGACGCTAATCCCGGTTTTCCGCAACTCCGCGTGCAACTCCGCGGTTTCTAGCACCGGCACTTTTTCTGCGGTAAGCACTAAATAAAACACTGATTGTTGCTGCAGAGCATCCCGCAGCCGGGCAAACCGCTGCTGACGTTTGTGCAAAATGGAGCGTAACTCCTGGTTGCGGCGGTCCACACCGTCTTTAGCGGTGTGGTTCGGGTCCATCCCGCGGATCAGTTCTGAGAAGCGTTCGGATTTATCCCGCCGATTCATCAACCCTTGGGTCCAAGCATTCATCAATTCCGGTACGGCTAGCAGCCGCGAGGTATGCCCGGATGGTGCAGTATCGACAATGATGAAATCGTGGTGCGAATCTTCCACTACCTGCGCGATTGCTTCCACCATCGCGGCCTCGTGCGTGCCCGGCGAGTTACGCGCCAAGTCCAAGTGCTTGGTTACCTCGCCGTGCAGGCGCTCTGGCATCATCCGCCGCATGGTCTTTTCCACCTGCGAGATATGCGCCTTCGTGGTTGCCGCCGGATCCAATTCCAGTAGCTGCAAGTTGGCACTCGCCTTCACGGCCACACCCTTCGCGCCGACGGTTTGTTCCCACATATGTCCCAGGTTGTGCGCAGGATCGGTGGACACCAGTTGCACGGAATAACCGGCTTCTGCCAGGCCAAGGGCCACAGCCGAGGCAATGGTGGACTTGCCGACGCCGCCTTTGCCGCCGAAAAACACGATGCGGGGCTCGGTGCTGTGAGCCGGGCCAGCACCGCCAGACGAACGAGCACCGCCAGACGAACCAGGCGCACCAGCACCGCCAGCGCCGCCGTCGGCAAGCGCTCTAATCTGATCTAGCAGCATTGGATTTCCTCCAAAGGCGAGCGCAGCATCCCCATGCGCCGGTGCCAGGCATGGAAATCCTCGTAGATGATGGGCAATAATTCCAGCGTATAAAAGCTTGCCGGGTTGGGTATGCCCAGGGCTTCGGACATCACCAACAGCTGGAACAGGTCATCTTCTTCCTGTTGTGCGCGCGCAAACGTGGCCCGGTACGGCGCGCAGTAGTACTCGTTTAAGCCCTGGCCGAAGGCTTTCAGCTTGTCGACGATAGACATCACGCGTGCTTCTGGCCCCGATTATTTCCCGCGTTTGATGGCTTGTGCCTGTGGCAAGGGGGCGTCGGTGTCGTCGTCGCTCCAGACCACCTTTGGTGTGTTGTGCGCGCGTCGGTAAGCAGCGGTGGCTTCGATAACCACCCAGACTGCACAGACCAGGATGACCGCGTCGATGACTACCAGCAGCCAGTTGCCATCGGAGATGAATGTGCCCAGCTGGGAAACCGCGGCCCACAGTGAGGCAACCATGACGAAGGTGCCCGGGATGATCACCATCCAGGATGGGCGGCGTAGGTGCGCCAGGATGATCGCGATGATCGACAGCGATAGGGCTGCCATGATTTGGTTCGTGGTACCGAACAGTGGCCACAGTGTCATGCCGCCGGAGCCGTCGGAACCCGCGGAGAAGGTCAGGACCAGCGCAATTCCTACCGCGATGATGGTCGAGGAGAATGCCCGCAAACGCACACCGGCAACCTCGGCGATTTCCTGTACCACCATGCGTTGCAGACGAACACCGGTGTCCATGGTGGTAGCGGCGAACAGCACAGCCATCGTCGCCAAGATCGTGGTGGAGATACCAGCGGGGATGCCCAGGCCAGCGTTGACGATGTTGCTGCCGCCCTCGACGAAGGCATTAATTCCGCCTTCGTTGAATGCGCTATAGATTTCTTCCCACTCGGCCAGGGTTTGGAAACCAGCAGAGACCGCGATGATGGTGCCGAGTGCTAGCAGGCCCTCGCCGACGGCGCCGAAGTAGCCGACGAAGCGGGAGTCGGTTTCTTTTTCCAGCTGCTTAGATGAGGTACCGGAGGAGACCATGCCGTGGAAACCGGAAATTGCGCCGCAGGCGATGGTGACGAACAAAAGTGGCCACATCGATGGGGTGCTGTCGGGCAGGTTGCTGTTGAGCGTCGGGGCGACGACGGTGGGTGCGGAAAGCAGCATGGAGCCGTAGAGAATACCCAGAGCGATAAACAGCTGTAGCCCGTTGATGTAGTCGCGTGGCTGCAGCAATACCCACACCGGCAACAGTGAGGCGATGGCGGCGTAGATAAACAGCAGGATGATCCACACACCGTTGGCTGGGATGCCCCAGACGGTGTCCGGTAGTGCGATGGGGAAGCGGTCGCCGATCAATACCAGTGTGTACAGGGCGATCACGCCGACGATGGAGACGATCGGCAGATTCCATTGCAAACGGTAGACGGCCTGGCCGATGAGCAGCGCAACGACGATGGCACCCCAGGTTGGGATGACTGCCGACGGATTGGCGATGAGCAGGTTGGAGATAACCACGGCGAATGCGGCCACGACCATCAGCAGCAGCAAGAAGATGACCACCAGGAACAAGTTGCGTCCGCGTTTGCCGATGTATCGGCCGGATAGAGTACCGATGGATTGACCGCGGTGGCGCTGCGAGGCCCACAAAATGCCCATGTCGTGCATGCCGGCGATGAAGATGGTGCCAAGGGTGACCCACAGGAAAGCCGGTAGCCAACCCCAGATGATGGCAACGGCGGGGCCGACGATGGGGGCTGCACCTGCAACGGAGGTGAAGTGGTGGCCCCAGAGTACGAATTTGTTTGTTGGCACGTAGTCCACGCCATCGTTCATGGCATGCGCTGGCGTGGTGTAGCGCTCGGAGAGTTGGAAGATACTTTTACCGAGAAATTTTGAGTAGATGAGGTATCCACCGATGATCATCGCGATCCCGATGACTGCTAAATACAATGAGTTCACCGCTTAAGCCTCCTGCCTGGCGCTAAAGTCCTGCGTGTCTGTTCCGAGTATCACGGTCGGTGAGTTCGGTGTGACGTATCACAAATATTGTTGCACGTGGGGCGAAAAAACCCGCTATCGGGCTGCTAGATGCCTAGCAGTGCCTGAATAAATGCTGCGAATCACGCGCGGGCACGCTTATCGTTTCTCGTGGTTTTCGACTACCCTGGGCCGGGTGAGTCAGCAGAAAAATTCCCCCGATGCCCCTGATAGCCTGCCGGAACAGTTGCGTATCCGGCGGGAAAAGCGCCAGCGTTTGCTTGACCGTGGTGACCAGGCCTACCCGGTTGAAGTCACACGCACGATGAGCCTTGCCGAGCTGCGCAAGGCTTATGTCGTGGTGAAACCAGAAGACACTGCCGATACTGCCGGCGCTGCGCAACCCGAGCCGGAACAATTGGTGACCCGTGAGAATGGCGTGACCTATATCCAGCCAGGCGGAGATTCCGGCGATGAGGTGGCTATCGCGGGGCGGTTGCTGTTTAAACGCGATACCGGAAAGTTGTGTTTCGCGACCCTGCAAGATGGTGATGGCACCCAGGTGCAGGCGATGTTGTCATTGGCGGAAGTCGGAAAGGAAGCGCTGGATCAGTGGAAAGCCGACGTCGACATGGGTGATTTCGTCGCCGTGCAGGGCAAGGTTATTTCTTCCCGGCGTGGCGAGCTGTCCGTGTTCGTGAACTCCTGGCAGATGGCGTCGAAGTCGATCCGCCCGCTGCCGGTGTCGTTTGCGGAGATGGCGGAAGATACTCGCGTGCGGCAGCGCTATAACGATTTGATCGTGCGTAAGGAAGCCCGTGAGAATGCGATGACCCGCATCAAGGTGATCCGTGCGCTGCGCAATTATTTGGAAGGCGAAGATTTCGTCGAGATCGAAACCCCAATGCTGCAGACCATCCATGGTGGTGCTGCCGCGCGCCCGTTCGTCACCCACTCGAATGCGCTGGATCTGGACCTTTACTTGCGTATTGCGCCGGAGCTGTTTTTGAAGCGCGCTGTCGTTGGTGGCATTGATCGAGTTTTTGAAATCAACCGCAACTTCCGCAATGAGGGCATTGACCGCTCGCACTCACCGGAATTCGCGATGTTGGAGACCTACCAGGCCTGGGGCGATTACAACACGGGCGCGCGGATGATCCGTGAGGCCGTGCAGTACATCGCCGAGGAAGTTTTCGGTTCGCAGGTAGTTACGCTTGCCGACGGCACCGAGTATGATTTCTCCGGCGAATGGCCGGAAATCGAGATGTACCCGTCGTTGAATGAGGCTTTGGCCCGCAAATTCCCGGATCAGCCGGAGGTCACGGTTGATTCCACCGTCGACGAGCTGCTGGGTATTGCCGATGCCATCGGATTGAAGGTTCCGAAGGATGGTGGCTGGCAGCACGGCAAGCTGGTGGAAGAAATCTGGGAGTTGTTGTGTGAAGATCAGCTGGATGGGCCGATCTTTGTCAAGGACTTCCCGGTGGAGACCTCACCGCTGACCCGTGATCACCGCTCGAAGCCACGCGTGACGGAAAAATGGGACCTGTATGTGCGCGGGTTCGAGTTGGCAACTGGCTATTCCGAGTTGATCGATCCGGTGATCCAGCGCGAGCGTTTCGAAGACCAAGCGCGTTTGGCCGCTGGCGGTGACGACGAAGCCATGGTGCTGGATGAGGAATTCCTGGCTGCCATGGAACAAGGCATGCCACCAACAGCTGGCACCGGCATGGGCATTGACCGCCTGTTAATGGCCCTGACTGGGCTGGGCATTCGCGAGACCGTGTTGTTCCCGATCGTGAAACCGGAACAAAGCTAAACGAAAAATAATACTGGTTCGGAGGGATCGAGGTCCGCAACGATATGAGTGAAAACCGAGTTAATGCGCAACCGGAAAAGATCCCGTCGGACGTCGTTGCCGTGTTGGCTACGTTGGTGGCGGCTGCGACGGTGATGATTTTGAATGAGACCTCACTGTCGGTTGCGCTGCCTGCGGTCATGCGGGATTTTGGTATTAACGCGGCCAGTGCGCAGTGGTTGATCACGGTTTTCATGCTCACCATGGCCGTGATTATTCCCACCACGGGGTTTTTAATTCAGCGTTTTAGCACCCGGCAAATTTTCTTTTCCTCGGTGGGGCTGTTCATCGTCGGCACCATCATGGGCGCTGTGGCACCGGCGTTTGTGGTGTTGCTGCTGGGCCGCATCGTGCAGGCTGCAGGGACTGCGTTGATCATTCCGCTGCTGATGACGGTGATGTTGCAGATGGTGCCCCTGGAGCGCCGTGGAACCGTGATGGGCTTTATCGGTGTTGTGATCGCGGTCGCCCCAGCGACTGGCCCAACCGTCGGTGGTGTCATCTTGGAGGCGTTTACCTGGCACGCGATTTTTCTGTGCATGCTGCCGTTGTTGGTTGGTGTGTTGTTGTTGGGGGCAAAGCTGCTTTCTAACGTCGGTGAGAACTCGACGCAGCCGATTGATCTGTTGTCTGTTGCATTATCGGTGGTGGCGTTCGGCGGCACAGTTTATTCCCTGTCGTCGTTAGAAGTTGCGCTGGATAGCGGCGATAACGTTGGCATGCTGGTTGGTTTGCTGGTCATTGCGGTTATCGCGTTGGTGGTTTTTGCCTTGCGCCAGGTGCGGCTGGGTAAAAAGGGCCAGGCTTTATTGGATTTGCGACCCTTTAAGATCCGCAATTTCTCCCTGGCGGTGGTGATCGCGCTATTCTCCTTTGCCGTTCTGATCGGCACCGTGACTATGCTGCCACTTTTTGTACAAAACGGACTGGGTGATGGTGCGCGTACCGCCGGTTTGATCGTACTTCCGGGTGGGGTGATCCAAGCGGTGATGTCGCCGATCATCGGACGTGTTTATGATTCGGTGGGCCCGAAACCGATCATGATTCCGGGCGCTTTTTTGATGGCCGCTGGTACGTGGCTGTTTACCACCATCGGTACTGAGACGCAGGTCTGGCACTTGGTTACCTTCCATGTGATTTTCGCCTTCGGGTTTGGTCTGCTGATGACGCCGATGATGACCACCGCTTTAAGCTCATTGACCGGTGAACTCTATAGCCATGGTTCGGCGATCTTGACGACGTTGCAGCAACTGGCAGCTGCCGCTGGTACCGCATTGTTGATGGTGATTTTGACCCGCGGCACGGATTCGGGGCTAGCTGCAGGATTGGCCGAGGCAGCCGCGACCTCGGATGGGGTGCGTGCGGCCTTCGTGGTCGCTGCACTGATGGTCACGGCGATCATTCCCATCACATTTTTTATGCGTCGGCCACAAGCAACTGTTGCGTAACGAAACTCATACCCAGATTCGCGCGTAGAGTGTGAGTATGAGTTTCGATTACGCACCATATACTGAATTGATTAATAACCTTCCCACCAAGATTTGGTTGGGAAACGAGCAGGTCGACGGCGTCGGCGGCGCTAATTTCGACGTGGAAGACCCAGCCACCGGCAAGGTTTTAACGCAGGTCTCTAATGCGGATTCCTCGCAGTGGATGAAGGCTTTGGATCTTGCCGACGGCGTCCAGGACACGTGGGCTAAGGATTTCACTGCCCGTCAGCGCGCGGATGTGTTGATGGATATTTACCACGCCGTGCAGGATCGTGCCGACGATTTCGCCACGGTAATGACCCTGGAGATGGGTAAGACTTTCGCAGAGGCGAAAGGCGAGGTCGGCTACGGCTCGGAATACCTACGGTGGTTCGCGGAAGAAGCGGTGCGCATTGACGGCCACTACGGCGCTTCGCCATCGGGTGCTGGCACCATTCGCGTTACCCACACCCCAGTCGGCCCATGCTTGGCTGTGACCCCGTGGAACTTCCCGTTTGCCATGGCTACCCGCAAGATTGCTCCTGCTCTGGCAGCGGGCTGCACCATGATCGTTAAGCCTGCCAAGGAAACCCCGCTGACCATGTTGCTGCTCGGTGAGGTCATCTCGGAGGTATTCGCGAAGCACAATGTGCCTTCTGGCGTGATCTCTATCGTGCCGACGCAGAAGTCGTCCGCGATGTCTAGCGAACTGATGGCGGATGCCCGCTTGCGTAAGATCACCTTTACTGGTTCCACCGGCGTCGGCAAGATTTTAGTTGAGCAGTCGGCGAAGAATCTGCAGCGTACCTCCATGGAATTGGGAGGCAACGCACCGTTTGTTGTCCATAAGGATGCAGACCTGGATAGCGTGCTGGAGTGCGCGTATGCCGCGAAGATGCGCAATGGTGGACAGGCTTGTGTTTCGGCTAACCGCTTCATTGTGCACGAGGATGTGGCAGAAGAGTTTACCCGTCGTATTACGCAGAAGCTGGCGCAGGTGAGCACCGGTCATGGCCTGAATGAGGGCGTCGGTTTGGGCCCAATGATTACTACGGCGCAGCGCGACGGTATCGCTGAACTGGTTGATGAAGCCCGCAAGGCCGGTGCCACCGTGCACACCGGCGGTGAAATGCCAGGAGGCGAAGGTTATTTCTACCCAGCCACCGTGTTGTCCGATATCCCGGCTGGCGCGGCTATCTTGCACGAGGAAATTTTCGGACCAGTTGTGGCTATCACCACGTACTCTGACTTGGACGATGCTATTGCTGCTGCGAATAACACCTCGGTGGGCTTGGCGGCTTATGGCTATAGCGAAAACGTGCACACCGCTGAGCGTCTGGCACATGAGTTAAATGCTGGCATGGTGGCCATCAACCGTGGCGGTGTTTCTGATGTTGCCGCACCGTTCGGCGGTATCAAGGAATCTGGCTTTGGCCGTGAGGGTGGTGCCGAAGGTATTAACGAGTACCTGGATACCCGCTATATCGCTACACCATAGATGTAGCTCATCGCGCTGAGCTTGCGCATTAGATAACACCCATTCCCGCCGGGATGCACCCGGAGTGGGGTGGGTGTTTTTTCTGCGTTGATTAGCCAAATAGTTAATCATCATATACTGTGGTGTTTCACATCACAAACCCAAAAACTCTGTGTGATGGCTTATAAAATCCAAACGAATTTGCTAGGGAAACTATACTAATAAAGACTCGTGGAATTTCGGTCTTGCGAGCGATTATTTTTTGTTTTCCAAGCAATTTTGAGTCAGCCTCCAAGCACAACACCGGCGTGGAATCTCGCAGTGGTGCTAGCGGGGGTACTGCACTCTCATAGACATTTAGTGGAGGTGTCTTCTCGTGAGCACTGCTGATAACACTGCGGGTAGCGCTGCGAACAACGCTGCGAACAGCACGGCGCATAGCGCAGCCACGTCGGCTGGCACGGGTGCGCAGTCGGGCGTACACGCTGCACAGAACAAAAACCTGTGGCACAAGCTGCTCGATTGGCGCCCGAAATCGACGATCCCACGCATCCTGGTGGTGCTCACACTCGTGCTGCCGTTGGCGGGTGCGGCGACGTTCATGTGGGCGATGTGGGACCCATCGAAATACCTGCGCGATGTTTCATTGGCTGTGGTTAATGAAGACGAAGGCGTCGAGCGCGACGGCGAATACATTAATTACGGTAATCAGGTCGTCGAAGGTTTGTTGGAAACCGAGTATCTGAATTTCTCGGAAGTCGACAAAGAGCAGGGTGATAAGGGGCTAACCCGAGGTGATTATCTATTCGTGGTCACGATTCCGAAAGATTTTTCTGATGACGCGGTCACGATCATCAGCGATAACCCGAGACAGCCGAATATCCACTTCGCGGAAAACGACTTCTACGGCACCAACGGTGCGGTGATCACCAATAGTTTGATCCCGCAGGTGCAAAGCAACGTTGCCAATGCGATTTCCAAGAAATATGCCGACAAGGTTATCGCTGGTCTTGATCGCATGGGTGACGGGCTGAATCAAGCCGCCGAGGGTGCAGGCCGTTTGGATGAAGGTGCTGGTCAGCTAAAGGATGGCGGTACGCGCGCAGTCGATGGAATATCGCGGTTGGATAAGGGGGCTTCTGACCTGCAAGATGGTGCCGGACGCTTGCACCAGGGAACCTCAGACTTGAAAGCTGGTACGACGCGCCTGCGCAACGGCGTCGGCGAACTGAGCAATGGCGCAGCTCGCCTGCAGGATGGATCCACCCAGCTGGCTAACGGTACGGACCAGCTGCTTAATGGTACTGATCAGCTTGCCGACGGTGCTGGCCAGATCGATGCCGGTGTAAACCAATTGACCGGCATGCTGTTGCCGCTGCTGGAGCAGGTGCAGGGCGCGTTGCCGGATATGCAACCGATTATCGACTTGCTGCACACCTTTGGCGCGCACGCCGAAGCTGAAAAACTGGCGGGGATTGTGAACCGACTGGATCCTGCGAATCAACAGAATATGGTCAACCAGCTCAACCGTTTGCGGGAAGGCACCGGCCAGCTGCATTACAACTTGGCTGATCCGAATGCCCCGTACCGGTCTGGCGTGATTCGCCTGCAAGACGGTGCTCATCGGTTGAATGACGGAATCAACCAGCTCAACGGTGGTGTTAGCCGCCTAGCAGATGGTGCGAGCCAGTTGGATAATGGCGCGACCCGCCTGAACGCGGGTACCGGCGAGTTGACTGACGGTGTGGGGCGTCTGAAAGACGGAACCACGCAGCTCAACGACGGTGGTGGCCAGCTGATGGACGGCATGACCCGCCTGAAAGACGGTACGAGTCAGCTGTCGACCAAACTTGCCGAAGGCGCTGCTAAGGCACCGAATATCACCAAACCGGAAGATTCTGCGTCGAATATCGCGGTGCCGATCAACTTCACTGCGTCCAACCAGCACCCAGTCCAGACTGTGGCTGATGAATCTGACCCGACGGTCAAAAACATTACTGCTGGTGCGGCCATCCTGGTGATCGTCGTTTTCGGCTACCTGGCCATGGCGTTGCTGTCGATGCTGCTGCCACATATCGTCGGCAAGCGTGCCAATAGCTACACCGTGTTGGGTCCGGTCCTACGTGCGCTGGGGCTGATTTCTCTGGTGAACTTCGCGGTGATCGGATTTTTCGCGGGATTCTCCGTGGCACTGGGATGGTCGCCGGATAACTGGGCTGTCACCATCGGTGTGCTGGCGCTGACCGCGATCACCGGTTCGGCTGCCTTCCAGTTCCTGCGCATCCTGTTTGGCCGCATGTACGGTGGCGTATTCTCGCTGGGTCTGTTTGCTCTGGGGCTGTTCGTCTTCGGTGGTATCTGGCCGCTGGACACCACGCCGGGGCCACTGCGGATGCTGCACAGCTTCCACCCAATGAGCTACACCCGCGATGCGTTTATGCGCGCAACTGATGGTCTGTACGACGCCACCTTCTGGGGCGGACTCGGTGGCCTGCTGGTCTTCGCACTCTTGTCGACGGGACTGTCGCTGGTTATCTACGCCTCGCGTCGTCGCGGTGCGGCAACGGAGCTGGACGAAGAAGTCGAGTACGTCGCAAAGGCGCGCTTGGGTGAAGAGCCAGTCACCATCGCGCGCTAGGGTCTGCCGTAAAGGCCTGCCGCTAGGGCGTGTTCCTGTTAGCTGTCTGCTAGCGGCCTGTTAGTGCGTGTTAGCCACCAGCTAGGTGCTGCCTGTTAGCAGCCTGTTAGCTGCGTGAAACACAAGCGGCGTTCGGATTGCCTCCACTCCGGACGCCGTTTTTGCTGTAAGAATGCGTTCCAACGGGGCGTTCGCTACAGGCGAACAGGCCATTATGCAGGGAATTTGCCTGATTTGTGGGAATCGATTCGCAAAACGGGAAGGTGCGGTGATAATTGCGCGTTATGGTGGGTGGAACATAACGCAAATCGGTTAGGGAGAACTCAGAGCACATGTTTGAACGGTTTACGGACCGAGCTCGACGCGTCATCGTTTTGGCGCAAGAAGAAGCTCGCATGCTTAACCACAATTACATCGGTACCGAGCACATCTTGCTCGGTCTGATCCACGAAGGTGAAGGGGTTGCTGCTAAGGCCCTGGAATCGATGGAAATCTCCTTAGACGATGTCCGCAAAGAGGTCGAAGAGATCATTGGCCAAGGTTCTCAGCCGCACAGCGGACATATCCCATTTACTCCGCGGGCCAAGAAGGTCCTGGAGCTTTCGCTGCGCGAAGGCCTACAGATGGGGCACAAATACATTGGCACGGAATTCCTGTTGCTGGGTCTGATCCGCGAGGGCGAAGGCGTAGCCGCGCAGGTATTAACCAAGCTGGGTGCTGACCTGCCACGTGTACGTCAACAGGTTATTCAGTTGTTGTCTGGTTACGAAGGCGGCAACCAAGATGGTTCCGGTAGCGGATCATCGTCGGCGCCTGGTGGTGGCGGACTGGCTGGCGCTGGTGCTGGCCCATCGATGGGCGGCGGATCCGGAAGCGGTGGCGGTGGCAAAGGCGACCGCTCCAACTCGCTGGTGCTCGACCAGTTTGGACGTAACCTCACCCAGGCCGCCAAAGAAGGCAAATTAGACCCAGTCGTTGGTCGTGATTCTGAGGTTGAGCGCATCATGCAAGTGCTCTCACGTCGCACGAAGAACAACCCAGTGCTGATCGGTGAGCCTGGTGTTGGTAAGACTGCCGTCGTAGAGGGCCTGGCCCTGGATATTGTGAACGGTAAGGTGCCGGAAACGCTGAAAGATAAGCAGCTGTATTCGCTGGACCTGGGGTCGTTGATTGCTGGTTCTCGTTACCGTGGTGATTTCGAAGAACGCCTGAAGAAGGTGCTGAAGGAGATCAACCAGCGCGGCGATATCATTTTGTTCATCGACGAGATCCACAACTTGGTCGGTGCTGGTGCCGCAGAAGGCGCTATTGATGCTGCGTCGCTGCTGAAGCCGAAGCTGGCTCGCGGTGAACTACAGACCATCGGTGCTACCACGCTGGAGGAATACCGCAAGCACATTGAAAAGGACGCTGCTCTGGAACGTCGCTTCCAGCCGGTCAAGGTCGAAGAACCTTCGCTGGAAGACACCGTGCTGATCCTGAAGGGGCTGCGCGATAAGTACGAGGCACACCACCGTGTTTCCTACACCGACGACGCTTTGGAAGCCGCCGCGAAGCTGGCACACCGTTATATTAATGACCGCTTCTTGCCAGATAAGGCCGTCGATCTGCTCGATGAGGCCGGTGCACGCATGCGCATCAAGCGCCTGATTGCTCCGGATAGCTTGCGTGAGGTGGATGAGCGCATTGCGGAGGTGCGCCGCAACAAGGAAGCTGCCATTGATGGCCAGGACTTCGAAAAGGCTGCACGTTTGCGCGAGAGCGAACGCAAGCTGAATGAAGAGCGTGCAGAGAAGGAAAAGGCGTGGCGTGAAAACGATCTGGAAGATATCGCCGAGGTCGGCGAAGACCAGATCGCAGATGTTCTGTCGCACTGGACTGGTATCCCTGCACTCCGCATGACCGAGGCCGAGTCCAACCGGCTGCTCAACATGGAAGAAGAGCTGCATAAGCGCATTATCGGGCAGGACGAAGCCGTTAAGGCCGTCTCCCGTGCGATCCGCCGTACCCGTGCAGGTTTGAAGGATCCAAACCGTCCATCCGGTTCCTTCATCTTCGCAGGACCATCCGGTGTGGGTAAAACGGAGCTGTCGAAGTCGCTGGCGAACTACCTGTTCGGTAACGACGATGACCTGATCCAAATCGACATGTCGGAGTTCCACGATCGCTTCACGGCATCCCGCCTGTTCGGTGCCCCTCCGGGATACGTCGGACACGAAGAAGGCGGCCAGCTCACCGAAAAGGTTCGCCGCAAGCCGTTCTCCGTGGTGTTGTTCGATGAGATCGAAAAGGCACACAAAGAGATCTACAATACCTTGCTGCAGGTGTTGGAAGAAGGCCGTTTGACCGATGGCCAGGGCCGTGAGGTGGACTTCAAGAACACCGTGCTGATCTTCACCTCGAACTTGGGTACCTCGGATATTTCCAAGGCTGTTGGCTTGGGCTTTTCCTCCGAGTCAGAATTCGACCCGGATTCTCAGTACGACCGGATGAAGAACAAGGTCGACGAAGAGCTGAAGAAGCACTTCCGCCCAGAGTTCTTGAACCGTATTGATGAGACCGTCGTGTTCCACCAGCTGACGCAAGACCAGATCGTGGAAATGGTCGATTTGCTCATTGGCCGCGTTGCCAAACAGCTGCACGACCGCGACATGGATATCGAGCTGTCCGAGAACGCGAAGAAACTGCTGGCTCGTCGTGGTTTCGATCCTGTGCTGGGTGCACGCCCATTGCGTCGTACCATCCAGCGTGAGATCGAAGACCCAATGTCGGAAAAGATCTTGTTCGGTGAGCTCGGTGCCGGAGAAATTATCTCTGTCGATGTCGAAGATTTCGACGACAAAGACAAGAAGAAGGGCACGTTCACCTTCAGCCCACGTCCGAAGCCGTTGCCGGAAGAAGAATTCGGTGAACTGGATGAAGACGACGTTCGCGAAGTAGAAAACCCAACTGCTTCGGACGATGCTGATGAATCTGCTGATTCCGACAACAAGGGCGGCGACGGAGACAACGGCGGTGGCTCTGGCTCCGATGATGATAATCCAGATGACCAGCCGGGTACCGTTGGTGACCCGAATGGTCAGCCAGACACGCTGAGCCCGGATACACCTACCTCCGGTAACTCCGGTGCATTGCTGGAGCGCCCGGAAGATGAGCGCGGCGATGGTGGTTCGGATGACTCTGATGGCCCATCTGGGCCACAGCCGCAGCCACAGCGCGATCAGTAAAACCCTGGCGTGTATCTCTAGACCGGCGCTTATCCATACTGGCGCTGGTTGAGAGAAATAAATACACGACGCCGGCCTGTCTCCTCATGATGAGGGACAGGCCAGTTTTTGTATGAGCTAGTTGGCTAGAGTTGGCTAGCCACCGGAATCTCCACGAAGCCGCGTTGGCACGCTGTGTGTTAGGTAGCCAGTTGTAGGGCTGTTAAAACGTTCCGCAATCGTTTCCTGGGGCCAGACCATTAAAACGATCTGTGAGGTAGTGCAGCCCCTGCGGCATATCCGTAAACAACGGCAGTGTGTGGTTCACGCCTGGTTTGAAGTCTGGAAGTGCCAGCGGCAGGAGGGTGCTTCTCATTTCCACCTGGCCACCTTGTGCGCAATAATCACGTGCCATTTGCTCGGCTTGGGCATACGGAATCAGATCGTCGTTATCTGAGTTGGAAACCAACATTGGCGCAGATAACGGACGGGTACCAAGTTTTTGCTCGTCGATCAATTCGCCGAGTTCAGTTCGGCGGTTAATGATTTCTGCGAATGACTCACCACTGTTGGTGAGCGTGCGTGTATTGGTAAAGCCCCAGTTGATCATGCCATCAGCAATGCAACTGATTTCGGCGTCTTTGAGAAAGCGCTTGCCTTCGTCGTTGAATTCTTCTTCGATTAAAGCCGCTAACTCTGGGTGGCGTTCCAGGTAACCGTTGACGGTGTATCCCAGGGCGGCAACGATGGACGAGCCGTCGACGGATTCCACGACTTGGCGTAGATCTGCCGGTGGAGCACCGGCAAAGGTTCCCACCAGGTTGAGCTCTGGTGCGTAGCTAGCGTGATATTCCGCAGCGGCAGCGACGGCTCCGCCGCCTTGGGAGTACCCAGCGAAACCGACTGGGGAATCTGCCGGGGCGCCAGCAGCGTGCAACCCTGCGCGGGCCCCGTCGAGAACCGCGTGGGCTTCTTCTTCAGTATTGACGTAGGTGTGGTGGCCGGGTGTGCCCATGCCCATGTAGTCGGTGCTGATAATACGCATGCCGGTGGCATTGGCCAGATACTGCAGCGGCAGTTCGTAATTAGCGTTCAGGCTGAGATAGGTCAGCCCGCTGGCATTGGGTTGCACGTTGAGGGCGGAAAGAAGGTCGGGTGCTGCTGATGGTGCGCACTGGTCACCGGAGCCGCGCGTGCCTGGGGCCATAACCACAGTCGGGGTGGGACCGTTGCCGCGCCATGGGTTACTGGGTTCGATTACGTAGCCGGTGACCTCTACGGGCGCACCATTGGAGTCGATAGAAGCGTAGCGGATACGCTGTGCCGCTCCCGGAAGCTGTGGTCCGGCGAGGTTGAGTAAATGTGGGGCAGGGGTGGCGTCTAGCAATGTGCCTGGCGCTGGACCAGCTGGGGACGCCACGGGTGCGGTGGTGGCGGAATCAGGAGTCACTGCTTCATCGGCATATGCTGCGGAAGTGCCAGCTGAAGCTAAAAGTCCTGCGGCCATGAAACTGGCGGCAGCTAAGCTGAAGCCTTTACGGACGCTGCTGCTCATGCCGGTGCGAGTGGGCGTGGTGCGATCGGCACCGGTACTATTCTTTTGTTTAGAAAACGGTGATTTAAAATACATGACGGCAAGTTTAAACGGAAAGATCGAATTAATCACTTTCTTATTATTTTATCGGCACCCCATTTTGTGGGGCGCCTGCATATAGGCACCCTTCGATTAACAGGAGTGATCTGTAGTTTTAGTTGGTTCTAGTTTCGGTTGATTCTAGTTTGAGTCGGTTCTAGGCGAGATCCCAGTGTAAGCACCCGGGGCTCCGTTATTTCCGTTATTGCAGTGCAGCTCTGGGTTCTGCGACAAAAAGTGTGTCCGTGTGGGTGTTGTTGACGCAGCTCAAGAGATAAAAACGCCGCATTTATAAACCCCACAACGAAAACGAAGCCGACCAGACACACTTTTTTGTCGCATATCCCCCCCCCGCTTTTTGCTTCGTTACCCGCGTACCCCATCGCCGGTAATCATGTCTATGGTCCCGTTTTGCAAATAGTGAACGAAAAAGTCGGGTTTCAGGGAGCCTATTTGTAAAACGGGACCATATTCTGTTCGACGCCCCGACCAGACACACTTTTGTCGTATAACCCCAGCTCTAATCCGGAAGCGCGAATTCGCCGCCCTCGGTAACCTCGCGCACCAGACCGTCGGCAAGCAAAGATCGCAGAGCCCGCTCGCGCTGTTCATCTTTCGGCCACACGAGATCAATCTCGGACTTTGGCACCGGGACAGAAGCTTCCCGCAGCACAGCCATGATTTTTCCGCGCACTTGCCGGTCAGTGCCAGCGAATTTCTGCACCCGCTTTTTCTGCGCCGCCATCTCTGAATCACTCGGCGTGGGCGAACCAGCACGCACCCAGGAACACCCGGCGCGAAGCGGGCACACCGAACACCGCGGCGAACGCGCCGTGCACACCAGCGCGCCCAATTCCATTAAAGCCACTGAGGTTTGCGGGCCGGAGCCGTCGGCAAGCAAAGCCCCCACCTGAGCCAATTGCCTTTTCGCAGGTTGCGGCGCCAAGAACTGTCCCGACCACGCACGCGCATACACCCGGCGCACATTGGTATCCACCACAGGAACGTTCACCCCAAACGCGAAACACGCCACCGCCCGTGCGGTGTAATCCCCAATGCCGGGAAGCGCCAACAGCTCATCCACATCGCGCGGAACCACACCATTATGCCTCTCGACAATCGCTTGCGCGCATTCCCACAGCCGCAACGCCCGCCGCGGATAGCCCAACCGGCCCCAGGCCCGCAACACATCTGCCTGGCTGGCGGTAGCAAAAACCTGCGGGGTGGGCCACCGATCCATCCACTCCAGCCACTGTGGTGCGACACGGGCGACGGGCGTTTGCTGGCTCATGACCTCAGAGACCAACACACCCCAGGCCGTGGTTTCTGGTGCGCGCCAGGGCAGGTTGCGGCCATGCTCGTCGAACCAACCGCGCAGCGCTGGCAACAGAGCGGTGGCAGGAGTGTCATCAGAGGTGGCGGAAGCGTCGGCAAGCGGGGTAGCAGGGGTGGGTGCTGAATGATTCGTCATCGCGGATAGTTTAGGACAAAATAGAAACTGTGAGTATGCAGAATGTGGCCAAGACTCCCCAGGCCGTGTGGGAGTCCCTGCGGGAGGGCAATGAGCGGTTTATGGCTAATCGCTCTGAGCGGCCAAATCAGGATCCGGAATACCGTTCGCTGTTGAGTGTCGGGCAGTCGCCACGCGTGGTCATCTTCTCGTGTTCGGATTCCCGGGTTCCCGTCGAAATGGTTTTTGACTTGGGGCTTGGCGACGCCTTTGTGATCCGAACCGCCGGGCAAATCATTGATAGCTCGATCATTGCGTCGGTGGAATATGCCATCGAGAAATTCGACGTCAACCTGCTGGTGGTCATGGGGCATGAATCCTGCGGGGCCGTGCGCGCGACCATGGAATTTGCCGAAGGCGGTTCCGCGCCCAACGGTTTCCAGCGCACCATCGTCGAGCGCGTGTTGATGTCGGTGACCGAGGCGAATAAGCGTGGACTTGTTACGCGTGAGGACGTCGAGCGCCAGCACATCACCGAGACTGTGTACCAGCTGATGGCTCGCGCGCCGGGGTTGGGGCAGGGGCTGATTCGCCAGTCGATGGGCATCGTCGGCCTGCGTTATAACCTGAGTGATGGCAAAGTCGAGCCGGTCGTGCTCAACGGCGTGCACTAACAGGGGGCGTGCACTAACAGGCGCTTGCCGACGTTTGGCTAGCTGCATGTCGCGGCAGCTGCGGTTACCCGCCGGATGACGTAGGACACGCGCGGTAGTTGCCCCAGCCCAGCGGTGTTTCGTTATAAATTAGGAACTGTGACTTCCCCTCAACACCCACAACGACGCCTCCCGGAAGAAATTTACCGACGCCGCCGCATGGCTGGCCTGGCGGTTCTTCTCTTGCTTGTGCTTTTGCTGGTCTGGATCTTTAGCGCCATCTTCGGTGGCAATGGTGAAGAGAATCCGCAGTCGGCCGCAGATACTTCGGCTGCTAACCAGACCGCGACGGCCACTGCAGCGCGGGAGGAAAAAGACGGTGATGCGGGCAAGGACTCGGATAAGGATGCCGATGACGCAGCTAACGACAGTGCTGCGAAAGAAGCCGAGGACATTGAGGGTGCTCATGGCGCCAAGGATTCGGATCGTCCCCGCAAGGGTGACGAGGACAAAGAAAAATCTGCCGACGAGCGCCCGTCGCCGTACCCAGGAGAGGGCGAGGAAGCCCACGCTACCTCCGGTGCCTGTGAGCTGCACGACCTGAGCGTCACCGCGCACAGTGATAAGGCCTATTACGCCGGTGGTGACCAGCCGACGTTTTACATGTCGGTGGAAAACCCCACTGACCATGACTGTGTGGTCAATCTCGACGAGAACCCGCTGCGCTTCGAGGTTTATGATCTGAACACGAACCACCGCATGTGGGCAGATACCGATTGCTACCCAGCGGTGATCACCGGGAACCAGGAATTCAAGGCTGGCCAGACCCGCCACTTCGAGGCCGTATGGTCGAAGACAAATTCCGCGCCGGGCGAGTGCAACCACCGCCCAGCTACTCCCGAAGGCAATTACTTCCTGCACGCCGTCGTTGGCGATAACGCCTCCGACGCACTTACTTTCGCGCTGCGGGCCTAGGGGATAGCGCACGCCTGCGCTGGCGATAGCGACCCTTCGAAAAGCAGGCATGTTGCCTGACAAATAGGGGGCTCACACTATAAGCAATACACGATTCCCCTGCCCCCTTATGGGGCAGTTAATGTTTAGAGATATCTCCTGCTTATAAGAACCTGTTTCTGGTTACCAAGCACCATAGAAGTTTTTGGTCAGGGTGTATTTGATCTTCTCAGAAATAGAGGAGGGCGTAGTTCGTCTATCGCCATCTGGGCAGAATTCTTGAATACTAATGCAGGAGAAGCTCGCGCGGGCTGGTTCTTCCCGCCGACCAGTTGTAAACATGTTTACATGAATGGTTCAGTGATTAGCTTGCACATTGGTTTATGGTGACTGGAAATCTAACTGGCCAAGCCACCGAGGCTCACCAAGCTGTTCGAGATCTCTGGAATGCACGACTAGCGAAAACGTCTTTAGAGGACACTCAACACATCTGAGTATTAGTCAATCAGATGCGTGTAAATCATTCTTAATTAATTGGATGATCAGAATTAAGGGTAGTGATATGAAGATCGCTATCGTAACACAAACAGCGCCTTCCAGTCCGAAAATATTAGTTTTTATTATGAATAAAATGCTTGAAACTACTACGCTTGAGGAAAGTATCCCAAGCAGGATCTGGACGAGGGATAGGAATTTTCTTGAATCCCATTTGGAAAATAAAAGATATGCGGAGTAAAAAGACGCAAAAGATGAGGTAAGCCCACACAGTAAAGCCGCGTATGCGTAAGGAACACCCGCATCTTCAATATCCAGTTGTCTAGGAAGCCAGTAGTTTACCGATGCATATATTATGGCAGTTAACATGAATATCGATAAGCCGCCAATTATGAGCGTTATGGCGGCAAGCCTTCTTATGCTAGAATTTGATACCATTTTATGGCCCAATAATGAAGTTATAGTAGAACTGCGTACGAGGAGCATCGGAAACGACAGTATCCAATGCAGTTATCGATTTAGTCTGCCCTGCTGTTACCATAGCGCTGCTAAGGGTTTTCCCGTCTTTCTTATACGCTATGCTGGCTCGATAAACTCTGCCCGTGCCGCCGCAGTCGCTACCGGTGGCCCATTCCCCTGAAGCATGGACGGTTCCCCTGTATAGGAGATATCCTACTTCCTGATTGCGAGCGTATGAACTGCCACAGTGTACGGTTTTTGAGAGATAGGGACTCCAATGACCACTGCGAGTGGCTTTTTGAACTGAGGAAGATTTAGTTTTGCCTATTTCAAAGCAACCTATTTCGTGAATAAGCCCGTCTTGCCCCTGAACCTCTTTAGATTCACCATATTTACAGTTGAGATTATTAGAGGCTCGCTCAACAATCGGATCACTACTTAAGCTAGCCGATGTTTCTTTAGCATAAGCTGCGGGTTGAGTGACTACCTGGGGAAGTATGATAGATGCAGCAGCTATGGAGATGATGCTACAAAAGAATTTATTTTTTATCATAGTTTCAATTCCTTAGCATTGTTACCTACGTCTAACCAATCTACTCCACTACATTCATCCTGCCAATGGTGTATGTTCGCCTGTACCCCCGAAGGAAGTAGTTTTATCGCGTTTACATCTCGGGGTGGCACGTCGTTGAACATCATCTCGTTCCAATCAAGACCGGATCCTTGGCGGTCAAGATCGGTAACGCTCACAGAAGCACCTCGTTGGTCGAATATGGGCGCTAGGAACATAGTGGTCGTGGTCTGGGCTGGTTTAGTAAAACATTTGGTTTGATGGTGTCTTCCGTGACAGCCCCTTGTTGGGTAGGAAGACTGGTAATCATGAAGAAGTTTTCGAAGCACACTCCTGAGAAGATTGTGGCTAAGTTAGACAAAGCTCGGTCCATGAAGGCCTCGGGTAGTACTGTGGCCGAAGTCTGCCGTGACCTTGGCGTTAGCGAGGAAACCTACCGTCGCTGGGTCAAGAAGTACGGCGATATGTCCCGCAGCGAAGCCCGCCGTTTTAAAAAGCTGCAGGAAGAAAACGCCAAGTTCAAGCGCCTACTCGGAGAAGCTGAGTTGGAAACGGCGCTACTAAAGGAGTTTGCGGAGGGGGATTCTAACCCCGGCACGCAGGTATGAAGCCATCGATTACGCTCTATCTGTGGGGTATTCGGTGCGCTTTGCCTGCCGCGTGGTCGGGGTATCCAGAGCGGCGTACTACACCGCCTGCAAACGCCGCCAACAGCCCAGCGTGGATAAGTACGCAGCTTTGCCCAGCTGACTAGTCACCTTCGCTGGTGAGCACCGACGCTGGGGCTATAGTCGCGCTTGGGTGAAAGCCCGACAGGTCGGCTTTACCTGTGGCCGTGATGTGGTGTACTACCTGTGGCGCCAGGAGGGTTTGCGGGTTTGTCCTCGCAAAGCTCCTAAGCAACGGTGCTTGCCTGTGCCAACGCCTCGCACGCAGCCAGCGGAGTGTCCGGGGCAAGTATGGGCGCTAGACTTCCAGTTTGATAGCGACTACCAGGGCACAGCCTTTTAAGATCTGCAACGTAATAGACGAGTTCACCCGTGAGCACGTTGGTTTCGAGGTTGCTCGGTCAATCACCGCTACTGCCGTGATTGACCTGCTGGAGAGCATAGCCGCTGTGCGTGGCGGCAGGCCTCGGGTGTTGCGTATGGATAACGGCTCTGAGTTCATCAGCCACGAGCTGACTGGGTGGGCAGGCAAGCACGACACTGTCGAGGCGTTCATCCCACCGGGAATGCCCTGGCATAACGGGTTTGTGGAGTCTTTCCACAACCGGCTACGTGACGAGCTGCTAGAAGATGAGATGTTCGACGATCCTGCCCATGCGTCGCGCTGCTTGCGACTGTGGTCGAAGCGCTATAATACCCATCATCCTCATTTGAGTTTAGGGTTTATCCCGCCGACTGAGTACGCCAACCAATGGCACCAAACCCAGGAAGGCACTCAAACCACCCGGTCCTAAAAACTAGCCCGGTCCAGTCGTCGTTTCCCGACGCCCCCTTCGTGTTGATCGTCCTAATAATCATGACTTAAGCCTTTCGTTCATAACTCCGTAGGAGAAATGCATGGCTTCAATGTCTCGCATGCGGATTCTGCCTTGTCGTACTTTGCATTCACATCGCGCTGCTCCTGGCTCAGTTGGTTTGACGCGTTCTTCCAACTCGATTCGCTTGGCCTCGCGGATTTCGTAGACCTGCTCGATAAACGCCAGCTGAAGCGTCCTGGGGTTAGTTCCTACCTTAGCTACGCAAGGATTGGACACTATGCGTAGAAAGTATTCCGTCGAATTCAACAAGAACGCGGTTCATCAGATCATCCAAATGGTCCGCCTGGAGTCTTGCTCATTGCACCGCGCCTATACGCAGGTCGGTGAGCATTGTGGAGTATCTCATTACACGTTGTGGGCTTGGTACCAGGGCAGCGCCGACATACGTGATAACTCTGCTACGTCAGGCGGCGAAACCCTGGAAGAAGAACGTGGGGTGCCTGCGCCGAGCAAACAACGAGCTGAAACCTGCATACGGGATTGTCAAGACTGCTTCAGATTTTTCGCAGCAAACCTCGACTCCCCAATGACCACATGATCTCCTACATCGACGCAGACAAAGATCAGTGTGGAGCCCGGGGCCATCTGCTGTGTCCTGTACCCACGATCTGCCCGAAGGCACCGGATCATCGCCCGGTGCTTGTGCAGCGACACTTCTATGCACGAGCACCAGGCAGGCTTTGGAGCATGCATTAACCACTGCGGGGCGAATCCATGGAAACCAGCTGGTACACCACAGCGCTTGAGACAGTCAACGGTCTTTACAAAACGGAACTCATTCATGCCCAAGATCCGTGGACGTCGGTCGGAGAAGTCGAACCTGCCAACTTACGGTGGGTGCATTAGTAAAACACCAAGCGGCTTCATGAAGCGTAGGCCTACGCCACCCCACAGGAAATAGAAACCGAGTACTATCTCACCCAGCCCATCAACACAGGGTCGCAAATGAAGCAGAACAAATCCCAGGACGCTTCAGAATTACATGAAAAAGACAATGACTTATACATTTACGGCTGCTTTTGCCGCGTTCATTGCGACATCCATTGTGATACCCAATTGGCTCCTAGTCGCCCCCGTAGCACTCGCTATTTCTGAGTTGGCGTTGTCTTACCGTAGGCGCCGTGCGTGAAACCTACCATCATCGACAAAGATACAGGGCGCGAACTGTGGCTTGGTGAAGACTGTGCGTCGTTTATTGGTGCGTCTCCGGCGACGTGGCGAACCTATTCGGCTAACGGGCGCACCCCTGGCCATGTGGCTACGATTCTTGGTAACTCGCGCCTGTGGGATGCGGGTGAGGTGCGGGCGGGACATGGCTTGCGCCCTGGTTCTCCTGTGCGGAATTCCCCGGGGCATGGTGTGTAATGGACAGTCGTGTTCCAGTCGTGAGCTGGCTACAAGGCTTGAACACGACGAATACCCCCCCCCCAATGTGTGTTGAAGGTATATTTTGTCGTCGCGTCAATTATAACGCACAGTGCGTGACATTCCGAGATTAGCAGGCTTCCAGCTCACGGCCATCTATGGCTGCTGCCTTAATCTGAGATTTGGCGGTAAGCGATCCACTGGTCGCTGTCATCCGCATCAAGTGCGTTAGAGCTACACGGAGCAAGTCTTGCTCTGAAGCTTTTACGTGAAAGCGGGAAACGATTTTCTCCATGGGGGGAATATACCGAAGCGAAAGTAGCTCCAGCCCTACCACACAATCAAGCTCATCAAGATCGACGATAATTCCATCGCCCAACTCTTCGGAGTGTGAAACTGCGCGCTCGGCCAGCTCAATGTATCCAGCCTCCATATCGCGAGACCGGGTTACCTGAATTTGCATTTCAGCTACTCCTAATTTCTTCTACTAAATACAGTTACGATTTCAGTTGGGTCAGAATTGTTAACTGTAACTACACAAGTGACTCTACCCAAATCTGCTTCATAAACTCTTCGATCGGACGTGTCTCCAGGTCTTGATATCAGATAGTTATCCAACACGTATCGTATGTCATCTTCTGTAATGTTGCGTTCTTCCATACGCCTTCGCGCATGGGGCCAGATTTTCAGTTCATTCGGCATCTTGTGAGACAACCTCGAATGCCAGCCGTCGCGCCTGCTGCCCGTCAACGCCAATATTGCATTCGTAGAGTCCAGGCTTGGCTATGTAAATAGGTCCGCGAAATACGAAGACTGAAGCAACTTTTCCGTCGTATCGGACGGCATCATCTTCATTTTCGAGTTTGAAATCGAATTCGATTTGAGGGTCACCAGCGTCAGAAGGGCCACCAATTGATATCGATAACTCCGGCGCTTCGGAATCTGCAGTTCGACGCACGCGTCCTGCAACGGCTATATCAACTACACCTGGGAACGAATCCGCCTTGACTTCAGTGAAACTGGCGCCGATAGCAGTGATGGTTCCTCGCTCAGTCTTTGCGTACTCAGCAAGGAAAGCATAATCAAGTTCAGCTGTCATGAAATCAAGTATCGCATATTTGGGGAGCTATGGTTTCTCCGTGTGGTTGGCGGCTGCGAGTAGGGTTAGGGCAAGGGTATCTGGTTCTTCTTTGGTGAGTACCAGATGGAGTACTTGACGGCGGCAGTTATGACCGTAGGCGACGATATCCCCGACCATGCAGCGTATCTCACCTATTGGCCCAAATAAGTACTACACTATCTTATGCGCTTCCGTACTATTGTATGGTTCTGGTAGGTCTGGTGCGAGCAGTCCGGCCCCTTGAAGTTACCCGCGTTTGGTGGACACCCTATTTGTGCGGATCTTGTGTCCGTAGGAGAGGATGTTCATTGTGAGTCAACAGCGCAAGAAGTACACGCCGGAGTACCGGCGTGAAGCTTTGAGCCTGGTAATCGAATCGCAACGCCCAATCGCCCATGTGGCTAAAGAGGTTGGCGTCGGATCAGGCTTTTTAGGCCGGTGGGTAAAAATGAGCGCGAACGCCGAGGGGCCTCCGATGGGATGAGCGAGGCGGATCTTCGTGCTGAGAATGCTCGTCTGCGCCGTGAGCTGGCTGAAGCCAAGATGGATAATGAGTTTTTGTCAAACCCGACAGCCTTCTTCGCTTTAAGGCAACGCGATCAGAAAAGTTCGAATTAATGCAGCAGGAGAAGGCTAACTACAGTATCAAACGTATGGCACGGCTATTAAAAGTGTCTCGGTCTGGATACTACACATGGGCTCATACGCAGCAGAAGCGGCTATCCGGTGAAGATTATCGTACAGCTTTTTACGATGATGTTGACCGCAAGATTCACCAGATTTGGAAAAACTCCGATCAGGTCTATGGTGCCCCGCGGATCACTGCAGAACTTGCCGAGCGCTACCGTATTTCGCTTAACCGTAAGACTGTGGCTAAGCGGATGCGCATGATGGGCATTGAAGGAATTTCACCACGTGCCTTTGTCCCGGTGACAACGCTTCAATCTAAGCGTAAGTCCTCGCTTGATGACCTGGTCAAGCGCATGTTTGATACCGGTGAGCTCAACAGGGTGTGGATGTCAGATATTACCTACCTGCGCACCAACGAGGGCTGGTTGTATTTGTGCGTGGTCCGCGATGGGCATTCCCGCAGGGTACTGGGATGGGCTATGGATAGCGTTCAAGATACTTCCCTGGTCGAAAAAGCCCTGCGGATGGCGTATACGCTGCGTGGTGACGTTGCTGATGGTCTGGTGTTTGACGCTGACCGCGGAACTCAATTCACCAGCGAGAAGTTGTGGGAGGTGTGCCGTAACCTGGGCATTGCTCAGTCCGTGGGGCGTACCGGGGTGTGTTTCGATAATGCGATGGCCGAGTCGTTCTGGTCGACGCTTAAGACCGAGTTCTACGACCGGAAGCGCTGGCCCACCCGTGATGCCGCACGCAAGGCCGTTGCCTACTGGATTGAGGTGGTCTATAACCGTCGGCGTCGGCATTCCTCACTGGGGATGGTCAGTCCCGTCGATTTCGAGAACCATATTGGTTTAACCACCAGCAGAAAAGAAGTAGCTGCCTAACCACTAGGTAGCTCCACTACGTGTCCACGATTTGCGGGCAACCCCAACACGCTTTGATTGTTGTTTTTCCCTAACTCTCAACCAGCAGCGATTACTCCAACCACCGCGACGTGAGCGCAACCGTTGATGAGTTGGTTGGTTTGGTTTGGATCCTTAAAAGCTTTACTCCTCCGGCATGGTGCCCATGCCGGACTCCGCCCCCGATGGCTGGAACGGCTCCGAGACATGCGGAGCAGACGTGTTGCCGTCCATCTTTCCATCCAGGTCTTCGCCCTCATCTTCGGGCAAGGTGGAGCTCTCAGCTGATGAACTCTGAGCAGACGAGCTCTTGTTCTCACTCATCTCCGTGGATGACGTCGGCGCGGTAGAGAAGTTGTCGTCTTTCTCCGCCGCATCATCAGACTGGCAAGCTACCGTGCCCACTCCCACGCACAGGGCAACTGCGGTGCTGGCTGCAATCTTCTTCATGTTCATCGTGCTTTTGGTCTCCTCGTTAGGTCGGGTAGATAACCGTCCTAGTCCGGTTACGCACACAAAATTTTATTACCGTTATCCGGCTCCCGCAAGGCAGAACACAGTCTGCACGTCTAGCTACGATTCATCCCTTTGCCTGCCAGGGACTAAACCAGCGCCTCCCGTAGCCGCTGGTTTAGGCCATCTCAGCAGCTTTTGGCTACCGACTGTTCTGTGGGTCGAAATTCACGATCACGACTTGGTCGCCATCATCGTCACCCTTTAGATGCACGCCTCGTTCTACGCTCTGCTGTTGCCACGTACTAGTTCGTGTGGAGGGTTGATTGCCGAGGCGAGGCCAACTTCACCCTTGTCCCGGTTGGGTGAGGTTTAGCTGGCGTTCTTTTTGTTGGTTGCACTCATCTCCGGATTGCGGCCAGCAAAGGCGGTGATCAACACGGCACCACGCTTTTTCGCAATTGCTGGATTGAGATCGAAGGGTTCCTCACCATCGATTGGTGCAACCTCCTTTTCAGCATCACCGTGTTGACCGCCTAGCTCATCTGCGTGACGAAGTGAGAACCATGACCGGCCCGCCTTCCCGGGGCGGTTAACCGCGCAGTTCACGAACCACGGCTAGTGCCTGGCGCAGGGTGCTGACACTGCGCAGATCCATGCCTTCGGCGGCGAGTTCTTTCGCGAGCGCGCGGTCTTCTGCGTCGTTGCGGCTTGGGGCAACCGCGCAGCGATAACCGATACGCGCGGCTTCTTGTAAACGCCGCCGCAAATTCGGCACCGTGCGCATCTCGCCGGCCAGACCAATTTCTCCAATGAACACGGTCTTGGCCGGCAGTGGTGTTTCATGCAGCGACGACCACGTCGCCAAGGCCACCGCCAGATCCGTGGCGGTTTCGGTGATGCGTACCCCGCCGACCGTCGCCACGTAGGCGTCTTTTTCATTGGTGCGCTCACCGGCGCGTGCTTGCAACACGGCGAGCACCAGTGGGATGCGGTTTTGATCCAATCCGGTGACCACCCGGCGGGGATTCTTGGCGACGGGATCGACCGTCAAAGACTGCACTTCGGCCACGATTGGGCGCACCCCGTCCATGGCGACGGTGACCGCGGAACCGTTGGGTGTTGCGCCGTGGTGGGACAGGAACAGCCCGGATGGGTCGGCGACTTCCCGGATGCCATCAGCAGTTTGCTCAAAACAGCCGACCTCGTCGGTGGCACCAAAACGGTTTTTAATTCCGCGCAGCATTCGCAAGCTGGATTGCCGTTCGCCTTCAAAATTCAGCACCACATCAACCAGGTGCTCCAGCACGCGCGGCCCGGCAACGTTGCCGTCTTTAGTGACGTGGCCGACCAGCAGAATCGGAATACCGGTGGTTTTCGCCAGCGTGGTCAGTGCCGCCGTGACCGCGCGGGATTGCGCCACGCCGCCAGCCACCCCCTCCACGCCGGTGGCCTGCATGGTTTGCACGGAATCGACGATGATCAGCGATGGCCGTAGTGCCTCGACTTGCTGGAACACGACATCCAGGTCTGATTCCGCAGCGAGATAGAGCGTGGGGGACAGCCCGCCGGTACGCTTCGCGCGAGAATAGACCTGTGCTGCGGATTCTTCCGCCGTGACGTATAGGGCCGTGCGGGTAGTGGGTTGCGAATCTTCATTGCCATCTACAGCGTCATCGTCATGCGACGGTTCCAGATTCGACGTTTCCAGATTCGATGTTTCCGGTACTTGGCTCCAGCGCGCGGCTACCTCTAATAGCAGGGTGGACTTGCCGACGCCCGGCTCACCGGCCATCAACACCACGGAACCAGCCACGATGCCGTCGCCCAGCACGCGATCCAACTCCCCGATGCCAGTGTGCATGCTTTGCGCAGACTGCGCGGAAATCTGGGTAATCGGAACCGCGGCACTACTCGGCGCCAGCCCACCGCGACGGCCACTGCTGGAGCCGCGTCCGCGCGAACCAAGCCCAACAGAGCCGGCACCAACGCTTCCGCGCGTCCCGGAAGTCTTGGCCCCGGAACCTAAACCAGCGGCCATGCTGGCTGTAAAGATCGGGGCTGCTTCTTCCAGCGTGCCCCAAGAGCCGCATTCCGGGCAACGCCCCAACCACTTTGGGGAGGAGTAGCCGCATTCGGAACAGGTGTGGATCGCCCGCTGTTTTTTCGCCATGGGAATCATCCTAAGACAGGCATGGCACAGGCGCCCTATCCCGTGCAGCAAAATTCGAAAATAAAAACGACAACACCCCGGTGTTAATACCGAGGTGGTATTCCGGGGTGCTAATTCAGGGGGTGCTTCAGGCTGGGACGTAGTGGCTAAATCTGAACTACCTAGTGCCTTTCGCCGTGGCGCCCACCATGGTGTCGAGTGGCTTAGTGGAGCTCGCCGTGTCCGAGCTCTCTGTGCTCGAGCTCGACGTGTCCGTGCTCGCCGTCGCCGTGGTCGTGGCCGTGATCATGTCCGTGGCCGTGATCGCCACTGACGGAACCTTCACCACGCGGTGCGTAGCCTTGTTCCCAATCGCGGTCGTGTTCGCCGGATTTCAGGTTCGCGGCTGATATTGCCGCATCCACGGTGATGGTGGTGGAATCAAACACGAATTCCACGGGGCGGTGGCCGCCCGGCGCGTAATCGTCGTTGTCCAGAGTGGTTTCGACGTACTGGATGCAAGCATTGTCTGCCTGCGGGGTGTCCTTCAATGCCAGTGCGCTGTCACCGAAGACGGTGCAGCCGGAACCAATTGGGTCCAGGGTGCCCACGGAAACTTCATTGCCGTCGACGGAAATTGATTCCAGGGTGTGCTCTTTCATCGAAGGATCCTGGTTGGTGGCGGTGAACTTCAGCGCAGCGGCGTCGTCTTCCAGGATGATGGTGACGTCGCGGACCGAAAGCTCGCCGTTTTCGCTGTCCGCACTCTGTCCATCGACGGTGGCGACCTGTGAAGAAGTCTGGGTAATGTGGCCTGCCGAGCAGGCAGCCAGGGTTAGGCTGGCCAGGGCAGCAGCGGAAATGGTGCCGCCGCGACGAACTAACGATTTCAGGGACGTCACTGTGGGGTCCTCCAACAACTCATCGAGCACAAAGATTTTCAGCCTTTACCTTAGCTGTTTACCCCCGTCGGTACACAGTTTCCGGTTTCTGCCATCACAGGGGCGGGGCATTCGGGGGCAAACTTTTTATGGGTATTGTTTTTGGGGTCTTTGGTTGCTTGCCGACGTCCATGTGCGTGCGATCCTGATCGTCGGCAAGTATTCACTGCGTGGTAAAGTGGCGGCCTGAAGTCTGCCTGTTAAGCCTGTTGAGCGAGGAGTGGGAATGGAAATCAAGGTCGGCGAGGTTGTTGTCTACCCGCACCACGGCGCGGCGAAGGTCGAAGCCATTGAAACGCGCGAGATGGGCGGGGAGACGCTCGAGTACGTTGTGCTTTCCATCAACCAATCTGACCTGGTGGTTCGCGTTCCGTCTAAGAACGTGGAGCGCGTTGGCGTGCGCGATGTCGTCGGCAAGGAAGGTCTGGAAAAGGTCTTTTCCGTGCTACGTGAGACGGATGTGGAAGAGGCCGGAAACTGGTCCCGTCGCTATAAGGCGAATCAGGAGCGCCTGGCGTCTGGCGATATCAACCAGGTTGCTGAGGTCGTGCGTGATTTGTGGCGCCGTGACCAGGACCGTGGTCTTTCCGCAGGTGAAAAGCGCATGTTGGTGAAAGCGCGCCAGATTCTGGTGGGCGAGCTCGCGTTGGCAGGCCCGGTGGATGAGGCCAAGGCCGATAAGATGCTCGCCGAAGTTGATGCCACCATTGAGCGTCACCGTGCCGCTGGTTTGACTGGCGCTTCGGGCCCAGAGGTGGATACCAAGGTTGATGTGGACCTGGATGATCTCAGCTTCGACGATGAAGATTAGATAGCTGAAGACTAGCAACTTATGAGTACTTCGAGCCCACGCCCTGCCCCAGTGATCGCGATTATTGCCGCTGCCGGGCAGGGCACTCGTTTGCGTGCGGACAAGCCGAAAGCGTTTGTTGAGCTCGCAGGAAAATCCCTGCTGGAACGCAGCATTAGTGCCATGCACGCAGCCGAGCTTGTCGACGAGATCATCGTCGTTGCTGCGCCGGATATGTTGGATGAGGCCGCCGACGTGATTTCCCGGTGCGAGGCCGCTGCCGCCACCCGCGCCGCTGACAACACTCGCGTCGTTGGCGCCGGTGCCAGCGACGGGCGCACGATCCGGCTGGTTCCTGGCCGTGGGCAGCGCGTCGATTCCGTGATGGCTGGGCTGGAAGCGATTTCTGTGGAGCCAGGCGTCGATCCGATCGTGCTGGTTCATGATGCCGCGCGGGCGCTGACCCCCGCGAGCATGATTGACCGGGTGGCGCGTGCAGTCGCAGATGGCGCTTCGGGTGTGGTTCCGGTTTTGCCGGTGGTAGATACCATCAAAACTGTGACGGAAACCGCTGGTCACCACGAAGAGCGCGGCCAGACGCAGATCACCAGAACCGTGGATCGCAGCAATGTGCGTGCCGCGCAGACGCCACAGGGCTTTCGCTACAGCGCGCTGCTTTCTGCCAACGAGATGTATTACGCCAGCGTGCACGCGGATGCTGAAGCCGGGACCCGCAGTTTTGTGCCCACCGATGATGCCTCGCTGCTGGAGTGGCAGGGCGTGCCCGTGATGTGCGTCGATGGCGATGAATTAGCGTTCAAAATCACCACGCGCAAGGATTTGCTGCTGGCTCAAGCGTTTCTTGCCGACGGTGTCGCTAAAGGTGCTGAAAGTGCGAACCCCTCGTCCCAGGCCATCCCAGCGCAGGGTAATTCCGCACAGCGACAACCCGCACAGCCACAATCCACGCAACCACAATCCACGCAACCGGCCGCCATGCCCATCCCGCGCGTCGGTATAGCTAGCGACGCGCACCAAATTGAGTCCGGTAAACCGTGTTGGATCGCCGGGTTGCTTTTCGACGGCGTCGATGGCTGCGAAGGCCACTCGGATGGCGATGTTGTGTCGCACGCCATGGTGGACGCGCTGCTGTCTGCCTCTGGACTGGGTGATCTCGGCTCGTTTGTCGGCGTCGGCAGGCCAGAATATGACAATGTTTCCGGTGCGCAGCTTCTGCGCGAGGTCCGTGAGCTTCTCGACGACAACGACTTCCGCATCGGCAATGTCGCGGTGCAATTGATCGGGCAAACCCCGAAGTTCAGCCCGCGTAGGGAAGAAGCCCAACAAGTTTTAAGTGAGCTGCTGGGGGCCCCGGTGTCGGTCTCGGCGACCACCACTGATCACCTGGGCTTTACTGGCCGCGAGGAAGGCCGGGCGGCAATCGCTAACGCGGTGGTATGGCGCGCGAACTAGTGCGGGCTGGAGTGCGTAAACTAGTACCTTGTGAGCTTACGGATTTTTGATACCGCGACGCGCCAGACCCACGACTTTCAACCCCTGCGCGAAGGCCAGGTTTCTATTTACCTGTGTGGGGCGACCCCGCAGGCGAAACCACACATCGGCCACCTGCGTTCCGGGGTGGCTTTTGATATTGTGCGTCGTTGGTTTCTGGCCAAAGGCTACAATGTCGCATTCGTGCGCAATGTGACGGATATCGACGATAAGATCCTCACCAAAGCCGAGGCGCATTCTCGTCCCTGGTGGGAGTGGGTTTCTACGCACGAGCGCGAATTCACCCGCGCCTATCAAGCACTCGGCGTGATGGCCCCGAGCGTGGAGCCGCGCGCAACCGGGCACGTTACCCAGATGGTGGAGTATATGCAGCGGTTGATGGACCGCGGTTTTGCCTACGCCGTGGACGGCTCGGTGTATTTCGACGTCCTGGCTTGGCAGCAGGCAGAAGGCTCGGATTACGGCCACCTTTCGGGCAATCGTCCGGAGGAGATGGAGCAAGGCGAGACCGACAACGCGGGCAAGAAGAACCCGTTGGATTTTGCTTTGTGGAAGGCCGCGAAACCGGGTGAGCCTGCCTGGCCTACACCGTGGGGGGATGGTCGCCCGGGCTGGCACTTGGAGTGCTCGGCGATGGCCACGTATTACTTGGGCGCGGAGTTTGATGTGCATTGCGGCGGGCTGGATTTGCAGTTCCCACACCACGAGAACGAGATTGCGCAGTCGCACGCAGCCGGTGATGGTTTCGCGCAGTACTGGATGCATAACCACTGGGTAACTATGGCTGGCGAGAAGATGTCTAAATCGCTGGGTAACGTCCTGGATATCGACGCTTTGTTGGAAAAAGTCCGTCCGGTGGAGTTGCGCTACTACCTGGGCAGCGCGCATTACCGCAGCGTGTTGGAGTATTCCGAGGCCGCGGTGCATGAGGCCGCTGCTGGTTTCCGCCGTATTGAGGATTTTGTTAACCGCGCGTCGAAGCTGGCGGGAGCGCCCGTCGACAAGCTGGCGGTGGAACAGGGCATGCTTGCCGACGCCGGCGTGGCTGGTGGTGCTGGTGCTGCCGCGCTTGCCGACGCTGGCGCTCAGGACAATATTGCCCAGGAAGTTTCTGCATACTGGGAGAAGTTTGCTGCCGCGTTGGATGATGACTTTGCGGTGCCGCGTGCGTTGGCAGTTATTCACACTACGGTGAAGGCGGGGAATAACGCGCTGGCTGGCAAGGATGCCGGCGAGAATTCTGGAGCGGATGCTGCCGAGGCCAAAGCGGTTGCTAAAGCCAAAGCTGTGGCGTTGGCGTCGTTGGTGCGTGCGATGACTGCCATTGTGGGCATTGACCCGTTGGATGCGCAGTGGGCAGGAAGTGCGCAGGGCGCCGGTGAGTCCGATGCGCAGCAAGCGCTTGCTAGTTTGGTAGAACACGAACTCGCGCTGCGGGCTGCGGCGCGCAAGGACAAAGATTTCGCTACTGCCGACGGCGTGCGGGATCGTTTGGCTGCGGCGGGCATTGAGGTCATTGATACCCCAGATGGCGCGGAATGGAAACTTCGTTAGGCGGGTATCCGTAGCAAAATCGCTGGGCACAGAGCTAGCAAAGCACAGAGCTAGCAAACTCGCTCGGTGCAGCACCAGAAAATCGCGCGGTGCAGTGCCGACGGAATACAGTAAATGCGAAATACTCGAAATGACATTTTTACAGCAAGGATAGTGAATTTTTATGGCACGTACCCACGGTAGGGGCGGAGCGGGCATCCGCAAGACCAACAAAAAGGGAGCCACGAAGGGTTCCGGTGCCGTGCGTCGTCGCGGCTTGAAAGGCAAAGGGCCGACACCGAAGGCGGAAGATCGGGTTTACCACCAGAAGCACAAGGCGAAAAAGCAGCGTGAGCGTTCCAATTCTGGCCGGCATGAAGCGACGACGGAGCTGGTCGTCGGCAGGAACCCGGTGGTGGAATGCCTGAATGCGAAGGTTCCGGCGAGCATGTTGTTCGTGGTGGCTGGTACGGGTTCGGATGAGCGGCTGACGCAGGCTGTGCAGATGGCGAATAGCCGTGGTATCCCGATTACTGAGTTGCCGCGTCATGAGATGGACGTGAAGACCGGCAACGGCATGCACCAGGGCATTGGTTTGCAGATTCCGCCGTTTAAATATGCGGAAGTCGAGGATTTGCTTGCTGATGTGCAGCAGCGCAATGAGACCGGCATGTTTGTCATTCTGGATAACATCACCGATCCGCGAAATTTGGGTGCGGTGATTCGTTCGGCGGCTGCTTTTGGCGGCCACGGTGTGATTATTCCTGAGCGTCGTTCGGCTTCGGTCACGGCTGTTGCTTGGCGTACTTCTGCTGGTACGGCCGCGCAGTTGCCGGTGGCGCGGGCGACGAACCTGACGCGTACGGTGAAAGAATTTCAGAAGAACGGCTACCAGGTTGTTGGGCTGGAAGCTGGCGGAGAGCACACGTTGGATACTTACGACGGCGGCACAGACCCCGTGGTTATTGTTGTTGGCTCGGAAGGCAAAGGTATTTCGCGTTTGGTACGCGAAAACTGTGATGTGTTGATGTCTATTCCGACCGTGGGGTGGGTGGAATCGCTGAACGCGTCGGTGGCAGCCGGTGCCGTCTTGAGTGAGTTCGCGCGGCAGCGCCGCGTCGGCTAGTTCATCTGTTTTGGCGGGGGCGGCAGGCTTGTTGTCGCCTCGTCTTGTTTGGCCATTTGCCGTAATCGCATTCATGTTCTAATGGTGTGCTGCCTGACTGCTACGCTCGTGAGCATGACACATAAGCCAATAGAACTCGCCCCACGGGTTTTATCGTGGGCCAGCATTATTGATCAGAACACCGCAGACCAAGCCGCTGGATTAGGGCAGCTGGATTTTGTTTCTCCGCATATCGCGTTGATGCCCGACGCGCACAGCGGCAAGGGCACAGCCATCGGCACGGTTATTCCCACTAAGGGGGCTGTGATTCCGGCTGCTGTCGGGGTGGATATTGGTTGTGGAATGGCTGCGGTGCGCACCATTTTTACTGCCGACGACATCGCGCAGATTTCCCTGGAACAGTTGCGGGACCAGATTGAGCGTTCCATTCCGCTTTCACCGGGGAACTACAATAAGAAGATTCATCGCGAGCACACCAAGGCGCGCATTCAAGAACTCGAGGAATTAGCCGAGCGTGACGACGTCGACCTGTCGCATTCTCCGAAGTGGCGCGAGCAGCTGGGAAGTTTGGGCGGCGGGAATCACTTCATCGAGTTGTGCCTGGGTAGCGATAATAATGTCTGGTGTTTCCTGCACTCGGGTTCGCGCGGGGTGGGTAACAAGATCGCGCAAAAGCACATTAAGATCGCAGCGCGAGAAGTCGCAGAAGCGGGTGTCGAGCTTGCAGAAAAAGATCACGCGTACTTGCGTGAGGGGACTGAGTCCTTCGATACTTACCTGCGGGAACTTGCTTGGGCGCAACGGTTTGCACGGCTGAACCGCGATGAGATGATGGATCGCTTCGTTGATCAGCTGGCCCGGATGATGTGCCAGGCGCATGACGACGGGCGTATTTCCATTAAGGTGCCTGCAGATAGTGCAGATACCGAGGTGGAACGGGTGAACTGCCACCATAACTACACCGAAAAGGTGACCATCAATGATGAGTCCGTGTGGCTCACCCGTAAGGGTGCAATTGATGCCGGCGTCGGCAAGTTTGGGTTGATTCCCGGTTCGATGGGAGCGCGATCATATGTGGTGCGCGGTCGTGGTAACGCTGCAGGCCTGAATTCCGCGCCGCACGGGGCGGGGCGGGTGATGTCGCGTCGACAAGCAAAGAAACAGTACACCGAGGAAGATTTGGCGAGTCGCATGGGCGATATCGTGTACCGGCCAGGTGAGCAGTGGGTAGATGAAATTCCGGACGCGTATAAACCGATTGACCAGGTGATGGCTGATGCCGAAGATCTCGTAGAGGTGGTCACGGAACTGCGGCAGGTGCTCAACGTTAAGGGAACATAGGCGATCCCGGTGCATCAACTGCGGCAACATTTCCCAGGCGAATGGGTGACATGGCCACTAACGGGTTAAACTGGTGCTATGACTGTCATCAGAGATATTTTCCTGCTTATCGCCCGCATCATTCTGGGCGGCGTGCTCATCGCGCACGGCTGGCAGAAGTTTAACGAGTGGACCATCGACGGAACCGCAAGCTCCTTCCAGGAAATGGGTGTGCCTTCCCCAGAGATTTCCGCACAAATTGCTACCTGGTTTGAAATTGGTGGTGGCGCAGCCCTCATCCTCGGCCTGCTGGTGCGCCTGGTCGGCCCAGTACTGTTCGTACAGATGGCCGGTGCTGCGTGGTTTGCACACCGCGATTCCGGCATCTTTGTCTCCGACGGCGGCTGGGAGTTGGTTGCCGTAATCGGTGCCGCCGGTCTGGCACTGTCTGCTGCCGGTGCTGGTCGGGTCTCGCTGGACCACTTGTTTACCGCACCGTTCCGTAAGCGCAAGGAAGAAAAAGAAGCTGCTGCTAACCAGCAGGCTGTCGGCGCTGGTGTTGCCGGTTCTGGCGTTGCTGGCTCCGGCATTGCCGGTGCTGAGCAGAACTTCGGTGCTGAGCAGAACTTCGGTGCTGAGCAGAACTTTGGTGCTGAGCAGAACTTTGGCGGCGAGAACTTCTCCGGCCAGAACTCCGCCCAGAATTATGGCCAGAGCTCCGCCCAGAGCCACGGGCAGGAATACTCTGACGACCAAGACTTTTCTACCCCGAACTTCGATAGCGAAGCTGGCAACAACTCCACCGCTGATGGTGTAGACGCCAACGCAGAAACCACCCAGTGGAGCACCGATAACCAGTGGGACAACGGGAAGAACTAAAAACTCGCCCTAAGCCATAACCACTACGCCCTAGGCGATAACTTATCGGCAATGGCAACCGGGGCTTGCAGCCACCACCAGCACTAGCTGGCAGGCTGCAAGCCCCGGTTTTGTGTTGTTTTATTGGTCGCCGCGAGCATCCTGCGCGACGTGGTGGTGCGGATGCACAGTGGCATCGTTTCCAGCATCCAGTGCTTTCATGCGACGTGCATAAGCGACCTCATCGCGGGAAGTCTTGCGGCTACGCAAATTCCCGATAATCCGGCAGAACAGGTAAATCACAAACGAAATCGTCGTCACAAACACAGAGACCGGCAGGCCAGGAGCCAGGGAGGCAACTAAACCGCCGACGGCAGCGACCTCAGCGAAAATCACGGAGAGCACCACAGATTTCACCGGCGAGGAAGTCACCTGTACCGCGGCTGCGCCTGGGGTAATCAGCAGCGCCATCACCAGCAGTGCACCGACGATCTGCACGGACTGTGCGGCGGTCAAACCCACCATCACCGCGAATAACACGGCCAGTCCGCGTACAGGAACTCCGGCGGCTTGTGCCATCAGCGGGTCCACGGAGGCAAAGAGCAGCGGGCGCCACAACACGATGATCAGCACGGTAATCAGTGCCGTCGTCGCCGCCAACATCCACGTCGATGCGCCGGAAACACCAACGATCTGCCCGGTCAGCAACGACATCGCCGTCGTCGTATTGCCAGGGTAGAGGTGGATGAACAGCACGGATAGGCCCAAGCCGAAGCTCATGACCACACCGATCGCGGAATCTTGGTTACCGCGCAGCCCGAGTACCGCCAGGATCACCGCCGCGGTAATCGAACCGATGATCGCGCCGAAGCCGATATTGATGCCGAACAATAACGCGGCCGCAGCACCCATCAGTGCCAGCTCGGAGGTTGCGTGCACGGAAAAAGACATATGCCGCAGTACGATCAAACTGGTGATCACGCCGGATAAAACCCCGAGCAGGGCAGAGGCAATCAGCGCCTGCTGCACAAAGCCCACTGAGAGCAAATAGGCGGTATCGTCCCAATAGCTCATTAGATCACCACCATCTTGCCGTTGACGGTTGCTACTTCCACATGCGTGCCGTACAGCTCGCTGAGCACCTGGGTTTGCATAACTTCGTCAATTGTTCCCAACATGTGCCCGCGGGGTGCTAGGTACAGCACGCGGTCCACAACATCCAGGATGGGGTTGATACCGTGGGTGACAAACAGGACCGCCGCGCGGTGTTTATGCAGCCGGGCGACGGTATCGTGCTCGCGGGCCATGTCTAGCGAGAGCAGGGGCTCGTCGGCAAGCACCACATCCGGGTCGGTACCAAAGGCTTGGGCCTGGCGGATCAGTTGCTGTTGCCCGCCCGAGAGCGTGCCGACGGAACGGTCCGCGATGCCTTCTGCGCCGACGTAGGCTAGTGCCTCGTCGACGGCGTGTTTATCCGGCCGACGCCCCGAAAACACCCCGTGGCCGAGGGACAGCGACACCAAGTCCCGTGCTCGAACCGGTAGGTGCTTATCAAACATCTGCTGCTGCGGGATGTATCCGACCCGTCCGTTGACACGCACGGAACCGGAACTCAGTGCGCGGGTGCCCAGGACTGTATTCAGCAGCGTCGATTTGCCAGAACCGTTTGGCCCCAAAATGGCGATGAATTCACCGGGTTGGACGTCGAGATCCAGCCCGCTCCACAGCGGGTCGACGCCGGCGTTGGAAAATTGAATCGGCATCGTCGTTTACGCGTTTGCCTTTGCGGCGGCTTTTTCCAGGTCATCGACGACAGAGTGGAAGTATTCCAGGAAGTTTTCGCCATCCAACGGGGTTTCACCGACCGGAACCATCGGGATGTTTTTGGCCTCGGCGGCTTCGCGGATGCGCTTGGTCAGATCCGTTTCGGTCTGTGGGTTGTAGATCAGGACGTCGAGCTCGTCGTTGTCGATGAGTTCCAGGAAGGAGGCTAGGTCGGCTGCGGCGGCGTCGCTGTGGTTCAGCGTGGCGTGCCGGTAAGACTCTGGGGTGATCTCATCCATTTTGGTGTGGGTGAGGATGTAGTCGGCGATCGGATGGGTTTGCGCGACGGTGACAGCTGGCAGGGCCTTGATTTGCTCGGCGATGGCATCCAGTTCGGCGTTGAGCTCGTCGATTTTCACGGGCGCGTCCGGGTGGGTTTCCTTGATGCGGTCGGCAACCCCATTGGCCACGGTGGATAGTGCCTTGGTGTCGAACCACACGTGCTCGTTGTTGGCGACGTCGAAGGTGTCGTTGTCTCCGTAGTACTGCGCGTGCGCTTCGGTGCCTTCGGGTTTTTCGCTGCCGGAGTTGTGCTCGTGCGGGGTTAGTGGCAGGGCGTGGATGACGATCTCGTCATCGAGCGGCTCGTAGAGCCAGGCGTCGTAGCCGCCGCCACCTGCGACGACGACGTCGGCGTCGTTGGCGCGTGCCAAATCAGCCGCGGTGGGTTCGAAGTGGTGGGGGTCCGTGTTGGTGTCGGTGATGATGGTGCGGACATTTGCGACGGATTCGTCATCAATGACGGCTTTGGTGAGATCACCCCAGACACTGGTCGACGCCACGATCTCGATGGTGCCTTCGCCGCCCGGTGCCCCGTCGCCGTTGCTTGCCGATGAGGCAGCGTCCCCGGAGCCCCCGGTTTCTCCTGATGAGCAAGCCGCCAGGAACATCATGGTGGCGGTAGCGGTGGCGGTGAAGACTCCTTGACGTTTCGTGATCATGCTTAACACTATGGTCATGCTGAAAACAGTTGTCAATTGAAAATCTAGTGAAAATATGCTGTTCGTTAGGCTGCTCAAGCCGGGTAGGATATTCCGCATGGCACCGCGATCACGGGCTGGGCTCAGCAAAGGAACTTTGGCATCGATTGCCGCCGACCTTGGCGTATCCCGAACGACGGTTTCTAACGCCTATAACCGTCCGGATCAGCTTTCTACCGCCACCCGTGAGCGCATCATGGCGGCGGCCAAAGCCCGTGGCTACCCAGGGCCGGACCCGACGGCGCGTTCGCTGCGCACCAAACATGCTGGTTCCTGGGGTGTGGTGCTGACCGAACATCTTTCCTATGCCTTCGAGGATATGGCCTCGGTGGATTTTTTGGCCGGGATTGCCGAGTCGACGCATGGCACCGATTTTTCACTGACGTTGATTCCCGCAGGCCCGGACACGCTTGTCGACGCCAGCGCTAACGCAGCCACCGCAGCCGTGAACCAGGCCGGGGTGGACGGTTTCATTATCTATTCGGTGGCTGCGAATGATCCCTATTTGCGGGCTGCCCGCGCGCGTGGGTTGCCAGTGGTGGTGTGCGACCAGCCGACGGATTCTGGCGCGCCTTTCGTGGGCATCGATGATGATGCTGCGATCCGTCCGGCTGCCCGTGCCGTGCTGGAGGCCGGGCACCAGCGCATCGGGGTGTTATCGATCCGGTTATTCCAGCAGCGTGTTGATGGGGCAGTGGCTGCCGCCGATATTCCTGGTGCCGATATGCATGTGCAGCGCGGGCGTGTTTCCGGTGTGTTGGATGAGTGCCAGCGCGCCGGGTTGGATCCGGCGCAGATCCCGGTGATTACGCGGCACATTAATGATGCCGCGAATGCTCGGAGCGCTGCCCGTGAGATATTGGATACGCACCCGGAGCTGACCGCGATTATTTGCACCACTGATTCCATGGCGCTGGCGGTATTGGATGAGGCCCATGAGCGCGGGATTTCGGTTCCGGAACAGCTTTCTGTGACCGGTTTCGACGGTATCGCGGAAGCTCGACATGCTGGTTTGACGACGATCATTCAACCGAACAAGGCCAAGGGAGCTGCCGCTGGGCGTGTGCTGCGCGGGCTGATTGATGCTCCGGGTACTACGCCTGTGCGAAAAATATTGAGTACTTCGTTGCACGCCGGTTCCACGGTGGCCCCACCAGCTAGTTAGATAATGTGTTCTATAGAATTTGCGAAGAATCTGTAGTTATGTGAGCGGTAGAAGGCAGAATATCGACATGATGGAAAGGAGGAAATGATGGCCGTTCGCCATATCCATCTGACAGAAGAAGAAGCCGCCCGGCAATTACAGGATTTAGAGGCAAGCGTGGAAGGTGGAATCGAAGAATTTGAAGCACGTGCTTACACGTATAGCCTTTCGCCGAAAGAAGCGGGTGTGTGGGACCGGATTGAAACTTTAAGGTGGTTGCTTGGCATTGAGTAGTGCTGATGAAAAATTGTTAGAGGCTAAAGCTGATGAGCTGGCTTGGACATTGACGGATGCGCTGGAATATTTTGCTGACAATGACTTTGTTCTTGAAACCGTGATTGCGCAATCCGCACGCGGTAATTCCATTGTTATTCAGTTCGCGCAGAAAGAAGACTTACCCAAAGTGGTGAAGTTGAAGTCTCGGGGATGGCCGGTTTTAGGCCTGGGGATGAAGATTAATTGCACTTGGGATTCTCAAGGGAAGCATCTAGCGGTTGAGAAGTCCTCGATTCGTGTGATGCCTTATGGCAGTGATACCGAAGCACCGTTGTTTCGTGTGGAATACGTCAAGGAACAGGATTCTCACCGCCCGAGTTCGCATATTCATGTCCATGCCCATCGTGATGAATTCACGCATCTCATGGGCTTTGCTTCCAAATTTGATGTTGAGCGGACAAAGAAAGTACGTAATTATTTTCGGCGGGGCACACGGCTTGCAGAATTGCATTTCCCTACTGGTGGGCATCGCTTTCGGCCATGCTTGGAAGACGTCTTGGAAATGCTGCGCGTAGCAGATTGCATAAAGTTGCCGTGTCAACTGTATTTTCCTAGCTTGTGATCCCTTATTGAAAATTGCACCCAGCCCCAGTGCGTTCTGCTTCTTAGAATCGGGCTTTTGTAAAAAGCAGAAACCCAATCATGACTAGGAGAGTGCACATACATGCGCGCTGTAACCATCCATGCCGCCGGCGATATTCGTGTTGAAAACGTCGCCGATGCACAACTGGAAAAACCTACCGACGCCGTTATTAAAGTTGCGGCAGCGTGCGTATGCGGTTCGGATCTGTGGCCTTACCGTAGTGACGAAGAGGTAGATCCAGGTGCTCGCATGGGCCACGAATACGTTGGCCAAGTCACCGAAATCGGTGCGGATGTCCAGGATATTCAGGTCGGGGACTGGGTTGTCGGTTCCTTTGTTGCTAGCTGCGGTAAATGCGAAATCTGCCAGGCGGGCTACCCCTCTGGCTGCTTAAACCGCGAATTTATGGGCGGTGTTGGCACGCAGGCTGAGTATGCCCGTATTCCGCTTGCCGACGGCACCCTGGTGAAATTGCCTGCCGAACCAAATGAAGATCAGTTGCGTCACGTTCTGGCTGCCTCGGATGTGTTGGGTACCGGCTGGTTTGGCGCGGATGTTGCTGGGGCTGGTGCAGGCAAGATTATTGGTGTGGTCGGCGACGGTGCCGTCGGCCTGTCTGCGGTCTTGGCTGCCAAGCAGATGGGTGCGGAGCGCATCGTGGTTTCTTCCCGGCATGAAAGCCGTCAGGAGCTGGCGAAGAAATTTGGTGCCACGGACATCATTCCGGAGCGCGGTGAAGAATTCGTCGAGAAGGTCAAAGAGCTCACCGACGGCGTCGGCCTGCATGGTTGCGTTGAGGCCGTGGGCACGGATGGCTCGATGAAACAAGCCATTGGTGCTACCCGTCGCGGCGGCAATGTGGGCTTCGTTGGTGTCAGTCACGGGGTAGAACTCGACGGCCAAGAGTTGTTCTTCTCGCAGGTTTCGCTGGAAGGCGGCCCGGCTCCAGTGCGGAAATACCTGCCGGAATTGGTCGAATTGATCTATGCGGGCAAGATCACACCGGGTGATGTTTTCGATAAAACTCTGTCGCTGGACGACGCTGCCGCAGGTTATTCGGCTATGGACCGTCGTGAGGCCATCAAGGTCATGCTCAAACCGTAAACGGTGTCATTTTCATTAAGGATCTCTTGTTGAAAATATATCGGCAATGATGTTTAATGAAAATGTACTGAAAACGAGTCGGAAAGGATGTCAGACAATGACTCACGCAATCCACGAAGAGCACACCCACCAGCACGGCCCAAACTGCGGTCACGTTGCCGTCCCACACGATGATCACGTTGACTACGTGCACGATGGCCACCTGCACCGCGAGCACGACGGCCACTGGGATGAGTGCGAAAACGACCAGCACCAGCCGCACGAGGCTCACGAGCATGAGCACGGCCCAAACTGCGGCCACGTCGCTGTTCCGCACGATGATCACGTGGACTACATCCACGACGGTCACCGCCACGCATTCCACGATGGCCACTGGGACGAGCACTAATTAAGTCCTAAGCGAGATACCTGCCACGCCGGGCCGCCAGGTCCTGCAATACTTGCGCCACCTCGTCAATATCTGTGACCCGGTGGCCCGCGCAGGTATCGCCCTGCCCGACCTTGATGCCCACATCATCGGGTCCGAGCACGGCGAAAGCATGTTCATCTGTGGCATCGTCGCCGATGAACACCACGGCATCTGCTTGCACACGCTGTTTTTCGCGTTGCAGCCAGGTGCCTTTCGTGATTTCTAGGGCAGAAAATTCCACCAAATTCTTTCCGGGTGTCACGGGGAACCCGCGCGCATCGACCTGATGGGCGCGCGCCAAGATTTCCTGTGCGGCGTCTGGATCCTCAGCGGCCAGGGGAGCGACGTGAAAAACCTGTTGGAATGGTTTACTTTCCACATAGGTGCCGGGGTGTTGCGCTGCAATGGCCTCGAGTTCGGCGCCGATCGTTAATAAAAAGTTATTCTGTCCCTCCGTTAATTCCACCGTGGCGCCGTCACGGTCTTCGGCACCGTGCGAGCCAACCATCATCACCGGCGCCTGCAGTGGACACACCCGCTGCAAACCGGCCACATGCCGGCCCGATAGCACCCCGACGGTGGTGCCTGGCATTTCTGCTAGCTCCCGCAGTGCCGCCGCGGAATCCGGGTGGGCGCGTACCGCATAGGGATCTGGATCAAAACCTGCCAGTGTGCCATCAAAATCGGACACAACCAGCAGGCGTGCGCTTTCCACGGCAGCAAGAAATGCCGGGTGACTGGCCAAAGCGTGCCTGTTTAGAGCAGGATCGGTTGCGGAATCTGGGGTATTCATGTCCCAAATATTAGCCGCTGAAAATATTAGCCGTGATGCTGGCGATGGCAGCACGAGAAACCGCAAAACTTGCCCGCTCGGGCGTGAGCATCGGCCGCGCTGGGGACGTGGTGCTGTGCAGAACTTGCTGCTATAGCGAGAACATACGCAACGCTGGTGAATCGATCGGTTGGCCGTCGTCAAGCTGCAGCACTAGCTCGCCGCGCGCGTCGAACTGCAGAGCAAACCGGTTGCCAGAGGCCAACAGATCCGAAATATGGCTATGCACCCAGGCTTTGGTGCCGGTGCATTCGGTGTCGGATTCGTCGATAATGACCTCGTTAAGCAGCACGAAACTGGCAGCACCGGCGGGCGCGGAGTTGCCGGATTCACCGCTAAAAATCACCTGTGCCTGCAACGGGGCGCACCCGGTGTAGCCTGCCATGCTGTTTTGGCTGAAACCCAGCCGTGGCACGCCTGCTAAATCCGCGGGCACTTCGGTGGGATCGTCCGGGGCAGAGTAGATGTGGGTGATCTGCCATGTGGAATCCAGTAGCGAGCCGGTGGATTCATCGGCGCACGCGGCTAGGCTGGTGGTGGCGGCCGCGAGAGACACCAATGCTGTTGCTTGCCGACGCCCGATCATGCGAATTCATCCAAACTTGTGAGAAACGTCTGTGCCCAGCGGGCCACGTCGTATTCCAATACGTGTTCATGCATGTGCTGCATGCGGTCGCGCATCCGTTCTGGGTGTTCCCGCAACCCGGTTGCTGCGGTCACCATCGCGGTCTTGATTGATTCCATATCAAAAGGGTTGCACAGAACCGCCTGCTGCAATTCTTGCGCTGCGCCGGCGAATTCGGAGAGCACGAGCGCGCCGGAGCCGTCGTCGTGGCAGGCGACGTATTCCTTGGCCACCAGGTTCATGCCATCTTTGAAAGGCGTGACCACCATGACGTCCGCTAATTGGTAATACAGTTGCAGCGTGTGCTTGGGCAGGCTGGTGTGCTGATAATGCACCACGGGGTGGCCCAGGGTGGAAAACCGCCCGTTGATGCGGCCGACGGTTTCTTCTACTACCGAGCGCGTTCTGCGGTAGTGCTCAATTCGTTCCCGCGATGGGGTAGCCAGCTGCACGAATGACACGTCGCTGGGGGAAAACGCACCGGATTCAAGTAGTTCTTCGAAAGCTCGGAGCCGTTCGACGATACCCTTGGTGTAATCCAGCCGGTCCACACCCAAAAACACCACCCGCGGGTTGCCGAGTTCCGCCCGCAGTCGCGCGATTTCGTGTTCATCACCTGCGCTGCGCTTGGCTTGGGCACCAGAATCCAGCGAGATGGGGAAGGCCGCAACGCCGACCTCACGGGAATCGGGGGTGGTGATGCGTGCGGTGATTTCGCGCAGGCTGGCACTACCTCCGGTCACCGTATGGTCAGTGTGGTCTGTGGGTCCTTTAGTGTCTGCAGCGCCATAACCGGCGTCGACAAGCTGGACAAAGTGGTTGGCGTCAGATACCAATTGGAAGCCCACCACGTCCGCGCCTAAAAGCCCGCGGATGATTTCGTGGCGCCAGGGTAGTTGCCGGAAAATATCCGGGTGTGGGAAGGGGATGTGGGCGAAAAACCCGATACGCACATCGGGGCGTAGTTGCCGCAAAATTCCGGGAACCAGCTGCAGCTGGTAGTCCTGCACCCATACGGTGGCACCTGGGGCGGCGACTACCGCGGCGTGCTCAGCGAAGCGCGTGTTGACATCCCGGTATGCCGCCCACCATTCGCGGTGGTAGGCCGGTGGAACGATCAGGTCGTGGTACAGCGGCCACAGGGTGGCGTTGGAAAATCCTTCATAAAAGGCGGTGAAGTCGTATTCGGACAGCGTAACGGGGTAGAGCAGCGCGCCGGCGTCGTTGTGGAATGGTTCCGGGGCGGCATCGGCGATGCCCGGCCAGCCGATCCAGCAGCCTTGCCGGGCTTCCAAAATGGGCGAGAGCGCAGAAACTAACCCGCCGGGCGAGGCTTTCCATTCTGTGCTGCCGTCGTGGGCGGTGACGAGATCAACCGGCAGGCGGTTGGCGACCACCACGAAATCATGCTCACCGGCCCCACGTCCGGTGCCACCGACATTTCGTCCGGCATTCACCGTGCTACCTCACTCACCGTTTACCTCGACCGCTATCTGGAAACCACAGCAGGTTTATTCGGTTGATTTCTTCGCCGTGGATTTCTTGGTGGCCTTCTTGCTGGTCTTTTTCGCAGACTTCTTCGCGGTCTTCTTAGTCGACTTTTTGGATGCTTTCTTAGCCGTCTTCTTTGTCGATTTTTTGCTGGACTTCTTGGTGGCTTTCTTCGAGGCCTTCTTGGAAGTCTTTTTGGTGGTCTTTTTCGCAACGCCGGATCCGTCGTCAGCATCGCCAGCTGGCTGTGGGTTTTGTTCGGCGGCCACCCTGGAGTGCACCAGGCCGTCTGGTTCTACGCCCAGCATGGACATGAGGGTCACGCCATCCATGAAGTCTTCGGCGTAGGTGGCAACGATGCGTCGTGCAGCAGACGCGGTTTGCTCCTCGACTGCCTCTTCTTGCTCTACGTCGGGATGCTTGTCAGTGACCTTTGGTGGCATGGAGTGCTTCCTCCTGGAGCGGTGTCATTTCGGGTGTGCGGTGCGTATTGCCTACAGCTGCGCCATTCTACGCTATATTTAGTTGCTTTTGCGCCGTGAGGGCTGGGTGTGTGTGGTGTCTTGCGTCTGGTTTTCGGGGGCGCTTGCCGACGCCCGCCCGTGTTTGTGGTTGCTGCTGGTGCGCGGGATGCGGCGGGCTGCGGAACTACCTTTGGCGGCTGCTCTGGCGGCTTGGCGGTAGGAGAACCGGCCTGCGCGTTGCAGGGCCGTGTAGGCGCGGTAGGAGCGTGGGCGGCGTAGGTTACGGGCGACTTTTTCGCCGAAGACCACGCCTGCGGCTAGGGAAGCAGAAATGGCGATGGCGCCGCCGGCGTTGGAAAAACCGACGATGGCTTGTTCGTTGAGCATCGCGTACATGCCGCGGTAGAGCATCAGGCCCGGAAGCATCGGGGTATAACCACACACGGCGACGATCAGTGGTGGGATTTCATAGCGACGAGCCAGCAGGCCACCGGCCAGGCCGATGATGCCTGCGGTAACGCCCGAGGCCAGCACGACGCCTGCGCCCAGTGGCACCATGATGCCGTAGTAGAAGATCATGCCAGCACCGGCGGTGGCACCGGCGACTGCCACAGCGGAGCGACGCGCCTGGCAGGCGAAGGCGAAACCTGCCGAGGCCAGCGCACCGAGTACGATGCGCAGCGGAATTTCGTGTGCGTTGGGCGGGCTGGTGTGTTCGAGTGGGGGCAGTTGCCAGCCGACGAGGATGGCGAATTGAATGCCTAAGGCCACGCCACCGACGATGGCGCCGGTCATCAGAATGGCTTCGAATAAGCGCGCTGCCGAGGAGACCGGAGCGCCGGTGATGCCATCGACAAAGCACTGCACCAGCGTCAAGCCCGCGACCAGCACGATGATGCCGGAGGCAATCAGGTATGACGGTGAGAATGTCCAGCCGATAGTGCCAGCGAAGGTATAAAAGCCAGCTGCGGGCACCGTGGCGATGAACCCGCCGACCACGTTTTGGTAAAACGCCGGAAGGCGGAACTTCGACAGCCAGGAATTCGTCGCCATGATCGCGAACGAAATGATGAATGCCAGGATTCCCACTCCGGCATCGCCGCCGAGCATGACGGAGACACCACCGCCCAGCATGCCCCAGCCGACGTTGACCATCTTCGGTGAGTGTGGCGGAACCTCGGCCATGATGTCGTCGAGGATTTGTTCGGCGCGTTCTGGTGGTGTGGCACCATTCTGGATGGAACGAATCAGCCGGTCCACCGCGGTGAGTTTGGAGAAATCGACCGTCAGGTCAGGGGCAACGCGGAAGACGTTAACTGGGATGCGCTCGTTGATGGTGCCGATATTGGCGTGGATGGTGATGGTTTTTGTGGTGATATCTACGTGTGCCTGGTACAGGCCGTAGGCGCTTAACACGGAGTGGATCTGTGCGCGCACGTCGGAGTTGGAGTTGCCGGAGGAGATGAGGATTTCGCCGATGCGGGCGGCGATTTCCATGACTCCGGTAAGGTGCGCCGGATTAGTGAGGTCCACCGGCGCCAGTGGTGACGGTGGCGGTGCGGCCTTGGCGGCGTCGACCGTGGAAATATTGGCACCGGTGCCCCGCAGGTTCGTTTTCAGGTTATTCAACCAAGACACAGTGGCTCTACCTCATATCGCGTGGCTAGGAATGGTCGTTGCAGTCCGTGGGGATTTTACATGGTGGTACTGGAGCTTATCTGCAGATATATCACGGGGAAACTGGTGATTTTTTTGTTTCGAGAGTCTAAGCTAGACTGTCAGCGTGCTCCGAATATGAACGGACGGTAACAAAAGATTGTCTTTTGTCTACGGTACACGGGTGCACGGTGCTGGAGTGGCGCAATTGGTAGCGCAACGCACTTGTAATGCGTCGGTTGCGAGTTCGAGTCTCGTCTCCAGCTCAAAGTATGATTGGGAAGTAAAAGTTTCCCAAGTTTCTACATGCTTCACTAACGTTAGAACCGGTTAGACACCTGCCAAAAACGTACAAGGAGTTTTGTTTCTTAAATCTTTATTTTTTAGGTTGAGTTCCCATAATTTGTGTGGATTTCAAGTGGTAAAATAGCAGGTAAAGCCCGGTACGACCAGCTATAGCTACCCTAATTTAGGGTGGGCGTGAACTCCTGCTGGAAAATGCTTGGTTACGGGTGTAGGGTTACCTTTCGTACGATGCAGGCGGTGATGAAAACCACCATATACCCGAAAGGTTCGCGCATGGACGTGCTACTTCAGATCAATGAAATCGTGTCAGGGCCAATCAAGGACTTCTTATTCCAGGTCACAGGAGGCGGGGCGCCTCAGGTCAACGCTCCAGAACTGCCTGAGTTGCCTCCACTGTCCTCCCCAACCCTTCCGCAAGATGTAAATGTTGAAGTTGGTGGCTCCACTTTCGGTGACCTGGGATCTTCAGACAATGGATCGTCGCAGTTCCTCAACGATGCCGGTTCTTCCGACCAGCTGAAGGACAACAGCTTCCTCAACGATGCCGGTTCTTCCGACCAGTTTAACGGTAACGAATACGGCTCGTCTCAATTCGGTAATGACAATGGCTCGTCTGAGCTGTTCACCGAGGCTGGCTCTTCTCAATTCGGTAATGACAATGGTTCATCCGAGCTGTTCACCGAGGCTGGCTCTTCTCAGTTGTTCACCGAAGCTGGTTCGTCTCAGTTGTTCACCGAAGCTGGTTCCTCCCAGCTGCTTAACGACGCGGGTTCCGCAGAATTTGGCAATCAGGCAGGATCTTCCGAGCTCGTAAACGGAGCTGGCTCTAGCGAGTTGTTCAATAGCTTCCAGTCTTCGGACCTTGATTTGAGCGCATTGGGTAGCCTCCTGGGAGTTTAAACTCATGTAGCCATGAGCCCAATGGCTTTGTGGCGTTCATCGACGCCTCGCTTGTTCTTTCCCTCACCTCAATTCATCCCGTCCATTTGGGGTGAGGGAAACGTCTGTGAAAATGCGCAAGTGATCGACAGCTTAAAGGGCAAAACCATGGGCTAGTAGAGGTTTTACGCTAAATGTCGAATGTGCACCGTATTCCGACGAACATGTCATCGTGAATTTGGTGTGACTTAACATACGTCCGCACGTTTTACCGTGCGGACGTTTCTTTGTATTAATCCCGTGCACAATGGCGACCACGCCGGGCCGTTTGCGTTAATACTCGTTTACTTAGAGATCGGGTTCTGGCTCTTCAGGATTGTGTAACCGGGTATGCAGTCGGCTCGCGCCAACGTTATGCAGTGAACCCAAGGTGTTACCCAAGGACTTGTGCCTTATAGGGCATAGCAGTGTCGGGTGGTGGCGTTTGTGGAGATGACTATTATACTGAAGTTTATTTACAGGTGACGGATCGGTTTCTGCCTGGACCTCTGGTGTCGGCAGATAACTGGAAACATGAGGGAAGTAATGGATAAAAATTACGACGAAAATGAAATACCAGGAAATGGTAACGATGTGTCTGGCTTTGGTGGAGAAGAGTATGGTGTTGTGAGCTCTAGCTCACAACAATCTCAAGCAAAGAACATCGGCAAGTGGATTACGGTAGCCGTAACGTCGATTGTCATTCTGTTGGTCTTGGTATTGAGCGCTTTTTATCTCTTCCGAGGTGATAGTGATGAAGGTAGCAAACCCGAAGCTTATGTTGATCAATCTGGACAACAGGAGCATGAATTCGAAGCTGCCCCTGGGGAGCTTCGTGGGTTCAACCAGATGTCGATAAATATCCGTGATGAGGCGACGGCAGTCGACCCAGTGCAAGCAACAGACAAGGGTGTGCTTTTGCCGCCGAATGATGTTTCCCGGGTCGGTTGGTACTCTTCTTCGGCTGTCCCTGGCGAACATGGCAAGGTGGGTTCTAGCGTAATCACCGGACACATTAACCACCAGAGTCAAGGCGCTGGATACGCGGGAAAGTTTGCAGAACTTGAGCTTGGCGAAGAATTCGTCGTCAGTCTTGACGATCAAGACCGGCGTTTCCGGGTGACAGACGCTCCATATCGACTGACCAAGGGTGAGGAACTTCCTGAGGTTATTAACGATACGTCTGGAGAAAACCGTCTAGTGCTCGTAACTTGCGGTGGGCAATTTGTCGGAGGAGCTCTTGGCTACGAGGACAATATCATTACTGTCGCGGAGCCGGTGCTTTAGCTACTCTCCGTGCTGTGTCGGGACTTCTGCACTCGATGCCTAGGGAGTTCGATGCCTAGGGACGCCATTGTGGGCTTTGTCGTTGGAACGGCATAGTGCTCTGATGTCGTGCTCTGATGGAGCCGAAATGATATCAAATTGGGTTAGCCGATCTTATATTAAGGTCTTGACAAGTGAAAATTCAGATTGATAAAGTTCAAGTGAAAGGGCACAAAGTGCCTCACCAACCTGAAAAGGAGTCTCTATGTTTCGTAAACTAGGTATTGGTCTCGGTACTGTAGCTCTAGCAGCGACCGTTGCAGCTGCCCCAGCCACCGCTGCAGAAGCTGATGCAAAGCCTGCTGCTGACGTTGCATCGATCGTGGAAAACGTCAAGCCTGATACTCACGCTGACAAGCTCGGCAAGGCTGAACTGACCGGCAAGCACCTTGACAACGCTAAGAAGGGTGTTGAGTCCGCTAAGGGTATTGCAGACACCCTTTCCACTTTGGGTGGCTTGTTCGGACTTGGTGGCAAGTAAAGCCGAAGTCAACGCTAAACTGACGTCCGTCCTAGCCCATCCATGTGATGGAGTATAGGTAGACGGCAGATTCACAAGCGGCCTGGGTTCTTTATCTACCCAGGCCGCTTCGTTGTTTTTATTTACCTTCACAAATGTGCGCAATAACCAGGGATTTTTTAACAGTGGTGTGGTGAACCGTTTGTGCCACAGTATGCGCGCCCGAGGCTACTAGTTGTAGCACATTTATGGTTTCGGCCCGGTTGTCAATGCGCGTGCTGGATGCTTGTCCAGGTTCTGCAGCTACAAGCCGCAGAACCTGGCGCACGTGAGCCGTCGGAAGCCTCTGAGAATGATCGCGCAGAACAAGCAGATCATCCTAGTAGGACCATAAATTTTTAAAAAGATGTCTGAGTTTGATCAAGCGGCTTTTCTGCAGGCATCGGGCGGGGGTTCCCCGGTCGTACGGAATAACTCCGTGCCGTCCACAACTCAGTATCAGGGGAGAGAACGTTATCCACAAAGTGCCAATCACACTGGGCACCTTCTTGGTTTATGTCTACGCTCATATAGCCGTTGAACCGGAAGTCGATCCATTTAAACCAATGATTAAACGCTCGTAGTAGGTTTGCGCCTTGCTCCACGATCGCTTGTGCAGTACCTTCCAACGCTTCATGTGCTGCGAGTGTCGCGAAGGGGCCGTTTGAAGTGACTGCCGGCGTAACGAATTCCGTTGCTATCGACGTCATGTCTTGTCCATTGCGGTACGCGCGGACATCTCGAGGGATATCGCTAGCCCAAGAAGAATGGATGTCGCCAGTTAAAAATATAATATTTCGTCCAGGAGCATCCCCAACGACATCAATAATTTCTTGCCGTTCGGCCATATAACCGTCCCACTGATCCATATTGAGACCAATACCGTCTGGCGGGAGGTCTATCGTGTCGATCAACCAGTGCTGCAACTGCGGACTCAACCCTGGAGGAATAGTCATTGGGCTAAACAGCACGGAGTTAGCAATTATCTGCCATTGCGTGGTTGAACCTGTCACCGAATCCTTGAACCAATTCAATTGGGATTCGCCTAGCATCGTACGGCCGTCTCTGCCAGCAGCCCGGGCAAAGTCTGGGTTCGTTTTGAGTAAATGATCACCGGTCTGAATCAATTGTTCATCGCGGTAGGTTCGGAGGTCTGGGATGATTAAATCTACGAGGTTGCCATAACGCAGCGTGCGGTAGAGACCATCAGAACTAAGATCGTGATCACGACGAACAGGCATCCACTCGAAATACGCCTGAGTAGCTGCTGCCTTCAAGGAATCGAAATCTTGGTTTTCATCGAAGGAGCCGCCCGTTGCACCTTCTCTCCACCGGTTATCTGCGAACTCGTGATCGTCCCAGATACAGATCATCGGTTTCGAAGCATGTAATTCAGCAAGGTCGGCGTCTTCGTGGTAGAGGCCTTGCCGTATGCGAAAATCAGCCAGCGTCGTTGTCTTATGCTGTGGGGCGACTTGGCGGACGGAGGTTTGGTATAAACCGGGATACCCGCCTTGCTCGTATTCATACGTATAATCGCCCAGGTGAAGGACGAATTCGAGGTCATCGCGACGGGCCATGTCGCGGTAAACCTGGAAATAACCGGCTTCGTAGTTGGCGCACGAGCAGACCCCGAAACGCAGAGAATCTAAAGAGGCCTCCGCTGCGGGAGCGGTACGGGTCCGGCCCACACGGGACGTTACCGTCTGACCGTTTATCTTTGCGGAAAAGCGATAGAAATAGGTTGTTGCTGGTGCTAAGCCCCCGACATCGACTTTCACCGTATGATCACTTGTTGCCGCTGCAATTTCCGTACCATGTTGAATGATGCGTGAAAATTCTGGGTCTGTAGCGATTTCCCAGTGCACTGCAGTATCTGGTCCCAGATCGGATCCTGGTAGTGCTTCCGGAGTAGGGGTGATTCTGGTCCAGATGATCAAGCCATGTGGAAGCGGGTCACCTGAGGCTACTGAGTGGCGGAAGACTTCGCGGGCCTGGTCCGTAACTTCAGACTCGGCCGCTAGTGCTTCCGGGGCAATACCGGCGTGAGCTTTTGGTGCTATGTGGTTGAGCACCATCGCGCTACTCATGGCTGTCATGCTTTTTAGTATTTGACGGCGTGACGGGGTGCTTTGTGAATCGTTGGTTCCGTTAATTGGTGGTGTTGCCATCGTTCCTATCCGTGATTCCTACATACTTTGTGCATAAAACGAAGTCTTGACCATAAGACAGACTGACTATATCGCGCTCAGGTGAACCAGAAATGAAACAACAGTAAATTAGCAACGAATGTTTGATGCTACGGAAAACGGCTTTTAGTACGGCTTCTGGAAAGAGGCGAACGGCTAAGCAGTTTCTTCTTATTGTGCAATTTCTTTGGCGGCTAAGCCTTCCGGTCGTAGGCTCGCGTTGCTAATGGACAAAAGATGACAAAAAACAATGCGGCGCCAAGCAACACCAGGACAACCGGATTCTGTAAACTCCACACATCTGGAGTCTCCAGCGCCCCATTATTACCAAACAAATCACGTAAAGCCTGCACCAAAGCAGACAAAGGATTCCATTCAGCGAAAACCCGCAACGGGGTGGGCATCGTTTCTTGCGGCACAAAAGCATTAGACAGAAAAGTCAACGGAAACAGCGTGATAAACGTTGCCGAATTCATTGCCTCAGGGCGCGGAACCACCAAACCCAACGTGACCATCAACCAGGAAAAAGCCCAAACAAACACCAACAGCAACACATAGCCTTGCGCGAAGCCCCAGAAAGACTCCGGACGCCAACCAATTGCCAAACCAGTACACACCATAACCAGTAGGGTGAGACTCGCCAAAGTAATATCGGCAAACGTGCGGCCAAAAACCACTGCCGAACGCGCCATCGGCAACGTCTTATACCTACTAATCAAGCCGTCCTTTTTATCATTAGCGATAAACAAGCCAGACGTGGTAGACCCGAAAATCGCCGATTGCACAAAAATTCCCGGCATTAAAAAATTTTCATAACTCATACCCGGAATATGAATTGCGCCGCCAAATACCTGAGAAAACAACAGCACGAACATAATCGGCTGCAACACAGTAAACACGATGATGTCCGGTGAACGGCGCATGCGAATCAAATTGCGAATCATCACCGCACGGACGTCGGCAAGCCACATCGCAGGAGCAGAAGAAATCACCGGGGTAGGGCTTGTAGTGCTCATTAATTATTTCCGCCTTCCAGTGCAGATTCTTGGGATTCGTTTTCCGGCGCATCCGACCCAGCCGCGGTATGCTCCGCGTGCTTTTCCCCGGTAACGCTTTGCCCCGTGAGATCCAAAAAGACCTCATCCAGGCTTGGCCGTGACATCCCGACATCATGCACGGCAATTTCCTGGGCGCGCAACTTGGTAACCACCTGCTCCAGAGCAGCCGGACCATCCTGGACAGACACACTTAATTCATGGCCATCGATAGTGACTGCATCGCGGTTGGCGGCGACAGCGTCCAACAAACTCTGCACAGCAGCAAGGTCTGCTTGATTGACTGGAACCACGGAAATCCGCTGACCACCGACATTCGACTTCAGTTCGTCGGCAGTGCCCTCGGCGATGACCCTGCCCTGATCAATTATGCTGATCTGATCGGCCAAGTAGTCGGCTTCTTCCAAATACTGAGTGGTCAGCAATAGAGTAGTGCCCGAACGCACGCGCTGCTTGATGACTTCCCACAACGACAAACGTGCTGCCGGATCCAGGCCCGTGGTGGGTTCGTCGAGGAACAAAATCCGTGGATCATTGACTAACGACGCTGCCAGATCCGCACGCCTGCGCATACCACCCGAGAAGCCCTTGATCGGGCGGTGTGCGGCGTGCTCCAGGTTAAAAATCTCTAGCAGCTCGTCGGCACGCTTTTTCGCGCCCTTATCCCCGAGATGAAACAGACGACCCACCATCAGCAGATTTTCGCGGGCGGTCAGTTCCTCATCAATAGTGGCGTTTTGCCCAGATACACCAATGCGATTGCGTACCTCGTGACCATTACGCACTACATTCAAGCCATCGATGGTGACTTCGCCAGAGGTTGGGCGCGTGAGCGTAGTCAAGACTTTCACCGTGGTGGTCTTACCGGCACCGTTCGGCCCCAACAGGCCCCGAACCGTCCCTTCCGCAACCTCCAGGTTTAGCCCATCCAAAGCATGAACCGTGCCGGATTTCGCCGCATAGTCTTTACGCACATTGCGCATGCGGATCAGAGAGTCATCAGTCATGGATGCAGATTAACACCGTTAGGTGATGCCTCATCTACACTCGCGGAACTTATGCAAAACGATGCACATTATTTAAACGGATTCTTGTGGTACTCGTCCAGCAGGGCAACACCATCAGGACCGTAGATCGTCGGCACGGCTCCTCGATTAGTGCGCGGCGGGCCGGTCAACGACCGCATCGTGCCGTGAGAAAGCATATGTTCTGTTGGGGTGAGCTCGCGGATGGCGATGCCCGCGACCGCGCCAGGGTGCTCAATGGCCAGATCGCCGTAATTGAGCGGGTCATGCTGTCCATTATCGCCAACCAAAATCCACTTGATATTTGGGTAGTCGATAATCAGATTACGCAGTTGCACTTTCTTATGTTCGGAACCATTACGAAACAAGCCGGTGGGGGTCGGCCCCCAGTCCGTCAGCAGCAATGGGCCTTGCGGTAAATCGTTATCATCGATGAATTGCTCGAGGGTATGGAAAGTGTTCCACGCACCGGTGGACAGATAAAAAATTGGGGCGTTGGGATGGCCGTCGAGCAGCTCGCTGTAGAACCGCGCCATACCAGGGATAGGTTGCCGGTTGTTCGTCTTTTTGAACCAAGAATTGTAGGCCGCGTGCAACGCGCGCGGAAGGTTCGTAACCATGATGGTGTCGTCAATATCAGAGATCAGCCCGATGGTCTCCGCATTGGAAGTGATGAGGACCTTGGCCTTGGCAGGTTCTGCACCCTCGGCAGTGATATCCACCTCGCCCCATCCAGGTTTGAGGCCATGGCCGACGATAGACACATCGAAGTAGCCGTTGGGATTGGTATAAGTTTGTACCACCTCGCCGCCGACGTGCACTTGAACCGGGTGATCTCCGACTTGCACGGTGAAGAATTGGCGGTAACCACGCTGCGCTTCGTGCGCGAAATTTTCCACCTGCTCGGCGGCTGTGCGTTGGTTGCCGGTTGCGGCAGAATCGTCGAATGTTGGGTCGTCCATCAGAATCCGACCGATGACATGAACGCGTTGCGTAGTGCCGTAGCCGGTGTACGGAACAATTTTTGGCAGCCAACCAGCCCGAGTCTTACGCCGAACGCCACAGGTGTTGATCTTGTGTTCTGCTGTGCGAACGAGGTCGGAAAATCCCATGTGCCCAACAATACTGGTGTCAGTACTGTGGGTGCTCACAGAGTCTATTCAGCGACCGGTCAGTTGAGTGCAAGTTCATGGCCGTAAAAAAGACTTAGTTAAAATAGTTACACTAGCGCCAAGAAAGAAGACAGTGATTCTCATGGATGACCTTACTCATAACGATCCCGTGAAGGTTCTCGTGGTTGACGATGAAGCCAATATTGTTGAACTCTTAACTGTTTCCCTGAAATTCCAAGGCTTCGACGTGCGTAGCGCCAACTCCGGCACGGATGCATTGCGCGTGGCCCGAGAATTCCGGCCAGATGCCTACATCCTGGACGTCATGATGCCGGGCATGGACGGCTACGAACTGCTGCAAAAACTACGCACCGAAGGCCTGGAAGGTCCAGTGTTGTACCTGACAGCGAAAGATGGCGTCGAATCGCGCATTCATGGCCTGACCATCGGTGCAGACGATTACATCACCAAACCATTTAGCTTGGAAGAAGTCATTACTCGTCTCCGTGTCGTACTTCGTCGTAGTAATGTGCAGGAAGATTCAGCAGAAGATTCCTCGATTACCTACGCCGACCTGACGTTGAATGATGACACCCACGAAGTTACCAAGGGCGGTGAACTCATTGAGCTCTCCCCAACCGAGTTCAACCTGTTGCGCTTTTTGATGCTGAATAAAGAGGTCGTGCTATCCAAGGCGAAAATCCTGGATAACGTTTGGCATTACGACTTCGGCGGCGACGGTAACGTCGTGGAATCTTATATTTCTTATCTGCGCCGCAAGATTGATGTCGGGGATACACCCTTGATTCACACCGTTCGTGGTGTGGGCTACGTATTGCGTAAACCGCGCCGCTAAAACACAGATTGAAGCGGTAGAATTACGCCAATGTCCGAGTCCGAGCCGCAGAAAGCCCCTGAGGCATCCACTGGATGGGCCGCGACGGGGGAACGCAGACGGCGTTCCTACCGCGCCTACCGCACCCACCGGCCGTTGCGTCTGCGCACCTGGCTAGTGGTGCTCACCGTCTTGGTTTCCGCTTTCGGGCTTTTAGCTAGCTCGTTTACAGTATATTCCGTCATGCGCGAGGTCTTTTACCAGCGTGTCGACGATGACCTGACGCAATCCATGGATGGGTGGGCACAAAGATCGGAGCTTTTTTCTAGAAACCTCTCCGCCAGCCCTCCCACAGATTACGCCGTGATTCACATCTTCCCGGATGGTTCGTCGCGGGTGTATAACGACCGCGATACGCTTCCGCAGATCAATAACTTGGTCATCGGCGATAGCCCACGCAGTGTCTCGAGCCTTGGTGGGACGCAGCAACCAGAATGGCGGGCGTTGGCCAGCAAGCACAATGGTGTGGTGACTATCGTCGCCAAGAACCTGGAACGCGAAAACGGCCTATTGCGCGGGCTGGCAATGTTGCAGGCATTAATCAGCCTGGTCATGCTCGGTTTCTTAGCACTGCTGGCGTTCGCAGTGATCAGACAAACCCTCAAACCACTACAGATTGTGGAACGCACCGCCAGCGATATTGCCGAAGGAGATCTGGACCTCCGCGTGCCAGAATGGCCACTGAACACAGAGGTGGGACAGCTGGCGGCTGCATTGAATATCATGTTGGAACGCCTGCAAGAGTCTGTCGAAACCGCGCAGTCGAAAGAAGAACAAATGCGCCGCTTCGTCGGCGATGCCTCACATGAGCTGCGCACGCCGCTGACCTCTTTGCGTGGGTATGTGGAGCTGTATCGCTCCGGTGCTACTAACGATGTGGAACACGTTTTTGCCACCATTGACGACGAATCTGGCCGCATGAAACTGTTGGTCGAAGACTTGCTGGCGCTTACGCGTGCAGAAGGTTCCCGGCTGGATAAGCGCACCGTCGACGTGCTGGAATTATCCCTGGCAGTAGTTGGTTCCGCACGTGCCGCTTACCCAGAACGCACCATCCGGTTGGAAAATAAAACCAACGATATTCCTGTGGTCTCTGGCGACCCGGACCGCCTACACCAAGTGTTGTTGAACCTCGTCACCAACGGTTTGAATCATGGTGGCCCGGAAGCCGCAGTAACGTTGACGTTGCGCAAAGAAAATCATGCCGATCATGACCGCCTCACTGGCGAACAACACAACGCCAGTGACACTCACGAGGTTGACGAGCACACCACAGGAAAAGGAAAGCACGACGGCAAAAAGGGGAAAGACTACGTTTGCATCGACGTCACCGACGACGGTCGCGGCATGAGTAAAGAGGTCGCGGGGCTGATTTTTGAGCGCTTCTACCGCGAAGACCCATCCCGTGCCCGGGGTGCTGGGGGCGGTTCCGGACTTGGCCTGGCGATCGTGAAGTCCTTAGTGGACCAGCACGAAGGCGACATCACCGTCGACAGTGAACCCGGGGTAGGATCCACCTTCACCGTGCGCATTCCGGCGCTCAATGAGCCGTCGGCAAGCGAAGAAACCTTCGACGGCTACGACGAAGACTACTAAACCGCAGCCGAAGGCCACCCGGTGCCGGGAAGTTATATCTGGCTGCCGTCCTCGTTAGTGCCCAGCGCTGCGCGTAGCTTCTGCGCGGCCTCGTCCATCGTGGCCTCCTCGGTCTGGTCGGCTGGGATGACGTTGGCGAAATTGAAATCATCCATGCTGTGGGCAGGAAAAACGTGAATGTGCGCGTGTGGGACCTCAAAACCAGCGATGACATTGCCAGCACGTGGGGCGTCGAAGGCCTCGATCACGGCATTGCCAATTTCATGGGCAACTGCGTTGACCCGGGCCCACAGCTCTGGGGGCATATCGGTCCACTTATCCACCTCTTCGACCGGTACCACCAGTACGTGGCCGTAGGCGAGTGGCTCGATGCTTAAAAACGCCACCACATCCGAACTGCGGTACACGAAACGGCCAGGCAGTTCACCATTAATGACTTTGCTAAATACTGTGCTCATGTCACCACACTACCGGGACTATTGCCGCAGGATGGGGATGAATGCTGCGGTTGCTAGACACGTTGCTAGACACGGTGCTGGGTGAGTGGTCGGACGAGTTGCCGGACAATAGTGGACAGAAGGCCGTGGCGGCTGTGACACAGCCATATAGGATATAGGCCATGCGTATTCTCGTACTTGGAACTGGTGGCCGCGAACATGCCCTGTTACAGGGGCTATCCCGCGACGCACAGAAAAATGACGGCCTGAACACTGAAGGTTTGAACACTGAAAGTTTGAACGCTGACGGCCTGAACACTGAGGACCACAGCGGTGCTTCCCAGACAGCAGCCCATGAGCTGCATGTTTGCCCGGGTAACCCAGGCATGGAGAACTTAGCCACCCGGCACACCGATGCCGGAAGCGCCGATGACGCCGCAGCCATGGTGGCTTTGGCGCAGAAGCTGCAGGCAGAACTCGTGGTCATTGGCCCAGAAGCACCCCTGGTCGCAGGCGTTGCCGATGCGCTGCGCGAAGCTGGTTTCGCCGTATTTGGCCCCAACAAAGACGCTGCCCGCATCGAAGGCTCCAAGGCTTTCGCTAAAGACGTGATGGCTGCCGCTGGTGTAGCTACCGCGCGCGCCGAACAAATTGCCCCCGGCGCCAGCGAGGAAGAGATCGCGCGGGTATTGCAGAATTTCGGCCCGAATTACGTCGTCAAGGATGACGGCCTAGCCGGTGGCAAGGGCGTGGTTGTCACCCAGGATTACGATGAAGCCCTCGCTCACATCCACGCCGTGCATGAAGGCGGTAACCCCGTGTTGCTGGAATCGTTCCTTTCCGGGCCAGAGATTTCCCTGTTCTGCTTGGTTGATGGCGAAGACGTGGTTCCGCTGCTGCCCGCCCAAGACCACAAGCGCGCCTACGACAATGATGAAGGCCCAAACACCGGCGGCATGGGCGCCTACACGCCATTGCCGTGGTTGCCGGAAGACGGCGTGCAGCGCATCGTGGATGAAGTCTGCCGCCCCGTAGCCAAGGAACTGGTTGCGCGCGGTTGTGCCTATTCCGGCCTGCTGTATGCTGGGCTGGCCTGGGGTGAAGACGGCCCTGCGGTGGTGGAATTCAACTGCCGTTTTGGCGATCCAGAAACTCAGGCGGTGCTCTCGCTGCTGCAATCGCCACTGGCTCCCGCGCTGACTGCCTGCGCGCAAGGCACCTTGGCTGAGTTGAAACCGCTGGAATGGGAAGAAGGCTCGGCCGTCACCGTGGTCTTGGCCGCCTCAGGTTACCCGGCCAGCCCACGTAAGGGCGACCGGATTGTCTCGGATGATATCGAGAACCCAGAAAAGATTCTGCATGGCGGTACCAGCCGCGATTCCGGCGAATACTACTCGAACGGCGGGCGCGTGCTGAACGTGATCGGCAAGGGGACAGACCTGGACACCGCACGCGAGGCCGCGTATCAAACCATCGGTGGCATTCAAATGGCCGGTGGTTTCTACCGCCGCGACATCGGGGCCAAGGCTTCCCGCGGCGAGATCAGCATTTAGCGTTTGCCCACGGTTGCTTTATGCCCATGGTTGCTTGCCGACGCTGGGGTAGTGGTGGCGTCGGCAAGCGTTGTCGGTCTAGCGAAATTCGTGTGATAATAAACGCTGTGACGCAACAAAAAATGCCGATGAGTAATGTCCTTGCTTCCCGCTATGGTTCTGCAGACCTAGTGAATCTGTGGAGCCCGCACAACAAGGTGATCTACGAGCGTCAGCTGTGGATCGCCGTGATGCGCGCCCAGCGTTCCCTGGGTATCGATATTCCTGCAGACATCATCGCGGATTATGAAAAGGTCATCGACCAGGTTGATCTGGAATCCATCGCGCAGCGCGAGCGTTCCACTCGCCATGATGTCAAAGCCCGCATTGAAGAATTCAACGCGCTGGCGGGCCACGAGCACATCCACAAGGGGATGACTTCCCGCGATCTCACGGAAAACGTCGAGCAGCTGCAGATTTACAGCTCTTTGCAGATCATTCGCGATAAAGCCATCGCGGTGGTCTCCCGCGTTAGCGAACACGCCGCCAACTACCAGTCGTTGGTGATGGCTGGCCGTTCCCACAACGTCGCCGCCCAAGCCACCACGCTGGGCAAGCGTTTTGCCAGCGCGGCGGAAGAAATTTTGCTGGCCATCGACCGCATCAACAGCCTGCTCAGTCGCTACCCACTGCGTGGTATCAAAGGCCCAATGGGTACCAGCCAGGATATGCTGGATTTGCTGGGCGGTTCACACGATAAGCTCGCCAGCTTGGAAACCGAAATCGCGGACTACTTAGGCTTTGCCCACCTATTCCATTCCGTTGGGCAGGTCTACCCGCGCAGCCTAGATTTCGACGCAGTATCCGCCCTGGTCCAGCTCGGCGCCGGGCCGTCTTCGCTGGCTACCACCATCCGCTTGATGGCCGGAAATGAGGTTGTCACCGAAGGCTTCAAAGAAGGCCAAGTTGGATCTTCTGCCATGCCACACAAGATGAACGCGCGCTCGTGCGAGCGGGTTTCTGGCCTACAGGTAGTGCTGCGTGGTTACCTGACCATGGTCAGCGATCTTGCCGGTACGCAGTGGAACGAAGGCGACGTCTCGTGCTCGGTGGTGCGCCGCGTTGCCCTGCCGGATGCGTTTTTTGCCATTGACGGCATGATCGAAACCTTCCTGACGGTGTTGGATGAATTCGGTGCCTTCCCAGCCATGATCGACCGCGAGCTGGAGCGCTACCTGCCATTCTTGGCCACCACCCGCATCCTGATGGCCGCTGTGCGCGCCGGGGTGGGCCGCGAAACCGCCCACGAAATCATCAAAAAACACGCCGTCGCCGTAGCGCTGAACATGCGCGAAAACGGCGCGGACCAAGACCTGGTGGAGCGCCTGGCTGCCGACGACGCATTGCCACTGGATAAGCAGGCCTTGGACGAGGCCCTGGCAGATAAGCACGCTTTCATCGGTGCCGCAGAATCACAGGTCAAGCGCGTGCTGGCGAGGGTAAGCACACTGCGCAACGAGCACCCGGGCGCTGCGAATTACCGCCCAGGCGAGATTCTCTAAGCCCGCTACTGTTCCGGCATGCTCTTTCCTGGCCCGCAGAGCCTGGCCCCGCAGAGCCCGGCATACTTTAGCTTTAGCACCCGAATTCCCGAATCCCCGAATTCACGAAAGGCCCACGAGCGTAGATGACCACGCGACCAGAACTTTCCGCTTATCCCCCGATTGCCACTGGCAAAGTGCGCGATATCTACCGCATTGACGATTCCACGTTGCTGATTGTCGCCTCGGACCGGATCTCTGCCTATGACTATGCCCTGGAACCAGCAATCCCGGATAAAGGGCGGGTGCTCACCGCGATCTCCGCATATTTCTTCGAAGAACTAGCCCAGCGTATGGGCGTGCGCAACCACCTGGCGGGCCCGCTAGACGACGAGCGCATCCCGGAATCAGTGTTGGGCCGTGCCATGGTCTGCCACGAGCTGAACATGCTGCCTTTCGAGTGCGTCGCCCGCGGTTATCTGACCGGCTCTGGGCTGAAGGAATACCAGAAGACTGGCGAGGTGTGCGGGGTAGCGCTTCCCGACGGTTTGGTGGAAGCTTCCAAGCTAGAGACCCCAATTTTCACCCCGGCAACCAAGGCGGAGCAGGGCGAGCACGATGAAAACGTCAGTTTCGATGTGGTTGCCGAGTCTTTGGGCACGCAGCGTGCCGAACAGCTGCGTAGCGCCACCGTGGACATCTTCGCTTGCGCGCAGCAGCTAGCTGCCGAACGGGGCATCATCCTGGCCGATACCAAATTTGAATTCGGTTTGGATGCCGACGGCCAGCTAGTACTCGGCGACGAAGTGCTCACCCCGGATTCATCCCGCTACTGGCCAGCAGATTCCTACCAGGAAGGCCAGGTGCAGCCGAGCTTCGACAAACAATATGTGCGCAACTGGCTCACCAGCGCGGAATCCGGCTGGGATGGCGAGACCACCCCACCGACACTTCCCGACGACGTCGTGGCAGCAACCAGGGCGCGTTATATCGAAGCCTACGAGCGTCTGAGCGGCGCGCAATTTAGCGACTGGCTAGGCGGCTAAGCGTCGGCAAGCACCCCGGCAAGCGGGCTGGCGAGCGCATTAGTTAAAACCAGTATCATGTGGCGGTATGGATAATTCTGGCACTAGCGTTCCGTACACCCCAGCGCCCGCGCAGCCACCACAGGCGAAGAAACAACCGGTCACCCGTAGTTTTCATGGCCGGGACTTCGTGGATAATTACGAGTGGTTGCGTGATAAGGAAGCAGAGGACACTCTTGCCTATTTGCAGGCAGAAAACGCCTATACGGACGCGCAGACCGAGCACCTGACCGGCCTGCGGGACAATATTTACTCCGAGATCACCTCGCGCATCAAACAAACCGATATGTCCGTGCCTACCCGCGCGGGCGATTATTGGTATTACGGGCGTACCGAAGAGGGCAAAGATTACGGCTATTCTTGCCGCATCCCGGTAGAAGAAGGCACTGACCCGTGGACCCCACCGAGCATCCCAGACGACGGCCCGGTGCCGGGCGAGGAAATCCTGCTGGATCTCAACGTTCTAGCCGAAGGCCACGAATTTTTCTCCCTGGGCGCTTCTACGGTGACCACCAGCGGGCGCTATTTGGCGTATTCCGTGGACACCGCCGGCGACGAGCGCTTCCACCTGTACGTAAAAGATTTGCAGACCGGCGACTATCTTGCCGACGAGCTCACTGGCATTTTTTACGGCGCCAGCTGGGTGGGCGAGGACTACATTTTTTACCAGCGTGTCGACGAAGCGTGGCGCCCGGATACGGTATGGCGCCACCGCATTGGCACGCCCCAGTCGGAAGACGTGCTGGTTTTCCAAGAAAAAGACGAGCGCTACAACGTCGGGGTCGGTGCCACGCGCTCTGAGAAATACTTGATGATCATCACCTCGTCGAAGATCACTTCTGAGGTTTGGGTTTTGGACTACAACAACCCAGAAGGCGAATTTGAATGCCTGTGGGCTCGCGAACCAGGTGTGGAATACGAAGTCGACCACGCGGTGGTAGCTGGTGTGGATTATTGGATCGTCACGCACAACACCGCGGGTGCAAATTTTGCCGTGTCTACCGTGCCGGTGCCGGATGGCTGTGGTGCTGGTCATGGCGGCGGTACGGGCGCTGGCGTTCGTGAAGGTAACGGTGACGGCGGCGGTGTGGCGTCGGCAAGCAATCTTCCTGGCCTGCGGGATTTGCCAGTCTTGCTCGAGCATGATGCAGAAGTGCGCATCGAAGACGTCGACGCCTATCGCGACTTTTTGGTGCTTTCTTATCGACGTGGCGCGATCCCGCGCGCGGCGATCATGATGCTGGATTCGGTGCGCGATGCCGCCGGTGATTGGGGTAGCTTCCAAGAAATTGAATTCGAGGAAGAACTGTTTACCGTCGGCGTGGCTGGTAACCCAGAATGGGATGCCCCGGTGATCCGCCTGGGTTATACCTCGTTTACGCAACCGGCGCACCTGTATGATTACCGCCCGGCCACCGGCGCGTTTACGCTGTTGAAGCGCCAGGAAGTGCTCGGCGGTTACGAGGCCCGCAACTACACCGCGTATCGGTTGTGGACCACCGCGCGCGATGGCACCGAGATTCCGGTGTCGATCATCCACCACGCGGACCTGGACACTAGCACCCCGACGCCCACCTTGTTGTACGGCTACGGCTCCTACGAGTCCAGCACGGACCCAGGCTTTTCCATTTCTCGGTTGTCGTTGCTGGATCGCGGAATGATCTTCGCTATCGCACACGTGCGCGGCGGCGGAGAGATGGGCCGTGGTTGGTACGACAATGGCAAGATGGACAAGAAGAAAAACACCTTCTTTGACTTCATTGACGTGGCCGACGATCTGGTGGCCCGTGGGCTCTCGGAGCCGGAGACGATGGTGGCCGAAGGTGGCTCGGCCGGAGGCATGCTCATGGGCGCAATCGCCAACATGGCCCCGGACCGGTTTGCAGGCATTACTGCCATTGTGCCGTTCGCGGACCCACTGACATCCATGCTGAAACCGGAGCTGCCGCTGACCGTCGTCGAGTGGGATGAATGGGGAGACCCGTACCACGACCCGGACTACTACGACTACATGGCTTCCTATGCGCCGTACGAAAACATCACCGACCAGCGCTACCCGGATATTCTGGCGGTGACTTCATTGAACGACACCCGCGTGTTGTATGTGGAACCGGCGAAATGGATTGCGAAGCTGCGTGAGATCGCCGGTGGTGGCGAGTTCTTGCTGCAAACCGAGATGGCGGCTGGCCACGGCGGAGTCTCGGGGCGCTACGGCAAGTGGAAGCAGACGGCGTTCGAATACGCGTGGACGATCAACAAGGCCACGGGTATTACGGAATAATTTTGGCTGCTGCGGCCGTTTTTGGGGCTCCTATGATGATGTCAAACGTTTGGTTCGATGCTGATGAGTACAAGCATGGGGCTAGGTGTTAAGCGAGCCTAGGAGCCTGGCCAGCATTTGTGTTCGTAGTATTATCGTGAGGGGCACGACTGCGTAGAACGGCGAAGGCGGAGTAGAACAGAGCGGTTTTTAGTCGCTTGTTTGGAGACCGTGTGGGGAATTCACCCTCGATCGACGAACCTGATCGTCTAGCGATTGGAGCAATACTAGCGTAGGCGGCCAGGTCGTCGGAGCTGTCGAAGTCGGAGTCAGCATCGGTTGTAAGCAGGATCTGTGCTACTTAACCCACTTTCCTGATGACGACTCTGGGAATACGCATCAAATCCTCGCAAAGAGGGAAATTAGTGACTATCCCTGTTATCGGGGATACTCCAAAGGCAAAGGGGATTCGGTTCCGGTCGGAGCGGCATTTCGACGAAATTATTATTGGTCGAATGTGGATCGGGAGTGCGTTTTTGTGGATGGCGTCCACGAGTGTACCTGTTGGAGTGCTCCAGGAGCCAGTTTAATTAAGAAAACGGCATTGATGATACTTTAATATCTACTATGAGCTCCTCAAATTTATCTACGGAAACCACGCATTCGCTGCGTTCTTCCCGTCACAGAATTTATGAAGTGCCGGATACAGTTTTGCGTTGGTATCACCATGTGATCGGCCTAGTGTTTGGCTTAATTATCACGGTGATTACTGCTGGTAAACATAATTCAGGGGACTGGGGTTCGTTATGGATTGCAGGGTTGCTTGTCCGTGATAATAACCGCGAGTATCTTTATCAGATTGATGATCAGGACTTCGCACTGCCAAAGGGCGATGTTTGGTTTGACACGATCGCTAATTCTGATGTCTCGTCGATGCCGCATCCATTCGTACACGTGCCTTTTGTTGCAGATGTTATGAGCATTTTTGTGCGGATTATGAGTTTTGATACGTCGGTGTATTTTTTAACCGCTCTTTCAGGGTGGGCGCTGGTTGTGTTAGTGGTTTCCGCGTGGTTTTTGTGGTTTGAAGAGGAAATTCCAGCGTTCGTATTGTTGGTGGGAATGCTGTTGGTCTGGGTTTCTACTTCGTTCCAGTCGTCGCTGTACCTTGGACAAACTAGTCCTTTGATTTTTGCTGGGGTTGCTTATGGATTAGCCGCTGCGAGGATTCAACCAATTCGAGCCGGAATTGCTCTGGGGCTCGCAGCTTCGGTGAAGCTTACACCCGTGATTCTTGTGGTTATCTGCCTGTTTTTTCCACGGACGCGCAGAGCTGGGATTATGGCCATGGGGGTTGGTATCTCCATTGTTAGTTACTCCATAGTGGTTGCAGGTTGGGAAGTTTTCATGACCTGGCGCGAAACCTTGCAAAAAATTAATGCTGCGGTTTTAGTGGCTCCGGTGAACGGAGCTTTCGCTTCCCAGATCAGCACGCACTTAGTCGAAGATGACAGATTGCATGTGGCCATCATTAATGATCCTCCCCTGGTGGCCAGCTTGGTTCCTCGTCTGATGATACTCGTGCTCATCGCATTGGTGGTCTATGCTGCATGGAGATCGTATGAGCCGTGGAAAATTGCGACAGTGGGTATATTCACAACTCTTACGGCTGCGAACGGAATCCTCTGGGATCACTACGTTATTGTGGCGATTCTACCGTTGCTAGGAATTATCGCACGCGGCCAAGGTCGAATAACTTATGCTGCCCCAATTTTGGCTTTTTTCGCCTTTCCTCCAGTGGCATCTGCAGCTACCGACCTATGGGTCTCATGGGCGGCCTTAATCACATTGGTAGGCCTTGTAATCGCCCTTTGTTTCGCTGAATTGGGGCGCAAGGAGGCTTCTCCCCAACGACGGATGATTTGGTGGCAGCGCCGACAAACTGGTCTTTTCCCTGTCCAGAATACCAATCCCGATTAATTTGTGTGTTCACGCTAGACTGGCAACGAAAATGGTGGCACGCCCACACGCCGTGGCACGCCCACACTCCGAGTCTCTAAAGGAAGTGCAATGCCCAGAGTCGTAGTCAATGTCATGCCCAAGCCCGAGATCCTCGACCCGCAAGGCAAAGCCGTATTGCAGGCCCTGGGCCGCATCGGCGTGACCGGCGCCAGCCAGGTGCGTCAGGGTAAGCGTTTTGAACTCGATGTCGATGAGACCGTCACCGAAACCGAAATCCAGGCGGTAGCCGAAAAGTTGCTGGCTAACACGGTTATTGAAGATTTCGAGATCGTCATCGAAGAGCGCGATGCTGAGGTCTCTGCGGCTGCCGATTCTGCTGACTCCGCCGCTGAAGCTGGCAACGCCGAAAACTCTCGGGGTGAGCGTTAATGAGCCCAACCATCGGTGTCATTACCTTCCCAGGTTCGCTTGATGACGTCGACGCTGCCCGCGCTGCCCGCCTGGCCGGTGCCAACGTCGTGGAGCTGTGGCACGACGACAACAGCTTGCACAATGTCGACGGCGTCATCGTCCCGGGCGGTTTCAGCTACGGTGACTACTTGCGTTCCGGTGCGATCTCTGCGCTGTCGCCAGTCATGCAGGCTGTGATTCCAGCAGCCCGCGAGGGCATGCCGACGCTGGGTATCTGCAATGGTTTCCAGATTTTGACCGAGTCCGGCTTGCTGCCGGGAGCGCTCACCCGCAACCAGCACCTGCACTTTCATTGTGTGGATACCTATTTGGAAGTCGCGAATGCGAACACCGCTTGGACTAGCGAATATGAGCAGGGACAGAAAATTTTGATCCCGGCCAAGCACGGCGAGGGCCGTTTCCAAGCCGATGCTGCCACCATCGAGCAGCTCGAAGCAGAAGGCCGCGTGGTATTCCGCTACACCGACAACTTCAACGGCTCGATCAACGCCATCGCCGGCATTACAAACGAAGCTGGCAACGTCGTCGGCTTGATGCCACACCCGGAGCACGCTGTTGAAGCTTTGACTGGGCCTTCTGTCGACGGCCTGGGCATTTTCCGTTCCGCACTCAACGCTTTGAGCGCCGAGAAGCTCTAAGGAGACACACCTATGGCCCACGTCGCCAATGACGCTGTTGCGAATAAAGTCGTTAACGATACCGTCGAGCAAGCCCAGCAGAACCCTGACCAGGAACAACCGTATGCTGCGCTGGGTTTGAAAGACGACGAATACGCGCGCATCAAAGAAATCCTTGGCCGTCGCCCTACCGATGCCGAGCTGACCATGTATTCCGTGATGTGGTCAGAGCACTGCTCGTATAAATCCTCGAAGGCGCACTTGCGCTACTTCGGCGAGACCATGACCGAGCAGATGGCGGAAAAGATCCTCGCCGGTATCGGTGAAAACGCCGGCGTGGTGGATATCGGGGACGGCAACGCGGTGACTTTCCGCGTGGAATCCCACAACCACCCGTCGTATGTGGAGCCGTACCAGGGCGCTGCTACTGGCGTCGGCGGCATCGTCCGCGACATCATGGCGATGGGTGCGCGCCCGATTGCCGTGATGGACCAGTTGCGCTTCGGCCCGGCAGAAGCACCGGATACCTCCCGCGTGTTGCCGGGCGTGGTACACGGAATCGGCGGCTACGGTAACTCTTTGGGCTTGCCAAATATTGGCGGCGAGACTGTCTTTGACGAATCCTATGCGGCCAACCCGTTGGTCAACGCGCTGTGCGTCGGCACGCTGAAGGTCGAAGACCTGAAGCTGGCTTTTGCTTCCGGTAAGGGCAACAAAGTCATGCTGTTTGGTTCGCGCACCGGCCTGGATGGCATCGGTGGCGTGTCCGTGCTGGCGTCGGAGTCCTTCGACGATGGTGCAGAACGCAAGCTGCCTGCCGTGCAGGTTGGTGACCCGTTCGCAGAAAAAGTATTGATCGAATGCTGCCTGGAGCTCTACCACGCAGGAACCGTGGTGGGTATTCAGGATCTCGGTGGCGCCGGCTTGGCGTGTGCTACCTCTGAGCTGGCCGCTGCCGGTGACGGCGGCATGGAAGTTAACCTGGACGCAGTGCCGCTGCGGGCAGAAAATATGACGGCTGCAGAGATCCTGGCTTCGGAATCCCAGGAGCGCATGTGCGCAGTCGTGGCGCCAGAAAACGTGGAACGCTTCCGCGAGATTTGTGCGAAGTGGGATGTCACCTGTGCCGAAATCGGCGAGGTCGTCGACGGCAAGCACCTAGTGATCCGCCACGGTGGTGAGGTGGTTGTGGATGCCCCGGCCTACACCATGGCTGATGAAGGCCCGGTCTATGAACGCCCATACGCCCGCCCGGAATGGCAGGATGAGCTGCAGCAGTTCCATGGCGTCGACAAGCCAGCAGGAGCAGACCTGGTGGCCGCCTGGAAGAAGATGCTGGCGTCACCGGCGCTGTGCTCGCGCGATTTCATCACTGAGCAGTATGACCGCTACGTGCGCGGTAATACCGTCGATGCGCTGCACTCAGATGCTGGCGTGCTGCGTATCGACGAAGAGACCCATCGTGGCGTGGCCGTGTCTGCGGACTGCTCCGGCCGCTACACCAAACTGGACCCGAGCATGGGTGCGCGCCTGGCTCTGGCGGAGGCCTACCGCAACGTCGTCGCTAAGGGTGCGAGCCCAGTGGCGATCACCAACTGCCTGAACTTTGGCTCGCCGGAAAACACCGACGTCATGTGGCAATTCCGCGAAGCCGTGCATGGGCTTGCCGACGGCGCGGTGGAGCTGAAGCTGCCGGTTTCTGGCGGAAACGTCTCGTTCTACAACCAGACTGGCGAGGAGCCAATCTTGCCGACGCCAGTCGTCGGCGTGCTCGGTGTGTTTGATGATGTGCGTAAGGCGATCGGGCACCGTCCGGAAGCTGGCCAGAAGCTGGTTCTGTTGGGTGAGACCAAGGAAGAGTTTGGCGGTTCCATCTGGCAGCAGGTCACCGGTGCTGGTTTGAATGGTCTACCACCACAGGTGGATTTGGCTAACGAAGAGCGCCTGGCTGCCGTGTTGAGCGCTGGCGAGGCTGCCGGTGTCGCCGCAGCGCATGACCTGTCCGAAGGTGGATTGGGCCAGTCGCTGGCCGAGATGTGCTTCGATGCTGGTGTCGGTGCGCAAGTGGATTTGTCCGCTGTGCACGCTGATGCCACCACGGCGATGTTCTCGGAGTCTGCCTCCCGCATCCTGGTGGCCACGAACGACGTGGAAGCCACGCTGGCGGCTGCGAAGAAGGCTGGCGTTCCGGCCGCGGAAATCGGTGCCACTACCGAAGAGCGCACCATCAAGGTTGCCGAAGGCGTGAGCGTTGGTGTCGACGAGTTGCGCGAAGTCTGGGCAGCCACGTTGCCTGGTTTGTTTGGTCACGCCACCGGAGCGAACTCCGTTCTTGATTAAGGGCCAGCGCTGCACATTTTATTAGAGCTTGGCATTCCCGCCACGGCTTGTGTTCTGCAGAATCTGCCAGAACCTTCCGCGGCGGGATTTTTCTCGTCTAAAATAAGGGACGTGAAAAACAATGCCTCGTCTGTCTCGCACGCTGCGAACCAGGAAAGCCGTGACTGGCAAACCCATGACCAGGAAAGCCGTGACTGGCAAACCCATGACCAGGAAAGCCGTGACCAGGAAGGTCTGGTTCAGCGCACATTCTTCATGGTTGATCGTGGCCCGCGCCCGGCCACCCGAGGTTGGTTTCATTCTGCGGCGGCCATCCTTATGCTGGCTGCCGCGAGTGTGCTCACTACGTTTTCGTGGATGCGCTTGGAATGGTGGCAAGCCCTCGGTGTTACTGTCTACGGCTGCGGTTTGATCGCGCTGTTTGCGGTCTCTGCGCTGTATCACCGTATTCCGTGGGCTAAGCAGAAAACTGTGCAGGCTTGGCGTCGGGCCGATCATGCCATGATCGCGGTGTTCATTGCCTCGACCTACACGCCGTTTTGCCTGATTGTGTTGCCGCAGGCGTGGTGGCTTTTGGTCATCGTCTGGGGTGGTGCGATTGCCAGCGCGGTGATGAAATTCTTCTGGTTTTCCCGTCCACGCTGGGTGGATGTGGCCATTTATGTGACCCTGGGTTGGTTGATCGTGCCGCTGGTATCTCAACTGTGGACCAACGCCGGACCTGCCGTGGTGTGGTTGCTATTGGCCGGTGGCGTGGTCTATACCGTCGGCGCGGTGGCTTATGGTTTGAAATGGCCGGGCCGTAACGCACGCATTTATGGCTACCACGAGCACTTCCATACCGCGACGATCATCGCGGCGATCTTTCACCTGGTGGCGGTGTGGATCATCGTAGCCAGTGCGTAGCGTAGACTTTGAATTTTTAGTTCAGAGGGTGTTGCCACTGTGGAGCTCCTAAAAGAAAGCTTTTGAGGTCAAACTCTGTGAAAAAAGCCGACCCCACCAAAGCCTGCGCGGCAGTACTTGCGATCGCGGATTGGATCGTAGCCGATTCCCCCGAGGACGCACGTGTGGCGGGCATTGCACAGCCGAGCCGTTCCCAGCTTGCCGACGCCGTGCGCCACACTGCGCGCCTACTCGCCGCCGATGCGCCCGGTCATAGTGTGGAACTGCGCGTGCCGCCGTTCGTGGCAGTGCAGTGTATCGAGGGGCCTCGTCATACTAGGGGAGTCCCGCCCAATGTGGTGGAAGCCAGCCCGCACGCCTGGTTGCGTTTGGCCACCGGCTACAGCAATTGGGACGAGCTGGTGGCTCAGGCAGACACGACGGCGTCGGGTACGAGGGCCGGTGAAATCGCGCAGTGGATGCCCATCATCAGGCTCTAGTCAGGCTCTAGTCTGGCTCTAACCGGGTTTTAGTGGTGCCTTAATCTGGTTTTAGTGAGGCCCTCGTCGAGCTCTGCGCAGCTCCTCGCGAGCCTAAGGTGAGCACAGGAAAAGTGCTTGTTAGCGGATTCCACCACCAACCGTTATGATGAACTGCGTGGTAGCCAACACGTTTACTGACCATGCTGAGCACAATGATTTCGACGATCACGGCGAAACCGAACCACGCGAAGAATGCGGCGTATTCGGAGTGTGGGCGCCGGGCCAAGAAGTCTCGAAGCTAACCTACTTTGGCCTCTACGCCATCCAGCACCGTGGCCAAGAAGCTGCTGGTATGGCTGTTGGCGGGGACGATGGCTTGCTTGTGTTTAAAGACATGGGCTTGGTCTCGAATGTTTTTGATGAATCCCTGCTGGAGTCTTTGCAGGGCGATGTCGCCATTGGGCACAACCGTTATTCCACCGCTGGTGGTAAGGAGTGGGCTAACGTGCAGCCCATGTTCCGCACTTCCAAGCATGGCCAGGATGTCGCGTTGGCTCACAACGGTAACCTGACAAATTATCTGGAACTGCGCGAGATGGCCGAACAGCGCGGCCTGATCACTGCGGGTGATACCTCCTCGGATACGGCAGTGATGTCCGCGTTGCTTGCCGACGGCGTTGGTGACGATAATTCAATTTTGGAATCTGCTGCGCGCCTGTTGCCCGACGTACACGGCGCGTATTCTTTGACGTTCACCGACGGCAATACCTTGTACGCGGCCCGTGATCCGCATGGTGTGCGCCCGTTGGTGCTCGGCCGCCTGGAACGCGGCTGGGTCGTGGCTTCGGAAACCTGTGCGTTGGATATTGTCGGTGCGCAATTCATCCGGGAAATTGAACCGGGCGAGTTGATCGCGATTGACGAAGCCGGGCTGCGCACGCAGCGTTTCGCAGAAACTAAACACAAGGGTTGCGTGTTCGAATACGTGTATTTGGCGCGCCCGGATTCCACCATCCGGGGCCGTAATGTGAATGCGACGCGGCTGGAGATCGGTAAACGCCTGGCGCAAACCCATCCTGCCGACGGTGATTTGGTGATCCCGGTACCAGAATCCGGCACCCCAGCTGCGGTGGGTTATGCCCGCGAATCCGGCATTCCGTTTGGTCAGGGTTTGGTGAAAAACGCCTATGTGCAGCGCACTTTCATTCAGCCGACGCAAACTCTGCGGCAACTGGGCATTCGTTTGAAACTGAATCCGCTGCGCGAGGTCATCGAAGGCCAGCGTCTCGTGGTGGTGGATGATTCGATCGTGCGCGGTAATACCCAGCGCGCGCTGATCAAGATGTTGCGGGAAGCCGGAGCTGCCGAGGTGCACGTGCGTATTGCTTCGCCACCGGTGAAGTGGCCGTGTTTCTACGGTATTGACTTCGCCAGCCCTGCCGAGTTGATTGCGAATATCGGCGGTGATGATTCCTTGGAAGGCATGACGGAAACCATCCGTAACGCCATTGGTGCAGATACTTTGGGCTTTGTCTCTATTGATGAGATGGTCGCTGCCACCGAGCAACCTGCCAAGCAGCTGTGCACCGCGTGCTTTGATGGCAACTACCCATTGGGTCTGCCACAGGGCAATACCAACGCTGATGCCGTGCGTACGCTGCTAAACAGCGCTGAGTAGCTAGGCTGTTTGATACCGCGCTGCATTGCAGCTGCAGAATACACCCAATAAAAGGATAGATTGAGATTATGACGAATTCTTCCCAGCCCGGATCGCAGCCGGATTCCCCAACTTATGCTGACGCCGGTGTGAGCGTGGAAGCCGGCGAACAAGCCGTCGAGTTGATTAAGCCGCACGCCAAGCGCGCAACCCGCCCGGAAGTTCGGGGTGACCTCGGCGGTTTTGCTGGCCTGTTCGCGCTGGGTAAATACCGTGAGCCCCTATTGGCATCCGGCTCCGATGGCGTCGGCACCAAATTGGCCGTGGCCCAAGCAATGGACAAGCACGACACCATCGGCATTGACCTGGTGGCCATGTGCGTCGACGACCTCATCTGCTGCGGCGCAGAACCACTGTTTTTGCAGGACTATCTGGCCATCGGCAAGGTGTACCCGGAAAAGGTGGCTGATATTGTCGGTGGCATTGCCGAAGGCTGTGTGACCGCTGGCTGCGCACTATTGGGCGGCGAAACTGCTGAGCACCCCGGCGTTATGGGCAAAAATGACTATGACGTTTCCGCCACCGCCGTTGGTGTAGTAGAAGCTGATGACGTGCTGGGGCCAGAAAAGGTCAACGAAGACGACGTCGTGATCGCCATGGCCTCGTCCGGTCTGCACTCCAACGGCTACTCACTGGCGCGCCACGTCCTGCTGGAGCAGGCTAATCTGCCGCTCGATGGGCACGTGGACGAATTCGGCCGTACCTTAGGCGAAGAACTGCTGGAGCCGACCCGCATTTATGCCAGAGACTGCTTGGAACTGATGTCGGAATGTTCGGTATCGGTATTTTGCCACGTCACCGGCGGTGGTTTGGCGAAAAACCTGGAGCGCGTCATTCCAGAAGGCTTGGCCGCTGATGTGTACCGCACCACCTGGACACCGGGGCCGATCTTCAAAAAGATTTCCGAAACCGGCAACGTCAGCCTCGATGCTATGGAAGAAACCTTCAACATGGGCGTGGGCATGATCGCCGTTGTCGCACCAGAAGACCGCGACCGCGCACTTGCCGTACTTACCGCGCGCCACATCGACGCCTGGGAACTGGGCACGGTTCGTGCTGCAGGTCAGGGTGAGTCACGCGTCGTCATGCACGGCGAGCACCCACAGTTCTAGCAGCTCTAGCAGTTCTAGCGTCGGCGGGGATGCCCCCCTAGAATCCAAGCCGCCGTTTAGCACACAAAAACTACCCCTGCCGGAATCTACAGTGGAAACTGTAGTGACCGGAAAGGGTAGCGGGGTAAAAGCTCAAATATTAAGCCCAGTATGCGCGGTACGCACAGTGGGCCTAGCGGTTAGTCTTCGCGGTAGTCAGAGTCGTACTCGTCGTCGGAGTCCTCAGACCAACCGCGTCCCGGCGGTTGAGAAGCGAGCTCTTTCTGGAGCGAGTCCAGATCCATTGCTGGGGAGTTGTACTTCAGCTCCCGGGCAACTTTAGTCTGCTTTGCCTTCTGGCGTCCTCGACCCATAGCCATGACCCCCTTTGGGTTAAGGGCAATCCAGGGAATTCGGATGCCCCATCTGCTTTTCTATTCGTCCTGTGTTACAGGATAGAGCAAAACCGCAAAAAATTCTGCACCGGGGGAAAACTAACGTCCGCGTAACTTGTTAATAGCCGCCCTACCAGCCTTTTCGCCTTCGTCAACCGGGATGGATTCCGCATCAATACTTGCAGCGACATCACCAATGTTGACTTGTCCTGCATCCAATGCGGAGCGTTTCACGATGCCGAGTGCGATCGGCCCATAGTCGCAATCATCAATCACGGTACCGAGCGTGCCGACGCGCCGACCCTTCGCCTGAATATCCGCACCCGGGCTCGGCATTGTTGGCGCTGAACCATCCAAGTGCAGCAAAACCACCAGCCGCGGACTGCGACCCAAATTTTCCACGCGTGCGACGGTTTCTTGTCCGCGATAACATCCCTTTTCCAGGTGCACGGCACCGATGCGTGGCCCGCGTCCAATCCAATGTGGTATTTCATGCGGGATAGATTTTTCATCCAGATCAACTGCCTCTGGCTCGAGCGCCTTGACCCGCTCGGCGGTATACGCCATCAGCCCGATGAGCTGCAATCCGGCATTCTCGAGTTCCTCGACGGCTGCTGCCAGCTGCTCCCGCGGTACCGCGATATCTGTGCGGTTGGTTTCCCACAAACCAGTGGTTGGTGCTGTGTTTACAGCTGAACCGAAACCAGCGTCACCAGAATGTGCCTTCGAAACCGCGCGCGAATATACGGCCTGCGAAGGAAGATCGATATCCGCCGGGCCACCGAGCACGGTGATGATTGCCAAGTCGGCTTCCTCGATGGTCACTTGCGACCAGAAGATCATCTTCTGCAAGAAATCCTGCAGGGAATCGAACTGGCTGGCTTCGCAGTCTAGGTAAAAAACCAATCCCGCAGATCCAGCGGTTTCAGTCTGCTCGACTGAGTCGTCGTGAGCTGCGCCGTGAGCATCTGCCTCTGTGGTTACTGCTTCTGTGGTTACCGTGATATCCATGGTGTGCAGAATGCGGCCCTGCGTATCCAGGTCCAATGCGGACCCAGACCAACCAGCGGCAACGTCGTCTAGTTTTTGCGAAAGCAAATTATGCAAAAACGCGGCGGCTTCCGGACCGGATACTTTTAACACGCGGCGGTGGGAACGATCCACGATGGCGCCGGTGGATGCAATTGCGCGCTGTTCGCTTAGCGGCTCGCCATAATGCCAGGCCACACCGGTGACATCCGGGTGCGGTGGATCCTCCTGATAAGCCATGGCATCCGGACGGTTCAGCAGTACAGAACGGTAGTGCGTAGTCACATCACCATGGTAGCGCTAGAACCTTGGCATAATCCATGACATGTGTGAGCAATCTCCAACAACGTCGTTGACACCGGTGGTGTATACCCTTGATGTGCGCGCGGGTACTTTTCGGCGCCATGATCCAGCGCAACCGGTGGTCTTCTGGGACGACGCCGCGGTGACAAGGGGCGAAGCTGTTTTTGAGTCCGTGCTGGTGCGTGCTGGACGTGCGGCGAATTTGCAGCGACACCTGGACCGGCTGCAGCGTTCTGCGCAGCGCTTGGAATTGCCGGTACCGGAACGTGAACTCTGGGCACGCGCGACAGCGGCGGCGGTTTCTGATTGGCAACAGCGTCTCGCTGAGTTAGGGGAGCTGACAGGCGTGCTTGCCGACGCCAGCGGTGTCGATGCGAAATGCACCTGGACGTATTCACGAGGCCGGCAGTTTGTTGGTGCGGCTGGGATACAACCGACCGCTTGGCTGGTGATCACCCCGGTGTCCGATACTGTGCTGCGGCAGCGGCGCGAGGGGGTACGCGCACAGCTGGTTCCGCGCGGCTGGACGACGACAGTGGGTGCGAAGACCGTGAACTATGCGGCTACGATGTCTGCGCTACGACAAGCACGCGGCTTTGACGACGTAATCTTCGTGGAGCCCGCCAGTGGTTCGTCGGAACGCGCAGCCCGCGTGCTAGAAGGCGCGACCTCCACGGTGGTGTTGGTGCTCCGGGACGACGGAGACACGGATAGTGACAGGGACAGTGGCAGCGACGGAGACAGGGGCAGCGGCAGCAACAGGGACAGGGACGCTGACGGAAACAGGACTGGCGGCACCGCCGGCATCGGCAAGCGCCGCTTAGTTACCCCGCTGGAGACGTGCTGGCGGGTACCACGGTCGATTCTCTGTTCGAGTATGCGGTAGCCCGTGGCTGGAGATGCGAAAACCGCCCGGTCACAGCAGGAGAGCTGTACCAGGCGGAATCGGTGTGGTTGATTTCGTCGGTGCGGATCGCTGCGCGAGTGACCAGCTTGGGCGGGCTCCATGCAACTGGTGGCGATGCCGAAATCATAGAGTTACCGGCCGCGGTGGAGTTACCGGCCCCAGAAAATCACGCGGAAATCCGCGCGCTGATCGAACAAGCGCTAAGTCTCTAGCGGTCGCAGTAGCCGTAGTAGCGACCGATGTGAGCAGGCTCGGTTAACCCGCCACGCGCTGCAGCTGCGCCGACATATACGGTGTTAGCTCGCCGTCGGTGACGCGCTCGTCGACCCAACCCAGGTCATTATTTGGCATCAGGCCGTACAAACGTTTACCTGGGCCTAGTGTTTTCGGGCCGGTCTCGGTGACCATGGTGGAAGCAGATTGCAGCTCCCACGAGCGCTCATTGTGAGGTTGTCCGTACATGATTTCCACGATGCCGTCAGAAGAGGTATACGTCAGCTCCATGGCATCCTTGTTGTCGATACGTAGGTAGCCGGTTTCGCGTCGGGAAGCGCCCGCAGGCTTGCCGTTTTCATCAATGAACCAGGTGCGTGAATCATACTTCACGTGGTTTTCGCCGTTGTGCGAAAAGATGATTTCCTGCCCGAAGGTGTGTTGGCCGTCGGCGGTGACTGCCTGGCCTTCACCGCGCCATACGCCAATAAGAGGCAGTACGCCCAACAGGCCGTCGTTCAGGTTTGGCCCGTAACGTAGGTTTGCCGTGTCATCCGGGACTGGTAATTTGCCCAGGCCGGTTTGCGGGATGTTCTTGTCCGCGGTTTTCTTCGCCTGCTTTTCGGCTAGGTTGATGGCCTCGTTGCCATCCAAACGCATTTGTGGGTCTACTTTGTCGTTTGCGTCTTTCTGGTTTTTCGCGTTGTTCTGCTCCTCGGCTGTCATAATCGTTAATTCTACCGTGCGATCGGCTACTCTAGGCATTCGTGCGCATTCTGTTAATCGCTAATCCAAATTCGACGAGTCAAACCAATGAACTGTTCCGCCGTATTATCCCGCTGGTGCGCAGTATTGATGATTCGCATGTGCTCACCAAGTTCACTCACTACGTCGGCCATGCCGAGGATATGACCCGCGGGCTTAGCCGCGAAGATGTCGACGTGGTTATCGCGGTCGGCGGGGATGGCACCGTCAACGAAGTAGTCAACGGGCTGTTGGGCAAGGTTGGCGACGGCCGTCGAAAAGCCTCTGAGGTTCCTGCGTTAGCGGTGATCCCGACTGGGTCGGCGAACGTCTTCGTGCGCGCGCTCGGCTACCCGCGCGATGCCGTGCACACCACGGAGCTTGTGGTGGGCCACATTAAACAAAACCTGCGCCGGCGCATTCGCTTGGGCACCTGGAATGACCGATGGTTTGCCATCAACGCGGGTATCGGTATTGATGCCGATGTGTTGCACAGCATCGACAAACTTCGCGAACAAGGCTTCGCTGCCACCCCGCTGCGTTACCTGCGTATTTCCTACCAGGCCTGGCATCGAATATTGAACGCGCCGCCGAAAATCAGCGCGCATGCAGAATCTGCCGAGGGGCAAACCCAGCATATTGACGAAGCCCCACTGGTGTTTGCCTCGAACACGAACCCGTGGACATTCTTGGGTCCGTTGCCGGTAGTCACCAACCCGCGCAACTCCTTCGATAAGGGGCTGGGAACGTTTGGCTTGACGGATCTGAAAGGCTTCGGCGGCTTCGTCGGCCTGCTGCACCTGTTCGGGGCAGACGGAAAGGGCCGGTTGAACAAGTTCACCGATGCGCGCACGCTGCGTTTTGACGATGCCACCCGCATCACCTTGGAATGTGACAAAGAGCTGCGCTTCCAGGCCGACGGCGAAACCCAGGGCAAGCTGAAAACCGTGGAGCTCAACAGCATCCCGGATGCCATCGAGGTGTTCTCGCCAGAAGAAATCATTCCGGTGCAGCAGCGCGGTGTGTGGGCCGTGGTGCGCGATTTATTCCGGATCTAAAGCTAACCGGTGACGAAAGTTATCCGCTGACGAAAATTATCCGGTGCCAACCGCCGGAGTGCCAACCGCCGGAGTGCCAACTGTGGGGGTGCTACCGACCGGGGTGAGGTATTCCGGCTGCACAATCACGTTATTGCGCACAGCCTCGAATACGATGGAACCGCCTTCCAGATACACCGCATCTGCGGGTCGGTCTAGCGGCAACGTGGTGGTATCCACGGTCAGATCAAAGGCTGCCAGCGCGTCGTCGTCTGCATCATCCGGGTGTACCGATGAGCTGACAATTTCTTTCGGGCGCAGTTGAAACTCATCACCGACCAACCGCAACGTGGCCAGCACGGAAACCTGCTCATGGAAACCCGGTGGGCGTCCCTGAAACACGGCCTCAGTTGCGGTGCCACCACCTGGGGAAATATTTTCCGGATGTGTGATCGTCAAATCCTTCATGCCCAACCATGCACCCATTGCCACGCCATCCAAACGCAGCGTGCGTCGCATGGATTGTGCTTTCGCACCCACAAAATCGCCCGACCACACCTGATTCGGTTCAGCGCTCACCCCCTGTAGTGTGACCCCGGTGTTGACCATGCCGACACCGTCCACATCGACATCCAGTGCGGATACCCCAACGACGGGCACCTGGGCCGATCGCAAGGCCTGCATATAGGGAATCCCGCCGACATACACCGATGGTGGTGTGGCTAGCTCATGCCCGGCTTGCGGCGCGTAAGTCTCATATACCGAATCGGAGATTGTGCGTTCCACATTGGACGCCACGGCAGTATCACCAATCCAGGCGATGCCCACCACACCGGCGAGACCCAATGCCCAGGTCGCGCGGCGGGCGGTTGTGCGCTTGACGACGATCGACGACATTCCTCATTCATACCGCATTAGGGTAGGGGCATGACTAATTGCGATCGTTTACGTTTCCAACTTACTACTCTTGCCGACGCCACACGTGCAGAAGCGGATCTCTCCGGGATCGTACAAGACGGAGGGCTCATACAAGGCGGTGGTAGCAAGGACGTGCAGAATATTGTTCCCGCGACGCGCGCTGCCGCCGAGAAAATTGTGCAGGATGCAGAATCTACCGATGGTTTTGCTCCCTTGTCTGAGCAGTTCGTCGCGGGGCTATCGGATACCCGCGTTGGCCACCAGCACGTACTGGTTTTTCTTGACGACGAGCTAGTGGGGCTGGCTGGCCTGGATGGCTGGCAACCTGGCAGTGCTGGTGATGCAGACCGGGATGCGAGTGGTGATGTGAACGCGGAGATGGTGATCGCTCCTCTCCATCGCGGCCAAGGATTTGGCACGTGCTTGTATCAACATCTGCGTGAGCTCGTCGGCACGAGTTTGCAAGCCTGGGCACACGGGCAGTTGCCAGCGGCCGAAGCTATCGCGCACAAGCAGCAGTTGGATATTGTCCGCCACCTGCTGGTGATGTCTGTGACGGGTGAGGCATTGCAGAAATCTGCTGAGCCGGGCGAAACCCCCGATGGTTTCGTGGCCGCGAATTATCCTGAGTCGGTAGAACGATTCGGCACCGAGCATGTAGAAAACAGTTGGATAGAGGCGAACAACCAGGCGTTTTCCTGGCACCCTGAACAAGGCGGTTGGGATACGGAGCGATTGCATCGCGCCATGGAAGCCGAGTGGTTCGATCCGCACGACGTGATCTTTTTGTGGGACGATGCTGCGGATAATGCTGGGGACGATGCTGCCGAGGGCGTCGCCAAGCGTCCTGCGCAGGCAGGTTTTCACTGGACGAAATGGCATGGGGCTGCCGAAGACTCCGCGAAAGACGTCGGTGAGGTCTATGTCGGTGAGGTTTATGTGATTGGCCTGGCTAGCGCGTATCAAGGCCGTGGTTTGTCTGGGCACCTGCTGCGCCTGGGAATTAAACAAATGGTGAATAAAGGGGCAACGGAAGTCATCCTGTATGTCGAAAAGGATAATGAATCCGCCGTGCGGGTATATGAAAAATCCGGTTTCGACATCGCAGAAAACCACGTGGTATATGCCGCTAACAGCGGAAACGGTGCCGAAAACTAGCAGTTGTGCCCGGCTTTTAACCCGACCATAAAGGTTTGCAGAGACTTCACACGAAGTCCATGATGATTTTCCTTCCTGGTTACATAAGTCTCTTAGTGTGAGTTCTTGTGAGCGCGGCACAGCGTTTGAGAATTGCACAGTAATCCAGGAAGGCTCCCATGACTCTGACCAACCGCATCGCTTTTTCCCGCACTGCTTTTTCCCGTAACAAGCTGCGTCAATACAAGTTGCGTCAAGTTTCCGCAGTACTGGGAGCGGTGGCTTTATCGGCATCGTTGATTGCGTGCTCGGAAGTGGATGAAGCTGCTAGCATTGCCGACGATGCCGTCGATAGCGATTACACCGCCACCGGCGAGCTCATTGGAGAAGGTGCATCCTCGCAGCAAAACGCGATGGATTACTTCGGCGTGCAATTCAACTCGCTGACTGATGCCACCCTGGCCTACAATCCGACCGGTTCCGGTTCCGGTCAGACCGAATTCATCGCGGGCAATGTGGATTTTGCCGGTTCTGATTCGCCACTCAAAGACGACCAAGTGCAGGCCGCTGCTGATCGCTGCGAAGGCAATGATGCATGGCACCTGCCGATGGTCATTGGCCCGGTCGCCATCGCTTATAACGTCGAAGGCGTCGACGGGGAGCTGAATCTGCCAGTAGACACCGTCGCCAAGATCTTTTCCGGCGAGATCACCAGCTGGAATGATCCAGAGATCGCCGAGGCCAACCCGGATGCGGGCCTGCCAGATACCAAGATCACCGTGGTGTACCGCTCGGATGAATCCGGTACCTCGGATAACTTCCAGAAGTTCCTGACTGCTTCGACTGGCCACTGGGATGCTGCGGGCAAGCAATTCCCGCAAAAGGTCGGGGAGGGTGCGAACGGTTCCAGCGGTGTCGCCAGCCAGACCGGATCCATTGACGGTGCCATCACGTATGTGGAATCCGGGTTTGCGGAACAAACCGGCCTGGGCATCGCTCACCTAGACTTCGGTTCCGGCCCGGTAGAACTGAGCGAAAAATCCGTGGGGGTAGCCCTTGATAACTTGAAATTCAAGGGTGCGGACGGTGATGAAGCTCCGCACGATATGGTCGTTGATTCCGATGCCTTGTTTGCTTCTGACGACGAAGGTGCATACCCGCTGATTCTCACCACGTACGAGATCGTCTGTTCGGATGGCTACGACGAAGAAACCGAAACCCAGGTGAAGGATTTCCTCAACGTCATGCTGGAATCCCAGGATGATGAGCTTGCAGCCTCTGGATACATCCCGGTGACCGGCAAGCACTTGCAGCGTCTACACGATGCGGTTGATGCCATTGGTGCTGGCTCGGGTGCTAGTGCTCAATCCTCATTGTCCGAGCTTTAAGCAGTTGAAATAAGCGTTAATAACAAGAAAGCGTCTGATAATGTCGCAGGCACGAACACGCATCGGCGACCGGGTTTTCCGCACCGCATCGTCGACTTCGGCGCTGCTGATGACCTTGATGATCGCCGCCATTGGCATCTTTTTGGTCCTGCAAGCGGTCCCGGCACTCAACCGCAATACCGAGGGCTACCTCGGATTCCTCACCTACGGGCAGGATTGGATCACCTCCGATCCGCAAAAGATGACCTTTGGCATTGCCTCTATTCTGGGATCCACGGTGCTGATCTCCGCTTTGGCGCTGCTACTTGCCATGCCGATTGCACTGGGAATCGCGATTTTCCTGGCCAGCTACGCCCCAGCCCGAATGGTCAAACCCCTCGGGTTTTTGGTGGACATGCTCGCCGCCATCCCATCGATCGTGTATGGCCTGTGGGGCTGGCAGGTGCTCGGGCCGTTCTTGTCCGATTTCTATGACTGGCTAGACGGCTGGGCCGGCGGGTTTTTCCTGTTCACCGTCTACCCAAACTCACCGTCGTTTGCTACCGGACGCAACATCTTCACCGGGTCGGTGGTGCTCGCAATCATGATCCTTCCGATCATCGCCGCCACCGCCCGCGAAATTTTCAACCAAACTCCGGCGGGCCAGATCGAAGCTGCGTTGGCGTTGGGCGCCACACGCTGGGAGGTTGTGCGTATGACGGTGCTTCCATTTGGTTTCTCCGGCTATATCTCAGGCTCGATGCTGGGACTCGGCCGCGCACTGGGGGAAACCATGGCGCTGTACATGATCGTCTCACCGCTGACAGAATTCCGTTTCTCGCTTTTCGACGGCGGGACCACGTTTGCCACCTTGATCGCGAACGCCGCGCCAGAATTTTCCAATCCGTTGCGCGCCGGGGCATATATCGCCGCTGGTTTGGTGCTGTTCATCCTCACCTTTGTGGTGAACGCGGCGGCACGTTCATTGGTGGTGTCGAAATCCACAGCGACACAGAAATCGAAGAAGGGTGCATCATGACGCCAGCAACTCTAGAAACTGCCGGACTTTCACAAAAACGCCGCACCGCCGACACAATCGCCACCCTCAGTGTGTGGCTGGCAGTGGTCATCGCGTTGATCCCGCTGGTGTGGGTGCTCTGGGAAGTAATCTCTCGCGGTTTGCCCACAATTTTTGATGTCGGCTGGTGGCAGTATTCCCAGCGCGGTATCCGCCTGCATGATATCGGAGGTGGCGCGCTGCACGCGATCGTCGGGACGCTGGTTCAGGTGGCCATCGCTTCGCTTATTTCTATTCCCATTGGCATTTTGACCGCGATTTACCTGGTGGAATATTCCCAGGGTGGCCCATTGGCCCGCCTGACGACGTTCATGGTGGACATTCTGTCCGGTGTGCCATCCATCGTAGCTGCGCTGTTCGTTTATGCCCTGTGGATTACGGTCCTGGGGTTAGAGCGTTCTGGTGCTGCCGTAGCGCTGTCACTCGTGTTACTGATGATCCCGATCGTGGTGCGTAACTGTGAAGAAATGCTGCGAGTGGTGCCCATGGAGCTGCGTGAATCTGCGTATGCACTGGGTGTTCCGAAGTGGAAAACCATAGTGCGCATCGTATTGCCTACTGCGATGTCAGGTATTGGTACTGGAATCGTGCTCGCGATTGCACGCATCATGGGCGAATCCGCCCCGGTGCTGATCCTGGTGGGGTCTACCTCGTCGTTGAATATCAATCCATTCGGTGGGCCGCAATCCTCACTGCCACTGATGATGCTTGATATGTACAAAGCCGGAACTTCCGATGAGGTAGCTGCGAAGCTTTGGGGCGCTGCGTTGACCCTGGTGCTATTCGTCGCTGCGCTCAACGGTATCGCCCGGTTGATTTCCGCCAAATTCTCTGTGAAAACCTCCCGCTAATCAAAGGTGATTAATTCTCATGTCTGATCCGAAGTTCGTGCTGGATGACGTCAACATTTACTACGGTGATTTTCACGCGGTACAAAATGTCAACCTCAACATCCCTGCCAAAGCGGTCACGGCTTTTATTGGGCCGTCTGGTTGTGGCAAGTCCACTGTGTTGCGCACGCTGAACCGCATGCACGAGGTTATTCCTGGCGCGAGTGTGAACGGCAAAATTCTGCTGGATGGGCAGGACATCTATGCTAACAACGTCGATCCCGTGGCGGTGCGCATGAATGTGGGCATGGTGTTTCAAAAGGCGAACCCGTTTCCGACGATGTCTATCGAAGAAAACGTGGTTGCTGGTTTGAAGCTGGCCGGGGTGAAAGATAAAAAGCGTCTGCGTGAGGTGGCAGAGCGATCGCTGCGCGGGGCGAATTTGTGGGAAGAGGTCAAAGACCGCCTGGATCAGCCCGGCGCGGGATTATCCGGTGGTCAGCAGCAGCGTCTGTGTATCGCGCGGGCGATTGCTGTGGAGCCAAAGGTGTTGCTGATGGACGAGCCGTGTTCGGCATTGGATCCGATTTCCACGCTGGCCGTAGAAGATTTGATTCATAATTTGAAACGGGATTACACCATTGTCGTGGTCACTCACAATATGCAGCAGGCGGCACGCGTTTCGGATAAAACTGGTTTCTTTTCCTTGGAAGCGACCGGGAAGCCGGGGCACCTGGTGGAATTTTCTGATACGAAAACGATTTTTGAAAACCCCGGGAAAAAAGAAACTGAGGACTATATTGCCGGCCGGTTTGGCTAAAACCTCAAACTGGTGTGGTTAAAACTCCGCGCCGGCGTGGTGAAAGACATTGCGCCGGTGGGATGAAAGACGTTGTGTCGGCGTGGTGAAAACCCTCGCGTCGGCGTCGTGCAAACTCCGAACCGGTAAGTGATAAGGGTAGGGCCGCGGTGATTGTGACCGCGGCTATTTTTCTTGCAGTGCAGGCGACAAAGCTTGCCGTATAGCGGGCAGAAGTTTAATCGATAACGAACTGCGAACGGTGGAACTGCGAGCTCAAAAAGCCCTCGGGGAGTTTCCCGGTGGACAAAAAGACGATGCGCGCGCACACGTTGACGCAGTGATCGGCGTAGCGCTCGTAATAACGAGCCAGCATGGACACATCCACGGCCGCACGTGAACCATGCGCCCAATCATCGGCAGTGGTCAGTGCCAACAGTGCAGCATTGAGCTTGTCGACGGCGTCGTCATCATCATTCATGGCGGTATCAATTCCGCCTGCCGGATCTTTCAGGATCGCGTTGGTTTGCTGCGCCATGTCGTCGACAAGCTCGGATAGCTGCGCGAAATCCGCGGTGACTGGTTCCGGCAACACGCGCTCCGGAAAACGGCGCAGCACCGCTTTGGCGATGTGCGTGGCAAGGGCTGCCATGCGTGTGAAATCCTCCACGATATAAATCGAAGAAACCACCTGGCGTAGCTCCGAAGCAACCGGGCCCTCCAAAGCGAGCAGCTCGAAAGCGCGGGCTTCGCTGCGCTCGCGGATCGGATCCAGATCCTCCGTGCGAGCGACGGCCTGGGTGGCGGGTTCTTGTGCGGCTTCTGGCTGGGCCAGCAACGCCTGCGAAGCCAAGTCCATCACCTGGTGGACGGTGTCGCTGAGTTCAATTATGTCATTGGCAAAATTATGAAGTGTGTCTCGATATGCAGTACGCATAGATACGAGATTAAAAACACAAAGTTGCCGCGAGATTACCTCGCGGCTGGTAAAACGTGAAGTTCGGGAAAACTCTTGGTTATCCCCCAGAATTGATTGCCTCAGCACCGGCGAGCGCGCGGGCATCATCTTGTGGATCATCCAACCAGCCTTCTGGCAGCGCCACCTTCGATGGCGAGCCTTGGCGTCCACGGGCTCCGTCGGCGTCGTCGGCAAGCGCGTCAGAGTCCGCCCAGGGAGCTAGCTCGTCGGCAAGATCCGCCAGGCTAGAAACCTTGGATAGGCGCGCCCGGACCTCACCGCCAACCGGGTAGCCGCGCAGATACCAACCCATGTGCTTGCGCAGATCACGGCAAGCGCGTTCCTCACCCTGGTGCTCACCGAGCAATTCCGCGTGTCGGGTAACGATGGCGGTGAGTTCACCCAAAGTCGGCGGGGCCGGGGGTTGCTCACCGCGCAGGTGGGCAGACAGTTCAGCGAACAGCCACGGCCGACCTAAGCACCCACGTCCGATGACGACGCCGTCGCAGCCGGTGGCTTCCATCATCGCCGAAGCATCCGAGGCCTTGAAAATATCACCATTGCCTAGCACCGGAATTCCCGTGTGTGCCAGGTGCTGTTTCAACGCAGCGATCTGCTCCCAGTCCGCGGTGCCGGAATAACGTTGCGCGGCAGTACGCCCGTGCAGCGCGACCGCCTGGGCACCTTCCTCCACGGCGATGCGGCCGGCGTCGAGATGCGTGTGGTGTTCGTCGTCGATGCCGACACGGAATTTCACGGTTACGGGGATATCGGTGCCTTCGGTGGCTTTGACCGCGGCGGCCACGATCTGGCCGAACAACCGGCGCTTATACGGCAAGGCAGCGCCGCCACCGCGCTTGGTGACCTTCGGCACCGGGCAGCCGAAGTTCATATCAATGTGATCGGCCAGGTCCTCGTCGACGATCATCTTCGCAGCCTGGTAGGTCCATTCTGGATCTACGGTATACAGTTGCAACGAACGCGGAGATTCTTCCGGCGCGAACGTCGTCATGTGTAAGGTTTTTTCGTTGCGTTCGGCCAATGCACGGGCGGTGACCATTTCGCAGACATACAAACCAGAAACTGTGCCGGTTTTCGCGATTTCTTGCTCGCGGCAGAGACGTCGAAAAGCGACATTGGTCACCCCGGCCATGGGGGCGAGGACGACGGGGGAAGAAAGCTGGTGGGGGCCGATTGTTAAGCTCACAGGCCCTATTGTGCTCAACGTTGGGAAATACACCAAACGGCCGCCGGGGCTATCCTGAACGCGGTTCATGAACGCGGCTCATGAACGCGGCGATCACGAACGATGACTGGATCTAGCAGACTATGACATGGATCTATTAAGGCTATGAGCTGTATTAGTATTTATCATGAATACAATCACAGTGACCTCCGCTATACTGTGGTGTCAGAAGCGCTATGCAGACATTGAGTCCCGGCCCCCATGTGGGAATTTGGGCTCTGCCGCTTGCACAGGGCGCACTCGACACGAACGCGAAGTTCACAACCTAACGAAGTTCACAACGTTCAGAACAAGGAGAGATTAACGTGGCTGACCGTATCCTCAACGAATTCTTTAAAGATAAGATCGTTTCCGCTGAACAGGCTGCGGAGCACGTCAACAACGGCGACAAGATCGGCATGTCTGGCTTTACCGGCGCTGGCTACCCGAAAGCCGTTCCTACCGCTATTGCCGACAAAGCGAAAGCAGCCCACGCCAAGGGCGAAGAATTCAAGATCGATCTGTTCACCGGCGCTTCCACCGCGCCAGAGTGCGACGGTGTGCTGGCAGAAGCCAACGCCATTAACTACCGAACCCCTTATAACTCCGACCCAAACCTGCGCAAGCAGTTCAACGCTGGCGAAGCCAAGTACCAGGACATCCACCTGTCTCACCTGGGATTGCAGGTTGAACAGGGCTTTTTTGGCCGCTTCCAGGTAGCTATTATCGAGGCCACCAAGATCACCGAAGACGGGAAGATCGTGCCATCGTCTGCTGTGGGTAACAACCTGGAGTGGATCGACAACGCCGATAAGGTCATCATCGAGGTCAACTCCTGGCAGTCCGAAAACCTCGAGGGCATGCACGACATCTACCAGATTCCACGCAAGCCAAACCGCACCCCAGTGCCGATCGTCAACGTGGGTGACCGTATTGGTTCCCCATACATCGAGATCGACAAGGAAAAGGTTGTCGCTGTCGTCGAAACCGATGCAGCAGACCGCAACGCCCCATTTAGCGAGCCAGATGAAATCTCCGAGAAGATCGCCCAGAACTTCCTGAAGTTCCTGGAAGCTGAGGTCGAAGCGGGACGCCTGGAATACGATCAGTTCATCCTGCAGTCTGGTGTCGGTAACGTGCCCAACGCCGTGATGGCTGGCCTGCTGGACTCCAAGTTCGAAAACATCACCGCTTACACTGAGGTTATCCAGGACGGCATGCTTGACCTGATCGATGCAGGCAAGATGACCGTGGCTTCGGCTACCTCGTTCGCTTTGTCCCCGGAATATGCGGAGAAAATGAACGAGCAGGCAGAAAAGTACCGCGAGCACATCATCCTGCGCCCGCAGCAGATCTCTAACCACCCAGAGGTCATCCGCCGCATGGGCCTGATCTCGTCGAACGGTGCGATTGAGGCCGATATTTACGGCAACATCAATTCCACCAACGTCATGGGCTCCCGCGTGATGAACGGCATCGGTGGTTCCGGCGACTTCACCCGTAACGCCTACATCTCGACGTTCATCTCTCCATCCCGGGCCAAGGGCGGCGCTATCTCCGCGATTGTTCCATTCGCCTCGCATATCGATCACACTGAGCACGACACCATGGTCTTCATTACCGAATACGGCTACGCCGACCTGCGTGGTTTGACCCCGCGTGACCGTGCTGAGAAGATGATCGCGATCGCGCACCCGGATTACCGTGACGAACTGCAGGCATACTTCGATCGTGCTATGAAACAGCAGCACGTCCACACCCCGGTTGACCTGGAAACCGCCTTTGATTTCCAGCGCAACTTCGAAGAGTACGGCGATATGCGCGGCAGGCAGGACTAATTCCTAGCCTTACTACTGGTCGTTGCTAGCTGTAACTAGCTTCCTGTCGGGCTCTGTTGGGCCCCTGACTGACGCCCCAAGCTAGCGTGTTTTGTGTGCACGACTGACACCCTAAGCTAGCGTGCTTTACGCACCTGGCCGGGGTGATTTTGCTTTTTGCTGGGCTGATTTTTGTAGTGTGCCAGGCGCGTTTTGAGCACTGTGCCAGGTGCGTTCAGAGCGCCATGGTAAGGGGGTTTGAGCACTGTCGCAAGGGTGATTTTTAATTATGTTTGGCATGTATTAGCATAGTGATCTGTTGGGCCTTTAGCTCAGTTGGTAGAGCTGCGGACTTTTAATCCGAAGGTCGCGGGTTCGATCCCCGCAGGGCCCACATAACGAGCGCAACCCCCGGTCGGGAAATCGACCGGGGGTTCGCTGTATCTGCTTTGCGCGTGATCCTCGGGGTGAAGTTGAGGGATTATGCGGGGATATGTGACAAAAAGCGCATCTGGTCGGGGCGTCGACCAGAGTATTGGGTCTTTTTTACAAATAGTGAACGAAAAAGGCCACTTTCAGCGGTTCTATTTGTAAAAAGGCACCATAGACATGATTACCGGCGATGGGGTAAACGGATGAAGAAGCAAAAAGCGGGATAAGTAGGGCTATATAGCAAAAGTGCGTCTGGTGGAGGGCACCGGCCAGAGCGTGGTGTGTGATTAAATTCCTACTGAAAGTGCGTGCCGGTCTCGCAGTTGTACATGTGCGAACGGACGCGGGGACCAACTCCTAGTTCTTCCATTGTGGCGGTGGTGTAACAAGGCACATCCCCGAAGTGGGCTTCTAACAGGTCATCGTAGTGCACCCGGTGCCAAGCACTGTTTTTCCACTGCACCATATAGAGGTGGCTTGTTCCTTTCGGTCCGGCAACGGCGAAGTTTCCTTCGCAAGGTTCAACGAAAACCCAGGCGACGTCGTTTGTTTTAATATCCCGTTCTATCGCCTTTATCGTGCACTCTGGGCTGGAACTCTGTCCTTGCATCCACCCGGAGTCGTTACCTCTGAGGCTGTGTCCCGCAGAACTGGTGCCACTCGGGCTAGGTTCTTGCGTAGCAGACGCAGAAGAACCGGCGCTAGCAGATCCGCCGGAATCTGCTGATGAAACAGAAGATTTGGCGCTTGACGGCGTCGTGGGTGACGATGGCGACTCATCCTCGGCTGTGTCTGGCAGAGTCGTAGTCACAGTAGTGGTGACCACGACTTCTTCCGCCTCCGTTAACCCGCACCCTGCTAGAGCCACAGCAAACGTGAGTAATCCGGCAGAGATGCCAGTGATGCCCGTAGGGCGGGAGTGAAAACGCATAAACGCAGTGTAATCCGAGATTCTCAACAGCACAGGCAGGCACACCCGCCCGCGCACATCGAAAACCCCGAGCCCCGAAAATGGGGCTACGGCACCGACGAGTGTGGGCTAGGCACTCATATCCGTACCCGCGGTGGATTCGAATCCCCGCAAGCGCAGGCTATTGCTGACGACGAACACACTCGATAGCGCCATTGCTGCACCGGCGAGCATCGGATTCAACAAACCGAGTGCGGCCAGTGGGATTGCGGCCGTGTTATAAGCAAAAGCCCAGAACAGATTGCCCTTGATGGTACCGAGCGTGCGACGAGACAAGCGAATAGCGTCGGTGGCTGCCCGCAGATCTCCGCGTACCAGCGTGATGTCGGCGGATTCCATCGCCACATCGGTGCCGGTGCCCATCGCCATGCCTAGATCGGCTTGCGCCAGGGCAGGGGCGTCGTTGATACCATCACCGACCATCGCAACCTGATAGCCCTGAGCTTGGTAATCTTCGATCACCGCGACCTTATCTTCTGGCATGACTTCTGCTTTCACATGGTCAATGCCTACTTCGGCCGCGACGGTGTTCGCCACCGCCTGGTTATCGCCGGTCAGCAGCATCGTTTCAATGCCAAGCTCCTGGAATTGCTTGATTGCCGCAGCGCTGGTGGGTTTCACTTGATCGGCCACGGTCAGCACAGCAGCGGGGGTGCCGTCGACAAGCACAGCCAATGCCGTGTGTCCTTGGTGCTGCGCGTCGAAAAACGGCTGCTGCAGCACACCTAGATCTTCGTTCACCGCCAGGCTTGGCTTGCCGACGGCGACCTGACGGCCATCCACCATTCCGCGCACGCCAGCGCTGCGGATGGATTCGAAATTGGTGACCTCGCTGAGGCGACCGTCCGCACGTTTATCTGCTGCTGCCCGGGCGATCGCGCGGCCAATCGGGTGTTCGGATTCGTGTTCCAGGCTTCCGGCGAGGTGCAGCACCTCGCCGCGGTCGACGCCTTCTGCGGTGATGACGTCGGCAAGCTCCATCACGCCGGTGGTGACGGTGCCGGTTTTATCTAGGACGACGCGATCAATGCCGCGGGACTGTTCGAGTACCTCCGGGCCCTTGATCAGTACGCCCATCTGCGCGCCACGGCCGGTGCCCACCAGCAAAGCAGTAGGGGTGGCCAGACCTAGCGCGCACGGGCAGGCGATGATCAGCACGGCAACCGCGGCAGTAAATGCGGCAGGCCAGTCACCATCGATGAGCAGCCACGCGAGCAGCGTGAGGACGGAGACACCGATGACTATGGGTACGAAAATGCCGGAAATTTTATCGGCCAATCGCTGGGCAGAAGCCTTGCCCGATTGTGCGTCTTCGACCATCTTGGCCATCCGCGCCAATTGGGTGTCCGTACCGACCTTCGTGGCACGCACAACCAGCTTGCCGCCACCGACGTTGATCGTGGCGCCAGCGACAGAGTCCTCCGGGCCTGCCTCTACTGGTACGGATTCGCCACTGAGCATCGAGGTATCAATGGTGCTGTGACCGGATACGATCACGCCGTCGGTGGCGATCTTTTCGCCATCGCGGACGACGAATTCATCGCCGACAGCCAGCTCATCGATGCTGATGGTGGCCTCCGAGCCATCGCGCAGCACCGTGACTTCACTGGCACCCAGATCCAGCAGCGCGCGCAAGGCAGAACCAGCGGTGCACTTGGAACGCTTTTCGAAGTATCGACCCAGCAGGATGAAAGTGATCACGCCAGCGGCAACTTCGAGGTAGATGTGGCTGAGCCCGTCGCCACGCGAGACAGTGAAATCAAAACCGTGACGCATGCCAGCATCGCCTGCCGAACCGAAGATGAGCGCGACCAGCGACCACAGCAGCGCCGAGGAGGTGCCCAGCGAAATCAGCGTATCCATGGTCACGCTGCCGTGGCGCAGGTTTTGCCACGTAGCCTTGTGGAACGGCCACCCGGCCCACAGCACGACCGGGAGAGTCAACGCCAATGAGACCCAGCCCCAGTAGTCGAACTGCCACGCCGGAACCATCGCCATCGCAATAACCGGTATGGCTAGCACAACAGACACGAGCAGGCGGCGTCGTAAAGAATTCAGTTCAGTTTCGGCCATCGCATCCTGCGGAGCCTGCGAGCCCGGCGTAGTGGTCTCTGGGATGAGCTCTGCGCCGTAGCCGGTCTTTTCGACGGTGGCGATCAATGTGTCGGCATCCAAGGCATCCGTGCCGCCGGTGATGGTCGCTTTTTCCGTGGCGTAGTTGACCTGTGCCTGCACGCCGTCATGCTTGTTAAGTTTCTTTTCGATGCGTGCTGCACAGGATGCGCACGTCATGCCGGAAATATTCAGCTCGATAGTGGACGTAGTGTTGGTTGGGGACGCAGTGTTGGTTGAGGTGGCAGCGTTGGTTGGGGACGCTGCGTTGGTTGTGGTGGCAGCGTTGGTTGGGGACGGTGACGATGGTGTCGGAGTGGGCATATGGGACATGCTCCTTTGCGCTTGTTTGTGCTTTGCTTTCGCGGTGAGGAGGGCGCAGTTTTATGTGCAGTGCTATGCGCGTTCGGCGGTGTAGCCGGCTTCATCGACAGCGGCGATAATGTCCTGATCAGTAGCTGGGTTTTCTGCGCCTTCGTGAAAGTGCACTGTGAGTACGCCGCTGGCGGAGCTGACATCTAAGCCGGAAACTCCGGACAGTGGGGATACTTCTTCGCGTACGGCTTTTTCGCAATGCTCGCAGCTCATTCCGGTGATTTTGTAGGTTGCTGCTGGATTGGATGCGTTCTTGGTGGACATGATGAGCCTTTCTGTTTGAGCAATCGTTTTGTGGATTCTATACGCCTCATATTATACCCCCATGGGGTATGTGACAAGGATGGGTGATGGTCTGCATTGCTGGTTTTGTAGCAGCCCCCGCGCAATCATCATTCAGTTTCTTCAATGGAGCTGGGCAAGGTAGTAGGCCAGTTCCGCAACCGGCAACGTTGCTGGGGGAGTCCGGCATTGCTGCCAGAACGTCTGGAACAGCCTGGCCAGTCTGGCCAGTCTGGGCAATTAGGGCAACCATGGGCAACCGCATAAACCGCGACAAGATTTCGACGTCACGATGTTTGGGGGTCTGCTAGGCGTCGGCAAGAACCCTGCGCCCGGCATTCAGCGATCCTCTATAGGCCGGAGAAATGTTTTTGCGCTATATCCAAGGTCATTTTGGGCGTTCATAATGTTCAACGAGCAAACACTGGCCGTGGAGGTCCGTATTTCCCGCGAGCTGGCGACCGACTGGAACCGTGTGCCGGTGGCGACGATCGTGCGCAGCGGACCATGGAGTCGGCCGCAGGGGGCGAATAACTTCTCGCAGCCGCATGGTGGCTCCTGACGACGCCGTCATACCGCAACTGACCACTGATGAGACCACCACGATCGTCGAACTTGGCGACGCCGAAGCTGCCGCGCTGCTGGACTAGCTAGCTCTTGACGATCTTGCGGATGGCCTTCATGGCCTCGTCCAGTGTGGCTTCTGCCTGTGGCCCGGATTGGGTTGCGGCATCGGCCACGCACGAATGGATGTGGTCGTTGAGCAAGTCTAGGGAAATATTTTCTAATGCTGAGGTGATTGCGGAGATTTGCGTGATGATGTCGATGCAGTATTGGTCTTCGTTGATCATTCGTTGAATCCCGCGGGTTTGCCCTTCCACGCGGCGTAAACGGGACAGGTAGCGGGATTTATCTGCGCTGTACCCATGCTCGTGGTGGGTGCACGGGCAATGATCGTCGTCCTGCTCGCTGTCCCGGCGCATGTTCTGTGTGTCCGTGGTTTGTGTATCCATGGTCTGTGCGAGTTCTTGTGGGGTATCCGCAGCGCTCATACTCGTAGATTACTGGTTGCTTGCCGCTGCATACAAGCGGCTAAAAATAGTCTATAAACTGCTGTTTTGTGTAATACCATGGTATGTATTAATGTATTGCAAGTCGCCGACACCAAGGAAACGCGGTGTTGAACACGCTAGCCCCCATCGTCTAGCGGCCTAGGACACTGCCCTTTCACGGCAGCGGCACGGGTTCGAATCCCGTTGGGGGTACAAAGAGCTTTCTAAAACTCTTTCACAGTTTGGCCCTGTGGCGCAGTTGGTTAGCGCGCCGCCCTGTCACGGCGGAGGTCGCGGGTTCAAGTCCCGTCAGGGTCGCCAACAAGATCTCGAGTCATCGTTATGGAAACGGTGCCTCGAGATTTTTCTTTCAGTAAGAACCTTGTCATCACCCCTTAGTTTAGGTCCCTTTGAGGTATTTCCTCCGCGCTTTCATGGCGTGAATTATAAGTACGTGACCATCATCAAAAATTAACGCTACAAGTTCAAGTGGCCTAGCGGATTGATCTAGGCCAATCATCAACCATCGCCGTGGATCTTCATCATCGAGTGGGTATGAGCGAAGAACGTGGTTGACAGCGAAAAGTATCGAGGAATCGCTCAGATTATCACGTTCATAATGCTTACGGGCAGATTTGTGCAGGCTAAGCGACATTTGGTCCTTCGACCCATTCGTGAATGGCCCTGCGAATAGCCTCTGATTGCGAAGATAGTCCTTCAACTGCTGCTCGTTTGGTTAGCCTGCCGACCAGATCATCATCGAGCTCGACCGAAATAACTGTTGAAGAATTGTTCATGCTTTCTGGGGGTCCCATTTTCGGCGACGGCAACTGGGATAGATCATAACCAGCTTCTGCTTCGTCGGCCCATGCCTGAATTTGTTCATCAGCGATTGTATGACCATGAATTAGATGCTCTTTCATGGTTTTAACCGTATACAAGATCTCAAGTGGCTGCTGCATTTAATCCCACATTGATTTGCCGGTGCCTCGAGATTTTTCTTTATCAACTCACGCCTAGCTTGTCCGCCATATCGTCGCAGATCTTGCGCAGGACCTCCAGATTTTTCGTGGTCGGGTGCTGGCGACGCTGCGTGTCTTGACTGCACTACGCCCGACGATGACGAACTGATTGCTCGGGAGAGTCGTGTGTAGCGTACGCGCGGCTGCGGCACCGATTCCATTTGATGCTCCAGTGATGACGATGATGTGGGGTGGGGGCAACATTATTGTTAGAGGCACTATTTTGTTAGGCACACTAGGAGCCATAACTTTATGAGCTTAAATTTGAGGCTGAGGAAGGGGTTCGGATGTCAATTTTATGGTGTTTGTAGTGCAGATTTGCTCAGATATGCAACCAAACGGTAGTCTTAACCATCGTGCGCAACGGAGTCTGCACAGGCAGAATCTGAAGTCACACAAAGTTAATAAGGCCCTGTGGCGCAGTTGGTTAGCGCGCCGCCCTGTCACGGCGGAGGTCGCGGGTTCAAGTCCCGTCAGGGTCGCTCAGGAAAATGCTAAGCATTCACGGAAACGTTAATGCTATGATTATTTTCCTTGGCCAGATAGCTCAGTTGGTAGAGCATCCGCCTGAAAAGTGGAAGGTCAGCGGTTCGATCCCGCTTCTGGCCACATCTAGCCCGTCAGAATGTTTACAGAAACATCCTGGCGGGCTTCGTGTATCTCGAATGCAGGGTCGGAACAGGAGTACCAGGAATACTGGCATACTGGGGGCGTCAGGTTTTCCGGCTAGAGGATCACACGATCCACGGAAAATACATGAGCAAAGGAGAGATTTCATGACTGCACATAACCAGCAAATCACCGATAACCCTGCAGAATCCCGCTTTGAATTAACCGTTGACGGCGAGCTGGCGGGTTTTTCTGAATACAAAGACAATGGCGACATCCGCGAGTTTGACCACACCGTGGTACACGAAGAATTTCAAGGCAACGGTCTATCCAAGCCGTTGATCAAATTTAGCCTGGATCACGCCCGGGACAACGGCCTCAAGGTTATTCCTACTTGCCCGGCATACGAGAAATTCTTGCAGAAAAACGAGGAATACCAAGACCTGGTAGCGAAATAAAAACGCTAGCCTGAAACCGCCCTGCAGCGGCTACGCCCATGGGGAGATCCACACGATTACCTTAGGGCGTGCAGGCAGCAGAAAAGCCCGAGCGTAAATACTCGGGCTTTAACCATGCGTGTGGACTACGCGCCGTGCAGCCGCTGGGGCGACTAGTGTGCGGTCATCCTAGATGACAGAGCGAGATGCCTAGATGTAGTAATCCGGGTCGCGAAGTTTTTCACACTCTTCTTTCTTCCGTGGACGCGCCACGGCGGGGATGCCCACGGCAATGCAATCAGCCGGAACATCCTTGGTTACCACGGCATTGCCACCGACCGAGGAATTCTTCCCGATCGTCACCGGGCCTAATACCTTGGCGCCGGCACCGATAACAACATTGTCTTCTAACGTTGGGTGACGCTTGGTCTGGGTGAGCACCTGGCCGCCCAGGGTGACACCGTGATACAACATCACGCCATCACCAATTTCGGCGGTTTCTCCGATGACAATACCCATGCCGTGGTCAATGAAAAAGCGCCGACCGATCTTTGCACCGGGGTGAATTTCAATTCCGGTGAAAAATCGGTTCAACTGCGCCAACACTCGGGCAGGCCCCTTCCAATCGCGCTGCCATAACCAGTGGGCAACGCGATGCGCCCAGATCGCGTGTAGACCTGAATACACGATCGCATTTTCGACGGTACCGCGTGCAGCAGGGTCATGCTCACGGGCATTCTGAAGATCTTCGCGGATGCGGGATACGATCTGGAACATAGACAAGAGCCTAACAGGTGATTAGTCGCGGATGTCTTCGTAGAGCAAGGTGGAAACGTAACGCTCGCCGAAGTCCGGGATGATCACAACGATGTTCTTGCCTTCATTTTCGTCACGGGCTGCAACCTCCAGGGCGGCCTTGATATTGGCGCCAGTGGAAATGCCACCCAGAATGCCGTCGTCAACAGCCAGCTTGCGGGAAGCCTTGACGGCGTCTTCGTTGCTGACGGTGATGACTTCATCCAATGCGGAGCGATCCAGAATCTCTGGGATGAAGTTTGCGCCTAGGCCCTGGATCTTGTGTGGGCCGGCCTTGCCTTCGGTCAACAGTGGGGAAGCGGCTGGTTCAACGGCGATAGCCTTCAGGTCCTGGTTCTTTTCCTTCAGGTACTTGCCTGCACCAGAGATGGTGCCGCCGGTACCGATACCAGCAACGAAGATGTCGACGTTGCCGTCAGTGTCTTCCCAGATTTCTGGGCCAGTGGTCTGGTAGTGCACCTGGACGTTGGCCTCGTTAGCGAACTGGCGGGCCAGGATGGCGTTGTCTTCGGTCTCAGCGATCTCGTTGGCCTTGTCGACGGCGCCCTGCATGCCGGCTGCACCAGGCGTGAGAACAATTTCTGCGCCGTATGCGCGCAGCAGAACGCGACGCTCGTTGGACATGGTTTCTGGCATGGTCAAGATGACCTTGTATCCGCGGGCTGCGCCCACCAGCGCCAGGGCGATACCGGTGTTACCGGAGGTAGCTTCAATAATCGTGCCACCTGGCTTCAGCTGACCGGACTCCTCGGCGGCATCGACAATCGCGCGACCGATGCGGTCTTTCACCGAGTTTGCTGGGTTGAAGGATTCTATCTTCGCGTAGACATTTGCCTTGAGGCCCTTGACGGATTCGTTTAAACGAACCAGTGGGGTGCCACCAATGGTGTCAAGAATGTTGTCGTATACCTTACCCATTTGTTGTTCATCTCCTTTGCGGCTGCAGAGTCTATGCATTGGTCTGTATATGGACTATGCGCGTTACTCTGCAATGAAATAGGGGTTTGTTTCTGCGCACCACTATACAGCAAAGAAATAGACAGAGCAGTCTTTATATTCTAGACAGCCAAGTCGGGGATTTTATTAACGAAAGTTTCAGCTTTGTGTGACGTTTCTAGTGGGGTTGATCGGGGTTAGGTATTACCCCCGTTTTCACGCTACAGTGAGGTCAAGCGGTTTTGGAAACACCCAAATGGGTACACCCAGATGAGGAGACTTCATGGATTCCCAACTAGTCAAAGACGATGACGAAGCCATCCGCTCAGCGCTAACGACGTTGAAAAATTCCACCAGCATTCCCGTCACCATGTACGCCACCTTGTTGGCTGATAACCGCCTGCAAATCACGCAGTGGGTTGGGCTGCGTACACCAGCGCTGCAAAACCTCATCATGGAACCCGGAACCGGCGTCGGTGGGCGCGTGGTTAACACCAGGCGCCCGGTAGGTGTGTCCGATTACGTGCGTGCGAACATCATTAGCCACGAAAATGACCAAGTGATGCAGGATGAGGGGCTGCATTCGTTACTGGCAGTGCCAGTCATCGTGCGTCGCGAAATCCGTGGGGTGCTGTACGTGGGTGTGCACTCGCCGGTGCGCTTGGGCGACAAAGTGATCGAAGAAGTCACGATGACGGCCCGTTGTCTGGAGCAAGATTTCGCGGTTAATTCCGCGCTACGGCAATTCGAAGCCTCCGTGCCTGCCACGCCGCGTTCCAACCGCAGCATGAATGGCGCGGAATGGGAACAGGTGCGTTCGACGCACTCCAAGCTGCGTATGCTGGCTAACCGCGTCAATGATGACAATATGCGCAAAGAAATCGAGGTGCTGTGTGAGCAAATGGTCTCGCCAGTGCGCGTGAAGCAATCTACGCGGCTGTCTGCCCGTGAGCTCGATGTGCTCTCGTGCGTCGCGCTGGGGCATACGAATGTGGAAGCTGCAGAAGAAATGGGCATTGGTGCAGAGACCGTGAAGTCTTATCTGCGTTCTGTCATGCGCAAATTGGGTGCACACACCAGGTATGAGGCCGTGAACGCGGCTCGACGCATTGGTGCCTTGCCGTAAAAATCTGCGTTAGCCCATAAAACAACCCATAAAAAACTATGTGAGCTCGCAATAAACTATGCGAGCTCGCACGGGCTGGTCGAATGAGACCATAAGCAACGGAGAAATCGGTACTGTTTAACACCGTGAAGGATATATTTTTAGTCACCGGTGGCGCGCGCTTGCAAGGCTCGGTCAAAGTCGACGGAGCCAAAAACAGCGTGCTGAAATTGATGGCCGCAGCGCTGTTGGCAGAAGGTACGACCACGCTGCACAACTGCCCGGAAATCCTTGATGTTCCCTTGATGCAAAACGTACTGCAAGGGCTGGGCTGTGAGGTGGAAATCGATGGTTCTATCGTGCGGATCACCACCCCAAGCAGTGAAAAGTTATCCCCAGACGCGGATTTTGAGGCGGTCCGGCAGTTCCGGGCTTCAGTCTGCGTGCTTGGTCCGTTGACTGCGCGCTGCGGTCGTGCTGTCGTCGCACTGCCGGGAGGTGATGCGATTGGTTCGCGCCCCCTCGATATGCACCAATCCGGCCTGGAAAAAATGGGCGCGACTACCCGCATCCAGCATGGAGCAGTCGTCGCGGAGGCAGAAAACCTGCATGGCGCAGAAATTAAACTTGATTTTCCCTCGGTCGGTGCTACGGAAAACATTCTGACTGCTGCAGTACTGACCGATGGAGTGACCACCCTGCATAACGCAGCACGGGAACCAGAAATTGTTGACCTGTGCGACATGCTCAATGGCATGGGCGCACAGGTAGAAGGTGCCGGGACGTCGAAAATCGTGATCACCGGCGTCGACAAACTGTACCCGATCGAACACGAAGTGATCGGCGACCGCATTGTGGCTGGAACGTGGGCCTATGCAGCGGCGATGACGCAAGGCGATATTACGGTCGGTGGCATTGCCCCGAAGCATCTGCATTTACCGCTGGAAAAGCTGCGCAGCGCGGGTGCCGAAATCGAATCGTACGAAAACGGATTCCGCGTGCGCATGGACCAGAGCCCGGTCGCTGTCGACTATCAAACCCTGCCGTTTCCGGGCTTCCCAACGGACCTGCAGCCGATGGCAATTGGCATTTCCGCGCTTGCCGACGGCATGTCTGTGATCACGGAAAACGTGTTTGAGGCGCGGTTCCGGTTTGTGGACGAGATGCAGCGACTCGGCGCGGACGCCCAAGTGGATGGCCACCACGTCGTGTTGCGTGGCATCGATGAGCTGTCGTCGACAAGCGTGTGGTCGTCCGATATTCGCGCGGGCGCTGGTTTGGTACTGGCAGCTTTGCGTGCCGACGGGGTCACCACCGTCCATGACGTGCACCATATTGATCGCGGATACCCGAATTTCGTGGAGAATCTGCAGCGTTTGGGGGCAACCATCGAACGCTCTGTTGCATAGCCAGGTTCGCTGGTGCAGCGCTTGTACGAACCGGGGTTTCGTCGGAATACGTCAGTGAATACCGGAAAACCTTGCCCGGGTGTGAGTCCTATCGGGTAGTCTGCTTGGAGTAATCACGCGCTAGATTTCGCCGAAACTTTCCGGAAAGGTTCGCACCCACATGACGGCTCACGACAATGGCCCACAGCAAAGCTCAGGCGCAGGCAAATACGTCACTGACAAACACACCATTAACCCACAGGATGAACCACAAGCGGCTCCCGCTGCCCGCGCGCACCGGTTGTCCAAGAAATATGGCTCGGGTGATACGGAAGTTGTTGCGCTTGACGCTGTCGATGTGGTTTTTGAGCGGGGGAAATTCACCGCGATCATGGGACCTTCCGGTTCCGGCAAATCCACGCTCATGCATTGCATGGCTGGGCTAGATGCGGCTTCTGCTGGGCACTCCTTCATCGGTGAGACAGACCTGTCGCAGCTTGGCGATAAAGGCATTACCGAGCTGCGGCGTGACCGGCTCGGTTTTATTTTCCAGTCGTTTAACCTGGTGCCAACACTCACAGCGGCGGAAAATATCACTTTGCCACTGAATATTGCCGGCAAAGACGTAGATCAGGCGTGGTTCGACGAGGTCACCGCGCGCCTGGGCTTGGCCAAGCGCCTGGATCACCGCCCAGCAGAGCTTTCCGGCGGCCAGCAGCAGCGCGTGGCGTGTGCCCGCGCGTTGGTCTCGCGCCCGGAGATCATTTTCGGTGATGAGCCGACCGGTAACTTGGATTCGAATTCCTCGGCAGAGGTACTGGATATTCTGCGCACTGCCGTTGATAACGACGACCAAACCGTGGTGATTGTCACCCATGATGCGCGCGCGGCCTCGTATGCCGATCGCGTGATATTCCTGAAAGACGGCACTATCGTCGATGAGCTACACGGCGCCAGCATGGACGATATTTTGCAGACCATGGCGGGAATTGAGGGCTAAATATGGCGAAGCGAACTTCCATGCGCACTATCGCCGTGCGCAATATCGTCTCGCACAAACTGCGTCTGGCACTGACGGTGCTGTCAGTGATGCTGGGCACCGCATTTATTTCCGGCGCGTTCATGTTTACCAACTCGCTGTCGTCGACCTTTGAGGCAGCCGTGGGCAGCGCCTATGAGGACGTGGATGCAGCTGTCGGTCCGGCAGAAGGCCACCCCATCATCGATGGAGAGACCGTGCAAGCGATTAGTGCCGATGAATCGGTGCGTGCGGTCAACCTGACTGAATCTACCAACGTGGTAGTCGCCAATGAGAACCTGGAGGCTTACCAAGTAGGTGGCGGTACTTCCACGTTGCAGATGTATTACCCGCCGGAAGCCAAGGTGGGAGAGGCCGACGACATCATTGACGGCGCAGCACCGCACGGTGACGGCGAGGTCATCGTCAACGACACCGCTGCAGAAGAGCAAGGCATCAGCGTCGGTGAGAAGATCATCCTGGTCGCCCCGGATGAGCGCTACGAAGTCACCGTAAGCGGAATCTACACCCCAGCCCTGGAAGAAGGATTGGGCTCGTTGTCGGTGTTGATGGAGGCAGGAGCGTACCAGCACCTGTTTAACCCGGACGGTATTGCTAGCCAGATGACCGTCGCCGCACACGATGGCACCACTTCCGAGCAGCTGGTGAACCACCTCAACGAAGTATACCCGCAGGTAGACGCACAAACCGGGCAGGCGCTTGCCGACGACTTGACCGAACAAATCAGCAACGCGCTGAGCTTCGTCAATTACTTCCTAGTTGCCTTCGGGCTGATTGGTCTGCTGGTGGGCACGTTCATTATCGCCAATACCTTCTCTATGATTGTGGCTCAGCGCATCAAAGAATTCGCGCTGCTGCGGTCTATCGGTGCGTCTCAGCGCCAGATCACCGGATCAGTTGTCGTCGAAGCTCTGGTCGTCGGGTTCCTGGGTTCGGTGCTAGGTGTGGTTGCCGGTATTGGCTTGGTTGCGGTGATCCGCGCGGTGCTATCAGCGCGTGGTATGTCCTTCGACGGTGGGGGCCTGGGTTTGTCGGTTTCCGCCGTTGTCGTGCCAATCATCTTGGGAATTCTGGTCACCATCGGTTCTGCCTGGGCGCCGGCGCGCCGGGCGGGCAGGGTGAAGCCAGTCGAGGCCATGCGCTCGACAGAATCCGCCGCGGGAGCGCCGCTGACCGTGCGCACCATTATCGGAACCATCATCATCGTCGCAGGCGTACTGGCCGCAGGTCTGGCGATGTTGTTGGACGATTCTGGAACTACTCTGCGCGCCAGCTTGGTCGGCATCGGTGCCTTCTTAGTAGTCGTCGGCTACTTCATGGCTGGACCGGCATTCAGCATGGGCATCGTGCCCGCGCTGGGACGGGTCATCGGAGCACCGTTTGGCTCCATGGGACGGCTGGCTTCCACGAATGCGCGCCGCTCGCCACGCCGTACCGCTGCCACGGCATTCGCGTTGACCCTAGGAATGATGCTGGTTACCGGCATTGGCATGTTGGGGGCGACCATGAAAAACAGCATCGGCGACATGCTGGAAGAAACCGTTACCGCGGATTTCTTGGCTACCGGCCCGCAGGATGGGTCTTTCCCAGTACCACAGGCCGTACCGGGTGCCTTGGCGGAAACCGACGGTGTGGAAAGCACAGTGACCATGCGCATGGCGCCAGTGCAGATCGCCGGCCAGGCCGGATACAACTATGGTCCGGGGTATACCTTTACCAACAGTATTGACGGCAACCCGCAGGATTTCGCCGACATGGAAATTCTGGAAGGCTCTGCGGATTTGGTTGCCCAGCCGGGAGTGTTGGTCAGTGATGAACTGGCAGAGGCGGAAGGCTGGACCGTCGGTCAGGCTTTGCCACTGACCACACTGGAAACTGCCGAAAGCTCCGATGAAACTGGTGCACCAGTCGCTGTGGAACCTGGGCATGCAACCGAAGTGACCATCACCGGCATTTACAGCAGCGAGAACGACATCTTTGAAAACCTGCTGGTTGCACAATCTGCCGTTGATGAAGTTATGGAAGGCAATACCGCACCGATCCAAATGATCGCGATAAACACCGATGATTCTGTCGGGGAAAATGAGATGCGCGAGCGGCTGATCGAATCGGTCAAGGAATTCCTGGTCATCCAGGTGAAAACCGGTGCCGAATATGCTGACGAGGCTAGCCAGCTGATCGATCAGATGCTGTCAATCCTGTATGCGTTGCTGGCGCTTGCCGTGATCATCGCGGTGCTGGGCATTATCAATACGCTGACACTCGGTGTGATTGAGCGTCGACAAGAAATCGGCATGTTGCGCGCAGTTGGTGCTTACCGGGGACAGATTCGCACGATGATCATTGTTGAAGCCGTTCAGATTGCGCTATTCGGTGCCATCATGGGAATTCTTGCGGGTCTTGGCCTGGGCTGGGCGTTTATCGACGTGCTGGCAGGTGAAGGCCTCGGCGGAGCGGTCATTCCGTGGAACCAGGTGCTGATCATGCTGGGTGGTGCGGCAGTCGTGGGCGTGGTTTCCGCGTTGTGGCCAGCACGCAAGGCTGCTAAGACACCACCGCTGGAAGCCATCGCGGACTAGCATGAACGATATGGACAGCACGACTGAACCCAAAGATGTTGGTATGGCGAAACGCACCTGGAAGGGGCACTCTCTAGGTTTCTGGGTGCTCGAGGCGATCAGCGCTTTCGCACGGTTTTATATGGCCTATATCTGGATCAGTGCTGGCTCCGCCAAATTGAATCAGCACCTGTCCGTGACACAGACCATTGAGGGCTACGAAATCTTCACCCCGGAATGGTCTTCGGCGTTGGCACATCTGATTGGCCCGCTGGAGATCGCCGGGGGAGCATTCCTGCTTCTTGGTTTGTTCCTGAAACCAGCAGGCTGGGTATCGACGACGGTGTTGGTGCTGTTTATCATCGGTGTAGGGTCCGCATGGGCGCGTGGGCTGATGATCGATTGCGGTTGCTTCACCGTCGACATCAGCGAATCGGATCAGGCTATGAACTATTTGCGGACAATCCTGCGGGATGTGTTTTATATCTTCTTAAGCGTGTGGATTGCGCGCAGACCTTTCCGACGCTTAGCTATTTATCCGTAGGCGGCCGTTTATCCTTAACCGAGACCTTATCGCTAGCGAAAAACAACGAAGAAATAGGTGGATGAGTGAGTAAGAAAGTAACTAACCCAAACCAGAAATCGAGCGCGGGCTTTATCGGTGCCATCGTCGCGGTGCTGGTCATCGTGGTAGCAGTGATTGCGTATATCGTCATTGCTGGCCAGGGGGCGAAAGCAGAGAAATTTGCCAATTGGGAGATCAAGCAAGTTTCCGCAGAAACGAGTTTTGACGACAACACCCTGACGTTTGGTGATGCCGACAAGGCCCCACACGTTGATCTGTATGAGGATTTCTCCTGCCCGCACTGTGGAGAGTTGGCAGAAGCTACGGATGCTGAGGCTCTGGAAGAAATCAACGCCGGGAACCTGGCTGTATCGATTCACCCTATGACTTTCCTGGATCACCAGAGCGATGGTCATTCCACCCAGGCAGTTGCCGCCCTGCTGGCATTAGCTGAGCATGACGACGTCAACGCCCTGTGGAACCTGCGTGAAGCTATGTTCGAAAACCTGCAGGATATTGTCCGTAGTTGGGGCCCTGATGATTTCGCTGATGCGGCCGCACAGATGGAAGCATCTGACGAGGCTGTCGAGGATATTCGCAACGGCAAGTTCCTGGAGAAGGCCCGCGAAGCTGGCGAGGCCAATGGTAAAGACCTGGAATCTAAGGTCGATCGCGTTTCCACCCCGCGCGTTCTGATGGATGGCAAAGACTTGGAAGTTGAGGACATTAACGACTGGGTGAAAGTTGCTGTTGAGTCCAAGTAATGCGCGCTAAGCACAGGGCTGATCTCGAAAGCTAGCACAGCTTCATAGACACCTCCTGCGCTCAGGCTAGGATGGAAGAATCTTCCGAAAACCCTGGCTGAGCGCAGGATTTGTTCACCCTCAAGGTGAAAGTGTAGACTCAACATTCGTTGAACAGACGGCGAGGAACACCGGGTCATCGCTGTGAGTTTCAACCTGGGGCTATGGCGCAGCTGGTAGCGCACCACACTGGCAGTGTGGGGGTCACGGGTTCGAGTCCCGTTAGCTCCACTTTTTGCATTTCCCCTGGTCGTTAATGACCGGGGGTTTGCCTTATCCTTTTAGCGCCGTTGTAGAGTAATCGGCAAGCTACTCCAGCCGCCGACCGGGTGCTCATCGCGCTCGCCGTGCTGGTTTTCACCCGCACGCACATTCGTCGCTGAAAGCAGCTCCTCAACAAAAGCGCCGATTTCCACCATCGACAAATCCTTGCCGGGGCACGCATGTGGCCCAGTGCCCCAGACCAGATTCTTCTCGGCATTCCCCTCTGGATCGAAGCCGTCTGGGTCGGAAAATGTCTCAGGGTCACGGTTTGCAGCAGTCCAGTGCAAATACACTCGCTGACCTTCGTCGATCTGCTTGCCACCCACCGTTGCCGGGCAGGTACTGACCCGCCGGTTAGAAACAAACGGATCGTCAATGCGCAAGATCTCGTCGACAAGCGACACCAGCTCCTCGGAAGACACGCCGGAGCGGATGCGCTCTTGCATAGCAGTGTTTTTTGCGAGCGCGTGCAACAAAACTCCCACGCATTTCGCCATCGAACCAAGATCACCGCCGGTCCAGTTGCGTAGGATGGACACGATCTCGTCGAATTCCAACTCGCGGCCCAAACTGGTGTCATTGATCAAGCGGTAGGTCACGCAATCTTGCCCGGCAGCACGAACCTCGCCGACGACCTCGTTGATGATCTCGTCGTATTCCTGGGCCACCCGGGCGGTGCGGTGCTGCTGCCCAGAGCGAGTGGCGGCCGCGTTTTTCTCCACCCATTCCTTCAGCCGGGGCTCAATCGCGCGTGGCCACCCCAGCCACGCGACCATGGCGCGCACCGCAAAATCGTAGCCCAAATCTTGCACGGCATCGACACTCACGTCATCACCGGTAGCGGGGGCGTCGGCAAGATAACCGTCGATGACCTCGCGGGCCACCCGGTGAAAATCTGCGCTGTAACGGGCAACCTCGTCGGCATTCAGGTAGTTATCCAGCAAGCGTCGGAAAGCGCTGTGCTTGTCGCCATCCAGCCCGTTTGGGATTTGCAGGTAACGCGAGACCGCGGAGCTAAAGGTTTCGGCATCCTGGGCGACGCGGGTGACCTCGTCATGGCTCACGATAACGACATCTCCGGCGTCGTCATGCGCAATCGGGCAGCCGTGAGCATGGACGTCGTGGGAATAAGCCAACGGATCACGCCCGGCCGGGTCGAAAGTGCGAATGTCTAGTTTGTCAGGGGAAGAAGATAGTTTTTCAGACACAATTTCGAGGCTAACAGATATTTTCGTGCTGAAATAAGAAATGTGAGATGGAAAATTCTGTCCAATAGCAGCAGTGCAAACCGCTAAACTGGAGGGCATGAAAAAGACTGCTAGTTCGAAGAAAGACACCGGAAAAAGCAGTGCACGCAAGCTGGCTGCGAAACCCATCGGAGGCGGCCGTGGGACGCGAAGCCTCCTGTTTTTCCTGCCTGCGATTTGGTTGGGGTTGATCATCGGTATTTCGTTGATCGAGGCGCCACTGAAGTTCACCGCCCCAGGGATCACCATTCCGCTGGGGCTGGGCATTGGTCGGCGGGTGTTTTTTGCGATGAACATCGTCGAGGTCATCCTGGCCGTCGTGCTCATGACGACGCTGGTGCGGCTGCTGGGTCGGCCGTCGCGGCAGAAACTCTGGGGCCTGGGCATCGCGATTAGCGTGGTGCTGGCGATCAAAATTCTGGTGATTCGTCCGATCCTGAACATCCGGACCGATGCCGTGCTGGCCGGAAATTTTGCAGGTGGCTCGACCACGCACTATTTTTACGTCGCTGCTGATGCTGCGTTGTTTATTTTGCTGATCACGTTCATGGTGGTAGTTACTCGCCGGTTGCTGCCGAAAAACCCGCAGGCTTAGGGCTTAGCAGTTTTTTAGTGGGGTCGCACCCATCGGCGAGCTAGCACCGAGCTACATCCACTAGCTCGCGTCGCCTTTCCTGATCCGGACGTCTTTCTCAGCCCGGCCGTCCGTATTGCTGAGCCCATGGGCGTCGTCCATGGTGTGCAAACGTGCCTTCTTCCGCTTGGATTTCAGCCACATCGTGAAAAACATATAGCCCAGCAGGGCGAAGGTAATCCAGGTGACGTAGCGTTCGATCGTTACCAGCGTCTCGCGCACCGTAGCGCCGAAGGTCAGCCCCAGATATACGTAGAAACACTTCAGCGCGATGGCATAAACCAACACATAAGCACCGATGATCCAGCCCTTGGCGCGTTTAATACCGGCAATGACGACGATGATCGTGGCAGGGATCGGCGAAAAGGGGATAAACGACAGCAGCAGACAAAAACCCGGGTGGCGGTAGATGAAGTTTTCCAGCTTCCGGAACCACAACGGCGGGTGCCCCATAAATGAGTAATCGATAAACGATGGGCCCCAGCGCTTGCCGATCAAGAAAAACAGCGGCAAAAACTTCACCATGCTTACAGCCGCGACCAATACCGCAGCGACGATCAGGCCGACGTTATCTTCGTTTTCTGCCGTCAGCGCGAGCACCGACAGGCTGGAACCGCTGAGCACCGTGTATACGAAGGTGTAATCGATCAGCAACACCGCGCGGAACGGCAGCAGTACAAGACCGTAAATGCCAGAAGCCGCCAGTAGACCCCACAAAATCCAATCGAAGCGCTGGAAATTTCGCATGAAACTTGGCAGTTGCTGCTGCCAGGAATCTGTATCCTTATCGGTGTGATTCGCCTCCGCGGTGCCATCGCTCATAACGATCCTTTATAGCACCTCACCATTAGCGTTTTATAGTGCTGGGATGCACGCCTGTTGTGGCCTGACACCGCGCGTATCATCGGCGGATATGACACAAACATTCGTGAAACGCCCGAATGAACACCGCGCCGCCGAGGCGGAAGCGGCCGGCCTACGCTGGTTGGCCGAGGCCAGTGAATGCGTGCCAGCGGTGGTGTCGCTGAATGCAGAACGCAACGAATTAGAGACCGCCTACGTGGAATCAGCCGCGCCTACCCCGGAGATAGCTCGGCGTGCGGGCCGCGAATTAGCCCGTATTCATGCCGCTGGAGCCCCGGCTTTTGGCGCACCACCCCAAGGCTGGGATGGGCCGAATTATATCGGCACCGAACAGCAAGAATGCACCCCGAGCGATGAGTGGGGCGAGTTTTATACCCGCCAGCGTGTAGAGCCGTTCGCGCAGGCAGCCAACCGGGCAGGAAATCTTGCCGACGATGAACTAGCCGTGGTTATGCGCGCCTGTGAAGCCATTCGTGCTACTGAATGGAATCTGCGGCCTGCCCGCATCCACGGCGATTTGTGGACGGGCAACCTGCTGTTTGGTAGCGACGGGCCTGCGTTCATTGATCCCGCAGCCCACGGTGGGCACCCGCAGACTGATCTGGCGATGCTGGATCTATTCGGCACCCCGTATTTCGACGAGATTGTCGCCGGTTACCACGAGGTGTCGCCGTTGCCGAAAAATTGGCGCGAATTTATTCCGATGCATCAGCTGCACCCGCTGGCGGTACACAGCCTGACCCACGGCGCTGCGTATGCGGGCCCGTTGCAGCGCGCGGCACAGACAACCTTGCGGATTCTCGGTTGATTCTAGGCCAATGCTGGGTTAAAGCTGGGTTAGCCGCGCCACCAGTCGTCGGCAAGCGTGGCCGGTAGGTGACGCTTGTGCTGGCCTGCGTCCCACAAATTTTCAATCCGAGCAGCCGCCTCGGCGCTGACCTCGCGGCCCTCCAGGTAATCGTCGATTTCGGAATACCGCAGGCCCAGCGCCTCCTCGTCGGGAAGGCCCGGCCGGTTGTCTTCCAGATCCGCCGTCGGAACCTTCTGCCAGGTCGCTTCCGGGGCGCCGAGGTGGTGCAGAAGTGCCGCACCCTGACGTTTATTCAGCCCAGCCAGCGGCACAACATCCGCGGCACCGTCGCCAAATTTAGTGAAGAAACCGGTGACGTTTTCCGCGGCATGATCAGTGCCAATCACCAATAAACCGCGTGCGCCAGCAACTGCGTACTGCGCGATCATCCGTTGCCGAGCTTTCACGTTGCCGCGGTTGAAATCGCTCAAATTAGTCTCACCAACTGCCGCTGCGGCCGCCTGGTCGAGGGCAGCGGTGGCGGGGGCAATATCGATGCTGGCGGTGCGGTCAGGCCGGATGAATTCCAGTGCTAGCTGGGCATCGGCGTCGTCATGCTGTTGGCCGTGCGGCAGTCGCAACGCCCAGAACTCAACGTCCTGCCCTTCTGTGCCGTGCCCTTCTGTGCGCAGCTTTTCGACGGCCAACTGTGCCAAGCGCCCTGCCAGAGTGGAATCTTGCCCGCCGGAAATTCCCAACGCATAACCACGGGCGCCGGTGGTGGCGAGGTATTCGGCGAGGAAGCCAACGCGCCGGGAAATTTCTTCTTCTGGATCGATTAAGGGCTTCACACCCAGGGCTTTTATGATTGATTCTTGCTTATTGCTGGGGTTTTTCGGCATGGTTTTAGCCTAGTCGCCTGACACAATGTGTGTTTGTGAAAATGACCGAGACTAACCAGACTAGTGCGCGCGATATTTCCCGCGCGGAGACTGCCGAGACCCGCCGCTACGTAAAAATGGTTGCTGCATTCGCGGCCATCGGTGGCCTGCTCTTTGGCTATGACACCGGCGTGATGTCTGGAGCGCTGCTGTATATCAGCCCGGAATTTGGCATGTCTGCCGCCGAAGAGGGCCGCGTGACGGCCATGCTGTTGGTCGGAGCAGCCATCGGCGCGTTGCTCGGCGGCCGTGTGGCGGACTGGTGGGGCAGGCGCATGACACTGATCATCAATGGCGTGATCTTCTGCGCTGGGTCCATTTGGTGTGCGCTGGCTGGATCCGTCGCAGAACTGGCCACCGCACGCACATTCTTGGGAGTGGCCGTCGGTGCGGTGTCGATCGTGGTGCCAATGTATATCGCAGAAAAAGTTCCCGCCGCTGTGCGCGGGCGAATGGTCTCGTTGAATACGCTGATGATCGTCGTCGGCCAACTGCTGGCCTACTTGGTCAACTCCGCATTGGCGCCGACTGGCAATTGGCACCTGATGCTGGGCATGGCCGCGATCCCAGGTGCGATGCTGACTGCAGGCATGATCTTTTTGTCGGATACTCCAGTCTGGTTGGCGCGCCGGGGCCGTACCGAACACGCCCGTGCGGTAGCTGCCCGTGCGGGTATGTCGCTGGAAGAACTGTCCATCGTCGTCGAAGCTGAGCAACACGATGCAGGCGCGGATGGCGTGCCGGAGAGCGCGGCTGCCGGACACGCGAAGACTTCCGAGGAATTCCAAGCATTCAAGAAGCTGCGGTGGGTGCGCGTGACCATTTTGTTGGCGATGCTCATTGGTGTGACGCAGCAGATCACTGGAGTTAATGCCGTGATTTATTTCGCCCCGACGATGATGAGCGAGGTTGGTATCTCGACCACCAACGCGGTCTATACCTCCATTGTTATTGGTGTGGTCTCTGTGATTGCATGTTGGGTCGGGCTGAAGATCATTGACGTGGTTGGCCGGAAACGCTTGCTGACGTGGGGGCTGACCGGAAATATCATGTCGCTGCTGATTTTGGCTGTGACATATTCGCTTGCCGACGGCAGCACCACCTGGGCTCTGATTTCGCTGGGCATGATGGCCGTGTTCATTGCTTTCCAGCAGGCGGCGGTATCGCCAACGACCTGGCTGTTGATCTCCGAGATCGTGCCGGTGCAGGCTCGTGGCCTGGGCATGGGTATTGCCGGTTTGGCGCTGTGGGTAGCCAACTGGGCCGTTGCGCAGTTCTTCTTGCCATTGACGGAGATTATGAGCGGTTCCGGCACTTTCGTCGCCTTCGCCATGCTGGGTGTGGTGGCGCTGGGGTTTGTCCGGGTGTTTATCCCGGAGACGATGGGTCGCAGCCTGGAAGAGGTCGGCGAGGTTATGGAAAAACGCTGGGGTAAAAATAAGGATTTGAGAAAATAGTATCTGCCTAGGTAGACTGTCAGCTTGTGTTATGATCGCCGTTTTCGGGCGGTCGCTGATAATTATTGTCTACACGCTGTGTAGTAGCCGCGTACAGAAAGGAGCGCCCGATGAAGGTCCGCAAGTCGCTTCGGTCGCTGAAGAGGAAACCGGGCGCCCAGGTTATCCGCCGCCACGGTAAAACCTTCGTGATCAACAAGAAAGATCCCCGCTTCAAGGCACGTCAGGGCTAATTCACCTGGGTTTCTTCTGAAGCTTTGTGCAAGCCGCCGTCTCACTCGAAACAGAGTGGGGCGGCGGCTTTGCTGTATCTCCATAGTCCCGGAGCCCGTTGCGGGTCACTGCGGGTCACTGCGGAGCCCGTTGCGGGGCACAGTGGGGGCACGGTGGGGCACTAGGCACAAGTGGGTTGTTCGGCGGCTCGGTTCTGGTCTCACTCCCGTGAGAAATTTCCACAATTTGTTCACAGTATTGTCACATCCTGTGAAATTACATCCTTGTATAACGATTTGATAACGCTCTAGCGGGGCGTCCTGGGGAAATGCTGGCGCCGGCCGGAAGGGGGAGTTTCTGGCGGTAGTGGTAATTGCTTGGGGTGAGCTAGATGTGGGGGCTGTGAAAATCACCAGCAGGGGATTCCACAGTTGTAACTACTACATATAGTGCTATTGCGCAGATTCGCCACAAAGTATAGTGTCGATGAGGTCGAAGCGAGCCGCAGCGCTTGCCTCACGAAACTCACAATCAATGAATTAAGTACAAGAATTTTTCGCCCAATTGCGTACTGACAAGGAAGTCTCACCCATGGCAATCACCGTTTACTCCAAGCCAGCTTGCATGCAGTGCACCATGACTAAAAAGAAGTTGGACGCTCTCAACCTGGATTACGACGTTGTCGATATCTCCATGGATGATGAAGCTCGCGACTACATCATGGCACTGGGTTACTTGCAGGCCCCAGTCGTGGAGGCGGAAGGCGAGCATTGGTCCGGATTCCGGCCAGAGCGTTTGAGCGCACTAGCTGAGACCGTAGCCACCGCGTCTGCCTAGACCGCGTCTGCCAAGGCGTGCTTAGGGTGCTCCGAGCTTAGCACCTGGCAAGTACCACCTGTGATAACTCCATATTCCCCCTCTCCCATAGACCGCAGAGACAGGAGTGAGGCCACGATGTTGATCGTGTACTTTTCTTCCACGACGGAAAACACCAAGCGATTCGTCGACAAGCTAGGCTATCGCTCCCAACGTATTCCGCTGCGCCCGGCACAAGAAGGCCACCTCAGTGTCGATGAACCGTTCGTGTTGGTATGCCCAACCTATGGGGGAGGGGTTTCGTTGACTCGAGGCACCGCCAAACCAGTTCCGCCGCAGGTCATTAAATTCTTGAATGATCCGGACAATCGCAAATATTTGCGTGCTGTCATTTCTGGTGGAAACAGCAATTTTGGTGCCGATTACGGCAAAGCAGGAGACATCATTGCTGCCAAGTGCAACGTGCCGTATGTCTACCGCTTCGAGCTCATGGGCACCACAGAAGACGTGGAGCTCGTCCGGCAAGGCCTAGATAACAACGCCCACCGGCTTGGCTTAGTAGAAGGTCTCGCATCATAACTTCATATACACCCCTAATTTCAGACTCTGCGTAATTGCACGCTGATACAACAGGACAAACAAGCAGGAAGGTTTTCCGTGACCACTCACGTCGGCAGAACCGTCGCCGAACCCGTCAATACCGATCATCAGCTCGACTACCATGCGCTGAACGCGTTGCTGAACCTTTATGACGAAAACGGACAGATCCAGTTCGATAAAGACCGCGAAGCGGCGAACCAGTACTTCATCCAGCACGTCAACCAGAACACCGTGTTCTTTCATGACCTGGAAGAAAAAATTGATTACTTGGTAGACAATGCCTATTACGATCCGGCTGTGATCGAGCAGTATGACTTCGAGTTCATCAAATCTCTGTTCAAGCAGGCCTATGCCTACAAATTCCGTTTCCAGACTTTCTTGGGCGCCTACAAGTACTACACCAGCTATACGCTGAAGACTTTCGACGGTCGTCGATACCTGGAGCGTTTTGAAGACCGTGTATCCATGACCGCGCTGTTTCTTGCCGACGGCGACGAGCAGATCGCCAAGGCCCTGGTCGATGAGATCATGTCCGGGCGTTTCCAGCCAGCCACCCCGACGTTTTTGAACGCAGGTAAGGCCCAGCGCGGTGAGTTGGTTTCGTGCTTCTTGCTGCGTATCGAAGACAACATGGAATCTATCGGCCGTTCCATCAACTCTGCCTTGCAGTTGTCTAAGCGCGGCGGCGGCGTGGCGCTGCTGCTGTCCAACGTGCGTGAATCCGGTGCACCGATCAAGCACATCGAGAACCAGTCTTCCGGTGTGATCCCTGTGATGAAGCTGTTGGAAGATGCCTTCTCCTACGCTAACCAGCTGGGTGCGCGACAGGGCGCTGGTGCAGTGTACTTGAATGCACACCACCCGGACATTCTGTCGTTTTTGGACACCAAGCGCGAAAACGCGGACGAGAAAATCCGCATTAAGACGCTGTCCGTCGGCGTGGTTATCCCTGATATCACCTTCGAGCTGGCTAAGCGCAATGAGGACATGTATTTGTTCTCGCCGTATGATGTCGAACGTGTCTACGGTAAAGCGTTCGCGGATATCTCGATTACCGAGCATTACGAAGACATGGTCGAAGATCCGCGCATCCGCAAGTCCAAGATCAACGCGCGCCACCTGTTCCAGACCATCGCTGAGCTGCAGTTTGAGTCCGGTTACCCGTATATCATGTTTGAAGATACGGTCAACCGTGCGAACCCGGTTAAGACCGGCCGGATCAACATGTCCAACCTGTGCTCGGAGATTTTGCAGGTTAATAGCCCATCGGTGCTGAATGCTGATCTGACGTATGATTCCATCGGCCACGATATTTCTTGTAACCTTGGTTCACTGAATATCGCGAAAGCCATGGACTCGCAGGATTTCGAGAAGACCATCGAGATGGCTATCCGTGCGCTGACCGCGGTGGCGGATAAGACCTCCATCGATTCCGTGCCGTCTGTGCGCGAGGGTAACAACAGCTCGCACGCCATCGGCCTGGGGCAGATGAACCTACACGGCTACTTGGGCCGCGAGCACATCTACTATGGATCTGAAGAAGCACTGGATTTCACCAACGCATACTTCGCGTCCGTCATGTATGCCTGCTTGAAGGCGTCGAACAAGCTAGCGCGTGAGCGTGGCGAGTACTTTGCGGAGTTCCCAGAATCTGACTACGCCAGTGGCGTTTTCTTCGACAGCTACGACCCAGCGGAGTTTGCTCCAAAGACTGACAAGGTCAAAGAGCTTTTCGCGAACTCGTCGATCACTACCCCGAGTGCGCAGGACTGGGCACAGCTGAAGCGCGACGTCGCCGAGCACGGCTTGTACAACCGTAACTTGCAGGCAGTGCCGCCGACAGGTTCGATTTCGTACATCAACAACTCGACGTCGTCGATCCACCCAATCGCGTCGAAGATCGAGATCCGCAAGGAAGGCAAAGTCGGCCGTGTGTATTACCCGGCGCCGCACATGGATAACGATAACCAACAGTACTTCCAGGACTCCTACGAAATCGGCTACGAAAAAATCATCGACACCTACGCCGAAGCGACAAAATACGTAGACCAAGGCCTGTCGTTGACGCTGTTCTTTACCGATACCGTGACCACGCGTGATATCAACAAAGCGCAGATTTATGCATGGCGCAAGGGCATCAAGACGCTGTACTACATCCGGCTGCGCCAGCAAGCACTGGAAGGCACCGAGGTCGAAGGTTGCGTTTCCTGCATGCTGTAAGGCTATAAGGCTGTGGTGCGGTGAAGCTGTAGTGCGCTGCGGCCGTGGAACCCTAAGACAGGACTGCTAGCTTTCGCGGTTATTCCAGCGAGCGTGCCACCTCGTGCAGTAATGCGTGCGATGTGCGCTCGGCGTGGATGCCGTCGCCGTCGCTGACGTATTGGGCCAACTCCTGGTGCAGATCCAGGGTGTTGGCCACTGGTTTATCAGAATCCACACCAAAAACGGTTTTGCCGCTGTGGACCGCAAAAAATACTGGGACGAGCGCTGCGAACATTTCGTTGCCGGAAGCCTGCAAAAGCAGCGAATGGAAGCGTAGGTCGGTGTCTAAGAATTCTGCTGCACTCGGGTCAGCGGGCAGTTTCGCGAGCTGCAATAAACGAGCCGCTAATTCCAGAATCTCCACCCGTTGATGCGGGGTGGCGTTCTCGGCGGCCTGTCGTGCCGCGACAGGTTCGACGGCCATGCGCAGCTCGTTCAGCGAGGTTAGCTGTGCGTCACGTTGGTTGGGTGCGGCTAAACGCCACCTGATCACCGCAGGGTCAAACAACGCCCATTGTTGCTGGTCTAGCACGGTGATGCCTACTCGTCGGCCAGATTGCACTAGACCGACGTGTTCGAGTGCGCGCATGGTCTCGCGGGCAACGGTGCGGGAAATTCCAAAACGTTCACAGATGGACTGCAGCGTGAAGTGCGAACCTGTGGCGTATTCACCGGCGACGATTTCTCGGCCGAGTTCGTCGAAGACGGACCCCAGCAGTGGGGTAGCGCTTGGTGCACCGTGGGGCTGGATCGACGGGGTCACAGGTGATCTGCCTTTCATTGTTGTCATTTGCCTGGTGGGCAACCGCTGGGAGTTAGTCACACGGTGACGCAACGGCTAGATTAGTAAGAAGAGATTGGGCACGTGAGAGCGTATTATCCACGCCCAATATTAAGTGAAAACACCGACGGAACGAGGTATTCCCATGACATCTGGTGCCGCTGCTAACGATCCACAGAAACCGGTGAAAGCCATCAACTGGAACACCATCCCGGATGATAAAGACCTAGAGGTCTGGGATCGGTTGACTGGTAATTTTTGGCTGCCAGAAAAGGTGCCTGTGTCCAACGACATTCCAACGTGGAAGACACTGACCGATAAGGAAAAAGAGACCACCATGCGGGTCTTTACCGGCCTGACGCTGTTGGATACTATTCAGGGCACTGTCGGCGCGGTCGCCATGTTGCCGGATTGCCAAACCCAGCATGAAGAAGCCGTGATGACGAATATTGCGTTCATGGAATCGGTGCACGCGAAATCCTATTCCAATATCTTCATGACTTTGGCGCCGACACCGATGATCAACGATGCGTTCCGCTGGTCGGAAGAAAACGAGCGTCTGCAGCGCAAGGCGCGGATTGTGCTGGATTATTACAACGGTGATGATCCGGACAAGCGCAAGGTCGCTTCGACGATCCTGGAATCGTTCCTGTTTTATTCCGGGTTCTACTTGCCCATGCACTGGTCCTCACGTGCGAAGCTGACGAACACCGCGGATATCATCCGGTTGATCATTCGCGACGAGGCCGTCCATGGTTATTACATCGGCTATAAGTATCAGCAGTCGGTGAAAAAACAGTCGGTGGAGCGTCAGGAAGAGCTGAAGAACTACACCTTCGAGCTTCTCTATGAACTCTACGAAAATGAGATGCAGTACACCGAGGATCTTTACGACGAGCTCGGCTGGACCGAAGACGTCAAGCGTTTCTTGCGTTACAACGCGAACAAGGCGTTGAACAACCTCGGTTACGAGGGCATGTTCCCGGCTGATGAGACTCGCGTGTCCCCAGAAATCTTGTCCGCGCTGGCGCCGAATGCCGACGAAAACCATGACTTCTTCTCTGGCTCTGGTTCTTCATATGTCATGGGCAAAGCGGAGCTGACAACCGACGACGATTGGGATTTCTAAGCCCCCGTCGAAAGTATGACACCAACCGGGGGAACGGATTAGTTCCGGAAAATTGAACTTTTCACAGAAACCTCAACAGTCACAGTGGGGTGGCTCACGGAGCATGTGCTTCCGCCCGAGCCACCTGCCCCGCTATGACTGGTGGGGTTTTTCGCGTTCTCGCACTTAAGCCGTCTATAGAAACAGCAACCGTGACGGTGGGGGAGTAGTCGTCGAAAAGAGCCTGGCTAAGGCTAGCTAAACCGGGTGATTAATGCCGTCGCGAGCATAGAAACAAAAACACTCAGTGGTTACCTAAAAAGCTCGCAGTGACCTAATATAAGTACACGTAATTAATTGGCATTTTCTGTACCTTCAGTGTGCTCTCAAGAGTCGTGCTGGTGGAGCGGCGAATGCTTTCGTAATTAGGAGGAATTATGACCGCTGTGGCGCCACGGCTTGATGATTACGTCGAGCCAACTCGTCCCCAGCCAACGGGGCATGAACGCACCGGGTCTAAGGCGTTGACAATTCTTTCAACCACCGACCACAAGCAGCTGGGCATCATGTACTTGATCATGTCCTTCAGCTTCTTCTTCCTTGGTGGTTTGATGGCACTGTTGATTCGTGCCGAATTGTTCACCCCTGGCCTGCAGATGCTGTCCAACGAACAGTTCAACCAGCTGTTCACTATGCACGGCACCGTGATGCTGCTGCTGTTTGCTACCCCGGTTGTGTGGGGTTTCGCTAACTACATCCTGCCGCTACAGATCGGCGCACCGGATGTGGCTTTCCCGCGTCTGAACGCTTTCGGTTTCTGGATTACCACCATCGGTGGCTTCGTCATGTTGGCTGGGTTCCTGACCCCAGGTGGTGCCGCTGACTTCGGTTGGACGATGTACATGCCTTTGGCGGATTCGATCCACACCCCAGGTTTGGGTGCTGACTTCTGGATCGTCGGTGTTGGTGCTACCGGTGTCGGTACCATCGCTTCGGCTGTGAACATGTTGACCACTCTGTTGACTCTGCGCGCACCAGGCATGACGATGTTCCGTATGCCAGTGTTCTGCTGGACTATCATGGTCGCCGCCATCTTGGCGCTGATGATCTTCCCAGTTCTGACCGCTGCTGCATTGGGAGTTCTGTATGACCGTCAGCTTGGTGCTCATATTTATGAGCCTGCTAACGGTGGCGCTATCCTGTGGCAGCACCTGTTCTGGTTCTTCGGCCACCCAGAGGTCTACGTGTTGGCTCTGCCATTCTTCGGTGTGATCTCCGAGATCGTTCCGGTCTTTTCCCGCAAGCCAGTCTTCGGCTACATCGGCTTGGTCTTCGCGACGTTGTCCATCGGTGGTATGTCGATGGCCGTGTGGGCACACCACATGTTCATTACCGGCGCTATCTTGTTGCCGTTCTTCTCGTTCATGACCTTCCTGATCGCCATCCCAACCGGCATGAAGTTCTTCAACTGGGTTGGCACCATGTGGAAGGGCCACATCACTTGGGAAACCCCAATGATCTGGGCCATGGGCTTTTTAACCACGTTCCTCTTCGGTGGTATGACCGGTGTCATGCTGGCTTCACCACCACTGGATTTCCACCTGGCAGAGTCCTACTTCCTGATCGCTCACTTCCACTACACCCTGTTCGGTACCGTTGTGTTCTCCGCCTTCGCGGGTCTGTACTTCTGGTTCCCGAAGATGACCGGTCGTATGCTGGACGAGCGCCTGGGCAAGATCCACTTCTGGTTGACCTTCATCGGCTTCCACGGCACCTTCCTGGTGCAGCACTGGGTCGGTAACATGGGTATGCCACGTCGTTACGCTGACTACCTGGACTCTGACGGATTCACCATCTACAACCAGATATCCACCGTTTTCGCCTTCGTCCTGGGTGCTTCGGTTATCCCACTGGTATGGAACGTCTTTAAGTCCTGGCGCTATGGTGAGGTCGTCACTGTCGACGATCCATGGGGCTATGGCAACTCCCTGGAGTGGGCAACCTCATGCCCACCACCGCGCCACAACTTCGTGTCGATGCCACGCATTCGTTCGGAGCGTCCAGCATTCGAGCTGCACTACCCGCACATGGTCGAGCGTATGCGCGCCGAAGCGCACTCTGGTGCTCACGAGTCCGGAGCACACGAAGATCCCCGTCAGGTTGCACAACCGACAGGTGCACACGCTAAGCGCTAGTGCATATAAGCAATGCTAGAGCGTGGGGAAACACGTTCTCGCGTTGCACATACTCACAGCAGGATTTAAACAGCATGGTTCTGGACAAAACAGCCACAGCGGTTGCGCTAGAACCAACTAGTACCTGCTAGCAAGCCAGCCCCCGCGCCCATCCACTCCTAGTGGGCAGCGGGGGTTTCGCTTATTCTAGAAACGGCCAGACCGGCAATATTTCGACATCATCGCTAAACACTGAGTCACTGTGAAAAGGTCACCGTGAAACGGTTACCGTGACAAGGTCACCCTACAACCGCCATCGCACACGTATTAGCGCGTAACAGAATCGAGGAACCTGTGAACCAACCAGCGCCCAGCACGATGCACACGACGGCAAAAACGCCCGCGACGGCTACGGCGGCTACGGCGGCTACGACGGCCATGAAAGCTGAACCCACCGTGCGTTTACAGGAGGGGCTTCGTTCTGCCGTCGTCATCGTGCGCGGCAAAGACCAAAAAGGCGTCTCCGCGGAATTTTTCCGCGTGCTCGCTCATTACGGTGTCCAGCTCTTGGATGTGCAGCAGTCGGAATTCTTGGGCTATTTGCAACTGGCAGCATTTACCGGAATCAAAGCTGAATATTTCGCAGAACTATCTGAGGCACTGACTGATGCATTAACCCCGTTGGGCCAGCAGGTGACCATCGAGTATTCGGCTGCGGACGAAAAGACTCCTGCACCTGCTCCGCGTTCCACCCACGTTGTCGTCGTGTTGGGTAACCCAGTGACGGCGCAGGCGATCTCGGCGATTGGTGCGACCTTGGCGAAGCACGGCGCGAATATCGACCGCATGCGTGGCATCGCCGATTACCCGGTGACCGGGTTAGAAATCTTCGTCTCAGTGGCCGACCCGGCACCGGGTGCTAGTGAAGAGCTCCGTGCGGCGCTAGCGCAACTGACAAGCAAACTGGGCGTCGATATCGCCATCGAGCGCGCGGGCTTGGCTCGTCGCGGTAAAAGATTGGTCTGCTTTGACTGCGATTCTACGCTGATTACCGGCGAGGTCATCGAAATGTTGGCTGCGCACGCAGGCAGGGAAGCGGAAGTCGCAGAGGTGACCGAGCGGGCAATGCGCGGTGAGCTGGACTTTGAAGAATCGCTGCGTGAACGAGTAAAAGCACTGGCTGGGCTGGATGCCTCTGTGGTGCAGGAAGTGGCTGACGCCATCGAACTAACCCCAGGTGCGCGCACCACGCTGCGCACGCTGAACCGCATGGGCTACCGCACTGCGGTCGTTTCTGGTGGTTTTATTCAGGTCTTGGAAGATCTCGCGGAAGAACTTGAGCTGGATTACGTGCGGGCCAACACACTAGAGATTGAAAACGGCAAGCTTACCGGCCGGGTGATCGGGCAGGTAGTGGATCGGGCCGCGAAGGCAAACTTCTTGGCGGAATTCGCTGCTGATTCGGGCCTGACGATGGCACAAACCGTGGCCGTCGGCGACGGTGCCAATGACATCGACATGATCTCCGCCGCTGGTCTCGGTGTGGCGTTCAATGCGAAGCCAGCGTTGCGGGAAATCGCCGATACGTCGGTGACCCACCCGTTTTTAGATGAAGTGCTCTACATCATGGGCATCCCGCGCACAGAGATCGATACTTCGGACCGCGAAGACGGCAGCTACCACCGCGTCACATTGGAATAACTCTGGACTAGCACCGGACCAGCTCTCGACTAGTTCTGCACTAACCTTTTCAGCGCACCCAGCACCGTGTTTTTATCTTGGGTGCGCCAAAACGGCGGCAGCGACGATAATAAAAACTGCCCGTAACGCTTAGTGACCACCCGGTTGTCCAATACCGCGACCACGCCACGGTCGGTTACTGATCGCAACAAACGCCCCGCACCCTGCGCCATCAACAGCGCGGCATGGGTAGCGGAGACTTCCATAAAACCGTTTCGCCCCGCTGCCTGCGCTGCCTCCGAACGGGCCTGCAGCAGCGGATTATCGGGCCGCGGAAACGGGATGCGGTCCATCAACACCAGAGAGCACGCCTTGCCGGGTACGTCCACGCCTTGCCACAGCGTCAAAGTGCCAAACAGCACCGAGTGTTCTTTTGCCGCAAACTTTTCGACGAGCGCACCAATCGAATCCTCACCCTGGACATAGACCGGGAAAGGCAACTTCGGGCGCAACTCGTCGGCCGCCTGCACTGCCGCCCGTTTCGAAGAGAATAAGCCCAGCGTGCGTCCACCGGCTGCCATGATCAGCTCGCGCATCTCTTCTACGGTTTCTGGTGCCAGACCATCTCTGCCTGGCTGCGGCAGATGCCTCGGAGCATACAAAATCCCGGACTTTGCCGGATCGAACGGGGTGCCAGCATCCAAGCTGTCCCACTTACCCTTGGGCAAACCCCACTGGGCGCCCATGGCGTCGAAACGCCCGCCCAATGTGAGTGTGGCTGAGGTCAACACCACGGTGTTTTCTCCAAATAAGCGTTCGCGCAGCAAATCCGCCACCGACAGTGGGGCGACGTGCAGCGTGTCGCCGTAGCGCTCATTGCGATCCAACCAGACCACATCGTCCTGGGCGGCTGGGTCCTCGGTATCGAAGACTTCCTGGATCCTGTGCACGGTCTCTTCGAGCGTGGCCAAGTGATTGCGCAGGTTATTGCGCTCGGCGGCGGTTTCTGGCTCGTTGGTGGCTTCGCCTTCTGGGGCGTCTTTCAAGGTGGCACGTAGCGACGACAAAAGCTCCGCGATGGCGCTCAGTTCCGAATCTGCGGCCTGATCCAATTCCGTCCAGCGTCCGTCGGCAAGCTCTTCAGTGGTAATCCGCCATTGTTCGGCGAGATTCTTCAAACGGGAATCCTTGCCTTCCGCGCCAAGTGGTCCGGCGCGATTGGCTGCCAAGGTCAGTGAGCGCGGAGAGAGTTCTGCGGTGGTTGCAGAGGTAATCCGGGCATCGAGTTCGTGGGCCTCGTCGATGATGACGCAATCGTGTTCGGGGAGGGTGTCGATTTCCGAAATCGCGTCGATGGCGAGCATGGCGTGATTCGTGACGACGACGTCGACCTCGCGAGCTTCTTGGCGGGCGAGTTCGGCGAAGCACTCCACGCCGTGCGGGCAGCGGGAAGCGCCGAGGCATTCTTGGGAGCTGACAGAAACGTGGCGCCAAGCGGCATCGCTGACACTGGTGTCAAGGTCATCGCGGTCGCCGGTCTCGGTTTCTTGGGCCCAGTTGTGCAGGCTGGCGATTTGTTTTCCTAGCCAGGTGATTGGTTGGGGGTTGCCGGGGCGTGCGGGCGTTTCGCTAGCAGCTCGTTCGGCTGCGTGCCCAAAACCTGTGGCGGCCTTTGGAGCAGCCTCTGCGGCGGCGTCGGTGGCAGCTGCCTCTTCGGCTGCAGCCTCTAATTCCGGCTCCAGTTGTGCTTGCGCGATTTTGTTCATGCACAGGTAGTTGGACCGGCCCTTCATAATTGCGAAAGTTGGCCGCCGGTCCATCACCGGCTCCAGGGCGTCGGCAAGCCGAGGCAGGTCGCGTTCGATGAGCTGGCGCTGCAAAGCCAGAGTCGCGGTGGAGACGATGACGCACGTATCGGTTTCTTGCGCGTGGCGAAACGCCGGGACCAGGTAGGCCAGGGATTTTCCGGTGCCGGTGCCGGCTTGGACTGCCAAGTGACGCCCGGAACCTAGGGCGGATTCGACGGCGTTGGCCATCCGGCGCTGGCCCGGGCGATCTGCACCACCGAAACCGCTCACGGCAGTGGCGAGAAGTTCTTCGGTGCTGCCGGTACTTGTGTTGCTGGCGCTGGCGCTGTTATTGGTGCTGGCAGACTCCATTTAGAACCCAGCCAGACGCGTCGGTACCGCAGGTTCACCGCGGCCCAAAGCCAAACCTTCCCACGGCAGGCTGGCAATACCAGCGGCCACTAGTTCGCGGGAGGCATGCAGGTCATCCAAGCCATCGACGATCTCGCCGTCGCGGATCAACGGAACCGTCAATTCGCGGATTTCTGAACCGGAATGCGCAGGTATCTCGCCGCCGAGCGGGTAGATGATTTCTTCCACGGCGACCCCGGTTTCACGGTACGTGCGCACGCCGGCTTTGGTGCCGCCGTCGGAGACCTTTCCGGACGAACGCTTCGAGACAGGCTTGCCCTCGACTTCCACCAGCTTGTACACCAGCGATGCCGTCGGCGAGCCAGAGCCAGTGACCACGGAAGTGCCGACGCCAAAGACATCGACGGGGTCACCGCGCAAACCAGCGATGGCGAATTCGTCGAGGTCAGAAGAGACTACGATTTTGGTGTTGGTCGCGCCGAGCCCATCAAGCTGTTTGCGCACCCGGCGGGTGAGTGCGCCGAGGTCACCGGAGTCGATGCGCACGCCCCCCAGCTCTGTGCCTGCAACAGCGACCGCGTTTTCTACGCCCCGGGTGATATCGAAAGTATCAACCAGCAGCGTCGTCGATGCACCGTGGCGTTTCACCTGCGCAGCAAAAGCTGATTTCTCATCCGGCTGGCCGTTCTCGTCGACGTGCAACAGGGTCCACGCGTGTGCGGCCGTCCCCTGCGCCGGAATGCCGTAACGGCTGGCGGCTTCCAAGTTTGAGGTGGCGTCGAACCCCGCGAGATAAGCTGCACGGGCAGCAGTTACCGCAGCGTATTCGTGTGTGCGACGCGAGCCCATTTCCAGCATGAAGCGCCCATCCGCAGCGCAGACCATGCGGGCAGCGGCAGAGGCCACAGCAGAATCCGCGTTCAAAATAGACAGCACGACGGTTTCCAAGACGACGCATTCGGCGAAAGTCCCGCGGACCGTCAAAATCGGTGACGAAGGGAAGTAGAGCTCGCCTTCGCGGTAGCCATCTACCTGGCCGCGAAAACGATAATTACGCAGGTATTCGATGGTTTCCGGTTGCAGGAAATCTAGCTGTTCTAGCTGTTTTTCAGTGAAGCGGAAATCGCGGATTGCTTCCAGCACTCGCGCCGTGCCAGCGACGATGCCGTAGCGGCGCTCGGTGGGCAAGCGCCGGGTGAAAACCTCGAAGGTGACGTTGCGGTGGGCGGTGCCGTCGGCAAGCGCGGCTTCGAGCATCGTCAGCTCGTATTTATCGGTTAATAGCGCAGTGGAAGCGGCAGGATGCTGCAAAGAATTCACACTCGCTAAGGATACACCCGGCATTCTTGCCGACGGCTGGTGGCCGCAGGGCGGCTGAGCGGGTTCAGCGGTCCTGAGCGGGTTCAACGGCCCTAAAGGTTGCCCATCGCTTTGGCCCGGGAGGTGCGGTAAATGCCCTCGCGTAGGTCATCGCTTGCCAGCGGCCACAGCGGCAACCACAGCTGCTCGAAGCGTCCCTCCGGGCGCACAGTTGGGTTCATGGGTTTGACTCTTTCAGGCGAGAGCGGGCGGTCAGTGTTCATTCCTCGACATGTTCAGAGTTTGCCACGAACCAAGTCAGATATTTCTGGGGATTTAGGGGACACCCCTAAAAGGGCTTTACAGGGCGAGCGAAGCGAGCTCCTTACCTCTGGCCCTCCCCACACTTATGGTTCCTCTCATGGACTCCTCGTCGTCCCCTCCGACCGTGGCGCACTTCTCTCAGACGTTCAATCCCTCACCGCACGCGTGCAGGCAAGCCCAGACCCCTCCATCGACCGTGACGCAGTCCTCGACCTCCTCGACGGTGTACCCGCGCTCCTGGAGCCGCACAGTGAGCGCCCCTCGCGTGTTGGGCGTGTTGATCTCACCCCCCGGGCAGCAACCGCGCCAGCGTTCTGGACGCGGCCGTCGCGCCGGTTTCTGATTTGGCGTACCCGCGCTTGCGCTGTTGTCGTGGCGCTGCCGCACGAGCGCTTGTGTGCTGGCTTGGCCCTGAACGCTTGCTGCGCGGTTTTGAACCCTGCTGGGTTACACACAGTAGGCACTTTTAGTGAGAAGTGGTTTTCCGCTGCTAGCAGGCGTGCGGTGCGGCAGAAAAGCTATAACGAACGTTCGGTATAGTGAGTCCATGGCCGCACGCAACGAGTGCGAGTTTTGCAGCGGACGCATCCCACGGCGCGGCGATCCACGAGGGCGCAAAGCACGCTTTTGTTCAGACACGTGCCGCGCGGCAGCGTCACGAAAGCGCCGTGAGCAACGCCACCGCGACGAGCCTGCCCAAGTGCGAAAACCAGATGAGTTTGAATTTGCGAACGCCTGCCGAGGAAGTGGCAGAAGCGGCCAATGTCGTGCGCACAATGGCGCGCAATTTGCGCGAGGGACGCGAGTTTTTGTGACCGAGCAGCACCGGGAATTGGTCGCAGCGGTTCACGACCTTGCCCAGATACTCGATGCAGCTACACCCGCCAGCGGCGCGGTAGCGCCGCCGGCATTACGCAGCAATCGCGCTCAGCGCAGAGCCGCGAAGCGTCGCTAATAACTATTCCGTGACACGCAAAAATCGAAAAGTTTTCCCCTAACAGTGGAAAAATATTTTCATTAATGCGACAATCAACTGCGTCGGCTACTCACGCCGTAAGACTCGTACGTGTAAGGAGATGGTGAAAATTAATCTTGGTGGCTTCGAACTTTTTGTACTTCTGTTGTTCGCGATCCTGGCGATTGCACTTGTAACTTTTATTGTTCTGTTCGCAAATAAAGTAATGAAGGCGTTAGACGAATTTTCTCGGCAGCGTAATGAATCTGAGACACCCTCACCGAGGAGATAATAAAAAGCGCTGGAGTGAACTGCTCCCCGTTTTCCGGACTGGGTTAATTCTCAATGGTTTGGGTCTTTGCAAGGGTCTGGTTCCGATATTGCATCGGGGCCAGGCCCTTAAATTGTTCCTGTAGCCGGGTCGTGTTGTATCACAGGATGTAATCATCAACAGCTTGGCAGAACTCATCGACGCTGCTGAAAGAAACACCGTGGTACATCTCAGATTTCAAGTGACCGAAGAAATTCTCCATCACTGAGTTGTCATAGCAATTGCCTTTCCGCGACATTGACTGCACGCCACCAATGTTTGTAATCAGGTTGCGCCAGCTGGTGTGCTGGTACCAGAAGCCTTGGTCGGTGTGCACAATGAGTCCTTCAGCCGGGCTGAACAGGGCAATGGCATCGGATAACGATTGTGATGTGAACTTGGTATTCGGTGATCTGGACAGCGTATGAGCCAAGATTGTTCGGTCACACAGATCCAAAATCGGCGACAAGTAGACCTTGGTGCCTGCGACTCGGAACTCGGTGACGTCGCTAACCCACGCTTTATTCGGTGCACTTTGCTCGAAGTTGCGCTCAAGCACGTTATCGGCAATGTGGCTCATAGCTCCGCGGTAAGAGTTGTACCTCTTACGCCTGATTTTCGATACTAATCCCAGCTGTCGCATCAGCTTGCGAACCAACTTCTTATTGACGATCTCATTCTCGTTGCGTAACCCACGCCATACACGGCGGTAACCATACGTGGCGTTGGAGTTGCTAAAGATCTTCGTTATTAGTTTCTTCAGATGGGCATATTTATCCGGTTCATCAAGGCGACGCTGATGTTCGAAGAAGGTCGACCTGGACAGGCCAGATACGGTGATCAAGTCATCGAGGCGGTGGTCAGACTTAACAGTGATGATGGCTTCGACTTTTAGCCTCGTCGCTGATCCCTGGGGTCCCGCAATTTTTTTAGGTACGCCAATTCAGCCTTGCCAAGCTCATTTTCACCTCGCAGTTTGTCTTCTTCGGTCAGTGGTGCAGGCCGAGCAGAGTCTTGAGGCCTGCCCTTCGGATTCGGCCGTAGTGCATCAATACCATCCTTGTTGACCTTTCACACCCAATGACTAATCAGGTCAGGCGAGGACAAGCCGAATTCTTCGGCAAGATCGGCTTTGGTCTCGCCGGCTTTATGGCGGCGAAGGATCTGAATCTTGGTGTCGAAGGAGTACTGTTTCCTCGTTGGTTTGCTCACAAGACAAAGTCTGCCATGTAAACGGAATCGACCCTTAAGCCTTCGAACCTGGCCCCGCTTGACTCCGAGACGATTAGCCACCGCGCTAGCGCCATAGCCGTGCTCAAATAGTTCCACTGCTTGTTCACGTTGAGCCTGGCTCAGGTTGCTGTGTGGATGCATAGAAAACTCCCCATAATCTGGTTTCTGATTTCTCAGTCCGGATTATGGGGAGCAGTTCAGAGAAGGATCCTTCTCCAGCGCTTTTTTTATTGCCTTTACGGTTTGATCTCTACACAGGCGTAGTTACTCCACGCTCCTGAAATCTTTACGCGACCGCACATTGGACCAGCATCAATATCACGATTGAAGTCCCAGCTCTGGGTAGCCCTCACCAGCCCTGAATCAGGCCCCTTGGTCTCTGCGCGTCGTTCTCCGCTCTCATACCAAGCAAGCTCAAATTCTTCAGCGCTGGCATTCGATCCCGCAATGTCAGTGCCTGGAAAATAGTTCACGTAAGCACTATCAACATGTAGACCTTGCCCCCTAACGTTCATTGAAACGTAGGCACCGTTGCCGCCAGGAGCGATAGTGATCCCATCAGCAGAGCGCGTCGAGACTCCACCACTTTGATTGGAGACAGGAGCAACTGAAGTCTGAGTTGCGCCTTGCTGAACTTGAGTCTGTTTGATCGCGTCTTCAACAGAGGGATTTTCTGCTGCAGAAGCTGCGCTTATTGGACCGGCGATTGTAATGAGGAGTGAAGAGGCGGCTGCGAGAGCCTTCATCTTTTTGCTCATTTTCCCTTCCTTTAATGAAAATCGAAACCAAATCTAGCGCTTTTATTGTAAGCCAGGAAAAGGATTTCCGCTCGCTATCTAGCGGAAATTAATGGTCATGCTTGGTCGTGGAAATCAGGAAGATTTCTCTTGTGCTTCAGTCGCGTAGCGGTGGACGGTGCCGACTGAGTATCCGGTCTCGTTGGTGATGGCGCAGATGGTAAGTCCTTGGTAGCGCAACTCCCGGACACGCTTGCGTTTCTCGTCGGCGCGCGAGGAAGTCCTCGCGTGGTTCAGAAGTCCAGCGAGCAAGGGTTCGGACGGGTACGCCGGTTAATTTCGAAGCTTCTTTAAGGGGGCATACCGTTACGAGAAAAGATTGGTTTATTCACCTTGAATCCACTCCTGGACGACGATCTGTCGGTACTCCTGTGTGCTTATAGTTTCGTGTTTTTCTGGAGCGGGGTTTGAATTAGATGCTTTCAGCACGCGTTCCGCTTCCGCAGTGCGTTCAGTGGCTGTAGCCGTTCGAGCCTTCCCGCTCCTCTTGCCACGTGCGCTTTGGGGATGGGTGTGAATGTTGCGTCGTAGGCGGCGGGGCCGTCGGCCCACATGCGTGACTTCGTGATGATCCATTTGTGGATCGAGCGCGCGATGTGGTCGACCTCCGCGACGGGTAGCGGGGTTTCGAACTGCGTTTGGTTGAGCAGTTGGGCTTCTTCCTGGATTATGCGCCCGAGACCCTGGGGGTCGCCGAAGTGGTAGCTAATTTCGCGGTACGCCCACGTCCTGGCGGACTCGAACAGGGCGCAGTTGCGGCCAAGTCCGACGGGGTTTTTACGGCGGGTTCGTTTCCACGTCTGTGGCGGTATGAAGCCGGTTTCTTCGAGCCAGAACGTCAGCTCATCGAGCGTGTACAGGTGGTCGGTGACCTAGTGGCTGTCCCACGATTCGTGCTCCGGGTTTTGGTGATCAGACCTGAATAGCCCCGGTCACCGTCAACAGATCGGCGCAGGCCCTCCACGACTGCCGTGGCGTAGGCCAAGGGCTTGCGGCGCGCGTACTCGGTGCGGGCAAACGGCGCTTTCAGCGCCCAGACCGCATGTGCGTGGCCGTTAGTGGGGTTTTCCACCACCGCGTTAGGCCGCCAGCTTTCGCGGTCCCACATCGAGCGTATGAGCGCGTCGTTGTGGTCGATGTCGACGACGAGGAGGTTACTTATCACGTCTGGGTTCGCTTCGATGTAGCGCTTGTAGGTTCTTGAACTATGTGGATGTCTAGTATGCAGAAATCACGGGAACGAGTCAGTAAACTGGCAATCATGAATACGCGCAAGTCTGAGGTTCACGAGTCGGAAGTTTCTGTAGCACTAGAAACCTCCGCTATGGAAGTGCACGCATCTAGCCCAATGGCCAGCCCCGAGCTGGATGAAGAAATTGACGTTGAGGTTGCTACGAGTGCGAACCTGCCGTGGATGTGCATCGTGTGGGATGACCCCGTCAACCTCATGAGCTATGTGACTTACGTGTTCCAAACCGTGCTGGGCTATTCGAAGTCCCGCGCGCAGGAGCTGATGATGCAGGTGCATTCGGAAGGCAAAGCCGTGGTGACCTCCGGTGAGCGCGATAAGGTGGAAGCCGATGTGAAAAAGCTGCACACCGCTGGGCTGTGGGCGACGATGCAGCAAGCGGGCTAATCCCCGGCGCGATATTCCGAGCAATTAAGGACTAGAGGAGCTTTCGAGACCATGCAACCGTGGCGCAAGAAGAAGGGCCTGCGACGCAGCCCGAAATTCCAGACCGTTCTCGACCCCATTGAGCGTGAAGCCCTGGGCGATATTATCGCCGCTGTCGCGGAAGCGATTATCGCCCGCGCGCAGTCCGCGCCGAAAGACGAGTTGGCTGAGATGATGGATATGCCTTCTGGCCACAAAGAAGCGCCGGACGATCCCGCACTGGCGCGGTTGTTCCCGGATTTTCAGCGCGAAGGCGACGAGGAATACGACGGCGATCGCTCCCTGTTGCGCTCGTTGCATGAAAATGACATTGCGCGTGCCAAGTTGCAGAACCTGCAGTTGGTCTCGGAAAAGGTCAACGAGGGCGTAGAAATTAGCGTGGATGAATCCGAGGTGCAGGCCTTTGTTGCGGGCCTGAATGACGCCCGGTTGTATCTGGCGAATACAGATAAGAAAGTCTCAGAGCTGATCTCAGACCGCGATGCGTTGGTGGAATGGTTGGCGTATAACCAGGATTCGCTGCTTACCGCCATGATGGAAGATTAAAAGACTAGATGTGTATGTCGAACCGGTCGGAAATGGACTTTTGCCCCGGTGTGGGCATCGGGCATGTAAGCCTCGATGCTACCGGGGTGAGTGTGCTGAGCTTCGCTGCAGCTGGTTCTGGTGCAGGCGCGGTGGCCAGCGTTGATGTGCGCGGCGGCGGCCCCGGAACCCGCGAGACAGACTTGTTGGCGCCAGAAAATACCGTCGGTGCAGTACAAGCGATTGTGCTGGCCGGCGGTTCTGCGTATGGGCTGGCAGCTGCCGATGGTGCGATGGCGGAGTTGGAATCACGCGGGGCTGGTTTTCGCGTTTTCGGCCCGGATAGCGATGGGCCAGTGGTGCCGATCGTGCCCGCGGCGGTGATTTTCGATCTTGCCGTAGGCGATCCGCAACACCGACCGACCGCGGCAGACGGGCAGTGTGCTACTGCTCGTGCGCTGGAAAACGTCGACGGCGCAGCAACTACGACGTCGACAAGCAACATCGGCGCTGGCTGTGGAGCTACCGCCGGAAAGCTACGCGGCGGGTTTGGCCAAGCCAGCCGGGAAGCTGCAGGCTACCGGGTCTCTGCCGCCGTGGTAGCCAACCCCGTCGGTGAGGTCGTCGATGCAGCTACGGGTAGAATGTTCGGTGCCCCGGAGCGCGCACCCGTGGACCCGGAAAAATTCGCGGATCTACCCAGCCCAGCCGCATCACTGAATACCACCATCGGGGTGATCGCCACCAACGCGCCGCTGAGCAAAGCGCAGTTACGCCGGTTGGCGATGTGTGGCCACGATGGGATTTCCTGGGCCGTACGGCCTGCCCACAGCCCGTTGGACGGGGACACGCTGTTTGCAGTTTCGACAGCTGCGAAAGAACCGGCTGCGAAAGAAACAGCTGACTCGCCCCCCCCCAATTCGTCTAGCATGGTGGACGATCCAGCGACCACCACAGAAACGACGGCTGCAGAAACGATCACCACAGAAACGATGACTGCCCTGTGCGCGGCAAGTTCTCAGGTGGTCTGCGATGCCATCGTGCATGCCGTGGTCCATGCGGAACCCGGTTATGGCTTGCCGACGTACTCGCAGCTGGCTATGCCAGCGAATTCCTCGAATTAGGAGAATGACCAGCCGATGGAACCAAGTTTTCGCCGACCACCCCGTGACAATTTCCGGCAGTACAACCCGAATTACACCGGACCGGGAAACACTGGCCACACCGGCGGGATGATGCCGTACCAGTCGAACCAACCGGCCCGCCGCGGTGGTGGTGGACCTGCGCGGCTAGGCGTCGGCCAGCGTTTACAAGCGGGCACCTCTTATGCGGTGACTTATGTTGTCGTGATTTGGGCGGTGCACATCGTCAACCAGTATGTGCTCGGCGGATCGCTGCTGGCCTATGGTGTGCACCCTCTGGACACTACAGCCTGGTGGACGGTGTTTACGGCGCCGCTGATTCACGGCAACTTTGCGCACTTGATTTCTAATACCATCCCAGGGGCATTATTCACTTTCGTCATTGCGGCCTCGGGCAAGCATGTGTGGCTGAAATCGACGTTGATCATCACCCTGGTTGCAGGCATGGGCACGTGGCTGATCGGTGGCGTGGGGACGGTGCATATTGGTGCTTCCGGGGTGCTCTACGGCTGGTTTGCCTACTTGTTGGTACGCGGCATTTTCAATCGCAGCATGGCACAACTGGCGATCGGTGTGGTCATTGCCAGCGTGTACTCGGGATTGATCTGGGGGATCTTCCCGACGATGCCGGGCGTGTCTTGGCAGGCGCACCTGTGTGGATTCATCGGCGGCATCATTGCCGGATTCATGGTGCGCAACACAAAATAGCCAGCGGCAGTGGACGCGTTCGCACGAGCGCGCGCAGGCGTCGACAAGCACAGACGTCGACAAGACTGAGCAACCTGATTTTGTGCAGCCGCTAAACTACAACCCGTGAGCACAACCGAGACCACCGCCGCGAGCCCCGTACAGAGCACATTATTTGCACCCATGAGTAACCGCACTCCGCGCGAGCATGACCGGGAAGCACCGATCGGAATTTTTGACTCCGGTGTCGGTGGGCTGACGGTAGCGCGCACCATCATGGATCAGTTGCCGAATGAATCGGTGCTATATATCGGTGATACCGCGCACGGCCCTTATGGCCCACTGCCGATTGCGCAAGTACGCAGCCACGCCCAGCGGGTCGCCGATGAGCTGGTGGAACGCGGCTGCAAAATGCTGGTCATCGCCTGCAACACCGCCACCGCAGCTTTCCTGCATGATGCGCGGGAGCGTTACGACGTCCCCGTCGTCGAGGTCATCCAACCCGCGGTACGTCGTGCGATGGCGACTACCCGAAACGGCAAGATCGGTGTCATTGGCACCGAAGGAACTGTAAAATCAGGTGCCTACCAAGATATGTTCCGGCTCAACCCGGCGGTGTCTGCCCAGGCGGTGGCATGCCCGTCGTTCGTGGATTTCGTCGAGCGCGGCATTACCTCCGGCCGCCAGATTTTGGGGGTGGCGCAAGGCTATGTGGAGCCGCTGCAATCGGCAGGCGTCGACACGCTCGTGCTGGGCTGCACACATTACCCGCTGCTCTCCGGTGTGCTGCAGCTGGCGATTGGCGAGAGCGTCACGCTGGTCTCGTCGGCGGAGGAGACCGCGAAAGATGTGCTGCGGCGGCTGACCGAGTTGGACCTGTTGGCTACCGGGAAAAATCAACAGCGCGTTTTTGAGTCTACGGGCGATCCAGAGAAATTCGCGGAACTTTCCCAGCGGTTTTTGGGTCTGGGCGTGGGGGAGGTCACTCAATCTGCAACGGGCGTCGGCAAGGCCTAAACTATGAGAATCGAGTAAAAAGTTGTCAGCGATTAACTGACAGCTGTGATGAAGCTGGGATGCAACTGGGATAGACGTCATGAAACTCACAGTCCTTGGATCTTCTGGATCGGTACCCGCGCCGGGCAATCCGGCCAGCGGGTATTTGCTGACGTTTAGTGATCCTTCGGCTTCTCCGATTGTGGTGGATTTTGGTTCCGGCGTGTTCGCTGCGCTACAAGAAATCGGCGAGCCCGGCGATTGCCACATGGTACTGAGCCACATGCATGCAGATCATTGCAGCGATTTTCCCGGTTTGCTGGTGTGGCGTCGTTTTCATCCCACTCGGGGCGCTAGTCGACGTCACCGCCTGTTGGGGCCCAGCCACACGGTCACGCATCTGGGTCGGATGAGTGGCAATTTCTTGGACGAGGTCGACGATCTTTCCGATACTTTCAAGTTCCAGCCTTTCCAACACGGGGTGCCGCAGGTTTTTGAACAAGCCACGATCACCCCGTATCGCACCGTGCACCCGACGGAGACTTTCGCGCTGCGCATTGAAGATCACGCCAGCGGCAAGGTGATCGCGTATTCGGCGGATACTGCATATACCGAAGACTTGGTGGATTGCGCGCGCGACGCCGAATATTTCTTGTGTGAAGCCGCGTGGGGGGCCAGCGCAGCAGATAAAATTTCCGGTATGCACATGTCCGGTGCTGATGCCGGCGAACTGGCTACCGCAGCCGGGGTGCGCAACCTTGTGTTGACGCACCTGCAGCCCTGGGGTGATACTGCCGCGACCGTGCAGGCAGCGGAAAACTATTTTGCGGGCCCGGTCCAGGTGGCTTTGCCGGGCAACGAATACACGCTCTAAACCGGCACCGCGTGCGGGTATGCTGGCAGGCATGTCTGATTTTCAGCGAGCTGATCAACGTGCCCTTGACGAACTGCGCCCAGTGCGCATCACCCGTGGTTTTACCTCCAACCCGGCTGGTTCCGTGTTGGTCGAATTCGGTAATACCCGCGTGATGTGTACGGCTTCGGTGTCGGAAGGCGTGCCGCGTTTCAAGAAATTCTCCGGCGAAGGCTGGTTGACCGCCGAGTATGCGATGCTGCCTTCTGCTACCCACGAGCGTATGCCACGCGAGTCCATGCGCGGCAAAGTCAAAGGCCGCACCCACGAGATTTCCCGCTTGGTGGGCCGTGCGTTGCGTGCCGCGGTGGATCTGGGTGAGCTGGGCGAGAACACCATCAACCTGGACTGCGACGTACTGCAGGCTGACGGTGGTACCCGTACTGCCGCAATCACTGGTGCTTATGTGGCGCTTGCCGACGCCATCGCCGTGCTGCAAGACCAGGGTGTGGTTCCGGGCGAGCCGCTGCTGGATCCGATTGCTGCGATCTCCGTGGGCATTATCGACGGCCACGTGTGCCTGGATCTGCCGTATGAGGAAGATTCCCGGGCGGAAGTCGACCTGAACGTGGTGATGGATGCGCACGGTGATTTCGTGGAGATCCAGGGCACCGGCGAAAATGGCGTCTTTGGCCGCGATGAACTGGATGAGATGCTGGATGTGGCGCAGAAAGGCTGCTACGAGTTGATCGAAGCGCAGCGCGCCGCATTGGCAAAGCCTCTGCCTGGAGTAGCTGATTCGCAGGCAAATGCCCATGATGGCGACCGGGGAGGCGATGCCTAGTGCGCATCCTGGTTGCTTCGAATAACCCGAAGAAACTGGCCGAGCTGCGTAAGATCGTGGCCGAGGCCCCGGAATTGGCCGATCTTGGCGACGTCGAGGTTATCGGCACCGCGGATGCTCCGGCCTATGATGAGCCGGTGGAAGACGGCCGCACTTTCGTCGATAACGCGTTGATTAAAGCGCGTGCCGGGGCGAAAAACACCGGGCTTATCACCATCGCGGATGATTCCGGCCTGGCCGTCGACGAGCTCAACGGCATGCCGGGTGTGTTGTCTGCGCGCTGGTGTGGCGAGCACGGCAATGATGCTGCGAATAACGAATTGTTATTGGCCCAGCTTGCTGATGTCCCGGATGAGCGCCGCAGCTGCGCATTCGTGTCCGTGTGCGCGCTGGTGACACCGGATGGCGCCGAGCACGTGGTGGAAGGCCGTTGGGAAGGCCAGCTGTTGCGCAGCCCGCGCGGGGAAAATGGGTTTGGTTATGACCCGCTATTCGTCTCGGATACGGAAATCGCGCAGACCGGCAGCTTCGAGCAGGCGCGGAGTTCTGCGCAGTTAAGCCCGGAAGAGAAAAACGCCGCCTCGCACCGGGGCAAGGCGTTGGCGCAGCTGGTGCCGACACTGGCGGATTTGCTGCGCTAAACAGTGGCAGCTGCGCTAGTTGCCGGTTACCGGACGTCGGCAAGCTGAAATTGAGTAGTGATTTCTTTGCGACGTTTGGCTTCCATCCAGAACGAGAAAAACGGCACCACGCCGGATAGTGCGGTGCTCAGCCATTTCACCGGCTCCCAGCGGGCCTTCAGCCCCAGGTTGATCACGCTGAGTACGAATCCGGCATAAACCCAACCGTGGGCGACGCCGATATAGCGCGCCCACACGGGGATCTCAAGGCCCAGGATGTATTCGCTGATCATGCGGCCGACCAAGAACAGCAGGAAGAAGCCGGTGATAAAAGCCAGCGCCGAGAAAATGGTCAGTGCGCTGCGCACGCGTCTTTGCCGCTCGGGGTTGATAGATTTTTGAGTGCTCACTAGCTGTCCTTTTTCTGGGTTGAATGCTGTCTATGTGCTTGTCGACGACGGGCTGCCGGGTCTGCCAGCTTATTGAACGCTTCCACGTTATCGTTGCGGCGGGTGGGCAGGAAGTCGTCGTCGATGGCGGTGACTCGTTGTTCTAGCTTGTGTCGATTCGCGACATAGGGCTGGTTGTCGGTCTTGGGGTCATTTTCTTCGGCCAGTTTCTCGTTTTCATAGCGCAGGATCATACGGTAGGCGAATACCGCAAAGGCCGCGAATAATGGCCACTGAAGTGCGTAGCCGAGGTTTTGGAAGGTGCCGGAACCGGACTGGAATCGGGTCCATTGCCACCAGGCCAGCCCGAAGAAACAGAGGACGACGATGGCGAGCAGGATGATGTGCCACCACCGCACGCGGATTGTGGTGCGCTTGTCATTCTGCGAGTCCTTCACGGCTTCAAGATTACCGAACTAGGTGCCGGAGTTGGCGACAGCCGTGGTGTGCGCTAGACTGATTTTTTGCAAGCGCCCGTGGCGGAATTGGCAGACGCGCTGGATTTAGGTTCCAGTGTCTTCGGACGTGTGAGTTCAAGTCTCACCGGGCGCACTATTTTAACCCCCGCTACCAGGTGTTTTGCCAGGTAAGCGAGGGTTTCTTGTTTTCTGGTTTGGGTTCGTGAGGGGCCGTTCTCGGTCAGAGAGCGGGTCAAAAATGGGTCAAAAATTTCAGGGTTGAAGTCTCCCGGGTTTTGTTCCTAATTTTTGGCATGTTCCAGATTTTCCCGTCTACTCAAACGGAACAAAACCTGGGGCACTTCATCTAAAAACTCGGCCTATTCGTTAAACCCGCAATTACTCGGGGTGAGGGCCGGCGTAGATAACGATGATCTGACTCTTACCCCAGTACGACCAATACAGGCGCCATGCAGTCGGGGTGTGGTTTTCCACATAAGAGATGTAAATAGTCGAGTTATCCGCAGCTTTCACACCGCTCATCGCATGCGTACGCAAACTGGGATACTGCGGCCCATACTCGGAAAGAAGCCGAAGGGCTTTCTCAAGTCTCTTTTTCTTCTCCGGCTGTTTGCGTAAAAATTTTTGCGTGCCTTCGTAGGCGGTTGGCGTCCACTTAATGCTGATGCGCTGCATTAGAGCTCAAAGTCGACGAATCGCCCGTCTGCGAAATCTTCCAGTCCATCGTTGAAGCGGGCTAGTGCATTGGGGTCGGAGAACAGTTCACTGTTTGTCTCATCGACTTCGTCTTGGTGGACCCAGGTCATACGACCATGTGCGTCTTGAAAGCCTATGCAGTCGCCTTGCTGGCGCGCATTAGCTGCCAATAATTGACTCAATCTAGCTCACCTCTTCCTCTCTCCGTATCCAATGTTTCCATATTTTGCTCCGGGGGTATTGCCCTGGGGGATACCTGAAAAGAGCTGACCATGTTTGAACTTGCATAATTATTTTTTGCTAGGCACGCACGGTTGCTACCGCTACTACCGCGGACGACGCAAAACTGCGATGAGGAAGTCGGAGTCGGTATTGAATGGTTCGATATTGAAGCTAGACAGCAGCAGTTCTTGTGCAAAACCAGCTTCGGTGCAAGAATCCAGGAATTCGCTGAAGCCCCAACCTCGGCCAGCGCCAAAGGCCAGTACTGCGCGACCGCCCGGGCGCAACGGCGCATAAAGATTCTCGATGGCGTGCTCGCGGTCTACTGGATCAATAAAGCCAAGCACGTTTCCGACGCTAAAAACCACGTCGAAGCTGCCGCGCATGTGCCCCAGCTCTGGCTGGTCGTACAATGAGGCAGAGCCCAGATCGCCGACGTGCCATTCGCCTTTCGGGAAATCATGCTGTGCATGGTTAATAAGCACCGGGTCCAGATCAATTCCGGCGACGGTGTGGCCGCGTGCAATCAATGGGCCGCCGGCACGCCCCGTGCCGCACCCAGCGTCGAGGATTTTGGCACCGCGTGGGCTCAGCGCGTCGATAAAGCGCGCCTCGCCATCAATGTCTTTGCCTTCGGCGACGAAGCGTTTCCAGCGTGCAGCGTAGTTTTCTGAGTGCGACGGGTTGTTACGGGTGAGGTCATTCCAGGTAGGCATGGCTCCATTCTAGTGCGTGGGCGGTGCGCTCGGCGTGCACAGAGTCGGCAAGTGAACAACAGCGTCGACAAGTGAATAGAGACAAATCAGCGTTAATTGCGCTGTGATTTACTGCGCGATCAGCTTGTTTATAAACCGCACAACAATGGATGGTGCACAACGGGCAGCGTAGCGCATGAGTAACGACGGTAGCCCCACCGAATACATGATGCGATGCCGGGTTAACCTGTTGGCGGGGTGTACTGCGTGCCAGATTTTGTCGGCAACCTGCTCCGGGGTCAGATTCACACCCAATCGCTTGATTGATTCCGCATCACCGCTGGATAGTTTCGTTTTCGCCCATAGCGGCATGATGTTGACCACGCGAATATCGTCTTTTTCCCACTCCAGCTCCAGCGCTTGGCTAAAACCCTGCACGTAAAACTTCGATGCTGAATAAGGGCTGATGTGTGGTTGGCCGTAAATGGATGATGCCGATCCCATATTCACCAGGTGCGCACCGGGAGTTTTCTTCAGGTATTGGTGTGCGGCGCGTGCGCCTAGGGTGACGCCGGTGCAGTTGATGTTTACTTGGGCTGCGATCAGGTCAGGGTCTTGCTCAGTGATATCGCCAAAACCGATTACACCGGCGTTGTTGTCCAGGACGGTGAGTGTTCCGTCGGTATGCGCGGTGAAATGTGCCAATGCCTCGTCCCATTGTTCGGCGTCGGTGACATCCAGGTGTCCGGTGATGAGCTGTGGGGATTCGGCTTGGAACTGCTGCAGGCGGTCGTTGTCAATGTCATAGGCGCCGACCACCCACCCTGCGTCGAGGAACTTCTTGGCGACGGCCTTGCCGATGCCCGTTGCGCCCCCGGACACGAAAATACTGCGTGGTGTGGCCCTGGTAGGAGAATTGCTGGTTGCGGTTTGTGTGTTCGTGGAATTGACCTGTGCTGAGTTCTCGCTCGTAGACTTCTTGCTCCTAGACTTCATGCTCATAGACTACGCCACATTTTTATTATCTGTGTTACAGATAACAGTTTTGTGTGAAAATACCACGATGCACCACGGGGTTACGCATACACCGGAAATGCGTTTAAATAGGAAGGGAATTAGCGATAGTACGCATGGGTCATATGACATGTGTTGATACTGGGTTCTCGGCCGGGAGCCGCAGTTACTCACGTGAGAGACCTATTGGAAAGGACACGCGCATGGTTTTGCTTTCGACGCTGGGGATTCTCCTCGTATTACTGATTTTGGTGGCCACCTCTTCGATTTTCACGGTGCAAACCCGGCAGGCCGCCGTGATCGAGCGAATGGGTAAATTTCACCATGTCGCGCACGCCGGGCTGAATATTAAGATCCCGTTCGTCGATAAGGTGCGTGATCGTATCTCGTTGCAGGTGCAACAGCTCGACGTGATGGTGGAGACCAAAACGCAAGACAACGTCTTCGTTCAGATCCCCGTCGCGGTGCAATATCAAGTCGTGGAGGGCCGCGAGCGCGAGGCATATTATTTGCTGTCTAATCACGAACAGCAGATCATCGCGTACGTGCAGGATAATGTGCGTTCTTCTGTGGCAGGCATGAAGCTGGATGAGTCGTTTTCTTCTAAGGATGATATTGCCCGCAACGTGGCGGAATCTCTGCGTGACAACATGGCGGAATATGGTTGGCACTTCGTCAATACCTTGGTCACGGATATCCGCCCGGATTCCAAGGTGCGCGATTCCATGAACGCCATTAACGCCGCCCAGCGTGAACGTGATGCTGCGGTCTCGCAGGCAGAAGCCGAAAAGATCCGCGTGGTCAAAGAGGCCGAAGGCGCCGCTGAAGCCCGTCGATTGCAGGGCCGTGGTGTGGCTGATCAGCGCAAAGAGATCGTCGAAGGTATCGCTGCGCAGTACGAGTTGTTGCGTGAGGCAGGCATCGAGGAATCCCCGGAAGTGCTCATGTTGGTCTCGCAGTATTTGGACGCGATGGTCGATGTTGCCGGCAATGGCGGTTCGAATGTCATGTTCATGCCTAATAACCCGGGCGGTATGGGGGAGCTTTTCGACGGCATGCGTAATGTGTTGTACTCGACGCAGCTGAGTGCTGCTAATACATCCCCGAAGACCGCACGCTTTCCTCAGCAGAACCACGACATCACGAAGGACTAGCCCGTGCCCGACACCGATGCGCAGTTGCCGCCTTCCCAGATGCCTGCCAGTGAAATTTCCGCGATCGATGCCCAGCACATCTGGCATCCGTATGCCGCCCCTGGCGAGCCGACCCGCCTGGTGCGTTCGACTGAGGGTATTTATCTAGAGCTTGCCGACGCCACCACCGCCGCAGTACCGGGTGCAACTGCAGAACAACCTGTGAAACCCGAATCACGGTGGGTGATTGATGGCATGAGTTCATGGTGGGCTGCCTGCTTTGGCCATTCCCACCCGCGTTTGGTGGATGCGGCACAGCGCCAGATTTCTGCGATGAGTCACGTCATGTTCGGCGGGCTGACACACCAACCTGCTGCGCAGTTGACGCAGAATTTGTTTGCTCTGACCGAAAACCGTTATCAGCAGGTGTTTTATTCGGATTCCGGCTCGGTTTCGGTGGAAGTCGCAATCAAGATGGCGTTGCAGTACGCCCGCGGTAAAAACAGCGGCGACACAAGCACAAGCACCCCGAATAAACTGTTGACCTGGCGCTCGGGCTATCACGGCGATACGTTCCAAGCGATGAGCGTGTGTGATCCAGACGGCGGCATGCATTCGCTGTGGAACGGGACGGTGAAGGAACAAGTTTTTGTTCCCGCACCGCCGACGCGTGGTGCTAGCCCAGACCAGCGTGCCGAATACTTACGCGTGGTCGACGAAGCCATGACTGACGAGATCGCCGCGATGATTATCGAACCGGTAGTACAGGGTGCCGGAGGCATGCGCTTTCATGACCACGAGTTGCTGGTTGGCATACGCGAACTCTGCACCAAGCACGGCGTCGTGCTGATCGCCGACGAGATCGCTACCGGTTTTGGCCGTACCGGCGATCTATTTACCACCCACGCTGCTGGAATTACCCCGGATATTTTGTGTGTCGGCAAGGCCTTGACCGGTGGTTTTATGTCGTTGGCAGCCACGCTGGCGACAAAAGAAATCGCCGAAACTATGCAGCCTGCAGCGTTGATGCACGGACCGACGTTTATGGCTAACCCGCTGGCGTGTGCAGTAGCCAGCGAGGCGACAGCCATGATCCGGGAAGGCCACTGGCGTGAACAAGTCCCACGCATTGCAGCTCGGCTTGTCGACGGGCTAGATCCGCTGCGCGAGGTGCCAGGCGTGGCCGACGTCCGCGTGCTGGGGGCGATCGGCGTGGTGGAAATGGAACATGATGTGGACATGGCCACCGCCACTGCTGCCGCGCTCTCGGCAGGGGTGTGGATTCGTCCTTTCGGGCGTCTGGTGTATACGATGCCGCCGTATATTTGCACTGACGACGAGATCGCCACCATCTGCCGGTCGATTGCGCGTACCGTTGCAGCCTGCGGCAGCTCTGCGCAGGCTGCGCACTAAAGCAGCAAGAACGAAGGAATCTGCATGATCATTACTGGGACTGGCACGGGCGTCGGCAAGACCATTGCGGCGGCGGCACTGGGGTGGGCCTGGCAGCAGCCGGTGCTTAAGCCTCTGCAGACTGGTGCGGATGACGACGCCGGGGTCGTGGAGAAATTCACCGGAATTGCCGGGGATGTCTACCGTCGCTACCCAGACCCACTGGCACCCAACCTAGCCGCCACACGCGCCGGGATGCCGCAGGCCGATCGTGAGTCGGTGGGCCAGTGGATTTCGGATTTCCGCGCGGAACATGGCATCTGTTTGGTGGAAGGTGCCGGTGGATTGCTGGTGCGCCTGGGTACGGATGCGCGGGGCCGGGAATTCAGTGCATTAGATTTGGCCAAAGACTTAGGTGAAAAACTCGTGGTGGTGACCAGCACCGGACTGGGTAGTTTGAATATGGCCGAGTTGACGGTGCGCATGGCAGAATTTGCTGGTGTGGAGGTTGCCGGGCTCGTTGGTGGCAGCTTGCCGGAAGAACCAGACTTGGCGACACAGTTGAACATGCAGGAACTGCCCCGGGTGACTGGGAAAAATCTCTGGTTTAGCCTACCGGAGGGCATTGGATCGTGCACACCGGAAGAGTTTCGGGAGCGCGTCGACAAGCTCGGTGTTCCTGCCTTTCATTCTGTGGCGGGACTACCGCTGACTGGGCTCTAAGACATGCACATTGCAATCGGTATTGATCTGGTGCATATGCCTGGGCTGCGCGAGCAATTGGAGCTGCCGGGGTCGAGTTTCCGCCGGGGGGGTTCGTGATTGTGAATGGCGTAGCCGTCACGGCGCCACTCTGGTTACTGCGCAGCGTTACAGCGTCGCCACGCTACATAGGTAGGCGACCAGCATACGCTTGGTCTCGTCGACGGTGCGGGCAAGTGCTGCAGGATCTTCGTCCTGCACGCCATAATTCAGCAAAGAGACCACCGTATGTACCAGCAGACCGGCCATGTCCAAGCGCGCATCTTCTGCCATGTCCGGTGCCAGTGGGCGCAGTGCCTGGGCGATGATCGCCAACATTTCCTGCTGCGTATCTGCGGCTGTTGCGCGGGTAGCCGGAGTGGATTGGATGGCATGCCACACGGCACGACGGGAAGGATCCTCACTCCACATCCGGGCGAGGTGATCGATGAACCCTTCCAGAACCTGGGGCCACTGGGGCGCGGGGATCTGCTCAGAAAAAGACTGCAACGCGCCGATGGATTCTGCGGTATCGACGCGATCGAGTTCGCAGATCATCGCGTATTTATTCGCGAAAAACTGATAAAGCGTGCCGATTGGCACTTCGGCGCGGCGGGCAACCTCGTCGAAAGTGAAAGAATCAAAGCCGACGTCGACAAGCACGCTGCGCGCGGCCTGCAAGATGCGGTGAAAACGCTCCCGGCTACGCGCCTGCGATGGCCGACGCCGTGGCACCAGAATCTCTGACATCGGCTTTCGTCCTGCCTGTCTTTAACGTCGTTGTGGTTTGGGGTGTGGTTCCGGCTGTGGTTTCGGTGGTCGTTCTGGTCGTAGCTTTGATAGCTATTGTCGGTCGTGGTTTCGGTTTAGCTTTCCAGATCCGGCAAATCACGCACCACACGTGCGACGTGGCCGGTGGCTTTCACGTTGTATTGTGCCATCGCAATCGCGCCATTGTTGACGATGAACGTGGAACGAATAACGCCCTGGACCTTCTTGCCATAATTATTCTTCTCGCCGAATGCTCCGTAGGCTTCCATGACCTTCTTATCGACGTCGGAAAGTAGCGGGAAATTCAGGTCGTGGTCCTTTTTGAACTCCGCGAGTTTCTCTGGCTTGTCCGGCGAGATGCCGATGACGTCGATGCCTAGTTCATTGAGCTGGCCTAAAGAATCGCGGAAGTCGCACGCTTCTTTGGTGCATCCAGGTGTGTTGGCTTTGGGATAGAAATAAACTAGTACCCGCGAATAATCCGAGAGTTTCGTGGTGCCGCCTTCGTCGTTCGGCAGCTCGAAATCGGGTGCAGTATCTCCTACGCCAAGTTGAATATTGCTCATACCCAACACAGTACCGGGTTAGCAGGCCACCGGGTAGGCGCAGAAAGGTAGTCTGACGTAGACTAGCTAACATAATTGCCAGGAAACTGTGAACAGTAAACGACAGCAGTGAACTAATAGGAGAGTGCACGTGGCACGGAAAATTGACGATATTCAGCGTGATATTGAACGCACCCGCAAACAGCTGGCGGGAACGCTTGATGAGCTTGCACAGCGCACCAAGCCGTCGAACCTAGTGAACGATGCCAAATCCAATTTCCTGGAAAAGCTACAGGATCCGCAGGTGCAGAAAGTCCTGGCAGGTGTGGGGGCCGTTGTGGCCGCTGGCATTGCTTTCAATGTATTTAAAGGCCGCCAGCGCAAGAAAGATATTCAAGAGCTCAAACGCATGATCGTCGAACACGACGTCTAGCCCGGCACGCTCGTGTCGCCAGGTCGCGCTCGCTGAAAAGCTAGTCGACGATCTCCGCACCCGCGTCGCGCATCTCTTCGATAGCGCTGCGTTCTGTTTCTTCAGCTACTGGAGAGCAGAGATTACGCAGCACGCGCACGCGGGCTTTTGTTTGCGTGCAGGCATCCAACACCGTCGCGCGCACGCAGTAATCGGTGGCAATGCCTGCAATATCCACCCGCGTAATGCCGCGTTCATTCAACCACTCGGCTAATCCGGTGCCCTCGGAATTTGCGGCTTCGAACCCGGAATATGCCGCGGTGTATTCGCCTTTGCGGAAGATTGCGTCGAATTCCATGTCGCTCACACCGGGGTGTAGCTGTGCACCGTGGGAATCAGCGACACAATGTACTGGCCACGTGGTGGTGAAGTTGGGCTCTTCACCTTCCGGGGCAAAGTGCGAGCCGGGATCAATGTGCCAGTCCATGGTGGCTACCACGTGGCCGTAACCGCTGGTATCAAGTGCGCCAATGCGCGCTGCGACGTCGTCGCCACGCTCCGTGCCTAGGGAACCTCCCGGGCAAAAATCGTTTTGCACATCGACGACGATCAGGGCGGTGTGCGCAGTGTTTTCTGGGTTATCAGTGTTGTCGCTCATACTTTTCCAGTCTAGTAGTCTCCCGGCTGTTTGTTCACGGGCGTGGAGCGCGTATTCTGGCACAGGATTTTGCCGCTGTTTTAGTTTTCGATTGAATTTTCCAGGAGAGTGATTGTGAAAGCACCTATTTCTTCCTACCTCGACACCATCCTGGACGAGGTCCGCTACAAAGACGCAGGCGCGAATGCCGACTATATCCCGGAATTGGCGAATAAAAACCCGAATGCTTTGGGTGCGGCCATGTGTACCACCACCGGGCATATTTATAGTGCCGGTGATGCCGAGGTGGAATTCAGCATCCAATCGATCTCTAAGCCGTTCGTGTACGCCATGGCTGTGCAGGAGCACGGCATTGATGTAGTCAGCGAAATCGTCGGCATGGAACCATCGGGTGAGGCCTTCAATGAGCTTTCTTTGGACCGTGAAGGCCACCGTCCGGTGAACCCAATGATTAACGCGGGTGCGATTGCCGTGACCCAGCTGATTGGTGGCACGGAAGCCACGGTGGAAGACCGTATCGAAATGATTCGTTCCTTCCTCTCCGAGATGGCGTGTCGGCAGCTGCGGGTGGATTATGACTTGTGTGAATCCGAGCTGAAATTCGCGGATCGTAATCTGTCGCTGGCGCACATGCTGCGTAATTACGACATCATTCAGGATGATGCCCACGATGCGGTTGTCAGTTATACCGCCCAGTGCTCGATCATCGTGAACACACGCGACCTGGCATTTATGTCTGCTGTGTTGGCCAACGGAGGTAAGCATCCGCTGAATGGCAGGCGGGTGCTGGATCCGGATGTGTGCCGGTTGACACTGGCAGTGATGAGCTCGGCGGGCATGTATGACCAAGCTGGTCGCTGGATGGCGCACGTGGGAATCCCGGCAAAATCTGGTGTCTCGGGTGGTCTGCTGGGTACGTTGCCGGGCCAGTTGGGGTTTGCGTCATATTCGCCGCGGCTGAATGAATACGGTAATTCCGTGCGTGGTGTGCGGATTTTCAAGCTGCTTTCGCAGGATATGGGCTTGCACTTGATGGCAGCCGATGACCGCGCCGGTGTGGATGCGGTGCGCTCGATTGTGACATACCAGGAAGATACCGTCGTCACGCTGCAAGGCATGATCAACTTCAATTCTGCGGAATCTATTTTGTATGAGCTCTCGCAGCACGAGATTTCCGGGGACCACGTTATTTTCGATATGACGCGGGTCTCGGGAATCCGCAAAATGGGCAGGTATTTGCTCAAAGAGGGTATGCACCTGTTAGAAGAAAAAGGCTTCCGCATCTCGATTGTGGACCCGGACGATCACGTGCCGGATTACCGCCGGGTGGATGGCACGGAGATTCACGTCAACGAGCAGGAATCCGCGCCGTTTGCTACCGAGCGCGAAGACGATCGCTATCATGACGACGATTGCCCGGATCCAGACCAGCCGGAGCGTCCCGATAACTGGGAAGACTGGGATGACAGCGCAGATCAAGGACAAGCATGACGCACGAGCTCATACAGCAAAATATCGATGGCAACCTGGGGGCGAGGCGTAAGTCTGCATCCCTTTGTTGTTTACCCTGCTTACTCCGGCGCCGTTAACTATTTACTCCGGCGTCGAGTCCGGGTACCCGGGTAACAACGAAGAAGCAGGTCAAGTGATTGTGAATTCAATCACTTGACCTGCTTGTATTGTGCGCCATCAGGGAATCGAACCCCGAACCCACTGTTTGAGGGCGCAGACGTGATTTTCCCGGCTGATTGCCCATCCCGTATGCCCTCAAAGCCCTTTCAACGCCGCCGAGAGCCTTTCTGAGAGCTTCTGAGCCACAAGAGCACACTGTGGAGAACCGCCCGGGGCGTTCTGTGCCCGTCTGGGGGGCGATTTGAGCGCAGGAGCGCGCAACGCAACGATTTTCCAGACCACTCGCCGCGCCGCCTATCGCGGTGAAGACTTTGAAGCCCTGGCGTATGTGCTAAATTCTGAGTGTGAACCGCCGTTACCGGCGACTGAAGTCGCTGGAATCGTCAGGAGTGTAGAAAAGTTCATGCGTGAGAAGTACACCCCGAAAACCGCCACCCAGGACGGCGAGCCGGTACCTGAAGCCCTGCGGGAGTTCATGGCGGAGATTGGGCGCAAGGGCGGCAACCGTAAGACCGAAGCCCAGAAAGCCAACCTTGCCAAAGGTGCGAACGCATCACGGGCTGTTCGGAGCGAGCAGAGCATCGCGCGTAAATCTCAGATTCAGGAGCTGAAAAAGGCGGGTTATAAGCAACGCCAGGTAGCCGAAAAATGGGCGTCAGCATCGAGACCGTGAAACGTGGTTGGCGCGTTTAGAAAAAGGTGTCATTTATGGAGCTTAATCGGGGTATTACGCTTTTCGTGCACTCAGCCGCCCCACTTTCTACCCCTGGTTAGGCTCACTCTGACCGGTTGCTAGAGCCTCAATATCCCAGGCTAAATACTCCACAACTCCCGCGACTTCGTCCCACAAAGCACTTAGGGCAACGTCCCCGCTGTTGTCTGCTTGGTTCTTCCCGTTCCCAGAGAATTTGAGCCAGGTAAACGGGTAGGTTTTTCGGTCGGCTGGTTCTGGGAGATCGGGCAAATCTTTGATGAAGTCCAGGGGGTCTAGTTCTTCGGTTTTTCAATTTTGCGAGCGGTCTTGTTTTGTAGTCGGTAGGTCTGCTGGGCGGTCTGTCGGGTGATTCCTGCTGCTGCTCCCACGTCTGCCCAAGTTGGTCCTGCTGCGAGGGCATGTTCGGCGGCTTCTTGCTCATGTTTTCAGGGCTTGTTCGGTGTGCTGTCGTAGCTCTCTGATGATGTGAAAGCGCTCTAGCATCTGTTCTTTGTTTTGGTCGTCTACTTGTGTATCGAGGAAGCGGCGCAGGGCGCGGCGGCTCAGCGGTGGACCCCTGGACTTCGTCCGCACCGGGGTCACGCCCTGCGTAGGACTCCGGGCTAACGGGGTTTCCCTCTGCCCTCAGCGGCGTTTGCTTGTGAGGACTTCGGGCAGGGGAAACCCCGCCTGGCAGAGTTCGCGCTGTATCCTCCAAAGTCGGGTGAACTCTGCCAATGCAAGGTATGATTACTGGTAGCCAGAAATTTGCGCACCGGTCGTTCCTCCCTGCAAATTTCTGCTTACTTGCGTAATCATTTTGCTCCTGCGGCGGGCTGTTTCTTCCGCGTGGGGCGCGTAAGAAATGGGGCCTGGTTTTAGGTTTGTTCTCGTGGTCGAAAAGGTAACCGCAAGAACCTGAGCCGGTGCGTTCGAAATCGAACGCTGGCCGACCGGCTAAGAGCGCACCGCGTAAGCGCCTTTCGCTCTCATTCGAACCGGACGTGTTCGAGCGGTGGCAGTAGGCGGCGGGTGAGCAGCCTGTTTCGACCTGGGCGCGGGAGCAGGTGGCGGAGAGCTTGAATCGTGCGGATAGTAAAAGCGCCAATAATAAGGGTGCTGATCATCGGTGGGTGCGTGCTGACCTTGCCCGAGCCGGTAGCAACCTGAATCAGCTCATGCGCGCGGTGAACTCGGAGCAGATTGTCGCTAATGATGAACTCATGCAGATGCTTAACGCACTGTTGGCAGAGCTTCAAAAAACCCGTCAGGCGTTGCGCTCATGATTGCCAAAATTACGCGCGGTTCACGACCCGGTGACATCGGCGCATATCTGCATGGAGCGGGCAAGGCGAACGAACACCAGCACTACCGCAACGGCAAGCTAGAAACTGGCGGTGTTGCCATTGGCAGAAACTTTGCCGTTTGGGGAGCGACCCGCCCGGACTCCTGGGTGCGGGATATGCGCGAAGCCATTGCCACCCGCCCAGAAATCAAGAACCCCGTTTGGCAGGTGTCCCTACGGAACACCGCGAACGACCGCCGACAAGCCCAAACAGCCTGTTCTGAGCTTGAAAAAGCCTATGGGTTAGAGACTGCCTCGCGTAGGCGTGAGAACACCCGTAAGCGGTCGTTTGCCGCTGAGGTGAAAGCCCACCGTGAGAGGGCTGAGCACTTGCGAATTTCGCGCGAAGAAACGGCACTTTCGGCGGAGTTGGCGCGGCGTGCTCGTGGTGTTCCGGTGTCTAAGACGGTCACGGCGAGCAAGTCTACTACGGGTCGAAATCAGCGGAGGACACGGGGAGTTTCGCGCGATACTGGGCGCGGTTTTGAGCGGTAGTTTTTTCTTTGCTTTCCTCGCTGATACCTGCGAATCTTAGCCGCCGAGCACAGCCGGTCAAGGGCGCTGACGCGTCGCAAGCGATGGCTAAAGCCACCCTCTGATGGGCTGTGATCTGGCGGCTTGGCTTCCAGCTATCATCAGCGAGGGAGCAAAGAAAAAGCCTGGGTTTATGGTCACGGTGGGGTTACTTTTGGTCTGAGGTTCGGTAACTTGCAGGGTTTTTGATACCGGTTTGATAACAATTCTCAGGTTTGGTGCAGAATTGCTTGAAATATGATGTAGGTTACTTTTTGGGTTGAAGTGTTCCCAACAATCAACACCGCGAGGATGCGATGATACGAAAAATAAGAACCATGAAAATGAAGAAGATCATTTCGTCAGCAATGGCTACTTCGCTTTTGGCGACAGGTCTTATTGGTGCAGGGGTAGCATCGCCGGCATTCGCGGAAGAATGCAAGGGAGAGAATTCTTCAGAAGTCACCTCAGTGGATTTCATGACTGGCGGACAGACTGAAGAAATCAAAGTTGATTCATGTAAGACACAAGAGATGATTGATGCCTACGCAAACGTCAAAGACGGCGCAGGCCTTGCAGGACTTTTGGGCGCTAAATATTGGCCAGTTGGAGTATCGAGCGGAGTCCTCTTTGGATGGGCTTGGGCTAACCAAAACGCTCTCAAGGACTGTGCAAAGGACGGAAACGGTGTCATCTATACTCAGATCAATGGCATCGTAACAGGTTGCTCTTCTCAGTAGATTCATCGGAGGAGATTCTAAAGATGAAAAACGCAAAAAAAAATACAGCTGCACTGATATTCTTTGCTCTCGGAGTTCTCTTAATCGTTCTTCAACGGCTAGGAATTATGGGAGATAACGCTGTTAGCTGGATAATAGCCGGTTTAATTCTTGCATCGACAGGAACCGGAATTTATCTTGCTTCGCGCGAGCATAACGCATAGATAAATCCTTAAAGCATAGAGACATAAAAGCGGGTGGAAAGTCTACAAGTAGACTTTCCACCCGCTTTTACACGTTAGATAGCGTGTAAGCTAAGAACCAGATTTAAATAAAAAGAACCGGCAGGGGTGCAACCCTACCGGTTCGAAATGAAGTGCCCCAGGTTTTGTTCCGTTTGAGTAGATGGGAAAATCTTCTAACATGCCGAGAAAATTTGACCACGAAGCGTGCAAGTTCGTGGCTCCAAAGCTGGGAGTTTCGTGGCACACAGCGAGGCAATGGACGCAGTCCGCTCGTCGCGAAGGACGTGTTGTGGAATCAATGCCCGAAGACCTTGCTGCAGAAAACGCACGGTTGCGTCGAGAGAATCAACAGCTTCGCGACACCAACAAGTTGTTGAAAGCTGCCTCAGCTTTTTTCGCCTCATGACTCGACCCAAAACCTTAAGAAATGATTCGGTTCATCGATTTGCATCGGAATCGTTTCACCCCGAGTTCATCTGCCAGACGTTAAACACGCATCGCGAAGGCGGTTTTCTTAGCTCGCGTGGTTACCGCCAATCCAAGGCGCGCGGGCTTTAAGTGCCCGTAGTCTTCGCGACGCTGCCCTCATTGACTACATCAGCGAGATTCATGCTGACAATTACGGCGTCTACGGGGTGCGGAAGATGTGGCATGCGCTACGCCGTGAAGGAATTGATATCGGTCGTGAACACACCGCCCGGCTGATGCGCCTGGCCGGTGTTTCTGACAAAAGCAAAGGCAGGTCACCTATCACAACCCGTAAGCCTAACGGGCCTAATCTGCGCCCAGACTTGGTCAATCGTGAGTTTAAGGCTCCTGGCCCCAATCGGCTGGGCGTTGTCGGATTCGATGCGCACTTCAGGCGCTGCCGTTGCAAGCACTCAATCAGGCGACCCAAGTCTGCTAAGGAAACAACAGGTCTGATTCACTATTCGGATCATGGTTTGCAGTATGTGAGCATTGTCTACAACGAGCGCTTGGCCGAGCACGGTATCGCAGCGTCCACTGGGACGGTGAGCGACTCCTATGACAATGCTGTGGCTGAGAGTCAACGGCTCCTCACAAGAATGAGCTGATTCATAGGCGAACGTGGGACGATGTCGTCGACGTGGAAATCGCCACGTTCGAGTGGGTGAATTGGTGGAATGAGTCAAGGCTCCACCAGAGTCTGGGCTACCGCACCCCGGCTGAGGTCGAAGTCGAAGTTTGGGAACACCACCCCAGTCGAGAAATATTGGAAATCAAGGCAGATGCTTAGGAACAAAACCCAGGGCACTTCACGTCGACAATTTCGCGTACTGTCTTTTCGGTTAACACGGGCTGCAATGATGAGTGCTTAATCACTGTTTTGGTTTTCCTTAGTCGTCGTTTTTCTGTTGAGTTTTCAAGCATTTTCATTATTAGGCGTGATTGCACGCGTTATCTTTCGGTTCTTGTAGGGCGGCGAGGTACTTAGCGTTAACTCGGACTAGCCGGGGCGCTTTAGTCTCGGCGTTGGTGAATAACTCGATTAGGTAGCGATTAGCGTCAGTGAGTTGTTCCCGCGTCATGTGCTGCATTAGTGCAGAGAACATGATTTTTTCACCCGATAAATCATTATTTTTCAAGGCCGCTAGGAACGCTTCACGTAGGCGAATATCTGGAATTGTCGAATTATGCTTTTTCATTTTCGGCCCCTGTGCGTTCCATCTCCGCTAGTTTCTCTACAGTGCCGCGGTTAAACAGATATTGGCGGGGTCAAGTCCGTTTGAGTGGTGTTTCTATCTTTCGATAAAGCATGCAGTGTGATGATGTCAGGGGCCATCACGTG
>NZ_JASPGD010000039.1 GCF_030232885.1 Corynebacterium sp. MSK297
TGGCTATACAGCGCTTCTTCCACTTCGCGCAGATATACGTTGTATCCCCCAACAATAATCATATCTTTTTTTCGATCAACAATGTAAAAATATCCTTCTTCGTCCATTTTCGCTAAATCGCCTGTATACAGCCATCCATCTCGAATCGTATGCGCCGTTTCTTCCGGCATTTTATAATATCCTTTCATCACATTCGGACCGCGTACGATCAGTTCACCTACTTCGCCGACCGGCACTTCCTCTCCTAATT
>NZ_JASPGD010000040.1 GCF_030232885.1 Corynebacterium sp. MSK297
GTCAGAGCATGCCGGCTATACGCGAAAGCAAGACCCTGCTGCGTCAAAGAAGCGTCTGATCCTTGAAAAATTGGCGGGTATTTCTGGCGTGAAATATGAACACCGAACTTCACGTGCGGGTGATCCTCACGTCCATTCCCACGTGTTGTTGGCGAATAAGCAGTTGTGCCAGGACGGCAAGGTTCGCACTCTGGATGGGGTTAGTTTGTATCACGAAGCGCGTGCGGCAGGCATGGTGTATCAGGC
>NZ_JASPGD010000041.1 GCF_030232885.1 Corynebacterium sp. MSK297
CTGCCTCGGCTTTTTCGCCTCATGACCAGGCCCAAAACCTCGGTTATGATCCGATTCATCGATGAATATCGGGATCGTTTCACTGCCCGAGTTCATCTGTATGACGTTGAAGAACAATCGTGAAGGTGGCTTCATTACCTCGCGTGGTTATCGTCAGTTAAAGGCCCGTGGATTAAGTGCTCGTTGTCTTCGTGATGCTGTGCTGGTTGAACG
>NZ_JASPGD010000042.1 GCF_030232885.1 Corynebacterium sp. MSK297
CTAGGGTTAGTCCTCGGTGGGCATTGGCTAAGCGTTTGACCTCGGCATTGATTCCGCCTTCTAGGGTGTTGGTGGTGGATTTGAGTCTTTCGGGTTGCAGTGTTGCTTGTGGTGGGTCGAGGTAGGTAAACAGCACTGGGGTTGCCCGCAAATCGTGGACACGTAGTGGAGCTACCTAATGATTAGGCAGCTATTTCTTTTCTGCTGGTGG
>NZ_JASPGD010000043.1 GCF_030232885.1 Corynebacterium sp. MSK297
CAGCCCTCACCGGTGCGCAGATAAGTAATATCTGACATCCACACCCGGTTAAGCTCACCAGTATCAAACATGCGCTTGACCAGGTCAGGAAGCGTGGACTTACGCTCAGATTGAATCGTTGTCACCGGCACAAAAGCACGCGGTGAAATCCCTTCAATGCCCATCAGACGCATCCGCTTAGCCACAGTCTTGCGATTCACA
>NZ_JASPGD010000004.1 GCF_030232885.1 Corynebacterium sp. MSK297
TGACTCACAATGAGCATCCTCTCTTACGGACACAAGATCCGCATTAATCGGGTGTCCACTAAACGAGGGTAACCTCACAGGTGGAATGACGTTGTCGAGGTGGAGATCGCGACGTTTGAGTGGGTGAATTGGTGGAATGAATCCAGACTCCACCAAAGCTTGGGGTACCGAACCCCGGTCGAGGTTGAAGTCGGGTTTTGGGAACAAGATGAGTCCTGGGAAATAATGGAAAATAAGGTAAATGCCTAGGAACAAAACCCAGTACACTTCAGACACTTCACCAAAGACTGGAAACTCATTGAACGTCTCGCCGAGAACTAACGCGGCCGAATCAGCAAGACTGACGTATCGTCCGTGCTATCAAAGAAGCAGCCCAATGAGAAGGGCTCATTGAGTGAATACCGGCAGGAAAGAAAATCGAGCAAAACAAACGGACCCAGTCGCGTAAAGCTGGGCCTTTCTTTACTCATCTACGGTTTTAGTCCTTCTTCCTGTGGGAACGCACATGCAACAAATACGCTATAGGCCCTATCAGAGGTATTAACACCAAAAAGAGCACTACCCAAACATCCGACCATTGTCTGTTAGGTTGCCTAAAAAATGCAGTCAAGCTTACGGCTAATAAGACTACAGCTGCAGTCGTGAGCAACATAAAAACGTAATCAACCGGCTGTGGTTCTAATGGAGAAATCCTATCGCTTTGCAGAGCGGCTAACTGGATCTGTGAAATTTACATCCACCCCTGATTAATCACATCGCCGTTACCATTTCCGATCACGCCCTGTGTCGCGTTTTTCATGCTCCAGCTGATCCGTCCCCACGGCGACGGTACACCATGCTTCACCTCTACAGAACAGAGAAATGTCGCATTCCCACTCGAGACATAGGCATCGCTCTTATCAGTTTTTACCTCGGAAAACGGCTGATAATTATGCACCACGTTGCACTGATGTCCAAGAATTCGTGTGGCACCCGTCCCCGGTTTCGTCTCGTACGATCCACCCACTTTAGTTTTCGTGACGCTAATCCCTGAGAACTTAAATTCGTCCGACGACTCAATATATTTCTCGCCATCACCTGCGTAATACGTCATGCTCGGCGATATCTTCAATTCTCGTGAAAAATCACCATCAGTGGCTACCGTTTCACCCTCACCATAATTAAGGTTCGGAAAGCGCTTTCCTTCAAAAAATGCTTCTAACTCTGAAAGCTTATCGGAGGGCAGTTGTTCGAACTTGCTCAAATCGGATATCGCCTGCCTATCCCCCTGCTCTGCAGCCACGCGCAGATTAGATGCGAATGCTTCAACCAAGGAAATGTTTTCTTCCGGTGCAGCTGATGCAGCTGTGCCTCCTGTAGCAACCATTCATACCCCGATGACTATTGACACCTCTTTGAACAGGCGTTTTATCTTCATGCGTCGCATATCCATCTGTCCTCGTACCGCAGTCCAACACGCTTCCCTGTAACGGTATCGAAGTCAACGGTATTCTTCAAGGGCATTCCTACTCAAGTTTCAACCAGTGAAGATAAAACATGACAATGGAATTACCCGCCCAAATTCGAATTATGGGTTAAACGAAAGAAGGGGGATGCGGACGTTTTGTTAGTGAAGTTTACTGGGTTTTGTTTCTAGGCATTTACCCTATTTTTTATTATTTCCCGAGACTCATCTTGTTCCCACAACGCGTCTTCAACCTCGACCGGTGCGCGGTATCCCAAGCTTTGATGCAGCCTTGTCTCGTTCCACCATGACACCTACTCAAACAGGGGGGCAGGTCCATCGATGAACCGAATCATTTCTTAATGTTGTGGGTCGAGTCGTGAGGCGAAAAAGCTGAGGCAGCTTTCAACAACTCATTGGTATCACGTAGCTTGTGGTTTTCACGTCGTAGCCTCGTGTTTTCGGCGGCCAAATCTTCAGGTACAGGTTCTGGGATGGTTCTCGAACGGCGAGCCGCCTGCACCCATTGCCGGGCAGTATGCCACGAGACGGACCACACGGTCCTTCGCATCCTGGGTAATTTTCTTTGGTATTCTCCAGATTTTCCCTTCTACTCAGACGGAATAAAACCTGGGGCACTTCAGGCGCTTTGTACAACGCTGCCTATTAAACTGGGGCGTTATGTCGAAGAAGAAATCACGCCCACAGCCGTTTCCTGCCCCGGAAATTACCGGAATAGTTGATGCGCACACGCACCTCACGTCGTGCCGTGGAAGTAGCATTGCGGAATTAGTTGAGCGTGCCATCGCTGGCGGTATTGGCGAGATATGTACTGTCGGAGACGATTTAGCCGAAGCAGAGCTGGCGTTGCAAGCCGCTCGTCAGCACTATAATCTGCATGCCGCGTGTGCGATCCATCCGACCAAGGCACACCAACTGGATGAGAATGCGAAAATCCGGCTGTCTGAGCTGGCCCGCGACGAAAACTGCGTGGCCATTGGTGAAACTGGTCTGGATTCTTATTGGATCGAGCATTCTCCGGAGTCAACGGCGACATTGGAACAACAGGAAGCCTCGCTGCGTTGGCATACGCAGCTTGCGCGCGAGGTAGGCAAGACGTTGATGATCCACAACCGAGAAGCAGACGCAGACCTGTTGCGCATTCTGGATGATGAACCAGCGCCACCACAAGTCATGCTGCACTGTTTTTCGTCCTCTGTCGCGATGGCGCGGGAAGCCATTGATCGTGGATGGGTATTAAGCTTTGCCGGAAATGTGACCTTCAAGCGCAATGACGAATTGCGGAAAGCAGCGTCTCTGGTGCCGAAGGGGCAGTTATTGATCGAGACTGACGCGCCGTTTATGACTCCCGAGCCTTTTCGTGGTGCACCCAACGAGCCGTCGTTGGTGGGGCATACCGCCCTGTGTGTTGCGAAGCAGCGGGGGCAGAACCCGGAAGAGTTGGCCGCGGAAGTACGTGACACCTATTACCGCGTGTACGGGCTGGCTACGGAGTCTGAGTCGTAGGTAGCGTCATGGTGCCACACACGATTGTGTGCTAAATTTCACAGTTGCTATTCGGCCAGGCTGATTGTGCCGTGAGTGGTATTGGTGACGTTTGAGTGTTAAGTGAAGTTTGTGACAGGTGAATTATGCTTGCGTTTCGCCGCCACTGCGCGCGTTATCGTATTGTTATCATAGCTACCGAGTGATAATGCTTTTTCAGTAACAAAATTGAGATCGCGTGTTCGTATCTGGCTTTAGTGCAGCTTTGTATAGCCGTTTCGGTTAGCTGTGCTGTCGTGCGGAGAAAACAGTTCGAGAATCCTAGAGATTTAGGGGAGTCCATGTCCACCAAGAAACAGATCCAGCGGATCAACTCCAATGCATCGACGCCTTTGCGCGTCGCCACTGGAGGCGTCGTTGGTGCACTGTTGGTCGGGGGTGTCGTGGGGCTTGATGCGCAGAAAGACATCGTCGTTGATGCCAATGGCGAAATGATTGAACTTTCGACCTTCGCCAGCGACGTTGAGGCAGCGCTTGCCGACGCCGATCTGGAGCTGAGTGCGCATGATGTTATTTCCCCGGCCCTGTCGGAAGGGGTGCGTGAAGGCGATACCATCACCGTACGTACCACTAAACCAGTGGCTGTTACCATCGACGGTGCGGATACCGAGCTGACTACTACCGCCAGCACCATTGATGAGCTACGCAACGAAATCGACGGTCTACACCGGAGTGCCAAATTGCTTGCGAATGGTAAGGAAGTCTCGGGTGATGATGAACTGACTACCGGAATGAAACTGGAAGCCGTGGCTCCAAAAATTATCTCGATTACCGATGGTGGTAAGACTGTCTACACCCAGCAAGCAGTACGCACTGTGGGGGAATTGTTGGATGCCCGTGATATTCACCTGGGTGAATTCGACCGGCTGCACGTGCCGGAGGATACCGCGCTAACCACCGGTATGGATGTCGTCATCGATCGGGTACATTTCGAAGACGAGCGCGTCAACGAGCCGATCGAACCGGAAGTGGTGTACCGCGATGATGCGAATATGCCAGAAGGCGATGAGCAGGTGGTAGAAGCAGGCACCATGGGTAACCGGGAAGTCACTTTGCGCAAAAAAATCGTCAATGGACATGAAGAATCCGTCGACAGAGTTGATGAGCACGAAACTTCCCCAGCACAAAAGCGTGTCATCGCGCGCGGCACCAAGCCAGCACCGGCTACGCCATCGGCGCCGGAAGCTCCGGCTGTGGCTGGCGGATCGGTGTGGGATGAGCTCGCTGCGTGTGAATCCAACGGAAATTGGTCCATCAACACCGGCAACGGCTACCACGGTGGCTTGCAATTCAACGCCGGAACCTGGGCAGCGTATGGCGGAACTGCCTACGCGCCAACCGCGGACCTTGCTACCCGCGAACAGCAGATTGAGATTGCGAAAAAGACCCAGGCTGCCCAAGGGTGGGGAGCTTGGCCAGCATGTACTGCCAAGATGGGGCTGCGCTAACAACTGTTAAACTACCTGCATGGCAAATGATGAGGTGAGCCCCGAAAGCCCAGGCACCGTAGATTTTTTAGGCCCGGTAGAAATACGGGCCCTTGCCGATGATATTGGCATCACCCCCACGAAAAAGTTGGGGCAGAATTTCGTGCACGATGCCAATACGGTCCGCCGCATCGTCGATACCGCGAAGGTACGTGCCGACGATCACGTACTGGAAGTCGGTCCTGGTTTAGGATCACTGACCCTTGGTCTGTTAGAAGTAGCTCAGCATGTGACGGCCATTGAAATTGATGAGCGACTGGCCGCGAAATTGCCAGAAACGGTGGCAGCGCGCGCTGGTCAACGGGGGGATAGTTTTTCTTTGCTCACAGCTGATGCGTTGCGTGTGAGCCCAGAACAAGTCGCGGCCGCATCCCCGGACATTATTACTGCGCCCACGGCTCTGGTTGCTAATTTGCCGTACAACGTTGCGGTGCCGGTGTTACTGCATTTATTAGCACAATTTCCGAGCATTAGTCGCGTACTGGTGATGGTGCAAGCAGAGGTTGCAGACCGATTAGCTGCCGAACCTGGCAGTAAAATTTATGGTGTACCCAGCGTGAAAGCCAGTTTTTACGGTACGGTTACTCGCGTCGGCACCATCGCGGAACATGTTTTCTGGCCCGCGCCGACGATTAAATCTGGGTTGGTGCGCATCGAGCGTTTTCCAGATGGTCTCAGCCCGTGGCCAATTAGCGACGACACGCGCCGAGAGGTCTTTCCTATTGTCGATGCGGCTTTTGCACAGCGCAGGAAGACGCTACGCGCCGCATTGTCCAAGCATTATGGTTCGGCAACCCAGGCAGAACAAGCATTGCGGGCAGTCGATATCGACCCTGGTTTACGGGGCGAAAAACTCAGTGTTGCCGATTACGTTCGCCTCGCATTGGGTGAATAAGACCGAGACCACGACGAATACGGCAAGGCATAAACGATGGCAGACGAATTTTTCACACCAACAAGCCCTAATAAATCGTGTACCGCGCGGGCATTTGCCAAGGTGAATCTGCACTTGGCCGTAGGTCCGGCGCGCCCTGATGGATTTCATGAGCTAGTGACTATTTTCCAGTCGCTGGATTTAGCCGACACGGTACGGATAACTTGTGCCGAGACAGAGTCGGATTCTGCCTGCACCTCTGATGATTCTGGGCTCCAGGAGTCTAACCGAGGCTATTTTGTTGCTCACGATTCTCCAATCCACGACACCTTTGTGCAAGGACTGACAGTGACCGGGCAGGACAGTGAATCGGTGCCCACGGATGCGAGCAATCTGGCCTGGCAAGCTGTCGATGCGGTTGCGGCAGCGCTACGCGCAGAACACACGAAGGAATTGACGCTGCCGCAGGTAACGATCGCGATCAACAAAAATATCCCGGTGGCAGGGGGCATGGCTGGCGGCTCCGCGGACGCGGCAGCTGCCTTGCGTGCCGCGAATGCCTTGTTTTCTAGTTATGCAGGGGTAGCCGCATTAGATGAGCAGGTAATGCAGAAGCTTGCTGCACAGCTCGGCTCGGATGTTCCTTTTTGTCTACATGGGCATACCGCACTTGGTCAGGGAAGGGGAGAAAAACTCCATGCAGTTCCCACAACCGGTGTTTATCACTGGGCACTGGTGGCCAATGCACAAGGCTTGTCGACGCCGCACGTCTTCTCCGCATTTGATGAACTGTCTGACGGCTTGAGAAAGACGGACCCCAGCCCCGAAGAGACTGCAGCGCTGGAGGCTGCTCTACAAGCTGGTAATACGCAGCAGGTAGCCGCTTTGTTGCGTAATGATCTACAAGCGACAGCTCTGCAGATTCGTCCGGATTTACGAAAGCTTGTGCAGGCCGGATATCAGGCCGGTGCACTCGCAGGAATCGTGTCAGGTTCCGGACCTACCTGTGCGTTTCTGTGCGCTGACGAACAAGCCGCACGCCAGGTGGCTGCGGAAGTAGAAAAGAAAATAGCCGGTACTCGTGGCCTTATTGCCTCGAGCCCGGCTGCTCGCGCGGAGCTTGTAGAAAGCTAAGCTTTTCGGAAAAACTTACAAGCTTCCTACGGCTTTCTGCATGGCGGGGTGACTACGTTGCCGTTACTTCGCAACGCCCATTTCCACCGGCTCGAAGTCCAGCTCGGTGCGGGTCAGCACTTCGCCTTCCTTCAGGTCGACCATCAGGAATTCCTTGTTTTCTGCGTCGGTGACGTAAGCGATATCGCCATCGACCTTCAGAATCGGGCCAGGTTCTTGCCACTCATCCTTTTCTTTCCATGGTTCGATAACTTCGATGCGGTCGGTGACTTCGCCGGATTCGACGTCGATGATGTTCAAATAGCCGTCGTAGGTCAGCACCACGCCGTCGCCGTCACCGGTGCGGCCTAGGGAACGGAACCAGTAGGAATCCTCGAGGTCCACCTTCTTCATGGAGTAGTCGGTGGTATCAATCAGAACGACGGAGGTTGGGCGTTCAAGATCTGCGTCTTCGTCGGTCTTGTTGTCGCCTAGAACAATGGGGGAATCTTCGCTACCGGCCAGGTTTCCGGAACGCTGGTAGCCGTCTTTGGCGATATCGCCGGCATCAACCTTGTGGAATTCTTCGTCTTCTACATCGAAAATGACTGGACCGTTGGTGCAGCCGAAAGCGACGTTGCCGCCTTGCGCGACCGCTTCGCCGTGAATGCCTGGGCAATCGTCGGTGGAGGCCAATACTTCGTTGTCCATGCTGCGGTATTCGATGCGGTGACGCTCGTCTTCGGTGCCGACGGTGGTCAGGTAGCTACCGTCTTCGAAGGGAACTGCCACACCGTGGTGCGGATCGCCGGATTCGGCAGTCACAATGTGTGCAGGGCGCATGGTGTCCGTGCCATCTTGGAGTTCGTCGTTGTCGAAGATGGTGATGTCACCAGTGCCATCGTCGAAAAGCGCAGTCTTGCCGTCGTGCTGGACGACGTGGCCAGGCTTATCAGCTGGCAGGATGTTGTCGGTGAGCTCAGGCGACTTCTCGTAGTAGTGGTTGTGATCTCCGTGTGGCTGGGTCACAGCACCGGTGTCGAAGATGGTGAAGCCGTCTTTTCCGGAAACATACAGGTGGCGGGTGTTGCCAGCAGGGTTGAGGCGGTGGAATCCGGAGATTTCTTCTTCGTCGACAATGTCGCCGGTGGATGGGTCGATCGTCGTCAAGCCTTTGTCGTGGGAGAGTACGACGCGTTGCGGTAGAGAAGAGACCTCGGTCAGATCCGCATCATCAGCGTTGGGGCCATCGTGATCGTGGCCTTCGTGGTCGTGATTATGAGCCTCTGAGGTGGAGGTGGTTTCCTGGGCACTGGTGGCGTCTTCATCTGGGCTGGAGCAAGCAGCAAGCGCGAAAGAGGTTGCTACTGCCATCGTGACTGTGGAAAATATACGGCGTTTCATAGAATTCACAGTAATGAAAATGAATTCAACGTGCAAAAAGTCTTAGCTGATTAACCTCGTATCTTAACCTCGTATCTTTTTAGGTGCGGCCAGAAAGTGTTGCGAGTTAAGCATCGTGCACTGGTTACCCCCAGTCGCGCATGGCTGTCCTTAGCGGCTGATAGTCAGGGTGCTTTAAAATGGAATCACTATGGTGAACCTGTTAAACGCAGAGAATATCTCGCAATCTTTCGGCCTGAAAACCCTCCTTGATGGTGTATCGCTGGGTGTGCAATCGGGGCAGCGCATTGGAGTCGTCGGCGTGAATGGTGGCGGTAAAACGACGTTGTTGGAGGTGCTGACAGGCTTAGTAGAACCTGATAGTGGCCGGGTGGCGCGAAATTCAGATCTTCGGATGGCCGTAGTCACCCAGCGTGCAGAGCTCGACCCTGCAGCAACGATTGGGCGCACAGTGGTGGAACCGCTAGGCCTCGATACCTTCGAATGGGCCTCGAACGCGAAAGTACGCGATGTATTGGGTGGCCTAGGCGTCGCGCAATTAGGGTTGGATACACCGGTTGGCCAACTCTCGGGAGGAGAGAAGCGGCGGGTGAATTTGGCGGCCGCTCTCGTGCAAGACCTCGATTTGGTCGTACTTGACGAGCCCACTAACCATCTAGATGTGGAAGGCGTGCAGTGGCTGGCTGATCACCTCTTGCGTCGCAAAGTCGCGGTGCTCGTGGTGACCCACGACCGCTGGTTTTTAGACACGGTTGCTCAATTGACCTGGGAGGTTCACGATGGCCAGGTGGATGTCTACGACGGTGGCTATAATGACTGGATTTTTGCCCGGGCAGAGCGCCAGCGGCAAGCAGAAGCAGCCGAACAACGCCGACAGAATTTGGCGCGCAAGGAATTGGCGTGGTTGCGTCGTGGCGCGCCAGCCCGGACGTCGAAACCGAAATACCGGATCGCGGCTGCTGAGGCATTAATTAAAGACGTTCCGCCGGTGCGCAATAGCGTCGAGCTGATGTCGTTTTCCAAACAGCGGTTGGGCCGCAAGGTTATCGAGCTGGAAAATGCGCGCTTAGAAACCCCTGACGGGCAGGTGCTTGTCGACGATCTCACGTGGCGCTTAGCCCCTGGTGAGCGCGTGGGACTGGTCGGGGTTAACGGTTCTGGTAAGACGACGCTGCTGCGCGCTTTGGCAGGCGATCACGAACTCGCTTCCGGCAAACGCATTGAAGGCCAAACCGTGCGTGTGGGCTGGTTACGTCAGGAACTCGATGATCTCGACCCGCAGCGGCGACTGCTGGATGCGGTAGAAGATGTGGCCACCTATGTGCACCTGGGCACAAAGGAGCTATCTGCTTCGCAGTTGGCGGAACGTCTTGGTTTTAGTCCGAAACGCCAGCGCACCCCGGTCGGTGATCTGTCTGGTGGCGAGCGTCGACGCCTCCAATTAACCCGGGTGTTGATGAGTGAGCCCAATGTTTTGCTTCTCGACGAGCCCACCAACGACCTTGATATTGATACGTTGCAAGAATTGGAATCTTTGCTCGACGAGTGGCCTGGCACTCTGGTGGTGGTCTCGCATGACCGCTATTTGATCGAGCGTATTACCGATGCTGCCTACGCCTTGTTTGGCGATGGTAATTTGCAACATCTTCCGGGCGGAATTGAGCAATACCTGCAGGTGCGCGCTGCTTCTGCAGGTGATGCACCGCGCGGAGCACTGGATTTGGGGCCGAATAGGTCAGATGAAATCCCAGGGGGCGGTGGTAGCGGTACCAGTTCGGCGGCATCGCCCGGCAAACCCGAAATTTCTGCGCAGCAAGAACGTGAGATCACCAAGGCTATGCGTGCACTGGAGCGCAAGATGGATAAGTTGGAAAAGTCGGAAGCACAGCTCGATGAGAAAATGGCGACGGCTGCTGAAAACGTCGACACGCAGCGGTTGACGGAGCTCAATGAAGAGAAATCTGAGGTGGCAAGGTGCCGGGAAGAACTCGAAGCCGAGTGGTTGGAGCTGGCCGATACGCTGGATGCGCATTAATTGCCGCGCCGACGTGTCGTTGATTCTGGGAAGTCTGGCCAACACGCTGGGCTAAAGGTGCGGTTTTGCCTGAAGGGTATGTCACCATGAAGGCATGACTTTCTCACGTAAATTCTTCACCGCGCTCGCAGCAAGCACAGTAATCGGCGCGGGAATTCCTGCGGCGGCGTCGGCGCAGCCTGTTTCTTTTGCTTTGCCCATGCCGCAAGAATTGACGGCTGGGTCCTCGGCTGCCAGCGCTGGCGTAGCGTCCTGGAGTTTGGAACAGGCTACGAAGTTGCACTTGCTGGCTATGGGGCACCACAGCAATGAAGAAGCCCAGCGCATTGCCCAGGACTGGGCTAATCAGGCTGCGCGCGGGGAAGTGGAATTCCACGCCAATGTTGGCCGTGGCAATACTGCTCATGACCGCGGGACGGGCAATATCTACCGGCTCGCTCCGCATGAGGCTGCGCAGCGTATTGCTAGGTTGCTAAGCCCTACGAATCGCACTGATGATGGCAAGGGATATGGTGTTTCGGGCGTTGATGCGCACGGCAACGTGTACTTGGCGGAATTTTTCTTGCACTAAATGTGCGTAGTCACACGCTAACGCTGTGTACACATCAACTAAATGAAGCGTATAATCGAAAATATGATCTTGATTAACGTTTCTTACCAAGTAAAGCCAGAGCACGCCGAAAACTTCCTGGAAGAGGTGTCCTGGTTCACGGAAGCTACCCAGGCGGAAGAAAAGAACCTGTTCTTTGATTGGTACCGCGACCCGAAAGATGCCAACCACTTCATGCTGGTAGAAGGCTTCACCGATGATGGTGCGGAAGCCCACGTCACCTCTGAGCACTTCCAGCGTGCAACCGAGGAGATGCCAAAGTACTTGGTTGAAACCCCGAAGATCATCAACACCCTGATCGAGGGTAAGACCGAGTGGGACGAAATGGCTGAATTCCAGGTCAAGTAGTTCCATATTAAATTGTCGTAGTGTAGCTTTCACGCTACGTGCTGTACCCGAGGGCTGTAGTACTAATCCTGGCTCCGTAGAGGAGAGGGGGTGCTATAGCCCTCACTTCATTGTGTTAACTGTGCCACAATGGGGCTATGACTAATGGTGCTATGGCTAATGGTGCAATGACTGATACACAGGATAAACAAGTAATTACTTCTGTTCGTAATGGAACGGGAATTCTTGAACTCAACCGCCCGAAGGCGCTGAATTCCCTGAATTTGGAGATGGTGGAGATTATTCACCAGGCGCTGAATGCATGGGCGAAAGATGATTCTGTTATACAAGTATTGATTTATTCCAATAACCCGAAGGGCTTTTGTGCCGGTGGTGATGTACGCGCGGCACGTGAACAAGGTCTCGCGGGCAATAAGGCCGGCGTCGACGAGTTCTTCCGCAAAGAATATGCGCTTAACGACGCCATCGATAAGTTCCCGAAGCCGTTCATTGCACTCATGGATGGGGTGGTCATGGGCGGTGGTACCGGGATTAGTGCTTTTGGCTCGCACCGTGTGGTGACCGATAAAACTTTTGTTTCTATGCCAGAGATGCTCATTGGGTTTATCACCGACGTCGGTATGACGTATTTCTTCCAGCGCATGGTTGGTTCTCGGGGCAAGGCATCTCGTGCCTTGGCGTTGTACCTGGCGACGACCGCCTACCGGATGAAGGCCGCGGATCTGCTCTGGACCGGCTATGCCACCCACCAGATTGCCTCCGATGATGCCGACGCTTTCCGCGAAGCAGTTATCGAATCCGGATACGCGGCTGCGGTGGAAAAATATGCGAACACGAACCCGGATACCGCGCCGTTGGCCTCGCAGATTGAGACTATCGAGGAAGTTTTTGCGCAGGATTCCTGGGCTGATGTCGTCACCGCTGTGGAACAATGCGAAGATCAGGAATTCGTCACTGGCGTGAATGACACCTTGAAACATGCATCGCCGACCTCGCTGGTGGCAGCTGCGGAAATTTTCCGGGCGAATGCACAGGTTGATTCACTTGCCGACGCCTTGGATAACGAATACCGAGTTGGTGAATACTTGCGCGGCCGTCCGGATTTCGACGAGGGCGTGCGCTGCGTGCTGGTCGATAAAGACGACGAACCGCAGTTCCAGCCGGATGCGGTCTCCGAGGTTGATGTGGAGGCGATCCGTGCACTCCTCCGGTAATACCGGTCACAAAACCGACCGTCTGGAACCCCCGAAATTTCAGTTCGGCTGGTACTTAGCGTGTACAGCAGTCATTGTTGCCGCGCTGGGTTTTATTTGGATTAACTGGCATGCCGTGCCAGACCCGATGCCTACACACTTCGATGCTTCCGGGCACGCAGATGGCTTTACCAACAAATCATTTCCCGCCGCGATAGCTCATGTTGCTGTGGGCCCAGCCATCGCCACGGTAGTGGGTGCGGGCGCTGGCGGGATTTTGGTGGGAATTGCAGGCCAGACCAAAAATGGCTTGCAAGACAAACCCGAACGTTCGATTAATCGGCAGCGTTTACTGGCGCAGCTGATGCAGCCGATGCTAGGAAAGTTTAGTTTCGCGCTCGTGGTGGTGTTGGTGGTCAGCATTACCGCCGGATTGTTTCAGTTTCCTGTTGTGGGCACCGGGGCAGTCAGCCTGTGGTTGCTTATCGGTGCGATTCTCGCAGTCGCTTTCGGCATTGTCGTGGGTAGCGCGCGGATCATGCAGAAATTAGATGAGCGCTATCCACCGGACGATCCCCGAGATAAGCTCAAATATGGAATGTTTTATCACAACCCGGATAACCCGAGGCTATGGGTAGAGCTGGAACCGGGGATGAATGTCACCGTGAATTTTGCGCACCGCACTGCCTGGTGGATCGCCGGAATCTTTATTCCAGCCATCCTTGCGGTGGTGGCGCTGCCAATAGTTGTGGCCTAGCCCCTGAATTTTGCTACAGGAACTAGGCCACGTGGAACTCGTGTTCGTGTACCACTGCGCTGTTTCCGCGCTTGAGCACACCAGGACGAATCGGTGAATTGTTAAGCGTTTTTCGCTTTGAACTCACGACGACGAGCGTGCAAGATCGGCTCAGTGTATCCGGATGGGGACTCGGTGCCCTTGAAAATTAGGTCGCGAGCTGCCTGGAATGCCACCGAATCGTCGAAGTTCGGAGCCATATTGCGGTAGGCGTCGTCGCCAGCGTTTTGCTTGTCGACGACCTCTGCCATCTTCTGCAGCTCCTGCTCGACGAAGTCCTTGCTGACGACGTCGTGCTCAATCCAGTTAGCCAGCAGTTGTGAGGAAATACGCAGGGTAGCGCGGTCCTCCATCAGGGAGACGTCGTAAAGATCTGGGACCTTGGAACAACCGACACCCTGTTCTACCCAGCGGACCACGTAGCCCAGGATGGACTGACAGTTGTTGTCGACTTCTTCCTTCTTCACCTCGTCGGACCAGTCTGGGTTTTCGGCAACCGGGACGGTCAACAGGTTGTGGAAGTTGTCGCGCTCGCCGGCCTTGCGGAATTCTTCCTGCACCTGCGGCACATTGACGTGGTGATAGTGAGTGGCGTGCAAAGTTGCGCCGGTAGGGGATGGCACCCAGGCGGTTGATGCACCTTCTTTCAGCTGCCCGATCTTTTTGTCCAGCATGTCTGCCATCAACTCGGTCATGGCCCACATGCCTTTACCGATTTGTGCCTTACCAGGCAGTCCCAGTGCGACACCGGTGTCGACGTTGATGTCTTCGTACGCTTGCTTCCATGGCGCGGTCTGCATATCAGCCTTGCGCACCATCGGTCCAGCTTGCATGGAGGTGTGGATCTCATCACCGGTGCGATCCAAGAAGCCGGTGTTGATGAAGGCAACGCGCTCGCTGACCGCGGTGATCGCAGCAGCCAGGTTGGCCGAGGTGCGACGTTCTTCGTCCATCACGCCAACCTTCAGGGTGTTTTTCTCTAGGCCCAGTAGCTCTTCCACCGAAGCGAACAACTGGTTGGTGAACGCTACTTCGGCAGAACCGTGCTGCTTTGGCTTCACGATGTAGATTGAGCCCGCGCGGGAGTTCTTCCGAGGGTTATCCGATTGCAATCCTGGGATAGCGCAGGCGCTGGTCAAAACAGCGTCCATGATGCCTTCGAAGACTTCTTCGCCGTCGACCAGGATGGCTGGGTTGGTCATCAGGTGACCGACGTTGCGCACCAGCAACAGAGCGCGACCGTGTAGGGTCTGTTCGGTGCCGGAAAGGTCCGTGTAAGTGCGGTCGTCGTTGAGCTTACGGGTGATGGTCTTGCCGCCTTTTTCCAGCTCTTCTTTCAGCTCACCGGTGTTCAGACCGAACCAGTTGTAGTAGCCCAGGGTTTTGTCTTCACCGTCGACGGCGGCAACGGAGTCTTCGAAGTCCACGATGGTGGAGGTGGCTGATTCTAGAATGACGTCCGAAACCCCGGCCTTATCGGTCTTGCCGACGGGGTGTTCTGGGTTGATCTGGATCAGGATGTGCAGGCCGTTGTTGCGCAGCACCACCTCGGATGGTGCGGATTTCTCGCCATTGAAACCGACGAGCTGTTCGGGATTGGCCAGGCTAGTGGTGGAGCCATTCACGGTGACTGTCAGCTTGTTGCCGTCGATGGCATAAGATTCGGCGTCGGCATGCGAACCGTTTTCCAGGGGAGCGACCTCGTCCAGGAAGTTTCGGGCCCAAGCGATGACTTTGTCCCCGCGCACCGGGTTATAGGAATCACCTGGCTCAGCGCCGCCTTCTTCCGAGATAGCGTCTGTGCCGTACAAAGCGTCGTACAGCGAACCCCAACGCGCATTAGCAGCGTTTAGTGCAAATCGTGCGTTGAGAACTGGAACGACAAGCTGTGGGCCAGCAACGTCGGCGATTTCGGAATCCAGGTTGGCGGTGGTGACGTCAGCTGGTGCTGGCTTGTCTTCCAGGTAGCCGATCTCGCGCAGATACTTCTCGTGTTCTACTGGATCTGGTTGGCCTGGGTTGGCCCGGAAGTGTTCGTCGAGGGTCTTTTGCAGTTCGTCACGGCGCGCTAATAGTTCCTTGTTGCGCGGGGTGTGGGTGCGGATGATGTCTGCAAAACCATTCCAGAATTTGTCGGCGTCGATGCCGATACGTGGCAGCACGGTGCCGTTGACGAATTCGTAGAGGGTGTTGTCGACGTTGAGGCCTGCAACCTCTGTGCGTGGGGTGGTGTCTTTGCTAGTCATAAAACTCCTTCTAATCCTCGCGGTCAGACCCTCAGGGGAGTAGGTGACCGGTGTGCGTGCGGACTCACGACGGACGGTCATTGTGCCCCGGGGCATGAGACCACAATAAGTGAATTGCCTCACTGTGTGTAATGCGGTTCTGGAATCGCGTAATTTCACCCCTGTTCGAATATCGAAAATAACTTAAGAAAACAGTCCAATCGTACTGTTTTAACAGTATGGCTGTACTGTTTAGCTCCGGCATTCATACACCACATAGGGGGTTTTTGTTCTTAGGGTGCTGTTCAGTAGGTGTTTTTATCTCGAAAACCTATGTGAATTCCGCCACTACCCCCGTTTGCTGTAGATCACACGCAATTCTTGACGTGATTGGTTTCATGACTCATTATGTGAATCAACTCATAAGCCAACGAGAAAGGGAGTTGCGATGACTACTACCGGTCAAGCACGTACCGCCGCAGAAATCCAAAAAGACTGGGATGAAAACCCTCGCTGGGCCAACGTCACCCGTGACTACACGGCAGAAAAGGTAGCCGAGCTGCAAGGCAATGTTGTCGAAGAACACACCCTGGCACGCCGTGGCTCCGAGATCCTGTGGGAAGAAGTCTCGAAGGGCGATGGACACTACATCAACGCATTAGGTGCCCTGACCGGTAACCAGGCCGTACAGCAGGTCCGTGGTGGTCTGAAGGCTGTGTACCTGTCCGGCTGGCAGGTTGCCGGTGATGCCAACTTGGCTGGCCACACCTACCCAGATCAGTCGCTGTACCCAGCGAACTCCGTTCCGCAGGTGGTTCGCCGTATCAACAACGCACTGCTGCGCGCCGACGAGATTGCTCGTGTGGAAGGCGATGACTCCATTGACAACTGGCTGGTTCCTATCGTTGCCGATGGTGAAGCCGGATTCGGTGGCGCACTGAACGTTTACGAGCTGCAGAAGGCCATGATCAACGCCGGCGCTGCAGGTACCCACTGGGAAGACCAGCTGGCTTCCGAAAAGAAGTGTGGACACCTGGGCGGTAAGGTCTTGATCCCTACCCAGCAGCACATCCGTACCCTGTCGTCTGCACGTCTGGCTGCCGACGTTGCTGGTGTTCCAACCGTCGTTATTGCACGTACCGACGCAGAAGCTGCAACTCTGATCACCTCAGACGTTGATGATCGCGACAAGCCATTCATCGAAGGCGACCGCACCGCAGAAGGCTACTACCACGTACGTCCAGGCATCGAGCCGTGTATCGCACGTGCAAAGTCCTATGCACCGTACTCTGATCTGATCTGGATGGAAACCGGTGTCCCAGACCTGGAAGCCGCGAAACAGTTCGCAGAGGCAGTCAAGGCTGAATTCCCAGACCAGAAGCTGGCATACAACTGCTCGCCATCGTTCAACTGGTCCAAGCATCTGGACGACGAGACCATCGCGAAGTTCCAGAAAGAACTGGGTGCCATGGGCTTTACCTTCCAGTTCATTACCCTGGCAGGTTTCCACTCCCTGAACTACGGCATGTTCGACCTGGCACACGGCTACGCACGCAACGGCATGACCTCGTTCGTCGAGCTGCAGAACAAGGAATTCGCTGCAGCAGAAGAGCGCGGCTTCACCGCCGTCAAGCACCAGCGTGAGGTCGGTGCTGGTTACTTCGACAACATCGCCACCACCGTCGACCCAACGTCGTCGACCACCGCACTGAAGGGTTCCACTGAGGAAGGCCAGTTCTAATCATGGCGATCCAATTCGTTCCCACCGCCGATATCGGAGACATCCACGGTGAACAGCTACGCAGCTGCGACAAGCAGTTCACCAACTACGGAGGAAGAACCGACTTTTGCGGCAAGATTTCCACCATCCAGGCAATTCAAGATAATGCCTTGGTGAAAGAGATCTTGAACCAACCGAACGAAGGCGGAGTCTTGGTTATCGATGCCCAAGAAAATCTGCATACCGCTATGGTCGGCGACATGATCGCTGGCGCAGGCGTGGATAACGGCTGGGCCGGGATCATCGTTAATGGAGCCATCCGGGATTCCCAAGAAATCGGCACTATGAATATTGGTGTCAAGGCTTTGGGAACCAACCCGCGCAAATCTGCGAAAGATAAGGTTGGCAAAGTTGATATCACCGTGCAATTTGGTGGCATTGAATTTGTCCCTGGCCAGTACGTTTACGCCGATGCTGACGGCATTGTCGTGAGCGAGGAACCAGTAGAAGCTAAAGAAAGCTAGTACTAACTAGCAACTCACTACGCAGATCGGAGCCTGGGAGCTAGCAGGTGTGAGAGCTAGCTCCCGGGCTCTGGGCTTTTCGTAGACGCCACTTTTGTGCAGAACCGGCATTATGCCGGAAACACCAGGACTCCGAATGTGTGCTCATCGAGCTTGTCGATACGGTGGGTAGAGCACTGCGTTATTTGTGCACAAGCCGCAACCAGGGCTGTGATGACATCCGCATAGTTGTGAGCAGCCGATGCCACGGTGCTGCGGTAATTATCGGTTTTCGGCCCATATGTATTTCGCAAACAGTGGCGCATCCGGCGCAGACTAAGATGCGGCCGGACGAAATCAAGCACGCCGTTGTTGATACCAAAATCCAAGATCTTGCGGCTTTCTTGTGCTCCTAGGGTACCTGCCAGGTTGGGATCGGCCCAGGCCCAGGTCCAGGTTTCATTCTTGATAGTCGCAAGAGCCCAGCCGCCTTCGACGCCGGCAGCTCCGGCAGGTCCTGAGACTCCGGAAGTAGTGGGTGTAGGTGCGCTGAACTCGTCAGAATATTGCTCGATGTGCTGTTGCCCGTGGCTGACGAGCTCGTCGATCGTGGGCTGTACTGGTGCCTGCGCATCCGCCGGGGACGTGGAGACATCGATGGCAACACCATCCCGAACAGCTACCACGATCCGCTTGTCACCGGATCCCATGTAGATTACCTCTGCGAAGTCTGCATTGTCATGAAATTCAAGATCACGCGCCACCGCAAACCCCTGCAGAGCACGCACGGTGTCGTAGCCTTCGGGCAGTTGCGCCAGACCATGCGTCAGTGCCCGTGGAACTGGTCCTGCCTTAGCAAAATCTACAATCATGACCACAGCGAAGCACTGCGGCTCATCTGAGCGAGATTTCCCAGTAAGCGGAACCAATACTGCTGGAATATTACGAAACACCGTGCGCGCAGCAGTCAGCAGCTGATCACTTGCCGTCTGTACCTGCTGTGGATCCAATTCGGGGATATCCGTTGCACAATCCACGACCGCAGTGGTCTGCCAGTACCACTGGTCGCCGACCATAGTCGCGACCCAGGTACCGGACAACTTTACTCTTTGCTTGCTGTTTGTGCTTGTAAAAGAGACCGTAACTGGCCGGTCCCAGTCGTCGACAAGCGAGTCCTTTGCAGTATTGCGTCCCGGATGCCCGGCAGGGCGGCGGTCTGAGGCTACAGTCAGTTGCACGTGGGAAATCTCGCCGAAACGGGTGCGGAATAAGGCCATACAATCGGCCTGAGCCAGGAAACCATCGGTCGCGATATCGGTGACTGTGCGCGGGGCAGAAAGCATAGCATTGAGTCTACAAGCCAACCCCTGATCGGCTGTCTCACCTAGGTCAGTCTCATCCAGGCCAGTCTCACCCAGGGCTGGATCTATCAGTGAGCTGCCAACCATGCACTGTAAAGTGTCCACCATGCTTTACGCCGTCAGCTACGCTTTCATGGACTCGATCAATGTCTTGTCCATCGCAGTGATCGTTGCCCTAGGTGTGCTGCTGCCAGCTGGAATGTACAAAAAGGTCACACCGCTGTTGGTCGCAGGCAACTGGTGCGGGGTTTTTGCGCTGGCTTTGCTGGTGACCGTCGTATTTTCTGGCTTTGGCGAACTGATGCAGAAAATCCTGGACTCGGCGGCCTTCGGACTGACGTTGATGGCCGTTGGTGTGATCACGCTGCTGGGTACGTGGATTTCGAAGGGGAAACCGCCGGCGGTGGTCGGGCGTTTGCTCGGCGGGCTGCAGCGGCCATCCCCGATGACGTTTTGGACCGGATTTGGCCTCGGCGTAGTGCAATCGGCGACTTCTGGACCATTTTTTGCCGGGTTGATCGTGCTGGCAGCCTTGCATCCTGCACCAGCGATGCTGGGGGCCGGGGTGGCGCTCTATGCCAGCATCGCGCTGTCGCTGCCGATCATCGCCGCTTTGCTCGTCGGTTGGGTCCGCATTGCTCCGAATTCGCCTATTGGGCGGCTTTTTACTAAGGCGTCACACAGTACTGAGCTTTTGAGCAAGGCTGCAGGCTATAGCGTGGGCGTGCTGTTAATCGTGCTCGGCGCACTCGGGGTCTAAGCGCTCGTATATGTTCGCTTTTATTCAATAATTATGCCGACGCGTTCGGTCAGTTCCAGTTCACATGGTGTAGGTGCCAAGTGCTGGGTGATTGCAGAACGGAGCGCGGGGCTTAGTGGAAGCAGCCAACCATTGTTCGGGTCGTGTACCGGCAGATCATCAGTTTTCGTCGGCACTAGTACAATCTGCGCATTGGGCCCCGCAACCACCGCAGCGTGATTATTGTGGGCGGCGTCCAGAATGATTCCTGCTACCTGCACCGATCCTGTGATGATCACCATTTCTTCTGCCGTGTGCACTGCCAGCTTGTCGACGCCTACGTGGCGTGCAGTATCCGGAAGCTGGGTGAGAGCGGGCTTAGTAGAACCGCGTAGCAGGTCGAATAGTCCCATGCGGTCATTCTAACCGGTTAATGGTGAATCACTTTTAGTCACAATTTCACGAGCTCGCGACTATTATGGGCAAGGATGATCGACGCACGAGATATAGCTTTAGTGATTGAAGGCGGGGGAATGCGTAATTCCTATACCGCCGCCAGCATTGTGCACCTGCTGGAAAAACAAGTGCAATTTGGCTGGGTCGGTGGCGTATCCGCTGGTGCCTCACACACCGTGAATTTCCTCTCCGGTGATAAAGAACGCGCGCGCAGTTCGTTTACGGATTTTGCGAACAACCCCTCGTTTGGCGGGTTGAGTCATTTCTTGCGCGGTCGGGGATATTTCAATGCAGAATTTATCTACGAAAAAGCTGCCGACAAAGATCTCCCGTTCGACTGGAAAACATTCACGGAATCGTCGGCACAAGTCTGCATCAGTGCCACACGTGCCGATACCGGAGAGACCGTCAACTGGGGCCGGGAGGACATGCCAAGCTTGCCGGATCTGATGATGCGCGTACGTGCCTCATCCACACTGCCTCTGATCATGCCGATGCGCTTGATCGACGACGTGCCGTTTGTCGATGGTGCATTGGGAGATTCCGGTGGAGTTGTGGTCAATGAGGCCGAGCAAGCTGGTTTTAGAAAGATTCTTTTCTTGGCGACGAAGCCCCGCGACTATGTGCGCCCAGCCACGCAGCGTGAGGGCTTTTTACGTCGGGCATTTTTTAAACACCCAGCCGTGGCCAAAGCCATGATTGAACGACCGGATAAATACAATGCCGCGAAAGATCGCCTGCTTACTTTGGAGAAACAAGGCCGTGCGCAATTGTTCTTTCCGACGGATTTGTCCGTGGAATCAACGGAACGCGATGCCGAAAAACTGTTGCACAGCTACCGGATGGGCCAGATCCAAACGGAAAAAGAATGGCCGCAATGGGAAGAATTTCTGACCGGTTAAAGGACCCTGACTGGTTAAAGGAAGCGAATTTAATTTAAGAATTATTTCCTACGACTACATTGTTCCGCTTCTGTTTGCCTTAGAGGTTCGGAAACCCTCCGTGCCGGTAGAATTGTTTGTCATGCGTTCGAGTATTTTAGCTGTGTTGACAGGTACTACTTTGCTGCTCGGGGCTTGTTCGGCTCCGTCTGATACTGGCGACGCGCTGAAGGCAGCGCCAGAACAGGCAACAACGGGGCAGGATACGGCTGCAGAAACTACCACGCCCACGGAAAAAACCACTGCCACCACCTATGAATTTGCGTTGGAAGATTACCAGGTTTCTCCCGACATACATTTACCCGTCCGCGGCAGCGTGACAACGGCGGGGCACAGCAATGCTCCGCTGGTGGTAGTGAATCATTTGCGCACATTTAATTGCGCTGATGATACTTTCGCCTACCCGTGCCCAGAAGGGGTAGATGAGGTACGTGTAGATCGCGGAATGCACTATTTGGCAGAGGATCTCGCAGAGGCCGGATATACCGTCGTCGTTCCTGATTTAGGCCCGTTGTGGGCGCCAGAAAGCCCCACGCAACCATATGACCAGGTGGAAGCCTGGGCGGGTGTGGTAGGTGCCATTCGTGGGGAACTGGAGGCAGCGAACCAGGGCCAGTCGCAGCACTTAGATGACAGCCTTGCGGGCATGACGGATTTTTCTCGCACTGGTGTGTTTATGCACTCGCGTTCTGCATTGCTAGGAAATAAGGCTGCAGAAATGTGGCCTGAGGTATCTTTGGCCAGCTATGGCGGGTTCTACCATGTGCCAGAATCTCCAGAAGATAACTTTTCCCCAGCTCCCGCCGATGTGCCTACTTTGACCATTTATGGGCAAGCAGATGAGGATACTTCCCAGGCCGCAGCTGACTGGTTACCAGAATACGTGGGGCAGGACAGAAACACGGCAGCCTTAAACTTTATTGTTTCAGGGCTTGGGCACAACTACATTAACCGCGTTTTATCTCAGCGGGAATTCGACGACCGCATCGATGATGGCGAAATGAGCGACATTGGTGCTGCAGAGCATGAGGAATTTTTAGCGGAAGCTCTCCGGCTTTGGTTTGATCAAACTCTCCGTGGTCAAGACGGGCCGTATCCCTTGGACGCCGACGATGAATTACCCGCTGAGCTCGCAGGCAGAGAAGTGAGCGTGTATGCTGCCACCCCGGCCGCTGCAGAGCAATGGATTGCTTCAGAACCAGAAGCGCAACTGCCGGGAAGCGAGGCCAAATTCTGTCGGATTTATCCGTCTATGAACCCGGTGCAATATGACGACCGCTGCGATTTCGTGGACCTGGGAATCGTTAATTCCGCTTCTGTCAATGCTCGCGTGCACTTGACTAAACCCCCCGCGGTGGTTCCGGTGAGTTCTGCAGGCGCGGATGCACTGAGCATGCACATGATGCCTACTGGCAGCCGGGAAGACGGCAAGAAAGAAACCAAGCTGGAAATTACCGCGATCATGGACGATGGTTCCCGACACCCAATCCCAGTGCCGACACCCAACCCGGTATTGAAAGATGCCACCACGGAAACCAGCAATGGCGAATATTGGATACGTACCTTAAGGATTAGCTTGCCGGAACCAGTAAAGAACCGCCCGATTAGCCAATTGGAAATCACTGGTGATGGCAGTATCGACTTGCGGGCGGTCGAGCTATACTAGTCGACTTATACGCAGCGCGGGCCGATATCTAATCGGCTACCAACGGCTCCATGGTCAGCTCTGGGTGTTCTTTTTGTACGAACGCGAGCTTCCATTTATCGCCGAACAGCGCAATCAATTCGCCGTCGGTGCGAGTGAAAATTTCCACTCCGCGCTGGCGGCCTAATTCTTCAGCTGAGGCCGCGTCGGTGCGTCGTGCTACCGAATAAGGTACGGGCTCGACGACGGTTTCCACGTTGTATTCGACCTCCATGCGGGCCTGCATGACTTCGAACTGCATCGGGCCAACGGCTGCCATCACAGGGGCAGCGTCGCCGCGCAGTTCGTTGCGCAGGATCTGGACGACGCCTTCGGCATCCAGTTGCTCCAGCCCTTTGCGGAATTGCTTGTATTTGCCCAGCGATTTTGCTCGCAGGGTCTGGAAACTTTCCGGAGCAAACTGCGGCATCGGGCGGAACTGGATCTTCTTGCCCGAATAGATGGTATCGCCAGGAGCCAGCGATCCCGCGTTGACCAATCCGACGATATCGCCAGGATAGGCGGCCTCAACGGTATCGCGGGTGCGGCCGAAAACGGTCAGTGCGTATTTCGTCGAGAAGCTGCGCCCAGATTGCGCGTGCGTGACCTGCATGCCGCGTTCGAAGACGCCAGAGACCACGCGCATAAAGGCTAGGGTGTCGCGGTGGTTGCGGTCCATGCCGGCTTGCACTTTGAACACGACGCCGGCGAAATCGTCGGCCACCTCGCGAGTTTCGGCGATGGCCCCTGTGGCTTTTTCCACTACCTTGGGGTCGCACTCGCGGCTACCTGGTTGCGGGGCGATTGCGCACAACGTGTCCAGAATTTGGTGTACGCCGAAGTTCAACATCGCGGAGGCGAAAATCAACGGCGAGGTCACACACTGTTCGAATAGGTCTTGATCGTGTAGCGCGCCGTCGGCGGCCAAAAGCTCGGCTTCTTCCACCGCCGTTTCCCACGCCTCGGCTTCTTTTTCGCCGGCTTGCTGCGGTGAGTAGTGCTCTTCCGGTGCGATGGTGGAGCCACCGGCGGTGCGGATGAAGTGGATGTAGTTATCAGCTTCACCGTCGTCGTTAATGTGGGCGAGCCCGCGGAAGTCACCGGCTTCACCAACCGGCCAGTATAGCGGTGTGGGCTGGAGCTGGATTTCGTTGACGATTTCGTCGACAAGCTCCAAAGGTTCGCGGCCAACCCGGTCCCACTTGTTGATCACTGTGACAATTGGCAAACCGCGAGCTTTACACACGCGGAATAGCTTCAATGTTTGCGGCTCTAGGCCTTTGGCGGCGTCGATGAGCATGACTGCCGCGTCGACGGCGGTGAGAACGCGGTAGGTGTCCTCCGAAAAATCCGCGTGTCCGGGGGTATCGACCAGGTTGATCACATACGGTTCGCCGTCGTGGCCTTCCGGGGAATAGTTGAACTGCAGCGCGGAAGAGGCCACGGAAATCCCGCGGTCTTTTTCCATGTCCATCCAGTCAGACACGGTGGCTTTGCGGTTTCCTTTGCCGTGCACCGCACCAGCTTCTGTGATGATGTGTGCGTGTAGTGCCAGAGCCTCGGTTAGCGTTGATTTACCCGCGTCGGGGTGAGCGATCACAGCAAAGGTGCGGCGGCGCGAGGCCTCGTGGGCAGGGGAGGAAACAGCAGTGGTCATGGTTGAACAGTCTAATGGTTCGGTGATGTGCGTGCCGAGGTGGATCGGCTTTTTAGGAATACCAAGAAGTTGTTTAGAAAGATGTTGTTGACAGGTCAACTAGAGTCGTTTTATTGTTGTTGTATCAACTTCGTTATTTCTAGGAGGTAATCGTGAATATTGGTGTCTTTATTGGTTCGATCCGTGCAGGCCGCGCTGGTGAAGCGATCGGCCACTGGGTGCACGAGCACGCAGCTAGCCGCAATGACGGCCACAACTACGAAATCATCGACCTGCAGGATCACGACCTGCCATTTTTGGCCGCAGATACCGTCCCTGCCATGGCCAATGGTGAGTACGGTGACCCTAAGACCCAGCAGTGGGCCAAAGTAATCGCTCAGTACGACGGCTTCGTTTTTGTGACACCGGAATATAACGGCACTGTACCTGGCCCAATGAAAAATGCCTTCGACCAGCTTGGCCAAGAATGGCAGGGCAAGCCAATCGGTTTCGTCGGCTACGGTTACTCGCAGGCTGGTAAGGGCTCGACCGCGACCTGGCGTACCGTCGTCAGTGGCATGCTGGATATGCAGCTTGCCGACGAAGACGTCAACATCGACCTGAACACTGCATACCCGGAAGAAGCTAACGGTGAATTCCGCGCATCCGATGCGGAAAAAGCTGGCCTGGATAAGATTTTGGATCAGGTCACCAAGGCTGGCGCTAACAGCTAGTTAGCGAGAATGAATCTCGTTTTGCGCGGCCCCTAGCCCCTTGGCCACGATCAGTCGGGCAGCCTCGGCGCCGGTGGCAATAAACTCATCAAAACCAGCCCCTGCTGGGACCGGACCCAGCACCCAGGCGATGATGTCATTTCCTTTCCCGGGGTGACCCACCCCCATGCGCACCCGCGGATAATCACGGGTGCCCAGGTGCTCAGTCGTGGATTTTAGGCCGTTATGTCCGGCTTCATTTCCGCCTTGTTTGAGGCGGATTTTGTGCTCTTTCAGGTCTAATTCATCGTGAATAAGCAGCACTCGCTCGGCCGGGATGCCTAAGCGTTGGGCGACGTCGGCAATCGCCGGGCCAGAATTATTCATAAAACTCGCAGTCCGCAGCACCAGGGCGGTTTCCTCGCCTGCTTCGATGGTGGCGCCGAAAGCTTGCACATCTTTAATAGGTTGCAAGGTCTCGCCGGATTCGGCCAGCAGATCGTCGACCACCATATAGCCCACGTTGTGACGTGTGGCCGCATATTTTTGCCCCGGATTACCCAAGCCGACGATTAGCCACTCTGCAGTGACGTCAGCAAGATTCAATACCGGTTGTTGGGTCGTTGCACTCTGATAGCCACCGTCGGCTGGGTTGGAGATTGAGTCATTAGCGCCTTCGGTATTGCGTCCGAAAACTTTTGATAACAGGTTGCGCACAATATTCACCCGCCCAGTGTCTCATTATTGCAGGGGTTTTCTCTACTGGCTGCTGCAAGCCAGTGATCTGCATTAGCCTGGCAAATATGTCGGAATTATTACGCCAGCTGGAATCACGCATCCTGATTGCTCCTATGGCAGGCGGGCCGTCCACACCGCAGCTTGTCACCGCGGCCGATAACGCCGGATCCTTCGGTTTTCTGGCGTTCGGAACCACTCCGGTAGATCGCGTGCAGGACATGCTTGCCAGCATTGATTCGGGGGTGCGTTATGGGGTGAACTTATTTGCCCCACAAACCCCGCTGAAAATTACCGGACAGATTAACGATTTTCACCAACAATTACAGCGCGACTACGCGGTAGCGGACCAGCTTCCGAACGTGGACTACAGCAATGGTTGGCAGGACAAGTTGGACGCTGTCATATCTGCCGATAATCCACCGGCAGTAGTCAGTTCGACGTTTGGGTGCTTCAGTGCTGTAGAAATTAGTCGCCTGCATAAGGCTGGTATTGAGGCCTGGGTGACGGTCACCAGCATTGAAGACGCCTTGAGCGCACAAGATGCAGGTGTCGATGTTCTGATCGTGCAAGGCCCAGCCGCTGGTGGCCACCGCGGAACCTGGTCGGTGGAAGAACAACCGTCCGGGCTGGGGTTGGTTGATCTCATTGAGACGATGTCGCTGGCTGGTGTTAATGCCCAACTCGTGGCTGCCGGTGGGGTGCGTACGGCCGACGATGCTCGCGAGTTGCTGCAGCTTCCCCGGGTGAAAGCGGTTAGTTGTGGTTCGGCATTTTTGCTTGCCGACGAACCCGGCACCAGTGAGTTCAATCGCACCCTACTGCATTCCGGGGGCCGTTCGGTGGCGACCCGGGCGTTTTCCGGCCGGGTCGCACGTGGCCTCGAGACGGAATTTATTCGCGAACACCATGACGATGTGCCTGCGATGTATCCGCTGTTGAACTCATTGCTGGCGCCACTGCGGCAGGAGAATGATCCGCGGGTGGCATATTGCTTGGTCGGCGAAGACGTCGACAAGATTCGGCAGGGAAGTGTGGCCGACATTCTTGCCCAATTACGGGGGTAGTAACCAAAATCGGGGTAGGATGTAGGTTGTAATTTTGCACCCCGATACCCCCGCGTAAAGGAAGATGACTGTGAATCAGCCCGCCGAGGTAGGACACGACAACTGGAATGAACGCATCGCGCTGGCGCAGGAGATGATACCACTGATCAGCTCACTGCACCGCAACAACAACGTTGTGACCTCTATTTTTGGTCGTCTGCTGATTAGCGTCACCGACATTGACATCATCAAAGCCCACGAACGTGCGCACCAGGTCATCGAAGAAGACTTGCCGCTGGACCAAACCCTGCCAGTGCTGCGCGAACTCACCTCGATGGATTTGGGTACTGCATCGATCGACGTCGGGCGCTTGGCCGTTGGATTTGCGCAATCCGGTGCTACTGATCTTTCTGGATACCTGCACCAAGAGCTGGAAGAAGTCATCGGCGGACGCACCAACGTCGAGCCCACCGACGTTGTCCTCTACGGTTTCGGCCGTATCGGTCGTCTGCTCGCGCGCATTCTCGTCGAACGTGAAGCCTCCTATGGCGGTGTGCGTCTGCGTGCTATCGTCGTCCGCTCCAAGGGTGAGGGTGACATCATTAAACGCGCCTCGTTGCTGCGCCGTGATTCCGTGCATGGCGAATTCAACGGCACCATTTCCGTGGATGAAGAAAACAACATCATCTGGGCAAACGGCACCAAAATCCAGGTCATCTACGCCAACGCGCCACAGGACATCGACTACACCGCATACGGCATCAATGACGCCATCATCGTTGACAACACCGGAGCATGGCGTGATCGTAAGGGCTTGTCGCAGCACCTGGAAGCCAAGGGCGCAGACCGTGTCTTGTTGACGGCGCCGGGCAAAGGCGATATCCCGAACGTCGTTTTCGGCATCAACGAAGACAGCATTAACGACGATGACAAGGTGCTGTCTGCAGCATCATGTACCACCAACGGTATTACTCCAGTGCTCAAGGCACTGGGCGATCGCTACGGCGTCGCGCACGGTCACGTGGAAACCGCCCACTCGTTTACTAACGACCAGAACCTGATCGATAACTACCACAAGGGTGACCGTCGTGGACGGGCTGCTGGTTTGAATATGGTGCTCACCGAAACCGGTGCTGCCAAGGCGGTATCGAAAGCGCTTCCAGAATTCGAAGGCAAGCTCACCGGTAATGCTATCCGTGTTCCTACCCCGAATGTGTCGATGGCGGTGTTGAACCTGGAACTGGAAACTGAGGTGACCAAGGACGAGGTCAACGACTACCTGCGCAAGGTGGCGCTGCTGTCGAACCTGCGCCAGCAGGTGGACTACGTCAACGATCCGGAATTGGTCTCCTCGGACTTTGTGGGCTCCGTTAAAGCCGGTGTGGTTGATGGCTTGGCGACGATTGCCAATGGCACTAAACACCTGGTGGTCTACGTCTGGTACGACAACGAGTATGGCTACTCCAACCAGGTAGTACGCTTCGTTGAAGATATTGCGGGCAAGCGGCCACGTGTGCTGCCGCACCGCAGCCCAATCAGCGAACTCTAATCCAGCTGGATGGATTCAAAGTCCAATACGTCGACAGGCATCCCGCGTTTTTCGTCTTCTGCGTGGTTGCCTGCCGGGCGGGCATCTGCCGGGAAGGTCAGAGCGGAGATGCTTACGATGCTGTCACTGCTAATAGTCCCTCCGTCTCGTGCCCAGGGGCAGAGAATGAGATTTTAACAGACGAATTTATAAATGAGATGGAGAAAGTGGTTGAAGAAACGATAAATAGTGCTGTGAAAGAGGAAGTTTCTGAATTTCCTCACACTGAAGTTTCTGTTGAACAAATTGAGCAAGCAGAAGGTGTAAATGCATCTTTGCTAAAGACATTGCCGAAATGAGATATTCTTCCCGTTTTCCCTTGAGGTTTGGGCAGGGTAAAGCGTTCCTTGCGTTGTCTTTGATGGCATTCTTGGTGGCTTGTTCAAGCGAAATTGAACAAGCGTTACCAGCTGCAAGTGAATCTGGGGGGCGGTTACTATCTCGGTTCGCGATGCTTATGGTCAGCATTGGGTAGAATTTGGTGTCCAATGTCCATACTCCAGTGTTGATGATATTTCCGAACATCAGGGTCTGGAGCCTGATGAGGCTTATGACTTAGGCAGCTACGACATTCAAGAGGTGGTGTACCTGAAAGATGCCGACGGTGACGTTGATTTTGACGTGCTCGATAGGCTAGATGTTACTTTGTGCTCCCATAGGGCCCCGGAATACTTTGGTTATCGTGGATGGTTACCGGCAGACCTGCCTCTGATTTTTGAGGTTAATTATGATGGCTGGGCCCTCACAGGGGTGGGTGATACAACCACGGAATAGATCATTCTTTAGCCTAAGTAGCTATAAACCATGCCTGCCGTTTGTGGGCAGTGGGCAAGCTCACCGGTAATGCCATCCGTGTGCCAACCGCGAATGTTTCGATGGCTGTGTTGAACCTGGAATTGGTCTCCTCGGACTTTGTGGGCTCCGTTAAAGCCGGTGTGGTTGATGGCTTGGCGACGATTGCCAATGGCACCAAACACTTGGTGGTTTACGTCTGGTATGACAACGAGTATGGTTACTCCAACCAGGTAGTACGCTTCGTTGAAGATATTGCGGGCAAGCGGGCCACGTGTGCTGCCGCACCGCAGCCCAATCAGCGAGCTGTAAGTCGCGGGGAGTTGATGCACTGGTACTAGTGCCAGTGCTGATCAAAGCCGCGGGATCCGAGATTGGACCCGCGGCTTCGTTTTGTGTTTGCGTGGTTAGCCTGTTCTTGGGTTAGCTTTCCAGCTGGATGGATTCAAAGCCCAATACGTCGACAGACATGCCGCGCTTTTCGTCTTCTGTGTGGTTGCCTGCTGGGCGAGCGTCTGACCACTTCTGGTAGTTTTCTTGGCTATCCCAGCGGGTGATCACGAAGTAACGATCTTCGCCGGAAACCGGGCGGAGCAGTTCAAAGCTTTCAAAACCTTCGGCCTTGTCGACGCCCTTTGCGCGTTGTGCGAAGCGCTGCTCGATTTCTTCGCCGGCACCTGCCGGGAAGGTTAGCGCGGAGATGTTTACATAGGTCATTGCTCATCCTTTCTATGGCTAGATCCATCCACCATTTTATCCAATACACGTTATTGGCATGGTAGAAATCGTGTGATTTTTTCACCAGGCTTTCTTGTGGTTGTTACTCGGGTTTCCTGGCCACCAGAGCCACACCGCGCAAGACATCGCTGTGTTGGCTGAAAAGCTTGCGCATCGCCAGCATTCGGCGCCTGGCATCCTTATCGCGCAGCGCATTTTTTATGATGCGCAACGTACCGAGCAGGCCTTCGTCGGCAAGATTACGGCGCATTTTTAGCAGCGCCATTGGCGCGGTATCTGTCCATTCGACGACTAAGCCAGCGTTTTCGAGAAGCTCGGTCCACTCAGCAATGGTCAGCGGCCGGGCATTAACCTTAATTACGCGGGCGAGATTCTTGCGCAACTCGGTTTTGAACTCATCGTCGAGGTCGTCGGGTTGCAGACCAAGTTCGTGGATGGCGTACCTGCCACCGGGGCGTAGCATTCGGGCTGCTTCTTGTACGATTTTTTGCTTGCCGGTGGGCGACTGCATCGTCAACATCGCTTCGCCAATAACGACATCTGCATGAGCATCGGGAATGCCGGTATCTGCCGCATCTGCGTGTACCATGCGGCCGGTGTCCTTGACGATGTCGCCAGTAATGCGCACAGCATCTTCGTCTTTTTCGACGCCAATATAGCTGGCTGGCTGGTGCGTGAGAATCTCGCTGGCGGTGCGTCCCAACCCGGGAGCAAGTTCGACGACGTCAGCGTCAGTGAGCTTGGCATTCTGTAGTAATGCGCGGGTGAGCTCTAATCCGCCTGGGCGCAGTACGCGTTTTCCGAGCCGTGCAAGCAGCCAATGTCCGGGCGCATCTTCTGCGCGGCGCTGCGCGTAGGGAAGTGGATTTGTCTTGCCATCGGTGTTTGAGGAGGTACGGGGCATGGTGAGTCCTTTCTTTAAGGCCCACCAGCGTTAGACGGCGTTAGTCAACGTTAGACAGTGCTAGTCAGCGTTAGTCAGCGTTAGACAATGACAGATACATTAAGGCAGGCCTAATTTTGTATCTAATTCTCAGCCTACTAAAAGGGGCCTGTAAAGAATAGGAGTACCAAAATTCTGTGATTTTTTCCGGGATATAGCGCCCCCGTTTTGGGTGAGCCAAGCTGATCTGTACGGCCGCGATGCAGCAGCGGAAAGAGATCACCTAAAAATCGGTGGTTGAGTTTCCGCGAGATGATAGCCAACCAAAAACGCCCCACCGAGAGTGGGGCGCTGGCGCGTGAAGCGTGGTGCCTAGCAGTCGTAGTACATCTCGAATTCCTGCGGCGTTGGGCGCAGGCGAACCGGAGTGATTTCCTCATCGTACTTGTACTTGATGTAGGTATCAATGAGGTCTTCGGTGAAGACATCGCCCTCGGTCAGGAACTCGTTGTCTTCCCGCAGAGCCTTCAGTGATTCTTCTAACGAGGTTGGAGCGGTCGGGATATCCTGGGCTTCTTCTGGAGGTAGCTCGTAAAGATCTTTATCCACTGGTGCGTGTGGTTCGATCCGGTTTTTAATACCGTCGATACCAGCCATCATCATCGCCGCAAAGCCCAAGTACGGGTTACCCGAAGGGTCTGGTGCGCGGAACTCCAAACGCTTCGCTTTCGGGTTGTTGCCGGTGGTGGGAATACGCACGGCTGCCGAACGGTTGCGCTGGGAGTAGACCAAGTTGATTGGAGCCTCGAAACCAGGGACTAGACGGTGGTAGGAGTTCAGTGTCGCGTTGGTGAATGCCAGAACCGCGCCTGCGTGCTCCAGAATGCCGCCGATGTAGTAGCGGGCCATATCGGACAAACCAGCGTAGCCGTCTTCGTCATGGAACAGTGGGGAACCATCTTTCCACAGGGACTGGTGTGCGTGCATGCCCGAACCGTTGTCACCTGCTACCGGCTTCGGCATGAACGTTGCTGTCTTGCCGTGCTGAAACGCAGTGTTTTTGATGACGTATTTAAACAGCTGAATCTGGTCTGCAGAGTGCAGCAAGGTGGAAAAGCGGTAGTTAATTTCCTGCTGCCCACCGGAGCCGACCTCGTGGTGGAAACGCTCTAGCTCAAAGCCCACCTTTTCTAGGTTCAAAGCCATGGCATCGCGGATTTCCACGGACTGGTCATAAGGAGCGGTAGGGAAGTAGCCACCCTTCGGGCGCGTCTTGTAACCAGGGTTTGGAAGCCCATCGATGGTGGTTTCCTTATCGGTGTTCCACCAGCCCTCATCGGAATCCACTTCGTAAAAACCGGCGTTGGTCGAGGTATCGAAACGCACCTTGTCGAACAGATAAAATTCGGCCTCGGCACCGAAGAAGCAGGTATCGGCAATGCCGGTGGACTGCAAATATTCCTCGGCCTTGCGGGCGGTAGTGCGTGGGTCACGCGAGAATGGCTCGCGGGTAAACGGATCGTGCACAAAGCACTTAATGTTCAGCGTCTTTGTGCTGCGGAATGGATCTACCACTGCCGAGTGCGGATCCGGCAGCAACATCATGTCGGATTCATCAATAGTGGTAAACCCGCGGATCGAGGAGCCGTCGAAAGCCAGTCCTTCTTCTGCTGCCTCCTCAGTGAACTCCGAGGCAGGGATGCTGAAGTGGTGCTCTACACCTGGAAGATCGGTAAATTGAATGTCGACGAATTTAATGTCTTCATCTTCGATATGTTGGACGACATCCGAAATGGATTCGAAACTCAAGGGAACTCCTCGTTTTGGGTGCAACTGTGCAGTCGTTTTCCCACTATACCGGCTAAGCGTGATTCATTTCTGCGATTCGTGGCTCTGATTCCTGTGTGGCTCTGATGATTCACGGTTGTGATTGATTCACGGTTGTGAATCTAGAGTAGTTCCCGCCGGAGATAATCAGCAGCATCTGGAATCACGAAATCCAGCTCGTGTTCTTGGGCACCAGAAAACCTTCCCAGCACAAACGAAGAAGCATCCATTCTCCCGGGTGGGCGTCCAATCCCGATGCTCAAACGCGCATAATCTTTCGTGCCCAATGCTTTCGTAATCGATTTCAAGCCGTTATGGCCTTTATCGCCGCCGCTGTGTTTTAGGGTAAAAGATCCAAAATCACGTTCCATATCGTCGTACACGGCAACGATTCCCGCCGGGGCGATACGAAAGTACGTTGCTAAGGCATTAACCACGCCACCAGAGGTATTCATCGGTGTGGCGGTACGCGCCAAAACTAGCTTCGGTGCCCCGGCACCTAGCGCACTAGCTGGCATTTCAGCAACAAAAGCCCCGGTGCGTTTATGCAAACTAAAAGGCACCGGTTGAAAAGCAGTAGTTTCTGCTAATTCCTGCACAACGCGGTAACCGATGTTGTGCCGGGTGTCTGCATAACGAGCACCAGGGTTACCAAGCCCAACCACAAGAACGCTGGAATGCTGAGAAAAAGCAGGTGCAGCGGGCATGGTTGGGGCTCGGCTTTCGTGTTTACTTGCCGACGTTACTCGGCGTCGATCTTATTCGTCCTCGATTTTAGTTATCGTCGGAGGACTCAGTGTCAGGGTCCAGACGATCTGCAGGGGTCTCCTCGTCGGCTTCCTCTTCGGAGTCTGCACCAGCATCGGCGCCGCCTTCTTCGGCAGCGGCAGCAGCAGCCTCGAGTTCTTCGTCTTCCTGTGGCTCCATGACGGAAACGATGACGGTGTCTTCTTCTGCTACCAGCGTGGTGTTGCCAGGCATATCCAGCTCAGCTGCAGTGATAACTGTGCCGTCTTCTGCGCCTTCGATGGAAACTTCGATCTCTTCCGGAATGGAAAGAACGTCGGCCTCGACCAGCAGGACGTCGTTGTCCTGGATGAACATCATGCCTGCGGCAGGCTCGCCGGTGATGGTAACTGGAATTTCAACCTCGACCTTTTCGCCGCGCTTAATGGACAGCAGGTCTACGTGGTCAACGTCGAGGGTCAAAACGTTCTGGTCGACGTTTTTCACCATGGACAGGTGCTTTTCGCCATCAACTTCCAGCTCCAAAACGGCGTTCAAGCCGTTGTAACGAATCATCGTCTGCAGTTCCAGCAGATCTACAGAGAAGTGGATTGGCTCGGTGTTGGAGCCGTACAGAACGCCAGGCACGCGCCACTCACGACGCAGACGACGGGCAGCGCCCTTGCCGAATTCGGTGCGTGGTTGTGCTGCAAGAATAGGTGTCTTTTCAGCCATAATGGATAACTCCTCAGTGCGGTGAAAAAATTTATACTGTGGACAAACGTGCATAGGCAAGGGCACATCCACGACCGGGGAGCTACCGGGGTAAGTGTAGATCGCGTCGATAACGGCCAAAATGCATGGCCCTCGCCGAGACGAGAGCCATCATAGCAAAAAGCGTGCTAGCTAAGAAATGCTGCGCTCGGCAATTACCATTCAGCCACCGTTAAAGTACTGGCTAGGCAGCGCAGCAGCGGGGTTAAACGGCGGTGTATCCGCCGTCGACAGTCTGTGCGCTGCCGGTAATAAACGAGGCATTGGACGACAGCAAGAACAACACCATCGCTGCTACTTCCCGTACAGAGCCCAGCCGACCCAGAGGGTGATCGTTGATCAGCTTGGTCAACTCATCTTCGTCCATGAAGTTAGCCAACAGGGCATTGCGGATATAGCCCGGGCAGACCGCATTCACGCGAATCGCCTTGGAACCGTATTCCACAGCAGCAGAACGCGTCAGACCAATCACACCGTGTTTGGCGGCAGAATAAGCCGCCTTTCCCTTGGCGGCAACGAGACCGTGCACCGAGGCGACGTTGACGATGGAGCATTCTGAAGTCACGTCCATGTCCAAGAACTGATCAATTTCATGACGCATAGCGTAGGCTACACCGTTCAAGTTGAGGTCGATCAAATCGCGCCATTGTCGACCGTTCATCTTCCCTGTGTATTCACCTTCGCCACCGTAGCCTGGCGAATTAACCGCGTAGTGCAAGCCACCGAATTGCTCCACGGCGGTGTGCACAGCAGCCTTGTAGTCAGACTCGGCAGTCATGTCGATGTCAATGGCATAGGCCGAGCCCCCGTTGTCACGGATCTTTTCTGCGACGGCGGACGGTGCGTGTTCGGTGGTGTCGGCGACTACAACGTGGGTGCCTAATTCACCCAATTCGTAGCAGATTTCTTCACCAATACCGAAGCCACCGCCGGTGACCAAGGCTACTTTCCCACGGAATTCGTCAAAGCTTTTCATTACGCAGACCCTTCGAACAGTGTCGTTACGGAACCGTTTTCAAAGATTTCGTTGATGGTGCGTGCCAGCAACGGAGCAATGGACAAAACGGTGAGGTTGTCCCAGCCCTCGGTCGATTGCGGGATGGTGTCAGTGGTGATGACTTCTTCGGCACCACAAGTGGACAGCTTTTCGCGCGCTTGGCCGGAAAATACGCCGTGGGTACACGCGACCACCACAGATTTGGCGCCTTCATCCTTCAAAATCTTGGCTGCACCAGCAATGGTGCCGCCAGTATCAATCATGTCGTCGACCAAGATGCAGTCTTTACCCTTGACATCACCGACGACTCGGTTTGCAACGACTTCGTTGGCAACATCGACGCTGCGGGTTTTGTGCACGAACGCCATTGGGGCGCCGCCGAGAACGTTCGCCCATTTCTCGGCGACCTTGACACGGCCCGCGTCCGGAGAAACGATGCACATGTTTTCGGTTGGGTAGTGCTCTTTGATGTAGTCAGTTAGCACAGGCATCGCGTGCATGTGGTCCACCGGACCATCGAAGAAGCCCTGGATCTGGTCGGTGTGTAGGTCTACCGACACCAGACGGTCAGCACCGGCAGTTTGCAGCATGTCGGAGATCAGACGGGCAGAAATTGGCTCGCGACCTCGGTGTTTTTTATCCTGACGTGCATATGGATAGAACGGCAAGATAGCGGTGATGCGCTTGGCGGAACCACGCTTGAGCGCATCAATCATGATGAGCTGTTCCATCAGCCACTTGTTCAGATCGCCACCCTCGACGGTTGCGTGAGATTGCATGACGAAGCAATCTGCGCCGCGGACTGATTCCTCGAAGCGCACGAAGATTTCCCCGTTTGCGAAGTCTTCAGCGCGCATCGGGGTGATGTGGGTGTCGAGTTCTTTGGCGACGGCTTCGCCAAGATCTGGGTGTGAGCGGCCATTGAAGACCATCATGTTCTTTTGGTTCATAGCGATCTTGCCAGTCATAGGATTAACCCTTCTGCTTTGGTGTCTACGCTTGTTCGGACCCCTGGTCACTGCCTGTGTCGGTGCTGCCATCAGTGGCCTCGCCATTGTCAGCGTGGCTCTGTTCGGCAGCTCGTGCGGCCTGCGCAGAGGAGCTGTCGGGACGCTTTTTTGCGACCCAACCCTCGATATTGCGCTGGCGACCACCCGAGACGGCCAGTGCCCCTGGCGGAACATCGTCTTTAATCACTGTACCCGCCCCAGAATAGGCGCCATCACCGACGGTCACCGGTGCGATAAACATTGTGTCGGAACCGGTGCGCACGTGATCGCCCACCACGGTGTGATTCTTGTTCACGCCGTCGTAGTTAACGAAGACCGAAGAAGCACCAATATTTGAGTGTTTACCGATGGTCGCATCACCCACGTAGGTCAGGTGCGGAACCTTGGAACCTTCGCCGATCGTGGCTTTCTTGGTCTCTACAAAACCACCGAGCTTGGCGTTATTACCCAAGTCTGTGCCTGGGCGAAGGTAGGTAAATGGTCCGACGTTCGCCTCTGCGCCAATACGTGAGCTTTCTGCGTGGGCACGGATCACCCGCGCATTCTTGCCGACGACGACATCTGTGAGTGTGCTGTCCGGTCCAATTTCCGCGCCGTCCGCGATGGAGGTTTTTCCCCACAGCTGCGTACCCGGGTGGATGGTGACGTCTTGGCCCACGGTGACATCCGCGCCAATCCAGGTGGTGGCAGGATCGACAATGGTGGCACCCCCGAGCATGGCTGCTTCTACGGTGCGGCGGTTGAATTCCTTGCCCGCTTCTGCCAGCTGTACGCGGTTGTTAACACCTGCGAGCTCGCCAGCGTCAGCTGCGACATAGGCACCGACCCCATGGCCAGCCTCGCGCGCAATAGCCAGTACGTCAGTGATATATAACTCGCCCTGCGCGTTATCCGTGTTCAGTTGTGTGAGCGCATCGCGCAGGATGGCGGCGTCGAAAGCGAAGACTCCGGAGTTGATTTCGGTAATTTCTCGGATTTCTTCCGAAGCATCTTTATGCTCGATAATTGCGGTGACCTGCTTATTATCGTCGCGCACAATGCGGCCATAGCCGGTGGCGTCGGCAAGTTCGACGGACAACACCGTAACGCCAGCTCGTGCGGATTCATGGTGCTCGCGTAGGTGATCGAGGGTTTCCGGTCGCAGTAGCGGCACATCAGCATTGGTGACAATCACGGTGCCCTGGAAATCATCCAACCCAGCCATCGCACATTGCACCGCGTGCCCGGTGCCAAGTTGTTCTTCTTGCACGGCGGTGGTCAGCTTTGTGCCGAGCTCGTCGGCAAGCGTGTCGACGGCTGGCACTACCTGCTCACGCTGGTGGCCGACGACCACTACGACATTGTCCGGATTTAAGCCTGCCGCGGCGTGCACACTATGGGAAAGCAGCGAGCGCCCGCCAATTTCATGCAGTGTTTTCTGGGTCGCAGATTTCATCCGTGTACCGGCGCCGGCAGCTAAGACGATGACCGCGCAGGAAGATTGTTGAGCCACAGCGAGAATTCACTCCTGAACAAATGGGGGTTAACTAATGGCACCAATCATAACGATGTGTTCGCACATGCGCGGTTGACCGTGGGTTTTTAGCCGCCTTGTGAGACTTCCGGAAGCTTGCGAGCTGCCCAAACACCGGCAAAACCAATAAGAGACAAAAATACCAACGCCCAAGCAGGGCCTTTGAGTGCGATGACAGACGACAACGCGCCGACGCATAACAGAATCACGCCCATCAGTGTGTTTGCGGCACCTGTATAGCGGGTGCGTTGGTCGTCTTCAGCCATGTCCACGAGATAGGTCGAACGTGCCACGCGTATGGCGGCGTGACTGAGAGACACCAAGAAAAACCCCAGTGGAAATAGTACGGAATTCCAGCCGGGAGGAAGAGTCAGTGAGCTTGCTACCAGCAGCAACAGCACCAATGAGGCCGTGCCTGCGGCGACGGACAGCACGGTCCTGGAGGAACGATCAGACCAGATCCCGGAAATCCTTCCTGCAAGCAGTGCTGAAAGACCAGAGACAAAAACAAAGGCGCCCAATTCGGCGAAACTGCTGTCGTTGAGCGCGCTCAGTGTGACGATAAATGCAGTGGATAGTGATGAGACCAAGAGCAGAGAGCGAACGACGACGAATTGCCGGAAATGAGCGTCGTCACGTAATAGTTGCCAGGTATCGCGAAACCAAGGAAGTGCGTCGGCGGGAAGCTCTGGTTGCATGGCCTTCTTTACCGAGCGAGTATCCAAATTTTCGTCGACACGCGCGAAAGATAGCGCTGCCACACACCAACCGAGTGCGCCAATCCCAATGAGGACCGCGCCGACCCAAATAGGAATTGGGGAGGGAACGAACAACAGTGCGCCACCGACAGCGATAGTGACGATGCCCGATAGCGTGGTCGCGGTGCCGGTGACCGCGCCGCGTTGTCCTTTGCTCACAGCCCGGCCCAAAACGTCTTGCCCAGAGAGTGAAGATAAGGAACGAAAAATCGCTAGGCAGGCTAAAAGCACCACGATCGCGACGCCTAGCGAGGTCCCGCTCAGCACCAATGCAGCGACTGCCATGAGCGTGGCACAGAGCGCTTGACCGAGTGAGCCCAGCATCCAAATTCGTTTCCGAGAGTCCTGTGATGTCACCCAACCCCGCAGTGCAGCCTGCGGGAGCATGGCTAACGACTCACGAACCGGCACCAACAAACCCGAAAATGCTGCTGGCACCCCAGCGGCGGTAAACAACCAGGGCAAGACAGTTTTGGCTGAGGCCGTCTGGTCGCCGATGTTTTGCAGCGCGTTGGCGATAGCAACATAGCGGCCATTGTGCTGCTGGTTGCGTGCGGTGTGCGGGGAGCCGGGATTCATAGTTCCAGGCTAATGGTAATGGCGAGTGTGGTGTGAATAAATCCTGGCTATGCGTTATATGGCGTTGTGTATGACCGTGGGTTTTCATTTCTTCATGTGATTGTGTAAACTTGCAAGCCGTTGGCACGCAACTGCACATCGCCTCGATGTCATCAACCAATTATGGTCATGTCGAACGGCAATGCAGGAGTACCGACATTTCCCCATGGTGTAATCGGCAACACTACGGTTTTTGGTACCGTCATTCTAGGTTCGAGTCCTGGTGGGGAAGCTTTTTCATATCAGGGGGTAAGGCTCCAGCCATCAGCCATCTCAGTCAGGAGAATGATCCCGAAGTGAATATGCTCGCCGGCTTATTAAAAGTTGCTGCCAGCGATCCGAAACTCAAAGGGCTCATCAATCACGTTGGTGAACCAACCCTGCACATCACCGGCATTACACAAGCTCGCCCTTGGGCTATCGGAACCCTGGCGCACCATGCCCCCGTCGTTGTGCTCACAGCCACTGGCCGCGAAGCTGAAGACCTACAAGCAGAATTAGCTGCCATGCTGGGCAATAAAGTTGCGATGTTTCCCGCATGGGAAACCTTGCCGCACGAGCGTTTGTCTCCGGGCGCAGATATCGTCGGCAAGCGTGCAGCCGTGCTGCATCGCTTAGACGAGCTGCAAGTTATCGTGGCCCCAGCACGCGGATTGGCGCAGCCAGTGCTGGAATCTGTCGACGGCCGGGCGCCGATTAGCCTGACTGAAGACCAAGAATATGACTTTGACCAGCTGGTTGCTGAATTAGAATTCCGCGCCTATTCGCACGTCGATATGGTCAGTAAAAAAGGCCAATTCGCCAAACGCGGCGGCATCGTCGATGTCTATCCCACCACCCTGGACTATCCAGTGCGCATCGAATTCTGGGGTGATGACATCACCGATATCCGCCAGTTTTCTGTGGCAGATCAACGCACGATTTCTGAGATCGAAGTTGGCAAAGTTGATATTTTCCCGGCTCGTGAACTGCCCATTACCGATGCGGTAGCAGCGAAAGCGGAAAAACTCGCACGCGAGTATGCTTCCAATGCGACGCTAGCGGAATTGCTCACCAAGATCTCGGAAAAGATCCCATCGGAAGGCATGGAAGCGTTGCTTCCAGTGCTGATGGATGCGCCGATGGTGTCGCTGTTGGACCTGGTGCCGGATAACACGCATGTTCTGGTCATGGACCCAGAAAAGGTGCGTCGTAGGGTAGAAGACCTGCACGATACTGATGCCGAATTCTTGGCCGCGAGCTGGGAAGCAGCAGCCATGGGGGCGGATGGTCCGGTGGCCCACAATAAACTTGACTTGTCGGCAGCAAACTACTTGTCCCTAGAACAATTAGAAGACATCACCCGGGAACGTGGCAGTTCCTGGTGGACGTTCGCCCCTCCAGGTATGTTCGCCGCAGATGAAGCAGCAACGTTGCCGCTCGAATTTGAGGCCGGTCCGCAGCCGAAAGGCGATGCCAAAGAAATCGAAGCGATGATGTCGCAGCTTCGTGCCCATTGCCAGTCGGGTGGACGCGCGGCATATATCGCCCCGGCAGCCGGTGCCATTAAACGCATGGCGGAACGATTCCGCGAAAACGGCATTTCGGCGCACGTGGCAGAACCCGGCTGGCAACCCAATGCTGGCGAGATCACGCTGTATCAGGCATTGAGCCACGCCGGATTGGTCTTTCCGAAAGTCCGCAACCAGCATGACGGCGCGACACTGCCGCTGGTCGTGGTTACCGAAACTGATCTGACCGGTAACCGTGTCGGCGATATCGCCGGTGCCAAACGTCGGCCTGCGAAACGTCGCAACCGTGTGGACCCGCTGGCACTGAAAAAAGGCGATTTCGTCGTTCACGAAACCCACGGCATCGGCAAGTTCATCAAGATGGCTGAGCGCACCATTAATGCCGGTGGAGAAAGCTCGCGCCGTGAATATATAGTGCTGGAATACGCCGCTTCGAAGCGCGGACAACCCGCAGACCAACTGTGGGTGCCCATGGAATCACTGGACCTGCTGAGCAAATACACCGGCGGGCAAGCACCGACGCTGTCGAAAATGGGCGGATCGGACTGGAAAAACACCAAGAAAAAGGCGCGCGCAGCGGTCCGCGAAATCGCTGGCGAGCTGGTGCAACTTTATGCGAAGCGCCAAGCCGCGCCGGGATATTCTTTTGCCCCGGATTCTCCTTGGCAAGCGGAGATGGAAGATAACTTCCCGTTCGTAGAAACCGAAGACCAGATGCTGGCCATTGAAGCGGTGAAAGCGGATATGGAATCATCCGTCCCGATGGACCGCGTTGTCGTCGGAGACGTTGGTTATGGCAAAACCGAGGTTGCGGTGCGTGCTGCTTTCAAAGCGGTGCAAGATGGAAAGCAAGTTGCGGTGTTGGTGCCGACCACGCTGTTGGCACAGCAGCATTACGACACGTTTGCTGAACGCATGGCAGGCTTCCCAGTTGAGATGCGGGTGCTTTCGCGGTTTAGTACCGCGGGAGAAGCCAAGCAGATCATTAAAGAGCTTGCCAACGGCACCGTCGATATCGTGATTGGTACTCACCGGTTGCTGCAGACTGGCGTGCAGTGGAAAAACCTCGGCTTGATCGTCGTGGATGAGGAACAGCGCTTCGGTGTGGAGCACAAAGAACACATCAAGGCATTACGTTCATCTGTCGACGTGCTCACGATGTCTGCGACTCCAATCCCACGCACCCTGGAGATGTCGATGGCGGGCATCCGGGAAATGTCGACGATCCTTACTCCACCGGAAGACCGGCACCCGATCCTGACGTATGTCGGTGCCTACGAAGACAAACAGGTTGCGGCTGCGATCCGCCGCGAGCTGTTACGCGATGGTCAGACCTTTGTGATTCACAACAAGGTCGCGGACATCGAGAAAAAGGCCCGGGAAATCCGCGAACTGGTGCCAGAAGCCCGCGTCGTCGTTGCCCACGGGCAAATGAACGAGGACCTGCTGGAACGTACTGTGCAGGGGTTTTGGGATCGCGAATATGACGTGCTGGTATGCACCACGATCGTGGAAACCGGATTGGATATCGCTAATGCCAACACTTTGATCGTGGAAAATGCCCACCAGATGGGGCTGTCACAGTTGCACCAGCTGCGCGGTCGCGTTGGACGCTCCCGTGAGCGTGGCTACGCCTACTTCTTGTACCCGCAAGGAGCCACACTTTCTGAGACCAGCTATGACCGCTTGGCGACGATCGCGCAAAACAATGATCTCGGTGCCGGTATGGCAGTGGCCATGAAAGACCTGGAAATGCGCGGTGCCGGAAACGTGCTGGGCGCGCAACAATCTGGTCATATCGCAGGCGTCGGCTTCGATATGTATGTCCGGTTGGTCGGCGAAGCTGTTGAAACCTTCAAAGCGCTTTCCCGCGGCGAAACACTGGATGCCACAGATCAGTCGCCGAAAGAAATTCGTATTGACTTGCCGGTGGATGCACACATCCCGGAACACTATATTTCTTCGGAACGCCTGCGTTTGGAGGTTTACCGCAAGCTGGCGTCGTCACAGGATAATAAAGACCTACGTCTCGTTGTCGAAGAAATGGAAGATCGCTACGGCCCGATCCCGGAAGAGGTCGAGCGTTTGCTGGCGGTGGCACGCCTGCGCCACCAAGCTCGGCGCGCCGGGGTCACCGACATCATGGTGCAAGGAACACGAATCAAAGTGGGCCCGGTGGAATTGCCGGATTCCAAGCAAGTGCGTTTGAAACGCACACACCCTGGTGCGAATTACCGTGCAGCCGCCAAAGCGATCCAGCTACCGTTCCCGAAGGCTGGTCGAGGCAACGTGACAGACCCGAAGTTGCGCGATGTGGAACTCCTGCAGTGGATGGCGGATTTCCTGAGCGAGATATTTGATGTGGAACCCACTGATGTCTCTGGTAGCACGAAGCCGAAAACACTCGTGCAGGAAACCGCTGGGGCTAACTCCGGTGCCGTGGGTAAAGCCACGACGCGGCGTAAAGGCGCAGCTAAGGCGCGGGCACACAACGGTGGTGGATCCGTGTTTTCCCTTAGCGAATAGGTGGTGGCGCGACGATGTTGGATTTTGGTGCAGACGCAGATATCGTTGCTCCACAATTATTGGGCTGCACGTTATCCTATGGACCCGTGACGATTGAGATCACGGAGGTGGAAGCCTATCTGCATGGCACCGACGAAGCTGCGCACAGTTTCCGTGGCAAAACGCCCGCCAATGCCGCATTGTGGGGGCCAGGTGGCCATCTTTATGTTTATATCTCGTATGGAATTCACCGCTGCTGCAATCTGGTGTGTGGACCAGACGGCACTGGTCAGGGATGTTTGATCCGTGCCGGACGCGTGCTTAGCGGCGAGGAGGAGGCGCGAAGCCGCAGAGGTGAGGTGAGTTTTGCGCGGCTAGCGTCTGGGCCGGGTAACGTTGGCAAGGCCTTGGGGCTTGGCATCGAGCACAATCATCTTCCCGTGCACCAGATTCCAAGTGAGGCCGTCGACACGCATGTTTCTGCCGACGCACCGAGGCATCCGCGACTTGGGGCACGCGCACAGGAACCAGAATGGGTCGCTGGGCCGCGCATCGGCATTTCGAAAAATGTAGATGCCCCGTTGCGGTTTTGGATTCCAGGTGATCAGACTGTTACCAGCCCGAAGCGCCCGCCGAAGAAGTAGCCCGGTTTCCTAGGGCCGGTGTATTAAGATAGAGCGGAACAAAAGTGACCCCATACCAGGCATAGTGACCGACTGCCTGATCCGCTCCAAGAAAGGAGCTGCACCAGTGCGCGCAGATGCCCAAGCCAACCGTGAAGCCATTATTCGGGCTTCTCATCGTCTGTTCCGGCAACAGGGGATTGATGTGACATTTCGCGCCATCGCTGCGGAGGCCGAGGTTGGCGTGGCCACAGTGCACCGGAATTTTCCGGACCGGTGGGCATTAATTTTGGCAGTTGGTGATTACGTCTACACGCAACACCGCGAAATCATCGAAAAATATGATGCGCGCTGGGATGACGACCCGTGGCAAGCGTGGACCAATGTGGTTGTCGAACTCGTGGAACAGGGAATAGGCCCGTTGAGCGAGCAGGTATCGCGGTATGCCGAACGCGAAGACCTCGTCGAACAATTCGCCAGCGTGGTGCGCAACCGCGATATGCAACCATTCGAAAAATTACTGGCAAAGGCCGCGCACCACGGTTTTGTATCGGAGGATTTGCACGCCAAACGTTTTATTATCACCATCGGCGTGCTGTCCCGGAAACTCACCAGCGTGGCTAGCGATATTCTTCCTGACCACCAGCGGTGGATGACGCAGCTGGTGCTTGCAGGCCTTGCACAAGCACCTACGACTGTCGAGTTGCGCCGGGTAGATCCCGAATAATCGCGTGTAGGCTGCGTGCGGTGCGATCCGTTTCTTGCAGCATCAGCGGATCAGTGCCCGGCATTGGGGAGATTGTGGTATCTGGCATCTGTGCATGCGTAGGAATGCCGATGATGTGCAGCCGAGAATCCTGGCTGCCGTCCGGGTGAATCGTCCGACGAGTAGTGATGTCAGTTTCCGGCGAACCAGTCTGGGCACCGTCGACCGCAAACGGACGGATTCGACCAGAAGCAAACAATGACTGGCTGAGCAGATCCGCGGGGAAACGGATATCGGGCTTCGGCAACCAAGCGTCGACAAGTGTGGCAGCACTAGCCCGGCGCGCAGCAACCCCCGAACCGCAGGTCAGCATAAACTCGTCCGCGCTGATTTCCAGTTGTGGGTGCGCACCGAGGAATTCCACCAGGCCGACGTCGACAAGCGCGAGCAACTGCTGGGACCGAAACAGTGGTGGGCCCGACCCTACCATCTGGCCCAAAGCCATGACCTCATGCAAGTTTGGTGATGCGGAATCCTGGGTGAATTTTCCTTGGCTACCGGCAATGCCGACGTGTTTACGGCACGAGGCAAATACCCACAGAGCGGCTTTGATCGGCGAATCTGTGCCCTGGAGGGCCTCGTCGATATCGCGGGCCAGTGAATCTGCAACCTGGCTGGTCGATTCTGCACGTGGGTGAAAATAAGGCTGTAAATCACAAAACTCAGAAGTATGCTGTGCCAATGCACCGTGTACACCGTACGAGTCCAGCAGCACGTGCACTGGGGTGGAATCTATGACAGAGATAATCTCATCCAGACTGGTCATAATCGCGTCTGGGCGCACACGTGCCAGGGTGCGGTAAAAAGCTTCGAACGCATCACGGATAATTGCCGGGGCGAAATCGGTGGAGAAATCAATCCGTGCCCAGTTTTGTGCTGCCGCCAATGCGTCCTGCAGCCGCGCCATCTGTGCCTTGGGCGGGAGTGATCCATAATCTGATTTGGGCAAGAATGGATAGCCGCGGCGGGAAGTGACCACGAACCGTGGCTCCGTGCCGCTAGCCCGGTACCGCAACCCGGAACGGCTGGTGGGGTCCACCTCAAAGAAACCACCACGTCCCAGTGTGCACAATGCCATGAGATCAAAAAATCCCATGCCCAATCCACGCACCAGCACGGGCTGCCCGGCCGGTATCATCTCGACAGGCTGTTCCACAGGGTTATTTGGGCCGATCCAGCGTAGGTTTTCAGACTGGTTGGCAGCACGCAATTGGTATTGTTCGTCGTTATCCGCGTTCAGCACCCAACCGGTGGCAAGAACGGTGGCGTGCGCGGAAATGGTGGTGCCGTCGGCCAGCGTGATGAGGTCATAGTCCCGGGTGTCACAGTCTGGGGCGTCATAGTAACGGGCATCACAGTCTGAGGAGCTGTCTGCGTTGCCAGCCTGCGCATCCCGGGCGGCCTGCTGGATACGGATAGCACGCGAGTTGTGCTCGACAACGTCCACGGAATCCGGCAATTGTGCCACGGCGACCCGGTATACCCAGCGTAAATACTCGCCATAAAGTGCCCGCGAAGGATTGGATTGCTCCACGGTGCCAGTGAGTTCTTCGCGGTAATTCTCAGCTATGCCAGTCCGCGGTGGGTGCTGGCGGAAAAGTTTTTGTTTCGCTGCGACTACCTCGGCATCAGTATCATAATTCAGGGTGCCGGCGTCGAGTGCTGCCAGCAGGTCATCGCCACGAATCAGCCGAATCCATTCGTAGAGTGTTGGCCCGGACAATACGGGTGCGCCGACCGAGGAACCTGGCTCTGTGAACAATGTGACGGCGTCTGCTAGCGTGTTCATGCATAGCGTGCGGGTTTGGGTAGTATCCCAGACGCGTCCGGCACCGATTTGTGAATCATCGATGATGTGGACGGTAACGCGTGGGTGAGTGTGCTGCGTTTGTCCTGACTGGGAGTGCTTGTCAGACGCCGCGCGCAGATACTCTGCCAGACGTTCCAACACGGAGATTCCCCGTGGACCGGCGCCAATAAGTGCGAGGTGGGTTGTGCTCATGAAAAATCCAATCCAATATCCAGCACTTGCACTGAATGGGTCAGTGCACCTACCGCAATATAATCGACCCCGGTGGTGCCATATTCACCGGCCTGTTCCAGCGACAAACCTCCGGAGGCTTCCAGCTTGGTGGCCGGGCTAAGCTCTTGTCGACGCGTTACGGCGGCGTGGACTTCAGTAGGAGTGAAATTATCGAGCAACACGATGTCCGGGTGCAGCGGCAGGATGTCGTCGAGTTGCTCCAGGGTATCGACTTCTACTTCGCAAGGAACGTGCGGGGCGCGTTCGCGCACCAGGCGTAGCGCCTGGCTGACACTACCTCCGGCGGCGTAGACATGGTTGTCTTTGATCATGGCGGCATCGCCCAGGCCCATGCGGTGATTACTGCCACCACCAGCGCGGACCGAGTATTTTTGCAGCTCGCGCATTCCGGGCAAAGTTTTGCGGGTATCGCGCACACCGGCCTGCGGAATCACGGTATGGTGTGTGGCTTTTTGGGCCGCCGCGTGCTCGATTGCACGCACCCACCGGCGGGTTTCCGTTGCGATACCGCTGGCGTGCGAGATGAGATTGAGTAGCGTGCGTTCAGCAGCGAGTACCAGCCGAGTGTTCGCAGTGATCGTTGCCAAGCGCTGCCCTGCGGCCACCTCTGTGCCGTCGCGGCATTCCAGCGTGAGGTGGAAAGCCTGTGACGAGTGAGCATCGGCATGGCTATCGCCTGCGGGTGCGTCGGCAAGTGAGATGCCCCCACTGGCTAGCCGCTGGGCGGTAGCGGAAAATACCGGCTCGACCAGACCCAGCCCAGCGATGACTCCATCCTGGCGCGCATTCAGTTCGGCGGTACAGGTGGCATCAGCGGCCACCGTAGCCAAGGAGGTGTGATCTGGCCCGTAGGCGAAATCTTCGTCTAAAGCTCTAGTGATCAGGGCAGAGCAATCAGGTAACTGCAGGGGGTCCATTTACTCGGCACCGCCAGGGTTGCCGATGGTGATCATGGCCTCGAGTGATTTGCGCGCAGCATCCGCGATGTTTTTCTCCACCGTGATTTCGTCGGTTTCGGTTTCCAGGCAGTGCACTAGGGCTTCCGGCGTGATCATCTTCATGTATTTGCATTCAGCGCGGTCGTTGACGGCTTGAAAATCAATGTCCGGTGCTGCCTGGTGCAGCTGGTGCAGCATGCCGGTTTCGGTAGCCACCAGCACCTTGTTGTGCGGCTGCTTTTGTGCCTGGGTGATCATCTGCCCAGTAGAAAGCATATGCACACGCTCCTGCGGCACTAAGCCTTCGTTAGCTAAGTACAGCGCGGAATTGGCACAACCGCATTCGGGGTGGATATAGAGATCAGCCGAGGGATTATCCTGGGTTTGTTGCGTTAATTGTTCCGCACTGATACCTGCATGCACGTGGCATTCGCCAGCCCAAATGTGCATATTTTCCCGGCCAGTTTCGCGTTGTACATAAGCGCCTAAAAACTGGTCTGGGCAGAAAAGAATTTCTTGGTCTGCGGGCAAGGAATTGACCACATCGACGGCATTCGACGAGGTGCAGCACACGTCGGTCAGGGCCTTCACATCAGCGGTGGTATTGACGTAGCTGACCACCAGTGCATCGGGGTGCTCGGCTTTCCACTCGTGAAGTTGTTCTGCCGTAATCGAATCGGCCAAGGAACAACCAGCACGCGCATCCGGTATCAACACCTTCTTGTTTGGCGAGAGGATTTTCGCGGATTCTGCCATGAAGTGCACACCGCAAAACACGATGATGTCTGCATCGGTTTCTGCGGCCTTCCGGGACAGCGCCAGTGAATCACCCGTGTGATGGGCTACGTCCTGGATTTCTGGAATTTGGTAATTATGAGCCAAGATCACAGCGTTGCGTTGTGCTGCCAGCTCGCGCACCCGGTTGGCCCATGCGGTGTAGCCTCCCGGAAGGCTCCGGTTCGCGGCGGTTGCATCATTGTGTTTCGCAGCAGTGCTGGTATCAACAGCAGTGCTGGTATCGAAATGAGGATCAGAAACAGTGTCAGTAGTAGGACGCGTGAGATGCGCGCTGGTACGAGTCACAAAAGCTCCCAAAAAGCAGTCATAGTCACAGGAAACAGATGTACATACCGTACTAAAAATCATCAGCGAACTACCAGCTACGACTAAGCCACGACCAGTGCGGCCGGGGCATACAACACTGCAGAATTACAGCTGCAGCGAGCCATTTGCCAACCCGACGGCGGCGATGATCGCAGCGACGAAGACCACGACCACGATTGACCACTCAAAACCGTTGAATAGCTTTTCCCGGCGCGAGATTCGCGTAAGAACGTAAGGAATAATTCCGGGCACAACTGCGAGTGCGCCGAAAAGAATATAAACCGGATCGGCGGCATAAATAAGCCATATCGAATAGATAAAAGCGACGGCGCCGATGAATAAATGCGTGTGGTTTTCCCGCCGGGAAATCTCGGGCCCGGAGAGATCAAACCTGGTGCCTGCGTGCGGGTGGGTGATGCCTTTGCCGCGCAGAGCCAGCAGTAATAGGTACAGCGAGGAGAAGATATAGGGCAGCAGGTACATGACGGTGGCCAGCTGCACCATGGAAATATAGGCGGTTTCGTTTAGGAAGAATACGATGACAGCGAATTGAATGACCGAGGTGGAAATCAGCTGCGCCATCCATGGTGCCCCGGCCGCATTGATGGATCCGGTGCGTTTGGGCAGCAGGCCGTCGATAGCCATCATGGTCAATGGTTCAGCACACAGCATCTGCCAGGAAACATAGGCACCCAGCACGGAGATGCACAATCCGATTGAGATCAGTAGCCCACCGACCGGGCCAATCGCTGCTTCGAGTACTGCGGCCATGGAGTTATCGGGTAAAGCTGCTAGTTCCTCTTGGCTTAACACACCAAAAGATAGTGTTGCCACTGATACCAACAGCACAAGAACGGAGACAAAGCCCAGGACAGTGGCACGCCCGACGTCGGTACGCTGCCTAGCCTGCTTGGAATACACCGAGGCGCCTTCGACACCGATGAATACCCAGACGGTAAACAACATGATGCCTTGGACCTGTTCGAACACAGAGCCTTCGGTGGAGTCATGGCCCCAGAAATCCAGGGTGAAGGTATCCCAGCTGAAGCCGAAAAACAGTAACAACACGATAAACGCCAGGATGGGCACCAGCTTGGCGACGGTTACTACCGTGTTCATAATCGCGGCTTGTTTCACCCCACGGCTCAGTAGGGCGAAAATTATCCAGGTCATCACACTGACCGAGATGAAAGAGGCCCACCGGTTGGACTCGCTAAACAGCGGAATATAGTGGCCGATGGTGTTGAAAAACAGCGTGGCGTAGCCCACCTGGGCGATCACCGAGCCCAGCCAATAGCCCCAGCCTGAGGCAAAGCCAATGAAATCGCCTAACCCAGCGCGCACATACGAATACACTCCGGAATCGAGATGTGGTTTGCGGTGCGCCAGAATCTGGAACACAAATGCCACTGAGAGCATGCCCACGCCGGCGATTGCCCACCCGATGAGCATCGCACCTGGTGCGGCAACCGAGGCGATATTTTGCGGCAACGAGAAGATGCCGGCGCCAACACAGGAGCCGATGATCAGTGCTACCAGTGACCACATTGTCACGGTGTGCTTGGATTTTCCGTCTCCTGAGTGCTGCGAATCTGTGCCGGTGGGGGATGTGGCTGCAACCCCGTGTGAGGGCGCGGTGTTCGAAGTTCTCGCATGTGGCTCGCTGTGCATGATGGTAAAGCTACCCTGGAAAACCCTGGATGCGAAAGGTGGGGTGGGTATAGCGGGCACGGTTGCTTATAAGATTGTGGCCATGACTGTTCTGCTTCTTGATCCTCGTTGGCCCGAACAAATCCCGTTGGAAGTATTCAGTGGTGTCTATGGGCCAGTGAGTTATACCGAGGAAGTGCCGGTGTCGGTGCGGTGGAGCCTCGGCGACATCATCAGTGGAACAGACCCTGTTGGCCAGGGGCTTTTGGTCAGCACTAATGAGGCAGATCAGCGAGTGCTGGACCGATTGGACCGCGGTGAGCGTGTGATTGCTGCCCGCTCGCGCGATGATCAACTGCATATTGCCCGCCAGGTGATGCAGCGCGCCCGCGATATTGGTGAGTTTGAACTTCTGCAGACGCATAAAACTCTCGTGCCGTATTTACGGGAGGAAGTCGCTGAGCTTGCCGACGTTATCGAGTCTGCCGAAACCAATAGCGATATTGACGACGGCCAGCTGGTGCGCGAGCTCGGTGATGTCCTGCTGCAATTGTTGTTTCATGCGGAGCTTGGGCGGCGTCGTCAAGCGTTTAGTCTGGATGATGTGGCAGCGAGTTTCATCGCGAAAATGCGTTCACGGGCGCCGTACCTTTTCGATGGCACCAGCACCGTGGTGTCGCAAGAAGACCAAGACCGGCTGTGGGCAGAGGGTAAGCGTGCGGAACAGGCGCGAGGATAGGTTTATTCCACCATGGATTATTCAGTGCAAAGTGGGAGAACCGGCTGCCTAAAAGTAGGTTGTGCTTCAGTGCTGGGGATAGTGTTGATTATCTCTGTGGTGTTGTGGCTACTGTCTTTTGTTGATGGACCGTCGGTGACCCGCCAGCTGCAGCCGGTGCCGGATAACGTGCCGCCGGCGGCTGGGCAGGAAGTGCCCTCGATTGACGTGCATAGCGACGGGCGCACTGCCGATAAGCTCACCTACTGGTCTGATGGCCTAGCCGACGACACTGGGATCCCGGAGCAGGCATTGCGGGCGTATGGAAACGCGGAGTTGATTGCCCGCGATGCGTGGCCGTCATGCAATCTGGATTGGACAACGTTGGCGGGCATAGGTTGGGTCGAAACGCGCCACGGCAGTTATGCCGGCAACTGGTTCGATAGACCTTCCATTGGGCAGGATGGCCGGGTAGATCCACCGATTATCGGGATTGCGTTGGATGGCACCAATAACACTGTGCACATCCCGGATACCGATGGCGGTGAATTCGATAACGACGAGGTTTATGACCGTGCCGTTGGCCCGATGCAGTTTATTCCGCAAACCTGGCACCGCTATGGATTGGATGCTTCCGGGGACGGGTTTGCGGACCCGCAGCACATCGACGATGCTGCGTTGGCGGCTGCGAATTTGTTGTGCACTGATGGCCGAAACTTGGATGATGCCCAAACCTGGACCGAGGCGATTTTGTCGTATAACAACTCAAACGATTACGTCCTCAAAGTCCGTGATGCCGCGAATTCTTATGCCATTGACCAGCCCGCATCCCGCTAGTGCGGGGTGCCTGTTACAGCTGGGAAGAAAATCTGGAACAATTAAGTGTGTTCACTGCACCTGACAAGGCGCACGACTGCGCATTAATTCTCTGAGGAGGCCCAGCCAGTGGCTGATATTATGCACGTTTTCGCTCGTGAGATCCTGGATTCGCGAGGCAACCCTACCGTGGAAGCAGAAGTTGTTCTGGACGACGGCGCCCATGGCCGCGCCGGGGTACCGTCTGGTGCTTCTACTGGTGAGCACGAAGCTCATGAGCTGCGCGACGGTGGCAAGCGTTACCTGGGTAAGGGCGTTCTGCAAGCGGTCGAAAACGTCAACGAAGTCATTGCTGATGAGTTGGCCGGCCAGGTAGCTGATGATCAGCGGCTGATCGATGCAGCAATGCTGCAGCTGGATGGTACCGAGAACAAATCCAAATTGGGTGCCAACGCGATTTTGGGCGTATCCATGGCAGTGGCCAAGGCTGCCGCTGATTCTGCAGCGTTGCCGCTATATCGCTATATTGGCGGCCCGAACGCCCACGTTTTGCCGGTACCGATGATGAATATCCTCAACGGTGGCGCGCACGCGGATTCCGGCGTCGATGTGCAGGAATTTATGATCGCACCATTGTCTGCCACCAGTTTTGCTGAAGCGTTGCAGCAGGGCGCTGAGGTTTATCACGCGTTGAAGGCCGTACTGAAAGAACGCGGCCTTTCCACTGGTCTCGGCGATGAAGGCGGATTCGCGCCGTCCGTGGAATCGACCCGCGCTGCTTTGGACGTTATCGTCGATGCCATCAAGCAAGCCGGTTATGAGCCTGGTAAAGACGTCGCGTTGGCCTTGGATGTTGCTTCTTCGGAGTTTTACGACAACGGCTCGTATAAGTTCGAAGGCGCTGAACTTTCCGGCGAGGAAATGGCGCAGGTCTATGCCGAACTGATTGACGAGTACCCAATCGTGTCGATCGAGGACCCATTGGATGAAAACGACTGGGACGGCTACGTTAACCTCACCCGGGAGATTGGCGACAAGGTACAAATCGTCGGTGATGATTTCTTCGTCACCAATCCTCAGCGCTTGCGTGAGGGAATCGACAAGGGAGCAGCGAATGCGCTGCTGGTGAAGGTCAACCAAATTGGTACCTTGACAGAAACTTTCGATGCGGTAGAACTGGCACACCGTAACGGCTATCGAACGATGATGTCGCACCGTTCCGGTGAAACCGAAGACACCACCATTGCCGATTTGGCGGTCGCATTATCGTGTGGCCAGATTAAAACGGGTGCACCGGCCCGTTCTGAGCGTGTAGCCAAGTACAACCGTTTGCTGCGTATCGAAGAAGAACTCGATGCTGCCGCGCGTTACGCTGGGCGGGATGCATTCCCACGTTTCCGGGGCTAAAACCCGCGCTGGATACTACCCTGCGCTGGATGCTAATTCGAGGAGATCATGACTGAGCGTAAAAAATCTACGCTGCGGACACGGACCACCGTGCCCGTTTCTTCTCGTACCGCCGGGCAGAATGGTGCTGCCCGGAATCCAAAGGCCCCGAAAAAACTGCACCAGCGATTCGATTTGATCAGCATCGGCGTGATGGTTTCTGTGGTGCTGGTGATTTTGGTCTCTGTGGCAGTACCACTGCGCAATTATTATGAAGGCAGGGCAGAAATTGCCCGTTTGGAAGATTCCATCGCCGCGAAGCAGGCCGAAAAGTTGGCGCTTGGAGAAGAAATAGAGCGTTATCACGACGAAGATTTTGTTCGTGAGCAAGCGCGGCGCCGCTTTGGCTTGGTAGCACCTGGTGAGACTGCTTACCGTATTTTGGATCCACGTATTACCGATAATGATTCGGTCACGACCTCACGGCAAGACTATGAAGAAGCCCGTCCGTGGTACGAGGTGTTGTGGGATTCGATCGCAGAACCACCGGAAGCAGTAGAGCCACCCGAGTCACCGGAGCCTGTCGGTGGGAGCGGAAGTCCGGATGATCCGGAAGAACCGGATGCGGAGCCAGCCCCGGATGCCCACGATCCAGCAGAAGAAACCGCCCTGTAAGCGTACTGGTACCAGTTGCGCGTAGCGAGTTGTTTCATGCGAGAATAGGCGGCATGAGTGTTTCTTCCGCCGAGCTTGCTGTCGTCGAAAAGCAATTGGGGCGTCGACCACGCGGCGTCGTCGAGATCTCCTATCGCACCCCTGATGGCCAACCAGCCGTGATTAAAACAACGCCGAAACTTCCTGACGGCACCCCGTTTCCGACGCTGTTTTACCTCACTGATCCGCGTCTTACGGCAGAGGCTTCCCGTCTTGAGGTGGCACACGTGATGAAGTGGATGGAATCACGGTTGGCGAACGATGACACGCTTGCTAATGATTACCGGCGTGCGCACGAGGCTTTTTTGCTTGAGCGCAACGAATTGGAAGACCTGGGCACAGATTTTTCTGGCGGAGGCATGCCAGAGCGTGTGAAATGTCTGCATGTGCTGATTGCCTATGCGCTGGCCAAGGGGCCGGACCACTTTCGGCTGGGTACGGAAGCCGTGGCCATGGCGGCAGACCATGGAAACCTGCGAGGGATTGCTATCCCGGTGGATTGGCCCTCGTGCGAAGCTTTGGGGATTAACCTCGACGATTTTGATTTCAGTAACGCCTAAGTAACGTCAAGAAGAAGGATTTTTATGACGCGCATTGCAGCCGTGGACTGTGGTACAAACTCGATCCGTTTGCTGATCAGCGACATTACCCGCACTAGTAGTGCGCCGTCTGGATTTACAGCTAACGAAGTCACGCGCCGAATGGAGATCGTGCGCCTGGGGCAGAGTGTGGATGCTACCGGCGAGCTTGCCCCGGATGCGATTGAACGTACCCGCAAAGCCTTGCGGAATTACGTCAACATCATGAAATTCGAGAATGTGGAAAAGGTGCGCATGGTTGCTACGGCCGCGGTGCGTGATGCAAAAAACAATCGCGAGTTTTTTTCCATGACCGCGGAACTGCTCGGTGAAGTAGAAAGCGGCGCGCAAGCCGAAGTTATTACCGGCGAAGAAGAAGCAGAGTTGTCCTTTTTGGGGGCAGTGCAGGATCTTACCGACGATGCCGGCCCGTTTTGCGTCATTGATTTGGGTGGTGGCTCGACAGAATTCATCGTCAGTGAAAAAGGCAAAGAGTTGCTTGGAGCACATTCTGCAGCAATGGGCTGCGTGCGTATTACTGAGCGTATGATGCCGTCTGATCCACCGAGTGAGACGGAGATTGAAATCGCCGATGATTTCGTCGCCGAGCGCATGTCTGAGGTGGAGAAACTGGTGCCGATTGACAAAGCACGTACCGTCGTTGGTTGTGCTGGAACCTTCACGACGCTGTCGGCGCTGGCACAAGGCCTGGAGCACTACGATCCGGAACAGATCCATGGTTCGGTGTTACGCTTTGCAGCGCTGCGAGTGTTGTTGGATCAGGTAATTCACACTTCTGCTGCAGAGCGTGCGCAAAACCCCGTGGTGCACCCTGGCCGTGCCGATGTACTTGGTGGTGGGGCAGTGGCTGTCCGCGGCATAATGGACATGATTGAACGTCATAGCGGTGTGCGTGAGTTCGTCATTAGTGAAAAAGATATCCTGGATGGGGTGATCTGGAAACTAGCGGGAACACTTGCTGTGCTAAAGTAAATAGCCGTGCCATGCTCAGCTCGTAGTAGCTGATGGTGTGGTATTTGCCCCCATAGCCCAATTGGCAGAGGCGGTGGACTTAAAATCCATACAGTGTCGGTTCGAGCCCGACTGGGGGCACTATGACCAGCGGAAAGCTGGACGGGATCATCTAAACCCGAAGACTTCCCAGAAAATCCCCACAAGTACTCACAGCGATGAGGCGCACCGCAGATAATTCATTCTCGATTGTGGGAACTATTTTGCCTCTCGCATCGTTACACTAGGTGAGAAACGTACCACCCATGACACGAAAGGCACGGGATTTCTACAGTGCGTAACAGCAACCCCGTTATGAGTAACTTGTCTGCTGGGGCCAACGGAAATGGCAACAGTGCTGGTTTCCGGCAGCAGATGGACTACAACGCTTACGATAATTACGGCGGGCAGGGCGGCTACGCCCCAACGAGCCAGCAGCAAGAAGCTGACCGCCCGATGACTGTCGACGACGTCGTCACCAAGACTGGTATCACGCTGGGTGTTATCATTCTGTTTGCCGTCGTGAATTTCGGCATTGGCCTGGTGAATCCACAGATCGCGATGATGGCAACATTTGCCGGTGCCATTGCTGGATTTGTCACCGTATTGGTCGCTTCCTTCGGCAAGAAATGGGGATCACCGGTTGTGACCCTGCTTTACGCCGTTTTTGAAGGCTTGTTTGTCGGTGGAATCTCGCTGGTCTTTTCCGGCATGCACGTCGGCGAAGCCAACGCGGCGAGCCTGATCGGTCAGGCTGTCCTGGGTACTGTGGGTGTATTCTTGGGCATGCTCATTGTGTATAAGACCGGTGCAGTGAAAGTTACCCCGCGTTTCAACAAGATCCTGACCTCCTGCATCATTGGTGTCGTTGTTTTGATGTTGGGCAACTTCCTATTGGCGATGTTTACTGGCAATAACCCGTTGCGCGATGGTGGAATTTTGGCGATTATTTTCTCGCTGGTCTGCATTGGCTTGGCCGCTGCATCGTTCTTGACCGATTTTGATGCTGCTGATCGTATGATCCGCGCCGGTGCACCATCCAAGATGGCCTGGGGCGTTGCATTGGGTCTGGCTGTGACCTTGGTCTGGCTCTACACTGAGATTTTGCGTCTGCTGTCGTACTTCCAGCAGCGCTAGAGCCCGACTATTTGTAGCTTTCGCACGGTAAGGTAAATACCGTGCGAGCATAGGAAAACTCCGGTGGGCATGTGATTGCTAATAAGCGGTCTAGCCCACCGGAGTTTTGTGTGTACTATTCAGCGGCTACGGAGTAACCAGTTGCCCGTCGACCCAGATTTCTGAAAAGACGGTGCCCTGTGCGGATTCTACGGGGCTGCGAAGAACTAATGAGACGCTGTTATTGTCTGAATCTTGTGCGCTGGCTTTCGCTGAATCGGAATCCCACGAGTCCCACTTGAGCTTCGTTAAGCGTTCGTCGGGGGTGAGCGCAATCCAACACGATATGGTCAGGTTTTTTCTCAGGGGTTCCTAGGCAGTTGATGAAGCCGATTGTTTTCCCTGTGGGGGTGCGTGGGCCAGTGGTTTTCGTGGCCCCTGCAGAACCCCTCGCGGAATCTTCAGAGGCCTTGGCTAATTCAGCGTCTTCGTCGTCGTCCAGCTCGGACTCGGTTCCACCGATCACGGTTTCTGTGGCCTGTACGGATTGGCCGTTTCCGCTGGTGCCAGTGCCTGTGGTGCCGTCGGTAGCAGTGGTGCCAGGTTCAGCGGTCTCAGCGCCCGCAGGGGCGCTGGAGCTTGGTGCCTCGAAAGTATTACCAGTTTCAACCTTCTGATCCGAAGGGTTTTCATTCGGAGGGGTGCAGGCAGCCAATGTGAGGGCTGCTGCAGAAACTCCGGTTACGGCGAATTTACGGTAGTTAGTCATGGGAAAATCCTTACTTATTTTTCGTCGCGTGGGGTAGCGTACAACGCGGAGTCATAAGGTGCGGCCGAGTCAACGGTGACCTTGATGACGTTGCCGTTTGGTGCGGAGTATTGGCGGGTTTCGCCTTCTTCGGCGCCCAAGATGGCTGCACCGAGCGGGGACTGTTCCGAGTAGGTTTCCAAGTTTTCGTTGTCCGTGGCTGCGGCGCGTGTACCGATCAAGAAGGTTTCTTTGTTTTCTGGATCCTCGTTGTAGTGCACGTGGACGACGGAACCGACGTTGGCAACACCTTCTTGAACACCGGTGCGCTCGGTGGTGGAGTTCGCGAGAATCTCCGAGATGTGCTTGATGCGGGCCTCTTCTTGATCCTGCATCTCACGCGCAGCGTCGTAGCCGGCGTTTTCTTTCAAGTCGCCTTCTTCGCGGCGTTCGTTAATCTCAGCAGCGACTACCGGGCGGTGGTCGATCAGAGCCTGCAATTCTTCTTCCAGCTTTGCCTTGGTCTCTGGCGTAATGTACTGCTTTTGGTTTTCAGCCATGTCCGTGTGAAACCTTCCTTAGATTCTTCTGGTTGCGCAAATGGCTGTGCAAAATTCTGGTGTTTGCACTCGCTGTGTTGCGACGATTCTGCCTAGATCTTAACGCATATGCCCGTGTAATTTTGCCCAGGGCTTCAGAGATTCTGCCCGCACCATTCCACTGTGTAGTATCTGTGCACAGCCTTCTCGGCGTACTCGATGCATTCGATGAATTACCTTAGGGAGTCTCCGCACGAGCTAGTTATTATTTAATAACCCGCTAGTCACCGAGATCCAGATGAGTAGGAATCGTGCCGGAACAACCATAGACACCGCCGGCTACGGCTTTTTCGCCTGCGCGTACCGGGACGTCGACGCTGAGACGTTCAGTGCGCTTCTCGCCGGATGACATGGGAATTTCTACGCGACCGACTTCGGCTTTTTCATAGTTAAAAGCTTGTACGATGCAATACGCAGGTACTTCCGGGTCTTCGCGCGTGATGTCTACCCACACCCGCAATGTGTCATCATCGGGGTATTCCTGACTGAGAAGCGTGATTTCGGCGGCAGGTGCGTCGGCGTTAAATAACCGGAAAAGGCCCCAGGAACCAATTGCCAACATCAGCACTACAAGGGCCACCAAAATTTTTCCGGTGAGGTTGCTCCCAGAGGTGGCAGAGCCAATTGAACCCCTCGAGCCATTCGGGCCCTTGGAGCCAGGTGAACCGTACCGTGCGCGCTTGCGAGTGCTCATTCTTCGCATCTTAAGGCAGGTGTATCGGCCAGTACAATTAGGTAATATAATCAATTTGAGAAAATATCACGCGACTGTGCGAAAGGACCGATGTGAGCTACCGGTTGCTGTCTATCCATGCCCACCCCGATGACGAGGCATCAAAAGGCGCAGCTACGACCGCGATGTATGCGCACAATGGTCACGAAGTCATGATTGTCACCTGCACGGGTGGTGAGCGCGGTGACATTATCAACCCGGCAATGGATAAGCCCGGGGTGAAAGAAAACATGCAGGCTGTGCGCCATGAAGAAATGGCCGAGTCGGTGCGTGCATTGGGGGTGCAGCACAAGTGGATGGGCTATGTGGATTCAGGTCTGCCGCAGGGTGATCCGATGCCACCGCTTCCCGACGGCTGTTTTGCTCGCGAGGACAGCATGAAGGTCGCCACCGAGCTAATTGAAATCATTCGTGAGTTCAAGCCGCACGTCATCATGACTTATGATGAAAACGGCGGCTACCCGCATCCAGATCACTTAAAGGTCCATGAAATCAGCATGATCGCATGGGAGCGCGCTGGCGACCCAGAGTTTCTTTCGGAAGTTCCTGCCTGGGAGCCGCTGAAACTGTATTACAGCCACGGCTTTGTGTATCAGCGCATGGAAATGTTCCACAACCGGTTGTTGGCGCAAGGAAAGTCCTCGCCGTATGGCCCGATGATGGAACGTTGGGATCCGCATTTGGCGGATATCATGTCGCGTGTGACCACACAGGTGGAGTGCAGTGACTATTTCTCGCACCGCGAGGCCGCATTGCGCGCACACGCTACCCAAATCGATCCTGCGGGTGCGTTCATGGCTACTGATGTTTCCACCCAACAGGAACTCTGGCCCACAGAAGAATATGAACTGGCACGCAGCAGGGTAGAAACAGAACTGCCGGAGACTGATTTGTTTGCCGGTTTGGAGGGAACCGACTGATGCAGATTTCACTGCTGTCGACGTTGCACGCCTCACTATCGCACGTCGTCTATACCGCCGATGAGGTGTTTTACTGGGCACAAAACCAGGTGCACGAAGGCCCGATGGGGCCGGAGTTTGGCAAAGCCTCGCCGATCGGTTTGCTGGTTATCGTGTCCTTACTGGTCGCGGTTCTGGTTTTGGGCTGGTCTTTTCATCGTCGGCAGTCGAAGTTCCGCCGTCGGCGCGCGTTTGCGGAAGATCATGGTTTGGATCCTTTTGATGTCGAGGCTGTTGAAGCTGCAATGCGTGAAGTCGACGTGCACGATCGGCGGTAGGGATGAAACTGCGGGAATTGGTCTACCCAATTTATGAAGCACGCATTCGGCGTAGCCTGAAAGGACGCCCACAGCCGAAACACGTCGCGATCATGGCCGATGGCAACCGGCGCTGGGCGCGCGAATCTGGGTTTACCGATATCAGTCAGGGGCACCGTCGTGGTGCACACAAGATCGCCGAACTCGTCTCGTGGTGCGCAGAGACTGAAGTCGACGTTGTCACCTGCTATTTATTGTCCACGGAAAACCTCCGGCGTTCCCCAGAAGAGTTAAATCTGCTTTTTGACATCATCACTGACGTTGTGGTGCAGCTTGCGCAGGGGGAACCAGACTGTCAGGTTCGTCTGGTCGGCCATTTGGATTTGTTACCAGACGAGGTGGCCCAGCGCATGGAGCAAGCAGCGGCAACGACCCGGGATAACACGGGGGTGATCGTTAACGTGGCTGTGGGCTATGGCGGGCGACAAGAAATCGTCGATGCTGTGCAAAAACTTATACGCGCCGAGGCGAACAAGGGGCGGTCTGCCGACGAAATTGCGGACGCTGTCACCGCCGAGTCGATTTCGCACCACTTGTACACCAAAGGTTTGCCCGACCCGGACTTGGTGATCCGAACTTCGGGTGAGCAGCGGTTGTCGGGCTTTTTGTTGTGGCAGGCAGCCTACTCGGAAATCTGGTTTACCGATACTTACTGGCCCGCGTTTCGCAAAATTGATTTCTTCCGGGCGCTGCGCGAATTTTCGCAGCGTTCACGACGTTTTGGTAAATAGGCAACCAGGCGGATAGCTTCTTGCACGCAGGTGCGACGGTTATAGTTTGCGTAGCCGCACCTTTTCGACCAGGTGATCCTGATTTTTGCGTAGTACCAACGACGCCCGCACGCGCGTCGGCAAGATATTTTCCACCAGGTTGGGCAGGTTGATGGACTGCCAGATCTCGCGGGCTTCGGCGCGTGCTGCGGCTTCTTCCAAATCAGCGAAGTGGGCAAAGTGAGCACCCGGCTCTCGGAATGCGGTGCGCCGCAGTTTTAAGAATCTCTCGATGTACCAGCTCTCGATATCGTCGATATGAGCGTCGACATAGACCGAAAAATCCACAAGGTCGGAAACCATGAGCGTACGGCCGGTTTGCAATACGTTCAGGCCCTCAATGATCAAAATGTCTGGTTGGCGGATGCGCTGAACTTCACCAGGCAAAATGTCATAGGCGGTGTGGGAATATACCGGTGCGTGGGCCTCGGGCGCGCCCGATTTTACCTCTGTGACAAAACGTAACAATCCACGCTGGTCATAGGATTCCGGGAAGCCTTTGCGCTTCATCAACCCACGCTTTTTCAATTCTGCGGTGGGCAACAAGAAACCGTCGGTGGGCACGAGATCAACGCGCTGGTGTTTGTCCCACTTTTGTAACAACACTTGCAGCAGGCGGGCGGTAGTGGACTTGCCGACGGCTACTGATCCCGCGACTGCGATGATAAACGGCACCTTTTCTGGTGGATGCCCCAGGAACTGCTGGGCGGCATCGTTAACCCGGCGGTGGGCTTCGATCTGGAAATGCAGCAGACGAGCCAGCGGTAGGTAGACGTCGGCAACCTCGTCGAGGTCAATATTCTCCCCGATTCCAGCGAGTTCGGAGACTTCGTCTTCCGTCAATAATTGGGGAACGGATTTGCGCAGGTTACGCCAATGTTCGCGGGAAAAATCCAGGTAGGGGCTGGTAGTCATAGTAGGTATTGTCTCATTGCTGCTTGGTGTTATTGTTATAAGCATTATAATCGCCACCTGCGTGCAGAAAGGCCCGCTTTGATGTTTGAATCCCCGCTGTCTGAGTTTGACCCAGAGGTAGCTGCTGCCATCGACGGAGAAATCTCCCGTCAACGTGGAACCTTGGAAATGATTGCCTCGGAAAACTTTGTGCCACGCGCGGTGTTGCAGGCACAAGGTTCGGTACTGACCAATAAGTACGCTGAGGGCTACCCGGGTCGTCGCTACTACGGTGGTTGCGAGCACGTCGACGTTATTGAAGACCTCGCCCGACAGCGTGCTAAGGATCTATTTGGTGCAGAATTTGCCAACGTACAGCCACACTCGGGTGCACAGGCCAACGCTGCGGTTTTGGCGTCGCTGATCAAACCAGGCGACAAGATCATGGGATTGTCCCTGGCACACGGTGGGCACCTGACCCACGGCATGAAGCTGAACTTTTCCGGCAAGCTGTATGAGGTTGCTGCATACGAGGTGGACCCGGAAACCCATCGCATCGATATGGACAAGGTCCGCGAGCAGGCTTTGGCAGAAAAGCCACAGGTGATCATCGCTGGTTGGTCGGCATACTCGCGGCGCTTGGATTTCGAAGCCTTCCGTTCCATCGCTGATGAAGTTGGCGCTTATCTGTGGACTGATATGGCACACTTCGCTGGTCTGGTGGCTGCTGATCTGTACCCATCGCCAGTTCCACACTCTGATATTGTCTCTTCCACCGTGCATAAGACCTTGGGCGGCCCACGTTCTGGTCTGATTCTGGCAAAGCAGGATTATGCTAAGCAGATCAACTCTGCTGTATTCCCAGGCCAGCAGGGTGGTCCGTTGATGCACGCGGTGGCTGCGAAGGCAGTGTCGTTCAAGGTTGCTGCTACTGAAGAATTCCGTGAGCGCCAGCAGCGCACTATCGACGGCGCGCGCATCTTGGCAGAGCGCTTGACTGCACAAGATTGCCAGGATTCTGGTATCTCCGTGCTCACTGGCGGCACCGATACCCACTTGGTTTTGGCGGATCTGCGGAACTCGGAACTAGACGGTCAGCAGGCGGAAGACCGCCTGCACGAGGTAGGAATCACCGTTAACCGCAATGCGGTGCCGAACGATCCACGTCCACCAATGGTGACTTCTGGTTTGCGCATCGGTGCTTCGGCGCTGGCGACCCGTGGTTTCGACGAGAAGGCTTTTGAGGAAACCGCCGATGTCATTGCACAGGCTTTGCTGGGCAAAGATGTGGCACAGCTGCGTAACCGCGTTGAGAAGCTGACCCAGGACTTCCCACTGTATGAGGGCCTGGAAGACTGGAAGCTGGTTTAGTCATTGAAGGTAGTCCTGGTTGATAACCACGACTCGTTTACCAATAACCTGGCTAGTTATGTGCGCATGGCTGGCCAGGAGGTTGTGGTTGTCGCCAATGACGCTGATCTCGGCGGGCTAGATTTCGCCGCTTTCGTGCGCCAGGCTGGCTTCGGTGCGGTGATTATTTCACCGGGGCCGGGCACGCCGGACAATCCGTCGGATCTGGGGCATTCAGCAGCTGCGTTACACGTTGGGCTGCCGGTGTTAGGGGTGTGTTTAGGCCAGCAGGCCATGGCTTGGGCAGAAGGTGGCTCGGTGGTACGTGCACCCGAGCCATTTCATGGTCGCAGGAGTCGGATTACGCACGACGGTACCGGGTTGTTTTCCGGTATTGACGCGGATTATCAGGTGGTGCGTTACCACTCGCTGGTGGTGGCCGACGACGTCAACAATCCCGTTCCGGAATGTTTCCGGGTTACCGCCCGTACCGCAGATGCGGATAACTTGGTGATGGGGTTAGAACACAAGCACAAACCGTGGTGGGGTGTGCAGTTCCATCCAGAATCCATCGCTGACGCGCACGGCATGGGAATCGTGCGTAATTTCTTGCAGCTTGCCGCAAGGAATAGGGCCTCTGGTGATAATACCAGTCGTAATGATGCTAGTCGCGATAATGAATCAGATTCAGCGCGTGCAGAAGTTGCCGGACTGGAGATTTCCGAATCGACACTTCCCGAATCGCAACTTTCCGGTCCCCATAGTGACGAGCCGAATACAACGGACACCCAGCCGTGGCTGATTTCGCGAGCTTTTCCGGCACGAGCGCTGACCACCGACCCGATGCGTGCCTATGAGCATTTGCAGGGGCAGCGCTGGTGGATCGAAGATGGCTCTGGGGCAATTTGCATGGGGGATGATTCTGGCCCGCTTGCTCGGCATATTAAGGCTTCTGTTGTACGCGGGGAAGTAGAAATTTCTCGCCCTGGCGATACCGGGGAGCAGAAAAGCCAGGCAATGTACCGCGAATCAGTGTTCACGACCATTGAGCGGCTGCTGCAGCACTATTCCTCTGTGCAACCACCAGTGCCTGGGTGCGAATTTAGCTTGGGCTTGGTCGGCTACTTGGGCTATGAGCTCAAAGCGGACTGCGGGTATTCTGCACCCCACGCGCGTGAGGATTTTCCGGACGCACAGCTGTTGTGTGCAGATCGCGCACTAATTCTTGCCGACGACCAGTGCTACGTGGTGGCGCTGTGCGAAGATACCGAATCGGCTGCCGTGCAACAGGCGTGGGTGGACGCCATGCTCGCGGAATTACAGGAAGCTAATTTTCAGGTTCCTGCGCACGCTGACCGGTCTGTCGGGGTGGAACAAACCAGCACTACAAAGAAGCAAGATACCGCGCAGCAATTACATTCGCGCGCGGAATACCTGGAACTGATTCGGCAGTCCCAAGAACTCATTGCAGCTGGTGAGTCCTATGAAGTGTGTTTGACCAACCGGTTGACGATGCCGGTCGCGGGGTATAACGCAAAAGATGCCTTCGCTTATTTACGACAACATCATGCGTCGCAGCGTGCAGGCTTGCTGGAATTTGTTGATTTCGGGCTAGCGTCGACAAGCCCGGAACGCTTCGTGCGCATCGCGGGCGGTGTGGTGACAAGCAAACCCATTAAAGGGACCCGCCACCGGGGAGCTGATGCTGCTGAAGATGCAGCCCTGGCAGAGGATTTGCAGATGGCAGAAAAAGACCGCGCGGAAAATCTGATGATTGTGGATCTAGTGCGCCACGATATGAATGCAGTTGCAGTGCCCGGCACAGTAGAGGTACCGAAGCTATGGGACGTGGAATCATTTCCTAGCGTGCACCAGTTGGTTAGTACGGTATCTGCCCAGTTGGGAGAGGTCAGCCCAGTCGCAGCGGTGCGCGCATTGTTTCCTGCTGGTTCCATGACGGGCGCTCCGAAAAAGCGCACGCTGGAAATCATCGACCGGCTGGAAGGCAGCCATCGTGGTGCTTATTCCGGGGCTTTTGGCTACTTCTCGTTTAGCGGAGCGGTGGATTTGTCGATGACTATTCGCACCCTGATTTTTGAAGGTGCGCAAATGAGCTATGGAGTGGGTGGGGCGATCGTATCCTTGTCTGACCCGGAAGACGAATATGCCGAAACTCAAGTGAAAGCCCGGCCGTTGTTCGGGTTGCTTGATAGCGCGCGGGATCATGGCCATATATCTGGCCTGCCACAATGAGGTCACCGTAAAGAGATTTAATAAGTTTGCCTTGCCTTGTTTATTAAAATAGCCTGCACTAAATTTGAGTGCGGTAATTTTGAGTACTCTACTCTAGCTGGATGCTTTCCTGCGTAGGAGTGCCTGACAAGGAGGGCTTCGTGAAATTTTCCCACATGCGACAAATAATCGTGACATTAGTTGGGGCTGCAATACTAGGTGTGATGACCGCATGTGTTGCTGATGATCAAGCACAGTCTGGCCCTGCCACTGCGGATGCTGCCAATGAGCAACGCGTCGTTGTTCTGAACACTGGGCAGCTGGAGAATGCGTTGCAGCTTGGTGTAGTTCCAGTAGGTACTGCTGTCGCGAAAAATGCTGATGCTATCCCAACCTTCGTTCACGAGGAATATGGGGACGATGTTGATCTGGACGGGATCAAAGTTGTTGGTGAACGAGCAAATCCAGATATTGAGGCAATTGCAGCACTGAAACCAACGCATATTTTTGCCAATGAACGAACTGATTCGGAGATCGTGGCAAAGCTCGAGCAGATCGCACCTGTGACCTTGGGGAAAGGTGGTGGCGAAAATTGGAAAAATGATTTCAAAGTACTTGCGGAAGCACTGGGCAAGACTGATGAGTATGACAAACTCATGATGAACTACGAGCAGCGCGTACATGCGCTTGACGAAGCAATCGAGGGCGGCGTAGGTACGATTTCGCTGTTACGGCCAAAAAATAACGCATTTAATATATTCGGGGTTGAATCCATGGCCGGAATTGTGGTTGCAGATGCTGGATTGCAGCGCCCGGAAAGCCAACAATTTACGGATAAATCCAGCCATGATATCTCTGCCGAAGAGCTGGGGCTGGCCGATGCTGACTGGATCTTCTATGGCGTGGTCCCGGGCAGCCCTAGCCCTACAGAGACCTCCTTATGGGCGAGCCTAGGTGCGGTAGAAAAAGATCAAGCCATTGAGATAGACAACGATGGCTGGTTTCTGAATGCTTCTTGGCTGTCGGCGACTCTAATCCAAGATGGATTGGCTGAGCACCTGACCGACAGTGCGGTGCTGCCAAAGCGAGCGTCATAGCTATCAGATATTAGTGAGATTAGGCAGCATTCAGCTGTGACCGAGACTCTGGCATAATCGGGCAGGCGATGAAGATCCTGGATTCTTACCTCATTAAAGACGGCCGCGTGGTTGGCCGTGAAGCCCACGAGCACCGATTTAGCCTTGGCGCGCGCGAGGCCGGACTGGACCAGTGGGACATCGAAGCCTTCTTACTGCGGGTACGCGATGAGCTGCCGGATGATGGCACATATTTCCCGAAAATAGAAGTTGGTGCAAGCGGTGCCCTTCGTTGGCAATTGCGGCACCCACCTGCATTGCGCAGCACCACGGAGCTGTATATTCCGACTGAACAGGACCAGCGCGTACACCCGCGTGTAAAAGGCCCTGATTACGGCTATTTGCAGCAGTTGCGTGAGCAAGCTCGTACCGTGGGTGCCGATGATACGCTGTTGCACCGCAATGGGAAAGTATTGGAAGCAGCGAATGCTGCGATCATGTTTTTTCCGGGGTGGAAGCAGGAGACTGACAGTGCAGCGGGTGTGGCAGGTCTCACGCCAGATAACGGTGCACCAGCAGATCCGAGTGCAGCGCCGCACAAAATTGCGCTACTGCCACCAGAGCAAGCCCAGGTCTTGGCGTCGGTGACAGCCCACAGCAGCGTTGATGCCCTGCAGAGCGCGGGTTGGCAAGTCCACCGCGGGGTGTTGAGCCTGGCAGAGGCCTTGGAAACGCCGGCGTGGGTGGGAAGCTCATTGCATGGCTGGACTCGGCTGACCGCGTGGCGCACTGATGCCGGGCGTCGGCAAGCGGTTGCCGCTCCAGACCCGACATCGATTAATCGTGCGTTATGGGAGCACGCTAGCTAGCCAGGCAACGGTACCGCCGGGTCCGGCCTGGCGGCGGATCCGCAGTGCCGCTAGATCCGGGCTGCTGTGCTGGACCCAGGACGGAAAGCTAATCGGATGCTGGAAAGCTAATTGGAACCGGTGTTGCCGGGCTTTGCGTTTTCCTTGCGGGATTCCGCTAGCTGGGTGCGGGCTTTGGACAACCACTCTGGCTGGTTTTGCAGTAGCTGTTTGATCTCGGCAGTCGTTAGCGCTTTATCCAAGTGGGTTTTTACCGCGTTGACGGAGACACCAAGTTTCCGGGCCACCTCAGCGCGTGGGTGTGGGCCTTCCAAACGTAATTGCTGCAGCCACTCTGGTGGCTCGTGCTGCAATGAGCGCAGCTGCGCATGGCTGATACCGCCGTTTTGAAATTCCGGTGGGCAGGCAGGTAGATGAATGCCAAGTTTTTTCGCCGCGGTCTGCGGTTTCATGGCCGTGCTGGACGGGGTGGCAGCGTCGGCACCACGAATCGTGGTATCAGCGGTGGCGGTTTGGTCGGTGCTGTCGTAGTTATTGTGATCAGTGCTGATCTGATCGGCGTTAGCGGTAGAGTTATTGCTTTCGTTCACACCTGCACACTACAACACGGCACGCATATCAACCCAGCACGCAGTCGCCGATGAGCTTATCGATCGCGCGTACATCCAACTTGCGACCGATTTTGATCTTGACGTGTCCGGCACGAGTCCAGAGTTCAATTTCCGCGTTGAAGTCCAGCGTCCCAGCGTTTTCCGTGGACCACATATTGATCGCGGAGTACGGCAGAGAATACATCTCCACTTTCTTGCCACGAAGGCCTTGTGAATCTCGGACAATCAGCCGCTTATTGGTAAAAACCGCACTGTCGCGGAAGGTCTTGAAAGCAACGTGTGCTTGTTCGCCGGTGGTCAGGAGTGCGTAGACATCGTCTGGGATTGGGGTTTCTTCAAACAGCGTCCATTCGGCAATCGCTTTGAATTCCACGGGAGTCCTTCCTTAAGGTGTTCTAAGTTCTCTTACTATATTCCAACCGCGGTAGCATGGCCGTCATGTTGCACCTCGTATTCGCTACCGGAACCGAACCAGGCAAATGGTTCCAGCGATTTCAACGCGATACCCCGCACGGACTCAAAGCAGTGGCGGCGGATGATCCTTTCGCAATGCTTGCTGACGGTGCGAGTGCCGACAGCGTCGCGCATGGCGTTGTCAGTGCAGCTGATAGTTGCGAGCTAGCACTGATGCGGTTACCTGATTCACGCATCGACGAAGCCACAATCGGGCGAGAGTTTCACGTCGTCAAGCTTTATACCGAGCAATGCGGGATAGCGGTACCGAAAGATAGCGTGTTCGCAGAAGTTGGTGAGCCCGTCGGCCCGCGAGACATCGAAGGCGAGATCATTAACTTTGTGGCAGAAGAATGCGGGCCTATAAACGTCGACAAGCTTAGAGAAGCCCTGCAGGTGGTTGCTGCCAATGTCGGGGCGGCGATCGGGCCGCTGCCGTTGTTGAAAATGCTGTCGAAAAACCAGATTAGCGTGCTGCCGTACAACGGTGAATATGTCGGCGATAGCGAACAAGTAGGGGAGCACTCCGGCGGAAAGGCTACCGTTCCGACGACCGAGATCGCTTTGGTGTGGAAAGTCGCCGCGGACGGGGATGCGATTCAAGATTTTGTTGGGATCGCGAAGGGGCGCAAATCCGGGTCAACTCGACACCGGGCGGTGAAAGAGACGCGGCACAAAGGCGGGCAGAAAAGCGTCGGCAAGCATAAAAACGCCATGCATAGGGGCAACAAACCGAAGCACGCAGGAAAAGGAGCACGGCCCCATGGGAAAGCGCAGGGAGGGGCATGCAAAAAGAAACGCCAGTAAAACCGGCTGTATAAAACCGGGTGTAAACTGGGCGGCTGATAAAGGCGAAATGTACTTCCCGCATTGCTGCGAGTCGTACCAATCTATCCAGTGAACTCGACTTTTCTAGTGAATTCGACACAGCTACGGAAGGACCAACAGCAATGTCCGATGACTTCAACCTGCGCCCCATCCGACCAGACGATTATCCACAGGTACGCGAAATCTACGAACTTGGTCTAGAGACCGGCCATGCTACTTATGAGACGGAAGCGCCAACCTGGGAGCAGTTCACCCGGCTGAAGGTCATGGAGACCGTCTTTGTGGCCGTGGAAAAAGACAATGATTCCACAATTTTGGGATGGGTTTCGGGCGCGCCAGCCAGCCACCGCCCGGCGTTTCACGGCGTGTTGGAGGATTCCATTTATCTGCATCCGGATGCACAGGGGCGCGGCGTATCCGGAGCGCTGTTAGATAAGTTGATTGAGGTGGCAGAAGAACTGCACAAGTGGGCCATTCACGCGTGGATTTTCCCGGAAAATGAAGGCTCGGCGAAGCTGCACGAATCCCGTGGCTACGAAAAGGTGGGAACGTTTAGTCACATGGCGAAAATGACCTACGGTGAGCGCGCCGGGGAATGGCGCGATACCGATGTGTGGGAAAAACTGCTGACGAAACCAGACGAGAAATAATCGTGCTGGCTGGCGCTAGTTAATGCCCCGCCAGCTGGCGTTAACCTATACCCCGGAACGTCACGATCGTGCCGGGGCTTAATTGTGCCATCTTGTCGACGGATGCGCTGGTCAACACCCCAATGACTGGGTAACCTCCGGTGATTGGGTGATCAGCGCCGAAGGCCACCGGGTGTCCACTGGGCGGAACCTGCAGGGCGCCGCGCAGCGCCCCTTCGGAAGCCAGCTCACCGTCGTGGGCCCGCTGTAGTGGCCGAGTTGCCTCGAGATTCACACCGATCCGGTCGGAGTCAGACGAAACCCGGAAATCCTGGTTGAACAGCTCTGATGTATCTGCGAACCAATCCTGGCGCGGCCCAAGCACCACCTCGAGAACCTCGCGTGCCTGCGGCACGAATTGAGCGGGTAAATGCTTGGTCCGCGGTAGGGCGGGGGTGGCGATGCCAGTATTCGTCGGCAAGCTGGCTCCAGGTTCAATGGGGGCAGGTCCGATGCCGGAGAGCGTATCCGTGGCGACGGAACCCAGCACAGGTTCGACCGCGAAGCCACCGGTGACTGCCAAATAAGCGCGCAGCCCGGTACCGGCCTCCAATCGCACGGTCTGGCCTCGCTGAATATCAAGAACCGTGTTGGTACGCATTCGCCGTTTGTCGACGACGACATCTGCATCAGTGCCAGTAAACACGATGCGTACCGCGCGCTGTGCGGTGACCTGAAAGCCGCCGAAGAGGATCTCAACGACGGCAGCGTTTTCATCGTTACCGAGCATGCGGTTGGCACGCCGGGCAGCACCACGGTCAAATGCGCCGGAAGGGCCGACACCCAACCCGGAATATCCACTGCGCCCGAGATCCTGAAAAGTTGCCTGTGGTCCGGTTTCTAGCACCTTTAGCATGTTTTCTCCTGGAATCGCACGGTATCACCGGGTTGTAGCAGAGCTGGCTGGTCGCGGTCTAAATCCCACATGCGCTCTTCGGTGGAACCGATTAACTGCCAGCCACCGGGTGAACTTTGTGGGTATATGGCGGAAAAGCCTCCGGCCAGCCCTACAGAGCCAGCCGGAATGGAGGTTCGCGGTTGGCTGCGGCGAGAGATTTCGGCAAACACCTGGGCATGTGGGCTTTCTGGGGCCGGGCGCAAGTATAAAAATCCTGGTGCGAACCCGGCGAAGGCGGCTGTCCAGGTGGTTTCGGTGTGCGCTGTGATGAGCTGTGCTGGGGTGAGGCCCAGTTCGTCGGCAAGTTCGTCTAAGTCCGCGCCGTCGTAGGTGACCTCGATGGTGTGTGCAGCGCCAGTTTCGCTTGTCGACGCCGCGCTATCGAGCTCGGGCAACGTGATTTCCTTGGGGTCGCGGTCGAAGGCGACGAGCAGGGTGTGTGCTGCAGGAATCACATCCACGATCGCTTCGAGGTTGTCGCGTTCGAGTTGTGTCTGGTAGGCGAGAACCTGGGCGAGGGGATCATCGTGGTCGCTGAAATCGATCAACAAACCGCGGTCGCCATAGGGGATTAGCATATTGTGATTCCCTCCTTCTTCAGCGCTGCGATGATAGCTTCGACGATTTCCAGTGCTTTGGCATTGTCGCCATGGACGCAAATGGATTGGCCCACAACCTGGACTGGGTTGCCGTTGACAGACTGGAAAGACTGCCCAGTGGCAATCGCCAGGGCTTGGTTGACGACGGTGTCGACGTCGTCATGCACTGCACCCGGTTGTTTCCTGGGAACCAGCCGACCTTCGTCGGTGTAGGCGCGGTCGGCGAAGGTTTCTTCGATGACCTCGAGCCCGGCCGCGCGAGCTTCACCGACGACGGGGGTGCCGGACATGGCCATGAGTTTGAGCTGTGGGTCGACGGCCAATATTCCGCCGATGACAGCCTCTGCCTGGTAGCTATCGGTGGCCATGCGGTTATAGAGCGCCCCGTGTGGTTTGACGTAGCTGACTTCCGCGCCGACGACGGCGGCTGCAGCTTTGATAGCGCCAAGTTGGTAAATGGTTTCTGCTAGTAGCTCTTCGGCGTTGTAATCGATGAAACGACGGCCGAAGCCGGGTAGATCCCGGTAGCCGATGTGTGCGCCGATGCGGACGTCACGCTCGTGGGCGGCTTTGACGGTATCGAGTAATACCTTGGGGTCACCGGCGTGGAAACCGCAGGCGATATTGGCGGAGCTGACCAGGTCCAGTACGGCATTGTCGTTGCCCATGGTCCAGTTGCCGAAGCTTTCGCCGAGGTCGCTGTTGAGGTCGATGTGCAGTCCGGTGGTGTTGGATGCATGAGCCATCGTTGTCATCTCCTGACAGTGTGTTTCTGTTTGGGTGTGCTGCTTTGGGGTGTTGTTGCGGCCGTTGCCTGTGGGGATCAGTGATTGGCGGGTGCTTAGAACACGAAGTCCCAGACGCCGCCGAATGAGCGAATGGCAAGGAACCAGGCGATAACCACGCCGATCATGCCCAGTCCGATCAGCCAACGTGGGTAGTTGTATCCGAACAGCAGATCTTTTTGGCGGAACACAGCGACATAGATGATCATCGTGAAGCCAACCGGAAGCACTAGGCCGTTGAACGCGCCGGCGAATACTAGCAGCGCAGCAGGGGCAGAACCAACGAAAGCGAAGGTGGTACCTGATGCCACGATGAAGACGATAGTGACGATGTTCTGTGCTTTACGCAGGTGGTCTTTCTTCGGGATGATAAACGTCGCCGAGGTATACGACGCGCCGATGACTGAGGACAAAGCCGCGGCGAAGAGCACGGCGCCGAATGCCCGCATTCCGAAATCACCCGCGGCGGCCTGGAAGGCCTCTGCTGCTGGGTTGTCGTCGATATTCAACGCGATGCCACCTGCGACTACGCCCAGGATGGCCAGGAAAAGCACGAATCGCATGACGCCGGTAAGCACAATGGCGGTCACCGATGCGCGGGTGACAGCCTTGACATTTTCTGGACCGGTGGTGCCGGAATCAAGCATCCTATGTGCTCCGGCGTAGGTGATATACCCACCGACGGTTCCACCGACCAGGGTGGTGACTACGACCCAGTCGATGGTTTCTGGCCAGACAGTTTGGGTCAGTGCTTCGCCAACTGGTGGTTGGGAGACGAAGGCGACGTAGATAGTCAACGCAAACATGACGACGCCGAGAACCACCAGGATCTTGTCCAGGGCGGCACCCAGGCGTTGGATAGAGAAGATGATGATGGCCAGGCCTGCGGTGATCAAGCCGCCGATCTTGGCATCAATGCCCAGTAAAGCGTTTAACCCCAGCCCGCCACCGGCGATATTGCCGATGTTAAACACGAAGCCGCCGATACCGATCAGTGCGGTAAGTAGGTAGCCAAGACCCGGGAATACGACGTTGCCGAGTTCTTGGGCGCGCAGGCCGGAAATGCCGATAACGCGCCAGACGTTCATCTGTACTGCGATGTCAATGATGATCGAGACCAGAATCGCGAACCCAAACGCGGCGGCGAGCTGGTTTGTAAACACGGCTGTTTGGGTCAGAAATCCCGGACCGATGGCAGAGGTAGCCATCAAAAAAATCGCACCCATCAGAATGCTGCGGGTGGATGCGGTCGCTGCTGCCTGTTTCAGGTTTGGCTGCGATGGGTTTGGCTGTGATGGGGTAGTAGCCGACTGAGAGCCGGAACCGGCTGCTGTGGTGCCGCCGTTGCTTGCTGGTGACATGTCTGGATCCTTGCTCTTCGGAGGGGTGAATATGTGTGGCATAGATCAGCGTTGTTGATGATTGTTGAACAACGATAGCATAACTGTGTGTTAACTCACGAAAATAGTATATGTGGCGTCGGAGCGTCGGTATACGCCCTTGTTCAGGGCCTCACCGAATGCTGGGTATGCCCGTACAGTAACTTGTTAGCACCAGTTTGCTAGCACCTGTAAAGTCGATAAAATTACTATGCATGATCGCTGATTCTTTGGCGCGCGAGATTACTCAGCGCATCACGCGCGGGGATCTCCGCCCCGGCCAACGTTTGCCCGAAACCCGCCTTGCTCAACAACTGGATTGTTCCCGGAATTCCTTACGTGAGGCCTTTCGCTTTCTGGCTAATGACGGGCTTGTCGTACACATTCCCAACCGGGGAGTATTCGTACGCACCCTGACGGCCGAAGCAATCAGCGAGATATACACCTACCGCCGGATTGTCGAATGTGCTGCGGTTGCAGAATCTGATTTGGATGCCATTGACCTGTCCAGCCTGGACATGATTATTACCGAAGCGCGCCGGGCTGCCGAGCATGATGATTGGCATGTCGTCGGCAGCCTCAATGCACAAGTGCATCTGGAATTGGTAGCACTAGCAGGGGTACACCGGCTAGTGGAAGATATTCGCCCGGTGATTGCCCAAGCACGCATTGCTTTTTTGTCGCTGGCACAGCGCGATATTCATGAACCATTCATTTCCCGAAACGAGGAAATCATCGAATTACTACGCAAGAAACAGCGTGACGACGCCGTCGTTGCGCTGCGCAACTTGCTGAATACCGCGCAGCAACACGTGCTGGAACGCCTGGAATCCTAGATGCCGTTACACTAGATGCATGATGTTCCGACGCTATCGCCAAAACCGCCTGTTGCGGCAGCCGGACCCGTCGTTTCCTAGCTTGAACCGGAAAGATGCCGACCAGTTGCGCTCGTCGCTGCGTCGTCAGTTGGCAGCTGAGGGCGCGTCAATTCGTTTCGACGGCATGGCAGCGACCATTGAACACCCGCGAAGGGGGCGGATGTCGGTGCGCCTGGATGATTTGGTGCGCCAAGTTGCAAGCTCGCAACACCCAAAAGCAATCCCGAATTTGGCGGCATCGTTTATGACTGGATTAGACGACGGTACCTACATGGAACAGCTGGATACCGCGTCGTTGTATTCGCGGTTGCGCCTGCGTTTGGTCTCGACGCGGGATTTGAGCGCAGAAGAACACAAGATCATTGACGCTGCCACGCTGTTTGATTTCACCAACGACACCTCTGCAACGATTGCGCTGGATACCGCATCTTCCATTCAGACGATTGCGTTAGAAAAGTTGGCTGAGATCGATGATGTCGATGCACTGGAGCGTGCCGCACGGACGAACCTGCGCGAGGAATTACGCAATAGTGACATTGACGTGCAGTTTCACAACGGGCCCGTGGAATCGCCTGGTGCATCGGCATGGACGTTTGAATCGAGTTCGCATTATCTTGGCTCGGCGCCGTTGTTGCTCGAAGAATTTATCGATATGTGGGCCCCAGAGATCGATACCACCAATGGTCTATTGTTTTCTATGCCAACCCGGCACCTGTTGCTGGTCCGTTCGGTGACCGAGGGCACGGATTTGCTGGAAGGTATTTCACGTATGGCGCCGGTGGCCGCCCAAATTGCGGATAGTGCAGAATCCACGGTGTCACCATTGGTGCATGTCTACGACGACGGGGAAATCACCACGATTTCCAATTGGACTCCCGGTAGCCAGCAAATTGAGATCGCGCCCAATACACACATTATGAACCAACTGATTAAAGGCGGTTTTGACCCACAGGCGGCGATTGAATCAGGTGGTGGCGTATGGGAATCTGGTGATTTGCCACCATTGCCAGATGATTTTGAGCTGCCGGATACCCCGGCCGATATTGATGACGTCGATGGCGATGACAATGGCGAACCTGGGTTCGGCGATGATCGTGGCTTCGGCAATGACCACCCGCGTTGGGATACCTAATTGCCAGCATCAAAAATTGCTAGCATCCGCGAGGAAATATGTGGCCGAAAAGGTTAAACCCGAAGCCGAAATTTACTTCCGCCCGCGGTAGAAAGCACTGGGGATTGCCCGCTGGGCAAGCAAAAGACCTGGAAGCAGAGCTAGAGACGACTCTCGGTGTTGCCGGAATTGGGATGCAGACTACAGGCCGCAAGATTCATCTGCGGTGGCGGGAAGGCCATGAAACGAGCAGGGATTTAGCGCCCTTGCTAGAAAAGATATCGGCCGGTGCGCCTGTGCAGTCAACCGTGGATGTCTTTGTCTCGAATATCATTCGCACCGAGACTGACACGGTGGCGCGTGGGCTGAGTCTCTCTGAACTTTATCGCGGGGCGTATTTGCACCTGGATGCCAAGCGTGGTGGAGAATGGGGAAGTTTTAGCTTCGACCTGGCTCGGTATCTGGTGGTTGGTAATGCTGGTAGCTATCTCCGATTGCCAGCACACGTCGTACGTGACATTGATGACGATATTCCCACGATTTTGGGTATTGCTCGCCGGAATCTTTTCCAGGCTTTAGATAATGCCGAGGTAGACGTACAACGTCGGCGTAGTGGGCCTGGTGGGGAATTTGCCTATGTGCTGCGTTGCTCGAGCCCGCACTGGTCGTCTGCTCCGATATTTTTGGATTGGTGTGTGCAGCGTTTTATCCCTGGTGAAGATTTCAGTGCGGGGATTCTATTTGCTGTCCCACAGCCAGATATGGCGTTGTTTCGCCCGGTGACCTATGGCGATGATCTGGCAGAGGGGATGGCCACGATGGCAGGCGCGGCGTTGACACTTTTCGCTTCTGATAAGCGGGGCATTTCACCGCGCCTGCACGTCAGCGTTGAAGAAGAGGTTCATACGATCTCTGATGTGACAGATAACAGTTATCTGCTGTACCCAACGGATTACCTAGCATCCCGAATTAAGGGGACCTAGGTGTGAGTGAACCGGTGTGCACATGTCTGCAGGTTAGTCGCGTACCCAAGCACCGATGACACCGGGTATTACCGGACGACGTTCACCGAGCAATGCTTTTTGGTTGCCTTCTCGTTCGACCGCAGTGGTGACAGCTTTGGCTCGGCCTTGTGCGGAGTTTTTCGCGGCACCGGATTGCGGTTGCCCAGCACCACCCATCATCGGCGTCATTCCACGCCCCATGTGCCCGGAGTTAGAGCGCGGGGAATTCCCTGACTGGGAATTACCATTGCCGGAAGCAGAATTTCCGTGTGGGTTATGCCCGCCGTGGTTGCCGGATCCGTTGCCGGAGCCACCGTGGTTTCCGGCTCCATTATGGGATCCATGAGAACCGCTGTTCGCGCCTGGTCCGGCGTGTCCGTTGTGGGCTCCTGGTGTGCCGGATGTTCCGGGATGTGCGGCTCCACCGGATCCTCCGGTTCCGCCAGCATAAGGAACAGCTCCGCCCGAGCCGATGGGTCGGGCACTGAAAGATCCACCGTGGTTGGTTCCGATAGCGCCGGTTTGAGGTAGCCCTGGTGTGTTTATACCGCGAGAGACACCTAGTGGCGTACCAGAATGCCCGCCGCCACGACTTAAACCGTTGCCGGTGGTGCCATTTCCGATACCCTGTATCCTTTGTCCGCTGAGGCTTGTGTTTGGCGCACCACCGACAGTGGATGGGGTGTGTCCAGCAGCTCCCGTAGTAATTGGGGCAGAAGCGTTTCCGGTACCTAAAACACGAGATGCACCAGCATTCGGGGAATTGTTCGCTGGCATTGTGCTTGGTGCACCGTCAAAACGATTGAGTCCTGGTGAAGCTGCGGGGCCGTGTACAGGAGAAGGTACTCCTGCGTGCTGGGCATTTACTGGATTCGTGGCTGCTGCGTGGGAACCAAAACCTGGTGCAGGTCCGTTGGCTACCGCAGGATTGGCAGTGGCAGCAGCATTGGTGGGGAGATTGGACTCGCCAACGTTGGAAAGCTGAGCTGCACCGTCATCTGCTGCGGCAAATGTTGCCTGGTTTGGTCCGTAATCCGCCACAACTTGCTGGACTTCACTGGGAAGTTGTACTGCATTGCGCGCTTGTTCTGCATTAGAACCTGCAACTTCTGGTGCGATCGCTTCGTTTCCACCGCCGCTTGCTTCGAGGTGTGGAATGCTGAGACCAAGCAAACGGGGGACTGCTGGCTGTAGAGCCGCGCTGAATTGCGCAGGGAATAGGTTTAAATATGCTTCTTCGATCGCTTTACCATGTTCCGATGCTTGTTTCAGATTGACCGTGGCTTGCACAATTGTGGTGGTTTTTCGCGTGGTCTCAATGGCATGGGCCAGGTTGTCGATGGTTCCCTTCATGATGTGGGAGTTGGCGTTGAGAATGCGACCAGTTTCTGCGAAGCCGCGGAGTTTTTCTGCGCCGGCAGAAATGGATTCTCCATAGTTGTTGGCCTCGAGTTCTGCGGCTACGTCTTCTAGCCCATCAGAAATTTCGGCAGCAGTATCACCAAGTTTTTGCCAGAGGCCGGCGTCATGATGCGCAGCAGAATCAACTGTAGACGAGAAATAGCTGGCCAGCAGGTTGATATCTGGTACGCGACCGATAACTGGACTATTGATTCCCACAGGCGCAGTTTTGGCGGATGGCTCAGCTGCAGTGAAGAAGTTGATATGTCCGCCGGGCCGACCGGAGTACATGTGGGTTAAGCTACTTGAAAGAAATTCGTCTTGCTCATTGACAGCATCTGCCAAATTGTGCAGATTGTTAGCGGCCCAAGCAATCTTTTGCTCTAGTGCGTTGAATTCGTCCACGGCCGAACCTGGGTTGCCCGCAAGTGTCCTTCCGTGTTCTGCGGCGAGGAATCCGAGGCCCGGGATCTGTGAAAAGGCTGCTGAGAGTCGTGCACGGGCGCTCTCTAAACCTGCGTAGTTCGCAGTTTTAGCTAGAAGCAATAATTTTCTTTGGATTGCCCAAAGAGATTCGGTTGAAATGTTTAGTTGCATTATTTACCCCCTCAGTCTTGGTTATTTCAATATCATTTTTTCTAAACTGTTTAAGGCTAGTTCACAGCTTTCTTCCATTGAAAGGCCTCTACGTTTCCCATCACTGCCGATGTTTATTCGTCCATCGACTGTTTCAAGCCCCACGGTGCATTCATCGGTCTGAATTAATTCGCGGAAATGAACGCCGGGAATTTGAGATTCGAGAGGCATGTTTAGCAGTTCTCCGCTTTGCTCTAGCTCAGCCAGCGAATAGTCATCGACTGTGAGTGTTAAGTGCCCTTTGCTACCTGTAGGCAAAGATTCAATTAGATCCTCGGACAAACCGAAATGACACGTTATATGAGTGCCATAGTTTTTGGTTTCAGAAAGTTCCGGGTGAAAATGCAGTCCGGCTTTCTCCCACACCTCATCCGGTGCTTCGTCGCAGAGGTTGAATAATTCGAAGCCTGGGGCATGTCGGTCGGTGGGACCGCGCTCTGGTACCCAGTCAGCGAACTCAACGATGCGGTCTGGATGGTTCTGAGTAGGAGTTTCTCGTGCCGTAGACCCAGTATCTGTGGTCCTATCTGAAGCATGGCTTAGTCCATCTTGTGCTTCGGTGGAAGCACCATGTGGGCTGCACCCGACAATCAGGACTCCTGTTAGCACCGTCGTTGCTAAGCCTATTCGGTTCCAACTCATCGAATTCCCCCTTTTCTTTCACAACTGCGTGGCCCTGGTTATTAGCGGAGTAGCGGTCTCACATTGTGGTTAGACTTTGTGGTTTGGCTCAGGGTTCCCAAGAAAAGAAAATATTTCAATTGCCGCGGAAGCCCGGGTATATGCGAAAGCGCCCCAGACCAACACTGTGGTGAGATCTGGGGCGCTCTCGCGAACCAAACGCTATGGAATTTTCCAAATCAGCCGGATTCCAGCCCGAGCAATCGATGCGGTGCATTGATTGCTTTAAACCCCCTGTGGGCCGGAATCCTGTCGCCTTCTGGAAAGCGCCCCCGAAAGCGCTTTCCGAGAGCACGCTGGCGATACACGAAATAGCCCCCAACGTGTATCCGCTGAATAGGTGGTCCCGGCCGCAACCACTTCTCGGGCCTCCTTTGTCTTCGCAGGCTGTGCCCGAGCAATTGACGCAGTCCTTGACCCCGAGACGTGCCAATCAGTGAACGAGCCTTGGCCATTGCGGTTAGTAGTGTTCCCCCGATACACGCTAGCCGCGCCAAAGCTTAAGACTGAATCGGTCGCCTGCATGAGGCCGTTCCGGAGTAACTGCATCAACGATCCCCCGCTTATTGCCGGTGGTTACAAACATGCTCTCAGCGAATGCTCAAGCGATTTTGATCATTTCGCCAGGATTCATTGTGCATGAAACTTCGTGATTAGTCCCACCATGTCTATTGCTGTGAAATTAAGTGATTAATCAACAAATTTCGAAAAGATGCGGAATATAAAAACTCGTTCGGGAATGTGTTCGAGGGCAATTTTGAATGTTAAATTTTTACTATAAAACAACTGGTTATGATGGGTTTTGCTATGCGCGTCCCTTCGCGACTTTTATATTTTCCAAGGGCAGTAGCATTAAAACGGGTAATCTACAGTTTTCTATAAGATGAGCTTGTGATCGCTGACGGTGGGTCTGCAGAAATAACGTGCCCCGTGGACGATTTTCGAGAGGCGGGAGCCTGTTCGAACCAAGGGATGATTATGACTCTTAGAAGTGCTGCTGATGGGGCGATATAACGGCTCCCGTTTTTACCCTAATTTGGGGGTCTGAGCGCTGCGATGCATCTTATTCAAGGTGGAATAAAATGCTTCTAAAGCGACACCAAACCTGAGACTTTAAGACTTCTTTACGACGGCTGGCTTCAACGTCATCGCGCCGAAACCATCAATCTTGCAATCGATGTTGTGGTCTTCAGGGCCCGTCCCGGCGTCGAAATTGAGCCGAATATTGCGCACCTTTGTGCCAGATTTCAGCGCCTGCTGAGCGCCTTTGACCTTCACTGTTTGGGTAATTGTGATGGAATCACCGTCGGCAAGCTCATTGCCCACACTGTCCTTAATCACGGAGCTGAAAGGCGTCGTGGCCTCTTCATTCGATTCAGTGCTTGGGTTCCACTCGTGTGCACACTCGGGGCAGACGAGCATGGGTGGGAGTTCGTAGGTGAATTCACTGGTGCACTCGGGGCAAGCTGGCAAAGTCATTGACTCATAATAACTGTGTGCCGCGATTAAATAGAAGCCTGCTACTTTGAATTAAGCCCGAATGCAGAGTAAAACGTAGCCGCGCACCTAGCTGATGTCGTTAGGCCGCGGCTGATTCGTCAGCCGAACAGGCAGCCACAATTTTGTACGTGCTACGAGCAAGATAGCTGCCTCAGGTCTCCGAGTAGATCTGAAGAGAGGTTGAGACCATGTGGGCCAGGAGCGGGTTACGTGTTTTATAAAGCGCACTGTTTAGACCCAAACTGCTGAATTCCATCTAAAAACGCCCCGGGGCAGGGAGCCCAGGGGCGCGACATGAATGCAGCGCTGCGCACATAGCGGCGCTCCGTAGGCGGTGCTGAGTTCGCAGCCGCCTACAACAGGACCGGGGGATTGCGAGCCAGCGGTGCCTTAGAAGCGATCGCGGTCCGTGTTAGCCATGGCCAGAACGTCGAGACGCTTGTCCAGATCTTCTTCAGACAAGTCGTCGCCAACGAAGCCCAGGTCAATGACGGCCTCACGGATGGTGATTTCCTTGGCCAGTGCGTGTTTAGCCACCTTTGCGGCGTTCTCGTAACCGATCGCCGAGTTCAACGGGGTCACGATCGATGGGGAAGACTCCGCGGAAGTCTTCATCATCTCGCGGTTTGGCTCAATGTCATCAATCAGGCGCTCAGCACATACGCGGGAGGTGTTTGCCAGCAGACGAGCCGACTCCAGCACATTGCGGGCCATCATCGGGATAAAGACATTCAACTCAAACTGACCCTGGGTGCCACCGAAGGCAACAGCAGCGTCGTTACCGATGACTTGGGCGGAAACCTGGGTAGCGGTCTCACAGAGAACTGGGTTGACCTTACCCGGCATGATGGAAGAACCAGGCTGCAGATCAGCCAGACGAATCTCACCCAGACCAGTCAGTGGACCAGAGCCCATCAGGCGAATGTCGTTGGTGATCTTGTACAACGAACCAGCGACGACCTTCATAGCACCAGAGAATTCCACCAGTGCGTCGCGGTTGGCCTGTGCCTCGAAGTGGTCGACGGCCTCGCGCAGTTCGTCGAGCTCTGTTAGCTTCTTGAGCTCCTCGGTAACTTGTGCACCAAAGTCAGCGGACGTGTTCAGGCCGGTTCCGGTAGCAGTACCGCCGATAGGTAGTTCACCTAGGCGTGGCAGGGTCGCCTTGATGCGCTCGATGCCCAACTCGATCTGGCGGGCATAACCGCCGAATTCCTGTCCCAAGGTGACAGGCACGGCATCCATCAAGTGGGTGCGGCCGGACTTCACGACGTCCTTCCATTCCTTGGCCTTGTTCAACAGCGAATCGTGCAGCTGCTGGAGTCCAGGAATCAGATCCTTCACGGCAGCTTCGGTTGCTGCGACGTGTGTAGCCGTCGGGAAGGTGTCGTTCGAGGACTGGCCCATGTTGACATCGTCATTCGGGTGGACCTCGGTGCCAGCCTGTTTGGCCAAGGAGGCGATGACCTCGTTGGTGTTCATGTTCGACGAAGTACCTGAACCAGTCTGGAAAACGTCGATCGGGAATTCGTCGTCGTACTTGCCGGACGCAATATCCTTAGCAGCAGCAATGATGGCATCAGCCTTGTCAGCGTCCAGCGAGCCGTTGTTCTTATTAACCTGCGCACATGCAGCCTTCAGAAGCCCCATCGCGCGGATCTGTGCAGACTCTAGCCCACGACCAGAAATAGGGAAGTTCTGCACCGCACGCTGGGTCTGTGCGCGCCACAAAGCGTTTTTCGGGACTTTAACTTCGCCCATCGTGTCGTGTTCGATGCGGTATTCTTGCTCGGTCATTTTCTCACCTTCAACTCAATACGTAAGTGCGTAATACGTGCAAATGTGCATCTGTGTAGTCATGCACCGGGCCAAGCTGTGAACTTCAAGCCATAAACTTGAGGTATAAGCCCAAGCCCGTGCTGCCTACCAGTATTCCAGCGTTTGGGAATTATTTCCCGTAGAAGTTGCTGACTATTTGCCGCTGTAATCGACCACGGAGTATTCCTGCAGCTTAGCCAGTTGGTGAATTGATTCGACATAACGGGTGGTGCCGGATTTCGAACGCATTACCAAGCTGCGGGTGACTGCACCGGCAGGTCGATAAGACACCCCGCGGACCATATCGCCATCGGTGACACCAGTGGCAGCGAAGTAGCAGTTGTCGGACGATACCAAGTCATCGGTGGTCAGGACCTTGTCAAGGTCGTGTCCAGCAGCGCGTGCTTTTTCGGCTTCTTCCTCATTCTGCGGCCAGAGTTTGCCCTGAATTTCGCCGCCCATGCACTTCATGGCGCAGGCTGTGATGATGCCTTCCGGGGTGCCGCCAATACCCATCATCATGTCCACGGTGTTTGAATCATGCGATTGTGCTGCTGCAATGGCGCCTGCGACGTCACCGTCCATGATCAAGCGCACTTTGGCACCTGCCTCACGGATTTCTTGGATCAGCTTTTCATGGCGTGGGCGGTCCAGCACGACGACGTTCATCTCTGCGATCTTGATGCCTTTGGCCTTGGCGACGGCGGCGATGTTGTCCGCGACGGATGCGTTGATGTCGATCGCACCACGCGCTTCTGGACCAACTGCGATCTTGTTCATGTAAAAGACCGCGGATGGATCAAACATGGTGCCGCGTTCTGCAGCGGCAATCACGGAAATGGCATTCGGGCGGCCTTCCGCCATCAACCGTGTGCCGTCCACCGGGTCGACGGCAATGTCAACCTGTGGACCTTCACCCGTGCCGACGTTTTCGCCGTTGTAGAGCATCGGAGCTTCGTCTTTTTCGCCCTCGCCAATCACGACGACGCCGTCCATGTGCACCGAATTAATCAGGCTGCGCATGGCATCTACTGCGGCACCGTCGCCCTCATTTTTCTGGCCACGACCTACCCAGCGGCCCGAGGCCAAAGCAGCAGCTTCGGTGACGCGGACCAGCTCCATGGCAAGGTTGCGGTCAGGGATATACGAGGTGGGAGCGGACATGAATCCTCCTGTGTCATGAGTCTTAGCTCTAGTACGGTTCAAGTGTTTTCGGATGCGCGTGCTCTAGGCATCTCGCTTGAGCACAAACATTATTGCCATTGTTCCACTAAATTGGTCAATTGTTGTGGGACGCACCCTATAGAGGGCTAATAAAGGCGACAAAATGCGGTAGTCATGTCATACTGTTGAGCGTGGCTGGCGAATCTAAAAAACCTGCAATTTTTCAAGGCGGTCGAGATATGGTTATCTCTGTCGCCGTCATTGTTATTGCCATGATCGTGGTGGTCGCACCGACCGGCCTCTGGTCATATAGCCCCGGTGAACCGGAGTTTGAGCCCGTTCATGAGGTCGACCCGCAGGCTTTTATCGATAACGAAGCTCGCGCCGCCGACTATGACATCTTTTTTCCCGACACGCCAGATAATTGGGTGCCGAATTCCGCACGACGGAAGCTGATTGCTGGTGAATCTTCGACCGTCGTCGGTTGGGTTACTGCAGAACGCGGCTTCATCCAGATTGCGCAGACCGGTGTTCCCCTCGACCAGGCACTACAAGCTTTTGATAGTAAGTACCGGCCGCACGAGGAAACCCGGCAGGTTTCTGGCCGAGAAGTCACGCTGAAATTTTCCGACGATGATTCGGTTAGCCGGTTGTGGGGCGTGGAAAAAGACGGCACGACGGTGCTTTTCGACGGAGTGGCTTCTGACGATGAATTCGCCACGATCATCGAGGCAACACTGCAGGCTGAGGCTTATCGGCCTGCTTAAGCGGCTCGTCGAGCGCCCATGGCACCATTACACGTTGTAATATAGCTCGAATTCCTTCGGTGTTGGGCCCTTGCGCAGCGGTATGATCTCTTTGTCGTATTTCAACTGGATATGCGCGTCGATCAACGAATCACTAAACACGCTGGTGCGGGTGAGAAACTCGCGGTCATTATCCAATGCTTCCAAGGAACGCTCTAGGGAATACGGCACGCGCTCGACTTTCTGGGCCCGGGCGCTGTCGGCATCAGATAAATCGAAATCTGCTGGCGGTCCTGGATCAATCTGGTTCTGAATCCCGTCCAGCCCAGCCAACAACTGCGCGGCAAAACCCAGATAGGGGTTCCCCGAAGGGTCGGGAGCACGGAATTCTAAGCGCTTGGCTGCCGGGCTGTTACCAGCTGCCGGAATTCGAATCGCTGCCGAACGGTTTGATTCCGAATACGCCAAGTTAACCGGAGCTTCAAAACCGGAATACAAACGCCGGTAGGAGTTCGCTGTCGGATTGGTAAACGCCAACACTGCGCCTGCGTGTTTGAGTAACCCACCGATATACCAGCGCCCCAGATCCGAGAGTCCGGCATAGCCGTCGCCATAGAACAACGGTTCGCCGTCCTTCCACAGCGACTGGTGCGCGTGCATGCCGCAACCGCCGTCGTTTTCCAATGGCTTCGGCATAAACGTCGCGGTTTGCCCCATCGCTTCGGCGGTATTTTTCACGATGTATTTGAACGTTTGTAAATCATCGCCGGCTGCCAGCAAGGTGTTGAACTTGTAGTTGACTTCTTGCACGCCGCCAGTGGCAATTTCGTGGTGAAAGCGCTCAACTTCAAAACCACAGGTGGTGAGGTGATGCGCGATCTCATCGCGAACCGCGATGGTTTTATCGTACGGTGCGACGGGGAAATAGCCATCATTAATTTGGATTTGGTTTCCCCGGTTTGGTTCGCCATTAACCATGGTCTTTTCCCCGGAACGCCACCAGCCCTCGTCGGAATCGACGTGGTGGAATGCAGAGTTGACCGCGGTGGAATAGCGTACGGAATCGAATACGAAAAATTCCGCCTCGCAGCCGATATAGCAGGTATCAGCGATACCAGTTTCTCTCAGATATTCCTCAGCATGCCGTGCAATGCTGCGCGGGTCTCGGGAATACGCGGCACCATCGGAATCCGGTTTGTGCACGAAAAACTTCATATTGACGGTCTTACGTGCCCGGAAAGGATCGATATAAGCGGTCGAAATATCCGGGTGCAGCATCATGTCGGATTCATCGACTGTTGCGAAGCCGTCGATAGAAGATCCGTCAAAGGCAAATCCTTCGCTGGCAGCCTCTTCGGTAAAAGCGCTAGCGGGAATGGTCAGTGCGTGTTCAATGCCCCGCAAGTCAGTAAAGCGCATGTCCAAATATTCGACGGAATGAGCTTCAAAATAGTCCAGTAACTCGGTCACAGTAGTGACTGCCATGGCTGCTCCTCGCAGATTTATCGATGTCCAGCAGAAGTAGAAGTATCACTAGCAAAACGGTTGGTAGCAGACGGGTTGTTTGCACAAGCGTCTGCGCAAGCGCGAAGAGCTACTTCAGCGCCGGGGTATCCCACAATTTGAGTGAGGTGCCAATGCCTTTGTCCACAGCATTGTGGTACACATCCGTTGCCCAAGCGACGTCTTCGACCGGCATACCGCCGACCGAATAACAAATAATCTGCTCATCGTTTTCCCGGCCAACAGCTTTGCCAGAGGCAATATCACCCATATTGGTAATCTGTTGTGGATCCAACCGTGACTCTTTGATCATGTCATACCAGGCGCTGCCAATGATGCCGAGTGATTTATATGTTTGGCCTGGACCGTTTTCCCGGTACCACTCGTCATACAGACCTTCATAGTCCCAGACCAGGGTGCACTCGTCAGATGCTAGGAAATCTTCATCCATACGAGCCGCTGCAGGGCAGAGCAACAAGGCACCGGGTTTGATCCATTCTTTTTTGAAATACGGATAAGCTTCCGGGCCATCTGCTGATGTCGTTGTTGCGGAAATGCAGATATCTGAACCTTCAATGGCTGCTTGTTCGGAATCAACCACAGTGACCTCGACGTCGTAATTGTCACGGATCCAGTCCGCAGCCTGCTCCGTCGAACCAGTGCTGCGGCCTTTCAACTTCACATGTTTAATGGATGGCCGCTGCGAAATAGCAGAACCCAGGATGGTCCGGGCCATCACACCCGGGCCAATGATGCCCACGGTTTCCGCATTGTCAACCGCTAAGTGCTTGACACCAACGCCTGGGACAGCTCCCGTGCGATAGGCCGAAAGCAGGTTCGCCGACATAATCGACAATGGAGCACCAGTATCGGCGTCGTTAAGAACAAAGACGTGAATGGAACGAGGCAGATCTTTCTTCCGGTTTTCTGCATTCGAGCCGTACCATTTCACGCCTGTATTACGGAAACGGCCCCCGAGATATGCAGGCATGGCCATGAATCGGCGATCCGGACCGTCGGCAGGCATGGACTCGTGCTCAGGATTAGCCGGGAAACTGATCTGCGCGCCGTGCGAATTCGCAGTAGCACCCGCCATGCGGTAATCACCTTCGGCGAGCAAAATGAGAGTTTCTTCCATCGCCTCGACGCACTGCGCAGAGTCAGTGACCCCAGCGTCGATCATGTCCTGCTCAGACAAATAGAGAAAATCAATTCGAGTATCATTTTCCGTGCTCAATGGTATTCCTTTCCAGAAAATCACCCTGCTACCGGTACCGGCCACAGTGATGTCATCCACGCTACACAGAAATGATGGGCGGCGTTCTATGCGAGAGCTTCTGGTGGGAAACCGTCCTTAAGAATCGACAGCCGTATCCGTGTCAGTATCAGCATCGTGCTGTTCCTGACCACCACGGGCATTCATAGCCTCGTCGACGCGTTTACTGGCGCGGTCTAAATGCTCCTCACAACGCTTAGCCAGAGCTTCTCCGCGTTCCCAATACTTGAGTGATTCATCCAGGCCCATCTGTCCCAGCTCCAGGATTTTCACCGTTTCGATGAGCTCGTCGCGGGCTTGTTCATAGCTGAGGTTTTCAACAGGGGTTTGCTCGCTCGGGTTTCCGGTGCCAAAAGAATCGTTCATGGTGCAACCTTTCTTGAAATAATTTGCTGACTGGTTCACTGGCTCACTGGCTAACAATGATGCTCGCTTGTCAACGGGCTAATCCGCGCGTTGGGTTCCCATGCCCGCCGCGGTGATCGAGCCATCAGAGACACGAATTCGTAGCTGGGAACCAGGAGGTGACTGGTCGATGGTGGTTACCACTTCCGAACCACCGTCACGTGGAAGCACCTGCACGATGGAATAACCACGCTCTAAGGTCGATGCCGGACCCAACGCCGAAACCTGTCCGCGTAACGCAGCCACCCGAGAAGTCTCCTGACCGAGCACATGCCGCATCTCGCGCCGAATTGAACTCAGTGCAGTATCGAGCTCATCGCGCCGGGCTTTAATGGGCGTGCGCGGGTCCGCCAGGACAGGACGAGAACGTAACGAATCCAGATTGTTTCGCTCCCGGGCTACCCACTGACCGACGGCGTGTGCCATGCGGGCGCGTGCTTCGTCGAGAAGTGCGTGTTCCTCGGCAACATCCGGGACCACCCGTTTAGCCGCATCCGTCGGGGTTGCTGCGCGCAGATCGGCCACATTGTCCAACACCGGCGAATCAGGTTCGTGCCCAATCGCCGAAACCACCGGGGTGCGTGCGGCAGACACAGCGCGCTGCAGCGCTTCTTCCGAAAACGGCAAAAGATCCTCGACACTGCCGCCACCGCGCGCGATGATGATGACATCCACCTCATCATCAGCATCCAATTTCTCTAGTGCCTCTATCACTTGGCTCACGGCTTGGGCACCTTGCACGGCGGTGTTGAGTACCCGGAAATTAACCTGTGGCCACCGGTCGCGGGCGACAGACAACACGTCGCGTTCTGCTGCCGAGCCGCGGCCGGTGATCAAACCGATGGTGCGCGGAAGATGGGGAAGCGGCAGCTTCCGCGAGGCGTCGAAAAGCCCCTCTGCAGCCAATGCCCGACGCAGGTTTTCGATACGGGCTAGTAATTCGCCAACTCCGACGTGACGGATTTCGGTGACCCACAGCGAAAATGAACCCCGGCCGGCATAAAACGCGGGCTTGCCATAAACCACGATGCGGTCGCCATCTTTGATTGGGGTTGGTAGATTTTGCAACAACGCCGTGGAAGCCGTCAATGAGACCGACATTTCTTGGTTTACATCGCGCAGCGTGAGGTAGGATAGCTTCCACGAAGGTTTCATATTGATTTGGGTGAGCTGACCTTCCACCCACACATAGCCAAGCCGCTCAATCCAGCCTTTGACCTCGGTATTAACAGTGCTGACTGACCATGGATTCTCGAATGTTGCGGGTGGTCTACTCAACAATGATCCCTTCGCTTCACGACGAGTATGTGCTGGCCGACCTGAAAAAGCCGTCCTAATGCTCGCCCATTGTACTGGGTGTTGACGTATTGGATACCCTGGAAGGCATGACTGAACAGGCTGTGCAAGAACCCAATGTTCTCCTCGCGGCACCCCGAGGATATTGCGCCGGAGTGGACCGTGCCGTAGAGACGGTGGAAAAGGCCTTAGAAAAATATGGCGCGCCGATTTACGTGCGCAAAGAAATTGTGCACAACAAATACGTCGTGCAATCCTTCGAGAAGAAAGGCGTTATTTTCGTCAATGAAGCCGAAGAAGCGCCTGAAGGTGCACACTTGGTGTTTTCTGCGCACGGAATCTCACCGGCTGTACGTGCCGAAGCTTCTGAGCGTAAGCAGCTCACGCTTGATGCAACCTGCCCGCTGGTGACCAAGGTACATCGGGAAGCGGAACGCTTTGCCCGGGATGGCTACCATATCTTGCTCGTTGGTCACGAAGGCCACGAGGAGGTCGAAGGTACCGCCGGGCACGCGCCAGAGGTAACTTATCTTGTCGACGGCGTCGAAGGTGTCGGCCAGCTGCCAGAATCTCTGGTTGATGAAAAAATTGTGTGGCTTTCACAAACCACGCTGTCGGTCACTGAAACCATGGATATCGTGAACAAGCTGCGCGAGCGTTTCCCACACCTGGAAAACCCACCGAGCGACGATATCTGCTACGCGACGCAAAACCGCCAGGAATCAGTACGCGCGATTGCTCCGCATTGCGAATTGATGATAGTGGTGGGTTCTACCAATTCATCGAATTCCAAGCGTTTGGTTGAAGTCGCGCTTGATGCCGGTTCCACAGCGTCGTATTTGGTGGACTTTGCCGACGAGATCAAAGAAGAATGGCTGGATGGCGTGGAAACAGTCGGCGTCACCTGTGGTGCTTCGGTACCGGAATTATTGGTGCGTGACGTCGTCGAATGGTTGGATCAGCGCGGTTATTCTCGTGTCAAAGAAGTGACGACGACTACCGAAACTATCCAATTTTCACTGCCCCGCGATCTGCGTCCAGCGCGTAATCGTAATCGGAAAAAACCGGCTCACAATTAAGTTGCTAAGCCGTAAGCCATTAATCCGGCTGCGGGCCCCGTTTAATTAATCAGCCGCGTTATTGACTAGATGCGTTAATAACGCGGCTGATTTGTTCTGCGTTGCCGCGTTGTGCTGCTGGAATAATTATCTTGTGCGTTAGCGGTGGACTGCCGGTTAGTAGACCGCCGGTTAACCGTACGCTGTGGCTCTGCGGGTCGGATATATTCTTTCTGTCCGCTTTCGGTCTCTGCGTATCGAGGCTGTCGTTGCGGCTGTGGTCGCAGCCGATTTTCGGTTTGTGATTGGGGCAAACGCGAGGATCGAACCGGCGAGCGCGTGACGTTATCAGCGCGATTGCGGGCCATGAGTTCTTCCACCGTGACCCGGTTGGTGCGCTCACGGGCCCGGGATGTTGAGCGGATATTACGGCGGTCAGACTCCCGCTGGTTGGTGCGTCGCTGACGACGCGAACGGTCATGAATCTTTGCCTGCCCGCGCAACAGCATGAGGCGTACAACAGCGATGACTACCGTGAGCACCGTGATGAGTGCGAGCGTTGGGAAGTATTCGACCACCGCATAAATTGATGTCCATACCATTGTCCGAGAAGCCCAATTTGCCCCGTCTGGCGCTGCAGCTGCGTTGTTGGCCCACGAAGTGAAAAACGCGAAAATTCCAAAAAATAAGGGCTGTGGTGCCACAGTAAGAAACAGCGATTCTGGCTCCACAAACAGTGTGACAAATACTGCAGCGACTAAAAAGCACAACAAAAACGGCCAGCCGAGGCCGTTAGCCAAAATACTCAGTAATAATCCTGTCACGCTGGCGGCCAGCACAAGTACGAGTGCAAACGACAACGACAGGCCTGTGAAACCTGGCGCGGGGGACCTTCGAGACTGGGTAGACACAATCGATCATCTTAGCCCAAGTTAGGGCCGTGATAGTCTGCGACATCTGGGTTTAGCGGGGTGGAGGTTACACCCAGTTCTCCGTCATCAGTGTAAGGATTTGTGACGCTGTGCCGAGATCGCTGTGCAGCATGGTACGGCTTGGTTGTCTCTCGTGAGCTCACGCCCATCTCGGCGAGTCGCCGTGCCGTGACCATCACTCGGGAATCCAGCGAGGAAAGGGTTGAATTGTACGCATCGACTGCTTTGTCGAGGCTTCGTCCCACGCGATTATAGTGTTCTCCAACGGTATTTAACCGAGAATACAATTGTCTGCCTAGCTCGTGAATTTCTTGTGCTTTGTCGGAAAAATCCTCTTGGCGCCAACCCAGCGCCACTGTGCGCAGCAACCCGAACAGACTGGTAGGCGTTGCGATCACGATATTGCGCTCGAAAGCGTATTCCAGCAAGTCCGGGTCGGTATTCAAAGCAGAATCCAGAAATGGATCAGCAGGCACGAACATGACAACGAACTCCGGACTCGGCTGGAAAGCATCGAGGTAAGGCTTGGCGGAAAGGTTTGCCACGTGTGTGCGTACTAAGTGCGCGTGCCGACGCAAATAGCCGGCGTGTTCTTCTGGATCATTAGTATCGAGCGCATCCAGATACGAAGAAAACGGTACTTTGGCATCAACGACGATCTGTCTACCACCAGCCAAATGGATGATCATATCGGGGCGCACGATTTTATCGCCCAGCCGCGCAGTTGCTTGCGTTTTGAAATCGCAGTGCTCAACCATGCCACCTAACTCGACGACGCGCTCGAGCTGCATCTCGCCCCAGCGTCCACGTACGTTTGGACTGCGTAACGCATTGACCAGCTGATCAGTCCGCTCGTTCAAGCGGGTGGAGGTACGAGATAGTGCTTGCATCTGACTGCTCAGCGAAGCCGCGGTGTGGCTGCGCTCAGATTCCATAGCGCGCAACTGCCCGTCGATATTTGCGAGTGAGCGTTCGACGACCGCCAGTGACTCCAGGGCAGGCGTTAGTGTGACCGGTGCCGGGCCTGCCGGAACTGAGCTGTCTGGAGTTGAGCCGTTTGGGGCTGGTGTTGTATCCGACGCGCCGACAGGAAGCCGCTGTGTTTGGTGCTGTTGGCGGCTGCCATGGGCAAACCACCCGAGCGCGATGCCCAAAAGAAGCGCAATGATCATGCCAACGACGGAAGCTGCAGAGATAGTCATGAATTCACTCGAAAATCTTCGTGTTGCTTAGCTTTTCCCGCTGCTATCGCGGTCGGTTGGTCTGGATCGCGACAGTTTCGACCACCAACGTTCCAAACGCTCGGTGGCAAGACGGTGTTTGTGGCGTTCTGGATCGTTGTTCTGTGGACGCGCATCCAGATCGATGCGTTTTTCTAAGAGATCCTCGAGGTCGTCGTCAAGATGGATTGTGGCTTCTTTGGTGTATTTGGCGGCATCCTCGTGGGCGTGGGCCTGCGAGCTGCCATCTTGACGCCAAGTTCGACGCAGGCTGCGACCGTTATCTTCGGTAAATTTCGCAGCTAGCTCACCGGCGATGGTGACAGAAGTGATATCGCGGGCGCGGCGTTCTCCAGAATCTAATGTCAGCAGATCCTGAATATAGCGGTAGCACACTGCGACCATTGCAGCGACTGGTACGGCCAAGAACGCACCGATGAGACCAAACAGGGCGGCGCCGGTGATCACAGAGATTAAAACGACGACTGGGTGTAGGTTCATCGCGCGTGCCTGGAACCAGGGAGACAGAATATTGCTTTCGATTTGTTGGACAGCGACGACGAGGATCAACACTATAATTGCCTCGGTGAAACCGAGACTCACCAGTGCGATCAGCGTCGACAAGGCGCCTGCGGTGATAGCGCCGGCGAAGGGAATGAATCCCGCCATGAAGGTAATGATAGCCAGGGCCAATGCCAGAGGCACGCCGATGATGACTAGGCCGAGGCCGATGAACACCGCGTCGATCAGGGACACCAACGCTTGTGCGCGGATGAATCCGCCGAGGGTGAGCCATGCGCGGGTGAACAGCTCGGTTAAGTGCCATCCGGTACGACGTCCGGTGGCGCGGCGTAGCCAAGGCAGGAATTTATGTCCGTCTTTGAGGAAGAAAAATGTCAATACCAAGACGACGAAAATAGTGATCACTACTGATGTTGCGGTCTCTATACCTGCGAATACACCGCCGACGATGGTGTCGGCTTGTTCCTGTAACCAAGTGAATATTTCTTCAATGACGTTGGATAGGTCTTCACTATTGAGATGCAGCGGCGGGCCTTGTAGCCAGACCTGCACGCGTTGGATGCCTTCAACCGTCTGTAAGTAAAGCCCTTGGGATTGACGGACAAAATCCGGTGCAATATAAAAAATGGTGCCGCTGACCAACCCGACGAATCCACTCAAGGTCAGTAATGCCGCGAGTGCGCTGGGAAAACCCGCTTTGCGTAAGCGGCTCGAGATAGGGGCCAAAACCGTGCAGATGATCAGCGCAAAGGTGATGGGAAGTACGCCTGCCCAGAAACGACCGAGGATGCGGCCCAAAAAGTAGACAAAAACACCCAAAATAATAAGGCGCAGAGCCCAGGTGGCGGCCTCCTTGATGACGTGGCCGAGCACCACTGAACGATCGACTTGATCGCCGGGTGGGTGCGGTGTGATTTCCGACCACTCGATATCCTGCGGAGCAGACTCCGCTTCTCCGGAATCGCTTGCTCGGTTTGGCTTTGTACTCACGCCTATTATCATGCCTTATTCACAGCAGTGAGGCGAAGAAGCCCAGAGGTCGAAGCTTGTGCAGCTAATAAGTTAGGATGAGCGCTGTGAGTCTTACTTTAGGAATCGTCGGATTGCCCAATGTCGGCAAGTCCACTTTGTTTAATGCCCTGACCCGTAGCGAAATTTTGGCAGCGAACTATCCGTTCGCCACCATCGAGCCCAACGTTGGCCAGGTGGAACTGCCGGATCCGCGATTGCGCCGTTTAGCAGAAATTTTTTCCTCAGAACGTATCCTGCCAGCCATCGTGTCCTTCGTTGATATTGCTGGCATCGTGAAAGGTGCCTCGGAAGGCGAAGGCATGGGCAATGCTTTCCTGTCAAATATCCGGGAGGCTGATGCGATCTGTCAGGTGGTCCGAGCCTTTGCCGACGATAACGTGATCCACGTGGACGGCAAGGTGGACCCCACCAGCGATATTTCGATCATCAACACTGAGCTGATACTCGCGGACCTGCAGACTCTGGAAAAGGCGCTGCCTAGGCTGGAAAAAGACGCGAAAAAGAATAAAGATTTAGGCGAGGTTGTCGAAGCAGCAAAAGCAGCACGCGCGATCCTGGAAGATGATCGCACCCTGTATGCAGCGGCCAAAAACGGTGAAATTGAACTAGCTCCATTGCGTGAGCTGCATCTGATGACCACCAAGCCGTTTTTGTACGTCTTTAACTCCGATGAGGGAGTACTGACCGACGAGGCGAAGCGCGCGGAATTGGCAGAATTGGTGGCACCAGCAGATTGTGTGTTCTTGGATGCGAAAACCGAAACCGAGCTGTTGGAACTGGAAGAAGACGAAGCTGCTGAGCTTTTGGAATCTGTCGGACAAACGGAGCCAGGACTGAATACGCTGGCTCGCGCCGGCTTTGAAACCTTGGGATTGCAGACCTATCTGACGGCCGGACCGAAAGAAGCCCGTGCCTGGACCATCAAGAAAGGTGCCACCGCACCACAGGCAGCTGGCGTGATCCACTCCGATTTCGAAAAAACCTTCATTAAAGGCGAGATCGTATCGTTTTCTGACTTGGATGAAGCTGGTTCGATGGTTGCTGCCCGCAACGCCGGTAAGGTGCGTTTGGAAGGCAAGGACTACATTATGCAGGACGGCGACGTGTGTGACTGGAAAACCGGAGCGTAACTGCAATGTCTGCTAATTCCGCAGAACCGCTGATTGATCGAGCAGATAAGAAGTCCACAGCGAGGTATATCCCAGTTCGTGCTGGGGTCTACCCGATTTTCGTTGCAGCTTTCGTTGTGGTGTTCGTGATTTCGAATATCACGGCCAGTAAGGGTGTAACCATTGGCCCGTTGGTGACTGATGGTGCGTTTTTCTTGTTCCCGATTGCCTATGTCATTGGCGACGTGTTGGCAGAATGCTATGGCTTTAAAGCCACTCGCGTTGCGATCTGGACAGGTTTTGCCTCCGCACTGGGCGCTGTCATCGCATTCTATATTGCTATTTGGTTACCCGCGGCGGATTTTTACGAAAACCAAGAAGCGTTCTCTACGGTGCTCGGGCTGGTGCCACAAATCGTCGCAGCGTCGTTGGCTGGATATGCCGTTGGCCAGTTGCTGAATGCTTGGGTGCTGACGAAGATGAAAAATCGTGACGCCTCGGCGCCATTGTGGCAGCGGCTGATGGGCTCAACCGTGGTTGGCGAATTCGGCGACACCCTGGTGTTTTGCCTGATCGCCGCTACCGCGATCGGCATTAGTACACTGCCTGATCTCATCAATTACGTCACTGTGGGGTTCGTATGGAAGACCGCGATGGAAGCGATCTTATTGCCCGTGACCTATAGCGTGGTTGGATGGGTGAAAAAGCGCGAGCGGTACAGCTGAGGTCGGTGCCAGCGATGGGTCGGCATAATGGGGTGCATGAGCACGGAACGCAATCATAATTATTCGCATACCCGCCAACACGGTGGCAACAGTGGCACTGCACTTGCACCGCTGGAGCTTACCGACATCACAAAGGTACTGGTGGTCGTCGCACACCCCGATGATCCGGAATACGGTCTCTCGGCGGCATCGCATGCCTGGATCCAGCAAGAAGACATCGAGGTCGGTTATTTGTTACTGACTTCTGGCGAGGCGGGCATTGCTTCGATGACGCCAGAAAAATGCGGCCCGTTGCGTGCCGACGAACAGCGGCGTGCGTGCCAGGCAGTGGGGGTGGATTCGCTGGAGATCTTAGACTTCCCGGATGGCCACTTGGTCTATAGCCTAGAATTACGGCAGGTCATTGCACGCAAGATTCGCCAGTTCCAACCTGATGCCATCGTGACGCTGCCCATGGGGATGGAATTGCCGGGTGGGTTAAACCAAGCTGATCACCGAGTAGTAGGACTCGCTGCCCTGGATGCCGCGCGAGATGCTGCAAACCCGTGGGTATTCCGTGACATGGACGAACCGGCATGGTCAGCTCAGCGATTTTGGATCGTCAGCGATGTAGACTCTGACCATATTTACCACGTTGGTGACGACGATGAACAGGCAGCGATTTCCTCGCTGGCCTGCCACGAGCGCTACCTAGATGAGTTGGACGACCACCCGGCGGCGAAAGATTTCATTCCCACGGTATTGCGTGGTGAGGACCGTAGCGGCTCCCCGCACGTGAAGTTTAAAGTTTATCGTCTGTAGGAGTTTCCGGAGGCACTGGTTGGTGAATGACTCGGTTACCGTGCGGTAACGGTTGCACGATCGCTGCAGCCGGGTAAATATCTAATGGCTGCGCTAAAGCCGGTATCGTCACGAAACGTGGTGCACCGGCAGGTAAAGCCACTACCATCTGCCCGTCTGCACAGTATGCCCGTACGTTGATTGGGGACTCAACTGGCTCTGGCAAAGCAAGCGTGCCTAATTTATTGCCATCGAGAAACACGCTGGTTCCTGCAACAACCGCATACATATGCGAAGTGCCATAATTGCGCATGTCGTATCCCGACTGCACCGGGAAATACCGTGACCCAACAATGACGGGGCCTTCGGGGTTGTTCACCGCTACGATCCATGGAGCGATGGGCGCGAGGATCTCGACCCGGATCCGGCCGGTGCCGAGACTGATTCGTGCAGTCGCCGAAATTCTCACTGTGCGCAGCGACTGCAGGGCGTCGACGTCGGCAAGTAGTGCAATCACGCCCGTGGCTGCATGGACGCGCCAAGCTCCGTGGAACGTCATAGTGACGGGAAGTTCTATTTCGACTGGCTGCCCGCCAGTTTCGCGTGCATGTCTGCCTTGCGGCTGGTCTACCTGCACCATGGGCAGGCTGAGTACGGCTGCACTGAATACGCGCTCGGCCACGATCGGGTCGCTGATGTGGACGGCGCTAGTTGGCAGCGGAAAATTCTGCACTTGAATCACCCTGACTGTCGCGCAATGTGCACGGCACGTTTAACATGCTTGGTAATAGATCTTCGGCAATGAACGATCTGCACTACCACTCTGCAATACAACACCGCTTAGTTTAATCAGTCACTGACCTTCGGGAAACGATGTACGACATTTCCACGATCTTATTCGCGTTCGCGCTCACGCTCGCCGCCGGGCTTTCCACCGGAATCGGCGGCGCGATCGCAGTTGCCAAAAAGCGCCCTGGGCCAGCGTTTATGGCCGCCTCATTGGGGTTGTCTGCTGGTGTTATGCTCTACGTTTCGTTCGTCGAAATCTTACCGAAGGCCATGGAATCCATTGGCGGTTGGGCGGTCGCCGGATTTTTTGCCGGAATCCTCATGATTCTCATCATCGATCGGTTGGTTCCCGAAGAGGTGAACCCGCACGAGCCGTTACAGCTGCACAACGACCCGAGAGCTCGATTTCTTAAGACCGGGGTGTTTACTGCCGTGGCGATTGCTATTCACAACATCCCGGAAGGGATTGCGGTGGCGATTCCGCTGCGCGAAGCCCTGGGTTCTAGATGGAAAGCGTGGGCGGCAGCGACTTTGTCGGGTTAAGCAGAACCCGGGTTGTGGGTACGATCTGAATCGAGGAAGCTCTGGCACGCAGAAAGTGCCACCTATTCTGAGCGAATGAGTACGCCAAAAGCGCATTGCAAAAACCCTGGGCAAAGCCCGCAAGACCTTTGCTGGCACTTCCCAGTACCAGCCGGTGCTCATTTGCCAGCGGAGGCGCATCACCTGCTCCTTCAGCTCTCTTAGCACTGCCGGGAGCATCGACATCTTTAGGTCGATGTCGTTTCCGCTTCTTCTTACGCTCGAAGTGCTCCCAGAAATCACGCTCGTCCCCGCAGATCCGTTATTGCGATCGATCGCCCGACTTTGTTCGAAACGCGTGGGCATGAAGGCTGCTTAGGAACCACCGGCTAGAAGTTCCTCGAATGGCACGAAAGGTTCAGGCAGTTGTTTTCCGGCCGATGCGCTCTTCGACCTCATTCCTGCGGATCGAGTTTTTCTACGACATTCCAGAATAGGTTGGGATCTTTATCCCCCTCACGCCTCGTAACACTATCCCACTTGCGAACATTGTTTGGCGTAAAGGTTGGAGACTGTTTATTAGATGCAACGATCAACCGCTCACCGTGTTCGAACAACGTAGTTTCGAGCTTTTTCCATGCGTTGACAGACCTCGTCAAGAAAATGTAAGCGCCACTGTCAAACGCCTGTTCAAGAAGGTACTTTGTGTACTCTTGGCTAGGCAGATTTGAATTTTCGATCTTATATGTATCCGCCTTTTCGGAATGGTACGGAAAGTATTCGATTACGGCGAACTTTTTCCTAAGAATCCCGTAGGCACGGTCGAGGCTCGAAGGAAAATTCTCACCCTCAGTAGCCAAAACAACGTTATGGAAGTTGTCGATATCGGGTTTTTTAAGCGCCCTCAGATCTTCCCTAGCGCGTGGAGAAGTCAGTGCAAGCAGCAGAAGCTTAAAACGGGCACTATTAAAGAGAGACTTCCATCCAGATTCCGTCTCGATTTCCGCCCCAAAATACCAAGTATGGGGGGAACTATAAAGTGGTTCCTCTTCACCTTTCCCAAGATTCGGAGTGGGTTCAGCCCAATACATTTCCCTTTTTTCACCGGAAAGATTAGCAAGAATCTCTTCGCATTTAGGACGGAAGGCCCTGACGTCGCTAGAGATTCGCTTCGCAGTATCGTCTGAACGGCTGCCACCCGGGTTTAGTTGCAACGCCACAAAAGAAGCGGTGGAAGGATCTCCAATAAACGGCTCAGGTAGAACATTGAGCTGAAGCTTCTTTTTAACATCCCCGATCGCAAGAAATGGCCCAAGAGCATCTTTATCGCAATTCGCCACATATTCGCCATCGTTGTTGGGGGCTAAATCTTTCCATGGGTTAATCATGAGACAATGTTAACAATTCGACGGATAAGAAGCTCGGAAAACTTGTGGTCGGAACGTTACTACCGTTACGCTGCGTCTCCACATTCCAAAAGAACTGACCAGCCACGGCCTTGGGCTGACGTTACGACCTGCCGTTGAAGAATTCCTTCCTCCACTCCACCATATCGACGCGGCGCACCCAATCAGCCAAAGCGTTGGCAGCATTTGACGACGTAGCCCGAGACAAAGCCGCAACAACCGGGCGGATTGCCGAGGTGCTAGACCTTATCGACCCGGGCATCACGCCCGAGGCCACAATCTCTATCTACCGTCGAGCAGTGGGGCATGGGCACGGCTTGACAACCTCGACGACTACGCCCCACTAGCTCGCGCTATGGCGTTTAACGACGTGAGCGATACGCCGAACGGTGAGCGTGACGTGCTCGACCGCATGGAAGAGCTAACAGGCCACCGGGCACGTTTCGCCGCGCTCAAGGTCGATCGTCCCGAGGTATTAACCGCCGAGTCCGGTGACTTATGACCTTGACCCGGCCGCCGACATCTACGCCGAGTAGTCCACATGGACGGATTACACCTCACGGTGTGGCCGTGCCACCCTCACGGCTGATGGCAGCGGGCACTACTTCACCAAAGCCTTGGGCTACCGGTGGACGACGCCGACGCTAAGGCCTTGGCTCGGTGGGAGCGGCACCCGGTCACGCTGACATGGACACAGTGCATGAACGGCGTTGTACCCAAATGCACCTTGTTACATCAGGAGAAACCGTAATAGGTCCGGTCATCGACGCCGCTACCACCGTTCTTAGCCCTAGCGAGGTGGTGGGCTCACTTGAGTTTGCCCGTCGTGTGGCGGGCTATGCCGGTGTGCCCAATATCGACCGCACGGTGGCAATACTTAAGGCCGCTGGGCCGAGCAATCACGAGGTGCACATGTTGCAAGGTGGAACCTCACGCCGCCGCATGTACAGGCGCTATATCGGCAACTTAAGCGGTAGGCCGGGGCATTTCTTTAGCCGACGTATGGGCAATTTTGACAAGTTCATTGCCGAGCACGAGGCCAACTGTCGGGCAATTGGCACCCGCATGAGGGCCAACTTGCAGCTTGACCGACCGCAGAAGAAAGAGAGCGTAAACCAATGACAACCAAGAACGATCTTGACCGACTCGGTGTCCATATCTACGGACACAACACCCTGAGACCAATACACATGGCAAGCGAGAGTTTGGCCACAGTGACTCAATACACGCCCTCCGGCGCACGGGTTAACGGCCGCGGTGACCAGGGCGTGGTGAGTCACGAACAGGACGACGCCGCCGACAAGCCTACGCCCGAGCGGTGGCGCCTCGACGAGGTGCGCCCGACTACCGATGTGTACTCAACAGGTAACGACGACTTTGACGCTATCGGGGCGCGCATGAGTGCCCGGCACGATGCCGGAGGTGTAGTCACCGTCGATAACCGGCATGTTCTCAATGACACGCCTGGCTTGCCCGGTTTTGATTACTAGAGTTAGCTACTAGCTAGATAACTAGCCACTCGGGATAGACCAGCGCCCCGGCACTCACAATTTGAGTGTCGGGGCGCTGGTGTTTAGCAGAACCACTCGGTGCCGTCGTGGGGTTTGCTTTCTTAATGCTGATCATGGGGCCTGTGGCGTTGGGAGTTGTGTTTTCCGCCGTTGCCGGCGTGAAGGTGTTTATCAGTTTGGATAAACTCTTGCCGACGGCTGAGGTGACTGGGCGACACCATGCCGCCGTATACGGGCTCATAGCGGGTATGGCAATCATGGCGGTGTCATTGTTGCTCGGTGCCTAGTTTTGCAGTGGTGGGGTGAGCTCAATAGTTGCCGGGTCAGCCCAGGAAATGGGGAGGTTCAAAGCATCCAGCCAGGCGAGGACATTATCATTGTGGCGGGTAATGCCTTCTACCGCGCGCAGCGTGGCCTCGATGGCCTGTTCAGCATCCTCGGCACTAATGAGGCCTTCAGCCGTGGCTTCTGCGAGTTCGTCAATATCGAGTACGTCGACTTGCTGCCCAGTTAACGAAACGATGTCGACGTACAAATCCCGGGTGTGCCAAGTGTGCGTTGTTTCGGTGGATACTGATTGTGGGATGGTTGAAGAAACTGCGTCTTGCTTGTTGATATCAACCTTGCTGATATCGACAATGTCAATGTAGTAATCTTGCGGTCTTTCATAACCTGGGCGGTAGTGAAAAATGCTCACGCGCAGGGAAAGATCTGGCAGTAGCCACGATTCCAGATAACCGAATTGTGGATGATCAGCGCCCCGGGCCATGTACAAACCGAATTTTGTTTCATTGTAAGTATCGACCATGCGGTGGAAGCCTTTCGGGTCGATATTGATGCCGCATTCGGTGGCGAAAGTTTCTTGCTTAACTGGGTGCATGATCTCAACGAAGTTTAACTGGTGATGATGGCTGCGGTGGGCAAATAGTTGCACTTACTGTGTTCGGTGTGCACGCTGCCTTCAAGCAGGGCCATGATGGTTCCACGACCAGTATCGGCGACGCCAGATATGGTCGCTGGGCCTTCGGGATTAATGCCGTGATTGTCCAAGGCGGTAGTACCGTACTTTCCATTGCTCAAGTTGAACCAGTGTGCCCGCATATTTTGGTTGTGGGCAGCTGGGGCGGTTCCTAGTGCCGTGAACAGGAAGGCGGTTTCGTTGGCGCGCGCGCCCGGGGCTGGAATCTCCGCTGGCCCTGGCACTGCTATTGCTGTGCCGACGCTATTGTGTGTGCCGTTGATGCATGAGCCTGCCACCGTTGGCCAGCCAAACTGTGTGAAATTCGGGCCTTGTTGTGGCAGCTCAGGCCCGCCAGTCTCACCGGCGCCGATGGCGAAATCGAGTGCCTGCAAGATTGCATCCCGTGCTTGGGGCGGTATCCACGGCTGGTGGGCGAAATCACGGATTTGCGCGGCTGTTTTGGGGGTAGGACGTCCCAAATGATCAACCGGAGAATAGCGTTCGAAAAGATCATCGAGCTGGCTGCTTTGGAGATCATCGAGGTCATTGAGGTGGTGCTCAATTGTGGGCGTCGGCGACATGCTGGAAGGCATCGGTGCTGCCTGGGCCTGCAGGGCAGATGCTGCGATGAGGGCACAACCAGCGGTAATACTAGCCATGATGGTGCGTGGGTGGATGGCTGCGACCATGTGATCCTCCGTGAACCGGGTTTGGGGATAAAGTCTGTCTGCGGTAAGTGCCTAAGTATAGCGACTTCGTAAGCAGTTCTTCGTCTGTGAGAATATTTATTATTGTCACTCTAGTAACAGGGGCAACATCTGTCACAATTTTTATAAGGTTAGTTGCCCGCGGCGCTTAGCGCAATGGGAAATTCTCTGGGGTGGTGAATTTTCTGAGGCTTTGTCGGGGTTGTTTTGCCGCATTGGATGTTGTGCTGTTCTTTATTTACGCGGTTGGGGTTGGAGCTTGTGGGGGATGGGGAGATTAAGAAGATGCATGTCGGCTGCAAGACGAGTATCGTTGAAGCGTTAAAACCCACAATCTTTCAGGAGTACTGTGAACACTGAGTTCCGCAACGTCGCAATCGTCGCACACGTCGACCATGGCAAAACCACGCTCGTCAACGGAATGCTCGAACAATCCGGTGCGTTCGGTGAACATGGCGAAGTCAATGATCGCGTCATGGACTCGAATGACCAGGAAAAAGAGCGTGGCATTACGATCCTTGCGAAAAACACCGCGGTTCGTCGTAAAGGCCTGGGTAAAGACGGCGCCGACCTTATTATTAACGTCATCGATACCCCCGGCCACGCTGATTTCGGTGGTGAAGTCGAACGCGGAATCTCGATGGTTGACGGCGTAGTGTTGCTTGTCGACGCCGCCGAAGGTCCACTGCCACAAACTCGTTTCGTGCTTACCAAGGCTTTGGAGGCAAAGCTGCCGGTGATCATCGCCGTCAACAAAACGGATCGTCCAGATGCCCGCATCGACGACGTCGTGCAGGAATCCCAAGACCTGCTCTTGGAAATCGCCGCTGGTCTCGAAGACGAAGGAGCGGCCGCGGCAGCCGAGGAACTGCTGGACTTGCCTGTTCTTTACGCTTCGGGCCGAGAAGGCAAAGCCTCGACGGAGAATCCGGGCGATGGCAATGTGCCAGATTCTGAGGATCTGCAGCCACTGTTTGATGTCATCTACGACGTTTTGCCGGAACCATCCGCCACTGTCGATGCTCCACTGCAAGCGCACGTTACCAACTTGGACTCCTCGGACTTTTTGGGACGTCTCGCGTTACTGCGTGTTTACGCCGGTAAGATCACCAAGGGGCAGCAGGTTGCGTGGATTCATTACGACGAAGACGGCAATGAAAAGACCACTAATGTCAAGGTCGCAGAGTTGCTGCGTACCGTAGGCTTCGACCGCCAACCAGCGCAGGAAGCGATCGCTGGTGACATCGTCGCTATTTCTGGTATCCCGGAAATTATGATCGGCGATACCGTCGCTGATCCAGAATCTCCGAAGGCGCTGCCGCGCATTGCTGTCGATGAGCCAGCAATCTCTATGACCATCGGCGTCAATACCTCACCATTGGCCGGTCGCGGAGGTGGCGACAAGATGACCGCCCGCTTGCTGAAAAACCGCCTGGACCAAGAACTGATCGGTAACGTTTCGCTGCGCGTTCTGCCCACCGAAAAGCCAGATGCTTGGGAGGTGCAGGGACGCGGTGAAATGGCATTGTCTGTCTTGATTGAATCCATGCGTCGGGAAGGCTTCGAACTGACCGTCGGCAAGCCGGAAGTTGTCACGCACACCATTGATGGTCAGGTGCACGAGCCATACGAGATCATCACCATCGACGTTCCGAGTGAATTCCAGGGTGCCGTTACCCAGCTGTTGGCTGGTCGAAAAGGCCAGATGCAATCCATGGACATTAAGGAAGGCGACTGGGTTCGCATGATCTTCCGTATCCCGGCCCGTGGTTTGATTGGTTTCCGCACGCAATTTATGACAGAAACCCGTGGTACCGGTATCGCGAACTCCATGTCCGATGGCATGGACGTGTGGGCCGGACAGATCAAGTCTCGCGCCACCGGTTCGCTGGTTGCAGACCGTTCGGGCAAAATCACCCAGTTCGCGCTGATGTCGCTGGCTGACCGTGGAAACTTCTTCGTTGAGCCGGGTGCAGAGGCCTACGAAGGCATGGTCGTTGGTGCTAACAACCGTGATGAAGACATGGATATCAACATCACGAAGGAAAAGAAGCTGACCAACATGCGTGCAGCTTCTGCGGATACCACAGTCACTCTGGCTAAAGCCAAGACGCTGTCATTGGAAGAAGCGCTGGAATTCTGTGGCAATGACGAATGCGTCGAAGTTGCTCCAGAGGTACTGCGCGTGCGCAAGGTAGAGCTTAACGCTGCTGAGCGTCGTCGTGCTGCATCCCGCGCGAAAAACCAGAAGTAGGCAGACAGCCGCAGAAGCTGGATAGCCCAGAATGCTTGGCACTTAACGTGACCTAAGAAGAATACGTACAGCCATGATGCGCAGACACGAAACAGCCGCATTGCCTGCGGAAGATACCGATGCTGGCTCGGGAAAGACCCGGCGTCGTCACATGTTTCCTGGTGCCATCATCGCTGTTACCGGTTTGTTGACCGCATGCGTGGCCAATCCTGGACCACCGCCAATTGAGTTGGGGCAAGAGGCTGAATCTAGCGCTTCTGATGTTGCTCGCGGAGATAACCCATCAGCGTCAGAAAGTGGAGCAGAGCAGTCTCGTCCGGGAGAATCCGACGCGGAACAGCGCGAACACGGCCGAAATTCAGCGGAGAAGTCGCAGGTTGGTGTCGGTATTGACCCGATCCATTTTGGTTTGAACCCGCACCTGAAAGCTAATCAACAAGCTGTCGTCGATGATATTGCTGCGCTTGTGTTGCCGTCGGCGTTTGTGAACGGTGAGATTACGGAGCTGTTAGATTCCGCAGAAGAAGTTCCAGTGAATGAGCACCACACTAGAAGCGACGAGCAGCAGGGCGAAAAAGATAGTGCGAGGCCTGCCGAGGCCGAATCCGAGTCGGCGGTAGGCACGTCCGCACAACCGGTGGATCCCGCGGACCAGCCTGTCGTCCAGAAGGTGCGCTATGAAATCTCAACCCAGGCGCAGTGGTCCGACGGAACCCCAATCACAGGTGAGGACTTTATCTATTTGTGGCAGCAGATGACGTCCACGCCGGGGGCGGTCGGTGCTGCTGGCTATTTCGCGATTTCGGATATCACCACCACCGCCGGTGGCAAAATCGTCGATGTGGAGTTTTCGCAACGTGTCAATGATTGGTGGGAATTATTCCGCTACTTGTTACCTGCGCATTTAATGAATACGCCGTTTGCGGCAGCTCGGGAACTACCCGCTAGTGCAGGCCGTTATCACATTGACGGCGTCGATTGGGCACGCGGAAAGGTAACGTTGCACCGCAATGATCGTTTCTGGGGCGCTGATCCTGCTCGGATTGACGTGCTGGAATTGACCGAGATTCGCAATCCAGCGCAAGGACTTAATCTCATGCGTTCCGGGCAGATCGCATTCGCCGATCTCACCCCAGGAGAGACGACGTTTTTATCCTATAGTGCCTTGCCAGGAACCCAGGTGTTCCGTTTGAATACTCAGCGCCAACTACAGGTGGAGCTCTTGGGGCAATCCCCAATTTTCCGGGAACACGACGTGCGTGCAGAGTTTGCTCGCGCGCTCGATATTCCCTCGCTCGCGGTGCAAGCGACTGGTCGACGTACTGACCTCCGAATTCCTGGAAACCCCGGCGAAGCCGCCAAGATGGTTGGTAGCGGCGACTCCGCAGTACACGATGGCACGATGGGGCCTAGGGAATTGTTTGAGGAACACGTAGCCCTTTTGCAGCAACACACGAGCAACCAGCGCCCGCTTCGGATTGCAGCAGATCCAGCCGATGCCGTGGCCAATGCCGCAGCGAGCGTCCTGGTGGACCGGATGGTGGCAGCCGGCGTAGTCGCGGAAGTGGTCACCGATGATTTTGTCTCAATCAGTGAAGAATTGGTACCAGATGGTGCTGTCGATGCGGTAATTAGCTGGAGCGATACAAGCACTACGTCATTTAATCTTGCCGATGATTTGCTCTGTCGTGCACCAGCGACCAACACCGCGCATGCTGATTGGTTACCGCAGTGTCTACCCGAGATTGGAAACGCGTGGTCAGAGGTGCTTAGCGGGGCAGTAGATAATGATCGAGCGAGCCAACTGGTTTCGACGCTGGAATCGGATCATGTCCTGCACATCCCGGTGCTCGATGAGCGTCGAATTCGGATTCTCGGCAGCGGTATGGTGGGGCCGGAACCAGAATTGGAAGACTGGTCGGCCGGGTTAAAATTGGCCCCATTTTGGGATTTGGCAGGTCCAGGAGGTCCAGCAGGTTCTGCTGATAAGCGGGCTGCTGCTCCATTGACCGTGGAACCGGACAACCCCGAACCATAATTAATAACCGAATGTCGCTAATACATTGAACTGATTTGTAGACCATGCAACCCTGTGCATCGACATGACACAAAAATACACCTGGAGGTAGAGCAATGAAGGTGTTGGCGGTACACGCTCACCCCGATGATGAATCAATATGGACAGGCGGCGCCTTGGCACGTTTCGCTCGTCAAGGTGCTCAGGTCACTGTCTTGACGTGCACGAATGGTGAAGAAGGCGAGATTATTGGGCGAGCGGAAATCGTGGAGGATTTAGCCGAGTTTCGTCTGCATGAATTAGCCGACGCCCTCGATATCTTGCGAGTACGTGGTCACAGACTAAATCTTCGTGATTCGGGTATGGCAGGGTCGGAGTCTGCTAAACACCCACAGGCATTGGTCAATAACGTCGATAGTGCAGCCAGCGCCGTCGAGAAGTTCTTGCGGGCAGAAGAACCCGATCTGGTAATTACCTATGGTCCTGACGGAGGTTATGGGCATCCAGACCACATTGCTGCGCATGATGCCACACACGAGGCGTTATCTCGGGTACATGCCGACGGCATTGACCCCGAAGTCTGGTGGACGGTTCTGTACCGCGATGGGGTTGTGGAAGGCCAGAAACAGTTCGCCTTGCCAGCGGACTGGCAGTGGCCCAGCCAGGAATATTTATTCAATGGCACTGATGAGATTGCCGATGTGGGTTTAGAGCTATCTGAGACGGAAGTAACAGCGAAACGCGAAGCTATGGCTGCCCACGCCACGCAAGTGTGGCTTGCCGACGGCCGAGCCTCGGAAGTCAATCCAGAGACCGTGACGACCACTCATGACGACGCCCTCGCTGGGGTTTATGCCCTGTCAAACTTGTATGCCTACCCGATAACTCGCACCGAGCATTATCAGCTCCCGTTTGGTCCTGGGCCGATTGCGCGTGCACAGGAGCAGCATCGGTGGGTAAACGAGTAATACGTACTGAATTCAGTCGCGGCGAGGTCGTCGGGGCCCTCGTCTGGCTGAGCATTTTCGCTTCCGTTGGTGCAGTTTTTTGTCTGCAGTATTTGCCCGCTACCATCGAACTCAAGGTTACGAGCCTGCCGTGGACTATCCCATTAGCCTTCGGTTGGTGCCTGGTTTTGGTGAAAACCGCCACGTTGTGGTCGTCGAACTACCTTGTTCAGCTACTTCCCACGGTAATCTGGATGGGTGTGGTTTGGCTGATGTGGCCCACGTCAGCTGCGGTTGCGTACGTGGTGGGTTTGGTGTGTGCCGTCCTGGCAGGAGCAGCTTGGCCGGTCATTGCTTACCACAAACACCAAAGAAGAAGCCGTCGTACCGAAACAGCACAAAATACTCAGGAGAACCCATGACCTATATCATTGCCCAGCCCTGCGTCGACGTGATGGACCGCGGCTGTGTGGAAGAATGCCCGGTTGACTGCATCTATGAAGGCAAGCGCATGTTGTATATCCACCCGGATGAATGCGTTGACTGTGGTGCGTGTGAGCCAGCTTGCCCGGTAGAGGCAATTTTCTATGAAGACGATACCCCGGATGAGTGGGAAGAATACTACGACGCAAACGTTGGTTTCTTTGATGACCTTGGATCTCCGGGCGGAGCTGCGGGCTTAGGGCCACAAGATTTCGACCATTCGATGATTGCAAAATTGCCTCCACAAAATCAGGACGTCGAGATTTAATTCTCCGGTGGCCGCTAGGGCCGACACCAGCTCGCCTGGGATAAAATCGGCTGCACACGACCGATTAAGGATAAAAAACGATGATGCGCACACCTTCGCTTCCAGATTTTCCGTGGGATAGTTTGGCCGGGGCCAAGAAAACGGCTGAATCCCATCCCGACGGGATCGTGAACCTGTCTGTAGGGACACCGGTTGATCCAGTCGCTCCAGGAATTCAATTGGCATTGGCAGAATCGGGTGCAGCACCCGGGTATCCGCAAACAGCGGGTACCGAAAAACTCCGCGCATCCATTTCTGCTGCGTTGCAGCGGCGTTATCACATGCAGGCCGAATCCGTGTTGCCTGTCGTTGGTACGAAGGAAGCGATTGCCTGGTTGCCCACTTTGCTGGGAGCGAAGTCCGTTGTCATTCCAGAATTGGCGTACCCTACGTATGAGGTTTCTGCGCGGTTGGCGGGTGCGAATGTGATGCGCGCAGATTCTCTTACCCAAATTGGTCCAGCAAAACCAGATTTGTTGTATATCAACAGCCCGTCGAATCCGACAGGAAAAGTCTTGGGTATCGAACACTTACGCAAAGTAGTGGGCTGGGCACAGTCGCGTGGCGTCATCGTTGCCTCAGACGAGTGTTATCTGGGATTGGGTTGGCAAGGCGAAGACGAAGACCAACCCCTGTCTATTCTGGATCCTCGGGTGTGTGATGGCGATACCACCAACTTGATTGCTATCCACTCGCTGTCGAAAACGTCAAACCTGGCGTCGTACCGGGCTGGTTACTTGGCCGGCGATCCGGAAATCATTTCGGCGCTGTTGCAGGCGCGCAAGCATGCAGGTCTCATTGTGCCTGGACCCATTCAAGAGGCGATGCTGGCTGCTTTGGATGACGACGCTCACGAGCTAGAACAGAAACAGCGTTACGCGCGTCGTCGCGCACAACTATTAGGTGCGCTGCTGGATGCAGGTTTCCAGATTGATAATTCTGAGGCTGGCTTGTATTTGTGGGCGACCCGCGATGAACCATGCCGTGACACTGTCGATTGGTTTGCCCGACGCGGTATTCTTGTCGCGCCCGGAGAATTCTACGGCCCGAAGGGTAAAAAACATGTGCGTGTTTCGTTGACTGAAACCGATGAACGCATCGATGCAGCCGTAGCACGGTTGCGCGTAGAGCAGTAGTTTTTGCTGCTGTTTGTTTCTTATTCGGTCGTCGAAAGGGACTGTGTGGTCGAATCTCCACCGAAGACGGTGCAGACGCTTGCTCACTTCCGCCAATTTATCCAATTTGGGATGGTGGGCGGTTCTGGCGTCATCGTCAACCTCACCGTGGTGTATCTTTGCAAAAAATTTGCTGAGGTAGCCTTCGCGCTCAATGAACGCGATATTTTTCTGCCATTGTTCAACACGGATTTTAATATCCGTTGGTACAACGTATTCACCATAGTCGCGTTTATTGTTGCGAATATTTGGAACTACCAACTTAACCGTTCCTGGACATTCAGAGGCGTTTCCTCTGTCGGGTGGCTCCGCGGATTAGTACCGTTTATGGTCACAGGGGTTGGCGCACTGGTTGTTTCGCAAAGTGTTCTGGTCTTGCTGATGAACCCCGAATCGCCCATCGCATTGCCGGAGCACATCTTTGACGATTCTACTGGATTGCGTACAAAGTTTTATTGGGCGAGCGCCATGTCAATCCTGGTTTCGATGCCGGTGAATTTTGTGATTAATAAAGTATGGACGTTTCGGAAAAGCCCCAAGGGGAGCCGAGTGGTTCTCGACTCCCCAGCAACTTAGCGTTGTACAACTAGTTTGTCACTAGTTGTTGTGCAAGTCTTCGTTGAGTTGTACAGCAGAGGCTTTCCATTCCGTAGCTTCTACCGAGCCAGATACCGAGTTCCGGCGGAATAGGATTCCGCTGGCGCCGCTTAGGGTGCTGGCCTTGACAGTGGAGCCATTCGAGACTCCGATGGCTTCTGCCACGGAACCGAAGACGGTCAATTTGGTACCGCCGGTGATATAAAGTCCGGCTTCTACTACGCAATCATCACCCAGGGAGATTCCGATTCCGGCGTTAGCTCCCAGCAAGCAGCGTTTGCCCACGGAAATGACTTCCTTGCCGCCGCCCGACAAGGTGCCCATGATCGAAGCCCCACCGCCTACATCTGAACCGTCGTCGACGACGACGCCGGCCGAAATACGGCCTTCGACCATGCCGGAGCCCAAAGTTCCGGCATTAAAGTTGACGAAGCCTTCGTGCATCACGGTGGTGCCTTCTGCGAGATAGGCGCCGAGCCGTACGCGGTCTGCGTCGCCGATGCGCACACCTGAGGGGACGACATAGTCCACCATTCGTGGGAATTTGTCGACGGAGTATACGATTACTGGTCCGCGGCTGGCCAATCGGCCCCGCACCATTTGGAAATCATCCACCGCGCATGGCCCGTAGTTCGTCCAGACGACGTTGGCCAATAGGCCGAAAAGGCCCTCGAGGTTTTGTTCATGTGGCTTGATCAATCGGTGGGACAGAAGGTGCAGACGCAGATATGCGTCGTAGGTGTCCTGTGGTGCCTGATCTAAGTCTGCGATGTCTGTGCGTACGGCGATTCGTGCGACTCCGCGCTCTTCGTCTGGGCCAACGAGATCAGCAAACTGTTGTGGAACCTCATCTAGTTTGCTTGTTGCGCTGGTGGAGACGGATTCTCCCAGTTTTGGTGCTGGATACCAGACGTCGAGAACCGTGCCATCGTGGGTAACAGTGGCAAGCCCGCGTGCCGATGCTGAAGTCATAGAAAAGCTGCAACCTATTCTTTATCGGGGACTGTCATCACGAGCCACACCTGTGAGTGAAGGTATAGTTGTGACTCGCCTTTGCTGACACGAGCATACCCGAAAAAGATACGCTAGCTTAGAGCCTCTCGACGTTCTTTTCTGGGTTGCGTTTATTGCTTGACGACGTTGGATAAACCTTTGCGTTTGCGGTTGTGTTCGACGAATACTGCCGCAAACAGCAAGAAGGCAACAAGCACGGCGACTGCTACCAGCTGGCCGCGAGCTCCGGCGTCGGTGAGCATCAAGATGACGATTCCAGCCAGCGCTGCCAGTGAGATATACCCATCCCAGGGGTAGAAGCCGGCTTTGAACTCATCGAGCTCGCCATTGCGCTTCATCACGGGGTGCAGCTTCAGGTATGACAAAATTGTGAGGATCCAAATGACCAGCAAGCATCCGCCAACGGCGTTGAACAGGAAAGCTAACAATCCTGGCGGATTCCACCATTGCAGTGCAACCGAACCGAAGGCAAAGATCACGGACAAAATAACTGCATTCTGCGGCGACGAGGCCTTATTGGTGTGGGAAAACACTGCCGGGGCGTTGCCATCTCGGCTCATATTGAACACCAGACGTGAGGTGGCATAAATCTGCGCATTAAACGCTGACAACAGCGCAATGACGATGATCAATTCCATGAAGCCGGCTGCGCCAGGGATATTAGCCAGTGAAAGGATCTGGGTGAATGGTGATTCTGCAGCAACGTCGGCATCCTGGATGGAATCAAAAGGTAGCAGGAGGGTGATCACCAGCACTGAGCCGATGTAGAAGAACAGAATTCGGAAAATAATCGCGTTGACCGCAGTTTTCACGTTTTTCGCCGGGTCTTCCGACTCAGCAGCCGCGATGGTTACCAATTCGATACCACCGAATGCGAAGGCTACTGCCAACAAACCAGCAGCTATTCCGGAAAGCCCATTCGGGGCAAAGTTCTCGACAAATTCACCGGGGTTTGCGCCGTCTGCACCCGGCCATAGACCGAAGATCATCAACAGGCCGATGCCGATGAATCCCACAATGACCACGATTTTGATGATGGCGAACCAGAATTCGAATTCGCCAAAGCCGCGGACATTAGCGAAGTTCACTAGAGCAAAAAATACGACGGTGACCAATGCCGGAATGACCGGAGCGATACCGAACCAATTGCCGATAATGGCCGAGGCCCCAGTGATTTCTGCGCCCATGACCATGACCAGCATGAACCAATAGATCCAGCCGTTGGTGAATCGTGCCCAGTTACCGAAGGCCATGCCAGAAAACGTCGAAAAGGAGCCCAGGGAGGGGCGAGCGGCGGCCATTTCACCCAACATGCGCATGATGAGGGTGACCAAAATTCCGGCTACGATATAAGACAATAAAACTGAAGTACCCGAGATTTGGATGCCTAGGCCGACTCCCAGGAATAATCCCGCACCCACGGCAGAGCCGAGTCCCATCATGGTTAGGTGCCGGGTTTTCATCAAGTTCCCACCCTGTTTTTGTGCCGGAGATGACCCGGCTTGCGGTTGCGTCATGATTAGCGCCTTTCTCGTCCTCGCAGAATATAAACACCCTAGCCCAGAGCGTTTGCTGGATCACGTCTTGGGTTGTACTAAATGCACGTTACGGTTTACCGACTGGTCTCGTATGCCGTGCAATTACGCAAACTATTAACACCATCCTGAAAACCCCGCGAATTATGGATAGATCGCGGTAGGCTAGGTGACTGTGAATACACCAGAAGCCCGAGACACTCAATTCTCACGCACGGAACAAGTAGAATCTGCCCAGCCTTCTGGCAAACAATCCCCTCCACACTTGGATTTTCATTCTGATCCAGTGGTGCTGACCGCGGCGTTAGTGGATATTGCTTCGCCATCCCATCACGAAGACACCATTGCCGACGCTATCGAGATGGCATTAATAGATGTGCAGAAGTATGCGGCTGTGGACATCGAGGTACAGCGCTACAACAACACGGTGTGTGCAAAGACCAATGCGGGGTTCGATACCCGCGTGGTACTCGCAGGTCATGTGGATACGGTTCCGATTGCCGATAACGTTCCGCATTCTATTGCTCACGATGCAGAGGGGCAGCCAGTAATGCATGGGTGCGGCACGACAGACATGAAGTCTGGTTTGGCCGTGTACCTGCATGTTTTTGCGCAGCTAGTGCGTCACGGAAATCTGTCGTGTGATCTGACGATGATTGCCTATGAGGGCGAAGAGGTCGCTACTAAATACAACGGTTTGTATCATTTGCAGCGCGATCACCCGGAATGGCTATCCGGTGATTTCGCCCTGCTAGGAGAGCCGTCTGGCGGAATGATTGAGGCAGGTTGCCAGGGGACTTTGCGGCTGAAAGTCGGGGCACGCGGGCACCGGGCGCATTCGGCACGGTCGTGGCTAGGTTCCAATGCAGCGCATACTCTGGCCCCGGTCATGGTAAAAGTTGCAGGCTATCAAGCACGCGAGGTTGTCATCGATGGTTGTACGTATCGTGAAGGTTTGAATATCGTGCACCTGGAGGCAGGCGTGGCAACCAACACGATTCCCGATGATGCCTGGATGTTTGTGAATTTCCGCTTCGCACCCGATCGCAGTGAGGACGAGGCTTTAGCTCATGCGCTCGAGATACTGGGGTTGGATGATCTTGCCGACGACTCGCCCCTGTATGTGGAAGTTGATGACAGCGCTGGTGCTGCACTGCCAGGACTTGGAGCGCCCGTGGCTCAGCGGCTGGTTGAAGCAGTTGGCGGTAATTTCCGTGCGAAACTGGGCTGGACAGACGTGTCCCGCTTTAGTGCCATGGGCGTACCGGCGGTGAACTTCGGTTGCGGCGATCCAGGTTTTGCACACAAACCCGATGAACAATGCCCGACGGCGCAGATTACCCAGGTCGCGGATCAACTTATTGACTACCTGAAGAAAGAAGAAATACCTTCCTAGTTATGGCTTCTCACATGGCTGCAGATCCCTCCCACACTGGTGCCACAGGCGACTCGACGGCGTCGGCACGCAGTACGAACGAAAAACCCACTGCGGACCGTTCGTCGCGGCGTGATGCTAGCATGCGTGGTCCAGTGATCACACGTAATGAAAACCGGTCTCAATCGACCTATGACCAGCGTTTACTGGAGCGTTCTGCTGATCACGACTGGATGCATGCGGATCCGTGGCGGATTTTGCGTATCCAAGGCGAATTCGTCGCTGGCTTCGATGCGCTCGCCAAGCTCCCGAAAGCCGTCACTGTGTTTGGTTCGGCCCGGATCCCGCGGGGGCACCAATACTATGATTGGGGTGAACAGGTCGCGGCGCGACTCGCGGAACGTGATTATGCCGTGATCACAGGTGGCGGTCCAGGACTGATGGAAGCAGCCAATAAAGGCGCATTCGAGTCGGACGGGCGATCCGTTGGGCTTGGGATTGAGTTGCCCTTTGAGCAGAGACTCAATGACTATATTGGGCTGGGAATTCATTTTCGCTACTTTTTTGCTCGCAAGACGATGTTTTTGAAGTATTCGCAGGGCTTCGTCTGCTTACCAGGTGGGTTGGGGACCCTCGATGAACTTTTTGAAGTACTGTGCATGGTGCAAACCAAAAAAGTCACGAGTTTTCCCATCGTGTTGGTTGGTAAGAAATTCTGGTCGGGGTTGGTGGATTGGTTGCAACAACGCTTGTTAGCCGAAGGCATGATTGATCACGCGGATATGGACCTGTTTATTCTCACCGACGATGTCGAGGAAGCCGTCGAGCACATCGTTTCTGTGCACACGCGCATTGCAGAGGCAGATGTGCATGACTGAGATCATGGCGATTATTAATCGCACCCCGGATTCGTTTTATGACAAAGGAGCGACCTTTGCCGAAGATTCCGCGCTAGCACGAGCAGATCAAGCCATTGCCGACGGTGCGAGCATTATCGACGTCGGCGGAGTGAAAGCAGGGCCCGGCGAAGAAGTCACGGCCGCAGAAGAAATAGATCGCGTTATCCCGACGATTTCTGCTGTACACGAACGCCATCCAGAAATCACTATTTCTGTTGATACGTGGCGGGCCGATGTCGCCGATGCCGCTATTAGAGCCGGGGCTGGATTGATCAACGATACGTGGGCAGGTTATGAGCCCGAACTGATCGAGGTTGCCGGAGCACACCATGTGGGGTACGTGTGCTCGCACACTGGGGTTAATACGCCCCGTACCCGGCCACACCGGGTTCATTATGACGATGTGGTTGCCGATGTCATCACGCAGACCACAGCCCTGGCCGAACGTGCAGTATCGTGTGGGGTCCCAGAGCACAAGGTTTTTATCGACCCCACCCATGATTTCGGGAAAAATACCTTCCATGGCCTGGAATTACTGCGGCGCTGTGATGAGCTCGTTGCTACCGGCTGGCCAGTGCTGATGGCATTGTCGAATAAAGACTTTATTGGCGAGACCCTGCAACGTGCCCCGCGGGAACGAGTAGTGGGTACGCTGGCAGCCACGGCCTGGGCGGCGGCCCGTGGAGTAGCCGCATTCCGCGTACACGAAGTGGCAGAGACTGTCGACATTATCAAAATGACTGCTGCTATCGCCGGTGAGCGAGCACCCGAGAACACCATCCGTGGGCTGTTATGAGACCACAGCAAGGATCAGGTGCTCGCGACACATCGTCCTATGACATGCTGTCTTACGACACATCGCCTAATGGTGCAGCGTCTAACGTTGCAGCGCCTAACGGTGCATTGGCTCAAGATCGAGTCTCTCGCGACATCGACTTTATGCGTCACGTGAGCATCGTCATCCCGGCGCTGAACGAAGAAAACACCGTTGGCTCCGTGGTTTCCGCCATCGCGGATGAAGGACCAGGCGAAATCATTGTCATCGACGCAGATTCCACGGACGACACCGCAACGCGTGCTCGGCGCGCGGGGGCACGCGTGGTCAACTGGCAGGACGCTGCGCCGGGGCGTGGGGTTGTGACCCTGCCAGGAAAAGGAGAATCGCTATGGCGCGGGGTAGCTGAGGCACGACATGACTTTGTGGTGTTCGTCGATGCGGATCTGGTCGATCCACCTGCCGGAGTAGTGCGTTCGTTGGCGCAGCCGTTAGCTAATGATGCCAACGTGCAACTCGTAAAGCCTATCTATCGCCGTGGCTTCCACGGCGCGAGCGACGGTGGAGGCCGCGTCACAGAATTAACCGCGAAGCCGCTGCTGCGGCTATTTTTTCCTGAACTAGCTCACATAGCACAACCACTGGGAGGAGAATATGCGATTCGTCGTTCAGCAGCGCTGCAGTTGCCGTTCGTCGGCGGTTTCGGCGTGGAAGCCGGATTGCTGATTGATACCGCAGAAAAATTCGGGGTGCCAGCGGTTACCCAGGTAGAACTTGGTACCCGCCATCACCGAAACAAACCATTAGCCGAACTCGCACCGATGGCAGATATTGTTGCGACTACGATTAGCCAGCGCGCTGGCCTGGCGCCAGATTCTGTGCGAAAAGACTGCGCATTTGTAGAACGTGCGCCGTTACACGATTATGGGGTGCAATAACAGTGACAATCTTTTTATCATGGATTTTTCTGCTCATTATTACCGCGACCATCGTGATATTTGGGGTCGTGGCGTGGGCCAAACTTTTCGGAACAGATGGTGCCGATGATGCAGCCGCCCGGGTCAACGGAGCGAGCAACAGCGATGAGTACGCAGATAACGCACACGCGGAAAATTGCACTGCGATTGGGCTAGTGAACCGGCAGGCTGTGGTTGTGGGAGACCTTGATGCTGTGGAATTTTCGGTGGTTCCACGCGGATATCGTGCCGATCAAGTCGATGCTGTTTTAGCCGAATGCCAGCGCGAGCTCACGAGATTACGCAGAGAACTCGAATATTTTCAGCTAAGCGACGCCGATGCCGAACGAGACACAATTGCTGAAAAGAATGTAGCTACTCAACAGCAAGCAGGTGCACAACCAGAAGAAACACGCGGGATAAACTAGCAGCATGCTTGCTGAGGTAATTGATGTACTCGCTGACCCCAACGATGGTACAGCACTGCATGGTGACAACGACTTCCGCCGGTTAGTATCAGAATCCGGACACAGTTTTGACGTCGCTAAGCAAGGCTATGTCAGCTTGCTTGCCGGGGCGGGAAGAAAACATGATGGCGATAGTGCTGGCATGATCCAAGCCAGGGAGACATTTCTTGCCGGCGGGCATTTTGCTCCATTTGTTGAAGCGGTCACCGAGGCGATGGTGGCGGCGACGGAATGCTCTCTGGAATCTGGTCAGAATTCGGCACCAGTCATCGTCGAATCCGGTGCTGGTACAGGATATTATCTATCTCATACCCTCGACAGCATTGCCGGTGCTCGCGGGGTCGGATTAGACATTTCGACGCCTGCGGCGAAGCAATTAGCGAAATGTCATCCGCGGGTAGGAGCGGTGGTTGCTGATGTTTGGCGCAGGCTACCACTTGCTAATGAAAGCGCTGATGCACTTTCTGTCGTGTTCGCGCCACGGAATATGCCAGAATTCGCCCGCGTTTTAAAACCAGCCGGACAATTGGTAGTACTCACACCAGATACCGGGCATTTGGATGAGCTGCGGACACCACTAGGGATCGTGTCGGTGGAAGAAGACAAAATCACGCGGTTATATCAGCAGGCACACGGGATTCTCGAGCCAATTGGTAGCCCCCGCATCATTGAATTTGCCATGCGGTTAGAAAAAGCCTCGATCGCCGCCCAGGTGAAAATGAGTCCGTCTGCACGGCACATTAGTGCCGAAAAATTGGAGCACAGGCTGGCGGGCTTACCAGAAACTATGACGGTGACCGCCCGGGGCAGGATTGACTGTTTCGCGAAACCAACCGCGCTCAACCACGCCACGGGCGGGTAACTGGAATTAACGGCTGGTGCTCTCGTGGCCACTGCGGTGCCAGTCGCGCTCGATCTGGGCAGCACCGGTGGTCGAGGCATCGATTTTCGAGCAGCCGCCAGAAAAATATACGCGTGAGGTCATAGCGACGCAGCCGCCATCGGCAAATACTTCCACCGTCGAGCCATCAACGATGATGGTCAGTGAATCACTGTCGCCGTCGGCAAGCTCTGCGGTAGCTGGTGCCTCATCCCGGTAACGATCACTAGGTCCGACACCTCGGTCGATGCTGAGCGTGTGGCCAGTATGCGTGATCCGGGCGGTTTCGTTGTCATCGGCGTCGAAAAGCGAGACTGTCAGTGCAGAATCGTCATCGGAGGGGACTTCGCAAAGCACGGTATAGGCGCGGGCGCGTTCTGATGCCGTAATTGCTTCTGGCAAGCCTGCAGGAGGCGTTTGATATAAGCGACCATCCTGCAGCGAGATCATGCGTGGCAGCGTGAGGGCGTTGGCCCAGCCTTCTTCGATAAGTGATGGATGTTGGGCGGGGTCATCATGGCGGCCGATACCATTAATGAAACCGAACAATGCTGCCTCGGTGTAATAATCAGCAGGATTGTTTGATTTGATGGTGGACCCGCGCACCGTGGTGCCTTTGGTCGTGTTCGTGTTACGTGGACGAGTGAAATCATGACCGTAATCAATACGGCGGAACGCACTGCGCACACGGAAGGTGGTGCCGCGCAACGTGCCGACCAAATAACCGGAAACATCGATGCCGGCACGCTCCAAGGTCAACAGTAAAATATCGTAGATTTCTCCGTCGACTTCATCACGCAAACGCAGAATACGCGGTGCGACGATTGTCGACAGCTGGCCCTCCTCCGGGGATAGGTCCAAGCCAATCTCACCATCGAATTCCAGTTCACCTTGCAAGTCCCAGGATTGGCCGTCCTGAGAGGTGGCAATAACCGGAGTGGGGGTTTCCGCATCACCGGTCAGGGCGAGCATCAACCAACCCGCATGTCCTGCTTCGCGATCCACTGGGGTTTCCCAATTCGGCACAACGCACGGGGAACGAAACCGTTGGAAACCTTTCTGCGTTTCCAGTACCGCCGAAACCCGGTTAACCGCCGGGTTCAATGCCGCGTGGTCCTCCGACAACGGACAATCTGCGGTGAGTTCCCGCATTTTTGCGAGCTGAATATTGGTGCCGCTGGAGGTCACTGATGTGAAATACAGGTTGGCATCCTGCTCACCTTTGCCATCGATAGGCACGACGGAGCCGGCACGAACAGTGAGCTCACCGCCGACTGGTGCAAGGACATCATCGCATTCAAACCACGAGAATGGGTCGCCCTGCGAGACGGTATGTGCCCAGCGTGCGGGGCCCGGAATCTCTGGGCGGTACTGGTAGAACACGTGCCAGTCATTGCCGTCGAGCAGAACTCCAGCGGGGGCATCAAGTACACCGTGCTCCGGGGTGATGTGGAGTTCCGGTCGATGGATTTCCGTCATGATTTCTCCTTGCGTCATTGAACTCCCGACCAGGGTAGTGATGTTCGCGGTATCGTGCAGGGGGCGGTAAGTTGTGGCTAACAGTGTGGCGGTGAGAGCTTGGTGATTAAAGCTTGGTGACCAGCGTGAGCCCAGACCCCAGCGGTAGCCTGGTGACGATCGCGTCGTCGAGTTCCCGACAATACTCGTCGGCAGCCAGTGCAGCCTGGGTGGCACGGTCAGTCCGCGAAGAATCAGCTACTGTGCCATCGAGAAGCGAATTAGCTAAAACCAAGGTGCCGCGTTGCCCCAATAAAGGCCAGGCTAGCTCGACGAGCTTCGGTAGGTCCGTCGGTGTGACATCGGCATAAATCACCTGGTAAGCAGCAGTGGCTAGCCGACCCATCACGTCGAGCGGGCGTGAGGGCAAAAAGCGAATCCGTGATGGCCCATACCCGGCCTCACGAAAAGCATGCTTGGCGTGTTGCTGATGTTCCACTTCGGGATCAATGCAGGTGAGCACACCTTTGTCTGGAAGACCTTGCAAAAGATACAACCCAACGACGCTCGCTGCCGGGCTGACTGCAATGACTCCTGCGCTCTTGGGATTATCCGGATGCGTCGCGCTGGCGGTAAGCGTAGTCAATAATTGGCCCACCGTCGCATCCGGGGCTGGTAACGAGTATTCCGCGGCGTGGGCATGCGCTGCCTGCAAGCCTTCAGAAACCACGGCAGTGGAGTTGATGTATCCAAGCATTGCTGGCACCGACGAGGTGTACGGGGAATTTTCTGAAGTAGACACACCAACAGTCTAAAACAGTCTTTGTGCTTTGTCCTTGTAGTGGAGAAGACCGGGTCAAAATTCGGGCTGCACCGTATTCACAGTTAATGCTCAGCAACAGGGCTGGCTTTATTGAGAGACGTGTAGCACAATAATTGGCATGACGTTGCCGGAGGGTGCCCAGTACAGCCAGTACAGTCAGCACAACGCAGAAAACGCGGAAAGTAGAAGAAGCGCGGAGTCTGCTAAGAATTTGTACGGAACAGAAGCTTTCGACGAAGGCGTTGGAGCGATGCCAAGTTGGGACGAGCTGGTTTTCGAACACGCCGACAGTGTGTATCGACTCGCATTTCGCCTCGCTGGTAACCCGCAGGATGCCGAAGACCTCACGCAAGAAACGTTTATGCGAGTTTTTCGTTCTCTGCAGGATTACCAACCCGGCACTTTTGCTGGTTGGCTTCACCGCATTACGACCAACCTATTTTTGGATATGGTACGGCACCGGTCGAAGATCCGGATGGAATCGCTCCCGGAAGATTATGAACGATTTGCCGGTAATAGCATGACCCCAGAACAAGCGTATAACGTCGCCAATTTGGATCCGGCTCTGCAAAAAGCGTTGGATGAGCTAGCCCCGGATTTCCGCGTTGCCATCGTTTTGTGCGACGTGATGGGGATGAGCTACGAGGAGATCGCCGCTACGCTGGGAGTCAAAATGGGTACCGTGCGCTCGCGGATCCACCGTGGCCGCTCCCAATTGCGTGCCCGTCTAGAAGATGACGCGGTACACAACGAAGAAACGCAGATCCTTTTGCGCACCCGCTAAAATCGTAGGGCACAACGCACAGTAGTTACGAAGGAGGCGAAGCAATTTTTACGAAGACGCCTTCGACGCAGTCTGGTTCAGACAAACCTAAGCGCGCCCCGAGGACCCCGAAGACTCGGCGTCGCTTTGATCACTTGGGGCCAGAAGCCGTCGCTGCTTTTGTTGATGGCGAGATGTCCAGCAAGTCCGCTCATAATGCCCGGGTACATTTAGTACTGTGCGAAAATTGCCGTGACGACGTGCACAAACAACGACACGCCGCGCAAGCCCTGCGAAGCTGCAACGCGAATGATCAGGTGCAAGTGTCGGAATCTTTGCTGGACCGACTACGCCGCATCGCCGGTGATGCCAGCGATGCTAGAGACGCTGGCGCTGTAGCAGAAGACAGTAACGGCCAATCCGCTAAAACCGCTGAAATAGGGGGAAATGCTTCTGCCTCTGCGGGCAATCCTCGAGTTGCGCATAATGGGCGCTCCCAGAAGCAGTCTGATCTGTTGGATCATTTGGAAAAACTTGCCCGAGCGGTGCGCCGCAGTAGCAATGGTAAATAGCAGCCGAGAAATAACGTCGCTTAGGCGTTAAGATGGTTTCGTGTTTTCCAATATCGGTTGGTCGGAGATAGGCGTCATCATTGTGGTGGCGATCATTGTCATCGGTCCCGAACGTCTACCTGGATTGCTACAGGACTTCCGTGCAGCGGTTTTTGCGGCACGAAAAGCGATCAATAACGCGAAACAAGAACTCAATGGCGAATTCGAGGAACTTGGTTCAGAATTTGAACAATTCCGAGAGCCCATTCAAAAAGTCAGCCAGCTTAGTCGCATGGGGCCGCGTGCAGCCATCGCGAAAACGCTGTTCGACGACGATGATGATTTTTTTCAACAATTTGATCCGCGCACGATTCTGAAAGGCGAAAGCCCTGCATCCCCTGCTCCGCGCGGGCCAGAAGCTAATCCGGCTAAGCCAGCTAAGTCACAGTCACACAACCAGACCCCACGAAATCCACAGTCACAAGTGCAGTCACGACCGCAAGCACAAACACCGCGGGGAATGCACTCCCCGAACAGTGGTGGAGGCAAAGCCGAATTTAGCTGGACCGATGTTATTTAGTGGAGTGAACTACTATGACTAGCAGCCAGCGTGGCATCGTCACGCAACGAGGCCGCGGATAGTCTTAGTCTGGATGACTTAATTCACGCCCAGGCTGAGCGGTTTACCAGCCAGGGAATTGCGCCGCTTTGCTAGGCCATCGGCAATCTTGGTGATTTCTTGCGCCGACGGGCTGTCCGGTTCGGACAAGACCACCGGGGTACCTTGATCACTGCGGGAACGGAGCGACGGATCTAGCGGAACCTGCCCCAATAACGGTACGTCGTTGCCCACCAACGTCGTCAAGCGTTGCGCCACGATTTCGCCACCCCCGGAGCCGAATATATCCATAGTGGAACCATCAGGCAAAACCATCGCGCTCATATTCTCGATCACACCGGCTACGCGCTGCCGAGTTTGCTGCGATAACGAACCAGCACGCTCTGCAACTTCTGCGGCGGCTGCCTGTGGGGTAGTAACTACCAGCAGCTCGGCATTCGGAATCAATTGCGCAACCGACAACGCGACATCACCTGTTCCCGGAGGTAAATCCAGTAGCAGGATGTCGAGGTCGCCCCAGAAGACGTCGACAAGAAATTGCTGAATTGCTCGGTGGAGCATAGGGCCACGCCACACAACAGGTGCGTTGCCCTCAACGAACTGACCAATGGAAATAAACTTCAGGTTATGTGCCTGCGGCGGCAGCAACATATCGTCGACAACCGTGGGCGCCTCGGTAGAACCGAGCAAATTCGGAACCGAATGGCCATAAATATCAGCATCAACAATGCCGACCTTTAACCCTTGGTTGGCCAACGCGGCGCCCAGGTTCACGGTCATAGAAGATTTACCGACACCGCCTTTACCGGAAGCTACCGCAAACACGCGGGTGGTGCTTTCTGGTTTGGCGAAAGGTATCTCCGGCTCCCGCTGCGAACCACGCAAAGAATTACGCAGCTCACGGCGTTGCTCATCACTCATAACATCGAGCGAAACCGAGACATTCTCCACACCATCGATATCCTCGACGGCGGCTTGGGTATTGGACTGGATGGTCGATTTCATCGGGCACCCAGAGATTGTCAAATAAACTTCGACGTTGACGTCGGCGCCGTCGATAGCAATGGATTTCACCATGCCGAGATCGGTGATCGGCTTCCCAATCTCGGGATCTTCGACGCGTGCTAACGCTTCGCGGACTGCAGTTTCTGTAATGGCACTCATTGGTTTCCATCTTAGTCCTGCTGGTGAATCTGTAAACTGCACAGCGTGGCTACGATTAAGTACGTGAGAAATCGCTCGTTATCAGCAGTATGCGCAGGCTTGGTCCTGCTGGCGGGATGTACGTCGGTTGACGAAACAACTGGCGTGACTGCGGGACCAAGTACTCCTGGCCAAGCGGGGCCTGGAACCGGTACTGCGTTGGACGTAAGCCACGCAGTACGTATTACTGCTGATAGTTCTTCGACTGAGCAGGTGCTCTGGGCTTATATTTATCGTGACACGCTGCGCGAAGTTGGTCGGAAGGCGCAGGTGATTGTTGCCGACGGTGCAACCACCGCGGACCGCTGGGAATTGCTACGCACGGGTGAGGCCGATTTCATGATCACATGCACCGGTACTCTCGTGGAAGAACTTCACCCTGCGTTGGCGAAACAGCTTGTCGACGATGCGGATGAGGAAGAACCGAATAGCGCAGATATTCATGAACAGCTGCATCGTGAAGTGATGGGGCTGCTCCCGCCGGATATTGTGACGACTGCACCTTCTTCTGCTGAAGGATGCGCGCACGCAGGCGATGCGCTGCCACAGGATTTCACTCCACTATTTAGCTCACGGCTATTCGATCGAGATACGGCCAATGAAATTCAAAAGGTCACTCGGTTAGTCGATGACCGCGCATTAGAAGAAATGGAAGAAAAACTGGCCGACGGCCTCAGCATCGAAGATGCTGTAGGCCAATGGGCCAGCGTCAATGTCACAGGTGCGTCACCAGACTCCGTTAGTGATGATGAGTAATACGGGTAGCATTCGCACTAGTTCCTAGTTCGTCAATTGTGATCGTGACGGTTTCGCCATCGCGGATAAAACGTTGCGGGGTCCGCGCAAACCCGACGCCGTCCGGGTCGTCAGCCACGGGCCACAACCACTGCTGGCAGGGAAAGATTTTCCTTGGTGCCACTGGGGCGTGCGCCGCTGCGCGTTCCGCAAAGTGTAGTCATTAGCCTTTGACAAACAATCTTGCCTGGACAGGCAATGGCAGTATCGAGATCCCTCGTGGCGATGTCTAAGGGGGTTGCTACAGAGGCAAGTCGCATGGCTGTCGGGCCTTTTCCGGTGGGGTACTGTGCTGTATCCCACCGGAGTCGTATTAGGCTCCGAATATTGCTGAAAGCTAGAGGCTTCCTAGTCAGCGCTAGTGAGCACTAGACACACTAGTCAGCGAAAGCTTCGTCGATAAGCTGCTTTTGCTCCAACTGGTGCACCTTGGCGATGCCGGTGGCAGTCGAGGACTGCGCGCGGCGAGAAATGCGGCGCATCCGCGGCATATCCGGAAGCAACTCGTGCAGGTGCTCGTTGTAGAACGGCCATGGGCCCTGGTTGGCTGGCTCGTCCTGCACAAAGCGGATTTCTTCCATGTTCGGGAAGTTATCGAAAGCTTCCGACAGGCGGTTGAACGGAATTGGGTGCAACATTTCGATACGTACGATCGCGATGTCATCGCGCTCATCCTTCTGCCGACGCTTCTCCAGCTCGTAGTAGACCTTGCCGGAACACAACATCACGGTTTTCACCTTGTCTGCGTCACCGATGACGTTGTTGTCGGCATCAACCAACCGTGGGTCATTGATGACGGAGCGGAACGAGGTGATCTCGGTGAATTCCTCAACCTCAGAGGTTGCCGCCTTGGCACGCAGCATCGACTTCGGCGTGAAGACAACCAGTGGGCGCGACATGGTGCCCAGCGCGTGACGACGCAGCAGGTGGAAGTGGTTTGCCGGGGTTGATGGCTGAGCGATCGTCATGGAGCCTTCTGCAGCCAGTTGCAGGAAGCGTTCGATGCGAGCAGAGGAGTGGTCTGGTCCTTGGCCCTCGTAGCCGTGCGGCAACAGCAAGATAACCTTGGACAACTGGCCCCATTTGGCTTCACCAGAGCAAACGTATTCGTCGATGATGGTCTGTGCACCATTGACGAAGTCACCGAACTGAGCTTCCCAAGCGACAACAGCGTCGAGGTTTCCTACGGAATAGCCGTATTCCACGCCCAATCCAGCAAATTCAGTCAACGCTGAGTTGTAGGCTTCGAAGCTACCGCCATTACCGGCTTCTTGAGCCAGGGCATCCAGCGGGTTGTACTGCTCGGCGGTATTCGGGTTGTAGGTGACAGCGTGGCGCTGTGTGAAGGTACCACGCTTGGAATCTTCGCCGACCAGGCGTACTTGCTTGCCTTCGCTGGCGAGTGAGCCCAGAGCGATCAACTCGCCCCAGCCCCAATCGATACCGCCTTCGACAGCAGACTTGGCGCGCTTTTCGGCGATGGGTGCTACGCGGTTGTGCAATTCGAAGCCTTCTGGCAGATCCAGGTAGGCCTCGCCCAACTCGCGGAGGGTATCGGCAGAAATCGAAGTGTCCAGCCCACGCGTAAGTTCCTGGGAAGCAGTGATACCGGTCTGTTCTTGGGGACCGTTCTTTTCTGCTTCTTTGACCTCGTTGAATACGGATTCCATCTGGTCTCGGAAGTCGCGGGCAGCTGCCTCAGCGTCTTCTTCAGACAGATCACCACGGCCGATGAGTTCGTCGGTGTATTTCTGGCGCACGGAATCGCGGTTACCGATGCGCTCGTACATCAATGGCTGCGTCATCGATGGATCATCAGCCTCATTGTGGCCGCGCAGGCGGTAGCAAATGAGGTCGATAAAGACGTCTTTGCCGAAGCGACGGCGGTATTCGGTAGCTAGCTGACCAACCCAGACCACTGCCTCCGGATCATCGCCATTGACATGGAAGACGGGGCAATCGAAGCCCTTAGCCAGGTCAGTGGAGTACAGGGTGGAACGTCCAGAATCTGGGGTAGTGGTGAATCCGACCTGATTGTTCACGACGACGTGGATAGAGCCACCGATGTTGTAGGCGTCCAATCCCATCAGGTTGATAGTCTCTTGGACGATACCCAGACCTGCGAATGAAGCATCGCCGTGCAGCAGCAATGGGACGACGCGTTTGTCGTGGCTGCCTTCTACACGGTCCAGAATGTCCTGCTTGGCGCGGGCAATACCAACGACTACTGGGTTGACTGCTTCCAGGTGCGACGGGTTAGCGGTCAGTGTGACCTTGATTTCACCATCGCCGAACATCTGTAGGTGTTCGCCCTCAGCTCCCAAGTGGTATTTCACGTCACCGGAACCGCCAGCTTGGCCGCCCTTGTAGTTGCCATCGAACTCGTTAAAGACTTCTGCCAGTGGCTTGCCGACGATGTTGAACAGCACGTTCAAACGACCACGGTGTGGCATGCCGATGACCACTTCGTCGAGGTCTTGGCCAGCGGCAGTGTCGATGACCGAGTCCATCAGTGGAATTAGTGCTTCAGCACCCTCAAGGGAGAAACGCTTCTGGCCGACGTACTTGGTTTGCAGGAAGTTCTCGAAAGCCTCGGCTGCGTTGACCTTCTGCAGAATATATTTCTGCTCCGCATTCGTTGGCTTTGGCATCCCGGCTTCGAGGGCATCACGCAACCATTCACGCTCGTCGCGGTCCATGATGTGGGTAAATTCCGAGCCAACCTTCAGCGTGTACGCGGCGCGCAAGCGAGAAAGCACCTCACGCAAAGTCATGGATTCCTTGCCGCCAAATCCGCCGACGTGGAAGGTTCGGTCCAAATCCCACAGCGTCAGACCATGGGTGCGGATATCCAGATCGCGGTGGTCAGGTGCTGGCAAACCAGGCTGCTTCCAGCGCAGTGGGTTGGTATCAGCAATCAAGTGACCCCGGGAACGGTAGGCCTCGATGAGGTTCATGACACGGGTGGACTTATCAATTCCGGTGTTCGGAATGTCTTGTGCCCAGCGCATTGGTTCATACGGGATTTCGAGGTCGTTAAACAGCTCATCCCAGAAGGCGTCGTCGACAAGCAGCTGCGACATGGTGCGCAGGAATTCACCAGATTCGGCGCCCTGAATCACGCGGTGGTCATAGGTGGAGGTCAACGTGACCAGGCGGCCCACACCGAGTTCCGCCAAACGGTCCGAGGAAGCCCCTGCGAATTCAGCAGGATAGTCCATCGAACCAACACCGATGATGGTGCCCAGCCCCTTGGTCAACCGGGCAATAGAATGACGAGTACCGATGCCACCCGGATTAGTCAGGTTGATTGTTGCGCCCTGGAAATCAGCGGCAGTCAATTTGTTCTGGCGGGAACGGGCAACAATGTCGTCGTAAGCTTCAATAAATTCTGCGAAGTTCTTATCTTGCGCCTTCTTCAAAGCGGCAACGACAAGTGCGCGGGAACCATCCTTTTGTGGCAGGTCGATAGCCAAGCCCAAGTTGATGTCTTCAGGGCGGACTACGGTTGGTTTCTTACCGTCGACCAACTCGTAGCGCACGTTCATGTCTGGGTGCTTTTGCGTGGCCTTGACCAACGCGTAGCCAATGATGTGGGTGAACGAGATCTTGCCACCGCGGGTGCGCTTTAAGTGCTCATTGATAAGGGAGCGGTTTTCCCACATGAGCTTGACCGGAATATCACGCACGGAGGTAGCGGTAGGAATCTCGAGGGATTCGTCCATGTTCTTTGCGATAGCTTTGAACATGCCCTTGAGTGGCTTGGATTCGCCACCCTCATAATCCGGAAGATCATCCAATGGGGATGGTGCCTTCTTTGGCGCCTTCGGGGCGGCAGCGCGCTTGTCGGCAGCGACTTTACTTTTAGCCTTTTGTGCAGACTCTTCCACCACAGATTCACGCTGTTGTTGCTTATGCGCCAGCGATTTCTGGGTTGGCGGGGCAATGTCTGCGGCTTCCTTACCACCCTGGGCTTTATTGGAATCGGAACCTGTTGCAGCGGACTCCGGTGACGCCGCGATATCGGATGGTGCGCCGTGCTTGTCAAATAATTCGCGCCATTCTTTGTCTACCGACTGCGGATCTTTCTTGTACTCCTGATACAACTCGTCCGCTAACCAGGTGCTCAAGCCGAAGGGATTATTAGTGCTCACGGCAGGTGCTCGCCTCTTTCCGTTGATTTGCGTGCATGTGTTTTATCTGCGCTTTTGCTGTCATATCGACGCTTTTACCAAGCCTAATAGACAGTTTGCATTCATTCTACGCGCTTATTGCTTAGGATTTGGCACATGATATTCCGTGGTGTGGTCACTAATCTGGAATGCTATGGAAGAATCAGCGCATGTAACGGCAGACTACCCACGTGTGCGCGTTAGTGGCGGCGAGATTCAAGGAGAAATCGTTCGGGATGGCACAATCGCCACATGGAAAGGCGTGCCATTCGGTGCACCGACCGGTGGCAAAGCCCGTTTCCGGAGACCGCGTCCCGTTCGTTCGTGGTTAGGGGTTCTGGATTGTACTCGTTATCAATCACCGGCTCCGCAGCCTAATTATGGCTTGAACGATCGGCTGATTGGCGATGAAGACTGCTTGCACCTGGACATTGTTCGCCCACACACCACGGAAAAACTGCCCGTTGTGGTTTATTTTCATGGCGGATCATTTCTGATGGGGGCAAGCCACCAAAGCATGTTGCGGGGGCATCGGCTGGCCGAAGCAATGAACGTGGTTTACGTATCGTTGAATTTTCGTCTCGGGGTTCTGGGGTATCTTGACCTGCGCAGCCTTGGCGGTGACTGTGTCGCTAACCCAGCGCTGTGGGATCAAGTTTTAGCACTGCAATGGATTCAAGAAAACATCGCCAGGTTTGGAGGGGACCCAGATTCTGTGACGATCATGGGAGAATCTGCAGGCGGAGCAGCGGTGCTCGCGTTATTGTGTTCTCCGCCGGCACAGGGGTTGTTTCATCGGGCTATTGCACAATCGCCACCGATCGGACTGATCCATTCCAAAGCGCAATCCCAGTTATGGGCGCGCCAATTGCTTGCTCGATTGGGGATGGCTCCGGAAAGCACGGCGGAAGATTTGCGCCAGATCAGCGCAGATAAGCTAGTGCGTGCTGGCATGTCGATGATGTGGCGGGGTGGCGAACTGCAGTTTTTGAATTCCACTTTCGGCCCGACAGTGGAATCGGAATCCTTGCCAGAACATCCAATGGTTGCGTTCCAACATGGCAAACAGGCTCGGGTGCCTCTCATGTTGGGAACTACCCTCGACGAAGCTGGGATAACGCGGTATTTCTTTCAACGTACTACGCGCCGCGCGAAGGCTGGACGGCGTTTGCTGTATCCGTACGATCCAGAACATACCGATACGGTGCTAGAAGCTTATGGTGGCGCTCGTACGAGAGCAGAGTTTGCGGAGTTAGTGACGGATGCTTTGTTTTGGGCGCCTACTATTCGTATAGCTAGTCATCACAATGAGTATGCACCGACGTGGATGTATCGGTTCGATTTTGCGCCCCAGCTGATGCGGAAGTTGGGGATCGGAGCAGCGCATTCTTCGGAACTCTCCAATGTCTTTGGCACCCCCGAAGCGTCGAAAACTCGGATGCTGGCAAAATTCGGCCGCGATGAAGCTGCCATGCAGAAATTGACCGACGAAATGCAGCGGCATTGGGCGAGCTTCATTCGTGACGGAGCACCTGGACGAGATTGGCCACAATATAAGCCGCCGACTGAGGAGCATCACTCGCGTCCGACAATGATTTTTGATGCTGAGTCATATGTTGAATACGACCCGAAAGCAGAGAAACGCCGGGCCTGGAAAGGCTATGACGTCTTAGAATGGGGAACTGGCCGGCCAGAGTTGTTGCGGGATTTAGGATTTTCCGTCGGTGATTAGCTTTGCCGTAGTACATTAGCGGTTATGAGCTTCTTCGAAGATATTGCTTCTGCACTCGATGCTGAAGGTATTGAATCTCGGGTTAATGGCGACGTTTTGTTCGTGCCGATAACATCAGATGTAGAAATTCAGTTTGTCGAAATAGATGCGGTTTTGCCTGCGGCAAATGTGTATATTGCAGCAGCTGATGTTGACGAAGATGATGAATACTTTGATGCAGCATTGGTATCGGTCGCATTCTCCGTGGATGATGCGGTCGCGACTGTAGCAGAACACGTTGCTACTGATCAAGTTGTGACCGTGTTACGGGATTTGCTTGATAGGCACGATGACCGCATTGCGGACTTAGAATTTGAGCACCATTATGTCGATCCCGGCGTAGTTGTGGCGCAAGTTGCGAGCTACTCACAGTTGCGGGTGCTGATCGAGGTCGTGGACGGCGATCCTACAGCGAAGCTGTCATTTATCACCTTCGATTCGGAGATGATAGAAGCTTGGTCGCAGAATACTCAGGAAGGCACTGTGAGCGATCAAGCTGTAGAAGAATTCAACGAGGCAGCGTTTGCTCCCGGCGAGTTGATTCATGGTTATGAACCCGAAATTTTGGAGTTAGGCAGCTATACCGACTTTGACCGCTTGTTCGACGTGTTGTCATTGTGTGCGGAACAGGCGGAAGACTGGGAGGCGCGGCTTACACCGTGTGACGACGGTACTGAGCTCTAGCTCGTTGAGCCATAGCCCAGTTGCCAGGAAGCGCTAGGCAGCCCTGGAAAAACCAGCAAAGATCGATGCTGGTGAATGCACAGGAATATAGTTGGCGTCGACAAGCCAGGCATATATCGCTGCCGTTCCAAAGTTGGTGTCGATTCGGTGGATCGCATTAATGAACTCGGGTGGAATGAGCGCGCGGATCCAGGCTTCAGCCAAAGGTGCGAACGGGGTGGCGCCGGATGGGTCGGTAATGCGCACGCTAACAACATATGCAGGGGTTCGCTGCTCACCATAGCCCCGAACGCGAGATTGTGCTAGGGGGCCTACTCGATAACGTGAAAGCGCTGCGGTTAATGTGTGGTGGCTAGCGGCGCTGAGTCTAGCTTGAGGTGGTCGCCAACTTGCAGTGGGGCGTGCTAGTGAACGTGGGTGGCGCAAGATTGAGCGTATTGCAGTGAGCTGGTCCTGGGCAGTGTTGTGTAGCTCGGTGACAATTTTATGGATATCTTCTGTAGTACGGGAAAAATCCGATAGATAATTGTGTGTGCTCATGGCATAGACCGTAGAAAAACAGGCTCACACACAAGCTCCTGTTGTCGAACACGTATTCGCCGAGGTTCATGTTGATGTGTGCATCGCGGGCCAAAAATCTGAATCGAGGAGTAGGCTCGCAAGAACTATGCCTATTGCTAACTCCAACTCGAATGACACAAAAACCCAGGAATCCGAAAGTCCAGACCGCGAACAACCGAAGATCCCCAAAGAAATCTGGGTCTTGGTCGCGGCGTTTTTCTTGGTCGCTTTAGGTTATGGGCTGATCGCCCCATTATTGCCGCAATTTGTGGTGAGCTTCGATGTCGGAATGGCTGCTGCCGGCGCAGTCATCTCTATCTTTTCCGTCTCACGCCTGATCTTTGCCACCGGGGCGGGCGTCTTGGCAGATAAATTTGGGGTCCGCAGAATCTATATCACCGGTATTTTGTTGGTAGCGATCAATACTGGACTCATCTCTATTGCTCAGGAATACTGGCAGATCCTACTCTTAAGATTCTTGGCTGGCATCGGATCGACGATGTTTACGGTGTCGGCAATGGGATTGATCGTCAAACTCGCACCACCGGAAATCCGCGGTAAGTGCTCAGCAACGTATGCCACCAGCTTTTTGCTCGGCAGCATCTTGGGACCATTGGTTGGCTCTGCGCTTGCATTCTTAGGGTTCCGGTGGCCTTTTTTCATTTACGGAATCGGTTTATGTGCTGCGGCCGCTGTGGTCTGGCTGCTGATGCCCAAAACGAATACTTCAGCGAACCAATCTGTAGACAATGCGCAGTTCACTTACGGTGAGGCATTCAGGGATTCTGCATTTCGGAGCGTGCTGGTGTCAAATTTTGCCCACGGATGGGTGAATATGGGCGTACGCGTGGCAGTGATTCCATTATTCGCGGCAGCTGTTTTTGCTGATAGTGGTGCCGCCGCCGGTTATGCGCTGGCAGCGTATGCCGCGGGAAACGCAGTTGTATTGCAGTTTTCCGGCAGGCTTTCGGATCGCATAGGCCGCAAGCCAATGATCATGACCGGATTCGCTGCTAGCACTCTCTGCGTAGCGCTGTACAGTACTGCTGACACGTTGTGGCTTTTGATTATCCTCTCCAGCTTGAGCGGTGCAGCTGCGGGTATTGCTGTTCCCGCACAACAGGCCGCGGTTGCCGACGTCATCGGCAATGACCGCTCGGGCGGAAAAGTACTGGCAGGATTCCAGATGTCGATGGATCTGGGAATGATCTTCGGCCCATTGGCGATTGGTGCGGTTGCTGATAACTGGGGATTCACCTGGGCATTTTTCGGGAGTGCTGCGGTGGCAGCACTGGCATTTCTGGCGTGGATTCCCGGGCGCGAGACCTTACACACGAGAGATACCAATCTGCATCAAATGCCACCGGAATCTAGCGCCGCAAAGCGCGCTAATGGGTAGAACTTCCGGTATTACCGCGGGAAGTGCGCTTCACCAAAAATTATTTCTGTAGCTTGGCGTGTTCGTTGATCATGTCGTCGAGAAGACGGGCGGCAACACGCGCGGTGCGGCCATCGACGTCGTAGTACGGATTCATCTCAGCAACATCGACCAGCCGCAATTTTCCGGTAGCCGCTAAGGCTTTACACATTGCACGCATCGGTTCAATACCAATCCCGACTGTGCATGGGGACGATACGCCCGGGGCAACGGCTGGGGAAATGGCATCCAGGTCGATGGTGACGTAAAGGTCGTCATGGACATCAGAAATCTTCAGGGCACGCTCGGCAGCCTCGCGTGGGGTCATGTTGTGGATCTCGTCGTCAAGAACGATTTTGGTGCCAAGCTCCTCAGCGAAATTAAACAGCTTTCCGGTGTTGTCCGCAGTGGAAACACCGATGACTGAATAATCGAAATTATCGCCGACCAAATCAGCCACCTGAGTGAACGGGGTGCCATGGGTTGGGATTTCGGTCTGTCGCAAGTCTAGGTGTCCGTCGAAATTCACGATGGAAATGGGGCGCTGCAAAGCTTTGTGTAGGCCAAGGTAGCTGGCATAACCCACCTCGTGAGAACCCCCAAGCACGACTGGCAAATGTCCGGCGTTGACTAGATCTTTGATGCGTTCAGAAAGCTCTTCCTGAGCACCTTCCATATCGGTACCGTTGACGATCACTGTGCCGGCGTCGTAGCGAGGCAGGTCGTTGTGGATAGGAAGGTTAGCCAAAGCCTCACGCAGGACATGGGGGCCTTCGGCAGCACCGTGGCGGCAGCCATTACGACGGGCACCTTCATCGCAAGCGAATCCCAGGACTGCGGCGCCTGGCTTGTCTTGTACCGTGTCGATGACCGAATGCCAGCGACGGAACTCAGATCCATCGCCGTCGTGTCGACCATCCCAGTGATGTGGGGTACGTGAAACAGGGGAATGGGGATTCTCGTTAGCCATGTCACCAGTATAGGCAAAATTTATGTGTGTTAGTTCACTATGTATCGGGGTGCGTAAAAATGCGTCCCCACAGAATGGTGTTTTTCTTCGCGCTGCCGTAGTGTATGTCAGGCAATGAGCATTACCGATTACGCCACCGGCGGCGACAACGAGCCGGATAATTTCAGTCAGTCTCCATCGACTATGTCGGAATCTCAGGAAAATTCGCAGGGCAATAACACGGCTACCGCAAGTGCCGTTGCCGAGAGTGGCGAAACTTCTGAGCACACCGACGCTGCAGCGCAAGCTCCAGCCAGCGACAGTCCTCAGGGTTTTTCCAACCTCGACCTGCCTACCAGCGTGGTAGATGCGGTTACAGCCGTAGGTTTTGAAAAACCATCCCCAATTCAAGAACAAACCATCCCGATCCTTATGCAGGGCCGCGATGTGGTTGGCCTAGCCCAAACAGGTACCGGTAAAACCGCTGCCTTCGCGTTGCCAGTGCTGGCCCAGCTGGACCCAAACGAACGATTCCCGCAAGCATTGGTTTTGGCGCCGACTCGTGAGTTGGCCCTGCAGGTTGCAGACAGCTTTGAGTCTTTCGCTAAGCACCTCGGCGGAATTGAAGTGCTACCGATTTACGGTGGCCAAGCCTATGGAATTCAGTTGGCAGGCCTGCGCCGCGGTGCGCAGATCATCGTCGGCACGCCAGGCCGCGTCATTGACCATCTGGAAAAGGGCAGTCTGGATATTTCCAAGCTGCGGTACCTCGTGCTGGATGAAGCCGACGAGATGCTGAACATGGGCTTTCAGGAAGACGTTGAGCGTATTTTGGCAGACACGCCAGAACAGAAGCAGGTTGCGTTGTTCTCAGCGACGATGCCCAATGGTATTCGCCGTCTTTCAAAGCAGTACCTGAATGATCCTGCTGAAGTGACGGTGAAATCGCAGGCACGCACGAACGAAAACATCACCCAGCGCTTCCTTTTCACTCAGCACCGCGCAAAGTTCGACGCTTTCATTCGCATCTTGGAAGTTATCGACTATGACGGCATGATCGTGTTTACCCGCACGAAGCACGAAACAGAAGAAGTTGCGGAGAAGTTGCGCGCCGTCGGCTACAGTGCAGCTGCTATCAACGGCGATATTGCACAAAACCAGCGTGAGCGTACGGTGGAGCAGCTGAAATCGGGTCGTTTGGATATCCTGGTTGCGACCGACGTTGCCGCGCGAGGCCTTGACGTCGAGCGCATCTCGCACGTCATTAACTTCGATATTCCTGGCGATACCGAGTCTTATGTGCACCGTATTGGACGCACAGCACGCGCTGGGCGTAGCGGTGAAGCGATCCTATTTGTTACCCCACGTGAGCGCCGCATGCTGCGGTCGATCGAGAAAGTCACTAAGGCAACGCTGGAAGAAATGCAGCTGCCGACGGTCGATGAGGTCAATGAGGTGCGCAAGAAGAACTTTGCCGAAGGCATCACCGAGGCCCTTGGTGCCAAGGACAAAGATTTCTTCCGGACAATGATCCGTGAGTACTCGAAGAACCACGATGTTGCGATGGACGATATCGCCGCTGCGCTTGCAGTGAAACTGCAAGGCGACAAAGACTTTTTGCTGAAAGAACAACCAGTCGATAAGCGCAAAGATCGTTTTAATGATAAGCGTGGCGGACGCGATTTCGACGACCGCGGCGGACGTGATGGCCGGGGCCGTGATCGTGGTGGCCGTGGACGCGGGGGCCGGGACGCTAATTTCCAGCCATACCGTTTGGCTGTGGGTAAGCGTCAACACGTGCGCCCTGGATCGATCGTTGGTGCGCTGGCAAACGAAGGCGGCTTGAGCAACAAGGACTTTGGTCGTATCAATATTGGTGCCGATCACACCATTGTCGAACTGCCAAAGAACCTGGATCCGGCTGTACTGGACCGCCTGTCGGATACCAGAATTTCTGGTGAGCTGATTAAGATTCGTAAGGATTACGGTGCTCCTAGTCGCGGCGGGTTCCAGGGCAGTGGACGCCAGAACAGAGGTTCCAGAAAAGGCGGAAAATTCCGCGGCTAGAGATGCCCACGCATTCTTAGAAGCTACTATCATTCGTAGCTAACGGAATATGGGCACACGGCAAAGCCCGGGTCAGGAGTACTTCATCCTGGACCCGGGTTTTGTGCTACTTAACCGTGCTTTGCTGTGAGCGTTGAGCTCGTAGCGAGTGGTAGCTATACGAACATCAAGATCAATACTACGATCCAGAGCAAGTTGAAAATTCCGCCGTACATGGATAGTTGCTTTTTCAACTGTGCCCAATTTTCCACTTTATCTTCGTCAGGTGATGCCTCGCTTTCTGGCAACATGCCTAGTGCGCCGAGTGCAGTGCGCTGGCGTGGCAAAATAACCACAAGCAAAATAACCCAGGCGATAATTGCGAGCAGAATGGATGCATGGAATTTTCCTTGGCTGCCGTAAGTATCCATATCGCTCAGGAACAGGACAAGGCCGAGCAAGGGAACCAGTGCGGAGAGGAACCCGTAGACTTTGGTGATTCGATAGAGCGCCGATGCTCCGCCTTGCGCAGTGGTGGTACCCGATTTTGCTTCGAATATTTGTGCAGGAAAAGCCGAGGTAGCTACCATAATTGGGCCAATGAATAACACGGCTGCTGCGATGTGTAGGACAAGCATAAAATCTGTCATGGAAAATCTCTTTCGGTAGAGGAAATTGTATAGGGACAAAGGCTCCGTGTGCCACTTTACCAGCGCAGAATTAGCTTCCAAGTAGGCTAAATAGCGTACATGCTTCATTCATTTTTCGTGCATCTACCTCGGGGATCAAGAGATCGTACAGCACTGCTACGAACGCAAGCCTGCGTGCATACCAGCAATGTGCGGAGCCATCCGACGGCATCCAGTTCGCTGGTAATGAGTCTGATTTTTCTCGGTTCGCACTGGCATCTGTGGGAACGAGGTTTCGGCCATCATTGGCGAATTTTCTCCGTTGCTGGTGGCCCCATGAATGTGCGCCTAAATCCCAGGCAGCAGAAAGCGGAAAAATATGGTCGATATCAATGTCGCGCGCAGAATCTGTAATGAGTAGGGGAGCCCCAGCATATTCATCCCAAATCTGGCTATCAAAAATTTTGCATGCAGCTAAATCCGTTGGCTCTGGTAGTTTCCCAGTGCGTTGGCGGACAGGTTGTGGGGCTGGTAGGGCGTCATGAGTGTTGCTGTAATCCTCAATCTCAGGAGAAGCATGGGTGATTGCAGCAGAGAGCAAGGCGGCTTCACGGGTAGTACACACGCCTTTTCGCCCCCAGCCATTGCCGAATTGTTCTCTTTCATACCCAGGGATGCGCTGCCGCTGTGGCGTTGTTTTCAGCTGTGTTGACAGCACATCCCATGATGGAAGATTCAGGTTTTCGTCGTATGTTGTGGGCTTAAGACGCGGACATACAGCAGCGAGTGCAAGTCCAACGGTAGCTACGGTTAACAGGAGAATATACCAGCGAAAAATGCACCGTCGAATACAACTGGTTGGCCGCAGAGTGCAAGAGTGCATGCACTATAAGACTGCATAAGCGTCTAGCGAGTTCCACGACCATCAGTATGCACATGAGTCGTGAGCGAAACGTTGTGAAAGCAATTACCGGCAGTTTGGCCGAAGCCACAGCTAATCGACTTTGCTCGCTGCCTGGTCGAAATCGAGTCCACCGGCGTCGGCAAGGTTATCCAGTTTGGCAGCCTTGTTGAATTCTTGTTGGATTTTTTCACTCGGCGCCTTGGTAGCCAGCATCATAAGAACCAGTCCGAGGATAGTTTCGCTTGGATTAACTGCAAGCAGCGCACCGACGACGGCGATGACGACAACTGCGGTGCGTGAGAGATTGATCAGCACGAATTGGGAGGGTGCTTTTTCGCGAGTCTCATGTAGATGTCTTCGATGAGGGAAAAGACAAGATTAACAGCTGTGACGACATCGTGGACATAATGGCTGTCAGTATTGCTGTGAGCACGAGTCCGGCTGGCAGTGGACGGAACATGACGTGCGCCATGTCCAAAAAGACCGTTTCAAAGGCGGTGTGGTCGGTGATGCTGTGAAAGGCCAGAGAGAAACAAGGCACCGGAAGACCCAGCTCCAATATCCAATCGCCAACATCGCCAAGAGATAGGCGATAATCGCAATCACAAACCAGGTCTGTTCTGACATTATTGCTCCGCTTCCTTGCAGTGCATAAATTAGTCGACCTAGGCCAGGGTCTGTGGTTTGAGTCACTCTATGGCGGTAGTTGCTAGGTTAGCGCAAAAGCTGAGAAATATCAGATAGATAACAAAAACTCCCCTGTGGATGAGGTGACTCTATCCACGGGGGAGTGGCGTACCGAAAGAAAATGCATCTCCTGCGGTGTTAAGCGCCAAAGCTGATTAAGAAGCTTATTTCTTCACTTCTTCCGCGGCCTCGTCGAAGTCAACGTCTTCGTTTTCGGTCGCGATGTCGGTTAGCTTGGCAGCCTGATCAAACTGTTTCTTGACCTTGGTCGCTGGTTCCTTGGTTGCCAAGGTGACTAGTACGAGGGCAATAACAGCTGCTGCGAAGCCAGGCACGATCTCGTAGATGATGTCGGAGAACCATACGCCCCAAACTACGGAGACGATAGCACCGGTGGCCATACCTGCGATGGCACCTGGTGCGTTCAGACGCTTCCAGTACAGCGAGAACAAGACGACCGGACCGAATGCGGAACCAAAGCCGGCCCATGCGAATCCGACCAGTCCCAGGATGGAGTCGCTTGGGTTGACTGCCAGGATAGCGGCCAGAACAGCGACGGCAACGACGCAGGTGCGGGACAGGTTGATCAAAACCTGTTCTGCTGGCTTGCGCTTCGCAAACATCTTGTATAGGTCCTCGATCAGTGAGGAAGAGACAGCCAGCAGCTGGGAGGACATGGTGGACATGATCGCAGCCAGAACTGCGGTCAGAACCAGGCCTGCGATTAGCGGGTGGAACATGACGCGGGCCATGTCCAAGAAGACGGTCTCGAAAGCGTCCTGGTCGGTAATGGAGTTGCCGGTCTGGGTGAAGAACACGGTGCCGACCAGGGCGACGAAAACGGCGCCGATAACGCAGAGCAGCATCCAGCCGATACCCCAGAAACGACCTGCGCGGGCGTCGGTGGAGTTACGCAGGGCCATGAAGCGAACGATGATGTGTGGTTGGCCGAAGTAGCCCAAGCCCCAGGCGAAGTTACCAACGATAGCGGCAACTGCTCCAGCAGAAGCTACGTTGAACAGGTTGAAGAACTCTGGGTTGGCCTCGACGATGCCGTCGGTGCCGTAATTATTTTCAGCTGCGAAGCTGAAGATGTCCGAACCGTTGTCGAGAGATACGAACGCCATGATTGGGACGATCATCAGCGACAGGAACATGATAATGCCCTGGACAGTATCGGTGTAAGACACAGCCAGGAAGCCACCGATGAAAGTGTAGGCAACAGTGATGGCCGCGACGATCAGCAGGCCGATCAGATAATCGCCATCGAAAGTGGACTCGAAGTAACGACCGCCGGCCACCATGCCGGAGGAAACGTAGAAAGTAAAGAAGAAGATAATCACCGCTGCGGACAGAACACGCAGGACGCGTGATTTATCTGCTAGACGGTTTTCGAAGAAGGAAGGAACCGTAATCGAATCGTCTGCGATCTCGGAATATGCACGAAGACGTGGTGCAACAACCTTCCAGTTCACCCATGCACCGATCGTAAGACCGATCGCGATCCACAGTTCAACCATGCCGGATGCGAACAATGCGCCCGGAAGGCCCATGAGCAACCAGCCGGACATGTCCGATGCTCCGGCAGACAACGCGGCGACAAATGGCGGAAGGCCACGGCCTGCGAGGACGTAATCGTCGTATTGATCTGTTTGTTTATAGCTCCAGTAGCCAATCGCGAGCATCCCGAACATGTAGATGATGATCGCGATGACAAACCAGGTTGATTCAGTCACCGTTTCTCCTTATGAGTAGTTATCTGGCGCACCGGGAAGTGCGCATAATTTGTGCATTGCCTGGCGTGAGGTAGCCGGGCCATACGGTTTGTCGAGCTCTGCTTACCACTTGAAAACTCAGCGACCTACTGCTCGACGTTGCCGTCGCGAATACTTAATCAGTAGTCATAGCGGCCAATCCGCACAGCAAAACGACTGGTTTTAGTGGATCAATGATTTACCGTAGTGAGAATTCGCAGCTCACCCAAATGTTACCTGCGTCAAACCCAGTAAAATTTCAGGTTTTTTAGGCTCTTAGCAGGCCGCACTGCAGAATATAACAGGATGATAACAATTAGATTTCGGCTCTGGTGCAAACTGGTAGTCTGTTCCTTATGTCTTCGTTCCTTCTGCACGGTCTGTGGCTGCCAGTTTCCGGGTTGAGCTTATGGATTGAAAAGGTGGAAGGGCGGAAGATCGTTCTGCCGGAACAGGTTCCATCCGGGACTTTTCCACCGGTCGTCGAGTCCTTATTGCAGCGACGTAGCTTTCGAAACCGCGCCCGTATTTCCTTGCGTACCCCCAAAGGCAAAGACGTCTCTCTTATGGTACCCATGGGGCTTTTTGCTCCAGAAGATTCTGTGAAGATACTGAGTGAATTAGAATTTTTAGATAATTCCTCCCCGGCAGCAACAGAATCCCAACGCAACGCGATCGCACCGGATCTTTATTGGTTGATTCGTATGTATACGGGGCTAACCCAATTTGTCCGCGCCGGGCGAGTTACTGTTCGTCTGAGCTACCAGGCAGGTGAGTGGTTTCCCCAGTGGCACCTTGCCACGGGGCTGGCAGAACGTGGTTGGCTTAGCGAGATGATTGCGGCCTGCCCCGGAATTCTCACGGTCAATAATCGCGATCTTGCCGACGAGTTGGCTCACCACCTGGTCCACTGGATTACCATCGCGCACTTGCAATCACTAGCGGCAGAACCTAGACCGTACCCGTGGCATGAATTTTCCCAAGCGTTACTCAAAGGCCAACCAATTCGGCGCGGCAAGGGCGCGCTGTTGCGCGGTCTCAATGAGTGGAATGACTCGATCACCTCCGTTGATCTGCAACTGGTCATCATCGTGAATGAACCGCCGGATGAACCGAATGCGCAATGGCCTATTCGGCTGCAGGTGCGTTCTGGCACAGACTCGCCACAGCCCATTCGCACAGACCAGCTCGACCAATCGAGCGTCGAGCTGCTTCGTAAATCGCACCTGGAAGCAATCCGGGTCTCGCCAATGTTGGAACCGAACCTGGACTCGGTAGAGCGCATGCGTCGTCGACAAGACGATGCTAACGCAGGTGATTGGGATGTCTACGTCGACACCGAAGATGTCGTGGACTTCGTGAGTTCAGACATTACTGATCTTCGTACAGCAGGGTTTACTGTCATGCTGCCACGTGCCTGGTCGCAGCTGGAAACTACCGCCAAACTAGAAACTCACGAGGTCAATGAGAAAGCAACCCAATCGCAACTGGGCATGGATAAGCTCGTGCAATACAACTGGCGGCTTTCCATCGGCGACCAGGAACTGAGCGACGCGGAAATGTCGGATTTGGTCAACTCGAAATCCGGGTTAATCAAGCTGCGCGGTAATTGGGTCATGGCGGATACCCAAGCACTGAGTCGAATCAGTGAGTATATGGACCAGCTGTCCGAAACGGCGTCGAAACGCGCGAAAAAACGGATGGAAAAAGCTGCGCGCTTAGCGGAAATGGCACGCTTGGCGGATTCCCCGGACGCTGACGAACTGGCTGCAGAAGCCGAAAGATTGCGGCAGGCCTACAACGATGCTGTCAAGAACAACGCAGGTGCTGCGCATGCAGATGGCGCAGCAGGCGATGAGGGGTTTAATGCTCAAGAAGTGACCGTCGGTGACCTCCGCGAGCTAGCGCTGCAGTCTATGGCCGATGAGCCCATCGAATTTACCGGATCGAACTGGCACGCTAGCTTGCTCGGAGGCATGGAAACCCCAGCACCCCAGAGGGTAGAGATCCCCGATACCGTGCATGCGCAGTTGCGTGATTATCAGCGCCGCGGCGTGGATTGGATGTACTGGATGTCGCGAAACAACCTGGGGGCTGTGCTTGCCGACGACATGGGCTTAGGAAAGACACTGCAACTGTTGTCTTTGACTGCGATCGAAAAACACCGCGAACAATCAACTGGTCCCACACTCGTCGTGGCACCGACTTCGGTGGTAGGAAACTGGGCCCGAGAGGCAGCGAAGTTCGTACCTAGCCTGCGAATCTTGGTGCACCACGGCAGCCAGCGTGCCACCGGTGAGGAACTTGTTCGAGTGGCGACAGAACGTGATCTCGTTATTACCTCGTATGGCACTGTGAGCCGAGACTTTTCTGCTCTGGGACGCATAGAATGGGATCGCGTAGTGCTAGATGAGGCACAGGCTATTAAAAACTCGTCGACACGTGCGTCGAAAAGCGTGCGGTCCTTGCCTTCTCGCCACCGCATTGCTTTGACGGGAACCCCGGTAGAAAACCGCTTGTCTGAGATGCGTTCCATTGTCGATTTCACCAATCCGGGTGTGTTAGGCTCGGCAAGCTTTTTCCGACACCACTTCGCGAAACCAATTGAACGCGATAATGATGAGGCATTAACGGATCGGTTACGACGTTTGACAGCACCGTTTATTCTGCGGCGACTGAAGACAGATCCCGCCATCATTGATGACCTTCCGGAAAAAACAGAGGAAGTGCTCACCGTCACGTTGAGCGATGAACAGGCTGCCCTGTACAAAGCTCTAGTTGATGACGTACAACGCCAGCTTGAGACCAAAGATAAGGGCATGGCGCGCCGGGGCATGGTTTTGGCCAGTTTGACGCGGATGAAACAGATTTGTAATCATCCGGCACATTACTTAGGCGATGGCTCACCAGTGACGTTGAAAGGCCAACATCGCTCAGGAAAAATTGAGAAACTCATGGAGCTGGTGGATCATGCCGTGCAGTCTGGCCAGCGCATGCTGGTATTTACGCAATACCGGGCATTTGGGGAGATTCTGCAGCCATATTTGAGTGAGCAGCTCGGAGAAAGCGTGCCTTTTTTGCACGGTGGCGTTCCGCAAGAAAAGCGCGACCGGCTAGTGAGTGATTTCCAGGCAGACGATGGTCCGGCCTTGATGATTCTATCCTTGAAAGCAGGCGGGACCGGGTTGAATCTCACTGCGGCATCAATGGTTGTGCACATGGACCGGTGGTGGAATCCGGCGGTGGAAAACCAAGCGACCGACAGGGCTTTCCGCATTGGCCAGCAAAAGAATGTGGCGGTGTATAAGATGATCAGTGCCGGAACGATGGAGGAATCCATTCAGGATATTCTTGATGGAAAGACTCATTTGGCTGGCGCCATTGTGGGTGAAGGTGAAGGCTGGATTACTGAATTGGATCCACAACAATTGGCAGAGTTAATGAGTTACCGCGAGCAATAGCTATGAATGATAAGCATAGGAAGAATGGGAAAACTCTAGGCGTGACAAACTCTCGGCCGGACTCCGGGGCGGATAATGTCATTTATGCGAACTTCGGCGCACGCAAACGCGTAGAAAAAGCCCCTGATTTGCATGAGGCCGTGCGGCAGCTTCAGCGCGCACGCCCACTGAAAGGTTCTGCTGGGCTGGAGTTGCGTCGCATGATCCAAGAAAATGCGGATGCAAGACGCTACCAGCGGGGAATCGATTATGCTCGCAGTGGCCACGTCGTGGACATCGATATTCACAACGGCGCGGCCCATGGCAAGGTGGCTGGCTCGCAAAATCAACCGTTTTCGGTGCTTATCCAGCTCCCGCCGCGGTCGGTTTCTGAATTGAACTCAGTAGGGCGGATGTTGGCAGAAACTTCTGGGGCGATGGACAGAGTGCGCGCTGGTGAGCTTGCCGACGACGTCCTAGCAGTGCTGCTGGCAGAAGATGATGGTGATATTCGCTGTTATTGCGATTGCCCGGATAGCGCGTGGATCTGTAAACACCTGGTTGCTTTTGCCGAGGAGCTCGGCGGAAAACTGGATGCTGACCCGGCCGCTGTTTTCCATCTTCGCGGAATCTCCCTGCGGCAACTCGAAGAAATGATCGCTGCCTCTGCGCAGGACGTTGCCCGAAAAGCTACCGAAGACGGTGCAGAAACGTTTTGGAGCGGCCGGGAATTACCGGCTGTGCCGAGCCCGAAAATTGCGCCTGCGCTGGATGATTCAGACCCAGACCTACTGCGCAAAGCGTTACGGGCAGTAAGCCATACCAATATTGATTTATTGCGTGCTGTCTCTGATATCGAAGATATGTACCATCATTTAACCCGCGGGAAGCGATAATGTGAGACGGCTGTGTTAACAATGTAGTTGTGAAGCATTCGAGCACAGATCAGACCGTCACTTTCCTCCACACTTCCGATTTCCAGTTGGGTATGCATCGGCGTTTCCTTGATGGCGATGCAGGCGCACGCTTTGAAGAATCACGTCTGCTAGCGATTGAAAAATTAGGTGAGCTAGCTCAACAGGAAGGCTGCGCGTTCATCCTTGTTGCTGGTGACGTCTTCGACGATAATTCCTTGGAGCGACGGACAATGGATCGCGCGTTAGAGACGATGCAATCGCTACCGGTGCCGGTGTATTTGCTTCCGGGCAACCATGACCCACTCGTGGCAGATTCCATCTTTTTCAGTGCGCGGGAATTATCCAATATCCACGTCATCGATAACAACACGCCACAGGAAGTAGCAGATGGTGTCGAACTCGTTGGCGCTCCCTTTTTGGTGAAAAGCCCGGATCATGACTTGGTAGCTGCCGCACTAGAGGGGCTGAAACCAACGAGCGCCATCCGCGTGATGGTGGGGCACGGGCAGGTGGAATCGTATGGCGATGAGATCAAGCCCGATTTGATTGATCTGAATTGTGTGGAAACAGCTTTAGAGTCCGGAACCATCGATTATCTTGCTCTTGGTGATACCCATTCCACGGCGTCACTGAGCTCAACCGGGAAAGTATGGTTCTCCGGGGCACCTGAAACAACGGATTTTCATAAACTCACGGACTGGGGCTTTCCCACAGACGGCGGAGAAACCGATTCCGGAAACGTGTTGGTTGTCAATATCACCAAGCCCGCCACACACCCCGTGCAGCAAGCAGAAGTAAGCGTCGTCAAGCACGCTATTGGCCAGTGGCAATTTCACGCACTTCAACCCGAACTCGATGATGCCGCTACCGTTGATAGGTTTCTGAATTACCTGCACAGTTACCCCAACAAGCGACGCACGGTGGTGAAATACTATCTGCGCGGTGCGTTGAACTTGACCGATACCATGCGGTTAGAGCGTGAGTTAGCGGAGCTTCGCCCTAGCTTCGGGGCACTGTATGAATCGCGGTCGTCGCCGGGGCTGAATCTCCAACCAGAAGCAGATGAGCTAGAAAATCTCGATGTCAGTGGCTACGCCCGAGATGCGCTTGAAGAGTTACTGAATGATGCTGATCACGACGATGCCGCACGTGATGGCGCACATTTATTATTCCGATTGACGAAGGAGGCCCGCTGATGATGCGTATACACGCACTTAACCTGCACAATGTCCGAGGAATTAGCCAGATGGAGCTTTCTGAGTTACCGGAGGCTGGCGTCATCGTGATTCATGGTGATAATGAGGCGGGAAAATCCACCATCATGGACGCCATCAACGCGTGCCTGAATAGAAGGTATTCGGGGTTTCCGAAAGAAATTAAGTCTCTCGTGCCTGCCGACGGTTCCGGATGGCCAGAGATACGGCTTGACCTGTCGATTGGTCCGTACCGCATGGAAATCTACAAACAATTTTCCAGCTCGGCCGCGAGCAAAAAATGCGAGCTGAAATTCCAAAGCCCGAAAAAAGCAAGTTTGCGTGGTGATGAAGCCGAAAACGAATTCCGTTCCATCATCAGTGAATATCTTGATACCAAACTGTTAAAAACATTGTTTGTCCGACAAGGAGAACTAGACCATTCGCTCGCCGCGGCCGGCATCCCTAGCGTGGAAAGCTCATTGCAATCCGGACATACCTGGAATGAAGGCAACGGCTCCGCGCACGCGACGACGAAGGACATTGCAGGCATAGCAAGCGAGATATCAGAAAACGCTGGTTTTTCTACTGCGCCAGGCACGAGCACAGAACAAGCACAGGAAGAATCACGGCTGCTTGCGGCCGTCAACGCAGAATACGCACGTTATTACACTGCAAAGACCGGTAAGCCTGCGAAAGAGTTGAAAGCTGCAAAAGAAGAATTCAGCTCTGCTCAATCCCGTTATGACGAGGCAAAAAAGCAACTCGACGACGTAGCTGGATACGTTGCAGAATACGAAGAACTCAGCGAACGTGAAAAAATCGCCGCGGGCGAAATCCCCATTGCAGAGCAAGAATATGCCGATTTGGAAGCCGCGAAGCAGAATGCGGAAACAGTACAGCAACGGCTGAGCGACGCTGTGGAATCGGTACGGCAAGCAATGCAGCAGAAAAATTCGCAATCAGAGCTATTAGAAGCCCGTACTGCTCTGATCAATGAATTTGAGCAGGAACAATCGCGCCGGGATGAACTGTCAGAGCAGCTGCAGCAGGCAGAAGAAGCGGCAACGAAAGAAGCAGTAATCATTGACCAGCTGCAGGATACGAAAAACAAGGCTGATGCAAAATATCGAGCGCAACGGGATCGGCATAAGGCAGCCCGTGTGGCCTCGAACAAATTACGCAATGCACAGCGGGCACAGGAACTGCGTCACTTACTAGACAAGGTAGAAGGGATTGATACAAAGATCGCGGAAGCTCGTGCGCAGCTGGCGGCTCTACCCGCGTATATAGATCGGTCTGCATGGCAACGTCTGCGCCAAGCACACGATGATCTGGTGGTTGAGCAGAAGCTTGCCGATGCCCATGCTGCGCGCCTGGAACTGCGTGCAGGTTCTCCAACTACGGTCACTGTTGTAGATGACACCGGTAGCCGCGAAATTTCTCTCGGATCAGCTGTGCAGAGCGGGGCCGGAGAACTTGACGAGCAAACTACCGAAAAATTCCAGCCGGAACACAGCCTTGCGCTTTCCGACGGCATGTCGGTGCAGTTTGGCGATATTACTGCGATCTATCGCAGTGCACAGCGGGAACAGGAAGACACACAGTCCGCATTATCTGCGCTGGAACAAGCTCGGGCACACTTAGACGAGCTATTGCGTGAATTCCAATGCTCTGATCTGGAGAGTGCAGAAAAGATTTATACCAAGTGTGATGCGCTTGATGGAGAAATCACTGCTTTGCGGAATCGGCGTGCTGGTGTCGTAGGTGAGAAAGATATCGACGATGTGGTCCAAGAACTTGCAAGCGTAAAACAGTACGCCGAGGATGGTGGAGTCGCGGATTCTGGTACTGAACCTGGCACCGAAACGAGCGCAGACCAGCTAGCGGGATTTACTGCTGATGAGATTGCAGCAGAACTGAGTGCTGCCGAAGCAGCTGAAGAGAAGGCCCGCGAAGAGTTGGAAGCCGCAGCAAACAAGCTTGCAGTTTATGATGGTCGGCCTGCCGAAACAGAAGCGATGCGTGTGCGCGAACGCTACGGTTTGGCCACTGAGCGCGTTGTTAACGCTGAAGAAAAAGTGTCGGCGAGTGCGGATTCTGCTTCGATGGAGAAGCTGCGTGAAAAAGTTGAACTTACGAATATGCAGTGGCAGCAAGCGATCAATGAACGGGAAGCTGCACAAGCCGCTGCTGATGATGCGGATGTTTCCATGGCCGTGCGGGATTGGGAGGGTGCGAAAGCACATCTTGTTCAGTTACAAAAGACGATACGTGAAGCCGAGAATCGGAAACTAGCCCTAACCTCGCACATCGAGGCCGCTACTGGCGCGGCTGAGCGGCTACACAAGGCCGAGGCTCAGCTGGAGAACCGGAAAGCTGACTATGCAGTCGTCGAACGACGTGCTCACGCTGCACACCGCCTTTGGGAGACGTTAATTCGGCATAGGGATGCCGCACGCCAGCGATACATGGAACCATTTGCCCGCGAGCTTGAGCGTTTTGCCCGTGTGGTTTTTGATCAGTCTGTCAGTTTTGAATTAGACGAAGACCTCGCGATTTCTCAGCGCATCATTGGTGATGAGGCTTTAGAGACTGAGCATCTATCTGGTGGAGCCCAGGAGCAATTGGCGTTGTTGGTTCGTTTTGCGGTGGCTGCATTGACTGCTCACGGGCAGCAGGGAAGAACTGCTGCAGGCGAACTGCCAATAATTCCTGTGCCGGTTATGGTCGACGATGCGCTGGGTTCGACTGATGCACGACGGCTCCGGCTTATGGCCACGTTATTTAGCGAAATTGCCCGACAGACTCAGGTATTCGTGTTGACGTGTATGCCGGATCGCTATTCCCGGGTGGTGGACGCCCAGCGCTATTCGATGCGTGAATTGACCGCAGGTTAGCTGATGAAGATAACCAGCAGGATACTGATTAATCCGGTGAAATCTGACTTGTCAACAAAATTCGTTAGTATATGTCCATGGCGGAATCAGTACGTTGGCTTGATGATCATGAACAAGACCTGTGGCGCAGCATCTTGCAGGCAAACCGTAAGATCAATCGCGTCTTAGACGAAACACTGCTGAATGCTAGCGGATTGTCGACTGCAGAATATGGGGTGCTTGTTGTTCTTTCGGAAGCACCTAATCACTGCCTGCGCTTGTGCGCACTATGCGATGAATTGGTGTGGGACCGCTCCAGAACTTCGCACCAGATCACGCGTATGGAAAAGCGGGGATTGCTACGTAAAGAACGCTTCAGCGGTGACGGCCGCGGCGTCAGTGTGGTGCTCACCGATGACGGTATGCAGCGGTTGCAAAAAGCAGTGCCTGATCACGTGGAGTCGGTGCGCAGGTTGATTTTCGATCACTTGCAAGAGGACGATAAACCAAGCATTCAACGGTTTATGAATTCCGTGCTCGCGGTGGACAATATCCCGGGATACGAAGCAACCGATGGGTGCCCACCGTCTGCTCCCCGGCACGATAATTAACAGGCTTATGAGCGATAGAGAATGAGCTCAACGACGAAAGTCTAAAGTCTCGAGGCATCGTAGAAAACAGCAACGATGTCTCGAGACAACACAGCGTGCCCCCGAAAGGGTTCGAACCTTCGACCTTCGGTACCGGAAACCGACGCTCTAATCCGCTGAGCTACGGGGGCAATCCGGCGGAATTTACCACAACCCACATACTAACATCTCGCCGTTCATTGGCAATAATTAGCAGGTCGCGGGTGTTTATGCGGTAAAACTGCGCTGATTATTGCTCGAAGTAACCTGGCGCATCGGCCTGCTCTGGGGCCTTACCCGTGCGCAGATAATCCACGACGATATCGTCGACGACTTTGTTGCCGTTGCCCACGTGACCGTGGCCTGGGCCATGGACGGTGAGAACGTGCGCGTTCATGACGTCGGCAAGAGCTTCGTGGTCAGCGTAGACGGTTTGTGGGTCTCCAGTGGCACTGACCTGAAGCGGTTGCACGTCAAGTTCGGCGCCATCCAAGTGAGCCACCCCGGTAATCGGTGCCGCACCGTTGCAGGTGTGGCCAGCCGCCATGCTGTAAGAATTGGCAGTAGGAATATCATTGACGACATAGTTTGCCCACAGGTATTCCGGCAACAACGCAGGGTTCGTTGGTGTCGTGTTTTCATTGCAGACTATTAACTGCTGCATCGCGATCGTGGCAACTTGCGCTTGCAGGATCTTCTCAATTTCTTCATCACTGAGTTCGGTAGGCTGTTCCAGCCCAGCAAACATATCTTCGCTGCCATTGATATGTTTCGCGAGCTTGTCCCATTGCCGTGGTTGCGGAACCAACTGGTGGGTCATCATGACGGTCAAGGATTTATCGAGGCTGGCGCCAGGGGTGAGTGCGGAACGTGTTAAATGTTCCAGCTGGGCAGAACCCTGACTAGTGGCATTGATGATTTCTGTGCCGATTGCGCCGGACCATTCCAATCCTGCTGGTAGGTCACCAATTCGGGCTGCTGGAGGCAGATTGGTGGGGTTTACGCCGGATTCCTGCAAAACCTTGTGCGACCAAGAGTTATAGGCGGCTAGCGGGGTGGTGCCGAGGCCATAAATGTCATTGTGGTCAGCGACATAGGTGAAAAAATCTTCGTAGGCGTTGTCGTAACCCTGTTTTTGTTGTGCGAGCACACCACCCCAAGATGCATAAGGGTTCATGGCGGAGTCGAGAATCAACCGATCTGTATGTTCTGGGTACGCGCTAGCATACGCAGAACCCAAGTAGGTGCCGTAGGACAAGCCTAGGATCGAGATTTCGTCGTATCCCAGAGCCTGGCGTACCCATTCCCAATCATGCGTGGTGTTGTGCGTCGTCAAGGAATCGGTGTAGCCCGGCGTGGAATTCTCGCAGGTATCTTTCCAGAATCCACCGGGGCGGGTGATGGGATCATTGGCAAAGATGTTTCGTGGTTCATCGCAACGCACGGGCGTGGAACCCGGTAGGCCTCGTGGCTGAACGACGATGCGGTCCCATTCTTGGGTGATGCCTTCCGGCCACTCGAACATGTCACCTGCGAAGTAAGAATAACCGTCTCCGCCAGGTCCACCCGGGTTGCCGAAAAGTGCACCGCGGGAGTGTCCGGTAGCTTTCTGTCGGACAAAGCCGACGGAGATGGTGCCAGCTTCTGGGTTGTCGTGGTAGGTAGGAACGTCGATGCGGCCACATTCTGCGTTGTCGTCGGTCACCTGCGCGGGGCAGTCTTCCCAGGTAATCTCTGCATTGCGTGCGGGGTGTTGTGCGATGCCGGCGGGTGCTGATAGCGGTTGGAACAACGCAATGGAAGTGCCTAGGCACGCAACGCTGGCAATAGTGGTCCGGTTCCGTTGAAAAAATGGTGTCGATCGCACTGGGAAGTCCTTCCAGGAAGTGACGAAAGTGAAAATAGTTACTTCATGCGATGCTAGCGGTTTAAGTTGTGCAGGGTGTTGGGAAACGCCGGGCACCGCACGATCATTCTGTGGCCTTCTAAAAATGCTCAATTTGCCTGTTTCTTAAGCCAGGTTACTTGTCTATTACACTAAGAAGCTATGACTCCAGCTGATCTTTCCCAATTAATTAAAGACACCGCTACCTCAGTTATGACGGAGCGTGATTTGGATGCTTCGGTTTTGCCTGAGATGGTGACAGTGGAGCGACCACGCAACCCCGAGCACGGCGATTACGCCAGCAATGTTGCTTTGCAGGTGGCGAAAAAGGCTGGAGCTAACCCGCGGGAATTCGCTAGCTGGTTGGCGGAGGCATTAGCGGACAATGCCGCGATTGACCAAGCTGAGATTGCAGGTCCTGGATTTTTGAATATTCGTCTAGCTGCCGATGCGCAAGGTGAGATCGTCGCCAAGATTCTGCGCGAAAAAGATACTTTTGGAAATTCGGATCTGTGTGCTGGACAGCGCATCAACCTCGAATTTGTTTCGGCAAACCCTACAGGGCCTATCCACCTTGGTGGTACACGTTGGGCTGCCGTCGGCGATTCCTTAGGTCGTGTGTTGGAGGCCAGCGGGGCAGAAGTTACCCGGGAGTACTATTTCAACGACCACGGTGGACAGATTGACCGTTTCTCACGGTCGCTGGTTGCGAATGCCAAGGGCGAACCAACCCCAGAAGACGGCTACGGTGGGCACTATATTCACGAAATCGCCAGCGCGGTGCTTGAGAAAAACCCAGCTGCGCTCGACGGTGAGCCAGCGCAAGCACAAGAAAACTTCCGGGCACTCGGGGTCGACATGATGTTCGAGCAGATCAAAGCTTCGTTGCGAGAATTTGGCGTGGAGTACGATGTATATTTTCACGAAAATTCTCTGTATGAATCCGGTGCGGTAGACAAGGCAATTGCCACTCTGAAAGATAACGACAATCTGTACGAAGCCGACGGCGCGTGGTGGTTGCGGTCAGAAAAGTTCGGCGACGACAAAGACCGTGTGGTGATCAAATCCGATGGTGATCACGCATATATCGCCGGTGATATCGCATATGTTGCCGATAAGTTCGACCGCGGCCATAACCTGGCAATCTATATGTTAGGCGCCGACCACCATGGATATATCGGACGACTGCGCGCAGCTGCCCAAGCCCTGGGATATGAGCCGGATAATGTGGAAGTGTTGATCGGCCAGATGGTGAATCTGTTGCGCGACGGCAAACCGGTGCGGATGTCTAAACGTGCCGGAACCGTCATCACCCTGGAAGATTTGGTAGAAGCCATCGGCATCGACGGCGCGCGTTATGCGCTGGTGCGCTCCAGCGTGGATACTTCGGTGGATATTGATCTGGAACTGTGGACGGCGCAGTCGGCTGATAATCCCGTGTACTACGTGCAATACGGCCACGCCCGACTGTGCTCGATTGAGCGGAAAGCAGCAGAACTCGGAGTGGATGCGGATTCCCCAGATCTGGGATTGTTGGTCCATGACAAAGAAGGTGACCTCATCCGCACCTTGGGTGAGTTCCCGAAGGTGGTGGCGACCGCCGTACAACTGCGCGAACCACACCGCATTGCCCGCTATGTTGAGGACCTAGCGGCAACCTTTCACCGTTTTTATGATCAATGCCAGATTCTGCCGAAAGCAGGCGAGCAGCCGCAAGCTATCCACAGCGCACGTTTGGCTTTAGCCCGTGCGACGCGGCAGGTATTACGCAATGGCTTGACCATGGTCGGTGTCAACGCACCAGAACGGATGTAGTTGTATGAGCATGCACCTTTCTGATTTCAATGAATTGCCTAGCCATGTCTGGCCACGGAATGCGCGTCGTAACAATGACGGTACGGTGGCTATTGCAGGCGTGGCTTTGCCAGACATCGTCGCGGAGCATGGCACTCCCGTCATGGTTTTCGATGAAGACGATTTCCGCTCGCGGTGCCGTGATATGGCGCAGGCTTTTCGCGGGGCTAAAAACGTGCACTATGCGTCCAAAGCGATGCTGTCGACGCGCATCGTTCAGTGGGTCAAGGATGAGGGCTTGTCTCTCGATGTGGCTTCACTCAACGAGCTTCTCATCGCATTGCGTGCGGGATTTCCAGCCGACCGCATCACGGTGCATGGCAACACCAAAAACCGCGAATTTTTGCGCCACTGTGTTACCGTGCGCGTAGGCCACGTCGTGGTGGATGCTCCCGGTGAGCTTGTGGAGCTCAATGAGATTGCTGCAGAAATGAATCAGCACCAGTCTGTCTTCGTGCGCGTGACTCCGGGCGTGGATGCCCATACCCATGAATTCATCGCGACTAGCCACGAAGATCAAAAATTTGGATTTTCGCTTGCCTCCGGTGATGCGTGGCAGGCCGTTGTTGATGCGCACCAAGCGAGTAACCTGGACTTGGATGGTATCCATTGCCATGTCGGTTCACAGGTTTTTGATGCCGATGGTTTTACACTCGCTGCCAACCGCTTACTGGAATTGTTCGCGCGGGTGCACCAGGAATTGGGTGTACAGCTACCGATGTTGGATCTCGGTGGCGGTTATGGCGTGCCTTATCTTGCCGACGACTCCGAATTGGATATCGCTGGCATTGCCGCAGACCTGATTGCGGCGGTGAATAATAAAGCGGCATTTCTCGGGATCGATCCGCCACAAGTCGTCGTAGAACCTGGTCGTGCGCTTGTTGGCCCTGCTGCTGTGACAGTCTATGAGGTCGGTGCGGATAAAAACGTGCAAATCGATGACGATCGCTACCGCAGGTATCTCGCGGTCGATGGGGGAATGTCGGATAACATTCGCCCAGCGTTGTACGGCGCTGATTACGACGCCCGTGTGGTCTCACGGTTTACTGATGGACACCAGAAATCCACCCGCTTGGTGGGGGCGCACTGTGAATCCGGCGATATTTTGATTTCTGATTTCGCCTGCCCTGCGGATGTGTATACCGGTGACCTGTTGGCACTGGCAGTAACTGGGGCTTATTGTTACCCAATGTCGTCCCGGTATAACGCTTTTACCCGCCCGGCCGTGGTCGCAGTCCGTGATGGGCGTGCAGAGCTGATGCTGCGACGGGAAACCATCGAGGACTTGCTGAGTCTCGATGTGGAACCGGATGCACATTAACCCATGACCTCCAAGTACTACGGGATCAGGCTTCCAATCCGCCGTGGCTGAATAAATTTCGCCAAGCAAGCTAAATCTGCCGTTAAAGACGGTACGATTGTCGACAGAAAACTGTGAAGACCGACGAATGAGCAAATAGTTAATTGCTCAATTCAGCAACTGACCAACGACGATCTACAAAAGGAATGCGAAACAACATGGTCGCTAATTCACCTGCCAATACCGACAACAATGCTGGCAAACCGGTCGGAATTGCGGTATTAGGAATGGGTACCGTCGGTACCGAGGTCATTCGCTTGCTCGCGGAAAATTCCGAGCACTTCCGGCAACGCGTTGGTGGTCCATTGGAATTGCGTGGAGTGGCAGTTGATGACACCTCGAAACCACGCCGTGGTGTAGATCCAGAGATGATCACCGGTGATGCGCACGCGTTGATTGAACGTGATGATGTCGACGTCGTCGTCGAGCTCATTGGTGGTATTGATTATCCGCGTGAGCTGGTGCTTGCTGCGTTGCGTGCTGGTAAATCGGTGGTGACCGCGAACAAAGCGCTCGTTGCGGCGCACGCCGATGAACTTGCGCAAGCTGCAGAAGAATCTGGAGTCGATCTGTACTTTGAAGCCGCCGTGGCTGCTGCGATCCCAGTCGTCGGCATGTTGCGCCGCTCATTGGCTGGTGACCAGATCCGTCGTATCTCTGGAATCGTCAACGGTACGACGAACTTCATCTTGGACAAAATGATCACTGAGGGCATGAGCTACGACGAGGCCCTGCAGATTGCTACTGACTTAGGGTATGCAGAAGCAGACCCAACTGCCGATGTCGATGGTCACGATGCGGCTTCCAAGGCTGCAATTATGGCATCGCTGGGGTTCTATACCCGCGTCAACTTTAACGATGTGCACTGCGAAGGAATCCGTGACATCACCGCAGCCGATATCGCTGCCGCAGACAAGGCGGGATACGTCATCAAGTTGTTGGGAATCTGCGAAAAGATCGTCGATGATCACGGCAATGATGCTGTCAATGCCCGTGTCCACCCGACTTTGGTCGCCAAGGATCACCCGTTGGCTTCTGTCAACGAGTCCTACAACGCTATCTTCGTGGAAGCCGAAGCGGCTGGTTCGCTGATGTTCTACGGCAACGGCGCGGGCGGTGACCCAACCGCGTCGGCAGTGCTGGGTGATTTGGTGGGAGCTTCCCGTAACAAGGTGCACGGAGGCCGCGCACCAGGTGACAACACCTACGCCAACCTGCCCATCGCTGATTTCGGCGAGGTACGCACCCGCTATCACATCGACATGGAAGTAGTCGACCGCGCCGGTGTTTTGTCCGATCTTTCTGCAACATTCGCACAGCAGGGCATTTCTTTGCGTACAGTGCGTCAGGAAGAAAACGACAACGGCGTTGCTCGTCTTATCGTGGTTACCCACAGCGCGAAAGAATCCCTGCTGCACGACACCGTTGAAGCATTAAAGAAGTCTTCGGACGTCAAGCAAGTACATTCTGTGATCCGCTTGGACGTATAGGGAATTTGGGGAGCAACGTAGTTTATGAGCACCGAACTAGAAATCGGCACGAAGGCGACGGTCAGAGTGCCCGCATCTTCGGCCAACCTCGGGCCGGGTTATGACACACTGGGCCTGGCAGTGGGCATTTATGATGTCATCGAGGTTGAGGTCACTTCCTCCGGCCTAGAGATTGAAATTTATGGTGAGGGTGAGGATGACCTGCCGCGGGATGGCTCACACTTGGTGATCAAGGCTCTGCGCTCCGGGCTGAACGCGGCTGATGTGACTGCACCGGGTCTGCGTGTTACCTGTACCAATGCCATTCCACAGTCGCGTGGTCTGGGTTCATCGGCGTCGTCGGCGGTTGCCGGTGTGGCTGCCGCGAATGCGTTGGCTGGGTATCCACTGTCGGATAACCGGGTGGTGCAGTTGTCGTCCGCGTTCGAAGGCCACCCGGATAATGCTGCGGCCTCGGTTCTCGGCGGTGCGACGGTGTCCTGGATGACGGTTCCGGTTGATGGTCGCTCAGCCCCGGAATACAAGGCTGTGAGCATCGGGGTGCACGAGACCGTCCGCGCGACGGCCATCGTTCCCGATTTCCATGCCTCAACCCCAGCAGTTCGCCGGGTGCTTCCCAGCCACGTTACGCACGGTGACGCAGCGTTCAACGTGTCTCGCGTGGCTGTGATGACGGTAGCTATCCAGCATCACCCAGATCTGCTGTGGGAAGGCACCCGAGATCGTTTGCACCAACCGTACCGCTCTGACGTGTTGCCTGTGACAGCGGAATGGGTCAACCGTTTGCGGAACCGCGGTTATGCTGCGTACCTCTCCGGCGCAGGCCCGACTATCATGGTGCTGCACACCGAAGATATTGCGGAAGGCTTGCTTGCCGACGCCCGCGAGCAGGGATTGAAGGTCGTCGAGCTGGGGGTCGCCGGTCCAGTAGAAACGAGTGTTACGCACGCCTAGCGGTCGTGGAGACGCTGAAGGTGTTCTGAAGGTGCTAGCCCGTATTCGGCTAGCACCTTATTTGTTTCTTCCTATTTGTGTGGTTAGTCGTGTATGACTGTCTTGTCTTCGGCAGCCAATGCTGTTACGGAGATCTTCGCTGGGTCGATGCCCCAGGTAATTTCCCCATCGAGTTCTAGCCCGAGTTCGTGGGCATCGTGGGGCGAGATGGTGATATCAACCTGTTCACCGTGTGTATCCACCGTGACGTCACAGACCGTGGGGTGGGGAACGGAAATATCGGTAATCCGTCCGGTCCAAGAATTGGTCTGGGAATCTACGTCGTCAGGCTCGTGTTGCGATAACCATGCATCGGAAGGAAGCCACGTCGCTAGTACCTCGGTGCGTTGCGCTGTTCCTGCGGGCGCACCATAGTTGCCCAGCGCAAGGCTCTCGGGAGTTACTGTGAGCGAGAACTTACCACAGTTAATCCGCACAGGAGTGTGCCCAGAATTGTCTGTGTCCTCGCCAGGCGTAATGTGTGCTGCGACGGCGTTGAGTCCCAAGGTCGTTGCCAAAAATTTTGTACTTGGGGCAGCGGTGAGCTCCGTCGTTCTGCCATAGCCAACGATTTTTCCGGAAGCAATAGACATGACGTAATCAGACAATGAGGAAATGTCATGACCATTGTGCGTGACCAACAGCGTGGTTCGCTGCTGCGAAGTCGTTCGGAAATATGCCTTCCATTGGGCGGCAATCGAACTATCGAGGCCCGCGAACGGCTCATCGAGAATCAAGACTTCAGGGCTGGCGGCAATAGCCCGGATGATGGCAACCTGGCGCGATTGGCCTCCCGATAACGCTGGCACAGGTACAGACTGCAGGTCACTGAGACCAGCAGCATCTAATAAGTTCTTTGCTCGGTCTGTATCTCGAGTTGCCATGGTGATTGCCTGCAGCACGGTTGCAGCGGGCGGCAAAGCAGGATTTTGGGACAAGATAATGGTTCTAGGGTTGTTGCGGCATTGGTGGCCGTCGCCGTCCACGAACTGCACGTCAGCCCCGCTCAAGCGTCCAGCGATTGCTTTCATGAGCGTAGTTTTACCAGCACCATTGGAACCAACCACGGCAGTGGTGTGTCCTGCTTGAACGTTGTAACCGTTGACCTTGATTCCCACCGGCGTCGTGGTTGCGGCTGTGAGCTCACTAAGGCGCTGCCGATCGAGCCCACTATTCCGGCTTACCCGGTGCTGGTGATGCTTTTTCAATACTGTTGGCAACCCCGACAGACACAGCACGATTATGGCGATGAAAATTAATAAGGCCGCTTGCACATACGCGATATCTGCGTCAACTTCGCGGTTGAGATAGATAGCCAATGGGAGAGTACGAGTTTCTCCTGGTAACGAACCCGCAAAGGTAAGTGTGGCACCGAATTCGCCTAGAGAACGGGCTAGTCCCAAGCCTGCACCCGTAACGATAGCGGGCAGAATCGTCGGCAAGATTACCTGCCAGATAACCCGTCGGTAATTCATACCGATGCTGAGTGCGGAGTCGATGATTTCTTGGTTAATCTGGCGCAGGGCAGAATCAGCTGAAACGATGATAAACGGCAATGTAATAAATACGTGCGAGGCCACTACGCCGCTAAAAGTAAAAGCGATGTCGATGCCGAGCGCATCCAAGATCCCGGAAGTATAGGAGCGCCGACCGATCGCTGCTGTGAGCGCTAGGCCTGCGACCACAGGCGGCATCGCTAGTGGTAAGACGACTAGTAACCGAATAAACCAACCGCTTTTGCTGTTGTGCAACAACCACAATGACAACGGGATGCCGAGTGCCAGTGTAATGATCGTGGACAAGACGGCGGCAAACAGGGACAGCCGTAAAGCTTCCAGTGTGGAGGCCTCCGTGGCGATTTCGATAAATCGTTCCCACGGTACGCGAAAAATGAGGGCCAGAAGCGGGCCCAACACCGTCACCACGGCAATTGCCGCAAGAATTACCAGGGAAATCGGGTTGCGCGGGCGAACCGGGTGTGGGGTCCATTCGGCAGAATAAGTCAGTGCCATGGTGCGGTACTTTCAGCTGTTATTTACTTGGCGGCTGCTGGCAAAAATCCCGCGTCTTCCCATACTGAGCGCAGTGCTTCGCTGCGCAGCAACTCGAGAATGGCCTGTGCAGCTTCGGTGTTGTCAGCGTTTTTCAACACTGCTGCTGGGTAATCATTCACGAAATCCTCGGAATTCGGGATTTCAATGACTTCGACCTCGTCACCAGCAGCAATTGCGTCGGTCTTGTATACCCATGCCACATCAGCTTGGCCGGAAGTGACTTTACCCAAGGTGTCGGTCACGGAGTGCTCCAGCGAGGATGGGTGCAACTCTAGGTTATTTTCTTCGGCCAGCTGTTCAGTCAAGTTGCCACAGGGAACCGATGGGTCGCAGAGAACCAAGGTGGTGTCTTCGGTGAGATCCTCGATGCTGTTGATATTTGCCGGGTTATCAGCCGGAACCACCATGACCAGGGTGTTAGCAGCGACAAGTTCGGATTCTTCTACGTCGCCGTTATCTCGTGCTTTATCCATCGATGTGGTGTCGGCGGTCAGCAAGACGTCTGCTGGCGCTCCCTCTTTGATCTGGTTAACCAAGTCAGTGGAACCAGCATTGTTGATGGTCAAGTTAACTGGCGGGTCCAGTTTCTTTGCTTCCTCGATCAGCTCGTCGCCGATTACGCGGGTAGAAGCTGCGGCGAACAGGGTAACGTCTTGTGCTACGGCGGAGTCACCAGTGGTATCTGCTGCGGAGCTGTCGGTGGAGCCGCCATCGGACTGGCAGCCAGCCAACGTGAGAGCGCTGGCAGCGAGCGCACCGGTGGCGATGCGGCGAATACTGGTTGCGTGGTGACGAGGAAGCATGGAGCCTCTCTTTTTAAATATTTCTAGCCAATACCTTCTAAGGTTCCATTGTACAAATTAAAACGATTTTCACGGGTGAATCCGCTAAGAAAAAAACCCGTTTGACGTGCAAGTTCGACCGCTAGTGATGTGGCAGCCGACACGGCAACCAAGCCGGAGAATCCAGCCAGCACAGCTTTTTGCACAAGCTCGAAGCTAGCGCGCGACGTTAGCACCAAATACATTTGTTCCGCGGGCAATTGGTTCTCCATCAACATCGCACCGATGACTTTGTCCGCAGCATTGTGCCGGCCTACATCCTCACGCGTGACGAGGAGGCGGCCGTCGTGGGTTACCGCACCCGCGGCGTGGATACCGCCGGTCCGGCGGAAAGCTCTTTGCTCGTTGTGCAATAAGCCAGGCAAAGACAAGACAAATTCTGGCGTCGGGCGAACCGGGCGAATGGGATACGAACTGCGCTTTTCGACGTCGTCGATAGAAGTGGTTCCGCAGATGCCACAGGCTGAGGTAGTTGCCACCGAGCGCACCGGCAGCGACGGGGAAGTAATCGTCGCACTGAGCTCGACATCGATGGTGTTATACGTGTTATAGCCATCGGATCCAACAGCGCCACCGCAGTAGCGCATGGTTGCGACGTCAGATGCTCGCCTGATGATGCCCTCTGCATGTAAGAGCCCATGTACTAATTCAAAATCATTGCCCGGGGTGCGCATGGTGGTCACAAAATCTTTGCCATCGATGCGGATCTGCAGAGGTTCTTCCACCGCGAGGGTGTCGACACGCTCGGAGGTTGAGACATCATCGCGGTTAGGCGCAACAGTGTATTCGGCACGTACTGCGGGAGTGTCTCGGTATACCCGAGTAATCGGGGTGCGGGATGTGAGCCGTTGGGCCATTGTGGAAAACCTACTTTGTCGTGCGTGCCAGGCCAGTAATATGTGTGAGCTGTAGCCAACAATAACCGGAATTCGAACAGGCAGTTTTTCTAACCCCCAGCGAATGGCGGCAATACGTCAACGCGTTGGACGCCTGCCAAAGAAGCCGATGGCGTAGCGGAGACACCGTCGAGAAGAAAACTACAACGCGGGAAGATATCTGCCAGTCCCATCCCAGAATCTGTGGTTCCACTGTGTTGTAGTGCGCGGGATTCCAGGAGTTCTCCCAAAGTCGTGAAATCGGTGTCCGTAAGATCTTCGCGGGCAGTTCCCGCTGCAGCGCGGGCTGCGGAAAAATAGTGAATGCTCAGCATGATGTATACCATACTGCCTGGTTGGATCATGGAAATGCAATTGCTCAGTATAGCTGTCGATCCTGGTAATTCGTATGGAATACCGCGGCCATGGCGAGACGAAAGTGCTTAAATGGAGCCATGAATAACCGCGGGGAGAAAGCGTCAGTAACGCCAGGAAACACAAAACCAACGCCAGAAGAACACTTGGCCACTATCATCAAGTTGATTGAACAATGTGGCGCATGGCCGTCTATCGAAGAGGTTGCAGTCGTCGATGCCTTAGGCCGCACCCTCGCCGAGTCCGTACCAGCACCGTATGACTCGCCGCGGTTTTCCAATTCTCAGGTCGACGGATACGCACTCAGCCACGCCGCGCTTGAGAGGCTACCTGATAATTTCTCCGTTGGTGATGATATCCCCGCCGGTACTGACCCGGCCGCGGTGTACCCACAAGGGATAGATCCGGAGAACACCGGTGAGATGATCGTGCCCATCATGACCGGGGCACAAGTGCCTGAGGGTACTGCTGCGATCGTGCGCGTCGAAGACGCTTTACCACCGGAGTTTCCGGGCACGGCCGAGGAAGAATCCGCCGGAGCGGCTGAGAAAGAGGCTGCTATAACCGCTATCAGCGGCACGCACGCGCCCGCGCGCCGGGAAATTGTTGCAGCGCAGACCGGTCAGTTCGTTCGCCAGCAGGGCATTGATAGCAGCGCTGGGGACATTATCGTTGCGGCTGGCGAAGTGCTCACTCTCACGGCGATCGCCGCGTTGGCGTTTCAGGGTGTGTCGACTGTGCACGTGCGCACACGTGCGCGCGTTCTGATCGCGACGGGCGGGGCGGAGGTTGCAGAGATCGGCAAGCTGGATACAGAAGCTGGATCTGCAACCATTCCGGATGCAAATTTCCCTTTGTTGGCAGCACAAGCACGGCGCTATGGCCTGGAACCGGTTGGTCGGGTGCACATTGATGACGACGTCGACAAGCTTGCCACCAGCTTGCAGCAGGCAATCGAGGAATGTCATCCTGATCTCGTCGTTACCTCTGGCGGAATTAGTAAAGGTAAATACGAGGTCGTGCGTCAGCTGCTTGCCGACGGCAGTGATGCTTGGTTTGGTGCGGTTTTGCAACAACCTGGTGGGCCGCAAGGCTACGGATCATTCGCTGGAGTGCCGTGCGTGTGTTTGCCCGGCAATCCGGTTTCTTCGCTCGTGAGTTTTCGGTTGTTTGTTGCTCCCGCCTTGGGGGTGGCTCCGGACCCGATCGAGGTGATCGCCACGGAATCGTTGACTGGGTTGGCTGATAAGGATCAGTTTTTGCGTGCCCGGCTTGAGTATTCCGGCGGGCACGTTCGGGCACGTATCGTGTCTGGCCCTGGTTCACACTTGTTGCAGCAGGCGGTGGCCGCCGATGCACTGGTTCGGGTTCCCGCGGGTGCCACGATTAATGCGCGCCAGCGGGTGTGGGCGTACCCGTTATAGCTGACTTTCGAGGCCCCGGCTGGTGCAAGGGTGGCCTGTTTTCTGAGCCCTGAATCGCCATGATCTATTATGTTTAACACACTAGATATAGTGATATAGAACACATTCGTTATGGGGAGATTATCATGGCAACGGCCACTTCATTCTTTTCGCGGACTAAGATCATTGCGCCAAAAGAATTTAACCGCTGGTTAATCCCACCAGCCGCCCTGGCAATTCATTTATCTATTGGCCAGGTTTATGCCTTTTCGGTATTTAAAGCCCCGCTCATGGAATTTTTCGCTGTCCGGGAAGTGGCCGTGGGCTGGATCTTCTCCCTCGCGATCGGCATGCTGGGGCTTTCTTCTGCTGTCGCTGGAAATTGGGTAGAAAAGGTCGGCCCGAGAACGTCCATGGCTATCGCCGGCCTGTTCTGGGTCGTTGGCTTCTTCGTCGCCACGTTTGGACTGGCCATTGGACAATTATGGCTGGTTTACGTGGGCTATGGCGCCATTGGCGGTATTGGCCTGGGCATCGGGTATATCTCCCCAGTTTCCACGTTGATGAAGTGGTTCCCCGATAAGCCCGGCCTGGCTACAGGAATGGCAATCATGGGCTTCGGTGGTGGCGCACTCATTGCAAGCCCAGCGTCGAATACCTTGATGGAATTTTTTGGCGGTGGCACGGAAACTGCCGATCTTGCCGACGGCCTTTACGGGACTTTCCTGACCTTGGCCATCTTGTATCTCGTGGTTATTGCACTAGGTTCCTACGCGATCCGCTTGCCGCACCCAGATTGGATACCAGCGGGATTCAAACCGGAAGACAACTCCGGGAAGAAACTGAAAACCACAGGCAACGTCTCTGCGAATACAGCTATCCGTACCCCGCAGTTCTGGCTGTTGTGGATAGTGCTGTTTGTTAACGTCACTGCTGGTATCGGAATTCTGGAAAATGCTGCACCGATGGCACAGGATTATTTTCCGGAAATCACCGCGGGTGCTGCCGCAGGATATGTGGGTTTGCTGTCTCTGGCCAATATGGGCGGTCGTTTTGTGTGGTCGACGGTCTCGGACTGGATCGGTAGGAAGAACACCTATTTCCTGTACCTCGGACTTGGCTTGCTGTTGTACCTGGTGGTTGCTACTTTCTCCTCGGCCTCGCTGACGATCTTCGTTCTCAGCACGTTGATAATCATTTCGTTCTATGGTGGTGGTTTTTCCACGGTTCCGGCTTACCTCAAGGATCTTTTCGGGGTGTATAACGTTGGCGCCATTCACGGTCGGTTGCTCACGGCTTGGGCAGCTGCTGGTATAGCTGGCCCGCTTATCGTAAATACTCTGGTGGAATCGCGTGCCGACGCCGGCTTGGATGGTGCCGACCTGTACCGAGCCAGCCTTTTGTTGATGTGTGGTCTTCTGGCGGTGGGTGTGATTGCTAACTTCCTGATCCGGCCGGTCGATGAGAAACATCACGTTGATGTCGACGTCGTCAAGGAAAAAGAAGCTGCCGACCGTAAAGCAGTCGATGATGCAGAGCATGCCGCGAAAGAAAGCGGACAGGCGAAAGGCAATTCCAGCTTCGTGCACAATGCGGTTTCGTTGATCTTGGGGGTATTCATTGGTGTCAGCCTGGCTTTCGGCCTTTGGGACACTATGGTGCGTGCAGCAGGGCTGTTTACCGGATAGCGTAATCACTAACACAGTGCGTCTAACCGTGTGAGATTTGCACAGAATATCGCGGTATACGGGTTGTCGAATAAGATTAGGGGAGAAAAACCCATATAGATTCTGCGGTGGATGAGCGAAGACATCGCAGCAGAAAGGCCAGCGTGGTGCATACCGACTCTGCAGGCATCCAGGATTCTGGGCATTCCCAACCCTCCCAACACACCCAGGACAGTGACCAGCGGCAACGAACAGGGCTGGTGTTGGTCTCCTCGACTCGTGCAGCCGCCGGGGTCTATAGCGACGAGTCTGGTCCTATCGCCGTACGATTTTTGCGTGACAAAGGCTTTCATACCCCAGATGCGCGTGTAATTGCGGATAAAGATATTTCCCGCGTGATCGATGAGGTTTTTACTAGCCCTGATCGGCCCGATGTTGTTTTAACCTCTGGTGGAACGGGCATCAGCCCCGATGATCGGGTGATTGAGTCGATTCAGCCGCGCTTGGATAAAGAGCTTCCTGGCATCGCGCATGCTTTTTGGTCGGAAGGGCTGGCAAAAACACCGACCGCTGTTATTTCCCGCGCGCTCGCTGGCACGGTGGGAGAGACGTTCGTGATGGCTATGCCCGGTTCACCCGGAGGAGTACGTGACGGGGTGAAGGTTCTGGACGGTATATTGCTCCATGTACTCAATGTGCTGAAAGGACGGCAAGTCTCCAATCATGGCAAACACCATTCCTAATTCGCCCGGTCCGCGTACAGTTGATGAAAACCCGGTGGGCACATGTGGGGCTAACGAACGCATCGTTGGAACCGTACTTACCGGCGAGCCATTAGAGCCGCTACGCGAAGAAGCTAGTCGGCTCGTTCCCGATGCCACAGCTGGTGCTGTGGTTACTTTTGACGGCATCATCCGCAATCACGATAATGGGCACTCGGTTGCTGAACTGGTGTATTCCGCGCACCCTTCTGCGGCGAAAGAATTATCTCGCGTTGTGGCGGTTATCGCCACCGAGTTTCCGGATGTACGTCTGTGGGCTGCGCACCGCACAGGCAAGCTCGGGATTGGGGAGCTGGCTTTCGCCGTCGTGGTGGCAAGTGCACACCGCAAGGAAGCATTCGCCGCATGCGCTGAATTGGCTGATCGTGTCAAGGCCACCGTGCCAATTTGGAAAGAACAGTTCCTTGCCGACGGCTCCGCCCAATGGGTCGGCCTGGATTAAACATAACGCGCCAAGTTTATATCTAGCGTTGATATCTAGCCGAGCTGAACTGGAGGGACAAGGACATATGGAGTTTGATCCACGGTGGGTTGCACGCTATCAACGGCAACTCAGCTTGCGTGGTTTTGGAAAGCAAGCGCAGGAAAAACTAGCTGGTTCTCACGTCGTAGTGGTCGGTGCTGGTGGGCTTGGTTCTCCGGTCCTGCTGTATTTAGCCGCTGCCGGGGTTGGTGCGCTGACCATCATCGATGGTGATGAAGTCTCGCTGTCTAACCTGCACCGGCAGATCATTCATACCACCGGAGCGATCGGCACCCCGAAGGCGGTCTCGGCGCGCGACACTATCCAAGCGCTTAACCCGGACATAGCGGTTGCCGTGATCAACGCTGATCTGGATCGGGACCATGCACGGGATATCTTCGCGGGTGCTGATCTTGTCATTGATGGCACCGATAATTTAGGGGCGCGTTATCTCATTTCGTGGGCGGCGTTGCGTAGCGGAATTCCGCATATTTGGGCCTCTATTCTTGGCTTTGATGCACAACTTTCAGTCTTTGGACTGGGAGACGGCCCGATTTATGAAGACGTTTTTCCCACACCACCACCAGCTGGATCGGTTCCTTCTTGCGCACAAGCTGGGGTGCTGGGGCCGGTGGTTGGAACGGTGGGCTCAGCCATGGCTCTCGAGGCGATTAAAGTGCTCACCGGTATTGGAATTCCGTTATCCGGGCGGTTGGGCTATTTCGATGCGTTGTCGGGTGAATGGGAATATATCCCAGTACAAGCCAACGCTCGGACCCGAGAGACCGTGCTGTCTTCCGGTCCTATCCGCGCGGATACCACCGAAGAACCAGGGGATCGTACTTTCGCTGCCCACAACGTTGACGAAAACTGGAGTGTCGATGAAGTGTGGAACGTAGATGACATTCCCGAAGACGCCGTGGTTATCGACGTCCGCGAACCAGAAGAATATGCAGAATTCGCGATTCCTGGGGCGTTGAATATTCCGCTGTCAACTTTTAGCGGTGGTCAAGCTCAGAGTGGTGCAGAGAAGTCTGGTACAGAGGCGAAGACTGTAGCGGGGGGTATTGAGGTTGCCGGTGAGGAAGCTATCGCGCAAGTCATCACCACTGTGCGTGCGCATAACCCACAGCATCCGGTGGTCATTTATTGTGCGGCAGGCAAGCGTTCAAACCAGGCCATCGCTCACCTGCACAAGGCGGGTGTTACGGGCCTGGGAAATTTGCGCGGCGGCATTGACGCTTGGCTCGCACGCCAAACGGAATAAGGCTAAGGTAGCTCGACTGCGCCGCGAACCTGCAACTCCGCAAGGCTGTCGTAATCGACCTCGAGTCCAGCACCGTCGATGCTCACCCACTCCGAATGGCGCACCAGAGCACGCGCAGGCTTGTTCTGCGCTTCGCCGATCTCCGCGAGGCTGGCACGCAAGCGGCCTGACCGCCACACTGAGCACAGCGGATTCGCGATTCCAGCATCGTCTTTAATGATCGCTGCATCCCACTCCGCATTGCGTTCCAGCGCCGCAGCGAGATCGGGCAGCAACTGCCATGAGTCCGGTGCATCGACGCTTAAAATCGCCACGCGCTTCACGGAATCTGGGATAACGTACAAGCTCGCGGAGATTCCAGCTAAAGGCCCACCGTAAGCCGGTTTTTCTGCGGTGTGGGTAATTCCAGTTGCCAGATGTTTGGTGGAAACAATCACAATAAAATTCTTGTCAATACCAAGTGATTGCACACCGGCGAGTTGGTGATCAATTAACCGCGTGCCATTGAGCCGAATCGTGGATTTATCAATCCCACCCATGCGCTCCGAGCGGCCACCGGCCAAAATGACGACTGCGAGGTCATCGAAGTTGGGGGAGTCGTCGGTAGGAAATTTCTGCTCAGCTGCCTTGTTCATAGCTTTTCCTGGTAGCGCTTTGGCCGTTTTAGTGTGGCTCTGGGCGGGACCAGTCGCCAGAGCGGCCGCCGGATTTCTTGATGATTGCACAATTGGTGATATAGGCGCTGCGGTCCACGCCTTTGACCATGTCAATCACGTTGAGCGCAGCAACGTTGACGGCGGTCAGTGCTTCCATTTCCACGCCGGTGCGGTCCGCAGTGCGTACGGTGGCTTCGATCCGGAGGTGGTGATCGTGCAAATCGAGGGAGACTTCGCAGCCATGGACTCCGATAGTGTGCGCTAATGGCAGCAATTCGGGAACTTTTTTCGCAGCAGAAATACCACCGATGCGGGCGACTGCGAAGACATCGCCTTTGGGGACGGTCCCGTCGCGCAGCGCCTGCAGGATTTCCGCAGAACACACGACAGAAGCCACTGCGGTTGCAGAGCGCACGGTAGGTTTTTTCTCTGTCACATCGACCATATATGCATTTCCGGAGCTATCCAGATGTGGGGGTTGTTTCATGTGCTTTCGCTTCCTCTCGAAGTATTACCGAGACCAACCGAGCACGGTGACCATGCCGGTAGGATCATTCTGCTTTGTGCGTTCTGTCTGCGAGATAATCGCTAGTCCCGCAATCTCTGTCAGCGCACTGACGAAATGTGAGCCGGGCTTGCCGACGGTAGTCGGTACCGCAACCAAACCGGAATTAGCAGCTTCGATCCGCACCGGGATCAACTGGGTTTTCCCGGGACGCGGTCGCGGCAGTGCGTGGTGGGCGGCAAGTTCTGCTGCCCGGTGTGGCCACCATGTGTCTGCTGTGTCTGCTGTGTCTGCGCGCTCAGGTGTATTTGTTGGGGATCCCCTGCGTCCTTGCACAATGTACAGGGCCGCGAGTGCGTAAACGGTGGCTGAGACATATGCAGCAACCGGATTGCCCGGTAGAGTTACGACGGCCACCCCATTCCAGAGCCCAGCGCCTTGCGGGGAACCTGGCCTCTGCGCTGCATTGCCAAACCAGAAATCTGCGTTCGGAGATTGTGTGGCAGCAGCCTTGACCACATCAAATGCGCCTTGGGAAATCCCACCGGTGGTAACGATGAGATCCAGTGGCGGTTCCACTGATGAAGTGAGTTCGTCGAAAAGCGCGATTAGTTTTTCTACCCCATCGCCGACATGGAAGCGTTGAATATCCACCGGACCATGCTCAGCTAATAAATTCGCCACCATGGGGCCGTTGGAATCTACGATCCGGTAATTTGTCTGGTCGTCTAGACTGCCACGAGCCTTAGCACCCACGGCGTTGCTGCCTGCGGATGCAGCGCGTGTGCTCGCAGGGTTGGCGGTGGAAATAAGCTCGTCGCCAGAAGAGATCACCGCAACCCGGGGACGGCGATATACCGAGACTTGTGTGACTCCAGCCGTAAGCAAAAACGCGAGCGTACCGGCATCGACAAGCGTGTGCGCGGCGACGATTTCTGCGCCAGGGGTTATTACTTCGCCGCGCAGCCGGATATGGCGCTTGGCCGGTAATTCGTGGATGGTTACCTGCTCAGGCAACTGCGACGGACCCAGCTGGGCATTGGTTAATTCCGATGGAACCACCCGTAATGAATTGCTATCGCCACAAATCGGTGCCCCCGTCATGATGCGCAGCGCCTGGTGCGGGGCAAGCTCTTGTGGGCTTTCACCTGCGGCAACTTCACCGACTACCGGAATCGTCCATGGGCCGGGGCCGGAAAGGTCTGCCTGGTGGACCAAAAAACCATCCATTGCAGAATTGTGAAACGACGGGATAGGCTGCTGTGCCTTTACCGGATGTGCAAGATAGTATCCGTGAGCTTCATGTACCGGCACAAGCTGTGGGTGAGGTGGCTGCACAAGCTCACAGACGCGAGCCAGATGCCGGTCCACCGATACAGGAGAGGTAGTCATGGTCGGAGTGCTGCCTTATCCTATCCGCCGATAGCAGACATCGTGCGGGCAGGCTGTAAGAAGCCTTCGTCGTTAATGCCGTGGCCAGGCAGTTTCTCCCACATGGCGCCAGCCCAGATTGTGGCTAGTTCTTCGTCGCTGGCGCCATCGCGGAGCAGATCACGCAATTGCGTTTCATTGTTGCTAAACAGACAGGTGCGAATCGCCCCGTCGGCAGTGAGTCGAGTGCGGTCACAGTCCCCACAGAATGGATAAGAAACTGAGCTGATAATACCTAAAGCTCCGCGTCGCATACTGCGATCTGCATCCTCCCAGACGTCCCACAACGCTGCGGGTGCAGAACCGCGCGGTTGTTTCGCTGGTGTCATAATGAATGCGGATTGCAGCTTGGCCAAGATCTCGTCTGCGGTGATCATATCTTCCCGTGACCAGGCTTCACGCGGGCCCAACGGCATCTGTTCAATAAATCGCAGCTGCGCGCCTTTATTCAGGGCAAAATCGGCAAGATCGACCACATCATCTTCGTTAACGCCCTTCATCACCAAAGCGTTGATTTTGATGGGATTCAGACCGACTTCGGAACATTTATCGATGGAGCGCAGCACGTGATTCAGGCGGTCGCGACGGGTCAGCGCCGTGTATTTCTCCCTGTCAATCGTATCGAGCGAGATATTGATGCGATCCAGTCCTACGTCGGCAAGGCTTGCTGCGCGCTTATCGAGCCCCAGTCCGTTAGTCGTCAATGCGATTTCTGGCGTCTCGCCAGTATCCGTCGTCAAGGCTTTGGCCCGTGAAATGATGCTGGGTAATGATTTGCGCAGTAACGGTTCGCCACCGGTGAAACGGAGTTTGCGCACCCCAAGCTTTTCCACGGCGATACGCACCAGGCGAATAACCTCGTCGTCGGACAGCACTTTGTCATTGTGCATCCATTGCAAACCTTCGGCGGGCATGCAATACGTGCAGCGTAAATTGCACTTATCGGTCAGGCTGACGCGCAGATCACGCGCGATGCGGCCGTAGCGGTCTGACAGCTGACGTGTGCCGTCGGCATTGGCAGTGGGCAGATCGGAGGCAACATCCTGCGCAGATGGAGTCGACGGGATAATAGGTTCCGGCAGCATAACAGGTGTGGACATATTAGTTCCTAGTTTAGTGACCGTGCGTGGCAGAAACAATGAGTACAGAAACCATGAGTGCAGACACAATGAATTCGGTAGTGGGGCTGATCATGGTGTGTTTTCCGTGGAGTCGGTGACAGAGGAAGCTTCTGTGGAATTCGTGGGGGTGGCGGCATCCGTGTGCGCGGAGTCTTCACCTGGGCCAGGTAGGGCAATGATGTCTAAACGGCCTGCTTCCAGGTGTTCGCGGAGGTCTTTTTTGTCGAACTTGCCGACGGAGGTTTTATCGATGGAATCGACGAAGGACCAATATTCGGGCGTCATCCAATTCGGCAGTGATTCGCGGAGGAAATTACGCAATTCGTTGGCAGTTTCCTGGTCTCGTGGGATATCAGTATGCAAGACGGTGACCGCTAATGGGCGCTCGTTCCACTTTTCATCCGGATAGCCGATGACGGCGCATTCGACGACTTTGTCCGAGGCCATGACCATGTTTTCTAGACCTACGGAATAAATCCATTCGCCACCGGAGCGGATGACATCGCGAGCGCGGTCGGAGACTGTCAAAAAACCGTCTGTGGTAATCGAGCCGACGTCACCGGTGCGCAGCCAGCCGTCATCAGTAAATTTATTCTGTACCGCGTCGGTGTCATCGGAGACGTCATGACCCCGAAATTCCGTCGCCGCACCTTCATCGTTTTCTGCGGCGGAGCGGAAATAGGAACCGGTAACCAAGTTGCCACGAACCTGAATTTCGCCTTCGTTTCGGTCGGTGTTCGGCACGATCTCGCCATCGTTGACGACTCGATATTGCAACATCGAGGGGAAGCGGCCCTGCGAAATGCGATATCCCCACCGGGTTTCGCCCGAAGCGCCCGACGGTGGACGGGAGACAGTTCCAATGGTGGTGGTTTCTGCCATGCCCCACACGTGTACGACATCGACACCGTAGTGTTCTTCCCAAATCTTGATCAAAGCTGGTGGCGCGGGGGAGCCTCCAGCAAAAATCTCGACCAAAGACATGCGCTCTGGTGGGTGTTTCAAGTAATGCACCATCAGTTGGATCCACAGCGTCGGCACGCCATTGGCACGACGGGGATGCGTCGCTTCGATGATTTTCGCCAGGGTGGGTGCCGAAGTATCGGCGTCGGGAAGCACCAACGGCGCACCCGAAAGAAAAGCTGCGAACGGAACACTCCAACACAGCACGTGATAAATAGGTATGCCGCATAGGAATGATTCACCGTGGGTGATAGCAATGGAGTCCGTGGTACGCAACTGCAAAGCCGCCAGATAAATCGCGCGGTGCGAATACACTATGCCTTTCGGCGCACCTGTGGTTCCTGTGGAATAACACAGTGCTGTGGCTTCGTGCTCGTCGACTTCCGGCCAGTCGTAAGTAGTAGGTTGGCCGTCGAGTAAAGATTCATATGAATAGATCTCGATATGCTTCGGCAGTATTTCCGCGTAGTTGGCAAGCTCGTGTGGTGTGGGCAACCCGATGAAAGCGACTACACGTACGCACGGGGTTTGAGTTGTGATATCACGTACCAGGTCAATCATACGCGGATCGACGACAAGGATTTCCGTGTGGCTGTGATTGACAATATGAGTGAGTTGATCAAGCATGAGCTGCTTGTTTAGCGGAGCAAAGACCGCGCCCTTCGACATGACTGCGAACATGACTTCAAGATGCTCTGCGCAATTAGTGAGCAGCGATCCCACACGTTGATCACCGGTAATGCCCAGAATGTTGTGCAGAGCGTGCGCAAAAGCACTGGCCCGGGCAGCGATTGCACGAAAACTGATTTCCTGTGGTCCGTTGGGTGACCAGGTGGTGACCTTCGTTGTAGCGTGCGTGCTGCGGCCGTATTCCAGAATCCGGGACACGGACAGGGGCAGGTCCTGCATCGTCGAGAGCATAGTTCTGATTTTAGCGTCGGCAATCGTACAGCCCTAGCCACGCCGCGTCGGTGGCAATACAGGCTTTGCTATGGTGGGAGAGAACTGGGGAATCTTTGAGAAGTGCGCTATACTGTAAGGGAAATCGATAGACAAGGACGTGAACTCTCCTCGAATTGTCTAGGCGATTATTCTAAAGTCTCACGAGAACAATTACGGGGTGTCACAGTAGGGTTTGTGAAACTGATTACTACGTGCATCAGTCGTTATTGTGGCGTGTGCCGGAGTAGGCATATGCTGAACATTTCGTAATGAGACTTTCACCCTTTATTTAGAGTTGCAGTGCTGTGACTGTGCGCGCAGCTGTGAGTGGATTGCTTGACGACGGACGCGATCTGCAGCAATAGCAAGTTCGTACTCTTTGTCGTACGAGGTGCTTCGTGCAGCACAGGCAGGACTGTAGCCAGGCGACCCGAATCCGCGGGGCAGCCTCAGTTACGCGAAAAAACGACGCGAAAGGATATCCGTGAGCACAACGGACAACCCAGATCTGTACTCCATGAAGCTTCCTGAACTCCGGGAGCTTGCTATCGAGAAGGGGTTGAAAAGCATCACCGCTCTGCGTAAGGGCGAGCTGATCATGGCTATTGAAACAGGTAAGGTTCCGCGTAAATCCACGGAGAAGCCGCTGCCGCGGATGAAGAAGTCTGAGATGCTAGCACAGCGCGCGGCACGTCTGGAGTCCGGTGAATCCGACACGAATGTGCGCGACGTGCAGGCCAATGCACAGCAAGACGTGACCGAGAGCACTGCAGGACGCTCAGCAGAGAGGTCGAATGAGTCACGTCCAACGGCAGAAAACCCTAGCGACGATACTCCATCGCCAGCAGCAGCTCGACGTGCACGGCGCGCTCGCGTTAAAGCGCGCGTGAACGAAGATCACCAAAACAACTCCGCAAATGGTGAGGTCCGGAAGGCGCACGAGCAGCGTAGCGACCAGGATGCCACTGCGGATCGCCCTGAAACTGTTACGGACGATGCGCAGTCGCTGCCTGAGAGCACCGATGAGCAGCGTCAGACCGGAAACACCCGTCGCGGACGTCGTGGTCGGCGGGTTCGTCGCTTGAGCGATAGTAAGCAGCACCAGCACCGCGAGCACGAGCAGAACTTCGATAACGCGGGTGATCAGGGTGCTGCAGATGATGCCGCAGATTCTATTGCTCACGATGAGCACGTTGAGCGTTCCGACCGCACTGATCGGGAACAGCGCAATCGGGGCCCACGTGGTGGTCGGGATGATCGTGACAACCGCGACAGTCGTGATAACCGCGATAATCGAAGCCCACGGGAGAACCGGAACAACAACGAAAACCGGGGTGGCGACAATCGCAACAACGATGGCCGCAACAACGGCTTGCAGGAAGTTGCCGGCATCTTGGAAGTTGTTGACAGTAACACTGCGTTCTTGCGTACCACCGGCTACCGCCCAAGTTCACTGGATGTATTCGTCAACACCAACCTGGTGCGCCGTTTCCACTTGCGTACCGGTGATTACCTCACCGGTAAGGTGAAAATGACCGGTGGCGGCCAGTCGCATGGCAAAGGCCGCAACCGCAAAAAGTACAACCAGATGGTTTTCGTGGAAACCGTTAATGGGTTGCACCCAGAAGAAGCCAAGCAGCGTCCGCAGTTCAGCAAGCTCACCCCGCTGTATCCGAATAAGCGGTTACGTTTGGAAACTGAGCCAAAGATCTTAACTACCCGCGTGATCGACTTGATCATGCCGATCGGTAAAGGTCAGCGTGCGTTGATCGTATCTCCACCAAAGGCGGGTAAGACGACAATCCTACAGAACATCGCGAACGCGATTTCAACGAACAACCCAGAGTGCTATCTGATGGTTGTGCTCGTCGACGAGCGCCCCGAAGAAGTCACGGATATGCAGCGAAACGTCAATGGCGAAGTCATCGCCTCGACGTTTGACCGCCCACCGTCAGAGCACACCGCGGTTGCTGAGCTCGCTATTGAGCGTGCTAAGCGCCTGGTCGAACAAGGCCAGGATGTCGTCGTACTGTTGGATTCCATCACTCGTCTGGGACGCGCATATAACAATTCGTCACCAGCCTCCGGCCGCATCTTGTCCGGTGGCGTTGACTCCAATGCGTTGTACCCGCCGAAGCGCTTTTTGGGCGCTGCCCGCAATATCGAAGATGGCGGTTCGTTGACCATTATTGCCACTGCAATGGTGGAGACCGGTTCGACTGGCGATACCGTGATTTTCGAGGAATTCAAGGGTACTGGTAACGCTGAGCTTAAGCTGGACCGCGGGATCTCTGAACGTCGAGTTTTCCCAGCCGTCGATGTCAACCCATCAGGTACGCGTAAGGACGAGCTGCTGCTGGTTCCTGAAGAAGCTCGCATCATGACGAAGTTGCGTCGTATCTTGTCGGCGTTGGATTCGCACCAGGCTATCGATCTGTTGATCAAGCAGCTGCGGAAGACGAAATCGAATGGCGAATTCTTGATGCAGGTTGCGTCGTCGGCTCCGATGGCTGCGGCGCTTGAAGAAGAGGATTAATTCATGGCTAATGAGGTATCGCTTGTCGACGACGTCGTCTCCGAATACCGCGGCATTGAAGCTCAGATGTCGGATCCATCGATCGCTGGTGACCAGGCACAATTTGGCAGGTTGTCGAAGCGATATGCTGAGCTGCGCCCAATTATGCTCACCTATGAAGAGCTAACGGCCGCCCAAGAAGACTTGGAAGCTGCGCGCGAGATGGCCTATGAGGACCATGATTTTCAATCAGAAGCTGATGCGCTCGCAGACCAGGTCGAGCAACTGCAGGAGAAACTGGCTGACTTGCTGGCACCACGTGATCCGCAGGATGCCGAAGACATCATCATGGAGATCAAAGCCGGTGCAGGTGGAGAAGAAGCTGCGCTGTTCGCTGCGGACCTCGCCCGCATGTACGAGCGTTTCGCTGATAAAGCAGGCTTTCTCTGGAACGTGTTGGCGCTAAATGAGTCTGATCTGGGCGGTGTGAAAGATATGACAATTTCTTTCCGCGCAAAAAACCCTGGTCGCGACGGCGCCTGGGCGTTTTTCAAGTACGAGGGTGGTGTCCACCGCGTGCAACGTGTCCCAGTCACCGAATCTCAGGGACGTATCCAAACTTCCGCCGCCGGCGTGTTGGTGTACCCGGAGCCTGATGAAGTAGAATCCGTCGATATCAACGAAAAAGATCTGCGTATCGATGTCTACCGTTCCTCCGGTAAGGGCGGACAGGGCGTGAACACCACTGACTCGGCCGTCCGCATTACGCACTTGCCGACGGGGCTGGTAGTGACCTGCCAGCAGGAACGCTCCCAGATCCAGAACAAGGCTCGTGCCATGCAGGTGTTGCAGGCGCGCTTGGATCAGATTGAACGTGAAAAAGCCGAAGAAGAAGCTGGTGAACAGCGTGCTTCGCAGGTGCGTTCAATGGATCGCTCTGAGCGCATCCGTACCTACAACTGGCCGGAAAACCGCATTGCAGATCACCGCATCGGTTACAAAGCCAGCAACTTGGATAGCGTGTTGAACGGTGACATGCACGATCTGATTAAGGCCCTGCAGGAACAAGAACGCGCAGAACGCCTCGAGGCTAAATAGGCTGCGGTGTGTATTCAGTGCAGGATAATCAGCCGGTGCTCCACGAGACGCTTCGTGATGCCACGCGTCGTTTCCAGGCAGCTGGTATTACTAATGCTGCAGGTGAGGCGCGATTGCTTGCAGCGCACTACCTTGGGGTGACTGCGACCGAGATTTTCCTGCACCTTCGTGAACCCACTCCGGCAGGGCTGCTAACTGCAATCGAACGCCGTGAAGACCGTGAGCCGTTGCAGCATATTGTTGGCACGGCTCCGTTTGGTCCTCTAGAGATGCTGGTAGGGCCCGGTGTATTTATTCCGCGGCCGGAGACCGAGGTGCTTGCGCATTGGGCTGTGGAAAAGCTTAACTCTGGTGTCGTTAGCCCAACTGTGTTGGATTTCTGTACCGGCAGCGGAGCTTTAGCAGCGTATATTGCGTATGAAGTTCGGCATGCCCGCGTCATTGGGGTGGAGTATTCGCCGCGCGCGTTCGAGTGGGCGGAAAAGAACCGATTAAATCTCCACGCTCAACACAGTATCCACTACGAAATCGTCCGGGGGGACGTGCTTGACCCTATGTTGCTTGCAGAACTGACAGGCAAGGTCGATCTCATCGTGTGTAATCCGCCTTATGTTCCGCGTGATGATTCGTTGGATCTAGAAGTCTATGCAGATCCAGATGATGCAGTTTTTGCAGGTGAGACAGGGATGGACACAATCAATAAACTCGGACCGCAGGTCTCACGGTTATTGCGCCCAGGCGGCGTCGTAGGTATTGAGCACGATGACGCGACTTCCACTCAGGTGCAGGAAGTAATCAAGGCAGAACCAGAACTGTACGATGTGCAACCGTTGATGGATCTGACTGGCCGGAATCGGTTCGTTACGGCATCGAAACGATGATGTCGATGCACGCAGTGGCTACTCGGAATGGATACGAGCGTAAAATAGCCACATGATCTCGTTGGTGCTAAGCACCGGCGACGTGAAGTACGACAGGAATAATGGGTTCGAAAATGAGGAAGGGCTGCGAGGACCGGAAATGAGCACCACGTACTCCTGCGATGATAATTCTCAGCGTGCGGCTGGCATCACAGCAGCCGCCGACGCTGCACGTGCTGGTCAACTGGTTGTCATGCCCACAGATACGCTTTATGGCTTGGGCTGTAACGCTTTCGATAATGATGCGGTTGCCCGGTTGCTTGCCGCAAAACAACGTGGCCGCGACATGCCAATTGCCGTGCTCGTGGGATCCTGGGCGACGGTGCGAGGGTTAGTCCGTGAATTTCCAGAGCGCATGAAAACATTGATCGAAGCATTTTGGCCTGGTGGTCTGTCTCTCATTGTGCCTCAAGCCCCATCGTTACCATGGGATTTAGGGGATACCCGGGGTACTGTGATGCTTCGCATGCCATTGCACCCGGTGGCGATTAATCTTTTGCAAGAGGTCGGTCCTATGGCGGTATCGTCTGCGAATATCTCTGGGCAAAAATCACCCACATCGGTTACCGAGGCTGAAAGGCAGTTAGGCCGCGCAGTTTCGGTGTATCTGGACGACGGTGAATCTCCGGTAGGCGAGGCGTCCTCCATTGTTGATCTTTCTGGACCATACCCGGTGGTTTTGCGAGAAGGTGCGATTAGTATCGAACGTATTGCGGAAGTACTCGAACTGCCGGCGGAGGCGCTACGCAGAGAGAATAACTAATGGGTGCAGCAGGAATTCCCATACGCGAACTTGGGCTGGTGGTCTTGGTGGCAGCCGTTGTCACGTTTTTGTTCACTGGCGCAATCCGCAGCGTCATCGTGCGCTCTGGCCGCATGGCAGAAGTTCGAGCGCGGGATGTGCACACTCAGCCGACGCCCCGGTTGGGTGGAGTAGCGATGTTCAGTGGTTTTTTGCTTGCTGTCGCGCTCGCAATGCAATTGCCTGCCCTGAATCGCGGATTTATGCCGGTGACTCCAGAGATGACAGCAGTGCTCTGGTCAGCGTTCGCTATTGTGCTGGTTGGAGTACTCGACGATTTATTTGATCTTAGTGCAATCGTCAAACTAGTCGGGCAAATAGTTGCTGCCTGCCTGATGAGCATGTTGGGATTGACATGGACCTTGCTGTTTCTGCCGATTGGCGAGGGCACCACCGTAGTCCTTGATCAAATCCAGTCTCTGGTCTTGACTGTATTTTTTACCGTTATGCTCATTAACGCCATGAATTTCGTTGACGGTCTCGATGGGTTAGCAGCTGGGCTTGGAATGATCGCAGGCGGTGCCATTCTGGTTTTCGCGCTTACCGTTCTATACGACCAGGGTGGGGCAGTTTCGGCCTATCCTCCTGCGATCATCGCCGCCGGTTTGGTTGGGGTGTGCGCGGGCTTTTTGCCGCATAACTTTGAACCGTCTCGGATCTTTATGGGGGATTCGGGGGCAATGCTGATCGGTACGTTATTGGCTGCCGCAGCGACGTCGGCAAGCGGGAAAATTAATATGGCGCTGTACGGGACAGCGGATGTTGTGGCGTTAATATCGCCGTTCATTGTGGTTTTGGCTGCTGTATTTGTTCCGGTTCTAGACCTGATTCTTGCCGTGGTGCGCAGGTTGGCGCGCGGACAGTCGCCCATGGCTGCGGATAAACAACATATTCACCATCGACTGTTGTCATTGGGCCATACACATCGTCGCACGGTGTTGGTACTTTATTTGTGGGTGGCCGTGGTGGCATTTGGGGCGGTGAGTTTTTCGGTCGTACCGGCGTGGCTGGCGCTTGGTGGAACCGTCCTGGCGCTACTGGTCGCTGGAGTTGTCACGATGATTCCGCTGCGTGCGGGAAAGATTGGTCGAAGCGAACCACCTTTGAAGTTTGTGACTAACCAGCCGCCTTTTTAGCGTCAGCTACGTTTCTACGTTGTTGCGTTGCTAATTATCGATAATGAATAGGAAATCCATGACTAGCCCAAATGAATCTACACACAAATTTTCTGCACACGACGGTGTCAGTGAATCGGTGTCTCCCTATGAGGACCATTCGTTGCCACTCAGGCGCGGGCTGAAATTAGGCTCCCGTGCCTTAATCATCGCGACGCTAATCTCACTCGTTGTGTGGGGTGCGGTAGCTGGACTACCGGGCCTGTCAGGAGTGGTATTGGGGGCGGCAATTGGCGGAAGCTTCGTTTTGTTCACTGCCGTGAGTGTTTTGCTGACTTCGCGCAGCACGCCTGCAACCACCATGGCTGTGGTTTTGGGTAGTTGGCTGCTCAAAATCGTCGTCTTAGTTATCGTGTTATTTGCTATCCGGGACTTGGATTTTTACCACACGGTGTCTCTATTCGTCACGGTCGTGGTGGTCTTGGTGTTGACATTGGGGACAGAGGTCTGGGCAATTGTGACCTCGAAAGTAACCTTTGTCGGATAAGATCTCACTCAATCAACGCTGGAAATTCTTTCATCAGGGTTAACCAGGAGTGGTAGGTCTCGGGTGTAAATCTTCTGGCAATAGAAAGCCTTCGCCTTAACAAAAAACAACTGCTTGTTTCTCTCTAAAAATAAGCTGTCATTTAAGCAGCTAGAACTGTATAAAGAAAAATTCACCCCCACGAGGCGACAGAATCGAAATACGCTGATAGTATACTGCACGGGTAACCGCAATAGTGGTGCGCCTTTCACAGGAAACTGTAAGGGTGTGACTGAAATGCTGCGCTGTTTCCCCTGCTGTTACCGCGCTGATGTGCGACGGAGTCCGTGGTAATGGCAGCGAGTTTGAAGACGTCCATCGCACCGTATGAGTAATTCATGCGGCCCGAACACGGGAGAGAACGCTGAGCGTTACAACTATGGCCTTTCGAGGTGAGTTCCACTCGCCTGAACTGGACCCAGAATTTTTCCCGGGGCAATACTATGGCCACATCATCCTTGATGATTTCTTGGGTGGTTGGTTCGCGCTAGACCGCTTGATGTTGGTCCGCCTTCTCATGTTGGCGATCATGTTGGTGGTCTTCCTCGTCGCCTTTAGGAGCCCCAAGCTGGTTCCTTCAGGTTTGCAGAACGTCATGGAGTACGCGCTGGATTTTGTTCGGATCCATATCGCAGAAGACATCCTGGGCAAAAAAGAGGGTAGGCGGTTCCTGCCAATTCTGGCGGCAATCTTCTTCTCGGTTTTGTTCATGAACGTCTCGACGATCATTCCAGGTCTGAACATCTCCGCAAACGCACGTATCGGAATGCCGATCGCTCTTGCGTTGCTGGCTTATGTCACCATGATTTATGCCGGTGCAAAACGCTACGGTTTCGGTAAATTCGTAAAGTCTTCGGTGGTTATCCCGAACCTGCCACCATTGCTGCACCTTCTGGTCGTGCCGATCGAGTTCTTCTCGACGTTCATCCTGCGTCCGATCACGCTGGCACTGCGTTTGATGGCAAACTTCCTTGCAGGCCACATCATTTTGGTACTGCTGTTCAGCGCCACTAACTTCTTCTTCTGGCAGCTTAATGGTTGGACGGCAATGTCCGGTGTGACGGCATTGGCAGCGATCCTGTTTACCCTGTACGAAGTAATTATTATCTTCTTGCAGGCATACATCTTCGCTTTGCTGACTGCGGTGTATATCGAATTGTCCCTGCACGCAGACGCACACTGACAAACTCGCGAACCACGCGGCTAATTACATAACCCCACAGCAACTACACTCTCGGTAAGTAGTTCCGAGAACCACGAAAGGGATTGACTTTCACATGAACGAGATCATCTTGGCACAGGCAACTGAGTCCTCCATCGAGTTAGGCGCCATTGGCTACGGTTTGGCAACCATCGGACCTGGTCTGGGTATCGGCATCCTGGTAGGTAAGACCGTAGAGGGCATGGCTCGGCAGCCAGAGATGGCCGGCCAGCTACGCACCACTATGTTCCTTGGTATCGCCTTCGTCGAGGCTCTTGCCCTCATCGGCCTCGTTGCAGGCTTCCTGTTCTAAAAAGAGCGCGGAAACCACCCCACACTTTTTAAGACTGGAGAGCCTATGAACGTCACTTATTTGCTTGCGGAGCATGGAGAGGAAATGCCACTCGAAGGTGGCAATTCGCTCCTTACGCCTGCGAACTACGACATCGTCTGGTCGATCATTCCGCTTGCAGTTGTCGTCTTCCTCTTCGCGAAATTTGTGATCCCGAAGTTCCAAGAAGTCCTCGATGAGCGCGAGGACCGGATTAAGGGCGGAATGGACCGTGCTGAAGCTGCACAGGCGGAAGCAAAAGCTGCGTTAGAAAAATACAACGCGCAATTGGCTGATGCACGTGCTGAAGCTGCGACTATCCGTGAGGACGCACGCAAGCGTGGCGAGCAGATCGAAGCAGAGCACAAAGCGAAAGCTGAAGAAGAAGCTGCTCGTATCATTGAAGCCGGAAATAAACAGCTTTCTGCAAACCGTGAACAAGTGGTTGCGGATCTGCGTGCCGATCTGGGACAGAATTCGATTAACCTGGCCGAGCGTTTGCTCGGTACCGAGCTGTCGGATGCTACGAAGCAATCCGGCACGGTAGATTCGTTCTTGTCCGAACTCGACAACGTGGCACCAGCCGCAAGGAAGTAGGCAAGCATGAAAGCAGCGAGCCGCGAAGCATTGCAGCGACTGTACACAGTTGTTGACGAGACCTCGTCTCAGTCGACTAATGCCGTGGAAGTAGACTCGCAGACCGGTTTAGAAATCTTCGAGGTCGTCGAAGCGATCGAAAGCGATCGGCCCTTGCGCGTTGCGCTTGCCAACAATGCAGCCCCTTCTGCACAACGAGTCACGTTAGCGGACGACGTGTTTTCCAAACACCTCGCTGCGAGCGCGTTGACTGTTGTGAAAAAAGCGGTTGAGCTGAGTTGGTCAAACCCACGCGACCTGCGGGTCGGTTTGGTTGCTGCAGCACGTCGCATCATTTTGCGCGGCGCGGAGAACAACAACCAACTTGAGCGCGTAGAACAAGAATTGTTTGCGTTGTCTCGCGTACTCCATCGGGAAGGCGAGCTTTCTATGCTGCTTTCCGATCGCCGTGTAGAAGTTTCGAAGCGACGCTCACTGCTTGCTCGACTCCTCGAAGGTAAGAACGTCACGATGTTTAGTGAAGCACTTGCGCTACAGGCAGTGGGTAGGATCGAAAAAGATCCCGCTAGCGATCTTGTGGCTCTCGCTGAACAAGCGGCAGAATTACGCGGGTACAGAATTGCTCGTGTGGTCAGTGCTGGAGACTTGACCAGCGAGCAGTCCGCGGCGCTCGCAGAGAAGCTTCACTCTATTTATGATCACCGGATGTCCATCCATAACGAGGTTGACACCAGCATCCTCGGTGGCGTGCGCATTCACGTTGGCAACGAAGTAATTGATGGTTCGACTAAAGCAAAGCTGGAGCGCATGCGCACGGCATTCGCAGCTGGTTAACCGTCGCACGTGCGTTGCCACGTACCGACGATCTTTGTTAAGTAATTGCTGAAAAACACAACCGAGAGCAGGAAGAACATGGCGGAGCTAACGATCTCCTCCGACGAGATCCGTAGCGCGATTGCGAACTACACCTCGAGCTATTCCGCGACGGCCTCCCGTGAGGAGGTCGGCGTGGTCATTTCGGCAGCCGACGGTATTGCCAACGTTTCTGGCCTACCGTCCGTGATGGCGAATGAGCTCCTGGAGTTTCCTGGCGGCGTTATTGGCGTCGCGCAGAACCTCGATACTGATTCCATTGGTGTCGTTGTTTTGGGTAACTTCGAATCACTGGCTGAAGGTGATGAGGTTAAGCGGACCGGAGAAGTACTGTCCATCCCAGTCGGCGAAGATTTTCTTGGCCGCGTAATTAACCCCCTGGGCCAACCAATCGACGGCCTAGGTGACATCAAATCTGATAAAGAGCGCGCGCTCGAGCTGCAGGCTGCCGGCGTCTTGGACCGTCAGCCGGTCGAAGAACCAATGCAGACTGGTATTAAAGCTATCGACGCGATGACTCCAATTGGCCGTGGTCAGCGTCAGCTGATCATTGGTGACCGCAAGACCGGTAAGACTGCCCTGTGTATCGACACCATCCTGAACCAGAAGGAAAACTGGGAGTCCGGCGACCCGGATAAGCAGGTTCGGTGTATCTACGTCGCAGTTGGTCAAAAGGGCACCACCATTGCCGGTGTTCGTCGCACACTGGAAGAGCACGGCGCTCTGGAATACACCACCATCGTTGCCGCACCAGCATCTGATGCTGCAGGCTTCAAGTGGTTGGCACCATTTTCCGGCGCTGCTTTGGGCCAGCAGTGGATGTACGAAGGTAAGCATGTTCTGGTCATTTACGATGACTTGACTAAGCAGGCCGAAGCTTATCGTGCGATTTCCCTGTTGCTGCGTCGTCCACCAGGACGCGAAGCCTACCCAGGCGACGTTTTCTATTTGCACTCCCGTCTGCTGGAGCGTGCTGCGAAGCTCAATGATGAACTTGGTGCTGGATCGATGACGGCTTTGCCGATTATCGAGACCAAGGCTAACGACGTCGGAGCCTTCATCCCGACCAACGTTATTTCCATTACCGACGGTCAGGTTTTCTTGCAGTCTGATCTGTTTAACCAGGGCGTGCGCCCAGCTATCGACGTGGGTATTTCTGTTTCTCGTGTCGGTGGTGCAGCACAAACCAAGGGTATGAAGAAGGTTGCTGGTAACCTGCGTCTGGACTTGGCCGCATACCGCGACCTCGAAGCATTCGCTACTTTCGCATCTGACCTCGATGCAGCTTCCAAGCAGCAGCTTGACCGCGGTCAACGCTTGGTTGAGCTTCTGAAGCAACCTGAGTCCAGCCCTCAAAACGTGGAGTACCAGATCGTTTCGATTTGGCTGGCTTCCGAAGGCGCCTTCGATAACGTTCCAGTGGAAGACACTCGTCGTTACGAAACAGATTTGCACGAATACCTGCAGGGTGAAGTTCCTGAGGTTTATGAGCAGATTCAAGGCGGCAAGCCACTGGACGATGATTCCAAGGAAGCTTTGCGTAACGCGAACGAAGAATTCGCTAAGGGTTTCCAGACCACCTCGGGTGAGCCTGTGATCGACAACCACGAGGAAGCTTTGGAAGAGTCCGAAGTGGAGAAGAACCAGCTCAACGTCTCCCGCAAGAGCGTCAAAAAGTAACTTGCTTAGTTACTGTGATTGCCTCGAGATAAGGAAAGAAGGGAGGGAAGGAAACCATGGCTACTCTTCGCGAATTACGCGACCGTATTCGGTCAGTGAACTCTACGAAGAAAATCACTAAAGCGCAGGAAATGATCGCCACGTCGCGCATCAACAAGGCCTTGGCACGCGTTGAAGAAGCTCAGCCTTATGCCGACGAGATGCAAGAGGTTATGGAGCGTTTGGCATCAGCAACAACGTTGGAACACCCAATGTTGCAGCCTCGCGAGAACGTGAAGACCGCTGCAGTATTGGTCATTACTTCGGATCGTGGCATGTGTGGTGGCTATAACTACAACGTGCTGAAGCGTGCCAACGAACTTGAGAAGCTTCTGGAGGAAAAAGGCTACGAGGTCAAGCGATATGTTGCCGGTGGAAAGGGAGTTGATTTCTACCAATTCCGTGGCGCCGACATCGCTGGACAGTGGACCGGTTTTTCCCAGGACCCAAGCATGGAAGCCACCCATGATATGCGCCAGCATCTTATTGAGGGGTTTCAGGCCAGCTCAGAGGGCACTGCGCCGTACCGCGACGGAGTTAACGTCGCCGAAAACGAGGACTTGTTCGGATTTGATTCAGTGCACGTTGTCCACACTGAGTTCGAGTCGATGCTCGTCCAAGAAGTCAATGTTCATCAATTGCTTCCCATTGAGCCTGTTTATCAGGACGAGGAAGTCATTGATCAGGACTTCAGTACCACGCATGGTGAAACCGAAGCACAGATGGAATTTGAGCCGGATCCAGAATCATTGCTGGAATCGCTGCTCCCGAAGTACGTGTCGCGTATCCTGTACGCAATGCTTCTGGAAGCATCGGCTGCTGAGTCTGCCGCGCGTCGTACGGCAATGAAAGCCGCGACGGACAATGCTACGGATTTGGTCAATGACCTGTCACGTGTTGCTAACCAGGCTCGTCAGGCACAGATTACCCAGGAAATCAACGAGATCGTCGGTGGCGCTGGTGCGCTTGCCGGCAGCGGAGAAAGTGACTAAATCATGACTACAGCTCTTGATGAGCAGAACACGCAGCAAGGTAGCGCGAACGCTACCGGCCGCGTCGTGCGCGTCACCGGTGCGGTCGTCGACGTGGAATTCCCGCGTGGAGCGATGCCTGCTCTGTACAACGCACTGACTGTCGAGGTCACCCTCGAGGCAGTCGCCAAGACCATCACGCTTGAGGTTGCACAGCACCTCGGCGATAACCTGATCCGTACCATTGCCTTGGCTCCGACCGACGGACTCGTCCGCGGCGCTGAGGTAACTGATACCGGTAGTCCAATCAGCGTTCCGGTTGGAGACGGCGTGAAGGGCCACGTGTTCAACGCACTCGGTGAGTGCTTGGACGAACCAGGTCTGGGCCGCGACGGCGAACAGTGGGGAATCCACCGCGATCCGCCACCATTCGACGAATTGGAAGGCAAAACCGAGATTCTGGAAACCGGAATCAAGGTCATTGACTTGTTGACCCCTTACGTGAAGGGCGGCAAGATCGGCCTGTTCGGCGGCGCTGGCGTCGGCAAGACCGTGCTGATTCAGGAAATGATAACCCGTATTGCCCGGAACTTCTCAGGCACCTCCGTGTTCGCCGGAGTCGGTGAGCGCACCCGTGAGGGGACTGACCTCTTCTTGGAAATGGATGAGATGGGCGTGTTGCAAGACACTGCGCTTGTCTTCGGTCAGATGGACGAACCGCCAGGGGTTCGTATGCGTGTTGCCCTATCCGGCCTGACCATGGCGGAATACTTCCGTGACGTCCAAAACCAGGACGTTCTGTTGTTCATTGACAACATTTTCCGCTTCACCCAGGCTGGTTCCGAGGTGTCGACCTTGCTGGGACGTATGCCATCCGCTGTGGGTTACCAACCAACCCTGGCCGATGAAATGGGCGTTCTGCAGGAGCGTATTACCTCGACTCGTGGTAAGTCGATTACCTCGCTGCAGGCTGTGTACGTTCCTGCCGACGACTACACTGACCCAGCCCCAGCGACGACATTCGCGCATCTGGATGCAACTACTGAGTTAGATCGTTCGATTGCTTCCAAGGGTATTTACCCAGCCGTGAACCCATTGTCGTCGACCTCTCGTATCCTTGAACCCGGCATCGTTGGTGAGCGTCACTATGCAATCGCCCAGCGCGTGATCAACATTTTGCAGAAGAACAAGGAACTGCAAGACATTATCGCCATCCTGGGTATGGACGAGCTGTCCGAAGAAGATAAGGTCACCGTTCAACGTGCCCGTCGTATTCAGCGTTTCTTGGGCCAGAACTTCTACGTTGCTGAGAAGTTCACAGGCCTGCCGGGTTCTACTGTTCCGCTAGAAGACACCATCGACGCTTTCGAGCGCATTTGTGATGGAGAGTTCGACCACTACCCAGAAATGGCCTTTGACGGTTTGGGAGGTCTCGACGATGTTGAGGAAAAGTACAAGAAGATGAACGAGAAGTAGGAAGTAGGCGACACACATGGCTGAATTCACCGTGGAACTCGTCGCGGTCGACCGTAAACTTTGGTCCGGCCAGGCCACCATGGTCACTGCTGAGACCACCGATGGTGAGCTCGGCGTGTTGCCTGGGCACCAACCCCTACTCGGCGAGTTGTTGGACAATGGTGTGGTTACCATTACTGGGTCCAACGGCGAACGTGTCGTCTTCGGTGTACAGGGCGGTTTCTTGTCCGTATCCAAGGACAAGGTGACCGTACTGGCCGATTGGGCGATTACCTCCGATGAGCTGGATTCTTCGGTTATCGAAGAATATGAAGATTCTGACGACGAGTATGTGCGCGCACATGGTGCAACTGCGCGACGCGCACAGCGCCGCATGGAGATGATTTAGGCTTCTCAGATCACTACGGTTTGCGCCCAGGCCTAACTATCATTGCTGGTTAGGTGGCTATAAACCCAGAAGAAAAGGCTCTTCTCGAAGATTTCGGGGAGAGCCTTTCTGCGTGCAGTTCTCACCTCCGTGTATTCGCGGAATCCTGGACGATCCTGGAGGTTCTGCCGTTTCCTTTCTTTCGCCGAGGGATCGTATGAAATTTCCCCAAACCGGTTTTCTGACAGTCGGTCGCAGCAGGTTCCTCGTGAATTGGTTGACATATTTCACAAATACGTCGGCAGGTACTAAAATAATCCCAAATCTCTTCTGTTGGTTAAGGTGGCAGCTTAATGCAGGATTTTATGGGTAGCTTTGTACCGTTTTGCGGACTACTAGCGCTGGTAATTGTCGCAGGATTGGCCGCATGGAAATTTTTCACGCTGCGATCTAAAGGAAACGCCGTTATCGCTCGTCGGCTCCCAGCGAAAGGGACGCATGGCTGGCGGCATGGCCGGGTTGTGTGCAATGGACAGCAGCTCAACATGTATAAACTTCGCTCCTTATCACCCTCAGCAGATGTGGTACTTGAACGCAAAGAATTGTCACTTCACCGTCAGCGTTCGGTCACAGATGCCGAGGGTTCTTTTATGTCTCCGCACTTGCAGGTGCTGGAGGTCTCGACGCCGGATGATCATTTTGAATTGGCTGTTGATAATTCTGCGGCCATGGCGATTACTTCTTGGTTGGAATCTGCACCAGATAGCCGACAAGAACGCACGGCGCCCAAGCCACAGCAATTGCGTAGATAATGCGCTGACTGTGCTGGGGTATTGTACCCTGCGCTAGGGTAGTGGGCATGCGTTTAGTGATTGCCCACTGTTCTGTCGATTATGTCGGCAGGTTGGATGCCCACTTGCCTGCTGCAGACCGTCTTATCATGGTTAAAGCTGATGGTTCCGTGTCGGTTCACGCGGATAATCGCGCTTATAAGCCGTTGAATTGGATGACCTCACCGTGCACGTTGACTGAATCCGCGATCACCGATATTGACGGTGACGAAACAGAAGAAAAAATATGGGTGGTAGAAAACCCGCAGGGTGAGCAACTGCGTATCACCCTTCATGCAGTCCACCATGACACGAACCACGAACTTGGGGAGGACCCGGGGCTGGTCAAAGACGGAGTCGAGGCGCATTTACAAGAGCTGCTTGCTGAGCACATTACGACGCTTGGCGACGGTTATTCATTGGTGAGACGGGAATACCCCACGGGAATCGGGCCGGTTGATATTCTGGCTCGCAACGCCGATGGTGAAACCGTTGCCGTGGAGATTAAGCGTCGTGGTGGTATTGATGGCGTAGAACAGCTCACGCGATATTTGGAACTGCTGAATCGAGACAGCTTGCTAGCACCAGTTCACGGAATTTTTGCGGCTCAGCAAATAAAAGAGCAAGCCAAAACTTTAGCCCGTGATCGCGGAATTAGATGTGTGACGTTGGATTATCAGCAACTGCGTGGCCTCGAGCCTAACGAGTTGCGGTTGTTTTAAATGGCTGCGAATAAACGACGCGGTGCTCACGGACATAGCCGGGGTGCGAAAGGAAAAGGCTGGGAAAGCACGCCGGGCACAGTATTCGCCTTCGAGCATTCCTTCCGATGGCGGATCGCTATTCGGAACCCAAGTGACAGAAGGCCCTAGCTGGGATTTCGGCAGACCTTATGAGTACCGGCAGATCGCGGCAGTTCGTGCCGTGAAATACTATGTGTGCCCTGGTTGTAACGTGGATATTCCTCCGGGTGTGGCGCACATTGTTGCATGGCCGCGCGATTCTGGTGGTCAGGGAGATGACCGCCGTCACTGGCATTCCCGTTGTTGGCAACAGCGTTAAGACTGTTGCCTGTAACATCGAGGATCACAGCTCGGTAGAAAGTTCATTCTCGTGATTCTCATCAGACGAAACAATGTCGGCATAACAGGTAGCCTAGGTCCTATGATTGTGGCTTTTTCTGTTGCACCCACGACCACGAATGAAACGGGAGAAATGTCAGAGGCGGTTGCCGAGGCGGTTCGGGTAGTACGTGAATCAGGCCTACCGAATGAGACGAATTCGATGTTTACCCTGTTGGAAGGCGACTGGGACGAGGTTTTTGACGTCGTGAAGAAAGCGACGGCTGCAGTGGAAGCAGTCTCGCCGCGGGTTTCGCTCGTGATCAAGGCTGATATTAGAAAAGGCGTAACCGACGGCCTTACCGCCAAAGTTGAGGCTGTCAACCGTCACCTTTCGTAAGAGCGTTTTGCATGAAATAACGTTGCGTTAATCGGAACCATAGAAAAACCAATCGCCAATGCTTTTCTAGGAGGGCACAACTTCGATGACTCATCCACAGCAACCAGGGCAGCCGCACCCCAGCGAGTCCCGTGTGGCCCAGCGACAAGGGCAGCCTGGCCACGAACCAGCTCGATTTGCTGCCTCAGCGGTAGATTTGGAGCAGCTAAAAAATCGCGCCCAGTCGGGGCCACAAACAGCTGGAGGTCAACAGCCTCAGTCTCGGAATTCTGGTGCCGCAAAACAGGCTGGCGATACTATCTCGGCGTATTTTGAGATTACTGATCAGAACTTTGAAACCGATGTGGTTCGGCGTTCGACTGAGGTGCCGGTTGTCGTGCTGCTGGGCACGTCCCGCGCGGCGGAATCTGATGAGATGAAGCGGAATTTTGAACAACTCGTCGTTGGCGCTGCCACACTGGGCAAAGTAGTTTTCGGTTATGTGGATGCTGATAAGAATCCTGCCATCGCACAGGCATTTCGCGCGGATGCGGTGCCTACGGTGGTCGCCTTGGGGCAAGGGCAGCCGTTGACACAGTTCCAAGGGGCTCAGCCAGCGGAGGTTTTACAGCAGTGGGTTGAGGCACTTATCCAGCAGGTTGGTCCAAAATTGTCTGGTCCTTCGCAGCCTATCGTTGATCCCGCACACACCGCGGGCAACGACGATAGTGCCGATGCGGGTCTTGATCCGCGTCATGATGCTGCCGAACAAGCACTTTCGGCGGGTGATTATGCGCAAGCTCGTGAGCATTACGACGCGATTCTGGCTGATGATCCAGCTGATCAACAAGCCAGTTTGGCACGCAAGACAGTCGAAGTTATCGAACGTTTCGCCCCCGCGAATCGCAGTGGTGACGCCGTGGTAGAGGCAGATGAGGATCCGAATGATGTCGACAAACAACTCGACGCAGCCGATGCGGAAGTTTTAGCTGGCGTGCCGGAGAAAGCTTTTGCCCGACTGATTTCCACGATGACAACCACAGCTGGTGATGATAAAGACCGTCTGCGTACCCGCGTGATTTCTTTGTTTGAGTTGTTTGATCCAGCAGACCCCCGCGTGCAACAGGCACGTTCTGAACTAGCGAGTGCGTTGTTCTAAATGGTCGGTTTCGACGCTTCGCCACGACGAAGCCCGGGAATTTTCGGCGCTGGTGGTCTTGGGCCCTGCGGTTGTGCCACTACGTAGCACCGTCGGTAAACGAGTGCTTTAAGCTAGTAGGTGAGACCTCCCGAAGACCAACGTTGGCGGGGGACAGAGCCGTTAATCCGTTTATCCTATCTAGGGCTTGAAAACAATCGGTTTTGTCTGCATAGCGTGAGTAACGTCAAGAAAGAGACGATTGAGATTATGACTTCTACGTCCGGAGCCACAGAGCCTACTACCAGTGAGGATTTGCTCATTGATTTCCGCGATGTCGCCCTGCGGCGTGGCGGCAATACGTTGGTTGGGCCGGTTAATTGGCAGGTCGAGTTAGACGAGCGCTGGGTAATCATTGGGCCGAATGGCGCCGGAAAGACCTCGTTGGTACGTATGGCGTCGGCGGAGGAGTTCCCGTCAGCGGGCACAGCGTTTGTCATGGGGGAAAAATTTGGTGCCGCCAATATGCGCGATGTCCGAGCGATGGTCGGCATTTCTTCTGCAGCGTTAGCGAATCGGATCCCGGCTGGTGAGCGTGTCGACGACCTGGTGGTTTCGGCTGGATATGCGGTCTTGGGGCGTTGGCGCGAAGACTATGACTCGCTCGATTTCGAGCGGGCGTACGATATTTTGGATCAAGTGGGTGCGTTTCACCTGATGGAACGCACTTGGGGCACGCTGTCGGAGGGAGAACGTAAGCGTGTGCTGCTGGCCCGTGCGTTGATGACCGACCCGGAGTTGTTGATTCTCGATGAGCCATCAGCCGGAATGGATTTGGGCGGACGCGAGGATCTCGTTGGCTATTTGGGGGATCTGGCGTTGGACCCGGATGCACCAGCGATTGTGATGATTACTCACCATGTGGAAGAGATTCCGGAGGGCTTTACCCACGCATTGTTGTTGGATGAGGGAGAGGTGGTCGCTCAAGGTTTGCTTGACGACGTTTTGACCTCGGAAAATCTGACGAAGGCGTTCCATCAGCCGATTCAGGTTGACCGGTTGGGTTCGCGCTTTTTTGCCCGGCGTGCTCGCCGGGGCCGTGGTTCACACCGCGCAGGCTAGTAGCAGCGAGGTGAGACAATAATGCCGGAATTTCCTGCGCATTCGCAGTTTCATTGCCAGCATCAATCCGATCAGGTGGATGCTATCAACCCGGAAGATATGACGGGTTATCAGGGTGCCCGCCTAGCTGCCACCGTGTTATTGGTCCGTGATGGCGTGCAGGGCCTTGAGGTATTTGCGCAAGAGCGCGTGTCCACGATGCGGAATTTCCCAGGAATCACGGTTTTTCCGGGCGGTGGGGTGGATCGCCGCGATTTCCCTGCCCGATCGTGGAATTCCGGTGATCATTGGTGTGGTCCGTCGGCGGTGTCGTTGGCGCGGCGGATGGAGACCAATAAATATAAGGCACATGCGCTGGTTTTTGCTGCGGTCCGTGAGTTATTTGAAGAATCCGGAGCGTTGTTGGCGGTGCATGGCGACGGTGCCCCGATCGCGAATGTGGCTCCGTATGATTATGCGCGGCGCCGCTTGGAATCACACGAGATCGCGTTGTCGGATCTCATGCAGGAGCACGATCTCAAAGTGCGTTCGGATTTGCTGCTTCCGTGGGCTCGTTGGGTTGGAAAGTCGGATCGTACGCAGTTGTGGTTCGATACGTTTTCCTTTGTCGCGCGTGTGCCGGATGGGCAATGCCCGGCACCAGACCCGGGCGGGGAAGCTGAGGACGCGAATTGGTTTTCTCCACAGTTGCTTCTCGACGGCTGGCGGGCAGGTTTGGTGCGGTTTGTCTTGCCGACGTGGGCGCAGCTGCGCAAACTTGCTGATTGCGCAACGGTGACTGATGTGATGCAGATGGCACGCGATTCCGTTATTCATCCCATCGTCGGGAAAGGTTGGCAGGACTCAGCGTATCGTGAATTCTTGGAGTACCAGCCGGAAGATCGTATAGGCAGGATCATATGAGAAGGCATGAATCTAAAACTGCCCTGATCTGTCTAGAAATACTAGACCAAGTGGTACAGTTGCATTCGGTAGAATGACACAATGACACACCGTGACAAACGGCATAAACGAAATACATAACGTGTGCCTTCGATTTGTTGACGCACGAAACAGCAAAGAAAGGTAGGTGGCAGAAAATGCCCACTATCGTGGTTTTGGTGAAGACTGTGCCGGATACCTGGTCCACGAAAACCCTACGTGATGATGCCCGCTTGGATCGGGAATCCGTCGATGTGATTATCGATGAGATTAACGAATTTTCGGTGGAACAAGCGCTGCGCATTCGGGAGGAAGCGGGCAAGCAGGGTACTGAGTACCAGGTGATTGCGTTGAGCATGGGCCCTGCGCACCACGAGGATGCCCTGCGGAAAGCCATCGCGATGGGTGCCGACGATGCCGTGCACGTGAGCGATGAGGCGTTGGGTGGTAGTGATGCGTTAGGAACCGCATTTGCCCTACACTGCGCCTTGGAGTCGATCGATGACGTGCAGTTGATTATTGGCGGTAATTATTCCTCTGATGGTTCCACCGGTACGGTGCCAGGGTTGGTGGCAGAATTCCAGGAGATTCCAGCGTTGACCGCGGTCCATGAGCTTACTGTCGACGGTGGAACCGTGTCCGCAACCCGCGAGAATAACCGTGGTACCTGGCAGCTCTCGGCGAATCTTCCTGCCTTGGTTACTGTGACAGATAAATCCGCAAGCCCACGTTTCCCGAAGTTTAAAGGTTTGCGCCAAGCCAAAAAGCACGAGATTACCACCGTCGACATTGCGGGTATTGGCTTGGACGCGGATATGGTTGGCGCCGACAATGCGACCACGCGGGTACTCCAGCATAAAAAGCGCCCACCGCGAACCGCCGGTGCTGTGATTGATTCCGGTAGCCCGGAAGAGCAGGCCCGTAAGATTGCCGACTACTTGGCCGAAAACAACCTTATTTAACGACGCCACTGAGGGAGTATTACTGCTATGTCACACGTGTATGTGCTGGTAGAACACGAAAATGGTCAGATTAGCTCGGTAACGCAGGAACTGTTTACCGCAGCTCGTGCGCTGGGATCGGTACGCGCAGTTGCAGTGGGTGCGCCGGGCAGTTGCGATAGGCTTGCCGACGAACTGGCCAGCGCCGGTGCAGAAAAGATTTATTGTGCGGAAGTCGCAGATTATGACCAGCGATTGGTTATGCCTGAGGTGGAAGCGCTGAGTGCACTTGCTGCAGCGGACCCGGCGCCGATCGTGGTTTCCGCTAATTCTGCGGGCAACGAAATCGTCGGCCGGTTGGGTGCGCGCCTGGCTTCGGGGATTCTTGCCGACGTCGTCGGAATCAATGCCGATGGTTCCGCCGTGCATTCGATTTTCGGCGGTTCGATTGAGGTGCTCGCCCAAGCCGACGGTGATTGTCCGCTTTATAGCCTACGCCCGGGTGCTGTCGACGCCGAGGCTAGCCCGGTGAAGGGTGCGGGCATCGTCGAGAAGTTCTCGGTGGATGGTGCTGCCGACAATGAGGTTCGCGTGGAATCGTTCACTCCGGCTGTCAAGGGGGATCGCCCAGATCTGCTGCAGGCGAAAAACATTGTCGCCGGTGGCCGGGGCGTCGGTTCTGCGGAGAATTTCGCCGAAGTCATAGAGCCGCTTGCCGATAGCTTGGGTGCTGCGGTGGGTGCTACCCGTGATGCCGTCGATGATGGTATGTACGCGCCAGCCCACCAGATTGGCCAGACGGGTGTGACTGTGAGCCCGAAGCTGTATATCGGTGTTGGTATTTCCGGTGCGATTCAACACCTGGTGGGTATGCAGACCGCGGAGCACATCATCGTAGTCAACCAGGATGCTGACGAGCCGTTCTTTAGCGTCGCCGATTTGGGCGTGGTGGGCGATTTGCACGAGATCGCACCGGCTTTGACCGCGGAATTGCAAGCGCGCGCAGGCAGCTAATACTCACATGGCGCTGGCACGCGTTGAGCTAGCAGCTAGGCTGGTGTCTATGACTTATCTCGATCATGCTGCCACCACCCCCATGCGTCAATCAGCGATTGATGCGTGGGTGGAAGCCTCCGGTGCATTGAACCCGAATGGCCAGTATGCGGCAGGCCGAAAGGCCCGCAGCGTGCTGGATTTAGCCCGCGAGACCGTCGCGGAGCTTTTGGGTTGCGAGCCCATCGAGGTGATTTTCACTGCTTCCGGAACGGAGTCAGACAATATCGCACTGCAGGGGCTGTATGCGGCGAGTGAGTCCAATCGGATAATCGTCCCGGCCGCGGAACACTCGGCGGTTCGCGATGTCGCTGGCATGCTTGCGGGCCGCGGGGCGCAGGTCGTTGATCTACCGGTCGACGGTGCTGCCCGGGTGTGTGATCTTTCGCCGTTAGATACTCCGGCTGCTCTAGCGACGTGTATGTATGCCAATAACGAGATCGGCAGCATTCAACCAATTGCAGAAATTACCCAGCGCGCGGCAGCAGTGGGTACTCCGGTCCATGTCGACGCAGTCCAAGCTGTCGGCAAGCTGCCGATTAATTTCCATGAGTTGCAGGCAACGACTCTTGCGGCTAGCGGTCACAAATTCGGTGGCCCGCGTGGCACTGGTCTGTTGCTGGCTCAGCGCACTCCAGCGCCGAAACCGGTGTATTTCGGCGGCGGCCAAGAACGTGGGATTCGTCCGGGAACAGTCAACGTAGCTGGCGCCGTGGGTTTGGCGGCGGCGTTGCAGGAATCATTGCGGGAATCCGAACGCGAAGCGGCCCGTCTGGCGCGCCTGCGCGACAAGCTACGCACGTTTATCACTACGCGCATCGATGATGTGGTGGTTAATACGACTGAGCCTGCTTTGCCGACGCATCTGCATGTGTCTTTCTTGGGCACCGATGGGGATAGCCTGATTATGCTCCTGGATCGCGCGGGGATTGCGATTTCGACTGGTTCGGCGTGCGCGGCTGGAGTGAACCGCGTAAGCCATGTACTTGAGGCGATGGGCGCAGATGACGCCCGCACCCGCGGCGCACTGCGGTTTAGCCTGGGGTATACCACGACCGAAGACGACATTGATGCTGTTTGCCAGCAGCTACCGGAGATTATCGAAACAGCGCGCAAGGTCTCTGAGCTCTAACCTGCTATTCTCGTGACCAGTTCTTGGTTTGCTCAGCATCGAGGTACTGCGCGGGGACTGCCCCACGCAGTAGCACGCTGCGTAATTGGTCAGCAGCCGGGGTGTCTGCCTGTGGCAGCTGTGCATCTGTAGCCAATAGCACCATATTGCCCCCACTGCGCCCCTGTAGGGTTCCTGCATCACTGATCACAGCCACCTCCGCGAAGATCTCCTGCAATCGCGCAACCTCTGTGCGTGCGTCGTGGATCCCACTGCGCGCACCACAGTTGGCCAGATATAGCCCGCCGGGGGTCAGAGCCTGATAAACCTGCTGTGCAAACTCAGTGGTGGTGAGCGTCGACGGTGTGCTATCGCCGGAAAATACATCGCGGATGACGATATCGCGGCTTTCTGGGGCAAAACTTGCTGTGACTTCTGCAGCATCGCCGGGCCGGACTTTTACTGTTGGTGAGCGCGGAATATCGAACCAATCGCGTACGTATTCGCCTAACCGGGCGTCGAGTTCTACCACGGTATGCCGGGATTGCGGCCAGCGCCATGCTAGATAGCGCGCCATGGAACAGCCAGCCCCGCCGAGGTGGGTGACTCGGAGGCGGTTGGTATCCCACCCGTGCTTGCCAAGAAATTTCTCGATGGCCGCGGCAAACCAACGCATGTAGGCGAAGTCCAAATATTCAGGTTCGCCGACAACGATGTGCGAGCTGGGAACTCCATTGACGTAGAGGTAAAAGCCATTGTCGCGGAAGGCATCGGGCTTGATTTCTGCATGCCCGGTGTTGATCACGTACTGCCCGATGATGGAGGCAGTATCCCGCACCTGATTTTGTGCCCGCTTGCGTCCCATAGCGCGCTATTTTACGGGGCTTGTCGACGTTCGAGCCAAGCCCGGCTTTGACACTGGGCTTACACTATGAAACATGCGAGTTTTGGTAGCAATGTCCGGCGGCGTCGACTCTTCAGTGGCAGCCGCACGCGCGGTCGAGGCAGGCCACGATGTGGTTGGCGTTCATTTGGCTCTGCATCAAGACGCGCAGCAAACCCGAGAAAAAGCCCGCGGTTGCTGCTCGTTGGAAGATGCTGCTGATGCCCGTCGCATTTGTGACAAGCTGGGCATTCCGTACTACGTCTGGGATTTTTCCGAACGATTTAAGGAAGAAGTCATTGATGATTTCGTGGATTCCTACGCGATCGGTGAAACCCCGAACCCATGCTTGCGCTGTAATGAGAAAATCAAGTTCCGCGCGCTGTTGGAAAAGGGCATGGCCTTAGGCTTTGATGCTGTTGCCACCGGACATTATGCCACTATCGACGATGATGGTTATATGCGCCGTTCACCGGACCAGAACAAAGACCAGTCCTATGTCTTGGGCGTAATCAGCGCTGATGAATTGGCACACTGCATGTTCCCGGTTGGTGATACGCCGAAGCCGCAGATCAGAGAAGAAGCAGCCCGCCACGGTTTTTCTACAGCGTCCAAGCCGGATTCCTACGATATTTGCTTCATCCCGGACGGGAAAACACAGGCATTTTTGGGCCGTTCGATCGGCATGCGCCCGGGCATGATCGTCGACAAGAATTCTGGCGAACGGCTGAAAGAGCATGACGGCGCTTGGAATTATACGATTGGCCAGCGCAAGGGGCTGGATATTAAAACTCCGGCCTCGGATGGCCGCCCGCGCTATGTCACCGATATTGATGCTGAAACGGGCACGGTTCTGGTGGGCTCGAAAGAAGACTTACGCATTCACACCATCGGTGCAGACCGGCTGAAATTCCTGCATCCAGCGATGGATGGTGAGCTGGAGTGCTTGGTACAGGTGCGCGCGCATGGTTCTGTGGTGCCGTGTCGCGCGGTGATTGACCGTGAGGCCGATTTCATGCGCCTGGAGTTGCACGAGTCTTTGTCCGGTGTAGCGCGTGGCCAGGCAGCCGTGCTGTATTTACCGACTGATGATGGCTTGGGCGATATCGTGTTGGGCTCGGGCACAATTTGTGACACGGCCGCCTAGGGTCGTTTCACACTGTGGCAGCGTTTGATAAGTATTCCATGAAGCAGATGAATCGAACGGGGTATTTGGGGCTTGGCCCGCTGGCTGGCACCTCGATGGAGGTAGCGGGGGATATGGTCATTAGCGAATTCGGTGATCGTCTGCATCTGCCGCAGCTGCCACAGCGTGGCTTGGGTTCTGATGCGGTGGGCTATACTGCCGCGTTGTTGGAATCGCTGAGCGTGGATCGGGGAGCGCGCCGTTGGCAATTGCAAGTTCGTCCGCAGCGGTGGTCGTGGTTTCTTCGCGATCTGCGGGCGCGTGATGCGGATGTGCTTGAAGAGACCTGGCAGCACCCAGGCGGGGTGATCAAGGTACAGGTTATGGGGCCGGTGAGTTTGGCTAGCCAAATAGAGATGGCTGACGGCCACCGAGTGTTGCGCGATCGTTCCGCGTTATTTGATCTTGCCGACGCTTTGGCTGTTGGCCTTTCCAATTTTCGCGCAGATATCGCCCGGAGGTTTTCTGCTACCACCGTGCTCCAGCTCGATGAGCCGTATTTAGCCCACTGTGTGCGTGGTGCTATTCCCGGTGCTACCGACTATCACCAGATCGCCCCACTTGCCTCCGATGATGCTACGGCGTTGCTGGCACGGTGCGCGGGCGGGGCGGTGGATTATCTCAATATCTCGGATGCCGATCACGGTCCACTGCGCCACGTGATCGCTCAGGTATCTCGCGAACACCGTGACCAGGCTAGCGACAGCGCGGCCGCTGGTGGGGTTCGTGAAATCATCGTGGACCAACGCTGTGTGACTGGCACCGCGAAGCTGGATCAGCTCGCGGAGTTGCTGGAATCTGGCATGCGGGTGGGGCTGGCAAGCGTACCGGCAGACATGGTCTGGGATGAGCGGGAAGAAAATCCCCGTAGGCAAGCGATTTCTGTTGCGCGTTTGCTCGATACCCTTGGTATTGATCGGGTTACTGGTGCAGGCATGCTCGATATCTGCCCACAACCCGGGTTACCGGGAGATAACACCCTGGATTGCGCACGTACCTACCGGCTCACCGCAGAAATCGCGCGAATGCTTGCCGACGATAGCGGTGACCTGTAGCTGCGCGCTGTCGATTTTAATTGCGCGTTGTTGCTGATTCTTTCTCAGCACGAGCCCCTGCGCCGACGCCCATCGACTGGCGTTCCAGCATGTGGTAGACGATAAGCGTGGCCGACGCTGCCATCAGCGCAGCTAGGCCCCACCAGACCCAGATGGGTACCACGGAATTCCAGGCGACGACGTAAGCAATGAACATCGTCAATCCGAGATTGATCAGCAAGTTGATGATTTGGATGGAGACGGCGCCCGTTTTCTCCCGTGCTTTCCAGGCGGCAAAGCCCCAGTTGAAAATCAGCAAAAATACCAGGATGAGGTTAATAATTGCGGACATTATTGCACTTCCTCTCCTGCGAGCTGTAGTCCGATTTGTTCCACACCACGCGGGGTATTACCTGCGACAAAAGCGGCGCGACCAGTTTCTGGGGCGATGACCAGCATGCTGGAATAGCCGCCGGTTTGCCCGTTGTGCCACCCTGCGGTGTTGTTTTTGTTGTTGTCGCTGTGTTTGTTGTCGCTGTCGCTATCTTGTGCCGAAGTGGTGCGGGCCCAGCCGTAATCCGGTAGCCCTTTGTCCAGGAGGTATTCGGCGAATCGCGCCATATCGGTGGCGGTGGAGCGCACCATGCCCGCGGGTGCGTAACCTTCCGTTACCCATGGCTGGGCGTGCCGCCCATTGTTGAGTAACCCGGCTGGTTCATCGTAGGGAAGTGGTTCATCGGCGACGAAAGTATTGTGCATGCCTAATGGCTGGAGTAGCACATCGTGGAGCATCTCGCCGTAGGTGGTGTCGGCGTTTTCTGCTAGTGCCCAGCCGAGTAGCGCGAAACCGAGGTTTGAGTATTGTTCTTCCCCGCGGTTTTCTAATTCTTCGATGCCATTGGCGGCAGCAACAACGTCGTCACGCCCAATGCCGTCGTAGGGGTTGGTACCGAATACAGAAAAGCCCAGGTTAGCCGTAAACCCGACGCCCGCCAGCCGGGGCAGCCCGCCGGTATGGTTAACGGCTTCTTCTAGCGTCACCGATGCCACTGGATCGGCGAGCTCGTCGATCAGTTCGCCCAGTGTGGTTTCTAATTTCACCGCGCCGTTGTCGATTTCGTGACGCACTAGTTCAGCCGTCAACATCTTCGTGACCGAACCAATTTCCATCTCGGTCTCGTTATCAGCGCCCCAGCCTGCGTAGTTGGTGACACCGTCCTCGATGGTCATAGCCGCAAGCTGGTTGTGGCCGGGAACGGACAGCTCAGCCAATGTGGTAGCTAGCTGTTCATCGCCGGTTGCGTGGTTCGCAAGTGCAATACGTTGCGGGCCCAGCATAATGGCGCCTGCCAGCACTGCCGCCCCGACAATGAGCGCCGTCGCGAGTGATTTTTTCATGCTTACCAGCCTAACCTTGCATCGGCCATGACGTAGCTACCGACGAGACATCCCGATCGCGCGAGGCCAAATAGCGTTTGAACTCCGTTTGCATCTCGTAATAGCCCACGGCTTGATATTCCATCAACTCCCCATCGTCCAGCTTCGCCAATTCCGGGAAACGTTGGTTCACTTGCTTCCAAGCAATCCGGGCAGCAGCCATCGCATCGGCGGTGGCCTCGTGCGCATTATCCAGCAGCACGCCGTATTCTTCGCAGACTTTGCCCAACGTGCGCGGGCCCTTGCGGTATTTATCCTTTAGCTTGTCGACGACGAACGGGTCAAACACCGGCCCAGTCACCGTGAAGTCCTGATCCAAACTCCGCAGCACCGTCAAGTCATAATTCGCGTTATAGACAACCAGTGTTTTGCCTTCTTCCCACCCTTTTTTGATCGCCGCGATGGTATCTGCGAGCACCTCGTCATGGTTGCGGCCGTGTTCCCGGGCGTATTCGGTGGTAATACCATGCACGTCGACGGCTGGCTGTGGAATCTCGATTCCAGGATCCGCCAACATTTCCTGTGAATCCACGGTTGAGCCTTCGATCGAGACCAGGGCGGAAGTGACAATCCGGGCCTCGTGCGGAATATTGGAGGTTGTTTCCAAATCGAAGGCCAGCATGCGGGACGCGTTGAAACTCATGACTTACAGCCTAGACATACAGGCGCACAAACCGGCGCACTGGTTCGAACACCCAGCGAAACCACAGCATCTATTAGACACCCATGAGATACCTATTAAACTAGGTGCGCGTGAGTGACTTTGATGAAGCAGGATTACGCCGCCACTGGAACGAGCTTGCCGACAAGGTTCGCTACCACCGCGAACGCTATTACAACGAGCAACCAGAAATCCCAGATGCGGAATTCGATGAGTTGCTTCATAAGCTTGCAGAATTAGAAAAGCGGTACCCGCAACTGGCGGTGCCCGATTCACCAACCATGGAAGTCGGCGCACCAGTCCCGGAAGAATCCAGCTTTGCCAATGTTGATCACCTTGAGCCGATGCTCAGCTTGGATAATGCTTTTACCGACGACGAACTCCGTGACTGGCTCGCGCGTACGCCAGCTCCGGCGTATCTGACCGAACTGAAAATCGACGGGTTGTCGGTGGATTTGGTCTACCGCAATGGGCAACTGGAACGCGCAGCCACCCGTGGCGATGGCACCACAGGGGAAGACATCACTGCCAACGCCCGTGTTATCGACGATATCCCACACGAGCTCACCGGAACCGACGAATACCCAGTCCCGGAACTTATCGAAATTCGCGGTGAGGTTTATATGAACCCCAAAGACTTCGCCGCCATCAACGAAGAACGCGTCCGGCTCGCCGAAGAAAAGGGCAAGAAGCCAGAGACCTTTGCCAACCCGCGCAATGCAGCAGCCGGTGGGCTGCGCATGAAAAACACCGAAGAAGTGAAAAAACGTCGGCTGCGCATGATCGCCCATGGCCTGGGCGCCCGGGAAGGCTTCGCGCCGGGCTCGCAGTGGGATGCATATCAAGCATTGGAGGCCTGGGGGCTTCCGGTTTCGCCATATACCAAACGTGTGGAAACGAGCGCCGAGGTACTTGACCAAGTCTCGTATTGGGGTGAGCATCGACATGATGCTTCTTTCGAGATGGACGGCTTAGTAGTCAAGGTTGATGACTTGTCTGTGCAGCGTGGTCTGGGTGCTACTTCGCGCGCCCCGCGGTGGGCGATTGCCTATAAGTATCCACCAGAAGAAGTCACCACCAAACTGTTGGGGATAGAGGTGGGCGTCGGCAGGACTGGACGTGTCACTCCTTATGCGGTGATGGAGCCGGTCTTTGTTGCGGGAACCACCGTGTCGATGGCGACCCTGCACAACCAAACGGAGGTAAAGCGCAAAGGGGTGTTGGTTGGCGATACCGTAGTCATCCGCAAAGCCGGTGAGATTATCCCGGAAGTGTTGGGGCCAGTGACCGCGCAGCGAGATGGCAGCGAATACGAGTGGTCATTTCCGAAAGAATGTCCTTCGTGCGGCAGCATCCTGGCTCCGCAAAAAGAAGGCGATGCTGACTGGCGGTGCCCGAATGCACAGTCGTGCCCGGCGCAGCTGGGTGCACGCCTGGAATACCTGGCTTCTCGCAAGGCTTTCGACATCGAAGCACTCGGCGAAAAAGGTGCCCACGATCTGATCGCTAGTGGCGTGCTGGTCGATGAGTCTGACCTGTTTGCTATCGACGAAGCTGCGCTTGCGAAATCCAGCGTGTACACCCGGCTGGACAAAGAGGACAAGACCAAACGCGTGGTCAACGCGTCCGGCGAGAAGCTCCTCGAAAACCTCGAGTCCGCACGTCAAGCGGACTTCTGGCGCGTGCTTATCGCGCTGTCGATCCGTCACGTCGGCCCCACTGCGGCGCGGGCATTGGCGACGCGTTTTGGCTCCATGCAGGCGCTGCGGGAGGCGGACGTCGACAAGATCGCTGATGTGGATGGCGTTGGAATGACGATCGCGAATTCGTTGCAGGATTGGTTCGGTATCGGATGGCATCGTGCGATCGTGGATAAGTGGGCCGAGGCCGGTGTGACGATGGAAGTTGAGGCTGACCAACGCGTGGAGCAGACGCTGGAAGGTCTGACGATTGTGGTTACTGGAACGCTTGAGGGCTTTAGCCGCGATAGCGCGAAAGAAGCCATCGTCTCCCGGGGCGGAAAAGCCACCGGTTCGGTCTCGAAAAAGACCAATTACCTGGTGGCTGGGGAAAACGCAGGCTCAAAAGAAACCAAGGCGCGTGATCTGGGTGTGCGAATCTTATCGGAAGCAGAATTCGTGCAGCTTCTCGACGGCGAATTGGCGGGGTGAAAAGACAGCTGGTACGACACCAGCTGGCGCGAATTAATCGATCAACTTTCCCAAGATATTGCCCAGGTGGCCGAGGTGAACTACTTCGCTGGCCAAGTAATCTGGGCCGCCGGCTCGGCCGATAATCAGTACCAGCCCGCTGTCTCCTAGCGGGGCGCCGGCAAGCGCGGAATCGAGGATGCGCCAGGAATCTGGGATCCAGTCTTCACTCTCGGCAACCAGCACGCGGGCCGAGGTGATGTCAATATCGGCGGGGATGGAGCCATCATCTTCTGGCGCAGCACTCGAGGCGGCCATACGTGTGATCTCGTTCGTGGTATCAACGATGATTGCCCAGGAAGAAGTCAGGGCTTTGGGGAAAACTGAGACGAAATCTTGCAGCGAGGTGCGTAGGCTTCCACTGCTGGTTGCCAGCTCTGACAGCATCTCGATTTGGCCACGACGGTCTACTCGGCCGGAAAACGGCCGAATCGAATCGACCTCGACACCATCCACAGAATTGGCTGCCGTTATGAGGGCATCGGCCATGACTCCTTGGGGTAAATCAACGACGATATCGTCCATGACCGCATCAGCGGAAAACGATTCGATGATGTCGACGGACTGGATATTGCCGCCAGTTTGGCCGATGGCGTCGGCTAATTGTCCGAGCGCTCCGGGGGTATCCGGGAGCAGGACACGGATCAAAAACGACATGAGTTGTTGCCACCACTTTCTGAACGTCTAGTTCGCTGTCACTATCGTAGCAATCTGGCACGTCACTTTGGGGGCAAAACAGTAGTTTGTGGTCTTACGTACCAGACTCGCAGGCGTTGGTTAATCGATGGGTCCAGTGGCGTAGCATAGTACGGAAGAAAAAGGATTCACGGATATCGAAGGATTGAATCGACTGTGTCAGAAATTTCCCGCGAGAAAATTGAGCACCTGGCGAAGCTGTCCCGCCTGGCTTTGAGCGATGCAGAAATCGCTACCTATGCAGAACAGATTGACGGCATCGTCGATGTGGTTTCTGCAGTACAAAACGTGGACACCACTGGGGTAGTGCCAATGAGCCACCCGCATTCTGTGGACGCCACGATGCGTCGCGACGAAGTAGTGCGCACACTGAATTCGGAGCAGGCCTTGGACCAAGCTCCGGATGCGCGCGATGATCGTTTCGTGGTTCCGAAGATTCGTGGTTAGTTCAGCGCCCGAATACGAGCAGCTGACAAATTCTGAAAGAGCGACAGAGGTAGATAATTAATGACTGAATTTACGCGTCCACACGATGGCACCACTTCGGAAACCGCAGCGGATTTGGCGCAGCGCATCCATAATCGCGAGATCACCTCGCGGGAGGTTACCCAGGCTTATCTAGATCGCATCAGCGAAACCAACGAGACGCTGAACTCGTTTTTGCACGTTGGAGCCGACGAAGCGTTGGCTGCAGCCGATGCCGTGGACAAGGCTTTGGACAACGGTGAAAAGCCCGCTTCACCGTTGGCTGGGGTACCGCTGGCGTTGAAAGATTTGTTGGTTACCACCGATGCGCCCACCACAGCTGCCTCCAAGATGCTGGAAGGCTACCGCAGCCCATATGACGCGACCGTGACCCGGCGTCTGCGCGAAGCTGGGATTCCGATCCTGGGCAAAACCAACTTGGATGAGTTCGCGATGGGTTCATCGAATGAAAACTCGGCTTTTGGCCCAGTTCGAAACCCCTATGACACAGAACGTACTCCTGGTGGTTCCGGTGGTGGCACCGCGGCTGCGTTAGCATCCGGGCAGGCGCCGTTGGGTATTGGTACGGATACCGGCGGTTCCATTCGCCAGCCGGCTGCGCTGACCAATACCGTCGGTGTGAAACCCACCTACGGCACGGTTTCGCGCTATGGCTTGATTGCGGCCGCTTCCTCGCTGGATCAGGCTGGCCCGTGTGCGAATACCGTACTGGATACTGCGTTGCTGCATGAGGTCATCGCAGGGCATGACCCACACGATGCCACCAGCATCAACAAACCAGTCCCGGATGTGGTTGCTGCCGCTCGTGCAGGCGCCAACGGTGATCTGACTGGGCTCAAAGTTGGCGTCATCAAGCAATTTGAGCGCGATGGTTGGCAGACTGGCGTGATGGACCAATACCGCAAGGCGGTGCAGACGTTGGTCGATAATGGCGCGGAAGTCGTCGAAGTTGATTGCCCTCACTTTGACGACGCATTAGCCGCGTATTACCTGATTATGCCGTGTGAGGTCTCTTCTAACCTGGCACGTTTCGACGGCATGCGTTACGGCAAGCGCGTTGGCGACGATGGCGAGAACTCCGCGAACCGCGTGATGGAGCTTTCCCGCGAGGCTGGCTTTGGACCAGAGGTCAAGCGCCGGATTATGGTCGGCACCTACGCGCTGTCCGTGGGTTACTACGATGCGTATTACTTGCAGGCACAGCGTATTCGCACGTTGGTGGCGCAGGATTTCGCGCGCGCATACGAAAAAGTCGACGTCTTGGTTTCTCCAACTACGCCGACCACGGCCTTTCCACTGGGGGAAAAGGTGGAAGACCCGACTGCGATGTACAACTTCGACTTGTGTACGTTGCCGTTGAACCTGGCTGGTGTGTGCGGTATGTCCGTGCCATCCGGCATGGCGGCCGACACTCAGTTGCCGACCGGCCTGCAGATCATGGCCCCGGCCTTTGCCGACGACCGTTTGTACCGCGTCGGTGCAGCCTATGAGGCTCTGACGAGCAACTAGCTTGCGTCGTTATTTCCTGTCAGAGATGGCATAGGCCGCACAAGCGGTAGCTGCGGTGACTACGCCTACTGCTGGCCAGGAACCAATTTTCTTTGCCAGCGGGTGTGATAGACCAAAGGCAGCCACGTAGCCGCCGAGTAAGCCTGCGGTGGTAACTGGGCTGGTTTTTGCTGCCCAGGAACGAGCTGCCCAGTAGCCTGCAGCGCCTAGTACCACTCCGCCGAGTGGCCGGATTCCGGTTTGTACGGCGGTGAGGTAGCCGCCCACCAAGCCGAATGCGGTCGTGGTTGCGGTGGATACGTCTTGTGGAGATTTCTTATCGATAAGTGCCATGCCTTTTAGTCTAGGCCTCTAGGCACTGCGGTGCAGTCTGCACTATGGCGGTTGCTGATTGGCGCCACCGCGATAGCTGATTCACACTGTTATAGCTGCTGTTCCGCGCTAGGATCGGCGGGGTGACTACCTCGCCCGATCCACGACAGGAATCTGTACAGCCACCCCGTTCTGCTCCTACATCAATGGTGCTTCCAGAAGCTCAAGCGTGGAAGGCAATGTTCGCCCTCTCGTTGGGCTTTTTCATGTCTTTGTTGGATCAGACTTTGATCGCGGTGGCAATCCCGAGCATCCGCCGGGCATTCGATGCCACGCTGGCAGAAACTTTGTGGGTGTCGTCGGGATACCTGTTATTCGTCGTCGTGCCGTTGCTATTTACCGGTCGGCTGGGGGACCGTTTCGGCCAACGCCGCTTATTCCGGATTGGCATCGCGGTTTTTGTTATCGGGGCGGTGGCGTCTGCTTGTGCTCCCACGATTGAACTATTGATTGCCGCGCGGTGCTTGCAGGGGCTTGGTGCTTCCATCCAAATGCCGCAGACGATGTCGGTGATCAACCGGGTATTTGCCCGGGAGCGTCGTGGCCGTGCACTCGGTGTGTGGGGCATTATTGGTTCGGTGGCAGCGATTACCGGCCCGGTTTTGGGCGGATTTCTGGTGCACTCTGCATCCTGGCACGCAGTTTTTCTGATTCAGGTACCTTTCGGCATTATCGCCATCGCCCTGGCTACGCTCTGGGTGCCGCGGATGCCGACCTACGCACGCAATCTCGACCCGATTTCTGTGGTGATCTCGTTGGTGTCGATGCTGTTGGTCGTTGGTGCGATCCAACAAGCACCAGAAGCCAAATGGGCGTGGTGGATTTGGTTGATGCTGGCTTTGGGGGTTGCGGGATTGTCTGGCTTTATCAAACTGCAAGGCACTGCGCAGGCGCGTGGCGTGGAAGCAATGATCCCGCTGTTTTTATTCCAGAATCACAACTATCGCTTGGGCATCATCATTATTTCGTGCATGGGGTTTATGGCTGCATCTTTGATGTTGCCGATCATGCTGTGGTTGCAAGACGGCCAAGACCTAGATTCTAAAACAGCCGGTCTTGTCATCGCACCGATGGCGTTGACCTCGTTGTTTGTCTCGCCAATTGCGGGCATTATGGCCGATAAATTTCATCCACGCAATCTGGTGGTCGCTGGCTTTAGCGTCATGCTGGCAGCCTGTGCGGCGGCGTGGTGGATCATGGCCCACGAACAACCAGTCTGGTGGCTGGCGATTGTTGTGAGTTTTTTGGGAATCGGCCAATCATTTATTTGGGGCACGAATTCTGCGACGACGATGCGCGATGTGGAAGCGCCCATCATGGGTGCAGCATCAGGAGTATATAACACTGCGCGGCAGTTGGGGTCGGTGATGGGAGTATCTATCTTGTCGGCGCTGATGCAGATCACCGTTGCCGCGCAAGGTTTGGCCGTTGGTACCGCGAATACGGTGTTGTTGTTGGTCGTTGTGCTCGCCATTGGTTTGGTGGCTTCGCTGTTTTATCGCAAGACCATTTAGACCATCCAAACAATCTAGATTGGCTAGAACCCGTGGTACGCCGAACTCATTGAGCAACCAGCTAATTCGGTGCTGATAGGTACTCATAGGCGCCGGTATGTGCCGTGTGAGTGTGGCATAGGTACCGCAGGTTTGTGCTGAATCCAGTAGAAAGTCCAGTGGGCAACCCACCACTTACTGACACCACGTCGCGGGTTGCCTACAGTAGAAGCATGCGCATTGCCACATTGACCTCGGGAGGCGACTGTCCGGGTCTGAACGCCGTTATCCGTGCTATCGTGCGCACGGCGAATCAAGAGCATGATTCCACCGTCGTCGGTTACCGCGATGGTTGGTTGGGGCTATTGGATGATGATCGGGTCGATCTCTACGACGACGATGCCATCGACAAGATCCTTGTCCGGGGCGGCACCATTTTGGGGACCGGTCGCCTGCACCCGGATATCTTCAAAGCCAATCTGGAAACGATTAAAGCGAATCTTGCCGACGCCCGCGTTGATGTTTTAATTGCAATCGGCGGGGAAGGCACGCTCAAGGGGGCAAAGTGGCTGGCGGATAATGGGGTGCCGGTCATTGGAGTGCCCAAGACCATTGATAACGATGTACTGGCCACCGATTACACCTTTGGATTCGACAGCGCGGTAGCCGTTGCTACCGACGCGATTGATCGGCTGCATACTACCGCGGAATCGCACAAGCGGATTTTTCTCGTCGAGGTCATGGGGCGCCATACCGGGTGGATCGCTTTGCATGCGGGTTTGGCCGGCGGTGCGCATCATATTGTTATTCCGGAAGTGCCTTTCGATGTCAGCGAGATTACGAAGTCGATGGAACGGCGCTTTCAGATGGGGGAGAAATACGGCATCATCGTCGTCGCCGAAGGAGCACAACCGCGGCCGGGAACCATGGCGGTCGATGATAAAGGTGTCGACGAATTTGGCCACCGCCGCCTCGGCGGGATGGGGCAGTTAATCGGTGAGGAAATCTCGCGTTCTACTGGCTACGACGTGCGCACCACTGTGCTGGGGCACGTACAACGCGGTGGCGTTCCTACGGCGTTCGACCGCGTTCTTGCCAGTCGGTTTGGAGTACATGCTACGCGCGCGGCGCACAGGGGCGAGTTTGGATCATCAGTGGTGCTGCGGGGCGAATTTATCGAGACCGTTCCTTTGTCAGAAGTCGTCGCCAAGGTAAAAACTGTGCCGATGCAGCGTTATGAGATTGCTGAGGCGTTATTCGGCTAGAGTGCATTCAGCTAGATTGCAGCAGCCCGGAAACCCTGTGCACGACAGTCAGACAGAAACCACTACCATGGTGGCTATGACTGCTGCGATGTATGACTTGCTGGACTATGACGAAGTCCTAGAAAAATACGACCCAGTGATGGGCATGGAAGTTCACGTGGAATTGGGAACGGAAACCAAGATGTTTTCGACCTCTTCGGCTCATTTTGGTGATGAACCTAATTCCAACGTGGATCCGGTTTCCCTGGGATTACCTGGTGCGCTCCCCGTCGTGAACGAGAAGGGAGTCGAATGGGCGATCAAAATTGGCTTGGCGCTGAATTGTCAGATTGCAGAATCGTCGCGGTTTGCCCGCAAGAATTATTTCTACCCGGATCAGCCGAAAAATTACCAGATCTCTCAGTATGATGAGCCGATCGCGTACGACGGCTACCTGGATGTGGTGCTGGATGATGGCACCGAATGGCGTGTGGAGATCGAGCGTGCCCACATGGAAGAAGATACTGGCAAATTGACTCACCTTGGTGGTGTTGATGGTCGTATTCACGGTGCTACTGCCTCGCTGGTTGATTACAATCGTGCTGGCATTCCGTTGATCGAAATCGTGACCAAACCCATTGTCGGTGCTGGTGAACGCGCCCCGGAAGTGGCCCGTGCTTATGTCACCGCTCTGCGTGAACTCGTCGCTGCGCTGGGGGTTTCTGATGCCCGTATGGACCAGGGGTCTATGCGCGTGGATTCCAACCTTTCGCTGCGGCCAAAGGGTAGTGAAGAATTCGGTACCCGCACGGAGACGAAAAACATCAACTCGTTGAGATCAGTCGAGCAGGCCGTGCGCTTCGAGATGCAGCGCCAAGCTTACGCACTGGAAAACGGCGAGGAGATCGCCCTGGAGACCCGTCACTACCAGGAATCCGATGGCTCAACGTCCAAGGGGCGCCCGAAAGAAACTGCAGAGGATTACCGCTATTTCAATGACCCGGATTTGCCTCCAGTTTCTGCTCCACGTGAATGGGTCGAAGAGATCAAGCAGACGCTGCCAGAGATGCCGTGGATTCGCCGCGCGCGCATTCAGAAAGAGTGGGGGCTGAAAGACAAAGAAATGCGTGATCTGGTCAATGCTGGGGCGTTGGACTTGATCATTGAAACCACTGAGCATGGTGCGAGCGCCGACGAAGCACGTGCCTGGTGGGTGTCCTATTTGTCTGGAAAAGCCAATGAGGCTGGTGTGGAGTTGGCAGCGTTGGAGATCACCCCGGCGCAGGTTGCTCGCGTCGTGGAGCTGGTTAAGGAAGGCAAGCTGACCACCAAGTTGGGGCGCAAAGCTGTGGACGGAGTGCTGGAAGGCGACGGAGACGTCGACGAGGTTGTCGCCAAGCGTGGCCTGGAGGTCGTGCGCGATGATGGCGCGATCGAGAAGGCCGTGGACGATGCGTTGGCTGACAATCCGGATATCGTCGAGAAATACCGCGCTGGAAACAAAAAGGTCACCGGTGCCATCGTCGGTGCCGTGATGAAAGCGACGCAGGGGAAAGCTGACCCAGGTCAAGTCAACAAATTGATCGCGGAAAAGCTTGCACAGTAGCTAATAGTGGCGAAAATAAAACACAGAATGCTGTGATGCGTGTATCGTAGGAACGTCAATTATCCGAAAACAGTTTTCTTAAGCAAAGAAAGAGCGATAATTCGGTGTCCTATAAACGCATTACAGGTATTGCCTTGTCCTTTGTGGGCCTCGTTGTCGGTGCGGGATTCGCCACCGGTCGTGAGGTCGTACAATATTTCTCGTCCTATGGAATGTGGGGGCTGGCAGGTGCTGCGATAGCTGGCATCGTGATGGCGCTTGCCGGAACAGTTTTCCTGCAGCTCGGCAGCTATTTCCACGCCCGTGAACACCGGCTAGTGTTCAAGCGTACGACGCACCCAATCGTGTCGATCCTGCTAGATATCTCCGTAGTTATCACGTTGTTCTCCATTGGCTTCGTGATGCTCGCGGGTGCTGGCTCCAACTTGGAGCAACAATTCGGTTGGCAGCCGTGGGTTGGTTCCACTGTCATGCTGGGGTTGGTGCTTGTCGCCGGCATGCTGGATGTCAATAAGGTATCCAGAATCATCGGTTTGTTAACCCCGTTGATCATCATCGCTATTCTTGCTGTAGCGGTGTACACGTTTGTGAACTGGCCAGATGATGTGAACATGGTTGCGCAGCGGTCGGCGGAAATCGAAAGCCCGATTAGTAACTGGCTACTCTCTGCTCTGAACTATAATGGTCTGGCGTTGATCTTGGCCGTGTCGATGACGCTGGTTATTGGTGGTGACTACTTAGACCCACGTGAGGCCGGCTGGGGTGGCCTGTTCGGTGGTATTGCTTACGCCATCATGCTGGTACTGGCCACGATGGCGATGCTGTTCAACGCAGAATTGGTCGATGGCACGTCGATCCCAATGCTCACTCTGGTTGCTGACATCAACGAGAACCTGGGCTTGGTCATGGCGCTGGTGATCTTCGCGATGGTCTTCAACACTGCCATCGGTATGTTCTATGCGTTGGGCAAGCGCCTGTCTGCTGGCCGCGAGAGCCAGTACCGCGTCATCTTCATAGTCGGCACCTTGCTGGGCTTCGCTGTCAGCTTCGTCGGCTTTGATACCTTGATGGAATACGTCTACCCGGTATTGGGCTACATGGGTATGGTCATGGTCGTCGTCCTGGTGGCTGCGTGGATTAAGTCCTTCGCACGGATTCGCGATGAGGCCACCAAGCGTGACCGCCTGCGCCAGCTGATGTACTTGTCGTTGCACCCAGACAAAGAGCTGGAGAAGAAGCACAACGAGGAGATGCAGAAGTTGGTTTCTGAGTCCAACTTGGGCGATAAAGAGCTCTACAACTACGTATCTGACGAAGTTGCTAGCCAGCTGGATGAGGACGAAGACGTCGAGTTCAGCATCGGCGAGGATTATAAGTTGCTTGCCGACGAAAACCAGATGGAAGCTAAGGAAGAAAAGAAGGCTGAGACTTATGCGGATTCCCGTGCCCAGGATTCCGTTCGTCCGGCCGATGAGTCTCCATCCGAAAAGGATGAAAAGCACAGCAATGCTGATAACAGCTAGCATGCTGCGAAGAGTGCACGTCATGCCGGAGGCTGATCGTGCACGGTGTCGCGGTTTGTTCACTGGCTCTTAATTCTTAGCCTGAAGCAGGAATGCCCTGCGCGGACACTATCCGCGCAGGGCATTTTCGCCGTTTCTTGTGGGCGAATTACTCGTGGGTGAATTAGTTGAACAGCTCGCGTTGTATCTTGGTGGGGTTTTTTAGTCGTTCTGCTTCTGGCGCTCTGCCGGGCAGACTTGTGCCTTCTGCAAATGGTGCGCCGGGAAGATGATCGCGTCCGTGTGGTTGCGCCAAACCGGAGACATCTGGCCCTGCAGGCACGGTCTGCATGGGGTTTACTTCGCGGTGTACGAGGTAATAATGCTGCTTGATCTCGGTGAAGTCGGTGGTATCACCGAAGCCCGGAGTTTGGAATAGCTCACGCAAGTAGCCGTAGACGTTGGGCATCTCGCTGATTTTGTTGCGATTGGTTTTGAAGTGTCCGTGGTAGACGGCATCGAAGCGGATCAGGGTGGCATACGCGCGGATATCGGTTTCGGTGATGTGCTCGCCCATGATGAACCGCCGCGTTGCCAGGCGTTCTTCCAACCAGTCGAGCACCTCGAAGACGTCAGAATAAGCCTTTTCGTAGGCGTCTTGTGCTGCGGAGAATCCGGCGCGGTAGACACCGTTGTTGAATTTCCGGAAGATAAATTCGTTGATTTCTTCCATCTCTTCGCGTTGTTCTTCCGGTGGTAATAAATTGGGGGCACCGGTGCGGTGATAATCGGTCCACTGGGTCTGGAAATCTCGGACCATCGAGTTGAAATCGTTGGTTACTACCTTGCCGCTGGATTCTTCGACCAGTGCAGGAACCGTGATGCCGCGCGGGTAGTCCGGGAAACGCTTGAAATAGGCGTCTTGTAGGCGCGGAATGTGCAGTACGGGATCGACTTCGCCTGGGTCTAGGTCGAAGGTCCAGGAACGTTTGTCGTGGGTTGGTCCCGCTAGACCTAAAGAGATTACGTCTTCTAACCCTAGTAGACGGCGCACGATCACCGCGCGGTGTGCCCAGGGGCAGGCTCGGGCAGCAACCAGGCGGTAGCGGTGTGATTGTACTGGCCAATATAGCGTCTTGTCGTTTGTGGGTTGTGGTTGGTCGGTGGTTACGGAGGCGACGACGCGATCTGCAATGTAGCTGGTGTCGCGAGTGAATTCACCATCGGTTGCGGCATTCTGGGCGTCGCCGACCCAGTCTTTGTCTTTTTCTACTGCCACGGTGGCCCTCCTTGGCGTATCGATAAAATATGACGTATCAACTATATCATCGTCATGCATACCAGAGGCAGTGTTTGCGGGTGATGCAGATATACGGTTAAGTGACGTGTTTCAGAGCTGTCTCAACGTTCCTGTTGAAAGCCGAGGTTGTGCTACTGTGTGCAAATTATGTGCGCAGGTAAAAAACTCACCGGCCTCGCTCTTGCAGGCATAGTCTCGGTTTTCCTTGCTGGTTGTTCGGATGTGGAATCTGCGCGCGGTGATGGCTCAAATGAGTCAGCGGTCTCACTAAGATCAACGGACTCGACGGTCTCAACGACGGTCACAATCACCCAGGGCGCCCAAGCAGCTGATAGGACAGAAGAGCAGAATGCAGCTACTGGAATTTCAACAGGCAAAGACCTGGCGGATTCCTTCCCGCATGCAGAGCCGGGCGTGTATACGGATGACGGCCTCGATTACCGCGCCATGCACGATGCACTCGAGATCAAAGGGCGGGCACCGAACTCGGATTATGACCGTGCTTTATTTGGCCAGCCGTGGAGCGACGACGTCAACGTTGCAGGCGGGCACAATGGCTGCGATACCCGGAATGATATTCTGCAACGCGATTTAGACGAATTCTCGATCCGCAATGGAACCCGAGGGTGCTTGGTTGAAAGCGGCAGCCTGGTCAGCCCATATTCTGGCGAAACCATCAACTTTCACCGTGGCGATAATCAGGTTGATATCGAGCATGTGGTCGCGCTTGGCGATGCCTGGGTGAAAGGAGCGTTTCAGTGGGATGAAACCAAGCGTCGCGATTTCGCCAACGATCCGATCAATCTGCTGGCTGTCGATGCTTCTAATAACCGCGCGAAGGGGGCTGCTGATGCCGCTACCTGGCTGCCACCGCACAAGCCTTTCCGCTGTGATTATGGGCGTATACAAGTCCACGTGAAATACGTTTACGATCTCTGGGTCACAGAAGCCGAGCACAAAGCGCTGCGTAACTTGTTGGACCAGTGCTAGATAGCCGCAAGCGTACACGATACCCGGTTACCGAAAAACCAAGGACTGCGTGGCTGCTGCACAGTGTGCACGCGGTGTAAGGAAACAGGGAAAAATCCCGTCGTCGGCGGGTTGGTGCCGGTTATGCGCTGGGCTGTCGCATAAATTGGGGCCATGAGCGATCGTAAAAATAACCCAGATAAATCGAAGTCCAAGAGTAATTCCGCGCCCCAGCCCGACAAAGCGGATTTTCATGATGACGAATTTGATGTTCCCACTTATCAGGGGCCGCAGCCATCTCAGAAAAAGTCTGCTGTAGATTCTGCCGGTAAAACCGAAGTGAAATCAGACGATAAACCGGAAGACGGACTCGCGTCTTCCGAACAACGCACCACGATTTTCCAGCGGGCCGGGCGCGCGGCGCCGCAGACCATTGAGCCGAATTCTGGTGCTAGTCGGAACCGTGCTGATGGTACTGGACTTGGTGCCGATTCTGAACCGACTGCTCAATTTTCGCAGCAAAGTTCTGCAGCCGGACTAGATAGTTCGGATAAGGCTGCGGCTTCCAGCGCCAATGGTGGTGCAGACGATAACGATAACCAAGTAAGCAGTGATTCGCAGCGTCCCGAATACCGAGATGAAGATTTTGCCTCTACTGAGGTTATTGACCCTGCAGGAAAGCAGACTACGGTGCCGGTGGCAGCATCTGCTATTCCAAACCAGGCCACCCAGTCGAGCAACTCACAGGCAAACAATGCACAGTCGAATAACACACAGTCCAATAACGAGCTGTCGAATAACGAGCTGTCGGGACCTGCACAGCCGTATGCTGGCCAGCAACAATTCCTGGATGATACGTCTTTTGCCCAGGGTAGTGACACACCAGAGGAAGAAGCAGCAGGTGCAGGCGTCACGGAGCATGCTGAATTAACCGAGACGCGTCGCGGCACTATCGACTTCGGATTGTTCTTATTGCGCATTGTATTTTCGGCCTGGCTGATTATTCAGGCAGTGGGGACGTTTTTCTCCTTGGGCAACCATGAGGGAATCGCGGGATTAGAATCCGAATTCTCTGCATATAATCAGGACCACTTGTTGGCTATTGTGGTGCCGTCGTTGCAGTTGGCTGCTGGTATCTTTTTGCTGCTGGGGCTATTGGCGCCGATTGCCAGCATGGTTGCGGTGACAGTGAGTGGTTTTCTGGCTGTACACCAGCTTGCCGACGCGCACATTGGCCTCAACATCTTCAATTGGGAAGAAACCCTGTGGGTGCCGGTCATGGTTGCCGCGATCGCGGTGGTTGTGCAATTCACCGGCCCCGGTTTGTACGCGCTTGATGGTGCTCGTGGGTGGGCACGACGTCCGCTGGCATCGTCCTGGATTTTCGCGATCCTCGGTATCGCTGCTGTGGTTGCTGCCTGGTGGCTGTTCGCAGGTACCAACCCGTTGGCCAGTTAAACACTCAATTCTTAGGGTTCTGGGTGCACCGAGTTTGGGGTGCACTGGGTTCGGGTTTGCGGATCGGCTGGTGCACGGTGCTCCGGGCCCTGGTGGTGCAGACGTCTACGGTCACGAGAACCGGTCAATTCCCAGCCAAGGATGAATAGGGTGGCTAACCCCAGCCAGACAAAATCACTGATAAACAGCTTTGGCCAGAAGCTGAGTGTGTGTACTTCTATGGCGTCGCCGTACCACCACTTGGGCGGCTGCTCGAGGAAGACCAAGACGGAAACCCAGGCTCCGACGACTACGGTGAGGCCATGACTACGCCATGACAGCGCTCGCCAGAACCATACCGGGACGGCAACAGCCAGCCAGACCCAGTGGTGGGACCACGATACCGGCGAAATCAGGAGCATGATTACTGCGTTGATAAGCCAGGCGTCGACAAGATAACCACGGCGTAACATCTGGACCATGAGCCAGGCGCCACCGGCAATCGTGAGAACCACCAGCACTGCCCACAGCGCAGTGACCAGATTTCCGGAGTCTTCCAATGCCCGCTCACTGGTGAACCAGCGCTGGATCATTCCGCGCCAGGAGCTATTGGATTGGTAGGAGGTGTTCACGCCGAAATCGCCACCAGAGCCCATTCCTAGCAGACGGCCGCCGTAGAACTCCCAGGTGGCATCAAAACGCACGAGAGCGGCCAGTAGGGTTGCCAGTACCGCAGAAAAACCCGCTGTGATAATCGCGCGGAACTCTTTGCGCAACAAGAAATACAACAGCATCGCCAGTGGCGTGAGCTTGATGGCTGCTGCGATGCCGATCAGCCAGCCCTGCGGAAGTCTGCGCTTCCGGGGAACCAGATCGAGTACCACCAGCGACAGCAAGATGACGTTGATCTGAGCAAAACCATGATTGAGCTCTACCGGTTCGCTGATCAATGCCAGCGCCCAGCTGGTCGTGGCAGCAGGCAACACCCAGCGGTTATTCTGCATTAGCCAGCGCCAGACTAGCCAGAGACACAACAGCAGCAGCGCATTAGAAATCGCAATGACTATCTGCGCAGCCAGGGTGTCATCAATACCCGGAATCACATTCAGGGGTGCCAGAAAAAGCGCTCCGAAAGGTGGATAAATAAACGGCAGTGCAAGATCACCCGCCAACATTGGCTCGGAGTATATCTCGCGGCCGTGTAAAAATGCGTCGACGCCTTGCCGATAAATCACCATATCCACCGGCGATGTCGTCTCAGCGATGCGATAAATTGTGGCAGCCAGACCCGCAAGTAGCCCGATGATGGTCAGCATTGGGGCACTGTGATGGACACTGTGCTGCCGCAGTGCAGCGTTTGTGCTAGTCATCAACTTGGCGTACGGCCCCTTTATCAGCGCTGGTGGCCATCTTGGCATAGGCACGCAATGCCTTGGTGACGGTGCGTTTGCGTTCGGTTGGGTGCCATGGTTTCTTGCGATTTTCCATTTCTTGTCGACGACGCTCAATCTCTGCGTCGTCCAGCTCTAAAGTCAAGCTGCGTTCCTTGACGGAGATCCGGATCGGGTCTCCGTTTTCAATGAGACCGATGAGCCCACCGGCTGCGGCTTCGGGGGAAATATGGCCGATAGACAAACCGGAAGTGCCGCCGGAAAAGCGGCCGTCGGTGATCAGAGCGCACTTTTTACCCAGCCCGGCGCCCTTCAGAAATGACGTCGGGTGCAACATTTCTTGCATTCCCGGGCCCCCTGCAGGACCTTCGTAACGGATAACGACGACTTCGCCGGGTTGTACCTCATGCTTGAGAATCGAGCTGACGGCGGCTTCTTGGGATTCGAGCACGCGCGCTGGGCCGCTGAATTCCCACAGGCTCTCGTCCACACCCGCGGTTTTCAGCACTGCGCCATCTGGTGACAGGTTGCCACGCAAGACGACCAAACCGCCGTCGGCGGAATGAGCGTGCATGACATCGTGGATGCAGCCGGTTTCGGCGTTGGTATCGAGCGATTCCCAGCGGTTTGTGCTGGAAAATGGCTCGGTGGTACGCACGCCACCGGGCGCGGCATAAAATAGATCCTCGGCATCGGTAATGGCTTTGCCGCCGCGGATATCCCAGTCATTGAGCCAGCCATCCAGGGTGTCGTATTGCACGGTGTGCACGTCTTCGTTGAGCAGCCCTCCGCGTCGGAGCTCGCCGAGGATCGCGGGAATGCCACCTGCGCGGTGGACGTCTTCGACGTGGTAGATGCCATTGGGTGCGACTTTCGACAAACACGGCACCTGGTGCGAGATTTCTTCGATGTCGTGCAGGTCAAAATCGACCTCGCCTTCCTGCGCAGCGGCCAAGGTATGCAGGATTGTGTTCGTGGAACCGCCCATGGCCATATCCAGCGCCATGGCGTTACGGAAGGCATTTTTTGTGGCCACATTACGCGGCAGCACGGAGTCGTCCTCGTTGCCGTAGTAGCGCTCACACATTTCGACGATGAGCTGACCAGCTTTGTGGAATAGTTTTTGGCGCGCCTGGTGCGTAGCGAGTGTCGTACCGTTGCCGGGCAGGGACAATCCGAGGGCCTCGGTCAAGCAGTTCATCGAGTTTGCGGTAAACATGCCGGAGCACGAGCCGCAGGTCGGGCAGGCGGATTCTTCGATCTTGGTCAGCTCGGCGTCGGAAACTTTGTCATTGGCGGATGCCGAGATGGCGTCGACAAGATCCGAGGAAGCCTGCGCTACACCGTCAACGACGACGGCTTTACCCGCTTCCATCGGGCCACCGGATACAAAAACGGTGGGGATATTGAGGCGCATCGCCGCATTCAGCATGCCTGGTGTGATTTTGTCGCAGTTGGAGATGCATACCATTGCATCAACGGTGTGGGCGTTGACCATGTATTCCACGGAATCGGAAATGATCTCACGTGAGGGGAGAGAATACAGCATGCCCGAGTGTCCCATCGCGATGCCATCGTCGACCGCGATGGTGTTGAATTCCTTTGGTACACCGCCTGCTTCACGCACCTGCTCGGCGACGATATCCCCGACGTCTTTGAGGTGGACGTGCCCGGGAACAAACTGTGTGTATGAGTTCACGATCGCGACGATGGGCTTACCAAATTCATTGTCGCGGGTGCCGGTGGCACGCCATAAAGCGCGCGCACCTGCTGCATTACGACCAACGGTCGTGACTTTTGAGCGAAGAGGATACACGTGTGCGCCTTTCTGATTGGATTGTGATTGGCGATACTGTAGGAAATAGCAGATATAGAGTCAGAAGCCAGATTTTTTAGCCGCTGTTATCGCGAGAGCTGCGTCGCGGTTGTGGCTGTTCGTGTTTTTGTGATGCCGGGTGCGATTCATAATGCTGGGCGGCAACACCATCGTATTTTTCAAATTCCTCACGCGTCATCATGATGCGTTGGCCATCGCGGTGCGTGATCACGACTTTGTCGTCGGCGGCTTCTTTGCCTTCGGTGAGAACGTCGCGGATGCGCCCGTGGGAAGCGGCTTCTAGTTGGGGAAGCGATTGGAAGGTCACTCCGGGCAAGTTGTGTTGCTTGCCATCTTTGGTGCTGGCAAAAACGCGGGCGCGTTGAAATCCGATGCCCTGGAAATCATTCCAGTTAATGAAAATATCGGACTTAAAAGCGTAGGTGATGGCAATACCTGCCGCAGTAACTGTGGTTTTCGCGCGCACGGTCCAGTAGATAAAAACTAGCGGGAATATTAATAACCAGCCGAGCACGAGTGGAGCCCATGCGATGCCCATGATCGCGATACCAATGATGAGTACAGCGGCAATGATGTGGGTGCGCTCTGGGCGGAAACTTGTGCCCTGGGCAGGTTGTTCTGCAACACTCATGGCGACCATGCTACGGGATGAATGAAAAATCTTTAATTCGTTGATACCTTCAACGTGGTTTCCGTGGCTGGTGGTGCTAGTGGGCCGTGGACTAATTCACCGTCGATCTCAATGCTTGAGCCAAGCACACGCACGACGAGCAAGGTAATAAACAATAGGGACAGCCCCGTCGTCGATGGGCGTAGGTTGCCGTTGAAGGAAAATAGCTTGCCGACGAGTGTGCGCGGGTCGAACCTGCGGTAGTGCTCGGAGTCTTGTGCGGTCAGCTCTGTGATTTCTTGGCTGTTTTCTTCCGGAGTGTTGGTTCCCAGCGAAATATCGACCCACGGGTTTTCTGCATAAGCACCGGAGGTATCGGTGTTGTCGTTGCTGGAGGGTTTTTCTCGCAGCGAGATTTCTCCTTGCAGGTCGCCGCTGATAGTGGGAGCTGAGCCGTATTCGCTCCAGAACTCTTCCATAACTGATAAGCGGATGGCGCGCTCAACCATCCATTGCATGCCTGCTTCGGTCAAAATCATGGCGCGGATATTGACCGTCCATGGCATCCCGACGACTGTCGGTGGGTTGACACCATTGCCGACGGCCGGGTGGATCTCTAATTCGCCTCGTAGCACTTCGGTAATTTCTGGCACTTCTAGTGCACGCTTGGTCGCTTTTTCGAATCTTTCGACGGCTTGCCACGGGCTTTTGACTTCCAGCAGTGGCACGGGCATGACGACGACAGCAGAGGACCAATAGTGCGAGTGGTTGATGCACACGCGTGCGGTCGAGTTGGGAATAATGATGGTTTCTTCATTCAAGGTGCGAATGCGGGTTGCCCGCATCGTGACCTGGATGATGGTGCCTTCGACTTCAATCCCGTTGCCTTCGAATTTCACCCAGTCGCCGATGCCGTATTGTTTTTCCGAAAGAATGAAAAACCCGGCCAAGAAGTCGGCGATGATCGATTGTGCGCCCAGACCTACTGCAGCAGAAGCCGCGGTGGCCGGGATTGTGGCACCTACCAGAGAAAAGCCGAGTTGTTGTAGGAAAAAGACGAACAGCACGAAGTAGGCGATGAGTTGCACAATATAAATTGCTACGCCTGCCACTGCCAAGGAAGATTTAGATTCATCAAAATCGGCGATGCGTTGTGAACGGTGTTGTGACCAGCGGTGGGCCAGGCGTCCCGCTCGTGGAACCAGCAGCGCGGCGATGAAAAGTAACGCGAAATCTACGCCCCGTTCGATCGACCAGCGCCAGATCTGTTCCAACACGAAATCTAGCGTCATGTGGGGTTATTTTAGACTCCACGGAAGTGCTTTTGTGAGCCAGATGGGGGTGAAATCGAGTTTTCTCACACCGTTGTGTAATGTAGATCTCGTGATCAACGGAATTCGACTTCAAGTAGTAGTGCCCTAGGGGGCGTGTCCGAACGCGACACACTTGCAGCCGTATTACCGCACGCCTCCGACAGCACCCACCACAGTGCACATGTCGGGGGCTTTTGTCGTAAGAGGACCGCAGTAAAACACCGCAGCTTTGCGCCCTCGAACTGATCACCTGAGCGTCAAATAAAAATAATCTTGATGGAATGGAGACCCACAACGTGTCGGCCACAAACCAGCCCAGCCCGTCGGCAGGTGCTTCCGCCGCCGGTTCGAATGCCGCAAGTGTGCGCATGATCGGTGCAGAAGCCATCGTGAAGACCTTGGAGGACCTCGGGACCGATATTGCTTTTGGTATTCCGGGTGGTGCGGTGCTTCCTCTCTATGATGCGCTGTACAACTCACAAAAGCTGCGCCACGTGCTGGCTCGTCACGAGCAGGGCGCTGGCCATGCCGCAGAAGGCTATGCACAAGCAACTGGAAAAGTCGGTGTCATGGTCGCAACCTCCGGCCCTGGCGCGACGAACCTGGTCACGCCACTGGCGGATGCCATGTTGGATTCCGTCCCTGTCGTGGCTATCACCGGACAGGTGGGGTCGAAAATGCTGGGTACAGATGCTTTCCAGGAAGCTGATATCCGCGGTGTCACCATGCCGGTAACCAAACATAATTTCATGGTGACTCACGTCGAAGACATCCCAGAGGCGATCGTTGCCGCTTTTCACCTGGCTGCAACGGGACGGCCAGGCCCGGTTCTGGTGGACATCCCGAAGGATCTACAGGTCGCCGAGATGGATTATGTCTTCCCGACGACGGTGGACTTGCCAGGTTATAAGCCGGTGACTAATCCGCACCCACGCCAGTTGACAGCTGCGGCAGAACTGATCTCTCAATCAGACAAGCCAGTGCTGTATATCGGTGGTGGTGTCATCAAGGCTGAAGCGCACCGTGAACTTCGTGAATTCGCAGAATATACCGGCATTCCGGTGGTTACCACGTTGATGGGCCTGGGGTCGTTCCCAGATTCGCATGAGCTGCACATGGGAATGCCTGGCATGCATGGTTCCGTGCCAGCCGTGGCAGCTTTGCAGCGTTCCGATTTGCTGATCACCGTTGGCGCGCGTTTTGACGACCGCGTGACAGGTGATACTTCTACCTTTGCCCCGGATGCCAAGGTGATTCATGCTGATGTGGATCCGGCAGAAATCGGGAAAATCCGCGCGGTCGATGTGCCCATCGTGGGCGATGCTCGTGAGGTGTTGCTAGGGCTGCTGCGCGCATTCCAGAACAATTCTTCCCGAGCGGTCCGTGATTTCACCCCGTGGTTGACTTATCTTCGTGGCTTGCAAGAACGCTTCCCGCGTGGTTATGACGAACAAGAAGATGGATCGCTGTCGCCACAGTTTGTCATCGAGCAATTGTCGAAGGCGGCGGGCCCTGATGCGGTCTATGTTGCTGGTGTGGGGCAGCATCAGATGTGGTCGGCACAGTTCCTGGATTTCGAACAACCGCGGTCGTGGTTGAACTCGGGCGGTTTGGGAACCATGGGTTATTCGGTCCCGGCTGCAATGGGGGCGAAAGCTGGCTGCCCGGACAAGGAAGTTTGGTCGATTGACGGTGATGGTTGTTTCCAGATGACCAACCAGGAGCTGACGACCTGCTTTATGGAAGGCTTCCCAATCAAGGTGGCGCTGATCAACAACGGCAACTTGGGTATGGTGCGTCAATGGCAAACGCTGTTTTTCAATGAACACTATTCCAACACCAAATTGAAAAAAGAAAACAGTGATTACGTTCCGGATTTTGTCCGCCTATCCGAAGCGATGGGGTGCGTTGCGCTGCGGGTGACCAAAAAAGAAGATGTGCCACCTGCTATTGCGCAGGCACGTGAGATTAACGATCGCCCTGTGGTCATCGATTTTGTCGTCGGAGAAGACGCGCAGGTATGGCCGATGGTGTCCGCGGGCGCGTCCAACTCCGATATCCAGTATGCAAAGGATTTGCGTCCGCTTTTCGACGAAGATAACTCTGCAGGGGAATCACCAGCAGAAATCCACGAGACCGTGCAAGAGCACCCGGAACAGGAGAAGTAACCATGGCTGCAAATGAGACCACTCGCCACACGTTGTCTGTCCTGGTGCAGGACGTCGACGGTATTATCTCGCGCGTCGCGCAGCTGTTTACCCGTCGTGGTTATTCGCTCATTTCTCTAGTTTCCGGGCGCACCGAAAAATCAGGTATTAACCGACTGACCGTGGTTGTCGATGCAGATGATGTCGTGATCGAGCAGGTTACCAAACAGCTGAATAAGCTGATTGAGGTTTTGAAGGTTGTTCGGCTGGAAGATGCGCAAGCGATTGCGCGCCAGATGATGCTTGTCAAGGTCTCTGCGGATGCCTCGAACCGCCCGCAGGTGGTAGATGCTGCGAACATCTTCCGTGCGCGGATCGTGGACGTGGCAAAAGAATCTGTGGTGATTGAAGTCACGGGTACTTCGGGCAAGCTTCGCGCGTTGCTCGATGTACTGGAACCGTTCGGGGTGCGCGAGCTGGTCATGGGTGGACGTATCGCCCTGGCGCGCGGACCAAAGACGATGGCACCAGGAAAATAACCTCTAATCTCATATAGTGACTTGCCAGTCTCATATCGTGATACGCAATGTGCTAAATTGAGGGTGGGCTAGACGCTTATTACTGGCGCTGATTACCATAGAATCAATAAGAAAGGATCTGTCATGGCTATTGAAACTTTTTATGATGATGACGCGGACCTGTCGATCATCCAAGGCCGTAAGGTAGCCATTATCGGCTACGGTTCCCAGGGGCATGCGCACGCGCAAAACTTGCGCGATTCCGGCGTTGAGGTTGCCATTGGTTTGCGCGAGAACTCCAAGTCGCGCGCCAAGGCAGAAGAAGCTGGTTTTGAAGTCAAGACCAACGCGGAAGCTGCCCAGTGGGCAGATGTCGTCATGGTTCTGGCGCCTGATACCGCCCAGCAAGACCTCTACAACAACGAAATTGCCCCGCACTTGAAGGATGGCGACGCTGTCCTGTTCGGCCATGGTCTGAACATTCACTTCAAGCTGATTGAGCCAGCCGACAACATCACTATCGGCATGGTCGCACCTAAGGGCCCTGGCCACCTGGTACGTCGCCAGTTTGCAGACGGCAAGGGTGTTCCATGCTTGATCGCTATCGAACAGGATCCAAAGAAGGAAGGCCACGACCTCTGCCTGTCTTATGCTGCAGCCATCGGTGGTGCTCGCGCAGGTGTTATCCCAACCACCTTTGAAGCAGAAACTGTTACCGACCTGTTCGGTGAGCAGGCTGTTTTGTGTGGTGGTACGGAACAGCTGGTCAAGACTGGCTTTGAGGTGTTGGTTGAGGCCGGCTATGAGCCAGAGATGGCGTATTTCGAGTGCCTGCACGAGCTCAAGCTGATCGTGGATCTGCTTTTCGAAGGCGGCCTGACCAACATGAACTACTCGGTATCCGATACTGCCGAGTTTGGTGGTTACCTATCTGGGCCTCGCGTGATCAACGACGAGACCAAGCAGCGCATGAAGGACATCCTGAGCGATATTCAGGACGGTACCTTCACCAAGCGCCTCATCGACAACGTGGAAAACGGCAACAAGGAGCTGGAGGATCTTCGTAAGGAGACCAACGAGCACCAGATTGAAACCACCGGTGCTAAGCTGCGTGACCTGATGAGCTGGGTCAAGAACCCACTTGATGCCACGGCGTAACCGTAGCTTGGCGGTAACAGCTGTTATCGCCGCAAGCGGCATGGTGGTCGCTTCATGCAGTTCGGTGCAGCAAAACTTCGAATCGCGGCCGTTTGAAAAGACCACCGCCGCCGTGCCCACCTCGGTTAATCAGGCCAGGTCAGAAAACCTGAACCGCTTCGTCGATGACGCATATCCCAATAAGGTGCAAATCATCGCTGAAGATTACGGATTGGACACTGTGCGAGAGTTTTTCGCACAGTCTCGCACCCTGATTGTGGTCGAAAATCGTGCTGGTGCGATTGCCCGGGGCGCCTCCATCGCCATTGCACAATACGCGCCAGTGGTGATTTATGATCGCAGCGTGCACCGGGATATCAACGAATTGATTGCTGATCTCAACGTGGAACGAGTTCTTACCGTCGGGAGGGTGGGAATTGCTGACGCCAAGGGTGCAGTAGAGGTCTTTAACGATCCCGGAACTGACCAAGCCTTGGCTGATTTCACCGCGCATGAATTCGAACAAATTGAGGTCAAAGACCCGGCTAACCTCGTGCACGCGCTGTCGCAGTTAACGCCGGGCGGTTCTCAAGAGGTCGTCGCTACCTGGGACCCATTGGAAACCCGAGAGCACGATAAGCTTCCGGCGGTATACGCGCAATCGCGTCGTGATAAAGAAATGGCTCCGGTGATGGTGGCCACGAATGAATCACCAGCTATTTCGGTGGCTAATGCTACGGCGTTCGGGGCCAAGGTACGCGTTATGTCCAATCCAGATCCGACGCACAACTTTGAGTCGTTATCGATGGTGGCAGGTCTTGCTGACGGCCCGCTGGTCGCTTTCGGGCGTCAATTCGGCACGGAACGCGAATTCGCCCATCAAATTCGGGTTGCGGAGCTTTCCGCACAACGCGCTGAAGATACCGTGAAATCGGAAAAGAAGGTCTCGAAGGGAAAGTCTGCGAACCGTTAGCTCGGTACCTGATGAAAATTACAACGGGCGCTGTGCGGAGACCAATCCGCGAATTTTAATCCCGGTAGAGCTCGCAGCACCGGGCCTACCGGGTTGTATAATCCAAACCACATCCCAAGTTCATAGTAACTCTATGTAACCCAACATCTTTTGCAGGAGAGTATTTCAGTGACCAAGCCGGTGGTTTTAATTGCAGATAAGCTAGCCCAGTCCACGGTTGACGCCTTGGGTGATGCCGTCGAGGTGCGTTGGGTCGACGGACCAAACCGCAAAGAGCTACTAGCTGCCGTGGGCGAAGCTAATGCACTGCTCGTGCGTTCGGCAACAACCGTTGACAAGGAAGTCCTTGCAGCTGCACCAAACCTCAGCATCGTCGGCCGCGCGGGCGTTGGCTTGGATAACGTCGATATTGACGCTGCCACCGAGCGCGGCGTGATGGTTGCAAACGCTCCAACCTCGAACATACACTCGGCTTGTGAGCAAGCGATTGCCCTTTTGATGGCCACTGCTCGCCAGATTCCTGCTGCTGATAAAACTCTGCGCGATGGCGAATGGAAGCGCTCCTCGTTCAAAGGTGTCGAAGTTTTCAATAAAACCATCGGTATCGTCGGCTTTGGCCACATAGGTCAGCTATTTGCCCAGCGTTTGGCAGCATTCGAAACCGAAATTATTGCCTATGACCCATACGCAAACCCGGCGCGCGCCGCGCAGCTGGGCGTGGAATTGGTGGGCTTGGATGAGCTGATGTCACGGTCTGATTTCGTGACTATCCACCTGCCAAAGACTAAAGAAACTGCCGGCATGTTTAATGCCGAGCTGTTGGCAAAGGCGAAAAAAGGGCAGATTATCATCAACGCAGCTCGTGGCGGTCTGGTTGATGAGGCTGCGCTGGCTGAATCCATCAAATCCGGCCACCATCGTGGTGCCGGTTTCGATGTCTACGAATCTGAACCATGCACTGATTCGCCGCTGTTTGACTTGCCAGAAACCGTCGTTTCGCCGCACTTGGGTGCGTCCACCGTGGAAGCACAAGATCGTGCAGGCACCGATGTCGCTGCGTCTGTGTTGAAGGCTCTGCGTGGCGAATTCGTTGCTGATGCTGTCAATGTTTCTGGTGGACGTGTCGATGAAGAGGTCGCACTTTGGCTGGAGTTGTCACGCAAGCTGGGCATTGCTGCTTCCCGGTTACTCGATGGCGCGCCAGTGTCGCTGGAGGTTACCGGTTGCGGTGAGCTGTCGACAGAAAACCTTGATGTTCTAGGGCTGTCGGCTGTCCGAGGTCTGTTTAGTGGTGTTACCGATGAGGCAATCACCTTTGTGAACGCACCGCAGGTTGCTGAGCAACGCGGTCTGCAGATCAACGTGGATAGCCAGACCGAATCGGCATATCACCGCTCGTCGCTTCAGGTGAAAGTCGTGAACTCTAACGGCGAGTCGGCCACCGTGGTTGGTGCGCTGACTGGTACGGAACGCGTTGAAAAGATCGTGCGTATCGACGGCCGCGGCGTCGACATGCGGGCGGAGGGGCGCAACCTGTTTTTCCAGTACACCGACGTTCCTGGTGCCTTGGGAATTGTTGGTACCGAGCTGGGCAACGCCGGCATCAACATCGAGGCTGCTGCTTTGACGCAGGCAGCTAAGGGCGACGGCGCAATTCTGATTCTGCGTGTGGAAGCGGAAGTGCCGGCGGAGCTGGAGAAGACTATTGCAGACAAGCTGTCTGCAGAATCATTCCAGCTGGTTTTCTAAAACTGGTTTTAGGCTTAGTATCTGCGGTGCCATTCAAGTTTTTTGAGTGTTGCACCGAACTGGGCAATATCGTCAAGCTCGAGCGTGGCCATCGCAGTAGCTCGCAGGATTGCTTGCCCGCGTGCCACGGTGGGATAGCGAATGGCGGGGACATGAAATCCGTGCTGGGCTAGAGCTGTTGCCAACTCCATCGCGGCAGATTCCGCGCCAACGGGCAGTGGGATAATCGGGGAGTACCCGGCGGCGCTGTCATTACCGTCACCCCGTCTGTCGGCGATCGTGCGTAGTGCAGCGACTCGTTGTTGCAGACGCACCACTGGGTGGTGGTCAGTCAGTGGCTGTTGAATGATGTGTAACGCCGCGGAGATGGCAGCACAGTTGGGTGCGCTACACGCGGTGGAATAGACATAGCCGCGCGCCTGATTGCGTAACATGTGTGCCACCGCTGCTGAACAGGCGGCGAAGCCGCCTTCTGCGCCGAGTGCCTTGCTCGCGGTGACAATCAGGATATCGGGGCGCGTGGCGTATGCCTCGATGGCACCGATTCCATGTTTGCCGACGGTCCCGATGCCGTGCGCATCATCGATCATGAGCCATGCACCGTGGCGGTCGCAGATCTCACGCAGCACTGCGAGATCCGCGATGTCACCGTCCATGGAAAATACTCCGTCGCTGACCACCAGTTTGTACGGACTGGTGCATTGCGTTAGTTGTTGTTCTAATGTGGCGTAGTCTAGGTGCGGGTAGATGCTTTTCTGCGCGCCGGAGGCCCCGGCTAGGCGGATACCGTCGATCAGACTGGCGTGATTTAAAGAATCAGAAAAGATCTGTAGATCCGGCGTGGCTAGTGTCTGTAATACGGAAATATTGGCTTGATAGCCGGTGGTGAACAGCACGGCGTCGTCAAAGCCTACAAATCCAGCAAGTTCTTCTTCTACTCGGCGGTGCCAGGTGGTAGAACCCGTCGTCAAGCGGGATCCACCCGAGCCAGCACCGAAGGTCTCTAGCGCAGACCGGGCTGCGGCGATGACTTCTGGGTGGGTGGCTAGGCCAAGGTAATTCGACGACGACAACAAGATACGTTTGTCGGAGTGTCCGTGTAGTCGTGCTCGTCGGTCTTGCGGGCCAGCAAATTCCACGGGGGTGCGTAACAACCCTTGGCGCTTCCAGCTTTCTAGCCGTTGGGAGGCGAGGTCTTCGAGTTTCATCCGACGATCACCGCTTGGTTTTCCAAGTACTCCGAAATTTCGGCGAGTGCTTGTTCGTCGGAGCGGTCAATAACGATCACGCGGGTGCCTTGGTTGGTGCCTGCAGCTTTCATATGCGGGATGCGGTAATACCGACCTTGCACACAGGCATAACCGGTGGTGTAGTCCGGGTCGTCGGAGATGCAGATTTCTGCCACTACGTGTGGGCATGAGGCAACCTTTGCGGCGAGCACGCGCGCCTCGTGGACATAATTCTTATTGCCGGGTTGGGCTGTGGCGTCGAGGTCCAGCGAACTGCGGTGATCCATCGTGCTGGCGCGCACCCCGCGGTGCATATTCGGTTCCACACGGTGCCCGGTTGCGACATCGACCAGCATGGCTCCGCGCATTCCGGTCACGGTTTCCAAATAATTCCAGATGGTGTCGCCATGCGGGGTGATCTCTGCGAGGAAGTCCGTCACTAGCTCGCGCGCCTGGCTGGGGGTAACACACGGTAATTCGGTTACCATGAGTTCTGGCACATAGACAATGTCGTCTGCAGCAAGTGCAGTGGTGGTGACCACGATGGAATCGGGGATCCCTTTCGGGTGACCCAGTGCGCGGGCGTGCAAGTTTTTGCTTACTTGGCTGACGAAGCGGGCAGGCACGATGCGTTCTGCCCCGGAAATATGGGCCCCGGCGCGGCTGGCTCGCATTTTGATCGAATACAGGGTCTCCGGCATGTGTGTATTTTAAACCATCACAACGCTTGTTGCCTGCGTTTTAGTGCCGTGAACTGCATTAAACAGTGTTCAAGGTTTCGTAGCGGTGGCAGCTATTAGGCTGGAGCTATGGCTGAAGCGCGTAATGAGGATCAGACAACCGGCGAACCTAACAATGGCACGCGTGACGACGTGGGTGTTGGAGACGTGCGTGATAAAGACGTGCGCAATGGTATTGGCAGTAGCGCAGGTGTGAATGCGCGGCTGCTCGCGATTTTTGATCCCACCGTGATGCGCCCGGAGGACGTGCGTGCTGTCGACATGCCACCAGCGTCCATCACTGCTGCACATGCGGGGATTGGCCAGCTCAATGATTCTCTGCAGACAGTCGTCGGCAAGCTCGGTGACATTACACCAGCGCCCGCAGTGATCGCCCTGCAGTCGTCTCTCGCACTGGTAGCGCTTGCCCCGGAGCAGGAACCGACGGCGATGACCAGTATCTTTCAGGCGATGATCCCGAATGCGCTGGGACTGGTGGATATAGACCGCGATACGGTTCTGGCCTATGGCGATGACCTGGTTCGTTACCCTATGACTACGGCGCAGTACACCTTGGGCTGGTCCTCTCCTTCAGGAATTAAAGATGTACTGGCGGCGATTCAGCGGCAGCAGACTGACACCGCGTATTCGCGTACGGATTATGTGAAAATTATTGATCGCAAGCCTGCGTACACCGCGCACGCCGGAAATCAGCAACAGACCGACGATTCCACGCAGGAAGCTGCAGCCAGTGCTAAAACGCACTCGCAGTGGGATACCCAGCATTATATCCAGAGTTTTTATTCCGCTACCTCGGGTTCGGTGGGCACGCAGGGCAATATCATGGCCGAAGAAGGCTTCTGGATTGAAGTGCGCAACGGTGCCGCAGAGCTGCATTTTGGCATCGGGGGATTGGACTTGCCGACGGCTACCGATGTCTTTCGTCGCTGGTTGGATGGTGAACGGAAGTTCCCGGATATCGGGCAGTGGCAAAAGCTAATTATCTAGCGGGTACGCTAAGAGAAAACCGCATTTTGAGAAAGGATACCATTGTATGAGACTCGCTGTTATTGCTGGCGACGGTATCGGCCCGGAAGTGACTGCAGAAGCACTGAAGGTGCTGCAGGCCGTGCGTGACGACGTCGATGTGACCCGTTTTGACTTGGGCGCAGAGCGCTACCTGGAAACCGGCGACACGCTGACCGACGAAGATCTTGCTGCGTTGCGCGAGCACGACGCGATTTTGCTCGGTGCGATCGGAGATCCCCGCAAGGTTGCATCGGGAGTTTTGGAACGCGCGTTGTTGCTGAAGCTACGTTTTGCTTTGGATCATCACGTTAATCTGCGCCCGTCGAAGCTGTATCCGACCTCAACTACTCCGCTGGCTAATCCGGGCGAGATCGATTTTGTGGTGGTTCGCGAAGGTACTGAGGGCCTGTATTGCGGTAACGGTGGAGTTCTGCGTGAGGGAACACCGCACGAGGTGGCCAGCGAGGTTTCGCAAAACACCCGGTATGGCGTCGAGCGCGTCGTACGCGATGCTTTCGAGCGCGCCAATAATCGCCGCAAACACCTCACCCTGGTGCACAAGACAAATGTTCTGGTCAATGCTGGTGGTTTGTGGATGCGTACGGTACAGGAGGTGGGCCAGGAATATCCGGATGTCACCGTCGATTATCACCACATTGATGCTGCCACTATCTACATGGTGACCGATCCTGCGCGTTACGACGTCATCGTCACCGATAACCTGTTTGGCGATATCTTGACCGACTTGGCTGGTGCTGTCACTGGTGGTATTGGGCTGGCAGCCTCTGGCAATATTGATGCCTCGGGTGCCAACCCATCGATGTTTGAGCCGGTGCACGGCTCTGCACCTGATATTGCAGGCCAGGGTGTAGCCGATCCGACTGCGGCGATTTTGTCGGTGGCGTTGATGCTGCGGCATCTTGGCGACGAAGATAACGCCAGCAAAGTGGAACAAGCCGTGGCTGCGGATATCAGTTCTCGTGGTAACCAGGCTATTTCGACCACTGAGGTGGGTGACCGCATCGCCGCAGCGGTGAATGCATAGGATAGTAAGCATGAATCCTCGCTCAACGCTCTCGAAAGCATATCTGTCACGTTCGGTTTCCAGCTCCGCCGCGCCGCCGACGACTCCACGCTCTACGCCTTCTCGTGCAAAGAAGGCAGCCGGAATGAGTATTGCGGCTGTGATGGCGTGTGCGTTAGTGGCGTGTGCGGACGCTGAGGAGGATTCCTCACCGCTCAGTTCTGCACATGAGCAGGACGCGGCCGGTGAAGGTGCAAGTGGTGACAAAAAATCCGGCCCACCAGTGGCCACCGCATTATCGGATGGCAACCGCACCGGTGATGTCACCATTGATGATTTTTACGATGATTTTTCCACGGTTGTTGTCGCGGCTGAGGAAGAAGGTGCACAGCGCACCGCGGCCACGGTTGCGGTAGAAGAATCTGTGCCGATGATTGCCACCATGGCTGAGTTTGAGATGGATGTGGTGGAGTTTTTTGAGTCGCATGACATCGACAACATCATCACCGTCGGCAATCCAATCGCTCCCGCTGGCCACGAGTGGTCAGAGTGGTCGGATAGTGTAGAGGCGCACCCCGGCGACCGGCCCGGCGCAGCGCCTGATGAAGCAGCGTCCGATCAAACAGCATCCGATCAAGCAGCGTCCGATGAGGTTGCGGATGCTTCTGCTACCAACGACGCTGGCACTGCTGATGCCCCTGCGCAGACCGGTGAGAACACCACACCGATGCCGTGGGCCTACGAGGGCCCAAAGATCGCTGGGCTGTTGGAACACTTGGAAAACAACGGAAAGCTTCCCCAGAAAACTGGGAAAGATGCTACGCCGATTTATGTCAGTGAGCAGACCGCACTGGCTTCTGTTGCGTCAGTGTTGGCAGCAGGCAATGAAGTGACTGTCTTGGATGCGCCGGACATCCGCGCAACCCCGGAATCCATGGAAGCCGCACTCAACGGCGACATCATCACCTTGGGCGCGGCATTCGGAGATCAGGATTATGTTGACCGCACGGTGGATTTGGCTGAAAACGGTGAGCTTCCTGGCGGCGGCGGGCTGGTATTCCCGGGCCGTCGCATGATTGCTTTGTACGGCCACCCTGCTGGTCCGGCATTGGGCGTGATGGGGGAGATGCCGCCAGAAGAAGCTATCCGGCATGCGCACGATCTGGTCGATCAATATCAGCACTTGGATGACCAGCCCGTGATCCCTGCCTTCGAGATCATCGCCACGATCGCAGCCGCACAGCCCGGCCCACACGGCTTGTACACCAACTACACTGACGAAGCGGAACTGCAGCCGTATATTGATGCCGCGGTTGCGGATGGCGGTTACGCGTTCTTGGACTTGCAGCCGGGCCGCGAAAGCTTGCTGGAACAGGCGAAACATTACGAAGAGCTGCTAAAGCAGCCGTATGTGGGCCTTGCATTGGACCCAGAATGGAAATTGGGGCCTGATGAAGTGCCTCTGCAGCAAGTGGGTCACGTTGATGCCGCAGAGATCAATGAGGTTGCTGATTGGTTGGCAGAGTTGGTGCGCGAGAACAACTTGCCACAGAAAGGTCTGATGGTGCACCAGTTCCAGCACCAGATGATCCGCAACCGTGAAGCGGTAAATACTAACCACCCAGAACTGGGCTTTGTGCTGCATGCCGATGGTCATGGTCCGCCAGCGGAGAAGTTTGCTACCTGGGATATGGTCCGTAATGATCTTTCCGACGGTTGGTACATGGCGTGGAAGAACTTCATTGATGAAGACAATCCGACCTTTACTCCGGATGAGACGTATCAGATTAATCCTCGTCCATGGTTTGTTTCTTATCAGTAGTCCGAGCTAACTAGTCTATGGCCTGGTTCACGCCGGTTTGCTTGTGTGGAAACCGCTACTTTTACGCTCTGCTCCAGTAATCTAGGGACATGAGCGTTGAAGTAGAGGAAGTCACCAGCTTTTTGGCTGAGCATGAGCCATTTTCGCATTTGCCGCCAGCTGATCTGGCGGCTATTTCTGCATCTATGACCATGCGCTATATCCGGCGTGGCACCACGATCATTACCGCGGGCCAACGTAATGACATCTTGCATGTCATTCGTTCTGGAGCCGTGGATGTGCTAGATTCCGACGGCGGGCTGCTGGACCGCCGCGAGCCGGGCTTGAGCTTTGGCTATTCAACGCTAGTGGCGAATCCGGGGGTTGCTGAATCACGCTATACCACCGTGGCGGTAGAAGACAGTCTGGTGCTCGAGTTATCGCGCGAAGATTTCCAACGCGCAAGTGCAGAGCATCCGGATATTGAGCGTTTTTACTCTTTGCAAACCCGGCAGATCCGCAGTGCGGCACAGGAGCTTGCCGACGACGCCGCTACGGGGGTGTTACGCACCCCTCTGCGCGATGTCATGATCGTGAACCCGCAGGCCACCAGGCCGGACACCAGCATTGCCACGGCCGCACAACAAATGCGGGAACAAGCAGTTTCATCCCTGCTGATTACTGCCGACGGAGCCCTGTGCGGCATTGTTACCGATCGCGACATGACCGGCCGCGTGGTTGCGCAGTCACTGGATACCTCCTTGCCGGTTCGCGAAGTGATGACGCGGGACCTGCGTACCGTCACTCCAGAGACACTGGCATTTGAAGCAATGTTGCTGATGGCCGAGCTGAAAATCCACCACTTACCAGTGTTGCAAGAAGGTAAAGCCGTCGGGGTAGTCGCTGGTGCCGATATTGCACGATTACTCCGAGTCAACCCTATCTACTTAACCGCAGACTTTTCTCGACGGACTTCCCGTGAGGAACTGCGTGATACTTATCGTGAGGCCTGCGCGGTGATTGCGCGTTTTCTCGATCGCAGCGGTGATTTTGCGGAAGCCGCGCAGATGATGACCATCGCCGCAGACAGTATCGCTCGCCGGCTATTGGAACTGGCAGAAGAACAATTCGGCGCGCCACCGGTTCCGTATGCCTTTGTGGTTTTGGGCTCGCAAGGCCGTCGCGAGATGGGGCTGTCCTCGGATCAAGACAACGCGATGGTGTTGTCTAATGATTATGACCCAGACCTCCATGGTGAATACTTTGCGAAGTTGGCGCGTTGGGTGTGCGAGGGTCTCGCCGAGGCCGGACAAGAGTGGTGCCCAGGCGATATGATGGCGACAAATCCGCAGTGGCGCCAGACGGCCCGTGGTTGGGAGGATACCTTCCACACGTGGATTACCGCACCAGATGCCGATGCTTTATTGCATGCGCAGACCTTCTTTGATTTCCGCCCGATCTATGGCGATCTTGCGCTTGCCGACGCCGTTCACCGCACAGCGGTGCGCATGGGCGGCGAGTCCAAGCGTTTGCACGCGCATCTGGCAAGCCTAGCTGCGCGTCGTGAGCCTCCGTTGACGTTTTTCAAAGGCTTGGTGGTGGAGCGTTCCGGTGATTACGCACGCACGCTAAATATTAAAACTGGCGGCACGTACAGCATCGTGCAGATGGCGCGGCTCTATGCCATCGCATCCGGGGTTGATGCCGTTGACACTGCAACCCGGCTAGAACATGCAGCTGGTTCTGGTGTATCCAGAGAGGGGGCACGCGATCTTGCCGACGCTTTCTATTTCCTGCGCACACTCACCTTGCGCCATCAGGCGCGGCAACTTCGTCATGGTGAGCAGCCGGATTACCACGTGGATCCGAAGCGGCTGTCGAAAATGGATCGCGAGCATCTCCGAGATTCTTTCCAGGTGATCAAGCGTATGCAATCCGCGCTTGGTAATAAATACCCTGTGCGCACTATTTCTTAAATTATAGGTGAAACAATAGGTGGTGCTTGTGAGTTTTCGTTCTGCTATTTCTGCCATCTCCGGGGGGTTGTGGGGCCAAAAGACCTTCGATATTGCTGCGCCTGCGGGTCATATTGCGTTGGATGAGCTGCCGATGCTCGCGGTGGATATGGAAACCACCGGGATTAAGCCTGCCCGCGATGCGATGCTCTCGATCGGATGGGTGCCGCTCAATGGTCGCAGCATTGATCTATCTGGTGCAGGCTATGTGGTGGTTGCTGGGGCTGAGGTAGGCGAGTCTGCCACTATCCATGGTCTTACTGACGACGAGGTCGCCACGGGTGTCTCACCGGAAGAAGCGATCGAGCAGCTGCTGCAGGCACTGCAGGGCCGTGTGCTGTTGGCACACTTTGCAGCGTTAGAGACGGGCTTTGTGCACAAACATTGTCGGCAACTGTATGACGGCGCGGTCCCAGATCTCACGGTCGTCGACACGTTTAGCCTCGAACGACGCCACATGGAGCGCATGGCAACCTACCCGCGCGGGGAAGATCTGCGTTTACCGCGGGTTCGTGAGCGTTATCGTTTACCGTATTACACCAGCCACAACGCTTTAAACGATGCGTTGGCCTGCGCGGAAGCGTATCTTGCGATTACCTCGGCGAGCAATGTGCGCACCTTAAAAGATATTAGGGAATAGGCCTTGTACAGTAGAAAGCATGCGTTTTGGACGAATTGCTCACCCAGAGGGTATGGCTTTTGTCGTCATCGAAGGTGATGATGAGCTGGTTGCCCGCGAAATTTCTTCCACCCCATTCACTGAGCCGGAATTTACTGGCAAGGAATGGAAGTTGGATGACGTAAAACTCTTGGCTCCGATGCTGCCATCGAAAATTGTGGCACTCGGACGCAATTATGCAGACCACGTTGCGGAGGTGTTCAAAGAATCTGCAGAATCGCTGCCTCCGACACTGTTTTTGAAGCCTCCAACAGCGATTACCGGCCCGGGGGCCCCGATTAAGATTCCGGATTTTGCCACCCGCGTAGAATTCGAAGGCGAGTTGGCATTGGTGATTTCTCGCCCGTGCAAAAACCTGAAGGCCGAGCAGTGGAAAGATGTCACGCTGGGCTTTACCATCATTAACGATGTTTCCTCACGTGACCTGCAGTTTTCAGATGGCCAGTGGGCTCGTGCTAAAGGCATCGACACCTTCGCTCCGTTGGGTCCGTGGATTGAGACGGATGTCGATAAATTCGATCTATCGGATCATCCGATCAAGGCGTATCTCACCCATGACGGCGAAACTAATATCAAGCAAGATTCTTCTACCGGCCAGATGATCAATACCGTGGGCCAGATTTTGGAAAAGATCACGGCGTCGATGACGCTGTTGCCAGGCGACGTTGTGTGCACCGGTTCGCCAGCTGGCACGGAGGAAATGGTGCCAGGTGATTTCATTGAAATTGAAATCCCAGGTTTGGGCAAGCTCGGCAACCCAGTAGAGCGTGCTTAATTTTTTATAAACCCAGCGAACGCAGAATCGTCTGTAGCTTCGCTGTGGTTTCTGCCAATTCTTGTTCGGGGTCGGAATCAGCCACGATACCGCCACCGGCCCAGGTACGTCCCTGGCGGCCCCAGATTTCTGCGCAGCGGATGGCCACCAAATACTCGCCGTCGCCGGTGTTATCGCACCAGCCAACCGCACCGGCATAAAACCCGCGGGCAGATTCCGCGGTATGGATCAAATGATCGGCCGCTGCGGTTGGGGTGCCGCAAATTGCGGGGGTGGGGTGGATGTGAGCGGCAAGCTCCAGCGCGCTTAATTGCGGCTGTTTCAGCTGCCCGCTAATCGGGGTTGCCAGGTGCCACATTTCATTGGTTTTGATCAACCGTGGCTTCGTCGGAATGCTCAGCTGCTCGCACAGTGGGGATAGCGCCGCACGCAGATGATCCACCACGAATGCGTGTTCGTGCAGGTCTTTTACAGAATTCTGGAGCTGAAACCGTGCGTTTTCGTCTGTGACAGGATCTGTCGAACGTGCAGCCGACCCGGCCATGGGGATGGCGCTGACAGTAGAGCCCTGTCGTTTCACCAATACCTCTGGTGATGAGCCCACCAGCATGTGGCCTTCGCGTCCAGCAGGCGAGAGGTCAGCGATGAAACCGTCGTGGTGAGCAGAGTTATCAATTAATCGGGCAGCAACTAACCGGGGGTCGACGTCGGCAAGAAATTCGAAATCGACTGCCCGGGCGAGCACGACTTTTTCTAAGCGTGACGAGATGATCGTGTCGATGGCGGCTTCCACCCGCCGCAGGTGTTCTTGTGGTTCTGGATCCACCGAGGTGATCCGCGCGCGCAAGTCACCCTGGCGATAATAGGCGGGCGGTTCCAGTGGGCCGTCTTCCCGAATGATGGATTCTGGCACCGTGAGCGCAGCCCGGTCATTGGGATTGAAGGGCAAGGCACCGACGATCATTTCGTGCTGGCCGTCGGCAAGCGCCTGGGTGGCTTGGTTGATGTCGGTGTAGGTGTCCACACAACCTTGGGTACGCACAGATCCGTGTGCTCGAGAGAGCAAAAAATCCGGTGCGGTGGTAGGGCGGGACGATTGCATAACTGTCGATAATACCGCCCCTACAATACGGTGCGATAACTGGGCTACCATGGCTGCTATGAGTGATGTACGCGTACGATTTTGCCCTTCGCCCACTGGAACTCCGCACGTCGGACTGGTGCGCACGGCCTTGTTCAACTGGGCCTACGCCCGGCACACCGGTGGCAAACTGATTTTCCGCATTGAAGATACCGACGCCAAGCGCGATTCGGAAGAATCCTATCAGGCCATTATCGACGGCCTGGATTGGTTGGGCCTAGCTTGGGATGAAGGCATCAACATCGGCGGCCCGCATGAACCATACCGGCAGTCACAGCGCAAGGACATCTATGCAGAGGTGTTGAACAAGCTGATTGACGCCGGCGAGGTCTACCCGGCTTATTCGACTGCCGACGAGGTAGAAGATCGCCACCGCGCCGCTGGGCGGGACCCGAAGCTGGGATACGACAACTATGACCGCGACTTGACTGAGGATCAGATCGCCCAGTTTGAGGCGGAAGGCCGTAAGCCAGTGTGGCGCTTGCGTATGCCGGATCAGGACTGGGCCTGGACCGACCTGGTGCGCGGCGAGGTGGAATTCAAATCTGCGACGCAGCCGGATTTCGTCGTCGCCCGGTCCAATGGCGAGCCCCTGTATACCTTGGTTAATCCTGTCGACGATGCGCTGATGGGGATTACTCACGTGTTGCGTGGTGAAGACCTGCTTTCTTCTACACCGCGACAGTTGGCGCTGTACGGCGCGCTGCAGCGCATTGGCGTGGCCGAAGCCACGCCGGAATTTGGCCACTTGCCGTTCGTGATGGGTGAGGGGAACAAGAAGCTGTCGAAGCGTGATCCACAGTCGGACCTGTTCAACCACCGCCGCAACGGCATCATCCCCGAAGGCATGTTGAACTACCTGGCTTTGCTGGGATGGTCATTGTCCAGTGATCAGGATATCTTCAGCGTTGATGAGTTGATCGCGGCTTTTGACGTTAAGGATGTGCTGGGGAATCCTGCACGCTTTGACCAGAAGAAGCTCGAAGCAATCAACGCAGATCAGATCCGCCGCTTAGATACTGCGGAATTCACCCGGCGTTTGCGGGTTTTCCTGAGCGAATTTACGGATTTCCCAGCAGATTATCCAGAAGACAAATTCGCTATCGCTGCTGATTTGGTGCAAACCCGCATCAAGGTGCTTTCGGATGCCTACGACCTGCTGCAATTCTTGGTTACCGACGATGCTGATTTGCAGCTGGATGAGAAATCGGCGCGTAAGAACCTGAAAGAAGAAGCCATCCAGCCTTTGGATGAGGCCATTGCTGCGCTTGAGGCCGTGGCAGGTGAGGAGTGGAAAACCGAGAAGCTGGAAACGGTGTTGTCCAAGGCTCTGATCGAGGACCTCGGACTGAAACCACGCAAGGCTTATGGCGCACTGCGTGTGGGAATCTCCGGTGCCGCGGTTTCGCCTCCACTGTTCGAATCCGTGGAGCTATTGGGGCGCGAATCGACGTTGACGCGGCTGCGTGCTGCTCGTGCGCAGACCCCATGGGAGCAGAACACAGGGCGTGGTTAAGCCGCCGAAAAAGTCGCAAAAACTGTAGCTGCGCTGCTGATTTGGTGGAATATTAGAGTGATGGTTATAGTATATAACCGTTGCACAGAGCGACACGGAAGAAAACAATATACGATAAGTATTATCAATATTGATCATTTTCCTCCGTAAGTTTTTGCGGCAATGGCCTATGGTGTAATTGGCAACACAGCGGTTTCTGGTACCGTCGTTCTAGGTTCGAGTCCTGGTAGGCCAGCAGTGAGACTGCTGAATGGTTTCACTAGTTCTAGCCCCGTTCGTCTAGAGGCCTAGGACGCCGGCCTCTCACGCCGGTAACACGGGTTCGAATCCCGTACGGGGTACAAGTAGCGCGCAGGATGATTCATTACGGATCGCCTGCGCGCTTGCTTTATGCCATCTAGACTTGGAGCTTATGGGTAGTAAGAAGCAACTGCAGAAGTATTGGTCGAGGTATCTGGAGCTTAGCGACGAGCTCAGACAGGCTAAGGGCTGGAATAGCCTGAGCCCCCAGGCCAAGCGTTTGGTGCTCGGCTTGGTTGGTTATGTTGTTTTCGAAAAGGTGTTTACGTGGCACCATGTGTACCACACACCGGACAAGCGGCTGCGGGGTAACCGGAAAGCGTGGTTTGTTGTCACTTGGTTAGCGGACGTCGTGGGCCCACTTGCATTCTTTCTGTTCGGGCGGAAGCCTAAAGATAAGAAACGGAATCCTAAAAACTAGAAGTAGTGGATTGATCCTGCAAAAACCGAGCGGAATGAAACGGGGGCTGCTAAATTAACGAAGCATAGATGTGGCTAGAGTGATTCTAGTGGCTGCTAGCGTAGTCACGTACTTAAGAGTCACACAAGAATGCAGAAAATCGTTAAAGGGGTTCTATGAAGTTCCGTAAAGTACTCGCTGCCGTGGCGGCGGCAGTGGTGGGAGCAACCGGTGTCGTAGCAAATACGCCTGCGGCGGAAGCACAGCAGCGTAACGTGGTGCTGTTCGGCGACTCTTTGTTGGCCAACCCACCGCACGGTTTTGTGGACTTCGTTAACCCAGGGTTTACCACGGGCGTCACGCTCGCAGAGCACAGCAGCTGCCCGAAGGGTATTGACCGCATCGGCGTGGAATTGGAGCGTCGACACGGTGCTCATGTGTCTGATTTTTCGTGCTCGGGTGCGGCTACCTATGGAATGTTGAATAATCACAGCCCGTTGGCGATGCAGGTTGATGAGGCGTTGCAGTCCCAGCAACTAAATCCAGAAACCACCAATGTACACATGCAGATTGGCCTGAACGACAACTTCAAGGGCTTTGGAATTTATGCTCACCAAAAGCAGTCGTACCGTGACTACGTCGGTCATCAGATCGATCGTATCCGCCACGCCGCACCGAACGCGCGAATTCAGATTTTGGGGTACCCAGAAATGTTGGGTATGAATGACTTTGTCTGCCCAGTCCACTTCAACCAGGTAGAACTGAGCTTCCCGTTTGCGCCGTTGGGTAATTCTTTACGTGCGGTGACAGACTGGCAGAAGACTGTTGCCGCGGACAAGGATGTCGAATACTTCGACCTCAACCGTGCGACTCATGGCCATGGCCAGTGTGCCCCGAAGGAACAGCGCTGGGTAGCTGGATTCCTGGACAACCAGTCTGATCCGTACAACATGACCTTCCACTACACGCATGAAGGAAACCGCCATATCGCCGATATCATCGCTGGTACCTGGTAAAATGCAAGCGGTTTTTGATGTGCTGCTCGGGCTTTAGTTCGTTTCTGCGTTGTTAAGCCAGTGCGATAACTCGAGTGCAAGGCGCACTTCGGCGCCGTTGATATCACGTGTGCCGAGCGCGTCACGGAACTTGTCGACGCGATATTTGACGGTGTTGCGGTGAATCACCATATCTTTCGCCGCGCCGGAAATACCGTTTTTTAAGAAGCTTCGTGCCGTTTCGCGGATGGCGAAGGAGTATTCATCGCTGGCGGAAAGTTCACCCAGCACTGACCAGATCAGATTGTGGGCTAGGGGGATCCGGTCAATAAAAGCCGCGGCAGTCAGTGCACCCTCGTCGGCGCTGCTTAAGACCGAGCGTTCTTTATTTGTCTGGGCTTCGGCTACTCGCCGTAGACGGTCTGCTTGGGTGTGTGCGTCCTTGAATCCACTGGCGCCAGTGAAACCAGCAGCGATGGTGAGGTGACATTCTGTGGGCACAATAGACAGGAATTCGTCGTTCGTCACCGGTAAGTGCTGCCCGTGTAGCTGTTCGGTGCCTAATGCACACCAACCCCACACTAAAGAAGGACTGGAATGCACGATGAGCGAGGGGCGATTGGCGCGAGTTTTTCCGTTATTTCTTTAGCTGTGCGAAACAGCTCTTCGTGTTCTAATTGCTTAGTTGGGTTGGCCCAGAGATGAAAAGCGGTGTGGCAGGTGTCGAGTGAATAATCCATAATCACAGGTACGTCTTCCGGGGCACGCAAAGCCTTACGGACTTCGTTGAGCAATGCGGGGTCGCCTGGAACACGCAGCCGGGCCGCTTCTTCGGCATAAATAGCGGGAAATGAGTTTGTTCGAATACGCACGAAGTTGTTCGCTAGTACTCGAAGCTGCTCAAGGATCTGAATAATATCGGTCACATCGTATTCATGGAATAACTCATGGGTTAGCCGGAGTAATTTATGCTCTAAGACGTTGTGCGTGCCATGAAATAGCATAATCAAGGTTGACAGCGGCATCCCTCGTGCTGCGAGCGTGTGTGCCATTCGTCTCAAGGGTTGTCCCGGTTGGATAGTTCGGGGGTCGCCATCGGAGGCAACGAAGTCTTTGAAGAGCATGAGATTGGTATAGATGCTCTGCCGCATAGTTTCGGTGAAATCGGAATTGAAGATTTCCTGAAACTCTTTGCTGACTTGTTCGCAAATTGAGTCAGTAAGAGATTGACTATTTTTGTTCAAGTGTTGGGTGACTACTACTCGGATTTGTTTATCCATGGGCTGGACGTTCCTTCCTTATTTGTGAGTGTGTGCTTGACGTTCGTCAGTGTGTACTTGGCGGTGCTTGGCTCGTGTATGCGAAGTAGCGACAAGCACACGCTCCAGATCTGGTTATGGTTACCTAATTAATAAGTGAGCCAATTAACATTCTCGTAGGAAAAATATAGCGTGAATTGTGCAATGTGACCAAAACTGCTTATCACCATTCGGAGTGTCTTGCCCGAAAATGTACTGTGAGCTGAAGCACCGCAGACAGTGGTGGCGAGTTCACAGAAGGAGTAGGCATGGGACACACACGGGCACGACGACTCGTCGCAGCTCTCACCGCAGGCATGATCGGCGCGGCCGGCGCGGGTGTAGCCATGGCACAAGGTGGTTTGAACGCTGGTTTGGCACTGTCCGGAACCATATTCAAAGTCACTATGGGAGAAGCGAACGGAACAGATTTTTCACTGTTCGTTGACTCCGACACCTTGGGTGAAAATGGCGATATTCCAGTTTCTCGCCTGCGCTTCGGTGAAGTAACAGCCTCCGATCTTTGCCTTTCCGCCAAACTGGGTGCGATTCCCGGTGTTGGTGACGTTAGCTTTAAACTAACTTCCGACGGTGAGAACACTGTGGCAGGTAACAATCTGATTGTTGGAGCGAAAGTTCTGCAAGGTGACCTGACACTGCAACGCCCTCGTCTAGGTGCGGATGTCAGCCAACGGAACCCGGATGCTCCTCCAGGGTCGTGGGGATTGATTTCGGACCACATTAACGTCCATGCCCGCAATATCGATGCAACGTCGCTGGCCTCGGACGACCTCACGGTGAATAACGTCTCAGTTACCATCGAAAGGGGCGATGGCAATGTCTGTGCCACCTAACGGAAAATCCGCAGGTGAAAACTCGCTTAGCGGAGCGTCTCCGGAGCTGGTTACCGAACAATTCGCCAAAGCCAGCGCCGCAGAAGCACCACAGTCTATGACCGGGCGTTTTCGTCGATGGCGCCGTGGGCGTCCGTTTATGGGCGGGCTGTTTATGATCCTCGCTGGAGTAATTATTCTGGCGCCGGCATATTTGTCTTTTCAAATACAGGATTTGCTCGTAGTCGTCTCCGCTATGTCGGGAGTATCGACTTTGCTGATTGGGATCATGCTCATTATGTCCGGTATTGGTGTATGGGTACGCCCGGATCTGACAGTTTTTGCTGGCATCCTCGCATTGGTTCTCGCCGTGGTTTCACTCCCGGCCTCAAATTTCGGTGGATTCATCATTGGGGCATTGTTCGGCATCATTGGTGGTTCCCTCGCTATCGCGTGGGATGAAAGAGACCGCGAAAGCGTCAAAAAAGACAGGCGCAAGAAAAAAGCGGACAAAACCAACCAAAAGCGTCGGCAAGCATCCACAAATGCAGAACCACACGCTCAGGACTCTTCCGCCGCGCATAACACTACCTCCGCGGATAATCAGAAGAAGAAACCCACAGACCTGACACTAGATGAGCTACTTGGTAACTCTTCAACCACCAAGTCAGTCCTAGCGGTGGCATTGGCACTGGCTGCCAGTATCGCCGTTGTCAGCGCTCCACAACCGTATGCCGAAGCGCAAGTTGACCCGGTTGCTCCGAGCATTGTGGGAGTGACGCAACCGGTGACAGCTGACGAAGTGACGGTGAGTGGCAACGCCAAGATTGCGATCGTCATCGTGGAAACTCAGCAAGGACCACAAAAAATGATCGAACTTAGCGGCAACGCTGTGTCTGTTGACAATATTGCATTCGATCTCCCTGGACGTGATGGTGCAGTGAGCGCATTGACTTCAGGTCCAGGAACCACAGCGACGTTGAAAGGTAATCCTGCGGTGCTGCGTACGCGCATCTTGAACGCCACCCCGGCTATAGCTGGGGTAGAGACGATTCCTCTCAGGCTCGACGCTGCGGGCAATATTGACGAACTGACAGATCAACTCGTTGCTGCTGGACTCACGGAGCTTGCAGTTCCGGATGCAGTCATGAATCACATCTCGTTGCGTGATGTTTCGCTGGAAGCATTGTCCGTCGACGGCGATGTACTGGATGCGCCAAACCTGAGCGTGCATGCCAGGTAGCCAGATCAAACAAACCATAACACTTCGACTACCCAATCCCGCCAGATTAAGGAGCCAATTATGGCGATGAAGCCCTATCGCAAACCAACGGTATGCGTGGTCGGCGCAGGTGCAGCTGGTGTCGCTGCCGCTGCGGAATGCGCATTGATCGGTTTCGACACAGTAGTTGTCGAGGAAAAAGATACCGTCGGTGGTAAATACGCCGGGCCGCGTCCTGCTGACCGCCCTAAGAAATTCGGTTTCCGGAAAGGTAACCTTAAGCACGCCGGTTATGACGGCTCGGCGGAGTCTGCTTGTGCTCATATCAAAGCGGCCTTGGATTTTTCGCCAGCGCAGCTGCGCCTGGAGACCCACGCTGATACCGCGGCGTTCGATAAAGACTCTGCACAATGGCACATCACCGTTACCGATGTGAATACCGGCGAAGCTGATGACGAGGTTATTAAAGCTGACGTTTTGATTCTTGCTACCGGCACAAGCAGCCTGGACGAAATTCGGGGGCCACACGGCCGTGAAATTGATGTCCCAGGCTTGCATCGACACCTCGATATCGTTCCTATTGGGGCGCCGAACCTGTTACTCATGGATGCCCCAGAGCCCGCGGTGCAGGGGCTGTTTAGCTACCCGCTTGATCTCATTGAAGCTAAAGCTAATCACGCACAGCATTGGGTCCGTCGCCTTGAGGTGAAAGGGCCTGGTCAGCTGGCGGCCAATCGGTCTTATTGGAAGACGGCCGCACCGGAACGGAAAAAGCTGATCTCTCAGTTGCGCGATTTCATGGAAGCTGCACACACGCACACCCCACTCACAGAAAGCTAGATACGTATGACTACCAGCATGAGTTCTCGTGATCACATGACCGACAGTGAATCCAACCAATATCTGGCCTCTGGTGCGCCCGCAGTCGAGCTACCAGAGCTCGGACCCGATTCCATTTTGTGGCAGCGCTTCGGTGATTGGCGCTCTCTGTTTGCAGCGTTGTATGCCGGTGTGCTGCAAACTACACACAAAGATATCAGCCGCTCCTTGGTCGAACACTCCAACTTCTTTGACAATGAAGTCGCCCGTCTGGTCCGTTCGGCTTTCCCCATTATTCGCACCGTCTATGAAGGCGAGGAATATGGTGCGATGATTCGCGATTTCCACCGCAACGTGAAAGGTACTCATGAGGACGGTACTCGCTACCACTCCATGAACCCCGATGCCTATTACTGGGCGCACGCCACGTTCGCAATGATGCCGTATGTTTTGGCTGGTAATTTTTCACCGAAGCTGAGCAAGCAAGAAAAAGAACAGCTTTTTCAAGAATGCCGCAAGTGGTATTCTTACTACGGTGTCGCTGAACCGAAGGATGCTCCAACCAATTACGAAGAGTTCGACGCCTACGTCAACGATTTCATCGACAACAAGCTGCGGAAGACAGAGACCATTGAACGGTCTCGTATTGTCCGGGTTCTCGATATCGATCCACCGCACCCAGCAATTCCTGCGAAGCTATGGGCGCCGCTTTCTCCGATCGTTGCGCGCTTGCTCATTTGGGTTTCTACAGGTCTAGTTCCAGAAAATCTGCGGGAAAAACTGGGGTGGAGCTGGACGAAGAAAGACCAGCGTCGTTTCTTCTTGTTCTCTCGTACCGTACGGGGCATCTTTGCAGTACTGCCACGCAAAATGCGCATGGTGCCGATCGCTGACAACGCGTTCAAACGTGCCGGAGCATAAGCTTTAAAACTAACGATTGTTCGTTGGTTATAGCCACGGTGTTTTCACAAACATCGTGGCTTTCGTATGTTTCCTACCGCTGTGTGCAGGTGGTCGCGTGCCTCTGTGATTCAGTGCGTAGGGAATATGCGCACAGGCAAAGTCCCCGGCTGTATGTCGGACGTGCGGGGCACGTCATCATAATACAACCGGGGTAGCAGGCCCTTGCACCCTTATAAGGGAATGCTTCTAATTAGGGCAGTAGTTTCAGCTTTTTGCCCCACAGCATTGCCTGTGCCATCAAGGTGCCGTACGTCTTGCGTGGTAGCGAAGCTGGCCCGCGCATAGAAATACCGCGTTGTTCCGCGACGTTGCGTGGCTCCGTGTATTTCAGTAATCCCTCGTCGCCATGGCGGCGGGCAACGCCGGAATCTTTCATGCCGCCTAGAGGGCTCGCAACGGTGGCCCAAGTTGCGGTGTAACCGTCGTTAATGCCCACGCCGCCGGCTTGTAGTTGTCCAGCGGCCTTCCAACCAGTTTCGGAAGCAGCAAAGACTGCAGCATTCAAACCATAAGACGTGTCGTTGGCCTTGGCGATGGCCTCGTCCAGGTTCGCAGCTTTTTCGATGAAGACGACGGGACCGAAAACTTCGTCGTGGTATAAGTCTGCGTCGGTGGGAACGTCGACAAGCACAGTAGGTTCGTAGAAATATCGTCCCAGCTCAGGGCGGGCGCGTCCGCCAGCGATGACGCGGGCACCTTTGTCCTTGGCATTTTCTACAAACGTCGAGACGGTTTCAAGCTGGTCAGCGTTCACCAGCGAGCCCATGTCAGCATCCCAATCAAATCCGGAAGCCAGGCGCATTTGTTTGACAGCTTTGCTGAAGCGTGAGACAAATTCGTCGTACACAGCTTCTTCTACGTAGATACGCTCAATGGATACACACAGCTGACCGCTGTTGGAAAAGCATGCCGAGATTGCTTCGCGGAGTGCGCGGTCCAGATTGGCATCGGCGGAGATGAGCAAAGGGTTTTTGCCACCCAGTTCAGCAGAAAAGCCAATGAGCCGTTCACCTGCAGTACGACCTAAGATGCGTCCGGTGGCAGTCGAGCCGGTAAACATCAGGTAGTCACATTTATTCGCGATTGCGCTTCCGACCACACGGCCAGAACCTGTGACGACCTGCATGAGGTCGCGTGGCAAGCCGGATTCATAGAGCAACCGTAGGACGGAAAGCAGAGAGAATGGAGTTTGTGAGTCTGGTTTTGCCACAACACCATTGCCTGCCAACAGTGCAGGAATCGCGTCAGACATACCCAAGGCAAGTGGGTAATTCCATGGGCTGATCTGTCCGACGATGCCTTTCGGAGTCCGTTGCAACTTCGAGCGGGTGAGGCCAGGAATGGCTCCAGGCATGGATTTTTCTTCCAACAGGCGTGGGGCAGCGTTGGCATAAAAGCGAGCGTTACTGACTACGTCGAGGACTTCGTCAAGAGCGGATAAACGGTTTTTCCCGGTTTCCATTTGCACGATGTCGACGAGGAGTTCGCGGTGTGCGATTACTCGGTCGTGAAAATCGCGGAAAATTTGTTGCCGCTGTTTGATTGGAGTGTCTGCCCAACGTTGCTGAGCCTGACGAGCGCGACCGAAAGCGTAGTCCACGACTTCTTCATCGCCAACATAAACGTGTGCGAATGGTTCATCCAAAAATGGTGATTCAATGTCTTGCCGGTCAGATTCGTTGTGGAATCGGCCAGTCACGTTGGCTGTGAGCAGGAGATATCCATTCACAAGATCATCGGGCAGTGGTGCAACCTTGATGCGTGGTGCCATGGTGTAACTTTCTGGGTTCGTTGTGGAAGGAGTATTAAAGGGGTATTAAAAACGAAACGCGGCCCGGGCAGTTTTATCACTACGATCGGGCCGCCACAGCTGAATGTGTCAGCTTACGGTGCCATAAGCGGATTGCTCGTAAGCAGGCACCTTAGTCGAAAGAGCCGATAGGCTTGAGCTGATCGTTTTCGTCAAACATTTCGTGTTTGATCATCTCGTCGCGGCCAGGGTTCATGTAGCGCTTCGACAATGGCAGTTTCGGGTAAACCTTACGGATGAAGCTGGCCAAGCGGTCAAACCGCTTTTGATCCTTCTTTGTCCAAGGAACCTGCAGGATATCGCGTTGCGATTGCTCCAGGGTGCCGATAGTCAACCAGATCATGCTGCGCATGATTGGCTTCCAGATGATCTTCCATACTCGCTCTGAAACCCCATCTGGTGCCTTGATGGGCTCAACGCGGGCGGTGCGCAGGGCGAAATCGACGGTGTCGTTGCGCTCGAGCACGGTTTCGGTCATTTCAGCGATGTAGTCGACCAGTTCCTGGTAGGTGTCGAAGACCGGACGGTTGGATACGCCGTATTTTTCCCACCAAGTGACACCTTCTTGGACGATTTGTTCACGCTCTTCGCGGGTGAACGGGGTACCGAACAAGTCCTGGGTACGGATCACGCGGTAGACGAAAGTTGCGTGAGCCCACCAGTAGGTATCGGGATTCAGGGAGTGGTAGCGCTGGCCATCGCGCAATTTGCCGCGAATGTTGACGTGGTAATCGCGAATCTTTTTCGACAGTTCATCGGATGGGGTGTACATCGATTCGATGATCTGTGGTGTGGAACGCTCCAAGCGGGCGAAAGGCTCTTCGAAGAACTTCGAGTGATCCAGCAGCGCTTGGCCGATCGATGGGTGCATGTTTTGCAGGATGCCGGTGTAACCGCGCATCAGCTGCAGGCGGCTGTCAGCACCGTAGCGCCACAGCAGTGAATCTTCGTCTAACGGTGCACGCTTGAGTTCGCGGTCTTGTTCTGGGCGTGGTTCGCCGTGGGTGCCGGTTGCGCGCTGTTCGTCAGAATCTGGGGGAAACTGCTCTTGGGTGGCGGCTTTGTGGTCAACTGGTGAAGATGTCATGGGTCATCCTTTCTTTCTTTAGCGGTCATGCTAGTGATGCAGATTACTGTGCACAATTTTTGCGGTGTTATTTCACAGATGATTGTGCGTAGGTTACAACTCGGTGCGTCAGGCCCGGCGGTTGGTGACAAAATGGGGACGAATCGAGCACAAATACTTTATGAAGCAGAAAGAATAAGCACGATGTTGTCACTTCCTGGAGCCATCGGTGTGGGTGCAATTGTGCCTGTACAAACCGCTATTAATACCCGTTTACGTGCTGATGTTCGTGATCCTGTCGTCACCGCGTTGTATTCGTTCCTTATCGGTGTCAGCTCGCTTTTACCGGTGGCGTGGTTGCTCACTGGTCAGCCTGTGCCGGATTTTTCTTCGCTTGCCGACGCCCCCCCTGTGGTTATTTCTCGGTGGTCCACTTGGGGTGCTATTTATTGTCGGCAATATCTTGTTGTTCCCACAGATAGGGAGCGTGCATACCGTCATCATGCCCATTGTCGGCCAGATGTTGATGGGCCTGCTTGTCGATCACTTTGGGCTTTTCGGCTATGACGTGCTGCCGGTTTCGCCGTTGCGTCTGCTGGGTGCGCTCATTGTCCTGGGGGCCACCGCGGTGGTGCTGGATATCGGCCGTGGCCGTCTCTGGGAGGGAAACGCTCAGGGGCTAGCCGCCTGGGCTTGGCGTGGTTTTGGTATTGCGATTGGCATGGGCTCAGCCACCCAGACTGCCGTCAACGGGCGTTTGGGGGCAGTTATTGGATCGCCAATTCATGCAGGTCTGCTCTCGCTCGTGGTTGGCGTCGCTGTGCTGTTTATCTTGAGTCTCGTTTTGCCCGGGTGCTCGCGGGTATTCCGCCCCATTCCGGCAGGTCCGTGGTGGAAATGGCTCGGCGGTGTTCTGGGCGCGTTTTTCGTCGTCGGGGGAGCGCTGTTTGCCCCGATTCTGGGTACCGGGTTGATGGTAATTGCGGCGTTATCTGGAACCATTACGGCAGGACAACTTCTGGAAACGCGGGGTTGGATTGGGGCAACACAACGCCCACTGACTGCCCGTCGAGTCAGTGGGCTGGTTGGGATCTTCCTCGGCGTTGTGCTGGTGCGGATGGTCTAGCCGCAGCAGAAAAGACTTGACTTAGACTTTTTCGATGATGGCTGCCAGGCCTTGGCCGCCCCCGATGCACATCGTGACTAGTCCGCGTTGTGCGTCGGTGCGGTGCATATAGTGCGCTGCGGTGACCATCATGCGTGCACCCGTGGCACCAACCGGGTGTCCCAGAGAGATGCCGGAGCCGGAAGGGTTTAAGCGGGGATCGTCGGCGTCGATGCCCCATTCCTGCAAACAAGCCAGCGCTTGTGCAGCAAACGCTTCGTTGAGTTCAATCAGGTCGATATCGTCAAAGCTGAGCTGCAGGCGTTGAAACAGCTTGTCGACGGCTGCTACTGGGCCGATCCCCATAGTTTCTGGAGCTACTCCGGCTACGGCCCAGCCCACGAGTTTGACGGCTGGTTGTAAGCCCAGCTTTTCGGCGTTGTCCGCAGTGGTGACGATCATCGCCGCCGCACCATCGTTTTGTCCGGAGGCGTTGCCTGCTGTCACCGTGGCCTCGTTGTCCAACTTGGATCGAACCGCACGCAGTTTTTGTAATGAGTCCAAGCTGGTTTCTGGTCGGATGTGTTCATCCTTGTCGACGATGATGTCGTCGCCTTTACGCTGTGGAATACGGACTGGCACGATTTCCGCGTCGAAGAATCCTTGCTTTTGCGCATTCGCTGCACGCTGGTGTGAGCTGACAGCTAGCTCGTCTTGTGGTTTCCGCGGAAGGGAATACTCCCGGCGTAGGTTTTCTGCGGTTTCGATCATTCCACCAGGAATCGGGTGGTTTTTTCCACCGGCTTTTTCGCGGCCTTGTGCGAGCCGGTCGTGCAATTCCATTGAGCCGCCTTTAACTCCCCAGCGGATCGACCCATCCACGGCATATTCCGTCTGTGACATGGATTCTGCACCGCCGGCGATGATGAGATCAGCTGCACCAGCAACAATATGTGCAGCGGCGGTAGCGATTGCCTGCAAGCCAGAACCACACCGGCGGTCCAGTTGCATGCCGGGAACGTGTTGGCCGAGCCCAGAATCCAAGGCAACGATGCGACCGAGTGCTGGTGCAGCGCTGCTTGGAGAGGCTTGTCCCAGGATGAGGTCATCTACTTCAGCGGGATCCAGGCCGGAATCGTTCATTACTGCCGTTACCACCGTGCTGGCGAGATCTTGTACGGGAACGGTTTTCAGAGCACCACCGTAGCGGCCTACTGGTGTGCGCTTTGGGTGGCAGATGACGATGGTAGGGATGGTTTGGTTGTCGTGGGCTGTGGAAGCCATGAGAATTTCCTTTTTGCTTGGGGTGAAGTGGAGAGCTGACGGGCTGCGTGATGGGTCTAAAAGTTTTGGGATGCTTCTAGGTCCGACGAGATATCTTCGCAACAGTCCAGGAGAGCTGGCAACAGGTTTTCGTGTAAAGAGTGCTCGTCGTGGTTAGCGATTTGGGTGGAAATGTTGACTGCCCCGATGACGGTGCCGTGGGCGTCGTAGATCGGTGCTGCCATTGACCGTAACCCCACGTCGAGTTCTTGGTTGACGATGCACCAGCCTTCTTCTCGGATGGTTTTGAGCTCTTTTCGCAATAGCGCTGGATCGGTGATGGTGCGCTCGGTAATTGCGGTAAGCGGTGTGTCTCGCAGATAAGCATCGAGCTGGGTGCGGGGTAAATGCGCGAGCAGTACTCGCCCCATGGACGTGGCGTATGCCGGAAACCGCGTTCCGATGGTGATATTGGCACTCATGATGCGGCGCACTGCTGTGCGGGCAATGTAGACGATGTCCGCACCTTCTAAAACACTGAGGGAGCATGACTCATCGATTCTGCGTGACAATGCCTCCAGATGGGGCTGGGCTAGCGCAGGCAGGCCTAGGCTGGAAAGGTAGGCGTAACCGAGCTCCAGAATTTTTGGTGTTAGCCAAAATTCGACGCCATCGGTACTTGCGTAGCCGCACGAGATCAGCGTGTGTAGCGAGCGCCGAACCGTGGCACGTGCAAGCCCGGTGTGCGTGGCTACCTGCGACAACGTTTGTCGTGGCCGTTCTCCGCTGAAGGACTTGATCACAGCAAGCCCGCGCGTGAGTGATTGCACGATTTGAGTATCCGACACTGCTGAGTCCTTTCCGTCTTGGTGTTTTAGCAATTTTTGGCAACTGTGCTCGTAAGTGTAATGCTCGAACAGCGATGTTCACAGTGCGAACAGTTGTGCACAAAGTGAACTCTAGTTAGACTATCGAAGTATGTTAGATAAGTCATATAAATCTGCTGCCGACGCAGTGGCCGATATCCCCGACAGCGCATCGATTGCCGTCGGTGGTTTCGGGCTAGTGGGTATTCCCGCAGTCCTTATCGAGTCACTACGTGAGCAAGGCGCTACAGACCTGACCATCATTTCCAACAATCTCGGCACTGACGGCTTCGGGCTCGGCTTGTTGCTTTCCAACGGCCGTATCTCCCGCTCCATTGGTTCGTATCTAGGAACCAATAAGGAATACGCACGGCAATACCTCGCAGGCGAGCTCACCGTAGAGTTCACCCCACAAGGAACATTGGCCGAAAGGCTGCGCGCCGGGGGAGCCGGAATTCCTGCGTTTTATACCAAAGCTGGTGTCGGAACTCAGCTTGCATCGGGTGGGATCCCTGCTCGTTACAACTCGGATGGCACTGTGGCGGAATATTCGCCGGAAAAAGAAGTCCGGGAGTTTGATGGCGAAGAATATGTGCTTGAAAAAGGTATTCGTGCCGATTACGCGTTAGTACACGCAGCAGTGGCGGATCGGTTTGGCAATGTTGTGTTCCGAAAAACTGCACAAAACTTCAATCCCGATGCCGCGATGTCCGGGAAAGTCACCATTGTGCAAGCAGAAAAGGTGGTTGACGCTATTGCACCTGCTGAGGTCACTCTGCCAGGCATCTATGTTGACCGGGTCGTGGGGGTTGGCCCACAAGAAACTGGGATTGAATTTAGGACGGTGAGCAAATAATGGCGTGGACCAAACACGAAATGGCTGCACGCGCGGCACAGGAGCTGCGTGATGGCGATTACGTCAATCTCGGTATTGGTATGCCGACGTTGATCCCTGGATATCTCCCGGAGGGTCGTCAAGTGGTCCTGCATTCTGAAAACGGAATTCTTGGCGTTGGGCCGTATCCGGCTGAGGACGACGTTGATCCGGAATTGATTAACGCCGGGAAAGAAACCATCACGGTAGCTGAAGGTGGTTCATTCTTTTCCTCCTCGCAATCTTTTGGGATGATTCGTTCTCGTTCCGTTGATGTGGCGGTATTGGGCGCGATGGAGATTTCCCAATATGGTGATCTGGCGAACTGGATGATTCCGGGCAAGATGGTGAAAGGAATGGGGGGTGCAATGGATTTGGTCCACGGCGCCAAAGAAATCATTGTTTTGACCTCACACCAGACCAAAGACGGTAGCTCAAAAATCCGCTCAGAATGCAGCTTGCCGCTGACTGGTGCCAAATGCGTCGATTTGATTGTCACGGATCTTGCGGTCTTCCGAGTCGATTCGGAGAAGGGTCTAACTCTCGTGGAAATCGCTGACGGAGAAACTTTAGATACAGTTCGTGCAGCGACAGAAGCTCCTTTTGAGGTTGCCCAATAACGTCAAACAAATTTTCAGCTTTGTTGGGTGGCGCGGGTCGTACCATAGTTTCTCCTGCTCAAATAACGCAGCGGGCCCCACATTTTTCGTTAGTTTATCTTTGAATGTCATCGCGTATGGCAGCAATAACGCCCGTGCAGTAAAAACCGCACGGGCGTTGTTTGTACGTTTACTTGTACTACACGTGGTGCAGGTTGACACCCTTGGTTTCTGGCAACAGTTTCATGCTGATCAGCGTCAGCAGCGCCATCGCAATGACATAGACACTAGATGCCCAGGCCATGTCGTGTGCCACGAACAATTGGAAGATGTATGGGGCACTACCGCCGAATACTGCCACTGACAGGGAATATGCCAGGCCAATGCCTTTGGTGCGGTGTTCGGTGGGGAAGACCTCGGCCATAATTGGAGCGAGCAAAGCGCCACCGGCGGCAACGATGATCAACGAAGCTCCGGATGCGACCAACAATGTCCACGGTTGGTTATTGATGAGATTCATCATTGGTAGCTGCGTGACTGCTAGAGCTGCTCCAAAGATGTAGATGACTGGCTTGCGTCCAATCTTGTCAGACAGCTTGCCCCATAGGGGCAAGGCGATGAGTCCCAAAGATTGAGCGATGACTGTGACCCAGTAAGCGCTTTGTGGTGCCATGCCTTCGTGCGAAATTGCGTAGGTCGAGATATATGAGGACCAGGTGTAGTGCGATGCTGTGACGCCCGAGACCATACCGATGACCAACAAGATCGATACCCATACTGGTCGTTTAATGCGTGGTTTAGTGATAATTTCACCGTCCGCATCGTGGGGCCGCGAGGCGGAGGTGGTCGCGTTGGCTGTCGGAAGTTTCGCAGTAGGGTTGTCGACTGCTTGGAAAGCCTCTGATTCTTGCATGCTGCGACGCATAATTAATGCAACAAGCGCAGCTACTGCGCCAAGCAAGAAAGGAATGCGCCAACCCCAGCTGGAGACCTGCTCGTCGGTCAGTATGGTGGTGATGAGACCACCAATTGTGTAGGCAATGACTGAACCACCGAAGATTGCTGCGTAGACTAGCGAACCCCACATGCCACGCTTATCCGGCGGTGCGATTTCGGGGATATATGAGTTCGCAGTTGCGGACTCACCACCATGGGCGAAGCCTTGGATCACGCGGATGAACAACAGACCTAATGATGCCCAGACCCCGATGGATTCGTAAGTAGGCATGACTCCGATCACGATTGAGGCGGTTGCCATAAGCAAAATTGTCGTCATCAGAACATTCTTGCGGCCTTTTTTATCGGCAATGATTCCGAAGACAATTCCGCCAAGTGGCCGAGCCAAAAAGCCGATCGCAAAAACACCGAATGTTGCAAGCAATGCAGAGGCAGGGTCTGTTTGGTCGAACATGGCGGCTGCGATGAACGGTGCGAATACGGCATACGAGCTCCATTCAAACCATTCGAGCAATTGTCCTACGACACTGGCTGCGAGTGACTTTCTATCCGCTGGCTGATGCTGTTCAGTGCCGTAATCTCCGGCAACTTTGGATGTCATTACCCCTCCTTGGTTCGCGGTGGTGCTCGTGATAGTCGCTGGATATTGTGATCCAAATCGCTCATAAAGCTAGCATGCGTCGAACCGGCCTGAGGCTGATAAAACTGGGGGACACCTCGTTATTTTGGTTCGTTATTTCGATTTTTATCCTATCTAAAACCGTCATATCCAGGATGTTTATTGCTGGTTGTGTTGTATTGCGCGATTCAGGTCGGGAAAAGCTTGTGGTGTTCACATAGAGAACGTTCGTTCACTAGGCGCCCCGAATGGGGGTGAGGGGTAGGTTTTGGCCGTCTGATAATCAGGAGGTCGGGTGGTTGATTTGTGAAGTGAAATTGCTGCTTAAACTGTGTGGCTGTGCAAAGTACACAAAACTCGTGAGATCTTTTTGCAGATTTTTACTGCGGTATTTTTTCGTGTGCTGGGTAGCATGAAGACATCAAATAAGTGAATCCCATCACTAAATTGAGTTTCGTCGTTGGCTTCTCGCTCAATCAATCCGCGAGCCGAGAATTATCCTGTAGGAGGACACATGAATGGTTTGAGTCCGGAAGAACTCAGCACAGAGACCATTGCAGAAATCCTGGCTGCTGGTGGACGTGAAGAGGGGTGCCGTGGCGAAATCAAAATCGTTGATACCACGCTGCGTGACGCCCACCAGTCCATTTGGGCAACCCGTATGACCACCGAGCATATTATGTCCATGATCGAAGATCTCGACCAAGCAGGTTTCGAGCACATCGATTTGGTTGCACCAATTCAATTCGATGTTTCTGTGCGGTACCTACAGCAAGATCCGTGGGAGCGTGTGCGTAAAGTCCACCAGGCCGCTCCGAATTCCAAGTTCCGAGCGTTAATTCGCTCCAAGAACTTGGCATCATTCGACTTTCTTCCCGACGACGTAATTCGTGGCTGGGTTGAACGTCTCTATGCCAATGGCTTCCGTGTCATTGGAGCTTTTGATGGCTTGAACGACGTCGATAACATTGTCGACGGTTTGGTATTGGCAAAAGAGCTGGGAGCTGAGACTTTCGGTTGCTTGTCATACTGCTTATCCCCAGTGCACACCGACGAACTCTACGTCGAAAAGGCTAAAGAGCTTGTCGAACGCGCAGACGTCGACCGCATCATGCTCAAAGACGCCGGCGGTTTGCTCACCCCAGATCGCATCAAGACCATCATTCCGGCGATTCGTGAGGCCATCGGCGATCGTATTTTGGAAGTCCACACGCACAGCTTGACCGGTTTGTCCCCATTGGTCTACCTGTTTGCGGCAGAACTCGGTGTTGACGCTATTCATACATCCACCGAGCCGCTGTCAGACGGTCCTGGACAACCGTCGACACAGCGCCTGGTACGCGACCTTCGCGCGCTAGGGTATACGGTCAACATTGACGACGAACGTCTTGAGCGTGTGAGTGAGCGCCTACAGGAAATCGCTGACAATGAAGATAAACCATTGGGCGAGCCACGTGCGTATGGCGGTCTGCATTACATGCATCAGCTTCCTGGAGGCATGCTGACGAACTTCCAGTCGCAGCTAGAAACTGCGGGTCTGGGCGATCGCTTCGAAGAATTGCTGTATGAGGTTGCTCGGGTACGTGAAGAACTCGCGTATCCAATCATGATTACGCCGTTTGCACAGTTTGTTGGTACACAAGCCGTGATGAACGTGATGTCGGGTGACCGTTACAGCGTGGTTCCGAATGAGGTGAAGAAATACGCCTTGGAATACTACGGCGAACTTTTGGCTCCTATCGAGCCGAATGCGCGCGAAAAGATTTTGGCCAACGGGTCTTCGGAAATTTCCGAAGAACGTCCTGAACTCGAACCAATGCTGCCGGGATTACAAGAGCGCCACCCAGATGAAGACCTGGATACGATCTTGCTGCGCGCCATGTTTGCCGGTGGCCAAGTCGATGCGATGCACAAAGCTGTCGCTGAAGGCACTAGTGGTGATGCAGAAGCAGCCGGTGCACTGACAGCGTTAATCAAGGCTGTTTACGATTCTGCGGATTCTGGTCAATTCCACATTTCTGCCCCAGATCTCGACATCAACCTGACAAAGAAAGCGAAGTAATTCACGCTATGACTGACAACACCAGCCTCAAAGAACTCAAGTCCCTGTTGAAGTGGGTCAACCTCAACGAAGACATTGAAGAACTCTCTGTAAGCTACGGTGATATCCAGATTGCGATGTCACGGACCCCAGGCGGGCTGAATGCAGCCCCCGCCGCCCCGGCGCAAGCTCCATCGCAGCCTTCGAATAACGCTCCTACCTCAGCTCCTGCTGCCCAGCAGGCGCCTGCGGAAAAGCCAGCGGAAGCCGACTCAGCTAGCCAGAAACCAACTGAGGAATCAACCCCTGCAGCTAGCGGTAACGCCGGACAGGCGAGTGGAGAAACCGTCACCTCGCCGATGGTGGGTACTTTCTATGCTGCTCCAAAGCCTGGCGCACCGGCGTTTGTTGAGGTCGGGGATGAAGTCGAAGAAGGACAGGTTCTGTGCATCGTCGAAGTGATGAAGCTGATGAACAACATTGAATCCAAGGTCGCTGGAACCGTCAAAGAAATTCTTGTTGACAACGAAGATCCAGTCGAACACGGTCAGCCATTGATGGTTATCGAGCCGAAGTAAGCTGCGAGGTTTGTTCCCTATGAGCACATTATTAAACAGCGTGCTGATCGCTAACCGCGGTGAAATCGCCCTGCGCATCATTCGCGCGTGCCGTGAGCTCGGCATCAAATCGATCCTTGCATATTCCGAAGGTGACAAAGATTCGTTGCCGGTGAAGCTGGCAGATCAAGCCGTATGCATTGGCCCTGCTAACGCTGCAAAAAGCTACAACAATCCGGAATTGATTATGTCTGCAGCAATGGCCTTTGGTGCAGATGCGATTCACCCGGGTTACGGATTCCTTTCGGAAAAAGCAGACTTTGTCGACATGGTCGAGGAAGAAGAAATTGGTTTCGTCGGCCCGAAGGCAGACCACATTCGCTTGATGGGCGATAAGATTGCCGCGAAGAAAGTGGCACGCAAGGCCGGCGTACCGACTGTGCCAGGTTCCGATGGCTTGGTGAGTGATGTTGATGAGGCTTTCAAAATTGCCAAAGAAGCAGGATTCCCGTTGTTGATTAAGGCAGCTGCCGGTGGTGGAGGCCGTGGTATGCGTGTGGTGGAATCGGAAGACACGCTAGCCAAAGACTTGGACGAAATTATGTCCGAGGCAGAAACTGCGTTTAACGATCCATCTGTCTACATCGAGCGCTATCTGACGGACATCCGCCACATCGAAATTCAGATGCTGGCTGATGGCGAAAACGCTGTTGCATTGGGCGAGCGCGATTGCACTTCGCAGCGACGTAATCAAAAGCTGATTGAAGAGGCGCCTTCGCCGGCTATCGACGAGGAATTGCGTGCCGGGCTAGAACAGGCGGCTATTAACCTCTGTAAAGAAGTTGGATACAAAAATGCCGGTACCGTGGAGTTTGTTTTCGATAACACGGAGAACAAGTACTATTTCATCGAGATGAATACCCGTATCCAGGTGGAGCACCCTGTCACCGAGATGGTCACCGGCGTCGACCTGATTAAAGAGCAGCTGCGTATTGCTTCTGGCTTGCCGCTGTCGATCACCCAAGACGATGTGCACATCAAAGGCCATGCCATTGAGTGCCGCATCAACGCGGAGGATCCTAACGAGAACTTCGCACCGCGTCCAGGAAAAATCACCGAATTCCGTGCCCCAGGCGGTTTTGGTGTGCGTATGGATACCCACATTGAAACTGGCTATACGATTCCGCCGTTTTATGATTCGATGGTCGGAAAGCTTATTGTCTGGGCGGAAGACCGCGATGAAGCGATTTCTCGGATGTTGCGCTCGATTGATGAGTTAGTGACGGAAGGTGTGGTTACCACTGCACCATTCCAAGCAATGCTGTTGGACAGCGAGAAATTCCGTTCGGGAGATTTCAATACAGGCTATGTAGCGAAACTTCTCGAAGGTTAATCGTCGGTATGAGAGGGTAGACACAATGTATGTTCGCGTAGATGAGATCACTCGATGCACTCCATCGATCAGTGCATTCAAGTTGGTGCCCGAAGGTGAAGAAGTATTGCCGAACTTTACGTCGGGAGCGCATATCGATGTGCACTTGCCTGGTGGTTTCATGCGGCAGTATTCGTTGTACCGTTTACCCTCTGATGAACAATCTTCTGGAGGTAATTCCGCGGACAATTTTGACACTCACGGAGACCGGAAAGAGGCTAGCAACGGTGGAGATGCCCCTAGTTGTTACCGGATCGCGGTAAAGCGCGAGCCTGATTCACGTGGTGGTTCAATTGCTGCGCATGAATTAGAAGAAGGCGCGCGGTTAGAAATCTCCGAACCGCGGAATAACTTTCCTATGATTAGAGGTGCACAACGCCACGTTTTTCTTGCTGCTGGAGTAGGCATTACACCCATTTTCGAGCACGCTCGCAGGCTGCACGAAAAAGGCGCAAATTTTCAAGTTTTGTACGTGGCGAAATCTGCAGAGGAAGCGGCACTGTCCGAAGAACTCAAGCAGATGTGTCCCGATAACGTGGAATTTGTCTTTGGTGAAAACCGCAGGGCAGACCACACTGCTATGGTTCGAGAGGTTATTGAAGGACCGGAACCAGAACAACGCAGTGGTGGCTTTTTGAAGCGTGCTACCCGGAAAGTGTTGGGGAAAGACGATCCAGCTCGTTTCCATGGTGTGCATGTATATATGTGTGGTCCTGCCGGGTTCATGGATTCCGCCCGTGCGGTGGCTCGTGAGTTTTTGCCGGATACTCGTATTCATAATGAGAATTTTCATCCTCGGACTTCGGCGCACCAAGAAGGAGACGAACCTTTTGTCGTAGAGGTCGATGGCGAAAAGTTCACTATCGGCGTCAGGGAAACGATCGCCGAGGTTCTCGATAGGCATGATGTTCCGGTATATACCTCCTGTGAGGAAGGTACGTGTGGCACCTGTCAGATGATGGTGGTGGAAGGAGCTGCTGATCATCGTGATTCGGTGTTTAGTACTGAACAGCACCAAGCAGGGCGTATTGCTACGTGTGTATCTCGTGCTGAGGGAGAAAAACTCGTCTTGCGCCGTTGTGACCAAGACGACTAATCTAGCGACCAGCGTTTTTTGTCGCAGGGTGCGACATCATTCTTAGCTACTTCGCAGTTTCTATTCTGATTGCACAATCCGATGATTTTGATTGTGCAATTGTGCCATATATAAACATTACGTCGCCAACAATGCAAGATTTTGTGAATGGCGCTATATACTCAATTCATTAATGATGTAGATCACAATTGTTGCTCGAGGGCTATCGAGATTACGGAGATTACAATGTCTAGTCCCACCACAAACCATCACGAGAAACAGAAGACGGCTCACGTTTCCCACGCGCTTGGGGAATTGGAGATTTTGCCTCGTTCGGAAAATCCTTACGAGGACTACCGCTATTTTTACCGAGATGGTATGCCTCTTCGCCCGGCACCAGAACGTCGTACTGCGAAACCATCATGGTCAACACTGCGCCACAATATTTTCGATAAGTGGCATCACGTTCGTGATCAATGGACCTATGATTCGCTGCAAACGCGTTTGTTGGATGACCACATGTGGCAGACTGATGAACAAGGCAACGCGCTGGCTGAGATGTTCAAGCGCGTCGGTGCGAAAAAGGGCCGTTCCGATTTCGAAGTCGCGTTGAATCAGGGAATTGAGGCGGTAAACAACCCGGAGCCGGAATTGCTGGCGTTTTTCGACCACGTCGACCACTTGCCGGAATGGCTGGACCTGGAAGCAGCTGAGCGTGGGCGAGTTGCATATTATAACGTCACGCCTTCTTCAGAGCTGTTGGCCATCGCCTTTGCCTATTGGGCAACTGCAATGGAAGACCGTACGTCTGCCGCAACTGCACAAACGGCCATGTTTGAAAATAAAGCCATGCAACGAGTTAAAGAAACTGTGCAGTTCTTCGTTGATCTCGGGCGCCATGGCGTTTTTGATCGCTATAGCGATGGTTTTAAAGCCGCAGTTCGGGTACGTGTTGCACATGCGCAAGCTAATCGCGGACTGGAACGTCTCTGGGGTAAAGACCACTACAACACCTTTGGACGCCCAATCGGCTCGAGCTTCTTGGTTTCTGGTGAGGGATGGTTTGCGCTCATGCCGTTGGCTATTGATGAATTCTTCGGTCGGCCACATTCTGGACGAGACTGGGACGATGTAGCGATGTATTGGGCCTACGTTCTTTATGTCATGGGGGCCGAAGACCGCATTATCCCGAAAACCGGTGATGAAATGCGCAAAATGACGGATTACATCTACGCCAATGGTGGCATGTCGAGCGACTACCGCGTACAGATTTCTACAGCGTTAATGAGCGCTCTCGAGGAAATTGATAAGAAGATTCCAGCTGTCGTCTTGGGTGCGCTCACCCTCATCGTCGGAGAAGACGACGTTCGATTCATGGTGAAAGATACTAAGTGGGAAAACGCCACTCTCAAGCCCATTGCAGCGGCTTTTGCTGCGAAAGCTCGGGCTGAGGCGGCTTTCTACCGCGCAAAAGATCACCTTCCAGGGGCGAACAAGCGGAAACAAAAACGTGCCCAGGATGGGCGGCCGCCATGGTTGGATAATTTCGAATTGGTGCAAAAACACCTTGAGAAAAACAACCTTGACGTCAAGACCGATTACGCGCTGCACGATACATCTGCAGAAGCTATGCGCTAATCCCAGGCGCACTCCCTACTGGACGTACTCTTTGTATCTGCCGGACGGCTTGCAACCTGGAGGAGAAGGCTTCTTCCATACTGGCATGGTGCGGGCAATGCATGCGCATGTGCGTCGTGTACATACTGCTCTGGGGTTATACCTGGACCAAGGAAGAACAGCAGGACATTTACTACCTGTGGAAGGTCGCAGGCCGCATGGTGGGGGTTCCGGAGACGTACGGAATTGCGTGCCAACGAATGCAACAGATTCTCGAGTTTTCGACACCAACTGTGGCCGAAAGATTCGATCTGTTGCGTAAGAACCCGGGAGCTTTAGAGGAGGAGATTGCAAGAAACGAGCAGCTAATCATAGGTATTCTCGATCCAGAAGCAGCGTATCTGAAGCAGGACGACGGCGTCGTCGTCAAAGACGCTGCATAATGGTAACAACTACCAACGCCAAAATCTGCGTGTTATGCCCTGTGTATTTCGCGCGGTGTGAAAATCACATGGTGTTCGGTAGTCTCTAATCAAACTGAACATTAACTGCAAACGATTCTCTGATCTTGCAAAGGAAGTTTTTTATCATGTCCATTCCATATCGCGTACAAAACCCGGCCACGAACGAGGTCGTCGAATCATTTGATACGGCGACAGACCAGGAAATCCAGGATGTTTTGAGCAAGGCTCATGAGGCATTCCAGACTTGGCGGAACACCACTTTCGCAGAGCGCGCCAAGATTGTTAACAAGGCTGCGGATTTGCTGCGTGAGCGTAAAACCGAGCTAGCAAAGATCGCTGCAGAAGAAATGGGTAAGCAGATCCCAGAGCTGGAAGGAGAGGTTGAGTTCTCCGCTAATATTCTGGCGTTTTACGCGGATCGTGCAGAAGAATACTCCGCTGATATGCCAATTGAGGTTCCTGGCGGTAAGGCAGTGATGCGTCGTTTGCCACTCGGTGTTCTGCTGGGCATCATGCCGTGGAACTACCCTTACTACCAGGTTGCCCGCTTTGCTGGCCCGAACTTGATGAACGGCAACGGCATTATTTTGAAGCACGCCGAGATCTGCCCGAAGTCGTCGGCAGCGTTCGAGAAGATCTTCCTCGAGGCAGGTCTACCAGAAGGCGTTTTCAACAACGTTTATGCTAATCACGGCCAGATCTCCACTATCATTGCTGATAAGCGCATTCAGGGCGTTTCCCTGACTGGTTCCGAGCGCGCAGGTGCCGCGGTTGCTTCACAGGCAGGTAAAGCACTGAAGAAGTGCGTGCTTGAGTTGGGCGGTACTGACCCATACATCGTGCTGGATACGAACGATGTCAAGGACGCAGCAAAGGTCGCTTGGGAAAAGCGCATCGACAACACTGGTCAGGCGTGCACCTCGAACAAACGCATCATTGTCATGGAGGATATCTACGACGAGTTCGTTGATGAGATGGTGCGTATCGCAGAATCCTACAAGCCTGGCGATCCACTCAACCCGAACGAGGGCGAGTTCTACCCACTGTCTTCCCGCGATGCTGCGGAGAAGCTTAACGACCAGGTACAGCGTGCGGTGCAAGAAGGTGCCAAGCTGCACACCGGCGGTGAACTGCACGAGTCCGCTGCGTACTACAGCCCAGCTGTGCTGACCGACGTGCCAGTTGGTTCCGAGTCCTACTACGACGAATTCTTCGGCCCAGTTGCTGAGATCTACTCCGTGAGCTCGGAAGAAGAAGCCATCGAGCTGGCAAACAACTCGAACTACGGCTTGGGCGGCGCAGTTTTCTCGGAAGACAAAGAACGTGCCAAGAAGGTTGCCGACAAGATCGAGTCCGGCATGATCCACGTCAACCTGCCACAGGCCATGACGCCAGTGCTGCCATTCGGTGGCGTGAAGAACTCCGGCTTCGGCCGTGAGCTTTCCGTGCTGGCGCTTGATGAGTTCGTGAACAAGCAGTCCTTCTACGTCAACGACTAAGAAGCGATTGACAAAAGCGACTGACTAATAAGCTCAGTTGGCTTTCACCCGCGGTCCGTGTATTCGGGCCGCGGGTGTTAGTTTTTGATCTCGTCGTAAGACGCTAAGGCTTGGCGACGGGATTCTTTCAGATCTACCACCGGCTGCGGATACATCGGAGTCGCGTACTCTGGAACCCAGTGCTGGATATAACGGTAATCGGGGTCGAAACGCTTGGCCTGAGTATCAGGGTTGAAAATCCGGAAATATGGTGCAGCGTCATCGCCACAACCAGCAGCCCACTGCCAATTGAAAGGGTTCGATGCTGGGTCAGCATCCACCAGGGTGTCCCAGAACCACGCTTCACCGTGGCGCCAATGGATACCGAGGTTCTTCGTCAAAAAACTCGCAACCACCATGCGCACCCGGTTGTGCATAGTGCCGGTTTCCCACAATTCGCGCATCCCGGCATCAACCACCGCAATGCCCGTTTTCCCAGCCCGCCATGCCGAGAAGACGTCGCGAAAATCGTCGGCTGTGGCGACCTCCGGAATGTCTTTCTCGGTTTCTGGCCAACGCGGATCTCGGCGCGTGTTCGCTAGGCGTCGGGCTTCTTCTTCATCCCAGTGCCAATCGAAATGATCGAATTGCTCCCGCACATTGCGCCGGTGCAGCTCTGGCAAATGATAGAGACGGTGCCACGCAAAATCGCGCCACAATAATTCACGTAGGAATGCAGAGGCGTCCTCGCCAGCAATGCGCCCAGTATCACTCGCTTCGGTAACCAGAGCCCACAGGCGGTGGATGCTGATCTCGCCGAAGCGTAAATACGGTGATAGCCGGGAAGTTGCCTGCTTATCTAAACGGTCACGATCAGCAACATAGTGTGGCGCTTGTTTCCGTGCAGCCGCCGCTAATTGGTCTAGAAACCCTTCGGCGACCTGCCAGGCCGGGTTTTCTCCGGGGCTCCAGTGTTGGGCTAGGGAATGCGTCCAGTCGGGCTCGTTCCAGTCAGGCAGCGGGGGCGGGGCGGGAAAATCTATGCCGGGGCCTGCGATCCCAGTTGGACCTAGTTCATCATGACTTGTCGGCGAACGGGCTTGATCATTGACATTGTTGAGGTAGCTGGCAACATTATCTTCTGCAATAGTGCGGGCGGTTTTCGCAAACGGAGTGTAGACCTTATATTGCTTGCCCTGTTGTGTCTGCACTTCCCAGGGCTCGGTTAATAAGTGTCCGGGAAAACTTTTCGCAGCTACGCCGCGCTCATGCAGCACCTGTTTAATTTCTGCATCCAGCTCGCGCAAAGGCTTGTGATAGCGCCGTGACCAGCCCACCGCGGATACCCCGAATTTCTCGACGACGGTAGGAATGATCTCGCGCGGATCGCCCTGGTAATACAGCAGCGGAACACCGTGGGTAGCCAAACGCTTGTTCAGTTGGTGCACGCTGCGTTGCCACCACCAACGCGCGGCTGCGCCTAGTGCCCGGGCCCCTGTTACAGCTGCATCTTCATCGATAACAACGGCAATTACTGGTCCTTGCTTCGCAGCCCAAGCGAGTGCCGCGTTATCTTGCAAGCGGAGATCATCCCGAAACCACATCAGTGCCGGCTGTGGAGTGTCTTTTTCACTTGGCATGCATGCAACACCGAACCTTTCAGCGTTGTGTCTGTGTACGGGAGGGGGCCTGCTGTGCTGGCGGGGCAGTGCCTAGGCTGGTTAGCGCAGCACCACAAGCGCATCATTGCCGCCGGTGCAGCGGATGATTTTCGTGGGCTCGTTGATGCAGCGCATATCGTATTTGTGCTCGGTTACCGGGGAACTAACGGAAACCGTGCGCGGTAAAGTTGCGCGCAGTCCGTCGTCGAAAGAAACACCGTCTATCAGGGCATGTGCGACGTTTGCGGCAAACTCGCATGAGGTATTGCCTTTATTCGCATCGACGGCGGTGATCGAGATCCCCAGGCCATCGCCATACACGCATACCTCGAGGTTCATGCCATCAAGGTGGATATGGGATCCGACTTTGAGCCCGGAAACTTGGCTTTTCAATTCGTTGTAGACCCGTTGTTCTGCTTCGCTAGCGCTCTCCGATGAGCCGGTCCGGCTTTCCGACGGCGTGTGCGGTTCGCGAGCATCGCTGCTGCTTGTGGATCCTTGTGCTGAGTCGTCGTTTGTAGAAGCGCTCGCATTCTTGCTGCTGTTCGCGTCTGCGGACGCAGTTTCGACTACCGTGGAAGTCCGTGTCGTCGTCGCGCCATCACCAAAGACATTTGCGGCCATATTCGATGCAGCAGAACAACCAGCACAACTCGCAATAGTCACACAGCCGACGAGCGAGACCGTAGCCTTGTAGAGGGGGCGGTAACCGCGCAAAGCAGAGAACAAACGCATAAAGCTAATCTTAAACCATTGCACATCTATAGTTGTGCGCTCAACTCCCGCGCGGTTTGTTGGATAATTCCTGCGTAGCACTCGCTAGGGCTGGGGTGCATGCGCTCGGTGGACCCGGAAACGGAGAGCACTGCGACTAGAGAATTACTGGCATCAAATATCGGTGCCGAGATGCTGGCCAGGCCTGGTTCGCGTTCGCCGATGGATTCCGACCAACCGCGTTCGGCGGCCTCGGTGACGTCGGCAAGCGAATAGGAGGCGGTGGCAAGGATTCGGTCGCGCTCATCAGGGGTGACGTCGGCAAGTAAAACCCGGGCAGCTGACCCTGAGTTCAAAGTCAGCGTCGAACCTACCGGCACCACGTTGTGTAAACCTGAAGTTGGTTCGCAGGCGGCGATACAGATGCGCTCGTCGCCGCGGCGCTGGTAAAGCTGCACGGATTCGCCAGTTGATTCCATCAGATTTTCCATAAATGGGGTAGCTGTGGCCACCAGTTTATCCTGGGATCCGGGAAGTTCTGGTCCGGCACCCCAGCGTCCGTCGCCGTGGCGTGCCAAGATCTGGTGCATCTCCAATGCGCTGGCAATCCGGTGTGCGGTGGCGCGGGGTATGCCGGTGTCGGCGCACAGCTCGGAGAGGTTCATGGGGGTTGTCGCGGTGGCTTTCATAATCGCAATTGCACGATCGAGCACCTTGATTCCCGAGATTTCACTATACCGTCCCATACCATGATACTATCTTCCTAACATGTGGGATAACAAGTGAGGTGGAAACCATGACAGAAAAACTCACTCTGGCCGAAAAAGTATGGCGCGATCACGTCGTCGTCGAAGGAGAAGACGGCAAACCAGACCTGATCTACATCGACTTTCAGCTGCTACACGAAGTCACCAGCCCGCAGGCTTTTGACGGGCTGCGGATGAATGGTCGTGCGATGCGGCACCCGGAGCTACACCTGGCCACCGAGGACCACAATGTGCCAACGCAAGGTATTACCAAAGGTAACCTGCTGGAGATCAAAGAAGAAACCTCCCGCACGCAGGTGGGCACGCTGCGCAAAAACTGCGAAGAATTCGGCATCCGCCTGCATTCCATGGGGGATAAGCAACAGGGCATTGTCCACACCGTCGGCCCACAGCTCGGGATCACGCAGCCAGGCATGACCATCGTTTGCGGTGATTCGCATACTTCCACCCACGGGGCATTCGGCTCGATTGCCATGGGCATTGGCACCTCTGAGGTGGAGCACGTTATGGCCACGCAGACGCTGTCGCTGAAGCCTTTCAAAACCATGGCCATTGAGGTCAGCGGTGAACTGCAGCCAGACGTAACGGCTAAGGACCTAATCCTGGCGATCATCGCGAAGATCGGCACCGGCGGCGGGCAAGGCCACATCATTGAATATCGCGGCGAGGCTATCGAGAAGCTTTCGATGGAAGCGCGCATGACCATCTGCAATATGTCTATCGAAGCCGGTGCGCGTGCCGGAATGGTCGCGCCTGATGAAAAGACCTTTGATTACGTGCGCGGGCGCGAATTCGCCCCGGAAAATTTTGACGAGGCTGTTGCATATTGGAAGACCTTGCCGACGGATGACGGTGCCGAGTTCGACACTGTGGTGGAGATCGATGGCTCTGCGCTGCGCCCATTCGTCACCTGGGGAACTAACCCAGGTCAAGGATTGCCGCTAGACGCAGTGGTGCCGAACCCGGAAGACTGCACTGATGATAGCGACCGCGCTGCTACAGAGAAAGCCCTGGCCTACATGGACCTGCAGCCAGGTACTCCACTACGTGATATCAAGATCGACACTGTTTTCTTGGGCTCGTGCACCAATGCGCGCATTGAGGATCTGCGAGCTGCCGCCGAGGTCGTCCGCGGACACAAGCTGGCTCCGGATACCCGCATGATGGTGGTGCCGTCCTCGGCGTGGGTCAAACAGCAAGCCGAAGAAGAAGGCTTGGACAAGATCTTTACCGACTTTGGTGCGGAATGGCGCACCGCGGGTTGTTCAATGTGCTTGGGCATGAACCCGGATCAACTGCGCCCAGGTGAGCGCTCGGCATCGACGTCAAACCGCAACTTCGAAGGCCGTCAAGGCCCCGGCGGACGCACTCACTTGGTCTCGCCAGCTGTAGCCGCTGCTACCGCAATCAAAGGCACCCTGGCCAGCCCGGCGGATTTATAAAGTAGCGAGGACAAAGAGGAGCACAACCCATGGAAAAATTCACCACACACACCGGCGTTGGTGTGCCGATGCCGTACTCCAACGTTGATACCGATCAGATCATTCCTGCGGTCTACCTCAAGCGCGTCTCGCGCACTGGTTTCGAGGACGGTCTGTTTGCCAACTGGCGCAAAAATGATGATTTCGTGCTCAACCGCGAAGAATTCCGTAATGGCTCCGTGCTGTTCGTCGGCCCGGATTTCGGCACCGGTTCCTCTCGTGAACACGCAGTCTGGGCACTGGGAGACTACGGCTTCCGTGCGGTATTTTCGCCGCGTTTCGCCGATATTTTCCGCGGTAACGCTGGAAAAGCCGGTTTGCTGGCGGGCATTATGGAACAAACCGATATCGAGCTGATTTGGAAGCAGCTGGAAGCAGAACCCGGCACTGAGGCGACGGTCGACTTGGAATCGCGTTCCGTGAAGATCGGCGGGAATGTCTACCCATTTGAAATCGACGATTACACGGCCTGGCGCCTGCGCGAAGGCTTGGATGATATCGGGCTGACATTAAAAAATGACGACGCGATTAGTGATTTCGAATCGCGCCGCCCGGGCTTCAAGCCACAGGTTCGTAGCTAGCGCACTGGCAGTGGCGAGGCCAGATAGTCGGCACCGACGAGCGTGCCTTCGCGCAGCGCGAGCACCCAGGTGCCGGCTTTTTTAAATTCCCGCGGTTCGATGTCAAAGTCGGTCTCGGCCGCTAAAGTCTCGATGATCTCCGGCATCATCCCACCTTGTGAGACGATGACCGGGACTCCACCGCCGGTAGCAATCTCCCGGAATCGCGCGGTGGCTGCGGCAAGGTCATCCAGTCCGGCATCCCCCACAATCTGCTCGGTAGTGACTGGCAGGCTTAGTGCGTCGGACAACGGGGCAATGGTGGATTGACAGCGTGCCGGTTCTGCGGAATACAGTGCGGTCGGCTTGTACGCACTTAGCATGGGCACCAGAAATTCTGCTTGCCGACGCCCTTTTTTATGCAGCGGGCGCAGATTGTCATCGCCGCTCCAGGTTTTGCGGTCATGTGCTTTTGCGTGGCGCACATACAGTACGCGCGTGTCGACGGCGTCGTCATGCCGGGTGGCTGCCTGTTCCAAGACTCGCCGGTCGGTGTCGTAGGTCAGCTTGTCGCATGCCTCGTTTACGCTGAGCCAGCGGAGTTTGTTGACCTCATCATTTTTCCGAAATTTCCCGCCGGTGACCTCCGCGTTCCAGTAAAACACCACCTTGGTGCGGCCTTGCACTGGGTAGTTGACTGATCCCAGCAGCGAGCCGAGCTGCACCTGGTAGCCGGTCTCCTCGGCGATTTCGCGCACACAACAGCTTGCCAACGACTCACCGGGATCAACTTTGCCTTTGGCCAGTGACCAATCGTCGTAACGCGGGCGGTGAATGACCGCGACCTCTGCAGTGCCGTTGTCCCCGCGGCGCCACAAGACGGCACCGGCGGCCAGCGTCGGCTTGGGGTAGTCGGCGCCGGGGTTTTTGGCGATCTGGTGGTAGCGGGCGGACAGACTAAATCCGCTCTGGTTATCTTTATCAGCTTCGCTCATCTGGGATTTTTTCACCATGATGACTATCTTTCCGAAAACTATCGCATTTTGCATAACCAGCACGTGCCCAACCCGAGCCTAACCCCCCTGTTCAATTTGTGCCTAATTTTGTGCCTATCGTCTGGTGGTGGCACCTGCCCACCCGGTAGGCTGGTGGGGATGTATTTCAAGGAGGCGCAATGAGGGTCGCGGTCATGGGAGCTGGTTCGTGGGGGACCACGCTGGCAAAAGTTTTCGCCGATGCCGGAAATAACGTCTGCTTGTGGGCGCGGCGTCAAGAGCTGGCAGAAGCCATCAGCAACACCCGGGAAAACCCGGATTATTTGCCGGGTATTACGCTTCCCGACGCCCTGGAAGTCACCACGGATATCGCGGCCGCGCTGGGCGGTTCGGAAATCGTGGTGTGTGGCGTGCCCTCGCAAACTCTCCGCGATAACGTCAGTGCCTGGGCGCCGCTGATTCCCAACGATGCCACGGTGCTGTCGATTTCGAAGGGCATTGAGCGCGGCACCTTGAAGCGCATGACGGAAGTCATCGTGGAAGCCGGCATTGAAGAAGACCGCGTCGCTGTTTTATCGGGGCCGAACCTGGCGCGCGAGGTTGCTTTGGAACAGCCCGCGGCTACCGTGATCGCTTGCGTGGATGAAAACCGCGCGAAGCTGGTGCAGGCCGCGGTGGCGAATCACTATATCCGCCCGTATACCAATACCGACGTCATCGGCTGCGAGCTCGGCGGGGCTTGTAAAAACGTCATTGCGCTGGCCTGCGGCATGGCCACCGGGTTGAGTCTGGGGGAAAATACCCAGGCCACGCTGATCACCCGCGGGTTGGCAGAAATTACCCGCTTAGGCAACGCCCTGGGCGCCGACGAGCGCACCTTCGCAGGCCTGGCCGGTTTGGGTGATCTGGTGGCTACGTGTAACTCGGAGTTGTCCCGCAACCGTACTTTTGGCAAGCGTTTGGGGCTGGGAGATAGCTTGGCGCAAGCGAAAGCCGCAACGAAAGGCCAGGTGGCGGAAGGCGTGATTTCGTCGAATTCGATTTTCCAGCTTGCCCAGGACCATAACGTCGATATGCCGCTGACCCAGGCGGTGTATTCGGTGTGCCATAAAGATCTCGCGGTGGCCGATATGATGGTTTCGCTGATGGGGCGATCGAAAAAGTCGGAGTAGCCCGGATAAGCCGCAGAAACGCGGTGTGCCGGTGGTAGCATGACGCGCATGACAAACAAGACGCGCGTGGCAGTATTTTATGGTGGTCGGAGCACCGAGCATTCGGTTTCTTGCGTATCCGCTTCGGCGGTCATGGCTCACTTGGACCCGGACCGTTATGAGGTTATTCCTGTCGGCATCACTAAAGACGGTGTGTTCACGGTAGGCGAGCAGGGCTTAAAAATTGTTGCTGGCCAGTTGCCGGAAGTTACGCTGCGTGACGAGCTTGCATTATCGCTGAACCCGCAGCGTAGGGTGCTGCACGATCTCACCACCGGTAAAGTGCATGCAGAGTTCGATGTGGTCTTCCCCGTCCTCCATGGACCGTTTGGTGAGGACGGCACCATTCAGGGCATGCTGGAATTAGCCGATATTCCGTATGTGGGCACCGGTGTGTTGTCTTCGGCGGCGAGCATGGACAAGGAGTACACGAAAAAGCTGCTGGTTGCTGAGCAGCTGCCGGTCACCCCGGAGGCAGTCGTCGGGGCAGGTGAAGTGCTTGCCGACGACGACAAGCAGCGTTTAGGCCTGCCGGTGTTTGTGAAACCGGCCCGCGGTGGCTCCTCGATTGGGGTTTCCAAGGTCACTGATTGGCAGGATTTCCCGGCTGCGCTGGATGCTGCGCGTGATGCGGATGTGGCAGGCAAGGCGATCGTGGAAACCGAGATCGTCGGCGATGAGGTCGAGGTTGGTGTTTTGCAGTATCCAGATGGCCGCATCGTGGCTTCCGTGCCAGCGAAGCTGAACAATATTGCTGCCAGCGAAGAGGGCTTTTATGGTTTTGAAACTAAGTATCTTGCCGACGTTGTCACCCCGACCATTCCGGCCCCGTATGATGACGAGCTTACCGGCCAGCTGCAGGACATGGCGCAGGCCGCATTCCGGGCACTTGATTGCCAGGGACTGGCACGGGTGGATTTCTTCGTTACCGCATCCGGCCCGGTGATCAATGAGATCAACACCATGCCAGGTTTTACGCCGATTTCGATGTACCCGCAGGTATTCCAGGCCAGTGGTGTTGCCTACCCGGAGCTGTTGGATACCATGATCCAGACGGCGCTGTCGCGCTAGCGACCCAGACGGCGCTGTCGCGCTAGCGACCCAGACCGCGCCGGAGTGCTAGCGACTCAGACCGCGCTGGCGCGCTAGCAGCTAGCTAGGTCGGCCCGGCGCGCTAGCCGGCATTGGGGGCGGCCGCAGTGTGTTGCTTCAGCAGCTCAGTGATGCGTGAGAGCGATTCTTGCGCAGCAGCTTGCGGCGTCGATACTGCTACCGCAACTTCCCGACCCAACGGGTACCAGGTGGAGGCAGTAGTGCCGTCGGCAAGCACGGTGTCTTCGAACCACGGCACTTCGTTGATTTGTTGCAAACGCTCACCCAGGGGAACGTCGGGGTCCGCGATGCCGCAGCGCAGCACGATCGGCTCGTAGCCCGGGTGTGTCCAGGCGATGGTGTCTTTGGCGGTGTCGTCGTACAGTTCGTAGCCTTCGGCCGGGGTGAAACCATCTTGGGCGGCGCTGATCAGTGGCTGGCAGGCGGCGAGGTCGTCGGAGCTGCCGGAGGCGAGTTCAGATAACGGGGCCGGGTGCGGTTGGTGCTTACGAAGTTCTAAGGCCTCTGTTGCCCCAGTCAATTGTGCGATGGCTTTGTGGGCCTCGCGGGAAGTGGCGGCAGCGCTATCCTGCTCTGTATTTTCTCCGGCAGCGCCAGTGCCTGCACCGTCATTTTCTGCAGCGTTGCCGCCTGCGCGGTCCACGGTGACCGCGACCGTCGGAAAGCGGTTGGTGGAATACCAGGTGGTTAGCGTTGAACCTGGGGTTTGGTCTTGTACCTCGAGCCATTCGGTTGCTGTATTACCGTCACTTGAGCTGCCGCTAGAGTTCTCACTAGAACTAGCACCGTCGGCTGCAACCACTTGCGTGTGTGAATATTCGCTGTATTGGAACGGAGTGTCCACGCCACATCGCAGGCTCACTTGGTCTCGGTAGTTTCCGCCAGCACCAGAGCTTCCGGCGGCCCAGGCGGCCACACCGGCGGGGGCGGGCTCGGCGATTTCTGCGCGTGGGAGGTCAGCGACTTCGTCGGGAAGCGAGTCGATAAGCTGTTGGCATTCGGCAGAATCTGCGTGTTCGGCGGGCAAATCCGATAGTGTCACCGTCGGGGCACCACCACCAATGATGCGCGCACCCGCTAATACCACCGCGACCAGGCCTAGTGATAAGCCCAGCGAGGTGTAAATCGGGGCGCGGCCGATGCCTTCCACCGGGTCGGTAGCTGCCAGCTCGTTGTCTGGTGAAGCGCCATCTGCGCTATCTGCATTTTCTGCACTGTTGGTGGGATCTGCAGTCATAATCGAAAGTCTAACGAACAGCATCGAATGAAAGGCTATGAGTGAGCGATAAGCCAACCCAGCCAGCCAAGACAGTCCAGCCAACTCGCCGTACCCTCGGTGAAGTCAGTGAGCGTGAGGTCATCCAGGCCATTACCGAAGCTGCGCCGTCAGTGATTAACGGTGACGATGCCGCGGTACTATTTCCGGGCCAACCCAACTCGCGCACGGTAGTCGCCACGGACACTTTGGTGGAAGGCCGACATTTCCGCCTGGATTGGTCTAGCCCAGAAGAGGTGGGACAGAAAGCCATCCTGCAAAATTTCGCCGATATTGAGGCCATGGGTGCGCGCCCGACTGCGGTGTTGTTGTCGCTGTCCGCCCCGCCGGAGACCCCGCTGGAGGTCGTGCGCGGTATTGCTGCAGGCATTGGCACCCGGGCCCGCCGGTACACCGCTGAGTTGGTCGGCGGTGATGTCACCAAGTCGAACCAGCTCATCGTCACGATTACCGCTGTGGGTTCGTTGGGCGGTTCCCGTAGCCCGCTGACTTTGGACCGGGCGCGCGCCGGGCAGCAGCTGGTTGCCCATGGTCGTCTGGGGTGGTCGGCCGCCGGGCTGGCGTTGTTGGAGCGGTTTGGCCGGGCGGGTATTCCCCGGGAGCTGACTTCGCTTGTCGACGCCCACTGCGCTCCGTGGCTCAGCCCCAACCGTGGGATGATCGCCCGTGCCGCAGGGGCTTCGGCGATGACGGATAACTCGGATGGGTTGCTGCGCGAACTGCAGTTGTTGTGCCAACGTTCTGGGGTAGGCGTCGATCTGGACTCTGCCGCGCTCGCCCCGGATGACTTGCTCGTCCACGCTGGCGAGGTGCTCGGCATTGACCCCTGGGATTGGGTACTCGGTGGGGGAGAAGACCACACCCTGCTTGCAACCACGGCCAAATCCGCGCCGTCCGGCTTCCGGCGCATCGGTGATATCACCGCCGGGACGAAATCCGCGCAGCACAATGTCTGTATGGATGCCACACCAATCCAACACAGCGCAGCCAACCAAGGATGGGAGTCTTTCCAATGACCGATACTGAGCTTGCCCAGAAACTCTCCGCCTGGCCCGGCCTGCTCAATCGCGTCGACAAGTCCTGGTACCCAGCACTGTCCACTGTGAGCGACGAGATCATCGCGGCCATGAGCTACGCCAGCCAAGGAGACTACCTGCCAGCAGAGGACGACGTTTTCCGCGCGCTGTCCCTACCTCTGGAGAAGGTCCGCGTGCTCATCGTCGGCCAAGACCCCTACCCAACACCCGGGCACGCGATGGGACTGTCGTTTTCCACCCACCCGGCAGCCACCGGGGCACCGCCACGTTCACTGGCGAATATCTACCAAGAACTCGCCGCCGATACTGGCCACGCCGTGACCGCCGACGGCGACCTACGCCCCTGGCACGAACAAGGCGTGCTGCTACTCAACCGGGTGCTCACCGTCGCGCCGGGCCAAGCAGGCTCACACCGCAAACAAGGCTGGGAGGCCGTGACTGAAGCCATCCTGCGCGCCCTACCGGCAGAAAACTTGGTGGCCATTCTGTGGGGCAAACAAGCCCAGGAATGCGAGAAATTCCTCGACTGTCCAGTGATTACCAGCCCACACCCGTCACCACTTTCGGCACGCCGCGGCTTTTTCGGCTCCCGCCCGTTTAGCCGCGCCAACCAGTACCTGACAGACCAGGGCTGCCAGCCAATTGATTGGCAATTATAAGATTGTAAGCTAGAACATCATGTCTTTGCGCCCAGATACTCTTGCCGACGCCACCGCACCTGCCACCCGCCTCGACGGGGCAGGTCTGCGTCGTTGGGCGCAGCGCGCCGCTACAGAGCTGCAGCGTCGGCACAGCGAAATCAACGGGCTGAATGTGTACCCGGTACCGGATTCCGATACTGGCTCGAATATGTCGTTCACCATGGATTCGGCCCTGGCCCAAGCCACCGAAACCCCAGATAACCACGTTGCTACTGCACTAGCCATGGGCGCTGCGCGCGGAGCACGTGGCAACTCCGGGGTGATCCTCTCACAGGTACTACGCGGCATTGCCGATTCTTGCCCAGATAGCTGCCTGCAAGCCCCACAGTTGCGCTTAGCGTTGCACAGCGCAGTGGAATTATCAGAAAAAGCCATTGCCGCGCCGGTAGAAGGCACCATCATCAGTGTGTTGCGCGCCTGCGCACAGGCAGCGGATCCCACGGCAGCGACCGAAGCTACAGAAACAGACTTACTTACCACCGCCTGCGACGCCCTCCACGCCGGTGAACAAGCACTCGCCGCCACGCCCTCGCAGCTGCCAGAACTCCGCGAAGCCGGCGTCGTCGATGCCGGGGGAGTAGGCCTACTAGTGCTGCTGCAAACGCTGGTGGACGAACTCGAAGGCCGCACAGAACCACACGCCAGTGCGCTGGCCACCGATACCTTCGTCTCCCACGCCGACCAGAACCGCAGCCACCACCTGGAAGTGATGTTCTTTTTCACCGGCGACGTCGACCAGCTCGAAGCCGGCATCGCACCATTGGGCGACAGCCTGATCATCGCCCGCGTCAACGACACCGAGGCCACCGTGCACATTCACAGTCACCGCGCAGGGGCAGTGATTGAAGAAAGCCTGGCGCATGGCCGCCCGAGCGATATTCGCCTGGAGGTGCTACCCGATGGCCAGGCAGCGGAAGCAGATGGGGACGGCGACAACCAGGAAGCTGGCGTTGGTGCTGAGGATGCGACCGGGACTGGTTCTGGAGCTGGGGAAGTAGGCAATGACAAAGTTATCCGGCCTGTGAGTAAACACCGGCAACTGGTGGCTTTGGTGGATGATGCGAAGATCGCCGAGCTCTTCGCTCAAGCAGGTGCGCATGTGCTCGCGCCACAGGACTTTGTGCAGCAGCATCGCGGTGGTGCATTCACCGACGCCAGTGGCTCTCATCCCGGTGCAGTGACAGCTGCCAGCATGGCGGAGATGTCACAGTTAACTGTGCTCAGCAACGGCTACACCAACGCCCAGCAGCACCAGCAGTGGCGTTCCCAGGGCGCAGAGGTCATCGAAACCGTCTCACTGTGCGCGGGCATTGCCGCGATTTCGGTGTACGACAAAACCCTGCCCCCAGCCGAAGCCACCGAAATCATGTGTGAGGCCGCGAATGCCATGCGCACAGCAATAATCGAAAACCCAACCGAGTTCGGTGATCAGCTCGGCCCCGAAGTACTACGCATAGCATCTCAGCTGGTGGGAGACGATGCGGAACAGATCACCGTGCTCACCCCGATTCCGGCCGCTATTGACGCCGAGGCACTGGCTAAGTTGGGCGTAGAAGTCATCGTATTTGCCACGGAAACAGGGCCAATTGAACTAGGGGTGGAATGACGTGCTGGGCTGGCGTGATGACCGGGACCTTGCCGACGTCGTCGGTGAGAAAGAAGCCAAGGCAATTGCCAAGGCCCTGGAGATCAACACGTGCGGCGAGTTAATCACGTATTTCCCCCGCGTTTTCTCGCGCCGCGATGACATCATCACGGATGAGGATCTTAATTCTGCCGACCCGATTACTTTTATCTCGACGGTGGTGAAAGCAGACAAGATTGATACGGGTAAAAAACGCACCGAGATTTCTCTCAGCAACGGTGTGACTTTGGTGTTTTTCCACCACCAGGTTTTTGGGGTGTGGAAAGGTGCGACGATCATGGTCACCGGTAAGGTGCGGGTTTTTCAGAAGCATCTGACTGTTACGCACCCGCAATGCTTGGTGTTTAGTAATTCTTCTACAGGCCCTGATAGTAAGCCGAAGAAAGCTTTCAGCAGTGGGGCGATGAAAAAGCTGGAGCGCTATGAGGGGCTGACCGGCTATCTTGCGGCCCAGCCTTTCATTCCGATTTACCGGCAAAAAGGTGGGCTGGAATCTGCGCGGATTTTAGGCGCGATTTATGAATCTTTGCGCACGATGCCGCTGTTGCCAGATCCTGCCAATGGCGGTATGACGCTGAATGAGGCTTTGTGGGATCTGCATTTTCCACCTTTTCTTGGCAATGGCCCGGCTGTGGAAACACTGAAGGACAAAGAAGCGCTCACCCTCGCGTTGGTGATGGCGCTGCGCCGGTTGGATGCGCAAAAGGCTAGTGCCAACCCCTTGCCGCCGGGGGACAAATATCGCCAGCTTGTCGACGGTTTGCCCTACCGGCTCACCGAAGATCAGGAATCGGCGTTATCTGAGATCAGCGGGGAAATGCAGCGTAATTTCCCGATGTCGCGCATGCTGCAGGGCGAGGTGGGCTCCGGCAAAACGGTGGTTGCTCTCGCGGCGATGTTGCAGGCGGCGGATAACGATAAGCAGGCGGCGTTGTTGGCTCCGACGGAGGTCTTGGCGACGCAGCACGCCCGCAGCATCACCGCTACCTTGCGCGCGGCAGGGGTAGAGGCAAACGTCGTGTTGCTGACTGGTTCCATGCCGGTGAAAGCCAAGCGTGAGGCGCTGTTGCAGATTGTTTCTGGTCAGGCGGATATTGTCATCGGTACGCATGCTTTGTTGGAAGATACGGTGGAGTTTTGCGAGCTCAGTTTGGTGATTGTCGACGAGCAGCACCGGTTTGGTGTGGAGCAACGCGATAAGCTGCGCGCGAAGACCTACCCGGTGGCGCACCTGTTGGTGATGACGGCAACGCCAATTCCGCGCACGATTGCGATGACGGTGTTTGGTGATCTGGCGGAATCGACGATCAAGCAGCTCCCGCGTGGGCGCCAGCCGATTAGTTCTTCGGTGGTGCAGCATGAGCAGCAGGGGTGGACCGATCGCATGTGGCACCGGCTGGAAGAAGAACTCGCGGCCGGACGCCAGGCGTATGTGGTCACCCCACGCATTGATGGTGCGGGTGGGGTGATTGAGCTCGCCCTGAAGCTGGGTGCGGAGATCCCGCCGGTGGCTATGCCGAATTCCGCCCCGGAGGATCTGGCAGAGGTGGACCCGTGTGCGCGTTATGGCGAGGATGAGCGCCCGCTGCCGCAGGACAGTTTGTTTGCTGCTTTCGAGCCACCCAAGCGTGAGGTTCTGGACGACGTACCCACGGAGATTGCAGGCGCGCGCATTGGTGTGTTGTTCGGCCGGATGAGCGGGCCGGATAAAGAAGAGGTGATGCAGAAGTTCGCTGCTGGTGAGATCAACGTGTTGATTTCCACCACCGTTATTGAGGTGGGGGTGGATGTGCCTAATGCCACCATGATGATCGTGCGCGAATCGGAGCGCTTTGGTCTTTCGCAGTTGCACCAATTGCGTGGCCGTATTGGCCGTGGCACCCAGCCTTCGGTGTGTTTGTTTCACACTTTGGCTCCGGAGGGCCACCCGGCGAATGCACGCTTGCAGCAGGTGGCGGGTACTAATGATGGTTTCATTGTTGCCCAGATTGATCTTGCGCACCGCAGGGAAGGCAACGTTTTGGGTACTGAGCAGTCTGGTGTGCATTCGCAGTTGAGGTTGTTGGATGTGCAGAATGATTCCGCGCTGATCGAGCAGGCGAAGGTGCAAGCCGCAAGCATCATCGAACACGATGTGGCGATGGCACGCGCGATGGTCGCAGGCATTGACGATGATGGCTACGAGTATTTAGCTAAGACCTAGCTAGGCTAGCGCGGTTTGCCAGGTTTTCGCCGGTTACACTGGTGGGCATGACTCGGATTATTGCAGGCAGTGCCCGTGGCAGGAAGATTGCGGTGCCCGCAGAAGGCACTCGCCCGACTAGTGACCGCGCCCGGGAGGGGCTGTTTTCTGCGTTGAATGCGCGTTTGGAGTTTCCCGGCGCGCGGGTGTTGGATTTGTTTGCTGGTTCCGGCGCACTGGGTTTGGAGGCTGCCAGTAGGGGAGCAGACCGGGTGGTGCTTGTCGACGCCAGCCAGGAGGCCTGCGAAATCATCCGTGGCAATGCTGCCGTGTTGGCTGATATAGACGCCCAGATTGATGTGGTTGCCGCACCCGCGCTGGATTATGTTGCGCGCACTGGTGAGCGCTTTGATCTGGTGTTAGCAGACCCGCCCTATGCGGTAGGCAACGACGAGCTGGCAGAGCTGTTGGATCAGCTACCACGAGTGCTGAACCCGGATGCCATGGTGGTGATCGAGCGGGAAGTGCGCTCAGCGGAAGCTCCGTGGCCAGAAGGCTTTGTTCCGACCACGCAGAAATTGAAACGCCGCACCTACGGCAAAGCGCGGATGGATATGGCCAATTACCGTGGAACTGAGAACGACGGCTGATATCTATAAGCCTGCTACTAACACCCCGAAATTGAAATTTCGGACTGAAAATTCCGGGGCCTTGGCTTTCCGACTACCCAGCAACACAAGGAGAAGCAATGAGCGATAATACCCAGCAGAATAAACGCACCACCGCAGTGTGTCCGGGATCGTTTGATCCGGTGACCATGGGGCACGTGGATATCATCACCCGTGCTGCGCGGTCTTTTGATCACGTCACGGTGCTGGTGACAGCTAACCCGAATAAGAAGGGGTTGTTTAGCGTCGAAGAGCGTATGGAGTTGATCCGGCGTTCCGTCGATTGCGATAACGTCAGTGTCGATGCCTGGAGCGATCTACTGGTGAAATACACCGATGAGCACAACATTGATTGTTTGGTCAAAGGCCTGCGCAGCTCGTTGGATTATGAATATGAGCTGCCGATGGCGCAGATGAACAAGCGGCTATCTGGCATTGATACTTATTTCTTGCTCACCGATGAAAAATACGGTTATACCTCTTCGTCGTTGGTCAAAGAGGTGGTCCGCTTTGGCGGCGATGTTTCGGACCTGTTGCCGGAGCCGGTTTCCAAAGCCATCGCCGAAAAATTTGGTTAAACCTGTGCCTTCTTTTTCATTTGTGTGCGGTCGGCGATAACGAAGGCCGCCACGATGGCCGCGCCAAGCAGCATCATCAGGATGAGCGTCAGGAAGTTTGCATCACCGTCGCCCTGCCAGGGCCAAATCGCGCGCAGTGAGCCGACCATCAGGCCAGCCATGGCTACTAGGGTCAGGGTGCGGTGCTGGTCCAGCAAGTAGTTGATGATCTTCACGAAGGCCACCAGGCCGGTCAGTGCACCCGCGGCGAAGACAGCCAGCACGGTGAGGTCGCGGTCGGAGACCGAGCCGATGACGAAGTTGTACAGGCCCAGGGTCAGCAGGATCAGCGAGCCGGACACACCCGGCAGCACTAGGGCGCAGACCGCAATAGCTGCGGCGAAGAAGACCGCGATCAGTGACGGGTCCCGGTTCGGTTCGGAGGTAAACCCGGTAACGAATGCGACGAGCCCGGCGGCGATCAGGAACGTGATGATCGCCGGGCCTTTCTTTTTGCTCAGGTCCTCGTCAATCATCATCAGCGGCACGATGATGGAGACCGCCACCATGCCGAAGAATAGGGCGCGGGCAACATCTGGGGTGCCTTCCACGAAAGAGCTCAGGATGCCGGATAGGCCGAATACGGCGGCGAACATGCCGACGCCGATGGTGAGCAGGAAGATCCATTCGACTTCGCGGAATTTTGCTTTCAGCAGCAGGTTGGCGTTGTGGAGGGCGCGTTCATAGATGCCCACGATCAACGCGACGGTTCCGCCGGATACGCCGGGAACCAGTTCTGCGGAACCGATCAGCGCACCGCGCAGAATGTTGAGGAGATGAGTAACCATGCGCGCTATTATATGCATCGCGTGGCGCCAGTAATGGCCAAACCGGGAAGTGTCGGTAATTGGTGGCTGCTGCCATTCTCTAAAGGTCACGAAAATAGCTTATGAGCAGCTGATTAGTTAATTACGGTAATGGTGTTATAGGCTATTTAGCGCACGCCCCAGTAGCCCAATTGGCAGAGGCAACGGATTCAAAACCCGTCCAGTGTGAGTTCGAGTCTCACCTGGGGCACCATCTTTAACCCTAGCTATCAGGACAAATGCCAGGTAGTTTGGGTATTTTTGTTTTTAGACTCAGTTTGGTTTGGTCTGATTTAGGTCGGTTCTGGGTCAAAAGTGGGACTCAACGACAAAAGCGTGTCCGGCCGGGGCCTCGACCAGCATATTGTGTCTTTTTTACAAATAGTGAACGGAAAAGGCCGTTTTCGGCGGGCTTATTTGTAAAAAAGACCCCAAAAACAGGGTTAAACGACCTAAACGAAAAAAAGTGGTGCGGATTATTCTCGTGAGACTGTGGTGAAAACTGGTAGGGGCAGGGAGTATCACGATAATTGCCGATGTTTGGGTATTGAGGTTGCTCGCCCAGAGGATTTGCCGCAGATTAACCGCGACTTGTGGGATCTTTGGGTCGATGCGACGTTTGCTGAGCCATCAACTAAGGGGCAGTTTGCTGCATGGAAGGCGGCATTGGCCGCGAGATCTGGCGAGGCGAAATTCTTAGTAGAGCTACCTGTAGTGCCGGGTATTCGGGTACCGGAGTACCGTAACGGCGGCAAGCGCTTGGTAAATGGGGTGGAAGAATATTTGCCGGACTTAGATTCCATGCCTGGCCATGTGCTTTATGGATGGAGAAGCGAAAATATCCCGCAAGAATTTGTGCTAGATAAAACGCTGGGTGGGCATACTGCGCAGTCGTTGCAGCAGGGAAAACAAGATTTCACAGTCGGTTGCGTCCTTTAGTGTGGTGTATCTGTAACTGACGGTGGGCCCTCATGAATGATGCCGACGGCCACCGTAGTACCTTTCGATTCCATAACCACACTTCCTCGAAAGGGATAACCACGATGGCCGC
>NZ_JASPGD010000005.1 GCF_030232885.1 Corynebacterium sp. MSK297
TGACTCACAATGAGCATCCTCTCTTACGGACACAAGATCCGCATTAATCGGGTGTCCACTAAACGAGGGTAACCTCATGATTATCAATTTCTTATTGTCTCTTACCCCTGTGCGGACACTCGCCGCTTGGCTACGAAGATGGTCTCCCGCCCCTCGTTACGCCGATAGAGCATCTGAGAACTCTGGGGGGAACATTTGCAGTAAGCGTTCGATATTGACCGGTGTATTCATGGTGCGGTGGTTGGAGGTATCAAAAAAGTCGTAATTACCCTGCCGAAACTGCACTCTGAATCTTTCACCTATTACGAGTCGACAGTCATGAAACCGTGGAGTACAGGCTTACTATTCCGACGATGGACGTCAGCCTGCGTGCGCATGGGTTGTGAGCTTTTTGCCCGAAGCTGAGCCAATGTTGGACCGTACGTATGGTGTGAAAAACGGTCGGGTTGTGGAGGGTCAAGATGTCATTCGGTGGTTCTACAATGCGCAAGCGCCAGGTGGACAACAGTTAGGTCGCGCACCTGGAGATCGTGGTGCGCCGGGTTACGATATGACGTATTGTGCTCCGAAAAGCGTGTCCTTATTGTGGGAGCTGTCTGACGACGAGAGGGTGCGGCGGCGGATGCGGCGCATGACGAGGCAGTTGCTGCTGCGTTGCAGTACTTGGAGCCGCACGCTGGCTATACTCGTCGTGCTGATTCGGCTAGTCCCAAAGAGATGATCATTGATGATCTGTTCGGTCTGTGTGGTGTACGGTACGAGCGCCTGGCCTCGCGCGCGAGTCATCCGCATGTGTTGGTCAACAACAAGCACCGTGAAGCGTCCTGGGTTCAGTTTCTACCTCACCTAAGGAAGGATTGGTCACTATGCCTAGAAAGTAGTCAGTCTGGTTTAAAGACAAGGCGGTCCATCAGATTGTTGAAATGCTCCGTCTGGAATCGTGCTCGCTGCACCACGCCTACGAGGAAGTCGGCGAACTCCTTGGCGTATCCCACCACACGTTGCGAGCCTGGTGACAGTGTCTGATGGTTTGTGTATGAGGTCCCAACCTGCATGAGGAGATGAACCAGAATGACTACTGTGGCACGACGAGATCTAAGCGGATACGGCCAAGATTGATGTGATGGAAAAAGAACTGCTTGCTAACCCTGAAATCGCGGAACTCATTGATGACCTAACCACGTCTACGACGGATGCCTATGACCTAGTTCGGGTCATGTTGCAAACCCCGATTACCACAGAACTGAACGCTGAAAAAGATGTACACCGCCAAAGACGAGCCCACGGCCAAGCCACCTTACAATGAATTCATTTGAATCATTCAACAATGAACTGCGAAAAGCTACCCGCAACAGGATGCAGTTCACCAACGATGAATCAACGCTCACAACGCTGTGGTTGATGATCTGCAACAGTGAAAACAAACAAGCCGCAAAGACGGCGAAGCAAGGCACACGAGTCTCAGCCACAGCAGGCAGGCTCATGGAAGCAGCCCGAGTTTCCGGCCGGAAACAAGCCAGCAACCAGATGGCAGTGGTCTATCCCGACCGCTTCAACAAATATCTATAAACCTAACCCCACACACAAATAACTTGACGCGCTCTCCGAAAGATCCTGCTCAAACAACGGTTAAACCACACTCCAACTGCCCTAAGCAACTAAAACAACCGCCCGGCCTCCGCCGCGCTTGGCTCTTCATGCTGCAACAACCAACGCTTTCGGTCCAATCCTCCCGCATAACCGGTCAAGCTACCATCGGCACCAAGCACCCGGTGACACGGCACAATCACACTCCACGGATTCCGCCCCACCACCTGCCCAACCCGCTGCGATAGCCCCACATTGCCCATCTCACGCGCCAACGCACCATACGTCGTGGTCGCACCATACGCAATCCCCTGCAACAACCGCCAGACCTGCACCGAAAACTCGCTGGACTCAGCTGCCACATGCACCCAATCCAAAGGCACCGTGAAATCCTGACGCTTGCCGACGAAATACTCGCTTAATTCTGCCCGTGCCTGGCACAGTATCCGGCGGATGCTTTCATCGCTGTTGTCGCCACCGTCCGCTGCGCTTTCCAGTTCACACCGTGGCCCGCACTCCGCAATATCTGGCACATGCTTACCACCACTGAAATACACCCCGACTAGCCCGTCGGCAGTAGCAACCAGCACTACCTCACCAACCGGGTTCTTACCCGGCGCGGAAAAACTCGCGTGTTGCACGCCGCCGTGTGTCTTTCCAGCAGGCGAATTTTTACTATGCGCATCCCGCATCTGCGACTGGGAATCGTTCATAAACCCATTCTAGGGCGATCTGCTGGCAGCATTTCCGCCTGTAGCAGCGTCGTCGGTAGTATCAGCGGTGTGTTTCGCGAGGCCTTTGTGATCGGGATCGGTGCCGCCATTGGTGCGCTCGCCCGGTTCGTTACCCTCGCGATTTTCGGTGAAGAGCTGTTTCCCGTCGCTGTACTCGACATGATCGCCTGTTTCCTGATGGGCTATCTCGCACCCGGCCCGTTTGGCGGTGCTGGCATGCTGGGCGGCTTTTCGACGTATTCCGCCTTCGTCGGGCTCGCCTTCACAGAATTGGGCAGCCACCAGGTGTTTTACGTCGCCGGGATTATCATTGCCTGCACGATCTGCTGGCTCGGCGGCGATCAGCTGCGCAACGTGTTGGATCTGCGCGAGAAAATGACGCACTTCGTGCTCACCCATGGGCCCTGGACGCACCCGGAGACGAACCCGCGCGTAAACCCAGATTTCCGTGCCGCTGAAGGCGCTGCAGGCGGCAAGGACGGTGAGAGCGAATGAATCTCGATATCAGCCTCGCCGAAGCACTCTTGTCGACGGCTTCCGTCGCCGCCGGTGCCTTTGCTGGCGGTCTGGTACGTGGCTTGTTGAGCAAGCTGCGCGGCCGCTACACCGGAACCGCGTGTTCTAATATGCTGGCGTGTTTCGCACTCGGGATTATGCTGGCGCGCGTCGATCTGGGCGCGCTCGTGCACCTGCCGTATTGGGAAATCGCTTTTGGTACAGGTTTTTGCGGTGCGCTTTCAACCCTGGCAACCCTGGCCCGCGAACTGGGGAATCTGACCTACGAACGGGCGTGGATCCGCTTGAGCCTCTATACCGTGTTCACGGTGCTCGGCGGACTGGGCGCAGTCTGGCTGGGATGGTTGCTGGGCATGGCAGTCTGACAAGATAGACCTGAAAATCAGGATTGAAGTGTCCCAGGTTTTGTTCCGTTTGAGTAGCTCGAAAACCTGGAGCATGACCAAAAATGACCAGCATCCAAAGGACCGTGTGGTCTGTCTCGTGGAAGACCGCATCTTGGCGGAAAATATGTCGATGCAGGCTGCGTGCCAAGCAGTAGCCCCAAAGTTGGGGGTTTCATGGCACACGGCTCGTCAATGGACTTAAGCCTGCTCGCCGTTCGGGAACCATCCCAGAACCTGTGCCTGAAGATTTGGCCGCCGAAAACGCGAGGCCGCGCCGTGAAAATCAAGAGCTACGCGATACTAATGAGCTGCTGAAGGCTGCCTCGGCTTTTTCGCCTCATGACCAGGCCCAAAACCTCGGTTATGATCCGATTCATCGCTGAATACCGGGATCGTTTCACTGCCCGAGTTCATTTGTACGACGTTGAAGAATAACCGGACTGGTGGGTTTATCACCTCGCGTGGTTATCGTCAGTTAAAGGCCCGTGGATTAAGTGCTCGTTGTCTTCGTGATGCTGTGCTGGTTGAACGCATTAGTGCTGCTCATCGGGATAATTACGGTGTTTACGGTGTGCGGAAAATGTGGCATGCTCTTCGCCGTGACCGAATCGATATCGGGCAAGAGCACACCGCCCGGCTGATGCGTCTGGCCGGTGTTTCTGGCAAAGGCCGGTCACCTATCACAACCCGTTCACCTCAACATGCCTGATGTGCGCCCGGATTTAGTGCCACAGCACCAAACAAGTTATGGGTGGCTGACATTACGTATGTACGCACGAAGAAAGGCTTTGTGTATGCCGCGTTTGTCACCGACGTTTACTCCAGACGGATCGTTGGGTGGGCGTTATCAGACTCGATGCGCACTTCAGGCTGTGCCGCAGCACACTCTCAACCAGGCAACCCAAGTGCGCTGAAGAAACGATAGGTTTGGTGCACCATTCGAATCGTGGGTCGCAATATGTCAGCGTGGTCTATAACAAGCGAGGTGCCCAGCACGGGATCACTGCTTCCACCGGGACAGTTGGTGACTGGTATGACAATGCTTTGGCTGAAAACGTTAACGGTTCTTACAAGAGGTGAGCTGATTCATACTCGCAGGTGGGATGATGTTATCGAGGTAGAAATCGCGACATTCGAGTGGGTGAATTGGTGGAACGAGACAAGACTGCATCAAAGCTTGGGGTACCGCACCCCGGTCGAGGTTGAAAGCGAGTTTTGGGAACAAGATGAGTCTCGGGAAATAATAGAAAATAAGGTAAATGCCTAGGAACAAAACTCGGGGTACTTCACTGACGTCGAAAACACGATAAACCTCTCTTAGAGGGGATAATTCAGGTAAATCTTCATCCTCTTGCACGACTGTAATACCCCTTGGGAAATCGTACTGAATTTCATCATCTGTAACTATTACAGAGAAGGTTGCAGCCAGTTGTTCCGCTACGTCCCAAGATTGCTCGGAGCAAACCCTTATATAAGTATGTTACCCATTTCTACCACCCTTAATGGCTTCCTTACAGGCTATATAAACAATAAGAATACCTACACTTATCAAGGAAATTCCGGCAATCTGGCCGGCGAGAACAGTTGTCCAGGGAAGAGATTTCAACCCAGGTATATATCCAATTACGAAAGGCTCAGTTAAGAAACACAATGCAAGAATTAAGCTAAGCAAAGGGATTCTATTCGATAAATAGCCTAATAAGCCAAATATCATTCCTGCAGGCAATGAAGCGAGGAACCAAATCTGGTTATCAGAAAAAATACTAGATGAAAAAAATCCGAGAAGCGCGCCCGTCGCATAGTGGACTGCCAACATAGAAAGGAGTGTAAATACTCCGACGAACGGTGAGAGTAGTGTTCTGCCCGATATGGATTTTCCTGCCAGAAATGCACAGCTTATCCATAAAGACGCCGATCCCATGATTTGCCCCACTAGATTGCGTGAGAAAAGTAGCCCGTTCGCCTGCCCTTCGAGCATAGCTGTTGATGTTGCATGGGAAATTGCATAACCCACGGCGATGGCTAGGCAGGCTGTTGGAAGAATGAATCTGTTCATGAGGCCTAACGAAAGAACCTATTGGGTGGACCAGTAGGCGTTGCAGACACCCGCGGAGATACCGCCTGTCACACTAGCGGAAGCCCAGCTCCCAGGCTTAGCAGTCCTGGTGCTAGTTTTGGTACCCATACTAGCCGTGGCGGTGTGGGTCTTTGTCTTGTGCATGTATTTAGACGTGCAAACCTTGGAACCGTCAGATGTGTAACGGCTCCCATAGGTCCAGGTGCCACCGCCGACATTCTCCGTGGCCCGAGGTTTCATGATTGTGGTGCCCACATCAAAAGTCACAACCCCCGAAGTGGGGTTCCCCTCTTCATCCCATGTTAAAATTCGTTCGAAACTATAAGGGATGGATGGTTCGGACTGATTTTCTTGGGCAATAGCTTGGGGAGTTGAAAGGACTAGTCCAGCAACCACGATGGATGCAAGCACTACCTTGAGCGTGCGTTTTATGCGAGTCTCCTTGTATTTGAGCGGAACTGGGGGCAAGGCCTAGTAGGCCATTCGAACAGCTGTCAATCAAGTAACTAAGTGACACTTTAAATCTATCATCAAATGACTTGAGCTGCGATGGGATTCCGCTATTCATAATTATTGTAGAATGCATATAATTTTGATGGGGCCTGACCCCCAAATATTCCTGATCTCCAAATGCTTTGAGCTAACCATATTATCGTTTGTCTACCAATAGACCTAGCGCTTTACCGGGATTTCTAAATACGGGGTGATATTGAGAAATTGACACTCTTTGAGTTTATATAGAGGAAAAGACCGAAGTGCGTCTCTAGAGAAAGCACTTTTATCCGCCAACGCAAAACCGCCAGCCCTCATGCTCGCAATTGAGCACCAGACTGGCGGCAGTCGCTGCCGTAGCAGCGTATTGCATCAAATGGCTAGACCCGCGGGAAACCTAAGCACCGTGGCTTGGGGTTTCACCTTCCAACTGCTCGCGGTGCGAACGGATCGGCTCCCACGCGGTATTGGAACGCATCGGGGTGGTGCGCTCATCGCGGGAACGGTACAGCACGTACGGACGAGTGGTATAACCCACCGGCGCGGAGAATGCATGCACCAGGCGGGTAAACGGCCACACGGCAATCAGCGTGAAACCAGCAATGACGTGCACCTTGAACTGCCACGGAGCGTTAGCCATGAGCTCCGGCTCAATATTGAAAATCAATAGCTGACGCAACCACGGCGAGATGGTTTCGCGGTAGTCGTATCCACCGGTACCGGCTAGGTCGAACAACTGCAGCGTAAACGTCGCGAAGGAACCGGAAATCAGCGCCGCGCCCAAGAAAATGTACATCACCTTGTCGGAGGTGGACGTCGACAAGAACACCGAGCGGTTCTTCAAACGACGGTAGAGCAGGCCGGCAAATCCCAGCAACACGGCCAACGCGGCGATCGAGCCGGGGATGGTCGCGATCAGGTGGTAGGCGTGATCGTCGATGCCGACGGCGCGAGTCCAGGACTTCGGGAAAGCCAGGCCCATCAGGTGGCCGATGATCACGAAGACCATGCCCCAGTGGAACAGCGGCGACGATAGACGCAGCAGCTTGGATTCATAAATCTGCGAGGAGTGGGTGGTCCAGCCGAATTGGTCCGAGCGCCAACGCCAGAAGATACCGACGACAAACGCCACAATCGCTAACCACGGGAACGCGCCCCAGAGGAAGTTATCAAACATGGTGTGGTCCTTAATCAATTTTAGTTATACAACGCCCGGCTGCGTGGTCGGGAACGGCAAATCCGCGATACCGACCATCTCTGCGGGTGGCCCGGTACGGATCAAATCGACGTATTTCTGCGCAGTCTTTGCATCAACCTGCGGCAGCGCCTTGCACAATGCGACGATCAGCGCGACATACGGCGAGCTCGCCTGGTTCAACGCCGCCCGCAGCACCTCGATGCCCTCGCGGTGGCTGGCCACCATTTCCACGGCGCGTTCGTGCTCTTCGCCTTCGGTCATCGCCATGGCTTCCAGCACCACGCACAGGTGATCTGGCAGTTCGTCATCGGAGATCTGAAAACCAAGTGCCTCCAGCTGCTCGCGGAATGACAAAATCGCCATGCCCCGCTGGCGGGTATCGCCCACGGCGTAGTAGGAAAGGAACAACGCGCAACGACGACGCTGATCGAAGGTTTCCACGTAGTGTTCTTCCAGCGCACGCGGGCCCACACTGCGGGCCCATTCCGCGAAGTTCACGAAGTCCGTGGCAATCGCCAACGGCAGCTGGTCTACCTGCTCTTCGACAGCGGCGAGCTTATCGATGATGTCCTCGCCCGGGTAGTTCAGCAACACAGACACCGCCATCGCGGTGATGCGTCGCTGCTCTTCGGTGACCTCCACCGGGGCAATGAACTCGGTGGGCACTTTACCGGTGTGGGCACGCAGGGTTCGCTCGACGTCCTTGGCGCCACCCATAGTGCCGATACCAGCCGGGGTACCGTAGCCGGCGACGGCGTCGTCGGCAGGCGCGGCGGCAAATTTCGGCTTCGTCGACGGAGTCGTCGGGCGTTTGCGCAGTTTGTCGAAGATACTCAAGGGTTGCTCCTACTTCTTCCCTATTCCCTAGTTTCCCTATTTTTTCGGAGGGAACATCGCATCGGGGCGGTCACCGCTCCACGACAACAGCGAGACTTTGCCGCCTTGCGCAGCACTGCTGGTGCAGGCTTCCGGTGCGCCCATGCCCAGGTCGTGGAATACGTCCTCGGAGGCCTTTGCTGGGTCCACGTTGCCGAATGGGTCCAGGTTGGAAATGCCACATGGGGTTTCCGGAGAAGCGGTCGGAATGACGTAACGGTCGTCGTACTTCGCGATCGACAGCAAACGGTACATTTCTTCGATCTGCCTGCCGGTCATGCCGACGGCTTGGGCAATTTCTTCCTGCGGCTCATTGCCCAGGTTGATATCGCGCATATAGGAACGCATAGCCACCAGGCGGCGCAGGGATTTCTCCACCGGCACGGTATCGCCCGCAGTGAACAAACCAGCCAGGTAATCCAGCGGGATGCGCATATTCGACAAAGCCGAGAACAAGATCTTGTGATCCTCGCCGTCGTTACCGGAAGCAGTCACGCTGTCGACGATTGGGGACAGCGGCGGGATGTACCAGACCATAGGCAAGGTGCGGTACTCCGGGTGCAGCGGCAAAGCAACACCGTACTTGAAGATCAGATCGTAGATCGGCGACTGCTGGGCAGCATCAATCCAGGAGTGCGGGATGCCCTCTGCTTGTGCAGCACGCACCACCTCTGGGTCGCGCGGATCCAGCATGATGGACTTCTGCGCCTCGAACAGATCCTGCTCGTTTTCGGTGGCAGCGGCCTCAGCGACGCGGTCGGCGTCGTAAAGAATCACGCCCAGGTAGCGCAGACGGCCCACGCAGGTCTCGGAGCAGACCGTCGGCTGGCCGACCTCCAAGCGCGGGTAGCACAAGGTGCATTTCTCGGCTTTACCGGTCTTGTGGTTGAAATAAACCTTCTTGTACGGACAGCCGGAAACGCACATGCGCCAACCACGGCAACGGTCTTGGTCCACCAGAACAATGCCGTCCTCGGTGCGCTTGTACATCGCACCAGATGGGCACGAGGAAACACAGGTCGGGTTCATGCAGTGCTCGCAGATACGCGGCAGGTAGAACATGAACGAATCCTCGATTTCCTTTTTCACCTCGAGGTTCATGTTGTGCAGTATCGGGTCATCGTCCATGGTTGCGGTGGAACCACCCAGGTTATCGTCCCAGTTGGACGACCATTCAATCTTGCTGATGTCGCGGCCGTCGATCTGCGATACCGGCTTTGCGGTTGGCTGCGTTTTCTGCCCAGCCTTCGCACCCATCAGATCTTCGTACTGGTAAGTCCAAGGCTCGTAGTAGTCCTTGAGCTCCGGCAAGTTCGGGTTGTGGAACAGCGTTGCCAATTTCTTGATGCGTCCACCGGCTTTCGGCTTCAGCTTGCCAGAACTGGTGCGTTCCCAGCCGCCTTTCCACTTCTCCTGGTCCTCCCACGTGCGTGGGTAGCCCAGACCCGGGCGGGTCTCGACGTTGTTGAACCAGATGTACTCGGTGCCTTCACGGTTGGTCCATGCCTGCTTACAGGTCACCGAACAAGTGTGGCAGCCAATGCACTTGTCCAGGTTCATGATCATGGAAATTTGGGCCATGACTTTCATTAGTAGGAAACCTCCTGTGAACGGCGACGGACGCGAGTAACCTCATCGCGGTTGTTGCCAGTCGGGCCGATGTAGTTGAAGTGGTAGGTCAGCTGGCCGTAACCGCCAGCAATGTGTACCGGTTTGATGGAAATGCGGGTCAGCGAGTTGTGCGTGCCGCCGCGTCGGCCGGTGTGCTCGTTGATCGGCGTGCCGACGGTGCGTTCCTGGGCGTGGTTACAGATCATCGTGCCCTCCGGGATGCGGTGGGAAACGATGGCACGCGCAGAAACCACACCGTTGCGGTTGTAGACCTCGACCCAGTCGTTGTCGGTCACGCCGATCTTCTCGGCGTCCTTGTTGGACATCCACACGACCTGTCCACCACGCGAGATGGACAAAACGTGCAGGTTATCGAAGTACTGCGAGTGGATCGACCACTTGTTGTGCGTCGTCAAGTAACGCAGCGTGACTTCGGCTTCGCCACGGTCATTGGTCAGTTCCGTGCCCGGCGCGAATTCGCCGTGCATGTGCACGTGATCCAGCGGTGGGCGGAAAATCGGCAGGGTTTCGCCGTAGTCGATGTACCAGTCGTGGTCGATGTAGTACTGCATGCGGCCAGTGACGGTGTGCCATGGTTTGTCGAATTCCACGTTGATGGAAAACGCGGTGTAGCGGCGCTTGTTGCGCTTGTCGGCGGTCCACTCCGGCGAGGTGATGACCTCTTTCGGGCGTTCCTTAATGTCGTCCCAGGTGATGCGCACGTCTTCGTCGGCCGAACCCAGTGGGGTGAGGTCCTTGCCGGTGCGCGACGAGAGGAACTCGAAGCCCTGCTTCGCCAGCTCACCGTTGGACACACCAGACAGGTGCAAAATCGCGTCGATGACCTTGGTGTCCTTGGACAGGTCCACCAGCTCACCCATGGAAGTTTCCGAGGTACCGCAGATCAGCTCAAGCTCTTTGGCCTGCTTTTCGACGTTGAACTTGGTACCGTGCACGCCCGTTCCCGCCTTGGCAGGTAATGGGCCCAGGTGGGTCCACTTCTCGTAGATCTTGGTGTAATCACGCTCGACGACGTGCAGCTTCGGCATGGTCACGCCCGGGATCAGTCCCTGCTCTTCGACGTTCGGCACCACACCGTTTGGCATGCCCAGCTCGTCGGGGCTGTCGTGGTGGCTTGGCTGCGTGACGACGTCGCGCTGCGTGCCCAGCCACTTCGTGGCCTTGTCCGACAGGTCGGCGGCGAGATCGCGGAAGATCTCGAAGTCGGTGCGTGCCTCCCATGGTGGGTTAATGGCAGCGTTGAACGAGTGCAGGTACGGGTGCATATCCGTCGAGGACATGTCGTGTTTTTCGTACCAGGTGGCCGCAGGGAACACCAGGTCCGAGACCAGGGTGGTCGAGGTGTTGCGGAAATCGGCGGTCATCATCAGATCGAGCTTGCCGACGGGCACGTCATCGGTCCATTTGATGGTGCGCGGGCGATCTTCTTCTGCCAGTTCCGGCGCGTTGGCATCGGAATCGATGCCCAGCAGGTGGCGCAAGAAGAACTCGGTGCCTTTCGCGGAAGAGCCCAGCAGGTTGGTACGCCAGTTGATGAGGATGCGTGGCCAGTTCTCTTCTGCCGATGGGTTGTCGTAAGAGAACTCCAGGTCGCCTTTTTCTAGCTGCTGGACGACGTAATCGTTGACTTCCATGCCGGCTTCGTCGGCTTCGTCGGCCAAGAACAGCGAGTTGCGGTTGAACTGCGGGTAGGCCGGCATCCAGCCACGACGCATGGCTTCTGCCATGGTGTCGGAGACCATCTTGTCACCGATGGCGTCGTTGTTGGCCAGTGGCGAGCCCAGGTGGGATGCCCGCGAGTTGTCGTAACGGTATTGCTCGGTGGCGAAGTAGTAGAAGCCGGTGGTGATCATGTGGCGCGGTGGACGCTGCCAGTCAGCAGACATGGCCCACTGGGTCCAACCATTCATCGGACGCAGTTTTTCCTGGCCGACGTAGTGTGCCCAACCGCCACCATTGACGCCCTGGGTGCCGCACATAGAGGTCAGTGCCAAGAAGGTGCGGTAGATGTTGTCGGCGTGGAAGTAGTGGTTCACGCCCGCACCCATGATGATCTGCGAACGGCCTTGCGAATCAGCGGCGTTCTGCGCGAATTCGCGGCCGATGCGGATGGCGGTTTCCGCAGCCACACCAGTCAGGCCTTCTTGCCATGCTGGGGTGCCTACTTCGTTGGCGTCGTGGAAATCTGTTGGCCAGGATCCTGGCAGGTTGAGTTCCTCACGGTTCACGCCATAGTGCGCAAGCATGACGTCGAATACCGTGGTGACGAGCTTGCCATCAACCTCGCGTACTGGCACGCCGCGGTGTACGACACCAGCACCGATTGGTTTGCCGGTTCCGACGTCTTCTGGGTTGGTGTCCAGGTCAAAACGTGGGAACAGCACCTCCGCGGTGTCGAATTGATCGGTTTCGGCGATGGACATGACCGGGTCGGCATGATCCAAGCCCAGGTTCCACTTCGACGATTCCATATCCCAGCGGTCAGCAACCGTGCCGCCTGGGTCAACAACGCGGCCGTCTTCTTCCATGACCAAGCCACGGTGGGTCGCGTTGGGTGATTCCTTCAGGGTGTCATCAGTGACCTGCGAGGCGGTCAGGAATTTACCTGGGGTGTAGGTGCCGTCGTCACGCTTGTCCAGAGCCACCAAGAATGGCGAGTCAGTGTATTTCCGCATGTAGTTGAGGAAGTACGGCTCCTGACGGTCCACGTGGAAGGTCTTGAGGATGACGTGCCCCATGGCGAACGCCAGCGCGGCGTCGGTGCCTGGTTGGATGCGGGCCCATTCGTCAGCGAACTTGGTGTTGTCCGCGAAATCCGGGGAAACCACGACAACTTTGGTGCCCTTGTAGCGGGCTTCCACCATGAAGTGGGCGTCCGGGGTACGGGTGACCGGGATATTCGAGCCCCACATCATCAGGTAGGACGAGTTGTACCAGTCGCCGGATTCTGGGACGTCGGTCTGGTCGCCGAAAGTTTGCGGCGATGCCGGTGGCAAGTCGGCGTACCAGTCGTAGAAGGACAGGGCGACGCCGCCGATGGACTGCAAGAAGCGCATACCGGCGCCGTAGGAGATCTGCGACATGGCCGGAATAACGGTGAAGCCGTTGATGCGGTCTGGGCCGTACTTACGGATGGTGTAGACGTGTGCCGCCGAAGCAATGTCGATGGCCTCTTCGTAAGAAATGCGGATCAAGCCACCCTTGCCGCGCTGCGAAACATATGCGCGGCGTTTTTCTGGGTCTTCTTGGATCGCGCGCCACGCCAGCACGGAATCGCCGTGCTTTTTCTTTTCCTCACGGAACATGTCGACGAGCACGCCACGTGCGTATGGGTAACGCACACGAGTTGGCGAGTAGGTGTACCAGGAGAACGACGCGCCACGTGGGCAGCCGCGGGGCTCATATTCTGGCATGTCGTTGCCGGTGGTTGGGTAATCCACAGCCTGGGATTCCCAGGTGATCACGCCGTCTTTGACGTAGACCTTCCACGAGCAGGAACCAGTACAGTTCACACCGTGGGTGGAACGGACCATCTTGTCGAAGGCCCACCGGTTACGGTAGAAAACGTCCGCTTGGCGGCCGCCTTTTAAGAACAGCTGTTGGCCGGACTCCGTGGCCTCACCTTTGCGCAGGTAGGCACCAAGCTTAAACAGCGGATTCGGTTTTGGGGAACCAGAAGAACCAGATGCGTGGGAATCAGAAGTAGTCGTAGTCATGGGGGTAATATGCTCCTGTTTATCCTGTATACGGCGCTTTATCCTGGGTACGGTGCGTTCGGGCGGGCGTAGAAGATCCAGACCAGCACCGTGGTAATCGAGAAGTACACAACGCAGCCGATGAAGAAGACCGTTGGGGCCAGCATCGAAAGCAGGACACCGACGATGAATGGTCCGAAAGCTGCCGTGGCACCGGTCCAACCGATCACACCGCCAGCCTGCCGCTTCGGCAGGATCATCGGCATCTGCTTGAAAGTTCCGGCGTTAGCCAAGCCAGTGAAGAAGAAAACCACCAGCATCGAGCCTAAGAACCACCACATCTGATCCGGGTGGGTAGGCGTCAGGAAGAATGTGGCGACGACGGTGAAGATCGTCATTCCGAGACATCCGATGAACGTCCAAATGGCACCGCCGAATTTATCGCAGAGTGGGCCCCACATTGCGCGAACCAGGGCGCCAATGAGTGGTCCAAGGAAGGCGAAGGTAGCACCATTCGGCAGATCTTCGAATTGCCCAGCAAAATCCGAACCAGCACCGAAGGTTTGGTTGATCAGCAGCGGCAGCTGGGCTGCAAAGCCCGCGAATCCACCGAAGGTCATCATGTAGACGATGGTGAGAATCCAGGTGTTTTTGTTGCCAAAAATGTCGATCTGCTGGCGGAAGTTCGCCTCAATCGGAACGTCTTTCAACAGAGTGAACGCCAAGATTGCGCCAACGATGGCCCATGGGACCAGGAAGATCGCTGGGTTGTGCACGAAGATGTGGCCGTCGCCGGTACGCTGCGGTGCGACAAAACCGACACCCAGCAGGGTAAATCCCATCAACCAAGGGGCAACCAGTTGGATGAATGAGATACCGAAGTTACCGATGCCTGCTTGCAGGCCCAGTGCGGTGCCGGACAGGCGCTTCGGGAAGAAGTAGCCGGTCGAGGGCATGAATCCGGAGAACACGCCGCCACCCACACCGGACATGAAGGCCAAAACCAGCAGCCACCAGTACGAAGTGGAGGTATCTTGCACGGCGAAGAACCAGCCGAGCATCGGGATAATGAACAGCAGAGAAGAAACCCAGACCAACTTGCGGGTACCCATGATGGGCGGCATGAACATAAAGAACAGGCGGAACAAACCGCAGGCCAGGCCTGGAATGGAGGTCAGCCAATAAAGCTGAGCAGTGGTCAGGTCGAATCCGATTGCATTAAGCTGTGGAGCAATTGCGGAGACCAGGTACCACGTGGCGAAGCCAATGATAAGAACGAAAGTGGAAATCCACAGTGTCCGCCAGGCGATTTTGGAGTCCCAGTGATCAGATTTTTCTGGATCCCATCCCTGGATAACTTTGCCTGAGGTATCGAGAGTAGTCATTGTATCCTCATTAGTCGTAGGGCCTATGTCCCTCAATTTAGTGGCATATGAATCGATCAAGGAAACCCGAAACAGCTAAATTTTTATTAAATTACGACACACAAATCTTGCGTAATTCGCATAACGAACAATCCTGCAGGTAGGGTACTTAAGGTAGCCCTAAGCTGGGGAAATAACATTCCACTATGACTTTTGTCACCGCCCATTTTCAAGAAATTGGAGGCGAAATATGGGTATAAAACTAGCTGCCATCATCGTCAGTTCCGACCGGATTTTAACAAAAGGTAAAACAAATAAATCCGGTGAAATCGCGCAGGATTTTATTAAAAATTACGGGCTGCAATTGCACGATTCCACGGTGGTAGCGGAAGGTTACGCCCCCGTCGGTGATGCTATAAAAAAGGCTCTCGCGGATGGTTGTGAAATCATCATCGTCATCGGCGGCACCGGCATTGGTGCTACCAACTTCACGCCAGAAGTTACGGAAAAATACCTCAGCGCCCGGTTGCACGGCCTAGAAACACAAGTGCTACTGCGCGGTATGAAATCCTCGCCCAAAGCAGGTTTGTCCCGCGGGATCATCGGCATGACCGAGCACGGCGGCGGGAGTCTGATTATCAACTGTGCGTCGTCGTCCGGCGCGGTCAGCGACACACTATCCGTAGTCTTCCCGCTCCTACCGGATATTTTTCAAGATTGCACAAACTAAAGCCGACGGCTGGGGTAACAAACTACCGCCGTCGCATTAGACTTCCTGTAATCCGAGAATTCTGCTTCCCCGAGCCTGTCTTCCACGTTAAGAAGCTGCACGCGCTTCTCGTCGAGGGATTCTTCTAGCTCTACCCGATACGGACGCCACTGTGGAAGTGAAGCGTCCTGGGTTTAGTTCCTACCTCAGCTACGCAAGGATTGAACGCTATGCCTAGAAAATATTTCGTCGAGTTCAAGGAGAAAGCAGTCCATCACATTGTTGAAATGCTCGGTCTGGAATCGTGCTTGCTGCACCGCGCCTACGAGGAAGTCGGAGAGCTGTGGGTGTATCCCACACCCTACGTTGCGGGCCTGGTACCTCGACTACCCCACAACCACATGATTTCCTACATCAACACATACATGCAGAAAACTTTCGGTCTGAGGTCTCCGCACAATGTGGCACGCAATTGAGCCGTGAAGGTTTTCATATCGGCCGCGACAAGACCGCCCGTCTCATGGAACTAGCAGGTGTTTCCGGCCGCAGACGTGGACGAACCCCTAACCACGATCAGCCCGAAGGCACCGGATCATCGCCCAGGCCTGGTTCAACGAAACTTTCGTGCCCAGGCCCTCGGCGGCTGTGGGTTACTGAGATTACTCATGTTCGTGCCCAGCCAGGATTCGGCTACACCGCGTTTGTCACTGACGTCTAGAGTCGCACGATTGTCGGTGTTGTCACACGTTCGACAACGCGTACTGATTCTACAAAGCGGAACTGATACATGCTCAAGGCCTGCAGGCGTCGGTCGGAGAAGTCGAGCTCGCCACCTTGCTGTGGGTGCATTGGCAGAACACCAAGCAGCTTCATGAAGCATTGGACTACGCCACCCCGCAAGAATTAGAAACCGAATATTATTTCACCGAACCCATTAACACGGGGTCGTAAAAGCGGAACTAAACCCAGTACGCTTCAGCGTTCTTGTGCGGCGTCGTGTTCTTGTTGGGGGCTAGTTCTTTGACTGCTTCGAGCCTGGCGCGACGCTCATTGGGGTTGAGGGATTAGCTCCAAAGTCTCCTCGAATAGTGGTCGTCTGCGTCGAGCGCCCCGCCCCTGGCGGCAGCTCTGCAGGCTGCCACCCCCTTATATTCTAGTCACTCTCGCCCAGAAGGGTTTTCACAGCCGCGTTCATTGCCTCGGCAATCCCGGCCTTGGCGAGCGCGTCGCGCACAAGTCGACGGTGCTTCTGGAAACCGTAGGTTCCCGCGTCCACCCCGGCTGCGACATCCTCGGCTTCGGCTGCGAGATCAACCAACCGCATGTGCAGTGGATCAGCCGGGTCGAACTTCGGGATCGGCAACCGCCACACATTCTTATCAATGTGCCTACCACCGAACAGCCCACGGGATTGATATGCCGCCACCAATTCGGTTGTCACCGGCGCGTTAAGAATCGCGGCGAGGTACCTGGCCTCGTCCGCACCACTAGCAGGCATCCAATACAGTGTGTGATCGATAATCACGCTGGGCTTGGTAACGCGGGCTGCTGCCAGAGAATTTCCGGACTTGGAGTACACTACCCGGTATTTGACGGCGTTGAGCTGCTTCGATAGCTTGCGCTGGTAATCCAAGTTCTCCATCAAGGACAGCTTGGATTGCTTGGTTTTGTTGGTCTCCCAGCGTTGGGATACGTCGCGCCACCATTCCCGTACACCGTTGTCCGCGTTGTTGATCTGTTGCTCGTCCATCAACTGCTGGCGCTCAATGGGCAGCACCGCCCGCCACGGCTCCAATAAGCCGAAGGGGACAAGCGTGGAGCCAAGATGAACGTCGAAGATGTACCTGCTGGGCAGGGTAGCTGACCAAGATGGTTGAGACTTCCACGGTTCTTTTTCCAGCGAGGTGCGGTGGGACTCTACCGTGGTGGTTCCCTGCGTCCTGCCTAGTCGGGAGGTTGTTTGGGTCTGCTCCTCGACGAAAAACAGCATGCGGGGGAAGATCGTCGCCCCGTTGACGACGAGGTCGTTGTAGGGGGAGCGGTTGCCAGCGTCGTTGCCCAGTTCGACGTTTTTCGCCTCGGTGATGGTCAACGCCTCGTAGGTGGCCGACCAATCGTTGCGGACTCGCAGGCCTGACAGCACCTTCTTGATGGAAGGGAACCCACAGGCGGGTTCCTCGCTGCTCTTGGTGGGATCATGGAAAGTATGCCTCGTGCCGAACACCACTGCCGAGGGGACAGGGAAGAACCCGCGTGGGCGCATCTTTTCCAGGTCCCAGGTTTCGGTGAACTCACCGCGCAGGTACGTCCCCCATCGACCGGCCCGGAAGCCTTCGTAGGCTTTCCGCGACAAGACAGCCAGTGGAGTGACGAAACCAAAGGTTCCACCGTCGTTGAGGTACTTGGCCACACTGCGGGTGATGAACAGTCCCACCAGGTCTTGTTGAGTAGCGACTTCACCGCCGTGCCATAGGTTGTAGCGGTTGGCGAAGGCTCGGTACTTCTCCTGAAGGTCGGAGGTCATGTGCCGGTAGGCCACCCACGGTGGGTTACCGATGAGTACATCGACTCGCCTACTGGGCATGGATAGCCACAGGGGGCGGACTTGGTTGCGGATGTAGAAGCCCCAGATACTGTCGCGGCCTTCGGCATTGAGGTCGCAGAGGGTGGTGAAAGTTTCCGCCAGTAGGCTGTAGTCCTTGGTGTTCGGGGTGATTCCGAACTTCTTGAAGATCGGATCAACCTCAGGGTGCGCTGCTGTGGGGTCGGTGTGTTCTTTCGCCCGGTCGGTCATGGCGGTGACTAACTGGTCGAAGGTGTCCGTGTCGCCCATTGAGTTCAGGGGGAAGGTCAGGGTGCGGGCGATGGAGAACAAGGTGGCGTTTTGAACATCGGCCAGGTCAACACCTTCGGTGTTGATGGTGACGACGTTTTCCTCGTGGTCACCAGGTTGGTACCACTGCATCGAGTCTCCCAGATGTACCGGTACCCACACGTCCCCACGTTCGTGGAGGTGCTCGCCGAGTGCGAGCAAGTAGGTCACACGAGCCAAAAGCACGGACACGGGGTGGATGTCGAGACCAAAAACATGGTTTTGGACGTGCTCGACGATTGTGGGAGAGTCCCACCCGGCGGCTTCGGCAGCAGTGATGATCCGCCGGATCGCTTGGAAGAGAAACGTCCCTGATCCGCAGGCTGGGTCAAGGGCGGATTGTTCCAACGGTTTATCCAGCACCTTGGCGGTGACACCTTCTGCCAACCAATCGGGGGTGTAGTACTCGCCCATGCCTTTACGCACATCGGCGTTGATGACCGACTCGTAGAGGATTTTCAGCGCATCGTGGTCAATGTCTGACCAGTCGAACATTTGGATGCGTTTCACGATGTGGGAGAGGTACTGCTGGCCTCCCTCGGCAAGAAGAATCCAGTCGAAGAAGCCGGACTCAATAACATTGTAGATCCCGGCCTGCCGGAACTCGTCACCACTAAGCAGACGCTCGGGATGTTGGAGCAAGTCGTCGAGGGGAAGCCCCATCACGGCGTGACCAATCACAGAGGCTTCAACCACTAGCAGAGTGTGATCGATGAACAGTTTGTCGTTGTCCGTATCGAAGCCGGTACCCAGGGCACTACGCAGCAGGCGCGCCCACAGGTCGCGTTTTAATCCCACAGTGGGGTTGGTGCGAACTTGGGCATACAAGTCCAGCAGGTAGGCCACGTCCTGGCCGTAGGCGGGGGAGGAGGCTCCGAGCAGGCTTTCGATGTTGGCGTGGGTGGGGGCGATGTTGCTCCGAGTAGCCAACACGGCTTGGAGCCATTCAATAAGCCCGACCCCGGTGGCTCCGGGAGAAAGTTCGAAGGTGCTGCGCCGAGCAAAGGAGCCATCGGCGGGGGACTGCTCGAACAGCCACCAGGTTTTCCCGTCGGTGAGGATTCCGTTGTAGCGGGAACCATCTTGGTTCATGCGGGTGGTGACGTAGCCGGCGAGTTGGTTGATGTAGTCAGCGTCGGCGGTCTCATTGGTAAGCCGTTTTTTCACTTCGATGACAGTGGCGCCGGTGGCGATGTCGATTCGTCGGCGAGAGCCGTCACCGATTTGTTCTTCCAACCGTGGGGTGTCCAGGTCGAAGTCGGCGGTAGTCAGCAGGGTCTTAATGTCGGACTGAATGTCGGCTTCAGTGCGTCCAGTGGCGTCTGGGGACGCGAGGCGAGTGATCAGGGATTGTGGTGTAGCCATGGCTTTCTAAGATGGGTAGGTGAAACGTCCCGGGTTTTGTTCCTAGGCATTTGCCTTAATTTCCATTATTTCTCGGGCCGGTTGCCTGCTCCAAAACTCTGATTCAATCTCCTCTGGTGTGCGGTAACTAGGGCACTGATGAAGCATTGCTTCGTTCCACCAATTTACCCACCCAAACGTCGCGATTTCTACCTCAACAATGTCTGCCCACCTTCGGGTATCAATGAGCTCGTTCTTGTAGGAGCCATTGACATTCTCAGCTAGCGCATTGTCACAGGAATCACCAACTGTCCCGGTAGAGGCAGTGATCTCGTGCTCGGCTAGCCGCTCGTTGTAGACGATGCTGACTTATTGCGTACTCGCGTATTGTCAGCCGTGGTTCGAATGATGAACAAGACCTACCGTTTTTTGACACCGACAAACGCGGTGCAGGCGAAGCCTTTCCGCGTGCGAACATAGGTAACATCAGCCACCCACAGTTTTCCTGGCCCCGATGCCCTAAATTCACGCTTAACAAGCTCAGACCGCAGATCCGGCCCTTCAGTCGCGCCTTCTTCGGGTCGGTGTTACTGCTTTAGATCAGCGCCTTATGTTAAATCAGCGTTGTACTTTCACTGAGCGCTGTAAGAATACAGACAATAATAGCGCGCTATTTTACAAAAATCGCGGTTTTTGCAAAATAGCGCGCCGTAGTGTGGGCCTAATTTACACCTCTGATTTAGATCCCTGGCTTAGGCCCCTGGTTTAGACCGGGGTCTCTGTGCTCCCGCCTGTTACTTCCGGATCCAGCAAGCTAGTCGCCTCCTAACAACTTATTTGTTGCGGGACCGCCGCCACATCACGACATAAATTCCAATCCCCAATGCGAAGGCAAATACACCGATACCGAGGATCAAGCCCGAAAAGAAACTCATCGACGATGAGGTTGGCTTATAGTTCGCATTCGCCGCACCACGCTGTGCGGCACCATCTTCGGCGCCACCATCTAGTGCGTCACCGTCTACTGCGTCACCGTGGACATCCTCCTGTCCATCGACGACTCCCGGATTATCCGCGTCAGCTTGCGCAGGCGGAGCTGCTTCCACGCGTGCGCTGCCTGCGGGTGCAGCGGCTTTCGAGCCACCACCAGCGGAAGTAGGGGCCTTGGCTGGAACACCCGAACTGCCACTGCTCGATCTGCTACCGCTCGCGGCTGGGACTGGGCCTCCTCCCCCGCCACGTTTCGGAGTTACTGGAGTAGCCTTTGGACCTCCACCAGCTGGCGCAGACTTTTTCTTTTCGCCATTTCCTCCACCTGCGGGCATGGGCTTTTTCTTCTCGCCATTTCCTCCGCTGGCCTGCCTAGGCTTCGCGGAATCCGGTTCATGACCAGCACTCGGCGCTGAGGACGCTTCAGACTTGTCTGAGCCATTCGGCTTAGATTCGCTCTTTTCCTCTTTCTTGGTGATGGGCGATACGAGCTTCCGCACCGAGTTCTCAATTCCCGAGATTGCTTTTTCCGTCTGCGCGATTTCCTTTTCTGCTTCGGTAAGATGCTGCCCAAAAGTCTTGGACTCGCCGCTGTCGCCTTTGCTCTCCGAACCCGAATTAGTCCCAGTACTCGTTGAATCACCGTCGCCACAGTCGTAGTCACCGACCAGGAACATCACCTCCAACGTCTGCGTTCCGCCCCGTGGCAGTCCGAATTCAAATCCCACCTCGTAGACACCTGCTTTTTCAAACACGAATCCGGTGTGCACATGCGTGTTATATGGGATAGGCCAGGCATCATTAGAATTCGCTGAGTCCAGGACAATTTTGTTACCCCCTAGGCCCTCTTGTAACCAGCCAATCATGCGGCCTGGACCGTGCTGCAGGTTCAGGTTCATCGATACTTCCTCACCTTCTGCAAGGTATTCAGAGCTGAGATGCATCGTGGAAAAACCCAGCCAAGGAACTTCCCGTTCCTGGGTCTGCGGCAAATACCAACCTTCGTCGGCAAGCCCAGCAATTCCCAAGGCTCCGAGCTTCACATGCTGGTTATTGGATACTTCCACCACACTTTGTCTCGATTTATAGGACTTCGGCTTTCCGGAAGAATCATCAATCAGTGCAGGTTCTAATCCGTTCTCCGAAAAAACCGTCATGTCCTGGTGGCCATGCGTGATCTTATGCTCTGGGGTCCAACCTTCCGAGGCGGTGCAGATTTCGTGGATTTGCGCGCTTGCCGACGGCGCGAGCACGCCAGCACCCAGGCCAGCCGTCGCCAAGCCCAATGACAGACCCAGGCTCACAGCGGTTTTCGAGAAACGGCGTGAGATGAGTGAACTAAACGGGCTGAGTGAGCTAAGCGAACTGCGCACACGGGCGTTTCGCACACAGCCGTTGCGGTGCGAGTGGTTCGTGGATTTCATGGTTCCTCCCAAAAGAAACATCCCCAGAAAGTTGCTGGTGTAGTTAACCAGGTAGTTGCTGGTTTTCGTGGCAATAAATTGTGCGGTATGAAAGTGGTCTGAGATTTATCGGACTTTATGTGGTCTCAAAGGCTGTCTGTCTGCTCACCCGCGCGGCCCTGGTGGTCTGCAGGGTTCTGATCGACGGCATCAGCGCCCAGACCACCAAGAACCAGACCGAAAGCAACAACACGATGCTGGCGCCCGCCGGAAGGTCGAATGCCCAGGCAATATAAAGCCCAAAGAAGCTGCCCAACGCGCCGAAGGTTGCCGAAAGCACCATCATCGTCGTCAAGTTTGCGGTGATCAGGCGCGCAGTGGCCGGGGGCGCAATCAGCAGGGCGAGCACCAAGATATTGCCGACGGTGCCAACCGAGATCACCACGGCCGCGGTGACAGCCAGGTAGAGCACGATGTCCATCAGCAGCACCGGAATGTTCATGGCACGCGCGGTTTCGCGGTCCAGGCAGGTCACGTTCAATTGTGGGCCGATGACGACGATCGTCGCCAAGACCAGCACGGACACGGCCAAAGCCAACCACACATCCGTGCTGGAAACACCAGTGAGCGAGCCGAAGAGGAAGCTGCTCAACGAGGCGGTATAACCCTCGGTGCGGGAAATGATCACCATGCCTACCGCGAAGGAAGCAGCGAAGAAAATACCGATCACGGAATCTTCCCGGACATTTTGCCGCTGCGAGAACAACGCGATCAGGATCGCAACCACTGCTCCAGCCACCGCACCACCCAGCAGTACGGAAACCTGCAAGGCGAACGCGATGGTCAGGCCCGGAAATACCGCGTGGGACACCGCATCACCGATAAAGGCCATACCGCGCAACACGACGTAGCAGCCGACGACGGCGCAGGTGATCGCGGCAATCACGGAAATCGCCACCGCACGCGCCAAAAAATCCAGCTGTGGGTTCGCGAGATCCATCAGGAATTCCGGAAAAGAAATCACAGAATTAGGCATTAGCCCCCACCCCAATCGCAGATAGCAGCGGCGAATTCGGCGCGACGGAGAAGGTCTCTGACCAGATCTGCGGGTTCGCGCGAATCTCGTCGGCACGCCCATCGGCCATAATCCCCTTGTTAAACAACACCACGCGGTGACAGGTGTGCACGGCTTCAGCCAGATTGTGACTGGACATGACAATACTCGTGCCCTGCGAACTCAACTGCTCAAACAGCTCCAGCAGGCCTTCCGTATTCGGCGCATCCAACCCCGTGAATGGTTCATCCAAAAACAACACCTCCGGGCGGGTAGCCAAGGCTCGCGCCAACAACACACGCTGGCGCTGCCCGCCCGAAAGCTCCGCAATGGGGCGCTCGGCGAGATCCTCCAGGTTTGTCAGCTGCAACGCGGCGTTAACGGCCTGATGGTCATGCCGACGGGGACGCCGAAACCATCCGATGATCCCTGTGCGGCCGGACAGCACCGTCTTGCGCACGCTCCAGGGAAATTCCCAGGCGACGTCGTGGCGTTGCGGCACATAACCAATCGAGGCATCCACGGCGATCTCGCCGCTTTTCACTGGCACCAGCCCCAGAATCGAACGCATGAACGTCGTCTTCCCTGCGCCATTGGGCCCGAGCAAACCAATGAACTCGCCGTGGCCGATCTCTATGCAAGCATCGGTGATCACCTTGCGCCCACCCAGGAAAACCTGCAGCTTGTCGACGGTAATAAGCGGTTGCATGCTTATTTCTTCTTTCCGCGGCTAGCAACACCGACGCCGACTAAGACCACGACGATCGCGATTCCCCCAACCAATAACCAGGAGATCTGGAACCCCGAAGAACCAGTGGAGGCGTTTTCCCAGTCAAAGACTGCGTTATGGGCTTCCGCAGGGTCCGTGCCTTCGCCAACCGCGAAGGTCACAGCCTCTTGTGCCGAAAGTTCTTGGCCGTCGTGGGTGGTGGCAGTAATCTGGAGTCCCACCTGGTGCACGCCTGGATCAGTAAACGTCCAATTTGCGTGGGTGTGGGTGTGGAGTTCTACAAAAAAGTCGTCGGCCTTGCCAGCAGCCGTCGACCACAGCACATCCGGGGCTTCAAAACCACCGTTTTGCAAGAACAGCGCGAACTCGCCTGGGCCACTGTGGCCTAAGAAATCCATGTTCACGCCGTTGTGGACGTTGTCCGTCAACGCTGGTGCTTGCGTGTTCCAACCCAGCCAAGGTACATCAGCGATTTCTGTTTGCGGCACCACGTAAGCGGGCTCATTCGCGCCGGCGCCAACAAAGGAGAAATCGTCGTTATCAGGCAGCGTCTGCACCGAGTTTTCCCGCAACTGGAACACCATATCGTCCAGATGGCGCCATACTGGCGGCTGGCTGCGGTCGTCGCGGGCCAGGATGTGGAGTTGCCCATCAATCACCATCGCACCAATATCAATGTGTCCAGACTCGACAACAACTTTTTCACCTTCCGGGGCAATCGCTTCATCACCGGTAACCACCTGGGAAAGGTCACTTCCCTGCGCGGATGCTGCTGGCTGTGCTGCCGGGAAAAACCCTGCTCCCAATCCCGTCGCTGTCGCTAGTGCAAGGCCTGCAGCCCGCATACGTAATGAAGTTTTCTGAGATGCGGCCTTGCATGATGCGGTTTTGTTGAGTGCACTTTTTATCATCATGGGAGTTCCTTTTCGTTATTTCTGTGGTTATTGCTGTGTTGGCCCGGCGTGGTCGCACCAGGACTGCTGGCTTGGGGGCTTAAACATCGGTTGATTTCATTCGCGTTAAACCGCATCAGATCCAGATAGGTTGGCACTTGTTCGTCCAGGCTGTCGCCGTAAATCGTGCACACCTGCGCCCCGGCCCGGCGCGCGGTTTCTTCCAACGTGGAGGTAGAAGCAGCGGCATTTGGTTCCACGAACACAGCTGGGATGTCCAGATTTTCCAGGGTCCGCTGCAGTGCGATCACATCGCGCGGGGACGGCTCGACCGAGGGATTCGGGGTAACGAACCCAGCGATATTAATCCCGTAGCCCTGCTCCAGGTAGGTATAGCCGTGGTGGGTGGTCACCAAATGGCGACGGTGTTCCGGGATCGCGTCATAGGTGGCACGCAGCTCGTCGTCGACAAGCCGAAGCTGCTGGTTATATTCAGCGGCGCGCTGTTGGTAGCGATGCCCATTCGACGGGTCTGCTGTGGCCATCTGCTCGGCGATGACCTCCACATAGGCCCGCGCGTTACGGGTGTTGTGCCACAGGTGCGGGTCGATCTCACCGTGCAGGTGCTTGCCCAGCACCGCTTGTGGCAGCAGGTAGGTCTCTTCGCCGGGGCGCCCTAAAAAGCGATAGGCCGGGTCCGGCGGGATGGGCTGGAGGGTCGACGACGGGACCGCGAGCACGGTGGTATTCGGATCGAAGTTCGCGTCGTGGTCGCGCAGCGAGATGGTGCCGTCGGCAAGATCCGCAGTGATATCCACGTGCCCGGAATCAATGACGTGTGCGGCTTCTTCGGAGTGCACGCCGACGGCGACGGTGATGGTTTGCTCCTCGGTCGCCTCCGAGCCTGGCTGTCCGGTAGCCGCGAAGGTGAGCTGGTAGATTCCGGGTTCACTAAACGCCCAGGACACGTGCGTGTGCGCGTTAGCAGGCAAATCGATACCGGAATCAGACGGGAAGATCGGCTCCGGGGTGCCGAAGGTGGAAACGATATACGCCGAGACATCGCCCGGGCCGTCGGCATCAGTCATGGTGAAGGTCACCGAATTCGCGTCCTGCGCACCCTGCACGCGCAAACCCAACCAGACGGCATCGAGAGCAATATTTTCCACCAGTGGAATCAGCTCTGCCCCATAGGATGATGCAAGATCGGCGACGTCGACGACTTCTCCTGCGGTGGATTCGCGCAAGGTTTCAGCCAACGCTGGTGGTTCCAGCAGCAACCCGTTGGCGAAGGCCAGATCGGCATACGCCACCTCGCGGACAGTACGCAGGGTGGGTTCGAAATCATGTGGGTCTTTGCCCGGTGGGATCAGCGTCGTCACCTGTGCGTCGTCCCCAGCAACCTGAGAAACGAAATCGGCCATGATCGGTGTGGTGGCCACGACCTGCAGCCGTGCCTCGGAGTTATCGGCTCCGTGGGCCTGGCTTTCCTGCGCTTGGGCGCTTGCCGACGACGCCTGCGCCGAACCCACGCTGCCGGTGCCGTCCGACGCCCCGCTGAACGCATATGCTCCACCAGCTGTCACTGAGATCACCAACGCGACAGCCAAGCCATAGCCGATTCTCGCGGCACCAGAACCACGTGCAAGACCAATGCGCTGCGCGAACATGGTTCTGCGACGGTGTTTCATACTCAATCTTTCTACAAGCTTTCGCGGGTTTAGACCCGCGGGATCATTGCAGTCTGTGGTGGTTTCGGAGGCTGTGGTGGTTGCGTGCCGGTAGTAGTCGTGGAGTTTCCTGCTTCCTCATCTTCATCTGCAGCATCGTCGTCTTCGTCAGCAGCTTTCGCTTTTTTCACGGCGAAGTGTGCTGCTGCCACACCCAGGAACAAAAGCCCCAGACCTAGCACGATTGCTGCAATGTTGAACAGCTTGGAGTTCTGGTTAGCAAACGCCGAAGAAAATCCATTACCCAATGGTGTGCCATCGGCAGCTAGGCCTTGTGCTGCGAGTTCTTCTTCGCTCAAACCTTCCGTGGCCGCCAGGTCCGCACCATCGACGCCGTTGCCGGCACTATCGGCACTGCCAGCACCGCCCGCTGCACCACCGGCAACACCAGCGCCCGCACACTCGCCACCATCGGGGTTCACTACTGCACCCAAGTCAAAATGACCATTGCTCAAGGCTCCACCTGGGTTGTTACCACCCACAACGAAGTTCAGAGTCGCATTTCCCGAGACTTTTTTGCCGTTGTTTAGCTGCGCAGACTGAGTGATGTTGACTTGGTAATTACCGGGAGCACCGAAAACCCAATTCGGGTGCACATGCGTGTTACGCGGGATGGCTTTACTACCTTGGAATCCACCACCGGCGGCACGGAACCATTCTTCACCAACGATCTGCCCCAGTTGACCCTGCGAATACACGGTCATTGGCCCTGGTCCGCTAAAGCCAGTAATTTCCCAGCGCACGCTCGATGCTAGGTGTTCATGCATCGATTCATGTTGCGTATTCGCGCCTAACCATGGCACTCCCGCAACCTGCGTGGCGCCGATCATCCAGGCTTTTCCTTCTGGCACGGTGCCGACGTTACTGGGCAGCTTAACCTCTGCATTCGACGACAGGTAGAACGTCGCCCCTTGCGCTGGACGCCATTGCGGTGGGCTGGTGGTGTCGTCTTTGATTTGTGGCTGCAGGCCAGGGGTACATTGTGCGTTGCCGCCGCCGGGTTTGCTTTCCGACGACGCACCACCGGATGCTCCCGCTGGTGGAGCGGATTTCGGTGCTGGCCCCAAGCGGGCGTCACCATCCCGTGGGCCTGGGGCAGATCCTCCACCAGCTCGTGGGCCTGGGGCAGATCCCCCGCCAGCGTGTGGCGCTGGGGCTGCGGGTTGATTACCTGTATGGTCAACTTCTCCACTATGACCATCATGATGGCCACCACCGTGGCCATCACCGTGGCCACCTGCTTCGCCTCCGCCGGACACGGCAGGCGCTGGTGCTGGTGCTGGTGCTCCAGCAGACTCGCCGCCAACTTGCCAGGTATAAGTCACCGCGTTGCTGGATTGTCCATCCGCACTGGCATAAACCGTCATCCGGTAAGTACCTGGGTGGGTAAACGCCCAGTTGATGTGCTTATGTGCTGGGTACGGCTGGGTTATTACAGAGCCGGTGCGCAGGTTGTATGAACCATCATTGGTGACAGATTTGATGCCCCCAAAACCTTCAGTTTCGAAGATATAGACTTCGCCGGGCCCAGAAACATCTTGGAAGTTGAAATCAACAGCTTGGTATCCGTCGGCAGCAACAGGCTGGGTATCCCAACCTGGCCAAATCACCTCATGGTTTTGAGATTGCGGTAGGAAGTACGTCGCTTGGCCGATTCCGTCGACGCCTGCGGTAGCTTCCGACCACGCGGCGTCGCTGACATGCAGGACGACGTCGTCGCCAGAACGTTGTACTCCGCCTCCGGTGACATCTTCTTTCATTGACAGCGACAGTTCACCACCATGTGAGGTGACGTAGAAGACGTCAACGTGTCCACGGTCAAAGGTTTGTGCCAACGCAGTGGGAGCAAACGCGGCCACCCAACACAGCACCAAGGCAGTCAGCAGCGCAGAATACGCGCGCGCTGGCCGTGGCGACGAAGTTTTTAATGCGGTCATGTACGGTTTCTTTCCGGGAAGATGGAATTTGTGGATACTTGTGGGTTAGTTCTTCAGCCACGGCAAACGATCAGCGAAGTAATTGAATATCTGTGGCTGCAACTCGAGGAATAGTGCGAGTATCCGTGCGATAAACGCACTACCCAGCAGTGGCGTAAGCAAGTGGACCGGGTTGAAATTGCGCAAGAATTCCTGGGGCGATGAGCTTCCCCGTTCAGGCTGCTTGTCTGAATCGTTCGGGGTATCTGGCCTCTCAGGTTTTCCTGGGGTACCTGGTTGTGGCTCGCTCGGCTGGTTCGACTCGTTTGGCTGGGTCTGCTCGTTCGGCTGGCTCGGTTCTTCCGGTTCATTCGGCTCACCGGGCTGGCCAGGCTCCCCCGGCTGGGTTGGCTCATTCTGCTCGTTCGGCTGGTTCTGCTCGCTCGGGTTCGGCGCCGGGACGGTCTTGCAAGACTCCAAAGCCTCTTCCCCCACCGTGATCACAAGCTCTTGGCTCTCGGACTTCAGTTCTTGACCATCTTTTGTTGTACCGCTGTAGCTGGCGTCGAAGGTATAGATTCCCGGATGCGAAAAAGCCCAATGCACGTGGGTATGTGCTGAATAATGCGATTCAATCGAATAATCCTGCTTGGTGGAATCCGCCAGAATTTCGTGATCCTGCCCAAAAGACCCCTTATCAATGAACACGCCCCAACTGGAGTCTTCCGGAGTTTCACGGGGAACAAGATTCAGAGATACCGGGCCATCGAATTGGTCCTGTACCGGAATGCCCTCGGTGTTGTAGCCAGGCCACAGGATGGCCCTGTCCTGAGCTTGCGGTAAATAATAGAACTCATTGTCTTTCTCGCCAATGAAGTTATACTTCTCAGCGCTCAGCTGTTCTGGACGCTTCCGCTTCGCATTGTCACGGATGACAAAAGCGACATCCTCTAAAGAACGCTCCATAGATTTATCTGCAGCAAGCCGCGTATCGTCTTTCAACGCAATATCGAGACCATCTGTGGTTCGTTTACCCAGAATGTCTACATGGCCACGGTTGAGCAGGATTTTGCCCTCGCACACAGGGTGCCCAGCGTGCTCACCATTGCTCTGTTGTTCGTTGTTCTTCGGCGGTTCGTGCTGCTCTGCATCCGGTTTGTCCGCGCCCAGATTTTCGTCACTGGCCTCTTCTATTTCTGGTTTCGGCAACTCTGGTTCCACAGAGTCATTGATCGCGCCCAAACGGAAGGTCGCCTCGGCGGCGTTTCCAGCATTGAATTTGTCTGTCACAATTCCGGAAGCAGCTGCGCGTCCGAAGCCAGCGTGCGGAATCACATCGAGTTTCAGCAAGCCATTTTCCGGTAGGTACGCTTCTTCAAACCGGAGTGTTCCTTTGCCGTCCTGAAAGGTGCCCGCCAATTCCCGGTCTGCGGTGTCTTTTTCTAACCAAGCTTCATTTTCATAGATTCCACCCGCAATCAGCCCCTGTAGCTTCGGGTCTTTCGCCTCGACGACGATTTCTCCGACCCCATTAGCCCCGGGGACGTATTTCACGGTGACCTCATCATTCGCGACCGCAGTATTCGGTGCCGGGAAGTTGAAGGTCCGCAGGTTATTGCCCTTGGGCAGTTGCTCAGCCTGCTTGTCCGAGGTGGTTGTGACCTCCGCCTGGCCAGCGGAATATGCCAACGGTGCAGAAATCCAGTGCGCCGAAGTTTCATCATCCGGGGTGAATACGGCTTGAATATCGGATTCTTGTGCGCTCAGTAATTCATCCCAGGAGGCTTTACCGTTTTCCACCTGCAGATCCGTCAGGAAATAGCCGTCGACAAATAACGTCACGGTGCCCGAAAGCTCCGGGTTTCCGGCATCGAACGAGATGGTGGAAAGTTTATCGTCACCGTCGACAGTCGGGTCCGCTTTTTTCGCAACGCTTAACCGATAATTGGCCTCTGCAAGATTTGCTGTGCGCGCCTGATTGTAGCGTTCCTGTAAAGGCTTCGTGGCCTCAGCCTTCGGCTGCTGTCCGCCCGCCTGAATTACCATTGTGCGCGGTTCGGATGCCACATAAGTACCGTCTTTACGCAGACCGCTGGTTTGAAACTTCAGCTCATATCGGCCGGGTTTAGTGAATACGGTTCCGATGTGGTTGTGCTCTCCGGGCTCAATCGAAATGGAACGTGGCGACGATGCGCTGGTACCCAAAAGTCGCAGAACATCGATCGCTTGTCCGGACCGGTACTGCAGTTGCTCTACCTCGCCCGGACCATCCACCGACAACAGGTCTAACGAGACACGACCGTTCAGCATATCGTCGACGTTTAAGTCTTTTTCTGCACCATAACCAAGCCATGCTGGGTCTTGCCGTCCGCCCAATGGCGTTTCTGGCGAATAGACAAAGGTATCACCTGGCTTGCCCAGGTAACGCAGACGTTCATTATCCTCTACCGTGAATTGATATTGCTGCTTCTTATCAGCGCCGTCGCTGTTATAGCCCTTACCAACCCAGATCGCCGACTCTGAGAATTTGTGCGTGCCCTCGTTGTTATGTGCATACAGGTCGAAGGTTCCTGCCTCATCCCGCACAGTAAACGGCGCATCGATGTGCTCTTTCGTGAGAATCTTTTTGCCATCATCTGGGCCAGCGATTGCTGCTGGCAGTCCAGCGAACGTCGTGCTCAAGGCCGCGGTCACGGCAATAGCCAATCGAATATTGCGTCTATGCCGTCCTGTCGCACGTGAGCGACGAATCTGTGGGGCCATAACTTCTAAGCCTTTCCCTATTGAAAATGAATCCGCTTTTCAGCAGTGGTGCCAAAATACCCTAACTGAAATCAGTTTGCAATAAGGCTTAAGGTTCCCGGTGTGCCGTACAGAAATTATGAAGAAAGGCCCCAACCACAACCACTCGATTCCCGTTACTTCCCCCACTTCGGCAACCCTGGGAGGTGTTGCGCGAAAAAGTGTGCAACCTGCGGCTGCAGTTCGAAGAACAGCGCAATCATCCGCGCAATGAACACAATGCCCAACACTGGTGCTAGCAGGTGCACTGGGTTGAAGTTTGCGAAGAAGTTTTGCAATGACCAACTGCCTGGATTGGGTTGGCTGTCCGGCTGTTTCCCATTACCCGGCTTTTCCGGCTGGCTCGGCTTCGGATCTTTCGGAGCCTCCGGATCTCTCGGAGTTTCCGGCTTAATGGATTCTTCTGGTTGCTTCGGAGCCTCTGAAGTACCCGGGGCTTCAAGCTCACCTTCTGGTTTTCCAGGGCCTGGTGCAGTCGGGCCATCTTCTGGCTTATTCTCCTGCTCTGCTTCTGGCGTCGAATCTTCCGGCTGTTTTGGCTCCTGCTCTGCTCCTGACTTCGGCATTTTACAGGTCTCTAGTGCATCGTCACCCACCGTGAGCACAAGCTCTTGACTCTCAGACTGCCACTCGCGGCCTTCTTTGCTCTTCGCACTGTAATTGGCATCGAAGGTATAAACTCCCGGCTTGGAAAATCCCCAGTGGATGTGAGTGTGCGAGGCAAAGCTTGACTCAATTGAGTGATCATTCTTGGTTGAATCAGACAAGACCGTCGGCAGATCGCCCAATTGTCCATCAATAAAGGTTCCCCAGGTTGCGCCTTCCGGCACATCACGCGGCTGCAGATTGAGCGAGACTTCCCCATCAATTTTGTTAAAGTCAATCGCTTCAGTGTTATAACCTGGCCAAATCACACCGGGACGCTGTGATTGTGGCAAGTGGTAGAAACCATCATCCTGCTTACCAAGGAAATCAAACTCCGCACCTTGGTGAGCTGCCCGTCGAGTCTGCTTACTGTTATCACCCACCACCAAAGCAACATCATTCAGCGAACGCTCCACGCTCTTCTTGTCAATCAGGCGGGTATCGTCTTTCAGACTAATCTCAAACCCATCGGCGTTGTGTTTCGCCAAGATATCAACATGTCCCCGGTCCAATAATTTCTTGTCGACGCACATCCCGCGCCCCTGTTGCAAAGGCGCAGAGCCTTCTGGCGACTCGGGGTTCACTGAATCTTCAGGTTTCTCCGAGGTTTCTGGAATCTCAGATGGCTTGTCGACGGGAGGCTGCTGGCCAGCATCATCAGAAGCACCTGGGTCACTTTCCGATGCTCCAGAGGAGTCGCCAAGGTGCACGGTACCTTCGTAAGAGTTGCCACGGATAAACTTTTCAGCAATTGCCCCTCGAGCATTAGCTAGCCCATAACCAGGGTGTGGAATAACGTTCATGAACAGCACGCCTTCACGTGGTGCATACGTCTTATCGATCGTCACAAAGCCTTTGCCATTAACGATAGCGCCTTCTAATGGTAAGTCAGCATAACCACCTTCCGTATCCTCCATCGTGCGGTAGACGCCACCAGTAAACGCACCTTGGAAAGTCGGATCCTTGGCTTCTACGTAATACGTGTCGGTTAGCCCATCACCGGAGACATAACGTACGTCAACATCTTTGCTGGTCAACTGGGTGCCCGGTTCTGGAGTTCGCAGATCCCGCTTATTATTACCCTTCGGCAAAGCATCCGCATGCTGTGCACTGGTGGTTTCTTTCGACTCACCAGCAGAATATGGTAGCGGTGCAGAAATCCACCGTGGAGCAGCTGCTCCTGCAACCTCCGCAGCGCTCTCACCAGCGCCTTGAACAGTGGATTCACCAGCGACCACAGTATCCGGGGTGAAAACAGCCTGAATATTCGACTGCTTCGGGCTCAACAGCTCATCCCAGGTTGCCTTGCCGTTTTCCACGGCAAGGTCCGTTAAGAAATATCCGTCGACGAACAAAGTGACGGTACCATTCAGGCTTTCCTTACCCGCATCAAAGGTGATCGTCGAAAGTTTGTCGTCCCCACCCGCCTTTGGATCAGATTTCGGAGCAATACTAAGCCGGTAATTTGCCGCCGCAGCATCTCCTTGCGGAGCTTTTTTAAAACGATCTTCCAATGACTCGGTTGGAGTATCCAGTGGCCGCTGTCCACCAACCTGAATTACCTGGGTGCGTGGTTCTGAAGTAACGAATTTTCCGTCGTTGGTGCGTGAGCTCACACGATAGGTCAACTCATACCGACCCGGCTTAGTAAACAGGGTGTTTAAGTGCGTGTGTTCAGCAGGTTTGATCGAAATGGAATGCGAAGAGGATTCCGTTGTGCCAACCACTCGTGCAAGATTGAAAACGTCGTTGGGGTTGTAATTGTACTGTTCCATATCCCCAGGGCCATCGACGCTGATCAAATCCAGCGCGACCCGCCCATTGTGCACATTGTCGACGTCAAGGTCACTCTCAGCACCAAACCCGTACCAAATCGGCTTGTGGTTGCTGCCGGTTGCACCACTGGGTGCTTGCACGTAGGTCTCGCCAGGCTCGCCAATGAAAACAAAATCGCCATTATCGGGCAACGTAATTTGATATTTCGGCCTGGTTTTCGCTTCATCATCCCAGCCTTTCCCAATCCACAGGGCAGAATCGGCAAAAGCTGCTGTTATTGCCTCATAGTCACCGTCGATAATCTGATTGTATTTAGTACGAACATCGAACTGCCCATCTTTACTCACCACATAAGGCGAATCAATGTGACGTTCGGTCAAAATGAGTTTTCCATCATCAGGCCCTGCCGAAGCAGCAGGCAGACCAGCAAACACCGTGCTCAACGCCGCGGTTACTGCCACCGCGATACGAATTCGCGAACGACGCGATCCAAACACCGTACAACGTCGCCCACGAGCGCGCACGTCGGCACGCAAGAAATCTGAAGTTTTCACTAATAAAACCTTTCTTATTGAAACTCATTTCCAATGAGTTTAGTTAAAAGTAACCTACTTGAAAATGGTTTGCAACAAGACTGAAAACTACCTGTTCAAAGCTGCAAAACCTTACAGCTCAGCAAACGCGCATGCACCCATGCACCCATGCACCCATGCACCCATGCACCACCGTGACGCACACTACGACACAATAAAACCGGGCCCATCACCACCGTGATCAGCCCGGTCACCCGAGAAAATTCGTGCTCTAGAAAGCTGCTGTGCTTGAGAAAACTGCTATACCCGCACAGTTTTAATAAAAATTCCGCACCTTAGCAAAGACTTCCGGCCACCGCTTTTCCAAGCGCTTCGCGGCCGCAGCATGCCCCAGCCAAAGCCCAGCCAGCGCAACAAGCACAGTCAGAACAACGCCAGCCCAGAACAACGTCGGCAAGCCAGACAGCTGTGTGACACCACCATCACCGAGGTTTATGCCAACAATCATCATGATGATCCCGGGCGCGAGCGGTAACCACACCATCAGCACAGATACCAACATCATAATCAGTGCTCCAACGGAAAAACCCGATTTATCCTTCATCGGGTTGGTGCCCGGCGCGGAAACCTGGAACGGATTCCACACTGCCAACAGCGCCGCCAACCCAGCATTCAGCAACACCGCCGAGCCCGCGATCACCGCGAGCACCACCACAGTGGTCAGCTCTGTACCCAGCATCGCCAAAACCACCAGGTAAATCACCAACGTCGGCAGCGTAAGCAGCAACACCGCTTGCGTGCGTGCCCACAATAACGTGCGCGGCGCCAGTCCAGCGCTCATGTGCACCCAGTTCGACGGCCCATCATAGCCCAACGCATTCGACGTCATACCGGCAGCAAACAACACGAAAAACAGCACCGCCACATAGGCCGTACCGGACTGACCATTAATCGCGGCCAGTGCCAACACCATCACCAAAAACAAGGGCATGACTATCAGGCTGTAGGTAAAGCGAATATCACGGCGCCAATATCGCAGGGTCAGAGAGAACACTGCTCCGCTTGCCGACGCCCGCACCCCCGGTAACAACACGCTTCCCGCCGCGGACCCGGTGGCTGCCGCCCCGGAATCGCCAGTCACGGCCTGCGCATTACGTCGCAGCGCCCAGTGCCACACGCGCCACGCCACTACGCCCGTCGCGGCCGCAATTGCTGCCTGCACCAGGGCAATCACCCAGTGAGCCTGCAGTACTGCGACAGCCGCACCCGGTGCCGCACCAAACGGAGTCCATGCCACTAGTGCCAGCAAGGTATCCCACGGCAGCGAAAATTCCGAACTACCGTTGACAACAAGGTTGAAACCGAAGATCACCACGATGAAGCCCAGGGCGCTAGCCATCGCGGCTTTCTCACTGTTCTTGCGGTTTCCGACACTTCCCAGCAACGTCGCCAAGGCTTCCCCACCAACAACCGTAATCACCAGTGAAACCAGCACAGCCGGTATCCACACCGCAATGCCCCACCCGCTGCCGTGCTGCACCAAACCAACCGCACCAAGCACGATCATCACCAACGAGTTAAAAATCGCCAGCACACCCCGCACCGTCAACAGTGAGGTCGCCGCCGCGCCGCGCAACATCATTGCTTCCGTCAGCGGCAGCACCGCCAGCCGTGCGGGATCAACTTGGTTCTCTCCGGCCGGCATAAACAACGCCGCCAGCCAGTAGCCCACCGTGCCAGCCGCCAGGCTATAGATCATGGGCATGAAATCACCATCAGCGGCTCCCAGCAGCGTAAATGCGCCGAGACCAACCAGCCCCATGAAAGAATAAAACGCGACTATTATGGCGATGAAAATTTGCGAAGTATTCGTACTGAAATGCCGCTTCCACAACTTCCAGTGCAAGCTAGTGAATACTCGTAGCGACGGCTGCGCTGCTGTCTGGGGTGCCGCTGTCTGCGTCGCTGCTGTGTTGGTCCTTGGTGCTGTGCGGTTCACTACTGCTCCCCCTTATTGTTATCGACAGCGTCGTCGGCACTAGAGCTTTTCTGTCCCGCGCCAGCCAGCCACTCCAGTGAGCCTTCCGCCAGATGGCGCCCTCCGACCAGTTCCACAAAACGCTCGCTCAAGCTAGAGCCAGCGCGCACCTCATCCAACGTGCCGTCGGCAAGCACCTGGTTTTTGCCGATCACCGCGACGTGATCACACAACGCTTCCACCGTTTCCATCACGTGCGAAGACATAATCACCGTGCCGGAGCTGGCAACATAGGCTTGCAGGATCTCGCGGATGGTGGTCGCAGAAACCGGATCGACGGCCTCAAAAGGCTCGTCGAGAATCAGAATGTCCGGGCGGTGCAGTAACGCCCCGGCCAGCAGGATCTTTTTGGTCATGCCTGCGGAATAATCGACGATCAACTTGCTGGCAGAATCAGCCAGGTCCAACGCATCCAGCAACTCACGGGAGCGCTGCGCCACCGTGGGCTCGTCAATGCCGCGGAGCAAGCCCAGGTAGTGCAAGTATTCCTGCCCAGAAAGGCGGTCAAAGACCGGCAAACCGTCGGCAAGCAGCCCATAGGAACCTTTCGCGGCATTGGCCTCTGCCGTACTACCCCATACGTTGCGCCCACACACCAGCGCGGTGCCGGCATCGGGGCGCAGCAGGCCAGTAGCCATCAGCACGGTGGTGGTTTTACCCGAACCATTCGGGCCAACGAGGCCGTAAAAGCTACCGCGGGGAACCCGAAGATTAATATCCTGCACGACGACCTTGTCGCCGTAGGACTTGCTCAAACCTTGCAGCTGTAGCGCAGCATTCTGGCTCGGTGCGGCATTCTGGCTCGGTGCGGCATTCTGGTTAGGCCCTGATTCGGACGGCTGGTGGGAAGCAGATGATTCAGATTGCACAGAAGAACGCCCACCGGAGGCAGGATCAGCGGACACTGTTGGGTCAATCATGATTAGGCTAGGCTTTCTACTTGAGATAATAGCTTCAATTCAAAGCGTAGCAACCCAGCAGAGAAGTAAATAGAGTACTGTGCGTATTCTCTGTAGTTTATGGCAGACGATTCATTCGCAGATTCGCTCCAGAACATTCTGGACGGCATTGACAAGTTTATTTGGAGCCAGTGGTTCCTCATCCCCCTGCTGTTGTTCACCGGCTTGTGGCTTACAATTCGCCTGCGCGGAGTTCAGTTCCGCAAACTCGGGGTGGCGCTGCGCCACGGCCTCGTTGACCGTAATGACGCGGACGGCGCTGGCGACATCACCCAATACCAAGCGCTGACCACTGCCCTCGCCGCCACCGTCGGTGTGGGCAACATCGTCGGTGTGGCCACGGCAATCTCCATCGGCGGGCCGGGTGCTCTGTTTTGGATGTGGATCACCGGGCTGCTTGGTATGGCCTCAAAATACTCAGAGGCATTCCTGGGTGTGCGTTTCCGTGTGGCCGATGCACACGGCAAAGTCTCGGGCGGCCCGCAACGTTATCTCTCCCAGGGCATCCCCGGCCGACTGGGTAAATTCCTCGCGTGGTTCTTTACGATTTCCGCAATCATCGCATCATTCGGTATTGGGAACCTCACGCAAGGCAATGCCGTTGCCGCAGGTTTGGACAACACCTTTGACGTGAGTCCAACGGTCACCGGCGTCATCATGTTCGTGCTCATCGGTGCGGTGCTACTCGGCGGAATCGGATCTATCGGTAAGGTCACCTCGGCTTTTGTTCCACTGATGATCATTATTTACCTCACCGGCGGGATCATTGTGCTGGTCATGCACGCCAGCGAAGTTCCTGCGGCTTTCGCCATGATCTTTAACGACGCGTTCACTGGTACCTCTGCCACCGGCGGGTTCCTCGGGGCGGGAATCATCCTGGCAATGCAGATGGGTGTCGCGCGCGGTATCTTCTCGAATGAATCCGGCATGGGTTCGGCCGCGATTGCAGCCGCGGCTGCCAAAACCACCCACCCGGTGCGCCAGGGTTTGGCATCCATGACGCAAACCTTCATCGATACGATCGTGGTGGTCACCATGACTGGGCTAGTCATCGTGACCACTGGGGTGTGGGAAGCCGGTCAGAGTAATGCCGCCACCATGACCGCTGCGGCCTTCAGCGAAGGTATTGGCTCTGATTGGGGCGGCACTATCGTTTCTTTGTCGGTAGTATTTTTCGCGTTCTCGACGATTCTTGGCTGGTCCTATTACGGAGAGCGCAGCGCCGAACGCGCCTTCGGCGCCTGGGCCTCAATTCCCTACCGCATGGTGTTTACCTGCGTTATCTACATTGGCGCAACTACGGAGATCAGCCTGGCCTGGACCTTCGCTGATATCGCCAACGGGCTGATGGCAATACCAAATCTGATTGGCTTACTCATTCTTTCTGGTCTCATCGCCCGCGAAACGAAGGCTTATCTGGATTTTGACCCGACGCTACAGGCACAACCGCGAGATATCGAAAAATTTCTCATTGCAAGCAAGAACCCGTGGCGCAGTAAGTTCTAGCGGGCAGTTCACTCACCTACAGCAGCATCGTTGCCGCCCAGCCGAAGGCAATCAGTGGGATGTTGAAGTGCAGGAACGTTGGGATCACAGAATCGCGGATGTGGTCATGCTGGCCGTCGACGTTTAGGCCAGAAGTTGGCCCCAGCGTGGAATCCGAGGCCGGGGAGCCCGCATCACCCAGTGCACCTGCAGTACCCACCAGCGCAACGGTGGCCAGCGGGGAAAAGCCCAGCGAGATACACAGGGGAACGTAGATGGTGGAGATGATCGGCAGCGTCGAAAAGGATGATCCGATACCCATTGTGACGATAAGGCCCACCAGCAACATCGCCAGCGAAGCCAGCGCTCGATTACCGTCGAAAGCCGCAGCGGTGGACTCGACGAGGGTTTCCACGTGTCCGGTAGCAGCCATCACCGAAGCAAAGCCTTGCGCGGTGATCATAATGAAACCGATCAACGCCATCATGCGCATACCTTCGGTGTAGATATCGTCGGATTGTTTCCATTCCACACCACGGAAGGCCAGCATGATGACCAAACCAACCAGGGCACCGGCCAGAAGGCTGTCGGCATCCGAATCCAGGTATTGCAGCACGATCTGCACGCCGAAAGTGGCGATCAGCGCGATGATGGAAATAGTGATGCGGTAGCGCGAAATCTCCTCAGCCTTGGCTGCGTCCTGCGAGATGGGGATATCTTGATAAGTACGTTTTTTGCGGTAACTAACAAAAATTGCAAACAAAACACCAGCGAGCATGCCGAGGGCAGGGATGGCCATGGCCTGCATGACGGAAACATTATTAGCTTCCGGCATTCCAGCCTCCACGATATTGCTGCGGAGAATGTCATTCATATAAATATTGCCGAAACCGACCGGTATGAAGAAATAGGTGGTGACCAGGCCGAAGGTCAGCACGCAGGTGATCAGTCGGCGGTCCACCTGCATTTTATTGAGAACGGAAAGCAGTGGAGGCACAATCAACGGGATGAACGCGATGTGGACTGGCACCAGGTTCTGCGACATAACCGCCATGAGCAGCAGGCCTGCGACCATAAGCCACTTGGCGACGGCTACGGCTTTTTCTTTGGCTTGCTCGTTATTCTCCGCGTTGTCTGCGTCAATCCGATTAATGATGGATTCGGCCAGCAAGCGGGGGAGACCCGCATTCGCGACCGCGAGAGCAAAAGCACCCAGCAGGGCATAATTCAGCGCAATGGACGCACCGTTGCCAATACCATCCTGGAAAGCTGTGAAGGAACCACCGACACCTAAGCCACCAACCAAACCGCCAATAATCGCGCCGATAAGGAGCGCTAAAACCACGTGGACGCGGGCGACGGCCAGGCCCAGCATGACCACCACGGCAATAATCACTGCATTCATGGTGTTAGTTTTAACACGTTAGGCCTAGATAGTAATAGCCACCGCTAACTTTGCGGTTTATTTGCGGGCTGCGCCGTGTTCGGCGACGATGTCATGAATCATGCGGGCTGCCAGCTTGGCTGTCCGTGCATCTACATCATACTGTGGATTCAACTCGACCACATCTACGAGACGAAGCTTTCCGGTTTGCGCCAATGCCAGTGCCATCGCATGAATTTTCAACGCTTCCACGCCAAGAGCAGCCGGGGCAGATACTCCTGGCGCCACCGATGCCGGAAGTACATCTAAGTCAATACTAAGATGTATGTCTTTATAGTCCTGGGAAACTTTCATCGCAATGTCGGTAGTTTCCTGCACAGTAAGCCGCGCTAGATCTTCGTCAAGCAAGTACCCCACACCAAGACGTTCGGCAGTTTCAAATAGCACTCGAGTGTTATTTGCAGCTGAGATCCCCCAGACGATATAGGAAAAATGTTCACCGTCGATGTCGGAAATTTGCCGGAATGGGGTCCCTGAGGTCGGTTCTTCTGCATCACGCAAATCAAAATGCGCGTCTAAATTAAAAATTCCGAGCGATTCCAACGCGGCGGAATTTTCATTTTTTAAAGCTCGAACCAAGCCACGGTGGGAAGCAAAAGCGGTTTCATGCCCACCGCCTAAAATTACTGGCAAGTGTCCTGCACGTACAGCGGCAGTAACGCATTGCGAAAGTTCTTCTTGCCCGGATTCTAAATCTCGCCCTTCATAGCTGACTGTTCCCGCATCATAACGGGGGAAATCATCGTGAATTGCTAAACCGCCCAACGCCCGGCGAAGCTCATCTGGTCCGGCTGCGGCACCTTGACGGCCACCATTGCGGCGAACTCCTTCGTCAGAGGCAAAGCCAAGCAACACAGCGCCCGGTTGGGCCTCTGCTGCCTCACCCAGGGTGAAATCTGCATCGATCACCGAATGCCAACGGGCATGCTCTGGGCCAGGTCCATCAACGCGTCCAGTCCACTCAAATTTAGTCATGCCACCTAGTCTAATCAGTTTGTTTTCGGTTTCTCTGAGCCTAGTAGACCTTGAACAATCTTTTGTCACTGTGACGAATCTATAATGGCTGCTGAGTAGGGCACCGGTGGAATTAAAGAAGTCTGGTATCCAAGACAAACAACTTAGCGGGCACGGTGGACTCGCACTAAAATAGTGCCGTAGTCCACAACACAATCACGCCCACGCTATAAGCGATTCTGCCGCAGAAGCATGAGCCAATACCAAGCACAACCGCCGAGCAAAAACCAACCTACAAGGAGTCACAATGAATACAGGAACCTCCAATGGTAACCCCGATGCCAATCACACCGTTACGGTAGGCATCGGCGCATTAAGTATTGCTGACGTAGTCGCAGTCGCACGCGGTGGGGCAGCGGTGGAAATTTCTGCGGATTCCCTCGAGCACATCGCCATCACTCGCAAGCGCATTGATGACCTCGCCAACGAACCAACCCCGGTCTATGGCGTCTCCACCGGCTTTGGCGCTCTGGCACGCCGACACATCCCGCACGATATGCGTGCCCAGCTACAGCGTTCGCTCGTGCGTTCGCATGCGGCAGGCTCCGGGCCGGAGGTAGAACAAGAGGTTATCCGCGCGCTGATGCTGCTTCGCTTGTCTACGTTATGCACTGGACATACTGGCGTGCGCCCGGTCGTCGCCGAAACTTACGCCGCAGTGCTCAACGCAGGCATCACCCCGGTGGTGTACGAATACGGCTCGCTGGGGTGTTCCGGCGATCTCGCGCCGCTGTCACACTGCGCGCTGGCGCTGCTGGGGGAGGGGGAGGTGCGCGTTCCTGGCTCCGAAAAACCGGTGCCTGCTGCAACCGCGCTTGCCGACGCCGGCATCACCCCGCTCGAATTGGAAGAAAAAGAAGGCCTGGCGTTGATCAACGGCACCGACGGCATGCTCGGCATGCTGTGCTTGGCCATCCACGATCTGCAGGATCTGGCGAAGGTCGCCGATATCTCCACCGCGATGACCGTCGAAGGCCTGCACGGCACCTTGAGCGTGTTCGACGATAAACTGCACAAACTACGCCCGCACCCAGGCCAGGCGTCGTCGGCACGCAATATTCGCACCGTTGCGGCACACTCACCGCTGTTGGAGGCCGCGCAAGAAGATTTCCAGCAAACTCAGGTACAGGACGCCTATTCCGTACGTTGTTCGCCGCAGGTCACTGGCGGTTTCCGCGATACCATCGCACACGCGATCACTGTCGTCGAGCGTGAGCTCGCCGCCGCCGTGGATAACCCGGTAGTCATCGATGGGGAAGTCCGCTCCAACGGAAATTTCCACGGCGCCCCAGTGGCCTATGTACTGGACTTTTTGGCCATCGTCGCGGCAGACCTAGCCTCGATTTCCGAGCGCCGCACCGACCGCTTCTTAGACACCGCCCGCAACCGCGGCTTGCCAGCGTTTCTTGCCGACGACCCGGGCGTCGACTCCGGCCACATGATCGCGCAATACACCCAGGCCGGTATCGTCTCGGAACTCAAACGTGCCGCGAACCCAGCTTCGGCAGATTCCATTCCGTCGTCCGCAATGCAGGAGGATCACGTGTCTATGGGATGGTCTGCTGGCCGCAAGCTACGGACCGCCGTCGACGGCTTGCAGCGAGTCCTGGCCATTGAATACCTCACTGCGGCCCGCGCGATCACCATGCGCTGCCGTGATGCCGGGGCAGAATCTGCACCAGGAACGAAGGCCGCCATTGCCTTGTTGCGCGAAGGGGTAGCAGGGCCTGCCACCGACCGTTACCTGGCACCGGAAATCGCTTACGCCCACCAGTTGGTGGCCGACGGGGCACTGGTATCCAGCGTCGAAGGCGTCGTCGGCACGCTGGACTAGGCACTAGCAGGAGAGCACCGGCCCATAGACAGACATCTCCACGCACGCGAAATATCACCATTCGAAAGGCATCATGAGCACACTTTTCCACAACATCAGCGAACTACGTACAGTCTCGGACGCAGGAACCATTAAAGACGGCGCGCTGCTTGTCAACGGCGATGGCATTATCACCTGGGTCGGTGCGTTGAACAACCTGCCCCAGGACCTCTCCGAGGGCATCGAGGAAAAGATCGACCTGGGCGGCCGTGCAGTACTGCCAGGTTGGGTAGATTCACACACGCACATGATTTTCGATGGCAACCGCGCCGAGGAATTCGAAGCACGCATGGCAGGCGAGTCGTATTCCGCCGGTGGTATCGCCACCACCATGGAAGCTACCCGCAATGCCGGACGTGAGCGCCTGGAGCGGTTGTTGCAAGAACGCATCGCTGGCTGTCACGCGGGTGGCACGACGACAATCGAGACCAAAACCGGCTACGGCTTGAACACAGAATCCGAGGCTCTAGCCGCTGAGGTTGCCAGCAAGGGCGTCGACGATGTCACCTTCTTGGGTGCGCACCTGGTACCACCGGGGGCAGATGCCGACGAATACCTGGAGGAAGTCGTCGGCCCGATGTTGGACGCCGTAGAGCCGCACGCTGGCTGGATCGACGTTTTCTGCGAGACCGGCGCGTTTAACGAGGAACAATCACGCAAGGTTCTCGAGGCGGGCAAGAAGCGGGGCTTGCTTCCGCGCGTGCACGGTAATCAGCTACAACAGGGCCCCGGCGTACGCTTGGCAGTGGAAATTGGCGCGGCGTCGGTGGATCACGTCAATTACCTTTCCGACGACGATATTCAGGCACTCGCGGGCAGCGAGACCGTCGCTACAGTGTTGCCTGCCTGCGACTTGTCAACGAAACAAGATCTCGCTCCAGCACGTCAGCTGTTAGATGCCGGTGCCACCGTCGCGATTGCGTCGAACCTGAACCCAGGAACCTCGTATACTTCGTCGATGAATTTCTGCGTCACCACCGCGGTGCTGCAGCAAGACCTCAGTTTGGATGAGGCTATCGAAGCCGCAACCTTGGGCGGAGCGAAAGCTCTGCGCCGTCAACCGGTCACAGGTGGGGAAGACGCACAGGGCCGTCCTGGCCGCGGAAGCTTGGTCCCGGGTGCGGCAGCAGATTTGCACGTGCTCAACTTCACCAACGCAATCGAGCTGGCCTACCGTCCAGGCATGCCTGCGACCTACCGGACTTATAAAAACGGCGAGCTCGTTTTCGGTGGGGAATAAGCAATGTTTCACGTGAAACATTGCCATTCCCGGCGGCGCCGACCCGCGTTGCGAATATAAGCCTAGGGCACACCGCCGATGTCGGCTGCCACACAGTATTGTTGGGGCTATGAATTTTGCTGCACATCTCCCCACGGCGCGCCGCGATCTGCGCTACCACGCGGATGCGGCGCAGCTTTTCGCCCATCTCGGCGGGCTCGAGCGCACAGATACAGTACTGCTGGAATCAGCGGATATCGAATCCAAGAAAAACCTTCTCTGCTTGGCGGTTCTCGACTCCGCAGTGCGCGTTCGTTGCCACGGCAGCCGGGTTATCGCCCAGGCACTCACAGCTACCGGCGAAGAGATTGTAACGAAATTACGCAACGAACTTGCCGAATATGAAGTCACGGGCAATGGCGGCGGCAGTGGCGACGATCGGGGAGTGGTAGTCTTCGAATTCCCGGTATCCCAGGCCGCCGATGAACGCGAACGCCTGCTGGCGATTTCCCCGGCAGAAGTGCTGCGTCGCCTGCAATTGAGCGCGCAGTATGGCAGCAACAGCAACGTCACTCAGCAGGGTTCCGCCGGAGAAGTACCGGATCTGCCCTTATTGGCCGGCGGCTTCGCCTACGACTTTTTAGAAACCTTCGAAACCCTACCCGCGGTCAGCGAAGGCGACAACACATACCCAGATTACGAATTCGTCGTCACAGAAACACTACTAAAAGTAGACCACCTGTCGCAGACGGCGTATGTGTGCGGCGTCGGCACCAGCCAGGACGACGTCGACAAGCGGCTTGCTACCTATGCCGCGAAAGCCAAAACTGAGATCACACCACTGGCTCCACCGGAGCAGGGCGTCGACAAGAGCCAACCGCTGCGGGTCCGCACAGATATCGACGACCAACAATTCCGCAGCCACGTCGAACAGCTCAAAGGCAATATTTACCAGGGCGATATTTATCAGGTGGTGCCTGCGCGCACTTTCCACGCCCCATGTGCAGATGCGTTTTCTTCTTACCGACGCCTACTCCAGACGAACCCGTCGCCGTATATGTTCTACTTCCGCGGCGAAGACTACGAACTGTTTGGCGCCTCGCCGGAATCAAACCTGAAGTTCTCCCCGGATACTCGCGAAGTACAGCTGTATCCGATTGCCGGAACGCGCCCGCGCGACTTAAACCCGGATGGCAGCGTCAATCACGAACTCGATATCCGCAACGAGCTGGAGATGCGCACCGACCACAAGGAACTGGCCGAGCACACCATGTTGGTAGATCTGGCGCGCAATGACCTCGCCCGCGTCGCCGTCCCCGGCACGCGTAAAGTAGCGGAGCTGTTGCAAGTGGACCGATATTCGCGCGTGATGCACCTCGTCTCCCGCGTCACCGCCACCTTGCACGAGGATTTCGACGCCCTCGATGCCTACCGCGCGTGCATGAACATGGGCACGCTGACTGGTGCACCAAAACTACGCGCGGTGGACCTGTTGCGCGAGGTGGAAGGCAAACGCCGCGGATCCTACGGCGGCGCGGTCGGGTATCTCGGTGGCGACGGACGCATGGATAACTGCATCGTCATTCGCAGTGCTTTCGTGCGTAAAGGGGAAGCGATCATTCAGGCCGGTGCCGGCGTCGTCCGCGATTCCACGCCGCAGGCCGAGGCCGACGAGACAGTACACAAGGCGTATGCGGTACTCGATGCCGTCGCGCTGGGGGCGCCAGTGGAGGTGGCACGATAATGACAACACACCAGACACATACGGCGGACCACTCCGAACGGGCCCACCCGCACGTCGTGGTCATCGACAACCGCGATTCGTTCATTTACAACCTGGTCGACGCGCTTGCTGGACATCACTGCACGGTCTTCCGTAACACGGTATCCGTCGAGACGGTTCTGGCCGCCAAGCCGGATTTGCTGTTGTTCTCGCCCGGGCCAGGGCACCCACGGGAAACCGGGAATATGATGGAACTTCTCGACGCTATCCATGGCGAAATTCCGGTGTTGGGTATTTGCCTGGGATTCCAAGCCCTACTAGAACATTACGGTGGCAGCGTGGAACCCTGCGGGCCAGTGCATGGCCGCTCGGTGCCGATGACGCTGACGGATGCCGGTGCACAGCACCCTCTGTTTGCCGGGCTCACGATCGACGAGGAACCAGACAAACCTGATCACATCGGCCGTTTGGTGCCGGTGGCGCGCTATCACTCGTTGGCATGCGCGAACCCGCCGGAACAGCTACAGGTACTTGCAACGACAAAGACTGATTTAGGCGATGTGGCCATGGCGGCTTATGCCTCCGATGGCTCATGCATGGGTTTGCAGTTCCACCCGGAATCGATCTTGAGCCCGAAAGGGCCAGTCTTGTTGAATCGCTGCATCAACTTTTTGACGAAAGGGGAGTGCTGATGACTGACCAGAGCACCAGTTCAAACACCACAGCGGATGATAGCTCCGACAACGCCGACGCGAACCCCGCGCCACTGAACCGGCTGCTGGCCTATCTGGACAATCATGACCCCACAGTCGAGCAGGCCCGGGAAGTTTTCCAACCGCTGACCGTCGGTGAGTACGATAACGTGCACATTGCCGCGCTCTTGGCGACGATCCGCACCCGCGGTGAGACCTTCGCCGATATCGCTGGCGCCGCCCAGGCATTCATCGATGCCGCGCGCCCGTTCCCGGTCACCGGTGCTGGTTTGTTAGACACCGCTGGTACCGGCGGCGACGGCACCAACACCATCAACATTTCCACCGCGGCATCACTGGTCGCCGCCGCTGGGGGAGCGAAAATAGTCAAAGGCGGCAACCGCTCCGTATCGTCGCGTTCCGGTTCCGCGGATGTCCTCGAGGCACTGAATATCCCACTGGACCTCGACGTGAACCGCGCGGTGAATCAATTTGAGAATTCTGGCTTTACCTTTCTCTTCGCACCGGCATATCATCCGGCGGTTGCGCACGTCATGCCTGTGCGCAAGGCACTGAAAGTTCCCACCTTGTTTAATACCTTGGGTCCGTTGCTGTCACCGGCACGCCCAGAATTTCAATTGATGGGTGTTGCCCGGCCGGAAATCGGCGAAACGATTGCGCGGGTATTCCGCGAGCTCGGCCGCAAGCGGGCGCTCGTCGTGCACGGTTCCGGAACAGATGAGCTCGCGGTGCATGGCCCGACCACGATCTGGGAACTCAAAGACGGCCATATTGCACAGTACGAGCTCACCCCGGAAGATTTCGGCGTCACCCGCCACGAATTAGCTGCCTTGGAAGGCGGAGATGGTGCCGCGAATGCCGCTGCGATCCGCGCGATTTTCGACGGCGTCGCCCCGCAAGCACACCATGACGCCGTCGCGGTGAATGCCGGCGCGATGCTGTATGTCATCGGCAAGGCAGATTCCATTGCCGAAGGAACCGCGCTGGCAACTCAAATCATCAAAAGCGGTACCGCGAAACGTTGGTTAGCTACCCACGAGGAGGCCGATTACGGTGAACGCTAAATTGCCCACGGTGCTAGAAAATATCGTTGCCCAGCGTCGTACGCACCTGCCAGCCATCACCGAGCGCATCGCACACATGGACCGTGCACAGCTGCCACGCTCGCAACGCAGTTTGTACGATTCACTTCGGGCGCGCCCGCAGGCGTTCATCATGGAGTGCAAGTCCTCATCGCCGTCGCTGGGTGTGATCCGGGCGGATTATCAACCCGGCGAGTTAGCGCGGGTGTATTCGCGTTATGCTGCCGGAATTTCCGTGTTATGCGAGCCGGAGCATTTCGGTGGCGATTATGACCATCTGGCTACGGTGTCGATGTCGACGCATCTTCCGGTGTTGTGCAAGGATTTCATCGTTGATCCCGTCCAGCTTTATGCCGCCCGCTATTACGGCGCCGATGCGATCTTATTGATGCTCTCGGTACTGGGCGACGACGAGTACGCATGCCTTTCTACTCTTGCCGACGACTTAGGGCTGGACGTGCTCACGGAAGTCATCAATGAGGACGAGGTTGCCCGCGCGCTGCGATTGGGTGCTCGGATCATAGGCATCAACAACCGGAATTTGCATGATCTTTCCATTGATTTGTCGCGCAGTGCCCGGCTGGCGCAATTGTTGCCGCCAGGGACGCTGGCCATATCTGAGTCTGGAATCCGTGACAATAGGGCAGTGCGGGCCTTGGGTACGCACGCGTCGGGTTTTTTGGTCGGTTCGCAGTTGTCCTCGCAACCGGATACCGATTGGGCAGCACGCGCCTTGGCGTATGGCCACAACAAAGTATGCGGCTTGACGACGCCAAGCACCGCACAAGCCGCTCGAGCCGCTGGTGCCGTCTATGGCGGATTGATCTTCGAAGAGGCATCACCACGCGATGTTTCACGTGAAACATCGCAAAAAATCATCGCCGATGAACCCGGCCTACGCTACGTCGCTGTCTCACGACGGACGAATGGTTGGGCAGAATTATTACAGCCGGGAATCCACGCCCTGCAGCTCCACAGTCCGTACCAGGGTTCCATTGCTGAAGAAGAAGCGTTACTCGCGAACGTGCGAGCAGAACTCCGCGACGCGGGAGCAGACCCAGCGGATACCGGCCTAGAAATCTGGCGTGCGATCTCTATGACCACCCCAGAAGTCGAGCCAGAAAAGCTCGACGAACTCCTTGCCCCCGGGGCAGCGGACAAACTCGTCCTCGATGCTGGGCAAGGAGGAACCGGCACCTCCTTCGATTGGCAGTCGATACCTGATGCGATCAAGCCACACGCCCTACTGGCCGGTGGCATCACAGCAGGAAATATCCAAAAGGCACTAGAACTCGGCTGCTTCGGTATAGACCTGAACTCCGGTGTAGAAGTTGCACCCGCGTCCGCCACTGAGACGAATACAGCGGGAGCAGCTGCTGCACCCCGCAAAGATGCTGCCCTTATCCGTAGTATCTTTCACACGATCCGCGATTACACGGAACCGCGCGAGTACACCCTATCCAAGGGATAAACTGGGTTGTGGCTTCACGCCACAATCCCACCCACCACAATAATCGGCTAACGCAAATCAGCGAGCTCAACAGACTCACCAGAATTAGCAGACTCACCAGAATTAGCAGACTAGGACACACCAATGAGCGATGACCGTGCAACCATTCTGCCGGCGTATTTCGGCGAATTCGGCGGGCAATTCGTCCCGGAATCTCTGATTCCCGCGCTGGATCAATTAGAGCGCGCCTTCGTCGACGCGATGTCAGACCAGTCCTTCAAGGATGAATTAGCCCGCCTGCTCAAGGACTACTTGGGGCGGCCAACCCCGTTAACCGAAGCCACCCGCCTCGGCGGTAAGGCGCGCATTTTCTTAAAGCGCGAGGATCTCGTCCACGGCGGCGCGCACAAAACCAACCAGGTCCTAGGCCAGGCACTGTTGGCCAAGCGGATGCGCAAAAAGCGTGTGATTGCCGAAACTGGAGCGGGCCAACACGGAACCGCGACAGCCCTGGCGTGCGCGCTACTGGATCTCGAGTGCGTGGTGTATATGGGCGCTGAGGATGTGCGTCGGCAAGCACCCAACGTGTTCCGCATGGAACTCATGGGGGCCAAGGTGGTCTCCGTGGAAACCGGTTCCGGCACGCTGAAGGATGCCGTGAACGAGGCTTTGCGCGATTGGACAGCCACCTTTGAGGACTCGCACTATTTGCTCGGCACCGCGGCCGGCCCACATCCGTTCCCCACGATCGTGCGGGAGTTCCACCGTGTGATTTCCACCGAAGCGAAAGCACAAATGATTGAACGCACCGGCGGGCTTCCCGACGTCGTCGTGGCCTGCGTCGGGGGTGGTTCGAATGCCATCGGTATGTTCGCAGACTTCATCGACGAACCAGACGTCGAACTCATCGGGGCAGAACCGGGCGGCAAAGGCGTGGACTCCGGCCGCCACGGCGCAACCATCACGCAGGGGACCGTCGGGATTTTGCACGGGACGCGCTCATATCTGATGCGCAATGCCGAGGGCCAGGTCGATGAGTCCTATTCCATTTCTGCCGGGTTGGACTATCCCGGCGTTGGCCCACAACACGCGCACCTGCATGCCAGCGGTCGTGCGACCTACGTTGGTATTACCGACGCCGAAGCACTGGAAGCATTCCAGTTGCTCGCACAAAAAGAAGGCATCATTCCAGCGCTGGAGTCTTCGCACGCGCTGGCCTATGCCTTGAAGCGTAAAGACGAAGACATCTCCATCGTCGTCTCGCTATCCGGCCGTGGCGATAAAGACATCGACCACGTGCGCCACGTCTTGGGGGATCTAGAAGATGAGTCCGGCGCGTGGGCGCGCTATGCGGATGACAACGCCGCACAGAAACAAGCCGCCGAAGAAAATGACGAGAAGGGCCAAGCATAATCATGGGACGTTACGAGACACTGTTTGCTGATCTTCGCGAAAAGCGGGAGGGCGCGTTTGTGCCGTTTTTTATGCTCGGCGATCCCAGCTATGAGGCTTCCCTAGAACTTATCCGGGCGGCGGTGAATGCTGGGGCAGATGCATTGGAGGTCGGCATTCCTTTTAGTGACCCGGTGGCCGACGGTCCGGAAATCGAGAAGTCTCACCAACGCGCGCTACGCGCGGGTGCCAGCCTGGATAAGTCGTTCCAACAGCTGCGCCAGATTCGCGAGGAATTCCCGGATACTCCCATCGGATTACTGGTTTATTGCAATTTGGCGGTAAGCAAGGGAACCGCTGAGTTCTACCAGGCCTGCGCTGAGGCGGGAGCAGATTCTATTTTGATCCCGGATGTTCCTACCCGCGAAGGCGCACCATTCGTGGCTGCCGCGGAGCAGGCTGGGATCTCGCAAATATTTATTGCTCCGGCACGTGCCAGCGAAGAAACGTTGCGCGCAGTCAGTGACAATTCCTCGGGTTATATTTATGCGCTGTCTCGGCATGGTGTCACTGGCGCCGATAAAGAAGCCGAGACCGGGGGATTGGATACTGTTGTCGATGCGATTAAGCGTTTCGACGGTGCACCGGTGCTCTTAGGTTTCGGCATTTCGGAGCCTGAACACGTGCGGGCAGCATTGGCGGCTGGCGCAGACGGTGCGATCACTGGTTCTGCGATTACCCGTATTATTGCTGGCCGGGTGAAGTCCACGGAACAGGGTAACGAGTTCACTCTCGCAGAGCTTGCCGACGAGGTATCCGACTACGTCGCACACATGAAAGCTGCAACGCGCTAACTGGAGCGCGGTAGCTGCAACGCATTAAGCGCCAGGACTAAATCAGCCTGGCGCTTAAATCATTGTCACTGTCGGTTGTCAGTGTTCGTTTCTAACAGTGTGTTTCTGTCAGTCTATTGCTGTCAGCGGTTGCCTGAGTCAGATTTTGCCTTTCTCAGTTTCTCCGACGCCAGGCGAATCCTGGCCCAGTGCTTCACCCGTGGCAGGAACATCGTAGTCGTCCGGCAGCCCAACACCTTCTGCTGACGTGCCGTTCTTGGTCCACTTGTTGATCAGCAAGGCAATCGCACCGTCGCCGGTAATATTCGCTGCGGTACCGAACGAGTCGACAACGATATACGCCGCAATCATCAGAGCAAGCATGTCTTCGTCGAAGCCCAGCATGCTTCCCAGCAAGCCAAGTGCCGCGTACACCGCACCACCCGGAACCCCGGGAGCGGCCACCATCATGATTCCCAGCAACAGCATGAAGCCAAGTGCCAGCCCGAAGCTGACATCCATGCCAGACAAATAGACAATGCCGAAGGTGTACAAAATCAGCTTGGTCATCGAGCCCGAGAGGTGCATGGTGGCTCCGAGTGGCACCACGAATCCCGCGATATTTGGTGCTACACCGTTTTTCAGTACGGACTTGTAGGTCACCGGAATGGTGGCGGCAGAAGAAGAAGTACCCAGCGCGGTGAAGTAGGCAGGAAGCATATTCTTCAGCGCGGTCAGTGGGTTCTTCGCCGACAGCGCACCGGCGAGTAGGTACTGCAGGATGACGACCACCCAGGTCATGACGACGGAAAGCACAAGCACGCGGGCAAAGGAATTGATGACATCGCCCAGGTTGTCGTTCATCATCAGGTTGAGGAAAATACCGTAGATGAACAGTGGCAATAGGGGAATGACGAAGGAGGTAATCACCTTCATAATGAGTTTCTCGAATTCGCGCACACCCTTGTACAGCGCGGGTGAGGACACCGCCGTCATTGCCAGCCCCACGGCGAAGGCGAGCAGCAGAGCGGTCATGATTTCGAATGGGGGAGCCATCTCGACTTCGAAGTACGGCGTCAACGCACCTTCTTCGACGTCACTGACATCAAGATCCAGCGATTGCGCACCCAACAAAGTCGGGTAACCGAATACTGCCACAGTGTAGGCCAACAACCCGGCGCCAATAGTGGAAAGATAAGCAATACCGGTGGTGATACCCAACCACTTTCCGGCACCCTTACCCAATCCGGCGATTGCCGGAGTAATCAGTGCGAAAATCAGCACCGGCACAAAGAAGCCGAGGAATTGGCTAAACAAGCCGTTAAAAGTGACGAACACTCGGGCGAGCCATTCCGGGAAGAATAATCCGGTAATAACACCGAGGACGATCGCCACCACGACGCGAAACAGCAGCGAGGAGCCGATTTTACGAACGTTCATAGGAAACTCTTAACTATGGATGGTGATGTTCAGGACTCATTAAGCATAGCGAAGTATTTTTCGTCATTCTCGCAGGCAGGGCTAGACTGGGGGCATGATCGTCGTTCCCATTGTGCTGTTCGCCCTGGCCGCCGTCGTCGTCGTTGTGGGAGGGCTGGCCACGATGAAAAAATTACCTGGCAACAGCATTTTCGGCTTACGGGTACATGAAGCACGTAAGTCGCCGGAAGCATGGATGACCTCGCACGCCGTAGCGGGCCCGGTCTGGTTGGTTGCTGGGGCAAGCCTGACGTTCGGCGCTTTAGTATCGCTACAAGCGAGTGGACTGATGTGGGTTATTCCTGCCGTGACGACGGTCGTCGGCATCATTGCCATTTCCTACGGCGCCAACCTGGGTGCCCGGACCGCTGTCCTGTACGACCAGCACGTCAGCGCAAAAAAGAATGCGGATGCTACCGGTGGATGTTGTTCTTCCGGTGGCGGGGCGGAAACCCGTGACGTTGCCGAGGCTCCAAGCGTAGACGTGAATGCGCTCCGCCAAGCCGCTCGACAGGCCGATAACCAATAACCACACACAATCACGGTGACAAAATCACGAATGCAATGGGCCTAGAGCATTAACGACACTGTGACGATAAAACAATACACCCAATACACCGCTGACACGCACTGCAAGGAGCGATCACGATGGCACAGACTTGTTCCCGCCGCCTATTCCTTCTAGGAACCGCCACCACTGTTGCGGGTGCGTTCCTAGCCGCATGCGGTGAAGAACCCCCGCTGGAAGTTGCCAAGGCAGAGGTACCGGTGGGGTCAGCAATTATTGCCGACGGTTACATCATCGCACAGCCGGAAGAGGGCAAGTATGTCGCGTACTCCCAACAATGCCCGCACCAGAGGAATCTGATCACCAAAGTGGAAGGCGATGAAGTACGCTGCACGGCACATAACTCGGTATTCAAGATCGCTGACGGCTCCGTGGTCTCAGGCCCGGCCCGTGACCCTTTAGAACCAGTGTCCATCGATGACGCAGGCAACGCGCTCAACGTCCACAGTTAAATACGCGAACATAGGGAAATACACGAAGATAGGGAAGTGTTTCACGTGAAACATCTATATACGCGACTGACGATGACCATCCCCGGTGCGGGAACAGCGATTCACCTCGCGGAATTGGAAGAAAGCGGATCCGGGTGCCTGGTACACCGCATGATCGCTCTAACACCAGATGAAGTCATCGCTGGGGCAGCGTGCGTCGACAAGCCAGGAACCAGCGCAGAAAAGATGCACCGCGCCGGACAGATCGATGTTCCCAAAACCACCGTCCCGCATCCGGATACCTACGGCGACTATCCGGACATCACCACCCAGCATCTTTCTCACGACGCCTTTGCGGCCTGGTGGGTAGAAGTACAACAACGTTTTCCAGAACTGGGCTAACAACTTCACCAACGGGAAGACTAGAACACTACGTTGATAAAGCCGACTAGGCTGCCGTTCCACCGATGATCGACAGTGCCGGTGAGTGCTCGGAAATTCACCATAAAACCGGTGAGTGGGGCATTTAGGCCACACCCCACTTTTCCCGCAGCTTCGCAATCGCTTCTTCTTTACCCAACGGACCGTGCTCCAAACGCAAGTCCTTCAGGTACGCCCACGCCTTACCGACTTCTGGCCCTGGTTCCAGCCCTAAGATTTCCATGATTTCGTTGCCGTCCAAATCCGGGCGCACGCGAGCCAGATCTTCTTTTTCTTGGATCTCGTCAATCCGCTCCAGCAAATTGTCATAGGCGCGGCCCAACCGACGAGCCTTCTTCTGGTTCCGCGTGGTGCAATCAGCCCGCACCAACTTATGCAAGCGGGGCAGCAGTGCACCAGCATCAGTCACGTAACGACGCACCGCGGAATCAGTCCATTCACCCTCGCTGAAGCCGTGGAAACGCATGTGCAAAAACACCAGATTCGCAATGTCTTCAATCACGGCTTTCGGATACTTCAGCTTCCGCAGCCGCTTACGCGTCATCTTCGCGCCAACAACTTCGTGGTGATGGAAGCTGACACCGCCACCCGGCTTTTTCGCGCGCGTGGCTGGCTTGCCGATGTCATGCAGCAACGCCGCCCAACGCAACACCAAATCCGGCGAGTGCTCGTCATCCTCGAGATCAATTGCCTGCTGCAACACGGTCAACGAGTGCTTGTACACGTCTTTGTGCTGCAGGTGCTCGTCTGGTTCCATCGCCAGCGCGGGGACCTCCGGCAGAATATGCTCGGCCAATCCTGTGTCCACCAGCACCTCAATGCCAGCCACCGGGTTGGTACCCGCCATCAGCTTGTCTAGTTCCACCTGCACGCGCTCAGCAGTAATCCGGTTAATCTCGCCGGCCATGTCCTGCATCGCCGCGCGCACTCGGTCGGCAATGCGCAGTTCCAACTGGGACACAAACCGCGCAGCACGCAACATGCGCAACGGATCATCGCGGAAAGAAATCTCCGGCGAATCCGGTGTGTCCAGCACCCCGGCAACCATGTCGGCGAAACCACCCACCGGGTCATGGAAGCGCCCAGTGATCACGTTCGGGTCGTCGTCGGCAAGAGTTAATTCCACGGCCATGGCGTTGACCTTGAAATCGCGGCGGATCAGATCACCATCGAGGGTGTCGCCAAACTCCACGACGGGATTACGGGAATCGCCATCATAGGCATCGGAGCGAAACGTCGTCAGCTCAATCTGTTCGCCCTTTTTCACGGCAGAAACCGTGCCAAACGCGATGCCGGTGTCCCAGACCGTCTCAGCCCACTCATCCAAAATGGGCTTTACAACCTCCGGGCGAGCATCGGTAGTGAAATCGAGATCATGACCCAGACGTGACAGCATGGCATCTCGGACAGAACCGCCGACCAAAAACAGCTGATGACCGGCGGCATCAAAACGTTGCACCAATCCTGCTAAGAGCGGGGAAAGCTCGCGGACGGCTTCGGTGGCACGTGCTAACAAAGCAATCTGCTGGGTGTCTGAAGAATTCACCCCCGTTAGTCTACTACGATCGTCAGTAATGACTAACGAGCAAAAAAGCCACAAAAGTCGACGCCGACGCCGGCGTCGCCCGGCCGCGCAGAAGGGAGGTCACAATCCCGCCGGCGACAATACTGATGCTGCAAAAAACACGACCGATAGTTTTGGGAAAAAACGTGCGAAACCTGCGCAAAAACACCACGCACGCAAACAGGGCAAGCAACACTCGCCAAAGAAACACTCGGCAAAGCAACAAACATCCAAGCAGTCGTCGAAAAGGCACCCCAACAACCCCAAACACGCCAACAAGAACGCACATCCGCGCAAGGGCCACAGTTCCCAACGTTCTGTCATGGAAACCCGCACAGAAACATCCGCGGGTGGTTTGGTGCTTTCCGGTCTCGCTGAGGCGGTTGCGGAAAACGGCACGGTTGATCTCTCCAGCATTTATGTGGCCTTGATTGGCCGTCTGGACCGGCGGGGCCGCCTGTTGTGGTCCATGCCGAAGGGCCACGTCGAACCGGACGAGGAGCATACGCTCACCGCCGAGCGCGAAGTGTGGGAGGAGACGGGAATTCACGGCGAAGTATTCGAGAACTTGGGTGTGATTGATTACTGGTTCGTCTCCGATGGCGTGCGCATCCACAAAACGGTGCACCACCACCTGTTGCGCTTCGTCGACGGATGGCTGAACGACGAAGACCCAGAGGTCACGGAGGTTGCTTGGATTCCGGCTTCCGAGCTGATGGAGCGCCTCGCATATGCCGACGAGCGGAAATTAGCCCGCAGAGCACACGATTTGCTTCCGGAGTTGGCGCGAGCAGAAAAAGAGGCGGGAAGGATCACCCCGCGATGAGTCGGCCTGCTGCTTTCTCGGCGTTGTTGCTGGTGGCTGCTCTGCCTGGTGTGATTGCCGCCCCGGCTGCGATCGCCGCACCCGAGCCAGTGCCGGTCTCACCGGAGAAATCCGAGTTGTGGGGTGTGCCGCACGACCCGCTTGCCGACGACGACGTCAGTTTGTCTCTGTCCTCCCTGGAAGAAATCGCTTCCGGTGCTTCCGCTACCACGCCTGTAGGTGTGGGCGAGCAGCTGCAGGCTAAATTCCGGATCGATAATCGCTCGGCATCGGAGCTCAGCGATGTGCAGGTGACCGTGCGGCGGGCTGATGCTGTGAATTCTGCGGACGAGGCGCAGGCTGCCCTGGCGCACAGTGATTTCCCGTATTGGGGTAATGCTGTGAATCTTGCTTCGGTGGCGCCGAATAGTTCCACTAGCGCGTCGATGGATATTTCTACGGCGTCGGCAGATTCGCCGTCGTTAAGCATCACGCAACCGGGCGCCTATCCGGTGTTGTTCACGCTCACCGGCTTTCAGGATGGGGACCCGGTGCATTTAGCCAGCGAGAGGCTGGTGTTGCGTGTGGATAGGCCGACTGACGACGGAGTACACGGCACCGAGGCCAACGAACACACGGCCAACGAACACACGGCCAACGGATTCATCGCGGACGACACCGTAACGGAAGATACCGCAGAAAATTCTCCAGAAAACTCCGAGCGAGGGTTTTCTGTCATCGTCCCGGTTTCCGCTCGGATCGACCCGGTGCCAGGCGCCACGGGTGATGATCCGCTGATCGTGCGCTCGGAGGATTTCACCAGACAGATTTCCGCTGGCGGGCGCTTATATGAACTCGTCGAGACGTATCGCAACCATGATCTCGGTGGTGCAGCGTGCATGGCACTCGACCCCGCGGTGGTGAACATGGCTGCACGGATGACCGAAGGTTATTACGTCAATGAGCAGCGCCCGGAGATTAATAATGAGCCGGTCCGCCTGCGGGATTCGTGGGGTGCGGACCGTGAACCCGACCTTGGCGACGAGGGTAGGGGAGCAGACGCCGCCCGCGAATGGCTGGATATGATCCGTGACGTCGATTGCGTCCTGGCTATGCCGTGGGCGAACACGGACCTCAACGCGGTGCAGGGAACCCACGACGGGTGGATGTTGCATGAAGCCACCGATCGCGGGTCCGAATTGCTGCAGCGAGTGTTGGGGCTGGATTCTCAGCCCGTGCTGCTACCGGGAAATGGCTATGTTTCACGGGAAACATCCTATGCCCTAGGAAACCTTCCCGAGGGTGCGCATGCTTTGCTTGCCGACGACGCCGTACCGAGCGCCGCCGCTGCCATCGCCGACCCAGCAACCAACCTCCGCGCCTCCACCTACGACGGCGCACTCGCCGCAATACTCAACGACACCGGCACCAGCCCAGTCACCGCGCCCTACACGCCAGTGGAATACCGCACCGGCACGGCCCAAGCTTCCGAGCACGCTCGGGACATCACGGCTGCCAGCATGCTGCGCACTGCCGCACAACCTGCCGACGGCGCAGCCACCACCATCGCACTGCTGCCCGCACTCGTAGAAGCACCAGTGGCCGAAACTCTATTGTCTGCAGCAGCCGATGTTCTCTCCGAACCTGGCGTGATCCCACGACCCTTAGATGTCGCCATCGGTGACAACTACATCGAGCAGGCGCGCGCGCACGATACAGCAGTTGCAACAACCGCGAAAACCTCCGGCACAGCGTCGGGAAGCCCGTACCCAGACCCCAGCGTGTTTACCGACCTCGAAATCACCCAGGTACGCCAGCAGGTGCGCTATATCAACGAGTTGATGTCGATCATGAGAAATGACTCCGACATCGCATTGACGCGCTACGAATACACCTTGGCACTGCGCCGGGATATGCTCGTCGCTCTCTCGCACCACCAGCGCAATACCCTAGACGGCTACGATGCCGCCGTCGCAGCCACCGCCACGCGCATCAACGCCAACCGCGCGGTATTGAAAGAACTCCGCGAGTCCGTGTCGCTCGCACCACCGGGCAACGTATATACCCGCGTCTCGGATTCTTCGCCGCTGCTCGTCGTCGCCAAGAATCAGCTCCCGTTGCCAGTAACTACACAGATGGCATTTGATTCTCCAGAAGGAACACGCCTCAACACGCCGGAGCAGGTTAGCATTCCCGCACGCGGCTCGATTACCGTATCAATGACGGCTGATATTCCTGCAGATCACGGAAGAACTGATATCCGGCTATGGCTTGCCACGTCAACCGGCTCCGGGATTTCACAACCAGTAGAAATCACGGTGAATACCAGGAGCGATTCGGTGATCTTGTACAGCGTCGCAGCGGGGCTAACCCTAGTGTTGGCCACCGCAGTGGCGTTGCGGGTACGGCGTCGCAGAAGGAATTAGCATAAACAGATTGGTGTGTCGTTGACAGAAACTGAAACTGGTTCGGTTCGATCTACCCGCGGGCGCATCGTCGAACCAACCCCGCCAGCACCAGTTCCGAAAAAACGCCCGCAACCCGTCGCGGTAGCAGAAACGGAAGATAAATCTGATCTGCGTGGCGGCCGCACCGACGAGAAGGCCAGCGATGCCGATGTCGTGCGCGCAACGAGCTCAATGGCGATCGCCACGCTGATTTCCCGCATCACAGGCTTTCTGCGCAACGTCTTAATCACCGCCACCCTGGGTGCCGCGGTGGCTTCGGCGTTCAATACAGCGAACACGCTGCCCAACTTGATTACCGAGATCGTCCTCGGCGCGGTGCTGACTTCGTTGGTGGTGCCGGTGCTGGTGCGCGCGGAAAAGGAAGATCGCGATAGGGGAGAGGCCTTCGTCCGGCGATTATTTACCCTGGCAATCACCATCCTCGGCGCGATCACGCTGCTATCACTGCTGACAGCCCCGTGGATTACCAGATTGATGCTGCCCGAATCTGGGCAGGTCAATGAGGTCCAGGCGACGTCGTTCGCATTCTTGCTGCTCCCGCAGATCGTGTTTTATGGGCTCTTTGCCCTGTTCCAAGCGGTATTGAACACCAAAGGAATTTTCGCGCCCGGGGCGTGGGCGCCGGTGGCCAATAACATTATCTCCATCGGCGTGCTGCTGTTGTACTGGACGGTTCCGGGCTCACTGAACCCAGCCGCGCCATCACCGATCACCGATATCCACGTCGTCTTATTAGGCCTGGGTACCACAGCCGGTGTCGTCATCCAGTGCCTAATCTTGGTGCCGTATTTGCGGCGAGCGAAGGTGAACCTAAAGCCGCTGTGGGGCGTGGATGCACGCTTGAAGCAATTCGGTGGCATGGCCGCCGCGATTATCGTTTATGTGGCAATTTCCCAGTTGGGCTATGTCATTACCACCCGCATCGGTGCGCTTGCCGACGCCCAAGCGCCGATCATTTACCAGCAAGCGTGGCTCTTGATTCAGGTGCCATATGGCGTCATCGGCGTCACCCTGCTGACGGCGATTATGCCGCGCTTGTCGCGCAACGCTGCTGACGGCGACGATAAAGGCGTGGTGCGTGACCTGACGGTGGCTACCAAGCTGACCTTTATCGCACTGATTCCCATCGTCGTATTCTTTACTGCCTTCGGTACGCCGATCGCACAAGGCTTGTTCCAATACGGCCTGTTCGGGGAAGAAAGCGCGGTGTTGCTCGGGTGGACGCTGAGTTTTTCTGCTTTCACTCTGATTCCGTACGCATTGGTGCTGCTGCACCTACGCGTGTTTTATGCGCGAGAAGAAGCCTGGACACCGACGTTTATCATCGCCGGTATTACGGCGACGAAAATTGCCCTGTCTTTGTTGGCTCCCGTCATTGCCGCTCGCCCAGAAACCGTGGTCATCCTGTTAGGTGCAGCCAACGGTTTCGGATTCATCACTGGTTCCATCATCGGTGTTTTGCTGTTGCGCCGAAAGCTGGGTTCTCTGCGTGCTCGCGAGGTGCTTGGTGCCTCCGGCTGGTCGCTGGGTGCTGGTCTAGCCGGCCTGGCGGGTGCCTACGTGGTGTTGTTCCTGCTGCGTTTCCTTCCGGATTCTTGGGGTCTGGCGATTGTCGATCTGGCTCCAAATGTGCTGCAGTCTGCGCTACGGTCTGCGGCCACACTGGTCTCGACGATTATTGCCGGAGTGGTGTTTTTAACCATCACCGGTATTGTGCTGTCCTTTTCCGGGATCCCGGAAATCCAGTCGTTGGGCCGGGTGGTTCGTCGTTTGCCGGGCCTGTCGAGGTTCATCAAGGTCAACGATTCCGACGACGATGTCACGAGCGGCGAGATCGACCTGCAAGACATTTCCTCCCGTTTTCTGGCACAAGACGCTTTCAACTCCAGCCCTGTGCCACCACCGATGTCAGCCGGTGTCGTCCGAGGCGCTCGCCTCACCCCAGGTGCACCTGTTTCCGATGGGCGTTTCCGATTACTGCGCGATCACGGCAGCGTCGCCGGCGCACAGTTCTGGCAGGCAAAAGAAAATGCCACCGGAAAAGAAGTCGCGCTGACGTTTGTTACCACCACCGGTAACGCACCGATGGCGGCAATGACCCCGGCACAATCCGCTCGCGCGGCAGCAGAAGTCTCACGTCGCACGCGTCGTCTAGCGCAGTTGAACCTGCCGGGCATCGCACCGAATATCCGAGTGTTGTCCTACCGCTCCGGTTGTTTGGTGGTAGCAGACTGGATCCCGGGTAGTGATCTGAAGACGGTCGCCGAATCCGATGGCTTGGACCCGGCTGCCGTTGCCGAAGCATTGGCCCCGTTTGCCGATACCATCGCCACTGCACACGAAAATGGCCAGACCGTCGGTTTGGACAACCGCAACCGTGTGCGCATTTCCACCCAGGGCACCGCGATGTTGGCGTTCCCAGCGGTTCTCGATGACAACACCATCGACCGGGACCGTTCTTCGCTGAATTCTGCGATTTCCCAATTGGTGGAATCGACCTCCCCGACACCGGAAGAATTATCGACGATTACCGAGCCGCGCAAAACCGCACATCCGCAACAACAGGATCGCGGCGACGATGCTGCTGCCGACGCCGCTGATCCCGCACAGCCTGCGAGTTCTACCCAGGGGGCCCAGGGTGAGCGGGATGAGCGAGGTGCCCAGGCAGAACAATCCGGGGCTACCGAAAAGCCACATCAGCCGGAGCAGGTTCACACACCGACCGCCACCAGTGGCACCGCAGCCGCACAAGCAGCAGCCCAGGCCGCAGCGCCACTGGAGCCAACCCCTCGCGAAATCACTGATCGTTTGCAACGATTCCTCCGCAACGAGGAGGAAGAAGAACCAGGTGCCGTCGAGGCATTGCCGGTCGAAGACGAATCCACCCCGGATGTGGAAGAGCGCGCTGGTTTCGGTGCCCGTGGTTATTCCAGTGGTGGTGCAATAGTGATTGCCACGTTCGCGTTCTTATTGATCATCGCCGTGGCCGCCCTGGCTGCCTATGTCTTCTCGCTGTTTAATACGAATGAGGACACCAGCCCGGTCTCATCGGATGCGATTCATGCCACCAACACCCCGCCGTCCCCGGTGATTGAACTGCCGGTGGTCCAGATTCTGCACGAAGCGCGCTCGTTCCCAGATGGGCCGCAGGCTCCGGAGGTCATCGATGGTGATCCACAGACGGTATGGGAATCACACCAACCAGATCCGGCGCTGTTGGTTACCACCCAGGATCCGGTGATCTTGAAAGATCTGGTGATCCGTTCCGAGACCGCAGGCGGCAAGTTCTCGGTTTTCGCCGTCGATGACATCACCAACGACGATGGCACTACCAGCGTGACGCCGGTGGATCCTGCCAGCGTCGACCGCGATTCTTTGCCACGCATTGCCACCGGCACGTTGATGGAAGGGCGCAATAATGTTTCCCTGAATGGTCGCAACGACTTTTCTGGCGGTGTGCTCATCCAATTCAGCGGTGTGGAAGACGAGTTGCGAGTACGCGATGTTCTGCTTACCGGGCTCAATAGTGTTGACGATGTGCAGGTGCGCCCATAGGCCATACTCCATAACCTGATCGAGCGAAGACTCACCGAGCACAGCCTCACCGAGCAACGCTTCACCGATCACAGCCGCACCAATCACAGCTCTGTAGCATAAAACTTCAGCGCCGTCCGGTCTGTGTTGCACAGTATTCTGTGCAATTCCGGGCGGCGCTGTTGTCATCTCTGTTGTGCAATGGGGAACACAAGGGGACACACCTGCAAGGCCACAACGATCGGGGGGATCATGGTGGAAACCACGCACGTAAGCAACGGAAAGCAGAGCAACCACACAGTCTCTAGCGACGACACAGCAGTCCATGAAATTTCAGATCGACAGCTTGTCGACGATTTCTGTAGCGGCGACGCCAGTGCATTTAGCGCGATTTTCACCAAACACCGGCGGCGGCTGCGTGGAGTGGCGCGTCGCTATGCGGGTAATGATCACGATATTGATGACATTGTGCAGGATGCGATGTTGAAGGCCAGCACAAAATTGGATACCTACCGCGCAGAATCCGCGCTGACAACCTGGCTGCACCGGCTGGTGATGAATGCCGGCTATGACCATCTGAATCATAAACACCGCAGGGAAACCCCCACGATCGACGCGGATGTCGTGCCGCATGACCGCAACCCGGCGCTAGCTTATGATCCCACCGGGAGCGTGGATGCTCGGATCTACCTCGACGACGCTCTCGAGCAGCTCAGCCCGGAACAACGCGAGGCATTAACACTGACAGATATTGCCGGTTACAGCATCTTCGAGGTAGCCAAGCACCAGGGGGTAGCACCGGGAACCGTGAAATCGCGGCGTTGGCGGGCGCGCCAGGCGGTTCGCGAAGCCGTGGAGAACGCGCAAGCTAGCTCATAATTCCTCCGGTTAGTTGCCACGACAACCAATAAAGCCAAGGACGCACCGTCGACAAGTGTGTGCAACCAGTTGCACACCAAGCTGTGCCCGTGAATGCGCGTAGAATATCGGGCACACATGCACAGCAACGGAGGAAAATAATGATCGTTCACGATGTCGCTATCATTGGTTCTGGCCCCGCAGGTTACACAGCTGCGCTTTATGCCGCCCGCGCTGAACTCAAACCCATTGTGTTTGAAGGTTATGAGTACGGCGGCGAGTTGATGAACACCACCGAGGTGGAAAACTTCCCTGGTTTCCAGAAGGGCATCATGGGCCCGGAGCTGATGGAAGAAATGCGTGCACAGGCGCAACGGTTCGGCGCGGATCTACGCATGGAGTTAGTAGACCGCGTCGAACTCGACGGTGAGATCAAAAAGATCATCGTTGGTGATGAAGAATTTGCCGCCCGCAGTGTGATCTTGGCGACGGGATCTGCACCGCGCCATCTCGGCGTCGAAGGCGAGAAGGCACTCACCGGTCGTGGAGTCTCCACCTGCGCTACGTGCGATGGTTTTTTCTTCCGCGATCACGATATCGCGGTCGTCGGTGGTGGCGATTCCGCAATGGAGGAAGCTACCTTCCTCACCAAGTTTGCCCGTTCGGTGACGATCATTCACCGTCGCGAAGGCTTTTCTGCCTCTCCGATCATGCTGGAGCGCGCCAAAAACAATGAGAAGATTTCTTGGGAGCTCAACAAGACTGTTGACGCTATTCACGAATCTGCTGGCAAGGTCTCTGGTTTAACTTTGCGCGATACCCAGACCGGCGAAACCAGCCAGCTGGATGTCACGGCATTGTTTGTCGCCATTGGTTCCGATCCACGCACAGACCTAGTAAAAGACCAGGTTGATCTTGAAGAGTCCGGCTACGTCAAGGTTAATCACCCGCACACGCACACCAATATTGCAGGTGTGTTTGCGTGCGGTGATTTAGTCGATGATCACTATCAGCAAGCAATTACCGCCGCTGGTTCTGGTTGCCGCGCCGCCATCGATGCTGGCGAATACCTGTCTGCTCAATAAGATTTTTCGCAATGATGAGCTAATCGCCGCGGCGCGCGTTTTCGCGCACTGTGGCGATACTCAGTTGTGACTACACTAGAGTGCGCAGTAATTCTTTATAGAAAGTCACGAGGTGACAAACCACATGAGCAACACAATTGATATCACGTCCCAGACGTTTAAGTCTGAAGTTGTGGAATCTGACGTCCCAGTCATCGTTGATTTCTGGGCGCAATGGTGTGGGCCATGCAAGAAATTGAGCCCAGTTCTCGAAGAACTCGCCGAAGAGTACGACGGCAAGATCAAGGTAGCCAAGGTCGATGTTGATGCAGAACGCACCCTGGCCGCAATGTTCCAGGTGATGTCGATTCCTTCGGTGATGATCTATTCGGGCGGTTCCAAGGTGGATGAATTCACTGGCAATCTGCCGAAAAAGCAGATCGTCAGCAAAATCGATGCAGTTCTGTAAACCCTGTAGAACCGTAGGTAACACAATCTGTATCTGATGCGATTTCAGCAACGAACTATGAACATCACATCCATGGCGATCACGCTGCACGAGGGAGCGTTGTGACGGAAGTATTGAAGGTCGGCGATTCGTCCGCTCGCGTAGCCGAAGCACGCGCCACCCTAGCCAGGCTGGGCATGCTTGCCCATTTCGATGGTGACGTGGCCGACTGGAGAACCCAGAAATTCAGCGAGGAAGACAAGTACTTCACTGCCGAATTAGCCCACGCACTGAAAGCATTTCAGCAGTCACGTGGCATCATCCCCTCGGGCACGATCGATGAGATTACTCTCCGGGAGCTACGTCATGCCTCGTACACCTTGGGTGCACGCGTGTTGTCCTTTCAACCCGGACAGGAATTATTTGGCGACGACGTCGCTCAGTTGCAACGCCAGTTGCAGGAACTTGGTTTTTACAGCCACAATATCGACGGTCACTTTGGACCCAATACCCACGAAGCGTTGAGTAATTACCAACTCAACTCTGGCTTGCAGGACGACGGCATCTGCGGGCCCAACACGGTCCATTCATTGTCGCTGTTGGGACGCCGCATTTCGACGGGCGGCTCCACCCAAGCTATCCGCGAACGCGAGTGGGTCCGCCGTGCGGGACCGAAACTCGCGGATAAGCGGGTGGTCATTAACCCTGCCCTGGGCGGGGCACACAAGGGTGCGACGGTGCGTGGGCGCTTTGGTGACATCACTGAGGAAGAAATCCTGTGGGATCTTTCCTCCCGCATCGAAGGGCGCATGATTGCTGCTGGTGTCGAAACGATTATTTCACGTCCGCGCATGGATGATCCCAGCGAACGGGAACGTGCCGATATCGCGAATGCTTTTGGCGCTGACCTCGTGATTAGTCTGCACTGTGATCACTACCAGAACGAGAAGGCGCATGGCGCTGCAACGTTTTATTTCGGTTCCAATTATGGTTCGTCGTCGTTGATCGGCGAGAAGCTTTCTGGTTTTGTGCAGCGGGAAATCGTTGCTCGTACTGATCTGCAGGATTGTCGCAATCACGCACGCACCTGGGAAGTACTGCGTTTGCCGCAGATGCCAACTATTGACGTGGTGTTGGGGTATTTGACGAACCCGCAGGACGTCAACATCTTGACACAGCCACAACACCGCGACGCCATCGCTGAGGCCATCGTGGTTGGTGTCAAGCGTCTGTACCTGTTGGATCAGGATGATATGCAGACAGGCACTTATGATTTTGCGGAGTTGCTGAAAGCAGAACAGTCCTAATCCTAGGCCCTAGACTCTAGGAACCGAAGAACCTTAAGATTCTTCGGTTCCATGCGCACCTTCGATCAGTTCCATGATGCGCTGGAAATCTTCTTGGTCGCCGAATTCCACCACCATTTTGCCTTTGCGCTTACCCATGGACACTGTCACTTTGGTATCCCACTTGTCGGCGAGGCGCTCGGCGGTGTTCGTGAAGAACTCCGGCTGTGGTGCCGGTGTATTTTTCTTCTTCGCAGCGGGCTTTTGCCCCTTATTCAGCAATACGACGGCTTCTTCCGTGCCACGCACGGACAAGCCTTCCGCAACAATGCGTTCGGCAAGCTGCGACATGTGTTCTTTTTCCCGCAGGCCCAACAGCGCACGGGCATGCCCGGATGAGAGCACTCCGGCATCCACTCGGCGTTGCACATCAACTGGCAGGCGCAGCAGGCGCAGTGTATTGGTGATTACCGGACGCGAGCGTCCCAAGCGGTCAGCCAGCTGTTCTTGCGTCACTCCAAATTCTTCCAGCAACTGCTGGTAGGCGTGTGCCTCTTCCAGCGGGTTGAGCTGCACGCGGTGGATATTTTCCAGCAACGCATCGCGCAGCAGGGCGTCATCAGTGGTTTGGCGGACAATCGCGGGGATCGTCGACAAACCCGCCCGAGATGCAGCACGCCAGCGGCGTTCACCCATGATGAGTTCGAAGCCATCTTCCGACGGACGCACCACGATGGGCTGCAGCAGCCCGAATTCTTTGATCGAATGCACCAGCTCAGCCAAGTCGTCGGCATCGAATACCGTGCGGGGCTGTTTCGGGTTCGGGGTGATCTGGCCGACGGGTACTTCGCGGTAGGTAGCGCCGAATTGCGGGCCCAGGCTACCTCCACGCGAACGAGCAGCACTGGACGACGAAGAAGCAATCGTCGGGGCGCCAGGAACCGTCGATTTTCCGGATGCTTTTTTGCCCTCTGCGCCTTTGCCTGTGCTTTTTCCTGCACCGTTATCAGCGCGATCTTCGGTGTAGTGTTGTGCGCCCTGGACGGCTTCGCGGGGGCCGTTCTTGCCATTCTTGGCATTCTTCCCGGCAGCAGCACCGCGGTCACCAAGCGCAGAACCTAAAATCACATCAGCTGCTGAATTACCCAGCCGCGGGCGTGCAGATTGGTCTTCATCCTGAGCAGAAGGAATCAGTGCAGCTAGGCCCCGGCCCAAGCCACCTTGTTTGTGGTTCGGTTTTTTCTCCGCCATAAAAACTCGTTACTCCTTATGCTTCATCCGCTGGATTATCTGCTGAGTTGCTTGCTGCGGCATCGTTATCTGCAGCGCCGTTATCTGCAGCATCACCAGCCTGCTGCGAAAGTTGCTCGTAAATTTCCGGGCTCACACCAATCGGCCCAGTAGAGCTGTGAGGTACGTAGTCGCCGCGCTCATCCAATTCGTTCGCCGCCGCTCCATAAGCGTAGGCACCGTGTGAGCTCGGTGAATAATCAATGACCGTCTGCCCGTAGCCTGGTGCCTCTGAAACGCGTACAGAGCGTGGAATGACGTTGCCAAGAACCACAGCACCAAACTGTCCGCGAACTTCATCAACGACTTGCTCTGCAAGCTTGGTACGCCCGTCGTACATCGTCAGCAGCACACCGGAGATATGCAGGTCCGCGTTGAGGTGTTCGCGGATCATGGTGATGTTGTTCAGCAGCTGGCCCACACCTTCCAGTGCGTAGTACTCGCACTGGATCGGGATGATGACTTCTTGCACCGCAGTCATCGCGTTGATCGTCAACAGCCCAAGCGATGGCGGGCAATCGATAAACACGTAATCGAACCCGTATTCGTCTAAAAATCCATTCTTGAGAGCGTCGGAAAGCCGGTATTCGCGCCGCACCAAACTCACCAACTCAATCTCTGCGCCCGCCAGGTCAATGGTGGCGGGGATACACCACAGGTTGTCACGGTTGGGGGATTGCTGCACGGCTTGTTTCGCAGTAGCGTTCCCGAGCAGCACCTCGTAACTAGAGTTTGTTCCCGTGCGGTGCTCCACACCCAGCGCTGTTGAGGCGTTGCCCTGTGGGTCGAGGTCGATGACCAGAACGGTGTGGCCTTGCTGGGCCAGGGCAGCGGCTAGGTTCACGGCGCTGGTGGTTTTGCCAACGCCGCCTTTCTGATTGGCGATCGTGATCAAGCGGGGCTGCTGTGTCATGCCAATGAGCTTACTTTACGCGGTGAACACGTATCAGGGTGGTGGATTCTTCCAGCTCAGCACCCACAGTGATGATTTCGACGCGTTCGCCTTGTGCGCGCTTAATCTCGGATTTATCCCGCTCAATTTCTTCGCTTGCCGACGCCCCCTTCATCGCCAGCATCATTCCGCCGGGCTTACACAGCGGCAGTGACCAGCGCGCCAGCTTTGCTAGTGGGGCCACCGCGCGGGAAGTCACCACATCAAATTGTGTATCTTTACCGAGATTTTCGGCACGGTCACGAATCACGGTGACGTTATCAAGCCCGAGTTTCTCGGTGATTTCGGCAAGGTAGTTGGATCGTTTCAGCAATGGTTCCAACAAAGTCACCTGAAGGTCTGGTCGTGCGATTGCCAGCGGGATGCCCGGCAGACCTGCCCCAGATCCAATATCGATGACACGGGCACCTTCTGGGATGGCTTCGCCAATAACCGCACAGTTGTAGATGTGCCGGTCCCACAAACGTGGTTTCTCACGCGGCCCAATAAACCCACGAGTGGTGGCGTCGGTAGCAAGGGATTCGTGATAAGCAATTGCGAGATCCTGCCGGTCTCCAAAAACGCGAGCAAGCATTACTTCTTCTTGCCCTTGTTGCGTTGCTTGCTCTGGGCCTGGCTCTGAGAATTGTTCTGGCCTGGGTTCGGAGATTGGCTTTGCGCCTGATTCTTGCGCTGCTTCTTGGTTTGCTTGTTCAGCTTACGAGCTGCCGGTGCCGGTGCGGATGAGCGCTTGGCTTCACGCTTTGCCTCTTCCTCGGCTTCTTCTTCCCGGTCCATCTTGCCGTAGATAATGCGAGTCTGCACGAATGTCCAGATGGTGTTGGTCAGCATGTAGAACAACAGACCAATGGTCCAGATAAAGCCGGTGGCCAAGGTGATGGCTGGCATGACCCACAGCATCATCTTATTCATCATGCCCATCTGCATCTGCATCATCTCGGCGTTGTCACCGGTTGGCTGCGGCGTCTTACCTGCAGCACGACGAGCCTCCTGGCGTCCGACGGTAAACCGGGCATTCAGGTGCGTCAGAGTCGCGATGATCAGCACCAGAGGAACGGCGACCATGATGATGTTGACACGAGTGAAGTCAGCACCGAAGGTCTGCATGGCATCTTCCGACATCGAGATAAACGCCGAAAGCGGTACACCGAAAACATCCGCATCCAAAAATGATCGGACATCTTCCACAGAGAAGGAGTAGTTCGGAATGTTACGGTTTTCTTCGACCGTAAGTCCTGGTGAACCGAAGCGCTCCTCGGTGCGGTTGAACATGCGCAGCACGTGGAACAGACCAATGAAGACTGGGATCTGTGCCAACATCGGTAGACACCCAGCCAGGGGGTTCATCCCGGATTCTTTATAAAACTTCTGCAGCTCTTGGCTCTGCTTGGTTTTATCGTTTTTGTACTTATCCCGGATCTCTTTCATCTTCGGCTGCAGCTCTTGCATCTTCCGGGAAGAGCGCAACTGCGTAATCATTGGCTTGACCAATATTGCCTTGATGGTCATGGTCAGCAAGATGATGGACAAGACCCAGGTATATCCGGAGTGCGGATCCATCACCAGACTTAAGACATCACGCCAAAAGCCGAGGATCCACGAAATCGGATAATAAATGAAATTAAGCACAAATAATCCTTATTCTGACTTAGTCTGAACGTAATCTGACGGCGCTTCCGTCGGGTGTGCAGACGGACTTGCAGGATCGTAGCCGCCTGGGTGCCAAGGGCCGCATTTCGAAATTCTCACGATAGCACAGACAAGGCCTTTGAAAACCCCGTGACGCGCGAAAACTTCCAGGGCATAAGCGCTGCACGTGGGCTCAAAACGGCACGACGACATCGGTTTCTGGGAAGACAGGTTTTTCTGGTAAAACCTCACCATTGCCACCAGCAACCGGGAAGGACCACGCGCTGCAGGGATCGCTTGCCCATCCGTGTTGTAATACGTCACCGTGTAGCCGTTTCCGATCGTTTGGATGTTTTCTCGAGCTTGTGTAGCGCACGAAAAACCGCACTGCGCACGTCTTGCCGCAGCTGTTGCGGCTTGGCGTCGACAAGCGCGGGCAAAGCACGCAGCACGACGTCGACGCTGGGATCAAGTTCTGCACACAACTCACGACAAATATGCCGTAATTGGCGGGCGGTGCGGTGGCGGACAACGGCATTACCGACGCTTTTCGAGACGATAAGACCAAAACGGGGACCAGAAACAACGAGTGTCTCTGATCCCTGGTGTTGATAGCAATGCGCTATCACGCTACGTGATCCTGCCCGCCGCCCCTTTTTAGTGGTTCGCCGAAATTGTTGCGGCGAAATCAGCTTATGCTGGCGGGGAAGCATGACTTAAGCGGTCAGCTTAGAACGACCTTTTTTGCGACGAGCTGCCACGATGGCGCGACCAGCACGCGTACGCATACGGGTACGGAAGCCGTGTACGCGTGCACGACGACGGTTGTTTGGTTGGTATGTACGTTTACCCTTTGCCACTGTAGATCTCCTTCACTCAACGGTGCGACGCTGCCTTTTTGGCACGTCAAATACAGGTTCAAGAACCTTGACGCCTCGACAGCAGCTTGGGGATAAGCGCTGCGGCGCGTGGGTGTCATTCGGTTCTCAAGCACACAGTCCAGGATTCTGGAATAGGTTCTGGAATCCAGGCTGTGAAAAGACTTAGCCAGATTACGTCACAGCGAGCTGGAAAAACAAATCAACACGCCGCAGCACGCTGGTCAATCAACACAGGACAACACGCACACCGGCGTGTACTGACAAAGCACAGGGGAGGGTGCACCCGAAACTACAAGACTGTAATTAAGGCCGTGCAAAGCCACTGTATCAATCACAACCTTGGGCAGTGCTGGGGGTTTTCCACAGCGAAATCGGACCAGCATCAGAAAACAGCATCAGTGTAATTCCGGCTGCTTGTCGAAGAAAAATAGCGTGCTAGACAGTTTTCCACACGAGCGGGTAGTAATAGGAAGTCGCTTCTACTCACAGGGAAACATCCCACCAAGTTGTGGATAAGTCTCAACAGAAACTTGAGAGTTAAGACAAACCCGCAGGTAGAATCCAAAAATTTCAGAACGATAGTTATTCACAACCATGTGAAAGCTTGTGAATAATCCTCGCCGTGAGTCTATCCACAACTGTGGATAACTCTGTGAAATACTGGTCACGCTGTATTTCTGGCTACGGTGAGCCTGTGGAATGTCCCTGGGGAATTCTGCAGCAAAATCTCAGCACGAACCCCAGGAAAAAACCCAGGCTAGAAACCTGAACACGAAAAACACACGACCCATACAGAATCGAGGCACTGTGGCAGACGACGCGTCCATGCTGGCAGAAAATTGGCAGAAGATGGTTGATGACCTCCTGTTTATTTCTGACCAACCAGATTCTGCCGTGCCATCGTTTAGCCACCAACAGCGCGCTCATCTGCAGCGCGCTCGTCCGATCACCATGGTCAACAACTATGCGCTGTTGACGGTCCCTAACGAGAACGTCAAAGCCACGATCGAGAATGATCTCGGCCCACACATCGTGCGCATCCTTAATCATTATTTAGGAAAGTCGTGCTCCTTGGCGGTATCGATTGCTGCCCCCCAGGACAACGACTGGCAAACGTCGCATTCCCCAGCACAAGCCAGCCGTAACTACGATCCTCGATACACCTCTCGGTATGATCCACGTGGCGACTCACCTGCCCAATCTGAACGCACCCAGGACGGAGGATCTGCGCAGCCTGGTACCTCTCAACCTGGCTCCCCCCAGTCTGATTCCACTCAGTCTGGTTCCACTCAGCCTGACCAGCAACCGGGAACACCGCCATCGACGCATTCTCGCCGCGGTTCACGCCCCGCCTGGGATCAGCAGGACTCACAAATGGGATTCGGGTTTAGCTACCCGGCTAGCGATCCAGCACGAAACGATCCAGCACGTGATACAGCTGCAGCCCCTGGTTCGGCAAGCCTCGACGAACTTGCCGAGGCATATAAGCAACAGCAAGCACAACAGGTCGGCGCCGGGGAAACTTCAGAAGCCGATGCTTCTCGACGATTGCACCGAGAGACTCCAGCGCATGATCCGAACCGGGAGGAATCCCTCAATCCCAAATACACATTCGAAAACTTTGTGATTGGTTCTTCAAACCGCTTCGCTCATGGTGCGGCCGTCGCGGTGGCAGAAAATCCAGCACGCGCTTATAACCCGTTGTTTATTTGGGGCGGTTCCGGCCTGGGCAAAACTCACTTGTTGCACGCTGCCGGTAATTATTCGCAGGAACTGCGGTCCGATCTCCGGGTGAAATATGTTTCTTCGGAGGAATTCACCAACGACTACATCAATTCTTTGCGTGATGACCGCCAAGAATCATTCAAGCGCCGTTACCGAAACTTGGATGTGTTGATGGTCGACGATATCCAGTTTTTGGAGGGCAAGGAATCCACCCAGGAAGAGTTTTTCCATACCTTCAATGCGTTGCATCAGGCGAATAAGCAGATCATCCTGTCTTCCGACCGGCCGCCGAAACAATTGACGACGTTGGAAGATCGCTTACGCACGCGTTTCGAAGGTGGGCTGATCACTGACGTGCAGCCACCAGACCTCGAGACACGTATCGCAATTTTGATGAAGAAAGCTTCAGCAGATGGCACGCGCGTCGACAGGCAGGTCTTGGAATTCATTGCCTCCCAGTTTGAGTCCTCGATTCGCGAGTTAGAGGGCGCGCTCATCCGCGTGTCGGCATATTCATCGTTGATCAATGAGCCGATCAACATGGAGCTGGCGGAGATCGCGCTGCACGATATCCTGCCGGATTCTGCCAGCCTGGAGATCACCATGTCCACGATCATGGAGGTCACCGCAGAATATTTCCATATCGAATTCAAGGCATTGACGGGTGCGGGCAAGACCCGTGCGGTTGCTCATGCCCGGCAGTTGGCGATGTATCTGTGCCGTGAACTTACCGATAACTCGCTGCCCAAAATCGGCGAAGCTTTTGGCGGCAAGGACCACACCACGGTGATGTATGCTGACCGGAAAATCCGCAAGGAAATGACGGAAAACCGTAATACTTACGACGAAATACAACAGCTGACGCAGATCATTAAGACCCGCGGCCGAGTGTCCTAAAACCAGCTGCATTTCTTCACGTTTCTTAAGATCACTGGGCCCGCGCCCACACCTGAGCCCACAACCCCACAACCAGGCACTGACCCGTTAGTAGCGGGTTCGAGTGTCTGGTTTTCTTTATCCACAAGTTTCTCCACATCTGTGTAATTACACCTATGTAATTCACTACGATATTGTAATCTGGTTCACCAAAGCAAGGTGTGTACAAAATCTGACCAGTGTGAATACCCCAGTGAACGACTTGTGAACAAATCCGATCAACTTGTGGAAAAACAGAATTACATGAGAGTTATCCACAATTGCACCGATTTATCCACAGATTCTGCACACCCATTCACACACGCCAAAAAATAGCCCTGAGCAGACTAGATCCCCTGTTATTCACAGATCTCACAAAGCTTATTGTTATTACTATCTTTTTAACTTGGATTTCTATTAAGAAAAGGAGGGTGTGGAGGAACGAGAATTTTTGGTTTTGCGTCCAAACCTCCGACGACCGCATTAAGCCAAGACAGTGAATGTCAGAACTGTAATTCTACGCGCTGATTTAGTAGACACTAAGTAACAGTAGTGTCATTCAGTCAAGCCTATTAGGTAACGCTAAATAACAAGAATTTCTCGTTGGGTAAGACAATCCCCGCAGGTGACTTTTTCTGACTGCATTTTTGATGCAGCATCTTTCATGCAGGCCCGTTTAGTTCCGTTTAGGCTGTCCCAGAATTTATCGGCTAGAATCAACGAGCTACACATTATTTCGGGTAGTTTGGTAAAGGCGTAGGTGAACTACACCAATTCCCAGCTTTGAGCTTGGGGTAGCACGAAGACAACCGCTAAAGAGAGCTTGATACCACCATGGATTCCTCCGCAGTATCGTTCCGTGTTGCCAAAGAAGACTTGGCAGACGCTGTCGCTTGGGTAGCAAAAAACCTGCCGTCGAAGGCAACCCAACCTGTTTTGCGCGCGATGCTGATTACTGCCGACGAATCCGGCTTGGAATTATCAGGTTTTGATTACGAAGTATCGACCAAGATCAAGCTTCCAGCAGAGGTAGAAACCGAAGGCACCATCGCGGTGGCAGGTAAATTGCTGGCAGATATCGTGGCCAGCTTGGCTAATAAGCCGGTTGAACTAAAAGTGGACGATTCCACCGCTTTAGTGCGTTGCGGTTCTTCCCGCTTTGAACTACCGCTGATTCCACTCGATGATTACCCACAATTGCCGGAGCTGCCACAGGTAACCGGTAGCTTGAACCCCGCGCTGTTTACCGACGCCGTCACGCAGGTTGCTTCCGCCGCTGGCCGTGATGACACTTTGCCGATGTTGACTGGCGTAAATTTTGCAATTAATGGCTCGAATATCAAGCTTGCCGCCACCGACCGCTTCCGTTTGGCAATCCGCCAGTTGACTTGGGATCCAGCTAGCGAGGACGTCTCGGCAAAACTCTTGGTGCCAGCAAAAACTCTGCAAGAAAATGCGCGAAGTTTGGATACCAGCCTGGACCAGCCGGTACAGATCGCGGTGGGCGCTGGCGACAACGTCGGTGCCGAAGGCCTGTTTGGTTTGCACTCGCACAACCGCGAGACCACCACGCGCATGTTGGATGCAGAATTCCCGAATATCGAACCGCTGTTGCCAAAAACCCACAGCTGTGTCGCCAGTGTTGATATCGCACCACTGCAAGAAGCGATTCGCCGCGTGTCGTTGCTGACGGAACGCAATGCTCAGGTGCGCATGGAATTTTCTGAAGACCAAGTGATTTTGTCCGCCGGCGGTGCAGAATCTGGCCACGCGGAAGAAGCCGTGCCGTGCGAATTCTCCGGCCGCGACGAACTCATCATCGCGTTCAACCCGGGTTATCTGAAAGACGGCCTGTCCGTTGTTCGGACCGAAAAAGTCTTTTTCGGGTTCACGGAATCGTCACGTCCGGCAATTTTGTTGCCGCAGCCAGAGCAGATGCCGGAGGCTAACGAGGACGGGCAGTTCCCAAGCCCAGAGTCTGAGTTCACTTACCTGCTGATGCCGGTTCGTTTGCCTGGGTAATGTATCTCCAGAACCTGCAGCTTCGTGACTTCCGCTCCTGGCCGGAATTCTCCCTGCGGTTTGCGCCGGGTATCAGCGTTTTCGTCGGCCGGAACGGGTATGGCAAAACCAATATCGTCGAGGCCGTCGGCTATCTTGCGCATCTAGGATCTCATCGGGTGGCCACCGATGCACCGCTGATCCGTCTCGGCCAGGATAATGCCCGGATTTCTGCGAGCATCATCAACCAGGGCCGTGAGCTCACAGCGCATTTGCTGGTCAAAGCCAGTGGAAGTAATAGCGCACAAATCAACCGCACTCGGTTGAAATCGCCGCGCGAACTGCTTGGCGTAGCAAAAACGGTGCTGTTTTCGCCGGAAGACCTGGCTTTGCTGCGCGGCGAACCAGGCGAGCGGCGTCGTTATCTCGACAGCATCCTTGCTAGCCGCACCCCACGGATCGCGGGCGTGAAAGCCGATTATGACAAAGTCTTACGCCAGCGCAACGCCTTGTTGAAATCCGCCAGTGCTGCATTACGGCGGGGCTATCGTGACGACGATTCCGCTGCTGCGTTGTCCACCCTTGATGCCTGGGATAATCGCTTGGCTGGTGTGGGCGCGCAGCTGATTGCTGCCCGTATTGAGCTGGTCGACGAGCTGAAAACGCAGGTACGCACTGCCTATGCAGCCATTGCTCCGGAATCCCGCCCGGCGGATATCGCTTATATTTCCACCCTGGATACTGTGGCCGAGGCCAATTATTCTGGCAGCTCCGCAGATTCTGGAACCTCGGCGGCGATGCCACCCCGCCGCATCACCGACGCGTATTACCGCGATGACCGGGGCCGCGTGCAGGTAGAACTTGTGGAAGCCGCAATGCTGGGCGCGTTAGGGCAGGTGCGCGAGAAGGAGATTGAACGCGGTGTGAGCCTCGTCGGCCCGCATCGCGATGACATGGAGGCACTGCTGGGGGCCAGCCCGGCAAAGGGTTTTGCTTCGCATGGCGAGACCTGGTCTTATGCCATTGCGTTGCGCTGGGCGGAGTTTGAGATACTGCGGCAATCCGGCACTGATCCGATTCTGATCTTGGATGATGTCTTTGCCGAACTCGATGTAAAGCGCCGCAGGCACCTGGTGCAGCTTGCGAGCTCAGTCGAGCAGGTGTTGATCACCGCGGCGGTAGAAGAAGACATTCCCGACGAGTTGGAGCCGAATTCCGTGGTGCACATCGGCGTCCACGATTCCACCAGCGAATCCGGTGAGTATTCCCGAGTGTCGTTCATCGATACTGCTGGTGGGGCATGACGATGAGCATCTCTGAAGAAAATCCAGCCGCAAACCAGAAAATCCAGAAAAACCAGCAAATCCTGCCGGATTCTCAGCCGCGCGATCTTGTCGACGCCACCTTCGCCGCACTGCGTGAGGCCGCGGCACAACGCGGATCCGCGCCACCACTGGGTACCTCGCAGACCGGGGCGCAAAGTTTTTTGCGTAGTCGTCGGCAAGCGCGAGCGCACCGGGCTCGGAGTTCTCGTCTGTCGGCAGCCAATGGGCCATTGGGCCCCACCACTAATGACCTCGCCGCTAACGACCCCACCACGAAAAACCTCAGCGTCAATACTCCCGGCACTTCTCACGCCCCCGGCGCACTGAACTGGGGAAAATACCGACAGTCCGGCCCAGATGGCAGGCGTCCGCGCAGGCAACTCAACTTACCGTCGGCGGGCGCGGTGCTGAACAAGGAGATCACATCCCGCGGGTGGGAGAAAAACCTGGCCTCTGGGTGGGTGACCGGGCACTGGGAGCAGCTGGTGGGCGAGAAGATCGCGCAGCACACCAAGGTAGAGATGGTGAAAGATTCGGCGTTGTTCATCACCTGTGATTCCACCGCGTGGGCGACGAACCTGCGGTATATGCAGCGGGAGATTCTGCGCTCGATCCGCGAGAAAGCCGGCCCGGACGTGATCACGGAGCTGAAGATTTTCGGCCCGCAGGCTCCGAATTGGCGCAAGGGCAAGCTGCACGTGAAAGGCCGCGGACCGCGCGATACTTACGGCTAAAACCGGCTGATCAGTAGCAGCGACTCTATCCGTTTACGGCAGGGTGTGCCTGCGGCTTAGCTCCACCCGGGCGGGGTGTCTGGGGTGTAAGATTGGAATGTCGAAGATTTCCTCTTTAAGGAGTGCTAGTTTCACGTGGCTAACGCGCAACCGAATTATGACGCTTCATCAATTACCATCCTGGAGGGCCTGGAAGCCGTCCGTAAGCGCCCCGGTATGTATATCGGTTCTACCGGCGTGCGTGGCTTGCACCACCTGATTTGGGAGGTTGTTGATAACTCGGTCGATGAGGCCATGGCGGGCTATGCCTCCAAGGTGGAGGTGCGCTTGCTTGCCGACGGCGGCGTGCAGGTTACTGACGACGGTCGTGGTATCCCGGTTTCGATGCATGCCTCGGGTGCGCCCACGGTGCAGGTTGTGATGACGCAGTTGCACGCCGGCGGTAAGTTCGATTCCGATTCTTATGCTGTTTCGGGTGGTCTGCACGGCGTGGGTATTTCCGTCGTCAATGCTTTGTCGACACGCGTGGAAGCCGCGATTAAGCGCGATGGCAAGCACTGGTATCAGAACTTTGAGCGCGCGGTGCCAGAAGAACTTGTTGAGGGCGGAAATGCCCGCGGCACTGGTACGACGGTGCGTTTTTGGCCGGATCCGGAGATTTTCGAGACTGTCGATTTTGATTTCGACACCATCAAACGCCGCCTGCAGGAAATGGCTTTCTTGAACAAAGGCTTGTCCATCACGCTTGTCGACGAGCGCGTGACGGCCGAGGATCTCAAGTTGGAGGCACTCGCGGAAGAAGGCGAGACGGCCAGCTCTTTCGATGATCCGGATCCGGAAGACAAAGCTGCGATCAACGATAAAGACGCCGTCAAAAAGATCGAATTCTGCTACCCGAATGGCCTGGTGGATTACGTTGACTATCTGAACCGCACGAAAACCTCGATTCACCCGACGATCGTCAGCTTTGAAGCTAAGGGCGAGGATCATGAGGTGGAAATCGCGCTGCAGTGGAACAGTGGTTATAACCAATCCGTGCATACTTTCGCCAATACGATTAATACGCACGAGGGCGGTACGCACGAAGAAGGCTTCCGCGCTGCGCTGACCACGCAGATGAACAACTATGCGAAAACGCATAAGTTGATGAAGGAAAAAGACGGCAAGCTTACTGGCGATGACTGCCGCGAGGGCTTGTCGGCGATTATTTCCGCGAAGGTCGGCGACCCCCAGTTCGAGGGCCAGACGAAGACCAAGCTGGGTAACACGGAGATTCGTTCCTTCGTGCAGCGTTCTGTTAATGAGCACTTGGCGGATTGGTTTGATGCGAACCCGGCAGAGGCCAAGGCGATTATGAACAAGGCCGTGGCTTCTGCGCAGGCGCGCGTGGCGGCTCGTCGTGCGCGTGAGTTGGTGCGCCGGAAATCCGCTACTGACTTGGGTGGTTTGCCGGGCAAGTTGGCGGATTGTCGTTCCAAGGATCCGAAGGTTTCCGAGCTGTTCATCGTGGAGGGTGACTCCGCGGGTGGTTCCGCAAAAGCTGGGCGCGAGTCGCTGTACCAGGCTATTTTGCCGTTGCGCGGGAAGATTTTGAACGTCGAAAAGTCCCGCATGGATAAGGTGCTGAAGAACAACGAGGTGCAGGCGATTATCACCGCGTTGGGTACCGGTATTCACGAAGAATTCGATATCGAGAAGCTGCGCTACGACAAGATCGTGTTGATGGCCGACGCCGACGTCGATGGTCAGCACATCGCCACGCTGCTGTTGACGCTGCTGTTCCGCTTCATGCCGGAGCTCGTCGAAAATGGGCACGTTTATTTGGCGAACCCGCCGTTGTACAAGCTGAAGTGGTCGAAGGGTGAGCCTGGCTACGCCTTCAGTGACCGTGAGCGCGATGCGCAGCTGAAAGAAGGCTTTGCGCAGAACCGCAAGATCAACATGGACGACGGTATCCAGCGGTACAAGGGTCTGGGCGAGATGAACGCGAAAGAGTTGTGGGAAACCACGTTGGACCCAACCACTCGTATTTTGCGTCGCGTGGACCTGGAGGATGCACAGAAGGCTGACGAGCTGTTTTCTATTCTCATGGGTGATGACGTTTCTGCACGTCGTAGCTTTATTACGCGTCGTGCCAAGGATGTTCGCTTCCTCGACGTCTAATCGCCCGGCGTTGGGGACTAGGATTGGACGCGCCCAAAGCTTTGTGCGTTATAAGTCATATTTTTAGCCTGATGGAAAGGAAAACTCTTCGTGAGTAATGCCAATGGTTCTGCAGCCCGCGTGAAGCGCGGTTTATCTGAGCAATTTTTTGGCGGCGTCATCATGGACGTCGTTACCCCGGAACAAGCTCGCATCGCAGAGGCTGCTGGTGCTTCAGCCGTGATGGCTCTGGAGCGCGTTCCTGCTGATATTCGCGCCCAGGGCGGCGTTGCCCGCATGTCGGATCCGGATATGATCACCGAGATCATCGAAGCCGTCGACATCCCAGTTATGGCCAAGGCCCGCATCGGCCACTTCGTTGAGGCGCAGGTGCTGCAGTCGCTGGGTATTGATTATGTCGACGAGTCTGAGGTGTTGACCCCAGCTGATTACGCCCACCACATCGACAAATTCGCTTTCGACGTGCCATTCGTCTGCGGTGCCACCAATTTGGGTGAGGCGCTGCGTCGTATCAACGAGGGTGCTGCCATGGTGCGTTCTAAGGGTGAAGCCGGCACTGGTGATGTGTCCAACGCCGTGACCCACATTCGGAGCATCCGCGCGGAGATCAACCGTTTGTCTTCTATGTCGAAGGACGAGTTGTTCGTTGCTGCCAAGGAGTTGCAGGCACCGTATGAGCTGGTGCTTGAGGTTGCAGAGACCGGTAGCTTGCCGGTTGGTTTGTTGGTTGCCGGTGGCGTTTCCACCCCCGCTGATGCTGCGATGATGATGCAGCTCGGTGCCGATGGCGTGTTCGTCGGATCGGGCATTTTTAAGTCCGGTAACCCGGAGGCGCGTGCGAAGGCTATTGTGCGTGCGGTCAAGAACTACGACGACGCCGAGGTTATCGCTGAGGTTTCGCGTGGTTTGGGCGAAGCCATGGTTGGCATCAACGTTGATGAGTTGCCAGTATCTCACCGTTTGGCAGAGCGCGGCTGGTAAATACCCGGCTAGGGGTTGCGCACCGTCGTTCTGGGCGCGTTAGGCGCTAGACTGGGAGGTTATGAGTGACGATAACCAAGGCGGTTTGTTAGATCGCATTGAGCCGATAGATATCTCCGCGGAGATGGAGTCGAGTTATATCGACTACGCCATGTCCGTGATCGTGGGCCGTGCGTTGCCAGATGTGCGTGACGGGCTGAAGCCTGTGCACCGGCGTGTGTTGTACGCGATGTATGACAACGGTTACCGGCCGGAGCGCAGTTATGTGAAATCTTCGAAGCCGGTCTCGGACACGATGGGTGATTATCACCCGCACGGTGACAGCGCTATTTATGACACGCTGGTGCGTATGGCCCAGCCGTGGTCGATGCGTTATCCGCTTGTCGACGGCCAGGGTAACTTCGGTTCGCCGGGTAATGATGGCCCGGCGGCGATGCGTTATACCGAGTCGAAGCTGATGCCTTTGGCGATGGAGATGACCCGGGATATTCGGGAAAACACCGTCGATTATCAGCCGAACTATGACGGCAAGACGACGGAGCCGACGGTGCTGCCGTCGCGGGTGCCGAACCTGTTGATGAATGGTTCCGGTGGTATTGCCGTCGGTATGGCTACTAATATTCCGCCGCACAACCTGAATGAGCTGGCGGAGGCCATTTACTGGTTGCTGGAGAACCCGGATGCGGGCGAGGAAGAAACCCTGGAAGCCTGCATGGAGCGGGTTTCTGGGCCGGATTTCCCGACCGGTGGCATGATTGTCGGCACTAATGGCATCAAGGATGCTTATACCACCGGCCGTGGTTCCATCCGTATGCGTGGCGTGTCCAGCATCGAAGAAAACGGCAGCCGGCAGACCATCGTGATTACCGAGTTGCCGTATCAGGTCAACCCGGACACCATGGTGGCTAATATCGCCGAGCAGGTTGCAAACGGTAAGCTGGCTGGCATTTCGAATATTGACGATGAGTCTTCTGACCGCGTCGGCATGCGCATCGTGGTCACTCTAAAGCGTGATGCCGTCGCCCGTGTGGTGCTGAACAACTTGTACAAGCACTCGCAGTTGCAGACTTCTTTCGGCGCTAACATGCTGTCCATCGTCGATGGTGTGCCGCGTACGCTGCGTCTGGATCAGATGCTGCGTTATTACGTCACCCACCAGATTGAGGTTATTGTTCGGCGTACGCAATACCGCCTGGCGGAAGCCGAAAAACGTGCGCACATTTTGCGTGGCCTGGTCAAGGCCCTGAACATGCTCGATGAGGTCATTGCGTTGATCCGCCGCAGCCGTTCGGTAGAAGCCTCTCGTGAGGGCTTGAAGGATCTGCTGGGCGTCGACGACGAGCAGGCCGAGGCCATTCTGGCGATGCAGCTGCGCCGCCTGGCTGCCTTGGAACGCCAGAAGATCATCGACGAATTGGAAGAAATCCAGACCGTTATCGATGACCTAAAAGACATCCTGGATCGCGAGGAGCGCCAGCGCGAGATCGTGGCGACCGAGCTGAAGGAAATCGTCGACAAGCATGGCGACGAGCGTCGCACCGAGATCGTGGCCGCGCACGGTGAGGTTTCTGATGAGGATCTGATCGTCCGCGAAAACGTGGTCGTGACCATCACCGCCACTGGTTATGCCAAGCGCACGAAGGTCGACACCTACAAGTCGCAAAAGCGCGGCGGCAAGGGTGTGCGTGGTGCGGAGTTGAAGCAGGATGACGTCGTCAAGAACTTCTTTGTGTGTTCGACGCACGACTGGATTTTGTTCTTCACCAACTTTGGTCGCGTTTACCGCCTCAAGGCCTACGAGCTGCCGGAGGCCGGCCGTACCGCGCGGGGCCAGCACGTGGCGAACCTGTTGGAGTTCCAGCCGGAAGAGCGCATTGCTCAGGTTATTCAGCTGCAGTCCTACACCGATGCGCCGTACCTGGTGCTAGCTACCAAGCAGGGCCGAGTGAAGAAGTCACATCTGACGGATTATGAGTCGGCGCGTTCAGCTGGCCTGATCGCGATCAATCTCAATGAGGGGGATGCGCTGATTGGTGCTTGCCTGGCGGGCGACGAGGATGATCTGTTGCTGACCTCCGAGCAAGGCCAGTCCATCCGCTTTACTGCCGACGATGATCAGTTGCGGCCGATGGGTCGTGCAACCGCCGGCGTGAAGGGCATGCGCTTTAAGGGTGATGACCAGCTGCTGGCGATGTCCGTGGTGCACGATGGCGAGTACCTGTTGGTGGCTACCAGCGGCGGTTACGGCAAGCGCACCGCGATTGAGGAATACAGCACCCAGGGCCGTGGTGGCATGGGCGTAATGACGTTCAAGTACACCCCGAAGCGCGGCAAGCTGATTGGCGCGATTGCGGTGAATGAGGACGATGAAATCTTCGCTATCACCTCTGCCGGTGGCGTCGTGCGTACTGAGGCCGGGCAGATCCGTCCGTCTTCGCGTGCCACGATGGGTGTGCGGCTGGTGAATCTTGCTGACGACGTCGAGCTGTTGGCTATCGACAAGAACGTCGAGAGCGAAGGCGTGGAAGAAGCCCAAGCTGTGGCTAAGGGTGAAAAGACCATCGACGAAGTGCATGAAGCGCAAGTTCAGGAAGGCCAGTCGAAGGCTGAGGCTAAGACTGAGGCTGAAGCTGACGGCGACGCAAAGGTCGAAGAGGAGTAGCACTATGGGAAGAAACATCGCGATTACTCGAATCTCGCCGCTATCTGCCTTTCGGGTGGGCCTGGCGGTGTCTCTGGTGGGCCTGGTGGCCTGGCTGATCGCTGTGACGGTGGTGTACTTCGTGATGGCCACGTTTGGCGTCTGGGAGTACATCAACGGCTTCATGGACGGTCTGGGGGCTGGCATGCTCATCGACTACGGCTTGGTGCTGTCTCTGTCGGCTCTGGTGGGTGCTGTGGCGGCTATCTTGGCGACGATCCTGGCTCCGCTGTTTGCGCTCATCTACAACGCTGTAGCGGCGTTGTTTGGTGGTATCCAAGTGGATCTACAACAGATCGTGGAAGTCGACGAATAAGCTACAAAAAAACGTCATCTGACCTGGCGATTTGTGTGTATCTAAGATACGTATTAAAGTACATAATCGTTCCGCACACAGGGTCTATAGCTCAGTCGGTTAGAGCGCATCGCTGATAACGATGAGGTCGCAGGTTCGATTCCTGCTAGACCCACAGGCGGAAACATGGGGCATTAGCTCAATTGGTAGAGCATCTGCTTTGCAAGCAGAAGGTCAGGAGTTCGATTCTCCTATGCTCCACAGCATAGCCTGCATCCCTCGGTCCATCGGATCGGGGGATGTTTTGCGTTCAAGGCCTACTGGGTGGGGGTAAACGATGGGTTAAGGGTCAAAAAGTGTGTCCGGAATCGCGGATTTTCACGGATTGACCTGTAGGTTTCCGGAAAGTATATGCTCCGGAAGCATATATCTAGCCCCCGACGGGAAATCCTCGGTGTGGCAGCCGTGATGTGCTATGCGCGGCGTGGTGTGGTGTCGCAATGTCGAAGAACCAACCACGCTGCCACTGCGGCGGTGAAATGAAACGCAACGGCACCACCAGCAAAGGCACCACCAGATGGCGCTGCAAACAATGCGGCGCCTCCAGCGTCAAACGTCGAAACGACATCACCAACGCGGCAGTGTTCACCCAGTTCATCGAGCATTGCACCACCGCAATATCACTCGACGACCTAGCCAAACGAAACGGTGTTAGCCGCGCCACCATGAAGCGGCGCTTCAAGTGGTGCTGGCTCGTTGATGTGCCTGACCCCACCGCCGGCCACCACAAGCGGATCTACGACCAGGTATTTCTCGATGGCACCTACACCGCCGGTGGCTGCCTGATCGTCGCGGCGACCATCGACCACGTGATCGCCTGGCACTGGTGCAAACACGAAACCACCCGCGACTACCAACTGCTGCTTGAACGCATCGAAGCCCCACTCATCGCCGTCATCGACGGCGGCCAAGGCGCATACAGCGCAATCAAAAAGTGCTGGCCGACTACGAAAATTCAACGCTGCCTCGTCCACGCCCAACGCGTGGTCCGCCGCTACACCACCACCAACCCACGCACCGATGCCGGGCGCACCATCTACCGACTTGCGCTGAAACTGACCCGGATCACCACACTGGATGAAGCCGCCGCGTGGGGTGTGCAACTGCACGAGTTTTCAACGATCTACCGGGAATGGATGAACGAGAAAACCATGATCAAAGACCCCAAAACAGGTGCATGGACCCGCGTGTGGACCCACCACAACGTGCGCAAGGCCTACAACAGCCTCAACCATCTTTGGCGGTCCGAGATGCTGTTTGTCTACCTCAACCCGCCAGCAGGAGTCCTTGCGCCCGAGCGGATCAAATCCACCACCAACAGCTTAGAAGGCGGCATCAACGCCCAGCTCAAACTGCTCGCCAGAACCCACCGCGGCAGATCAGGCGAACGACAACGCCGCATGCTGGATTGGTGGCTCTACTTAAAAACGGAACTGCCTGACGATCCAGTACGAATCGCCAGGCAGTCCGACTGGGGCCAGGGCCAACTCGCCAAAGTATCCACCCTGACCCAAACCGAGAACCAAGCCGACCACGAAACAGGACGCCCAGCCCTCTACGACAACGCTATCGACACCGACTACACCCACTCAATCGGCATTCAAAAAGGCCAAATCTAACCCCCGCGACACGCCGAGCCAGACACACATTTTGACCCTTAACCCTTTAATGGATATAATTAGACCCATGTTGATTTCAGGTACCGCTTTCTTGCGGTTGCGCACCAACCGCTAAGGCGGTTTCCTACCCCGTAGGTTAAAAACCGCTCCGGTCCTTTAGCCGGGCGGCTATTTGTCATGCCCGGCTCCCTTTCAAATCCAAGGAGCACACCTGATGTCTGCATACGGACACGGCCGTCACGAGCATGGCCAAAATTTTCTCACCAACCACAAGATCATCAACTCCATCATCGACCTTGTGAAACAAACCTCCGGCCCCATCATTGAGATCGGACCAGGAAGCGGTGCCCTCACTCACCCGATGGCCCACTTGGGGAGGGCGATAACGGCAGTTGAAGTGGACGCAAAACTAGCTGCCAAAATCACACAAGAAACCTCCTCGGCGGCGGTCGAAGTGGTCCATGATGATTTCCTTAACTTCCGGTTACCCGCCACTCCCTGCGTCATTGTGGGAAACATTCCCTTTCACCTCACCACTGCCATTCTTCGAAAGTTGCTGCATGCGCCAGCATGGACTGACGCTGTACTCCTCATGCAGTGGGAAGTCGCTCGCCGCCGGGCCGGGGTAGGCGCAAGCACGATGATGACGGCTCAGTGGTCCCCATGGTTCACATTTCACCTGGGTTCTCGGGTACCAAGGCCTGCTTTCCGGCCACAGCCAAACGTTGACGGGGGGATCTTAGTGATCCGCCGGGTGGGTGACCCGAAGATTCCGATAGAGCAGCGCAAAGCCTTTCAGGCGATGGTGCACACCGTTTTCACTGCCCGGGGACGCGGGATAGGGGAAATTCTCCGAAGGGCAGGGTTGTTTTCATCACGTTCAGAAACACAATCATGGTTGCGCTCGCGAGGAATCGACCCCGCGACCCTACCTCCCAGATTGCACACCAACGACTGGATCGATCTCTTCCAGGTGACTGGTTCCTCTCTACCTCACCATCGACCCATTTCACCATCGGGAAGTAGTCAACGACCTCCTCAACGGAAAAACCGAAGCCGGCGGCGTTAATCCCCACCAAAACCGAAATCCACCAGTAGTACTAAAAGGGCTCTTCCGGTTTTAGAGTGCATTGATTAGTTCGCCGGGGGTTCGGGCGTGGCACAAGATATTGGGGTCCTTGGCTTTGTAGGAAAAAGGTATCTAATCCATCCGTACAAAACTAAGGACCTACTGTGCAGCCTAACGGAAATGTCATCGTCGATACCATCTGCCGCACCGCAAAACTAGGAACTACTATCACCGGTGCCACAGAAAACGGTGACGTCACTGTTATTGAAGCCGAACCCGTCGAGCCGATCAATGAATGCCCTACCTGCGGGCAGCCTGGAGTATTCCGCGACCACGTCATCCGCAGCCTGGTCGATCTGCCCATCGTCGGCCACCCAACAACTTCATGTGCGCCTTCCACGCTACCGGTGCACCAACAAGCGTTGCTTGCAGAAGATCTTCCGTGCTGGCCTTGCCTGCGCGCCCGACAATTCAAAGACCACGGACCAGGTGACCCACTGGATCCTGCAACGACTCTGCCTAAATCGGATGAGCGTTGCCGCTGCACCCAAGTCATTAGGCCTGGGGTGGGATATGAAGTGTCCCAGGTTTTGTTCCGTTTGATGAAACCCGTTTTTGAAACAACGTACGGAGCACAACGCACGCCGATGCCAAAGCTTCCGCAACATCGACTACCTCATCAAACCCACGACAGTGGGATTCACACCCTCAATCCCCACGCGTGCAATCTGGGTTAAGTAGCAAAAAATGTGTCTGACCGGCGTGTCGCCAATTCCCTAGATCTGGCCTTTCCGGATACCGATTGAGTGCGTGTATTCAACATCGATACCCTGGTCGTAGAGGGCTGGCTGACCAGGTAGCTGGTTGGTGTGGGTATTTTCTGGTTTTTGGTGAGGAACATGCCTGCTGGGCTTATTATTTCGGGGTTTGTGCTGCTAGAGGTGTAGATATACGGGGTTTGGCACACACTTTTTGGCGTTTAACCCTAAAAAAGGTCGCCGCCAACCTCGGCTTCCGCATGACGAAACAGAGCTTCGCTAAGGGAGCAGCAAAAACCATTCCTGTAGTCGGTGCAGTCATCCCGGGAGGACTGACGTTCGCGACCTTCCCGCCCATGGCCAAGCGCTTGCAGAAACACCTGGCAGGCCTCGCGCTGGCCAAACCCTGTGGTGTACCAAATACCACTGATACGGGGATAACGCCGGCATGACAACGACCTCAGCTCAGTTTGACGCTGTCATTGCCGCAACCCGCCACATCCCCGAAGCAAACTTCACCGCCTACCGCGGCGGCTGCCCTCAAGAGATCAGTACAGCCCTTATCGACGTTGTGTTCTCGATCCGGGCCTAGTAGTACGAGACTTCGCTACACCTGGCCTTGGCGTCAGGAACCGCGTGCAGGCCTTCCGTTCCGACAACCCGTGCGATCCTCGACGAGGTACACCCCAATAGGGCAGGTTTAAAATTACTGTCAGAGCCAGAAGGCGTTGGCACAGATGGCCCCGGTGAAGCAGAAGCCTTCGGCCACCGAATTAATGTAAAAGCATATGACAGCCTCGACGCCATGATCGACAAGGCACGATACGACCCGGCGACCGCCTCAATGCGTGCTCGACTTAATGACGTATCCCCCAGGATGTCCGCAATCCGTTCGCCCATCTCAGCATCCCACTGGAATTTCTGTCGCCCTAGCGTGGTCGAGCCCCTGCGGCAACGGTTTTTCACAACTTCATGGGCGGTTCAGTTGACGCCGGTGAGGAAACCTAGAGAGGCCCTGGGGGCACGGGGGATGAGCTTATTAAAGGCCGAAGGCACCGCCGCTGACGAGGATGAAGATACCCAGGCCAATCAAAACGATCGGGAACAGCACATGCTCCCAGCGTTCGAGAACCTCCGCGATCGGTGGACGGGTGGCCACGAACTTCGCCAACAGGACCAAGCCCGCCACCAGGATCAGAAAGACGACGCAGTAGATGATAACGGTGGCGGTATCCACGTTGAGAAAAACCGGGACATAGACGCCGATATTGTCGCCACCGTTGGCAAAGGTCACACCGGCGACGATCAAGGCGCTTACGTTCTTTCCGCTGACTTTCGCGTCATCGTCGTCATCATCGTTTCCCTGCCAGGCTTGCCAGGCCGCCCGCAGCCCCAGGGCCAGGGGGATCAGCCCGAAGTAGGGGATCGCCTCGGTGGGCAGGAAGGCATCCGCCCCTAGGGTGACCAGAATCGTGGCTGCGAGGATGCCCGCGAAACCAAGATACTGCCCGGCCAGGATCCGAAGTGTGGTCCCTGCTTGGCCGGCCCCACGGGCGAAGAACAGCGAGAGCACGATGATGTCGTCGATATTGGTGGCGATAAACAGACCAACCGCCCCCAGGAGACCAGTTACCACTTACCTGTTCCCCTCTCCGGTGGTGCACCCGGGCACGTCACATGCCGAGTCAATACACGGGGCATTCTCGTCGGCAGCCAGAGTGGTATCTAGCAGTGAGTTCAACGCCTGGACAAGATGGGCGTCGACGATCTCGTAGCGGGTCTTCCTCCCCTGCGGTTCGGCGACCACAATTCCGCAGTCCCGTAGGCAAGTGAGGTGGTTCGACACATTTGACCGCGTCAGTTCCAGCTCCCGGGCGAGAGCGGCCGGATAGGCCGGGCCGCCCAGCAGGGTCAGGAGAATACGGGATCGGGTGGGATCGGCCATCGCCCGACCCAATCGGTTCATCACGTCCAAGCGTGAAGCAATAGTCAGCATGCACTGGACTATACAGCAGATGCTGAACTGTTGCCACGAGGGTCGAACGTCGGCCCGACGGTGATGTGTTTCTGAGCCTGTTTCCGCGTGGCTTTAGTGTCTTCCCTTTTCGTATTTGTGCGGTTGTTGAATCTGTGCCTGTGGCGCAACCTGCTTGTCCCCTATTTTTTGCAAACCGCCGTGAACTTTAGTTCGCGACGGAGCTTTCAATGGCCCCAGTTCGTGCCCGTCTAAGTGGGGCACACCCCAATAGGGCAGTTTTAGAATTTCTGTCGCCCTAGCGTGGTCGACCCCCTGCGGCAGCGGTCTTTCACAACTTCATAGGCGGTTCAGTTGATGCCGGTGAGGAAACCTAGAGAGGCCCTAGGAGCACGGGGGATGAGCTTATTAAAGGCCGAAGGCGCCGCCGCTGACGAGGATGAAGAGGTGCTGTTGCAAAGTTGGGGCAGTAGGAAGAGCGACGTGAAATAATCACAGCCATGGGTATCTTCTCCGGTCGTCGTTTCCCCGTGACATCATTCTGTGGGCAGTGCGGTGGTACTGCCGCTACGGGGTGAGCTACCGCGATCTGGAGGAAATGATGACCGAGCGTGGCGTGCCGGTTGATCACACCACGATTCTCACCGCTGGGTCCAGAAATACGCCCCTGAGCTGGACAAGCAAACACGGTGGTACCGGCAGGTACCTGATTGGCAGGCCAGTTCCTGGCGGGTGGATGAGACCTATATCCGGGTCGGCGGCAGGTGGTGCTACCTCTGATCTGGCGATCACCGCCGGTGGCCAGACCCTGGCCTTTTACCTCTCTCCGAAGCGGAACGTGGCCGCAGCGAAGCGTTTCCTGGCCAAGGCCCTCAGATCCAATGCGTCAGCCGGGTATCCCAGAGTGATCAACACCGATAAAGCACCCTCCCTAGCCAGAGCAATCGCCGAGTTGAAGTCAGAGGGAATCTGCCCGCCAACAGTGGAACACCGGCAGGTGAAATACCTCAACAACATCCTGGAAGCCGACCATGGTCGGCTGAAGGGGATCCTCGGGCCGAAAGGCGCGTTTAAGAACCGGACATCTGCATATCGGACGTTGAAAGGGATGGAGGCGATGCACTCATTGCGGAAAGGGCAAGGCACGATGTTTGCCCTCACGGGCAACCGAACCCGGACGAGGTGATCGTCAACCGGGTCTTCGAGACGGCTTAAGCACCCCGGAGCAAGGACAACTGATGTCTTGAGGTTGGGCTTTTCGACCCTGGCCCAACTTTGCAACAGCACCAGTCAGCGAGCACCGGTGCTCTTTGCTGATATTGACACCGCGCCCTCACCGACCCACTCGTAACAGTCCTGAAGGGTGGTCCGGTGGATCTGTGGCATCGAGACGGTGGAATGCCCGTTTCTTAAGGGACCGTGTGCTCGGGGGGGTTATCCTCCCGTGAACGCGGAGTAGAAGGTGATAAATACCGAGGCCGCCACAGCGACGTACGCCACGGCGATGAGGGTGCCTGCCCACTGGGAGGTAAACCGCACCACAGCAGGGGAGGCGGGGAAGAGGCCGTGGGCGAGGTTGCGTACTGTGAGCAGGATAAACAGCGGGACCATCATCGCCCACACCACCATGCAGTACAGGCACAAAATATGGATGACGAACAGCGCCTGGTACCACAGCCAGATGATGAACAGCAGGCCCACGGTCACACCCGCCTGCAGACCTCCCCAGTACCAGTCGGCGAAGCGTGCCCCCGACAGCATGGCCATCGCGGTGGTGATGACCACGGCGAAGGCGACAATGCCGGTCAACGGGTTGGGGAAGCCGAAGAGTTCGGACTGCCAGGTGCCCATCACTTTTCCGCAGGAGACCAGGGCGTTGATGTCACAGGTGGTGACATGCTCGGCGTCCTCGTAGAGGGCCAGGCGTTCAAGCACCAGGATACCGGAGGCCACCCAGCCGATCACGCCGGTGACCAGCAGGATGAGGGCGAAAGGACGCTGGCGGGCAAAGACAGGCAGGAAGGTGTCGTCGTTCGTCTCGGTCACAAGAACCTCATTGTCGTCGGCGGGGGCTGGGTGCATCATGGATTCGGATTAGTCGGCGGCGGCCGCGTCGACCTCGGCCCGGAACTGCTCCAGGGAGTCCGGGGTCAGGAGCTGACCGTCGAGGAAGAAAGTCGGGGTGCCGCGCACACCCAGGGCCGTGCCGTCAGCCACATCGAGTCGGACCCGTTCCTCGGTGGCAGGATCGGCCACAGCGGCGTCAAAGGCGGCCATGTCCAGACCCAGATCCTCAGCGAAACCACGGAAGACCGGGCCTCGGTCCTCGGTGGTGTGACTCCACTGTTCTTGAGTCTCGAACATCTGCTGGTACATCGCGTCGTATTGTCCCTGCTGGGCGGCAGCCTCGACGGCGATGGCCGCGGTCATGGAGTTGGGGTGGCCTGGCAGCGGGAAGTAACGGTTGACGAAGGTGACGGTGTCGGAGTACTCCGCACGCAGTTCCTCCACGAAGGGGTAAGCCGCCCGGCAGGCCTCGCACTCGAAGTCGAGGAACTCCACCAGCACGGCCTTCTCGTTCGGCGCCTGGGACAGCACCCGACTGTTGTCCCGGACCACCTGTCCCGCATCACTGGCCACGGTTTCCGGGGCGGGCGCAGAAGCGGAGTCGGATCGGCCGAGGAAAAAGGCGACGATCCCGGCGATGACGACGATTGCCAATAACACCCAGACAATGATCTGGGCTTTTCTCCAATTTCCGGAGGGCCGGGCGGAGGTGGTGCGGTTGGTGGGGGTGCTCACGAGGGGTCCGTTCTATCTCTGGTGGAAATTAAGGGGTGTCGAGGCCGTGGGCCCCGGGGGACCCGGCAAGGTGGCGACGAAGTCCTCCAGGACCGAGACGGTCATCAGCAGGTGCATCCGTCCGGCGAACAACAGGCCGGATCGATGGTGACCACCAACTCCAGTAACTCGCCAAGGGCGTGACCCAGCTGGGGATCAGCCAGAGAATACCAGACGTTGCGCCCCTCCGGGGTGGCGGCCACCAGCCCGCATCCGCGCAGACAGGCCAACTGATTCGACATCACCTGTTTGGAGACATCCAACTGCCGGGCCAGGTCCGAGGGTCGGGCGGGCCCGTGGCGCAAGGCCAACAGGATCCCGGTCCGGGTGTCATCAGACAGGGCATGGCCCACCCGGGACAACGCCGAGGTGTGAGTGACGGTCACCGTGCTCATAATCGTAGACAGTGCACAATCCCCTGTACTACTCCTCGGTGCCCTCGGCGGAGGAGTGCGAGATGACCTGGAGCATGTTGACACCCGGACCACAGACGCTGGCCTGAGGGTCAGGACCGGGTTTTCTCCCGGGTGGGGGAAGGTTAGAAGGTGATGCCGTGCTGGGCGAACCAGGGGGCGGGGTCGACGGCGCCGCTGCCGGTCGGGTAGAGCTCAAAATGCAGGTGGGAACCGGTGGAGAAACCTTGGTTACCCATGCCGGCGATCTTCTGGCCGGCGGTGACCTGCTCACCCACGCTGACATCGAGGGTTTCCATGTGGCCGTAGACGGCAATGGAGCCGTCATCGTGCTGGATGCGGATCCACTGGCCGAAACCGGAAGCCGGGCCGGAGTCGATGACGGTGCCGCCCATGGCCGCAAGAATTGGGGTGCCCACGACGTTGGCGATGTCTAGTCCTGCGTGGAGGCTGCCCCAGCGCATACCGAAACCGGAGGTGAAGGTGCCTTCAGTGGGTTTGACCACGGATGAGGCGTTGGCCAGGCGTTCTGCCTCAATCCGTTCTGCTTCCAGACGTGCAGCCTCAGCGCGGGCGGCCTCGGTGCGCTCGGCGGCGTACTCAACCGCCTTGTCCAACTGCTCGTTGATATTGGTTACCGGCTTATACTCCGAGATCGTCAGGATCTGCGGGGCCGTCTCCGTCGTGTCCGGGGGCAGCGCGGTGTTATTGGTGGCCAACTGCACGCCACCGACAGTGGCCTGCGGGGAGATCGGGGCCTCAGCCTGGGTCTGCAGCGTGGCGGCGGCGGCACCACTGAGACCCGCAGACGAGACCACGCCCGTGGCCACGGCCACCAGGGCTACGCGGCTCTTGGTTTGCGGGGTGGGGATCTTGCGGTGTTTTCCTCCGGCTGGTCGCTGAGCCTTCAGTCGCATGAATCTTCTTCCGTCGTTGTCCGTTGGTCCGCCCCACTCAAGCCCACCGCTATGCACGGTGGAGACTAGATTGTGACCGTTCCGTTATTTACGGACGTAACACTAACCTCCCCTTCCCCCAAAGGTCCAGCCGCCAGGCGGGGTCGGCGACTCTTCCACCCTTCTCACAGGCGACTCCCCCAGGGTTGTCAGGGGGCGGGGAGGTGGCCCCAACGTGCCGGAGGGCTGTTCCCTGCCAGTAGGTGACCTCAAGAGAAATCGGGCACGACCGGGGTGGCCCTGTCAGAACTCCGGCTATCGCCGACTTCCTTGCCACTCCCGGCGACCTCCCACCAGAAGTACCGGGTCGCCGGGGTCGGTGGTGGCCTACTCCCCGGAAACCCGGGCGTTTTCGCCGCTCCCCCGCACCTGCCGGAGGAGCGCAAAGGTGACAAAGGCCAGCGGAACCACACCTGTGGCCCAGGCCAGGACGGCGGCGCGTTGGTCAGCGAGCAGATCGAGCTCCCAGGGCAAAAGCAGGGAGCGGTAGAACTCCTCGCCCAGGATCGTGTCCAGGCGCAGGAGATAGACCCCGACAAGCAGGTGGACGGGCAGGGAGGCGACCAGCCACCCCAGGCGGACGGCGGCCGGGCGACGGCGCGGGATCAGGTCGGGGCCGAGCATCCCCCAGACGTAGAAGCACCCGGAGACCAGGAGCACGGTGTTCATGATCAGCTGCCCCGCGTACTTGGAGATCAGCAGCTCATAGAGCGGGATGAACAGGTACATGACGTAGAAGAACACCAGGAACTGCAGGGTGTTGACCACCGGATGGGTGATCACCCCCACCAACCGGCTGCGGGTGAAGGCGCGCACCCAGTCGTGGATATTCGGCCTACCCGGGGCCCCCGGGGCGAAGGCGGTCATCAGCAGGGTCAGCGGGGCACCCATCACCAGGAAGATGGGGATGACCAGCGACAAGATGATGTGACCGACCATGTGCACCGAGAAGACCGCGGGCATATTCAGCCCGATCCCGGAACTCATCGTCACCAGCAGGGTCACACATCCGGCCAACCACCAGGCGGTGGGGGTGCTTGACCAGGTGTGACCTGTCTGGCGGGTGCGCCACACAGCGGAGAGATAGCCGACGGCCAGAAGCAGGGCGAGGGCACCAAACAGCAGGTCAAAGCGCCACATGCCCCACACGTTGAGGATGGTGGGCTTCTCGGACAGCTCGTAGCCGAGCTTGGTGGCCATCTGCGAGAGGTTCGGGATCCGCGGTGAGGGCGGCGGGGTGCGCCCCATGGTGATGGCGATACCGGTGACCGCCGCCATGACAAGCACCTCGACGATGGCGACCTGGCGGAACAGGCGGCGATCAGCGGGGTTGGCCTGCACCTGCGGAATGACCCACGCCCGGTGGATCCACCCGAAGACACCGAGGATGATCACGCCGATGGTCTTGGCCACGATGATTAACCCGTACCGGGTGGTCAACAGATCCGTCAGCTCGATGCGGATGGCGGCGTTGACTAACCCGGACACGGCCATGACGATGATGGAGACCAGGGCGATTGTCGAGTAGCGGCGCAGCGCAATATCCAGGTCAGGTCCCAGGCGACGCCCGTGGGCGAGCAGGGCCATGAGTCCGCCGACCCACAGGACTAAGAAGACCAGGTGCCACAGGTAGGAGTTGGTGCCGTGGTCGTGGTTGCCGCCCGAGGAGGAGTGCCCTGTCAGGCCCAGGGGGATGATCATGAGGATTGACCCGAGGAGCAACAGTGGTTGGGTGATCCACGCCCGGCTCATCAGGCCCGTACCACCGGTGACCAGGGCAATAAGCGCGACGATCAGCCACACCCGGGCCATGGCCACCTGCTCGACGGCCACCGTCAGGGTCTCCAGGCCGAGTGTCTGGGCCAGGGGGGTGCCGGAGACATCTGAGAGCACCAGCGGGATCATCAACAACGCGATCAGTCCGAAGCAGATGGCCGCGACCGCACCGGTACGCGAGGCCAGGTGCCCGTCCACACTCAACGAGGCCTGGTGCAGGCGGTCGTGATCACCGCCGGGCAACCGTGGGGAGATGAGGAAAGCAGCGAACAAGAAAGAACCGGCCGACAGGGCAGCGAGCATCCAACCGACCGCACGGAAAAACGGCAACCCGAAGGTGGTCGCGATGCCCGGGTTGGGGATCCCCAGGGCCGCGAGGGATTCGCCGAGGAAGCTGTAGGCAACCGTCCCGCCGACGGCACCTGCGACGGCGAAAAAGAGCAGGTACAACGGCCACGTGGGGCGTACCCGCTCCTGAGGCCGGCGCCCGATGGCGGGGGTCGTCCCTGCGGTCGTATCCGTGGCAGTGGGGGTGTTATTTACCGGGTGGGTCATCTGTGTCCATTTCGCCGTCCATGCCGCCTCCACTCTCATGGTGTGCTCGGAAGCGGGCGTGAGGTTCACCCTAATAGGGCCTGCGGGTGTTCTTGTAAATTGCCCAGGGACCGGTATCTTCCCCCGGTTCACCCCCTGCAGGGGGCACCGACCTGGGAAGAACAACACCCGGTGAAGGCGCCGTGGCCGGGAACTTTCCTCCCGCCTGTTCCGACTAGTGTCTTGGTATCTCCCGCAGGCAGGTGTCTTAGTCGCTCACATCCGGTTGAAGAACCGGCCCAACCCAGGAGGACTTTCGTGATCATCTCCCCCACGCTCCCTCGTCGTGTGCTGGCTACTGTTGTGGCGGTCGGGGCCCTGACCGTCGTAGCCACCCCGGTTGCCCTCGCGCATGACTCCGTGATCGGCGGCAATCCCGCGGACGGTGACGTGGTCGAAGAATTTCCGCGCAGCATCGAGCTGGAGTTCTCCGGGCTTCCCCAGGAAGGTTTCAGCACCGTAGCCATCACCGACCAGAACTCCGGTGATCTCCTGTTCAGTGGTGAGCCGACCATCGACGGCCGACTGGTGACCCTTGATCTACCTGCGGATGTCAGCGGCGGACCAGGTGACTACACCATCGGCTTCCAGATCCTCTCCTCCGACGGCCACGCCACCCGCAGCGCGACCACCTTCACCGTCGTCGGTGACGCCCAAACGACCGCCACCACCACGGGCACCGACGCCAAGCCTGTGGAGGAGACCACAGCCGCCGAGAACACCGCCGAGGGGGCCACCTCCGTAGTCAGTAATCCGATAGTCCTGACCCTCGCGGGGTTGGCCCTCTTCGGCGTCATCGCCGGGGCCATCGTGCTGGTTGTCCGGAGCCGTGACAGGCGTTAGGAAGCAGAAGACTCCCGCTACATCCTGAGCGCCGGTGTGCCATGCCGCGGGTCAATCTCCCTCCAGGCTGACGCGGTTTCAGGACCCCACCTCCCACCTGACGTTCGTCGGACATCCAGGGGCGACCACCCGAGGGACAATTGCAGACTAATCAGTCCCCACTGTATGGTCAGTGCATGCTGACTATTGCTTCTCGTCTTGATGTGATGAACCGGATGGGACGTGCCATGGCCGATCCCACCCGGTCCCGGATCCTGTTATCCCTGCTGGAGGCTCCAGGTTATCCAGCGCAGTTGGCCCGGGACCTGGAGTTGACGCGCTCGAATGTCTCCAACCACCTGACGTGTTTGCGCGATTGTGGGATCGTGGTCTCCGAACCGGAGGGCCGGCGCACCCGCTATGAGATCGTCGACGCTCACCTGGCCCGGGCGCTTGCCGTCCTGGTGGAGACCACCCTGGCGGTTGACGAGAACGCCGCGTGTCTGGACCCGCAGTGCCCGGTTGCTGGTTGCTGCGATGAGGAAAGGGGCCAGCAGTCATGACGTCCGCATGCGGGTGTGAACCGGCCGCACCGACCACAGAACACGAGGAGCACACCCCGTGGGGGCGTGACCGTGCCGTCCTTATCCCGGTGGCTTCCGGAATGTTCCTGCTCATCGGCCTGATCCTCGAGTGGTTTATCCCCGGGGCCGGGCTGGTGGCCACCGTATTGTTCTGGGCCTCCCTGCTGCTGGGTGCCTCCCAGTTCGTCCCCGGAGCCCTCACGGGACTGGTCACCCGGGGCAAGCTGGGTATCGGGCTGTTGATGACGATCAGCGCCATCGGTGCCGTCCTGTTGGGCTTCATCGAGGAGGCCGCCGCCCTGGCCTTCCTCTACTCCATTGCCGAGGCGCTTGAGGACCGGGCGATGGACAAGGCCCGCTCGGGCCTGCGTGCCCTGCTGGCCCTGATCCCCTCGACCGCGACGATCATCGCCGCCCATGGGGCGACCCGCACCGTGCCGGTCGAAGACCTCATCCCGGGTGACGTGTTGCGCCTGGCCGCGGGGGAACGCCTGGCCACCGACGGGGTTATCCGCTCCGGGCACAGCAGCCTGGACACTTCGGCGATCACCGGCGAATCTATCCCCGTCGAGGTCGGCCCCGGCGATGCAGTGCTGGCCGGGTCGATCAACACCACCGGGGCACTGGAGGTTGAGGCCACCGCCGCCGGCACGGATAACTCCCTGACCACCGTCGTCGAGCTGGTGGAGCAGGCCCAAAACGATAAGGGCCAACGCGCCCGTATCGCCGATCGCCTCGCCCGCCCCTTGGTGCCCGGTGTCCTCATCCTCGCCGTCCTGGTCGCCGTGATCGGGTCCTTGTTCGGGGATCCGGGTGTGTGGATCGAACGTGCCTTGGTTGTCCTGGTCGCCGCGTCGCCGTGTGCGCTGGCGATTTCGGTGCCGGTCACGGTGGTCTCGGCCATCGGGGCGGCCAGTAAGTTCGGCGTGGTCATCAAGTCCGGCGCCGCCTTTGAGCGCCTCGGTGGCATCCGGCATCTGGCACTCGATAAGACCGGTACCCTGACCCGCAACCATCCCACCGTCGTAGATGTGCTCACCACCGACGGCGTCAGCCGCGCGGATGTCCTCGGCTGGGCCGCGGCGCTGGAGGCCCACTCCACCCACCCGTTGGCCGCCGCCATTACCGCCGCCACCCCGCAGGCCCCGACCGCCCAGCAGGTTTCCGAGGCCGCCGGCCAGGGGATCACCGGGATCCTCGACGGGTCCCGGATCGCCGTGGGCAGCCCCCGTTGGCTGAGCCCCGGCCCCCTGGCCGGCCAGGTCGAAACCCTGGAAGAACAGGGCATGACCGTGGTCATCGTCCACCGCGACGACCGGCCCGTGGGGGCGGTCGGGGTGCGCGATGAACTCCGCCCGGAAACACCTCAGGTAATCAAATCGCTCGCGGACGAGGGTTTCGGGATCACCATGCTCACCGGTGATAACACGCGTACCGCCACCGCCCTGGCCCGGGAGGCCGGCATCACGGACGTGCGGGCCGAGCTACGCCCGGAGGACAAGGCCACCGCCGTGGCCGGGCTGGGGACCCGCGGCCCGGTGGCGATGATCGGTGACGGCATCAACGACGCCCCTGCCCTGGCATCAGCCGATATCGGCATCGCCATGGGCGCCAAGGGCTCGGATGCGGCGATCGAGTCCGCGGATGTGGCGTTTACCGGCGATGACCTGCGCCTGATCCCGCGTGCCCTGCACCACGCCCGCCGGGGACGGGCGATCATCAACCAGAACATCATCCTGTCCCTGGCGATCATCATCGTCCTGTTGCCGCTGGCGATCACCGGTGTGCTGGGACTGGCTGCCGTCGTGCTGGTCCACGAGGTGGCCGAGGTCATCGTCATCGCCAACGGCCTGCGGGCCGCCCGCACCCAGCATCCTGACCTGAAGCCCGTCGAGGCGGCCACGGTCACCGCCGACGAGGATGCGGACGGAAGGTCCCGGGTCTCGTAGTGCTTTCCCCATGAGCACCCTGCGACAGGATGTACTTTCTCACCGGACGGGGCAGTAGACTTCATGGCTGTTAGCAGCACACGTGAGCGCAGGTACGGTCGGGCCCCGCAGAAGAAGGGCTGGCGGACATTCCTCCGGCCCGGCTGGGTGTTCGGTGTCCTTGCCATCATCGCTTTCTCCTACGTCGCCTTTACCTTTCTGGCGCCGTGGCAGCTGAGCAGGGATAGCACTATCGTCGAGCGCAACGAGCAGATCGAAGCCGCCTTCGAGGTCGAGCCCGTCCCCGCCGAGGAGATCTTTGACGCCCAGGGCAGTATCGAGCCCGGGGAGGAATGGGCCCGGGTGATCCTTCAGGGCCACTACCTGCCCGAGGATGGGGTGCTGATGCGCAACCGTCCGGTCGACTCCTCCCCTGCCTTCCATGCCTTGACCCCCTTCCAGCTGAACTCCGGTGAGGTCATCTTGGTCAACCGGGGTTTCAACCCGCCGCTTGAGGGCGGTGTCCCACCGATGGATACTGCGCCAGCCGGTGAGCAGTCCATCGTCGGCCACGCCCGATTCACCGAGCAGACACCGATGTCCCCCCCGATCGAGGACCAGGGCTACCGCCAGGTCTACGGCATTAACACCGCGCAGATTTCCGAGGTGACCGGCAGGGATCTGGCGGAGGACTATGTGCAGCTGGCCGAGGGGCAGGCCGGGGAGATCACCGCTATCCCGGTGCCCATGCTCGACCGCGGTTCGCACTTGTCCTACGCCTTCCAGTGGATTGCCTTCGGCATCATGGCCCCGCTCGGCCTGGGGTACTTTATTTGGGCGGAGATGAAGGAACGTCGCCGTGTGCGCCGCGAGGAGGCCGAGCTGGCCGACGGATCGACATCCTCGCAGCAGACCGGGGACTCTCAGGACGAAGAGACAGATTCCGACACGGTGGGCGCCCTCCGCACCACTCACCCGGAAAATGACACCCAGGGTCTCGCCCATGCCCAAGCCACTCTTTCCGCATCCTCGGGTGCCCGTGCGCGCCTGTTGCACGACCGTTACGGCGACAGCCAGCCGAACCACTCCCGGAAATTCACCGATCCCCAGCGCGAGCGGTTCTAACCGCAGCCTTCTGCCCAGCGCCTTTCGGCCCACTGGCGCCCTTTCACGACGGCACGGGGCCAAATCCATCAAGCATTTTCAATAAGCTTTCAATAAGAGTTTTTCCCTGCTAGGCTGCAGGCATGAGCGCGCACCAACACGACCATGACCCCGGCCACCGTACTGCCCCGAGCGGATCCCTCACCGCCCTGGCGGTCACTTTCGCCCTGACCGCCACCATCTTCCTGGCCCAGGTGATCGGCGGCCTCGTTTCCGGTTCGTTGGCTTTGCTGTCCGATGCGATGCATATGCTCTCGGATTCCACGGGGCTGCTCATTGCCCTGGTGGCCCTCCTCATCGGCCGTCGTGCGGCCACCCCCCGGGCCACCTACGGTTCCGCCGCGTCGAGGTGCTCGCCGCACTGGTCAATGCCGCGGTGGTCTCCGCGGTCTCGGTCTGGATCGTCATCCGCGCGGTTGGCCGGATCGGCGGCCACGAATCGATCGACACGGGCATGATGCTCGTCGTGGCGGTGGTCGGTTTGCTGGCTAACTTGATCTCCACCCTGATTCTCATGCGCCGTCAGCATGAGAGCCTCAATATGCGCGGGGCGTACCTGCATGTGCTCTCCGACCTGGTCGGTTCGGTTGCCGTGATCATCGCCGGCCTGATCATCCACTTCACCGGTTGGTTAGCTGCCGACACCATCGCCTCCCTGTTCATTGCCGCCCTGGTGCTGCCGCGAGCACTGCGCCTGCTGGCCGAGTCCCTCTCGGTCCTGATGAACCACACCCCCCGGGGTGTCGATACCCGCGAGGTGGAAGCCGCCCTGGTCGGCCTGCCCGGGGTCACGGCCGTGCACGACCTGCACATCTGGAGCACCGACGGCACGAAACCGCTTGCCACCTGCCACCTGGTCGTCGACGATATGAACGTCTCCGACGGAGGGATTCTGGCCGCCGCTCAAACTCGGTTGCAAGACTTCGGCATTGAGCACTCGACTATCCAGATCGAGCAGGACGGCCACGTCCATCACGAAGAGGTCTGTTGATCACTCACTGCCAGAGTGGGACCCCACGGCGACGGCTTGTCCGCCCTTTTTGACCTGCTTATCACTATATTTCTGGGCTGTTCACAGTCCCCGGCCGGCCACTGGCGGCGAGGGTCCTTGGAGTGAGGATTTCCTATTTCTCCGCGTTTCCCCGCTCGAAGGGCAGACTCAGTTGCCGGGCGTGGAAATCAAAGTGCCAAGTCGGATAGGCGTAGACGTCCGCCACCGTCATCGCCGGGGCAAAGAACGGATCCCACCGGGTCGGAAACGCCATCTCACGTGCCAGGGAGTGCTCGGATTCCTTCTCCAGACTGGTGGCCAGGGCGGCGGTGAGCCACCGGAGTTTCCGGGCCATGCGGTGACGGTGGTAGACCCGGGCCGCAGCCCGAGATCCCCAGTAGTTGACCCAGCCGAAGGGGCGGGTGCTGGCATTGAGCAGACGCGCGAACACCTCGCTCAGCGAGGGCGGCAGATGGCCGAAGAACTTGACCAGAGGTAGCAGTCGACGGACCACCATATAGCCGAAGACCATGTGAAACAGCAGTTCCTCATTCGTCCACCGGGTCCCCACGCTACGGCTGCGCAGCTCGGCATCCCCAGCCCGCGCGAGGACGTCCTCCAGTTCGACACAGGCTCGCCAGTATCCCTCTGTTATCTCAACACGGTCGATCATCGTCGCCTACTTCCGAGGGGCCGACAATCCCGTCTGCCCTTCGATTCCATCATCACACCGCGCGCTTGCCCCCGGCAATGACCATCTGCAATGGGAGGGGTGGCGTGGCGATTCGCGGCCTTCGATACCAAGAATTGACCATGCTGCGTAAATTCATGATCGATCCCCTAGAGACCGAAAGCACCGCCGCCGACGAGGATGAAAATGCCCAGGCCGATCAGAACGATGGGGAACAATACATGTTCCCAGCGTTCGAGGACCTCGGCGATGGGCGGACGGGTGGCAACGAATTTCGCCAGCAGGACCTGCCACCCCTACCTGTCGATTTGAGGTACACCTCAGGCGAACACTTCGTGAATGACAAGACTTACTGTTCGCCAGGGTTAGTTCCATGTCTAATGGAACAGAACCGTCACTACCTCTAGAGATAACTGAACAGTTGGGTGCGATCTCGGGGCAGAAGGTGGGCTATGCCCGGGTGAGTTCGAAAGATCAGAACCTTGATCGTCAGATTGAACAACTCAAAGCGGAGAAGGTCTTTACTTACTACACCGATAAGGCCAGTGGTGGCTCGAGGGGGCGTCTTGGTCTTGATGAGGCGATGCGGTATGTCCGCGCGGGGGATCAGCTCGTGGTCACGTCAATGGATCGGTGTGCGCGTTTACTGACGGATCTGTACGCCATTGTTGACGAGTTGGTCAGCAAAGGCGTCTCGGTGAAATTCTCTCAAAGAGGGCAGATCTACTCAAAAGACTCCACCCCGATTGCCAAGCTGATGCTGGGGCTGCTGGGTTCGGTGGCTGAGTTTGAACGTTCGATTATTCGGGAGCGTCAGGCGGAGGGGATCGCTCGTGCGCTTACCGACGAGCAAGTGGTTCAGGCGCGCGAGTGGGTGGATGCTGGTGTGCCGAAAGCAGAAGTTGCGCGACGTCTGAAGGTGGGGCGAACGACGCTGTACAGCTATCTAGATGCGGCCGGTGGTAAATCTGCGCACGCTTAGTGAGAGATGTGTGGAAATCGGGAAGCTATACAGTCCGAGATTCCCGTGAGCAAAGACAGCGCTTGCACCTTCTTCAACGCCGATAGGCTCTATGCCTGCCCCTTGCTTTCCCTTTCGGCAGAATCGCCTCTGTGACGAAACTCGGCGTCACCTCCGGGCGCTGCACATATTTACCATCAGGGCGCTTTCGCGTTCATGTTTTTACAGGACACACATCTTGCACTATTACTCGCCTTATTCCGTTGGTACGAAACACAGGGCGGGTTTTACGTGGTTTCCTGGCCTTGTTCGGGGTGGTTTCGGCCCCATTGCCGTACGAAGTGTCCTAGGTTTTGTTCCTAGGCATTTACCCTATTTTCTATTGTTTCCCGAGACTCATCTTGTTCCCACAACGCGTCTTCAACCTCGACCGGGGTGCGGTATCCCAAGCTTTGGTGGAGCCTTTCCTCATTCCACCATGACACCCACTCGAACGTTGCGATTTCTACCTCGACAACATCATCCCACCTGCGAGTATGGATCAGCTCGTTCTTGTAAGAACCGTTCACGTTTTCAGCCAAAGCATTGTCATAGGAATCGTCATCCGTTCCAGTGGAAGATTAAATCCGGAATTCAGCAAGTTTCTCGTTGTAGACCACGCTGACATACTGCGAACCGTGATCCGAATGGTGAATAAGACCTGTCGTTTGCTCAGCGCACTTGGGGCGCCTGGTTGAGAGCTTGCAGCGGCAAAGCCTGAAGTGCGCATGGAATCTGATAACGCCCACCCAACGATCCGCCTGGAGTAAACGTCGGTGACAAACGCGGCATACACAAAGCCTTTCCTCGTGCGTACATACGTAATGTCAGCCACCCATAACTTGTTTGGTGCTGTGGCACTGAATTCGTGTGGCACTAAATCCGGGCGCACATCAGGCATGTTGAGGTGAACGGGTTGTGGTAGGTGACCGGCCTTTGCCTTTGCCAGAAACACCGGCCAGGCGCATCAGCCGGGCGTTGTGTTCACGACCGATATTGATTCCTTCACGGCGTAGAGCATGCCACATTTTTCGCACACCGTAGAGACCATAATTAGCTTGATGAACAGCACTAATGCGTTAAACCAGCACGCCATCACGAAGGCGACGAGCCGTCTGCGCCCCTTGCCGGGCAGTATGCCACGAGACACCCAGTTTCGGTGTCACGATCTTGCACGCTTCCTGCATCGACATGTTCTCCGCCAAGATGTGGTCCTCCACGAGACGGACCACACGATCCTTGGCATCCTTGCCAAATTTTCTCGGCATCTTCCAGATTTTCCCATCTACTCAAACGGAACAAAACCTGGGACACTTCACACCCCGCCCACCTCGGCACTCTACCCTGCTGTGGGGGTTACTCGTAGCGAAGCGAGCTGACCATCCCAGTTTCCATGTGATAGGCGTTATGGCAGTGAAATGCCCACTCACCGGGGTTGTCAGCGATCAGGTCGGCGATCATGGTTTCACCGTGGCGGAGAAGGACGGTGTCCTTCCGTAGCCCGCCGCTGCCGGGTAGCGCCCACGTGTGGCCGTGGATGTGCATGGGATGGGGCATCATGGTCCTGTTGCGCATGACCATCCGCAGGCGCTGGCCCTCCTGCACGGTCGCGGAGGAGGATTGGCCGTCGGTGAGAATGCTCCATTCATACGGCATCATCTGCCCGCCCAGGTCGATACTGACTTCTCGGTCTGGTGTGCCCTCGGGCAGGAGTGCACGGTCTGCTGGCTTCAGGGAGGACAGAAGCAGTCCGGTGGACGACAATTCGGGGAAGTCGACATCGGGGTGGGGGGCCTGGCCGCCGGCGGTGCGGATGACGGCGAAGGCGCGGTCGTCCTTACCCACCGCCAAAGCCGTGAGCGGGAAGATGCCGTCGCCGAGGATGACCTCGACGTCGACACGCTCGCCCATCGACAAGTAGATCGATTCGGTCTCCCAGGGCTGGACAGGGAAGCCGTCGGTGTGGGTGACGGTCATGCGGTGACCACCGAGGGCCACCTTGAAGATGGTGTCACCGCCGGAGTTGATAAACCGCAGGCGGGCCTTGTCGCCCGGGCGAGCCTCGAAGGTCCGGTGAGCACGGGGGATACGTCCGTTGATGAGGTAGTGCGGATACATCACATCGCCGACATCCCCGCCCAGTACCCGGTCCGGGGTGCCGTGCATCATCTGGCCGTGACCTCCCATTCCCATCCTCCCGTTATGGTCGCCCGAACCCATTCGGGTGAGCTTGTCGAGCTCATCGTCGGGAGTGCCCTGAATGCCATCGACCCAGTCGTCGAGCACGATGGTCCACTCGACGTCCTGATCCTCAGCGTCTTGCGGGTCACGGATGATCAGTGGGGCGTGGAGGCCGCGATCAAGCTGCAGGCCGGTGTGGGAATGGTAGAAGTAGGTGCCACCGTGGGGGACTTCAAAAGCATAGGAGAAAGACTCGCCAGGTTCAATGGGGTCCTGGGTCATACCGGGCACACCGTCGGCTGCGTTGTGGAGTGCGATGCCATGCCAGTGGATGGAGGTGCTCTCAGGCAGTTCATTGGTGATATCGACCTGGAGTACGTCGCCGGCGGTGGCCTCAATGGCCGCATCCCCGGTGTCAGAGACGTATCCCCACGTCTTGGCTTCGATGCCGCCGATATCCAGAGAGAGGGGCCGGGCGGTCAGTGTCCGGCGCACCGTCGGCTCACCGAGCGCAGTGGGGGTGGGAGTGGGGCGAAGGGAGGGACCTGGTGCCGAGGCAGCGGGTCCAGGGTCGCTGGTGCAGGCGGCCACGGCCCCGGTGCCGGCGAGGGCAAGCCCACCGAGCAGAAACTGTCGTCGGGAAAACGCGTTCGTCATGATTTAACCTTCCTTGGTGCAAGATTTCAGTGACACGGGAGACAGGCGCAGGTGAGGACCCTGCTGAGCCATCACGTTAGGCGCAGGTCTGTGACGCAGGTTGCACCGTCGTCGGTGGTGGAAAACTCCGTGGTGCCGGTACGCCCCTGGTAGCTGACCTCAATCAGGCCGGTGACATCATCGGGAAGCCAGAAGCCAATAAACCCGTTGTCGAAGGTGGTTGTCGCCTCGTCCACCAGCACCTCACCGGTCGCCTCATCGGTGATCGTGACCTGGATATCCTCATTGTCGAGTTCCCCCAGGCAGGTCGTGAGGCTGTGGTAGAAGCAGTCGTGGGTGGAGGTGAGATAGGGTGCGATCGAGACATACGTCTGATTGTCGGGAAGATCGACCACGACTTCCTGGTCATCGCTCGAGAGCAGCAGTTCATCGGCACGCACTGAGGCGATCAGATCCGTGGGACGCTCAGTGACCTTCTGCCGGTCGAGGTGATCAATGATCTCCACCGCGTCCATGGCGGCCAGGCCATGGGTAGTCAGGAATGTATCCTGGGACACCGTCCCGTCGGCGGTGGGTTCCGGGTCGGCGGCCGAACACCCCGTGAGGGCGAGGGCAAGGGCGGCGGCTGCGATCGCTGCTCGTTTCACGTCAATCTCCTTGGATCGTGGTAATACCGTGAGAAGACACCGCCTCAAGGTCGGTGCCATACCTTTATCTAGCACGGGTGCCTGACGGACTAGCAATCAAAAACCCTGCTCACAGCCTTACAACAGGGCGAAAATGGGGTGAATTCGGTGGGCTGGGTCACCACCGGGACAACCACCCCACAGCCGTGGGCGATGTCCTTCTACCCGCCCCGGGTATGCGGTGCAGGCAGTGAAATCCCTGGTGGTGCCTGCTGAACCGACCAGGGGAGGCGATGCCGCCGGCCCGGGGTGGGGCACAGGGGTGACGGCGGTCGAAGGGTGATGTTTGAAGATTTGATGAAGATTCCCCGCCGGGCACTGAGCGAGGGTGGTATTCCCCCCTGTCCGGAGCGATACTGGGGTCTATGGCTGACCGCACACCGACCACCGCCACGCCCCCGGGGCGGGTGCTGGTCGTCGATGATGAACAACCCCTGGCTCAGATGGTGGCCTCCTACCTCATCCGGGCCGGCTTCGATACCCGCCAGGCGCACACCGGCACCCAGGCCGTGGACGAGGCCCGTCGTTTTTCCCCCGATGTTGTGGTGCTGGATCTGGGGCTGCCCGAACTCGACGGCCTGGAGGTGTGCCGACGGATCCGCGCCTTCTCGGACTGCTACATCCTCATGCTCACCGCGCGTGGCAGCGAGGACGACAAGATCAGCGGTTTGACCCTGGGGGCGGATGACTACATCACCAAACCTTTTAGCATCCGGGAACTGGTGACCCGGGTGCATGCGGTGCTGCGCCGCCCGCGCACCAGCACCACCCCACCGCAGGTGACCACCCCCTTGATCGTTGGTGACCTCATCCTTGACCCCGTCGCCCATCAGGTGCGGGTGGGGGAGACGACCGTGGAGCTCACCCGCACGGAGTTCGAGCTGCTGGTTGCCCTGGCCCTGCGCCCCGGCCAGGTGCTGACCCGCCACGACCTGGTCACCGAGGTCTGGGACACCACCTGGGTCGGTGATGAACGCATCGTCGATGTCCACATCGGCAACTTGCGTCGCAAGCTCGGCACCGACACCCAGGGCCGGGGGTTTATCGACACCGTGCGTGGCGTGGGTTACCGGGTGGAGCAGCCATGAATCACGGACCCGGCCTGACCTTCCGCTTCCTGGCCGCCCAGGTGTTGGTCGTGGTGATTAGCCTGCTGGTGGCCGCGGCCGTGGCCACGATGGTGGGCCCGACCCTGTTCCATGATCATATGTTGATGACCGGCCGGGAGGACCCCTCGCTGGAGCTGTTCCATGCCGAGCAGGCCTACCGGGGCGCCAACCTGATCACCCTGGCCGTCGCCCTGCCCACCGCCTTGACCAGCGCCCTGCTGGCCAGCCTGTGGTTATCACGTCGTCTGCGCACCCCCCTGCAGGATCTCACCCGCGCCGCTACCAGCCTGACGGCCGGCAACTCCCGTATCCGCGTGCCCGCCGGAAAAGCAGGCCCCGAGGTCACCACCCTGGCGCATGCCTTCAACACCATGGCTGACCGGCTGGAACACACCGAACAGGTCCGCCGCCAGATGCTCTCTGATCTGGCCCACGAAATGGGCACCCCCTTATCGGTGCTCACGGTCTACCTCGATGGCCTCCAGGACGGGGTCGTGGGCTGGAATAATGCCACCCACACGATCATGGCTGACCAACTCACCCGCCTGACCCGGTTGATGGAAGACATCGACGATGTCTCCCGGGCCCAGGAACACCGGATCGATTTGGACCTGGTGGAGGAAGGGCTCGGGGATCTGCTCCATACCGCCGCTGCTGCCGCGGGGGAAGCTTATGCTGACAAAGGCGTCGATTTACAGGTCGGGACCATTACAGACACAGCCCGGGTGCTCGTGGACCGGCAACGCTTCGGCCAGGTGATGAGCAATCTCCTGTCGAACGCGCTACGGCACACCCCGGCCGGCGGGCAGGTCCGGATCAGCGTCCACCGGCAGGGGGCGTCCACCGCGCTCATCCACATCGCCGATGACGGCGAGGGCATCCCACCTGACCAGCTCGGACACATCTTCGAACGCTTCTACCGGGGGGATGCCGCCCGCAGCCAGGACAACGGCGGGGCCGGTATCGGTCTGACCATCTCCAAGGCATTGATCGAGGCCCACGGCGGCACTCTCACCGCCACCTCCCCCGGACCCGGTCGTGGAGCGGTGTTTGCCCTCCGCCTCCCGCTGTCCCCTCCCGACAGTGAGGAGGCTGCTCGGTGACCACACCCTGCCCCGCGTGAGGGCCGTGCCCTCCACCCATTGAAAATATACCCCAGGGGGGTATACGCTAGGGAATAGCATCGCCGCATCCCACCGACCCGGAGGAGCTTTCCCATGATCACCTCCCCGCCCAGCCTCTTGCCGATGGCCTCCCACGGCTGCAGCTGTTGCGGACCTGCCTCACGTGCCGACACCGCCTCCATCCCTGCCGCCAGCGACTCGTCAGCAAGAGGGTCCTCCCCTAGCTACCAGGTCACCGGCCTGACCTACGGGCACTGCGCGAAAAGCGTGACCCAGGCCTTTCAGGTCCTCCCTCAGGTCGACGACGTCCAGATTGATCTCGCTGCTGATGGTGTTTTCACCGTCACGGTCACCGGTGTCGTACCTTCGGAGATGGTTCGCCGGGCCATCGAGGAGGCCGGCTACACCGTTTTATCCTGATCAGTTTTACCCATCATCTCGACCCCGACCGGGTTGAGCGAAAGGAACGTCATGAGCACTCCCCACCATTCCGGCGATCACCATGGTGATCACCCCGCTCCGGAAACAGACCACCACGTTCATGGTCACGGCGAACACGCCGGACACAGCACCGCAATGTTTCGGGACCGCTTCTGGTGGTCGCTGATTCTGTCCATTCCCGTCGTTATTTTCAGCCCCATGGTCGCCCACCTGCTCGGCTACCACCTCCCGGCATTCCCCGGATCCACCTGGATCCCCCCGGTGCTGGGCACGATCATCTTCGTCTACGGCGGAACGCCTTTCCTCAAGGGCGGATGGAAAGAACTGAAATCCCGCCAACCCGGGATGATGCTCCTGATCGCCATGGCCATCACCGTGGCGTTTGTCGCCTCCTGGGTCACCACTCTGGGGCTGGGCGGTTTTGACCTGGACTTCTGGTGGGAGCTAGCCCTGCTGGTGACCATCATGCTGCTGGGCCACTGGCTGGAGATGCGCGCTCTCGGGGCCGCGTCCTCCGCGCTTGACGCGCTGGCTGCCCTGCTGCCGGATGAGGCCGAGAAAGTCATCGACGGGACCACCCGCACCGTGGCCATCTCCGAGCTGGTCGTCGACGACGTCGTGCTGGTGAGGGCCGGTGCCCGGGTGCCGGCCGACGGAAACATCCTCGACGGAGCCGCCGAATTCGATGAGGCGATGATCACCGGCGAATCTCGTCCCGTCTTCCGCGACACCGGTGACAAGGTGGTCGCCGGTACCGTGGCCACCGACAACACCGTCCGCATCCGGGTGGAGGCTACCGGCGGGGACACCGCCCTGGCTGGGATCCAACGCATGGTTGCCGACGCCCAGGAGTCCTCCTCCCGGGCCCAGGCCCTGGCGGATCGGGCAGCGGCGTTGTTGTTCTGGTTCGCGCTGATCTCCGCTCTGATCACCGCGGTGGTGTGGACCATCATCGGCAGCCCGGACGATGCCGTGGTGCGCACGGTCACGGTGCTGGTCATCGCCTGTCCGCACGCCCTGGGCCTGGCGATTCCGCTGGTCATTGCGATCTCCAGCGAGCGGGCCGCGAAATCCGGGGTGCTCATCAAGGACCGGATGGCGCTCGAGCGGATGCGCACCATCGACGTGGTGCTCTTCGACAAAACCGGCACCCTGACCGAGGGTGCGCACGCGGTCACCGGTGTCGCGGCAGTTGTCGGCGTCACCGAGGGCGAGCTACTGGCCCTGGCCGCCGTCGCGGAGGCCGACAGCGAGCACCCCGTGGCCCGCGCCATCGTGGCGGCCGCGGCCGCCCATCCCGAGGCCTCCCGTCGGCAAATCCCTGCAATTGGTTTCAGCGCCGCCTCCGGCCGGGGAGTCCGGGCCACTGTCGATGGCGCTGAGATCCTCGTGGGCGGGCCGAACATGCTGCGCGAGTTCAACCTCACCACCCCGGCCGAGCTCACCGACACCACCAGCGCCTGGACCGGGCGTGGGGCCGGTGTGCTCCATATTGTCCGCGACGGTCAGATCATCGGTGCGGTAGCCGTCGAGGACAAGATCCGCCCCGAATCCCGTGCCGCCGTGAAAGCCGTGCAGGACCGCGGGGTGAAGGTCGCGATGATCACCGGTGACGCCCAGCAGGTGGCCCAGGCGGTTGGTCAGGACCTAGGCATTGATGAGGTCTTCGCCGAGGTCCTGCCCCAGGACAAAGACACCAAGGTCACGCAGCTGCAGGACCGGGGTTTGAGCGTGGCCATGGTCGGTGACGGTGTCAATGACGCCCCCGCTCTGACCCGCGCGGACGTCGGTATCGCCATCGGTGCCGGAACGGATGTGGCCATGGAATCTGCCGGGGTGGTCCTAGCCAGTGATGACCCGCGGGCAGTGCTGTCGATGATTGAGCTGTCCCAGGCCAGCTACCGCAAGATGATCCAGAACCTGATCTGGGCCTCTGGCTACAACATCCTCGCCGTGCCGTTGGCCGCCGGAGTGCTCGCCTCGATCGGGTTCGTGCTGTCCCCGGCCGTGGGCGCGATCTTGATGTCTGCCTCGACCATCGTGGTGGCCCTGAACGCCCAGCTGTTGCGCCGCATTGATCTGGAGCCGGCTCACCTGGCTCCGACCGACGGGAAGGAGGAACACAGTGGGTCGATATCCCCCGTAACCGTTACTGACTGACCTTGTCTCTCGACCCCTAACTCACACCACCTTTGAAAGGAACGCTCATGAAACGCAGCATTACCCTCGCCGCCTTGGTACTGACCTCCACCCTGGCGCTGACCGCCTGCAGCGACGCCACCGACAACTCCGACGATGCCGACACCACCAGCACCACGACGGCAACCGCAGAGACCAACGAGCCCCACCAGGAAGACACCACCACTGCCGACGAAGAGCACGGCGGGCACGACCACCCTGCCGACGGCGGGGCACCGCCGGCAGGCATTGAAGAGGCCGAGGATCCCACGTACCCGGTGGGCACTGAGGTCATCCTCACCGCTGACCACATGCCCGGCATGGACGGGGCCACCGCCACCATTTCCGGGGCGTTTGACACCACGACCTATTCGGTCAGCTACACCCCCGCCGAGGGTGGGGCCCCGGTTACCGACCACCGCTGGGTCGTCCATGAGGAGCTCGTCGATCCGGGTCAGGCCCCCCTGCCCGACGGGGCGAGCGTTGTCCTGGATGCCGAGCACATGTCCGGCATGAAGGGTGCTGAGGCCACCATCGATTACTCCACCGAGGAGACGGTCTACATGGTTGATCTCACCGTCGACGGGATGACGATGACCAACCACAAGTGGGTCACCGAGAGTGAGATCCAACCCGCCGAATAGTCCACCCACCCTGAACCGAGAGACCAGACAAGGCACCCGCTCCAGAGTCGGTCATCAATCGCTGCCGACCATGCCGCAGCACACCAGCCACACACGGAACCTGCACGCCCACAGGGCCCACGCTGAGGTAGACCTTCTGTGTCACTGCTTCTCTTAGTCAGGGAAATATGCCCTGGAATGACCCTGGTGATAGGAGTTCATTCCAGGGCTTTGGGTGCTGTTGCAAAGTTGGGGCAGTAGGAAGAGCGACGTGAACTAATCACAGCCATGGGTATTTTCTCGGGTCGTCATTTCCCCCGTGACATTATTCTGTGGGCAGTGGGTGGTACTGCCGCTACGGGGTGAGCTACCGCGCTCTGGAGGAAATGATGACTTCAGCGGGGTGTGTCGGTTGATCACACCACGATCTACCGCTGGGTCTAGAAAACTGATTATATAACTGTGGATAAAGCAGTGGGGTCGGCTCAAAATCGTTCACCTGAAGGGGGATAACGAAGAGACCTATGAGCCTTCCCCTGATACTATTTATGTTGGTCCTTCAGAAACTCCCGGTGAAGCCGTAAATGATCTCGGAGAGAACAATTAGATGGTGTCCTTACCTGGATTGCTTTTATTTGCCACTGTTATGGGGATCTTTTTTGGGGTTCCCTCTGCTCTGGTTGTTATTTATGTAAATTACTACAGTAAATATCATATAACTTTTAGAATAAGAAAATATTTCTGTGTTTTTGTGATTGCTTTTCTGGCTTATTTCAGTATCGTGATGCTCGATGCTGATTTCCGTGTAGCTGAGATGTGGATGGCCACCAGTGTAGCTACGCCATTAGCGATTAGCCATGTAGTATTTATGAAACTAACATTCTTGTTGTTTCAGGATAAAGAAGACTCATGATCTTCATCCTAGAGAGTGTCTGTTAGTTCGTGTGCGGGGTTTGGTTTACAAGTAATCCGAGAATCGGTCGGGATAAGCCACCGCTGGGGATGCGGAAACTAACGCAAAACACCCTTACTTAGGTTAGATGACGGTCATACTCACCCCATATAAGGGGAATAAAAAGTAACATCAATTTTTGTGCTTGAAACTTGAAGTGCCCTGGGCTTTGTTCTAGGCATTTGCCTTAATTTCCATTATTTCTCGAGCCGGTTGTCGGCTGCAAAACTCTGCTTCAACCTCTATTGGCGTGCGGTAGTCAAAGTTCTGATGAAGCATGGCGTCGTTCCACCAATCCACCGGTATCGCGATAAACAATGTTTCACGTGAAACATGGACTCGAGCACAGGCGAATGCAGACGCGCGTTCATCAAAGTGTCGGTTAGAATCGTCTCAAACTGTCGGATAAAATGACCTCAAAGTGTCGGTTAAAATCGCCTCAAACTGTCGGATGGTGAAATAGTGGTGTTGTCTCAGGGCTATATTCCGCGGATAGCGGATGTTTTTGTGGAGCAGTCGTTGCGGCGCACTGGAGCCTTGTTGATTGAGGGACCGAAGGGTTGTGGCAAGACTGCGACCGCCCGTCACCATGCCGAGAGCGAAATCAAAGTAGACATCGATCCTGATGTGGAGATTTCAATGGGGGTAGATCCGGCTCTTGTATTACAAGGGCCGACGCCGAGAGTTTTGGACGAATGGCAGGCCCAACCAAAATTATGGGACGTAGTACGCCACGAAATTGATGGGCGTGGGCAGCCTGGACAATTTATTTTGACAGGATCAACCGCCCCAGCCGAAGCGGTGCAAGGCCATTCTGGAGCCGGAAGATTCTCTCGCTTAACAATGCATACCATGACACTGGCAGAATCGGGAGAATCCACTGGACAAGCTTCACTGCTCAACATGGTGAAGGGCGAGGCACCGCGCGTCGGCAAGACGGAACTAACTATCCACGATCTTGCGGAAAGGATTTGCCGAGGCGGGTGGCCAGGCTTTTTGCGTCTTAGTGTTGCGGATGCACAAGCAAACCTACGTGATTATGTACGGACCATCGTGGAGCTCGACATTTCCACACCGGACAAGGTGAAGCGTAACCCAGCTCGGGTTCTGCGGGTAATGCGATCTCTGGCTCGTGGGATCGGAACTGAAATGTCGACGACTGCAATCGCCACAGATGCTGAATTGCACAGAGAAACTGCGATTGACTACTTGGATTCTCTCGAGCGTATTTTCATCAGCCAAGACCAACCGGCGTGGTCACAATCCCTGCGCTCACGTACCCCACTACGCAAAGCAGCCAAACGGCACTTTGCAGACCCAGCGTTAGCAGTTGCTGCGCTACAAAAACAGCCGGACGATCTTTTACACGACTTCGAATTTTTCGGTCAGCTTTTTGAATCGCTGGTGGTTCATGAATTACGCGCGCTGACGAACGAGCCGGTCTATCACGCTCGCCTCGGGGATGGCACCGAAGTTGATGCGATTACGACGCTCGCTGGGCGAACAGTGCTCGTGGAGATCAAACTCGGGCACCATCCCAATGTGGTCGACGGTGCGGCGGCAAGTCTGCAGAAATTCGCCGCGGTGATGCCTGAGCCAGCTGAATTGCTGGTCGTGACCGGCGGTGGAATGTCATACCGTCGGCCTGATGGCGTCAACGTCATCGCCATTGGTGCATTCGGGCGCTAGGCAGTTAAACGGACGGCTTAAAGCTCCCGCAGTGCCTAAATCTCGCGCAGTTCCTTCTGTAGCCGCGCGCCCATTAGATCCCAGTTCCAATTCTTGACGACGTGCGCCCTGCCCGCAGCACCCATCTCTGAGCGCAGCTGGGCGTCGGCAAGCAAGCCTTGCAACCCGCGCACAATGCTTGCCACCCGGTGCCCGTTGACTACCACGCCGGTGTCGTCGGTGATGGTTTCCGGCGCACCCCCGGAGCTTCCGGCGACCACCGGAATGCCACAAGCCTGCGCTTCCAAATACACGATGCCCAGCCCTTCTACGGATAACCCTCCTGCGCGAGTGCGAGCGGGCATCGCGAAAATATCCGCGGCAGCCAACGCATTGTTAACGCGCACCCGGTTCTGCTGATAATCCGTGTTGTTGAGCAAAAGAGCATCCGGCGCATACTTCTGCCGCAGCCTTTCCAGGCGCCGATACGAACGCCCACGGCCCACCAAAATCAATTGCACATCCGGAAACTGCCGACGCAGCACCGGAAACGCGCGCAACAGCTTGTCCTGGCCTTTACGCGGCACAAAACGCGAAATGCATACGATCGTCGGCGCAGAAGCAGCAATCCCAAAGGCATGCTTCGCTTCCGCCTGCCGCTGAGGGCTCGCAATCCCAAAATTATCCGCGTTGACCCCGGAAGGCAGATGCACCCACCGTGGGCGGCTACCAAAGGGTTTTTCCAGCCGACGGCGTGTGTAAGACGAGATATACGTCAGCACATCAGAGTTATTGCCAATCACGCGCAGCGCCTGGCGCGCTCCAGGGATCATGGACCAGCCGACTTCATGGCCGTGCGTGGTGGAAATGACTTTCTTCGCCCCGGCTTTTTTTGCGGTCTTCGCCAGCAACGCCAGGGGAGCAGCCGCACCAAACCACACGGTGTCAATATCGTGGGTGCGGATGATTTCGCGGAGTTTCTTTGCCGCCCCCGGCGTCGGCAGTAATAGGCAGTGTGGCCAGCGAATCACTGGGTATTTCAGCTGTGCATCGTAGTTCTCGCAGGCAGCTTTATCCCGTGTGGGCGCAAAAACGATGATCTCGTTGGGGTTCAGAAGAGAAACGAAATCCCGTAGATATGATTCAATCCCCCCGATTACCGGAGGGAAATCATTGGTGACCAGCAGTGTTTTCGGCATGGTCGGTGGTTATAGCGCGTCGCTGAGGTGATAGTTTTTCACTTCGCTGCCATAAATGGTGCGCTCTTCACCGTTGATATCGACGCTCTGGAACACGGAATCGTTTTCGATGGCCTCGCGCAGCATCTCGATGCGGTTGCCTTGCTCACCTGGGGCAATTCCGGCGGGGAAATAGTAAGTTGCGCCGTTGTCCAGTTTCACTGACAGTTCTTGCACGCCCAAAGCAATTTCCTCCTCGTCTTTCACACCGCTGTGTCCTATAACCGGCTGATTACCGCCTGTTGGCTGGCTGATAACCAGCTGCAGCCATAGAAATAGGGCCTGTGGTGTTGATAATTCCCTTGCACCACAAACCCTATCGAAGCAGATGGCTTAGCTCACGTAACGACTTTATGGCATATGTCTCTTTACGACGCCGCTTGCCGACGCCGGGCTTGCGGCACCCAGCTTGCCGACGATTACTTGTCGCCGGACTCAGAACCGCCTTCAGCTTCAGCCGCAGAATCCGAATCAGAATCCGATTCCAACTTGTCCTTCAGCTGCTCGTCGATGTGCGCTGCCTTTTCGGCGGCGTCGGCATCGTCGTGAGCCACAGCGCGGGTGGCCTCGGAAGCAGCCAGGTTTTCCGCAGCACCCTGGGAAAGATTCTTGGCCAGCTGCTCGTCAATGTCTGCCAGCAACTCCTCGTCACGCTCGGCTGGATCCTCGGCCAACTCGCCGGCTTTCTTTTCTGCCTTGTGGTTTTCCTCGGAAGCATCCGCGTTTGGTGCTTCGAGGTCATCTTCGCTGGTCGAGGAGTACACCAGCGTGCTGGTGGTATTCGAGCTGTAATCGCTAGCCTTTGGTGGCTGTTCTTGCGCGCCGGAGTTGCGCTTGTTCAGCACATAGGCGATAACACCAACGATTGCGGCGAGAACAGCGGCCCACAGGGCGTAGAAACCGAAGCCGCGGGATTTCGACTGAGACTTTGTCTTCTTGTCAAACTGCTTCTGCGCCTTTTTGGCCTGCTGCTTAGCCGTCTTTTCGGCTTGCTTCTGGGCTTTCTTCAGCTTCTGTGGTGCGTTATCAGCCAGCTCGCCGGCCTGCTTCTGCACGGTCTTAGAAGCTTTTTTCGCAGCCTTTTTCGCGTTCTTCTTATCTAGTTTCTTGGCTGCTTTGTCCTTGACCTTCTGCGCAGCAGCGTTGGCTTTTTTCTCTGCGCGAGATAGACGTTTGCGGTTTTTCCGGCCCAGCTTTTTATTAGCTTTCTTGCGCAGCTTCTTCGCCTGCTTTTGAGCCTTTTTGGTGGCCTTGGAGAAATTCTCACTGGCGGCCTCGCGGGCGTTTTCTACCGTTTCGGAGACGTCGCCGTCGGTAAGTTCCCGGCCGACATCCTGCAGGCTTTCAATGCTTTTGTCTAGACGCGCGTGCGCAGCTTTGGTGAGCTTGCCAGCTTCCTTGCGTGCTTCCGGGAAGTGCTTTTCTGCACTCTTGTCGACGGTTTTCGCCGCGCTTTCCAGGAATTCGAATGCCTCTTGGGACTTTTTATCCCGGTAATCTTTGAATTTTTCCCAGCCAGTTGAGCTGAGGTCCCGCGCGATGCGCAGGTTGACGTTTGCAGAACTCATGGTGTGTTCACCTCGTTAATCACACGGTTGTCGCTAGTTATTAGTTCTAAGGATAGTTGCTGTGAAAGCTGATGTGGGGGATAACAGCGAAAATAAAGTATTTCCAGCACATCTTAATGGTAATACCATAGACAGCTTGGTTCATTTTTACCGATTGGCGGCGAATTATATTCAGTTCCCTCAAGTACTGTTTTTCCAGCATGAACGCCCCACCGAATGGTAATACCTTTCCGGATTCTTCCTTGTTAACTGCGTAAGCATTAGATTGATGCCAACACTAGACAGCTTGGTACACAATCAAGACACAAACCGCCGGAAGGAGGTGACAAATAATGGCCCCACGAGTATCTGCCTCTGCACCGTTGGATGATTCCAGCGCTAATCCGGATAACCTGGATAGCGCAGAAAACACGCAGCCACGTACCGCATCAGAGCGCACAGCACTATCCTTCGAGGTCATCCCGCCGCGCCATGACGTAGACGAGAAGAAGATTTCCCATCTGCTGGAAACGCTGGAATCTTACCGGCCGGACTATATCTCGGTCACCAGCTCACGGCGTTCCGGCTGGTTGGACGGCACCGCAAAATTTATCTCCCGCATCGACCGCGAAACCAACATGCGCACCCTGGCGCACCTCGCGTGCACGGCGGGCACCAAGCAAGAGATGGTCGCATGGATCAACCGCCTCATCGATTCCGGCGTGCGTGGCTTATTAGCCCTGCGCGGTGACCTGCCAGAAGGCGAGGTGAAGCTGCCAGCAGATCACCTGCAGTACGCCGACGAACTCGTGCGCCTGATCCGCCAAGTGGAAAGCCAACAGGCAGCTCGTTTTGCCGCCGGCCGCTTGGCCGTTGCCGTGGCCAGTTACCCGAACGGCCATTACCAGGCGCGCACCGACGACGAGAACTTCGACGTGCTGCTGTCCAAACAACGCAGCGGCGCCGATCTGGCCATCAGCCAGCTGTTTTTCGAAGCCGAAGATTTCTTAAAGTTCCGTCGTCGCGCAGAACTGGCTGGCGTGCGCATCCCACAGATCCCGGGAATCATGCCGATTACCAGCGTGCGCCGCCTGCGCCGCATGGCGGAATTTTCCAGCCTGCCGGTACCGGAGCACCTGGTGCGCCGACTAGAAAACGCCCGGGACGAGCGCGCCGAGGGCATCGCGATCACCGCCGAACTCGTGCAAGCAATGGTGGACAACGATGTCGGCAGCCTGCACATCTACACCCACAACAACGCGGAGGTCACCCAAGAGCTCCTGGACGCGGTCGGGATTCGCCCGCCAACCGCGCCCAGCCCAAGCGCGCCCGGCTGATTTTCTGGCTAGGCCCGCCGCACCCCTACAGAACCCACAACTTCATAGTCCGTAAACACAATCAACACGCAAAACACAAACCCCACCTGCCTTGAGGAAGGACACGACAGACATGTCGCAGACACCATTTCCAACAAAAACCATCGAGGGCTATCCCCGCGTTGGCGCCAACCGCGAGCTCAAGCGTGCTCTGGAATCTTACTGGGCCGGGCGCATCGACCGCCCTACTTTTGAATCCGCAGCACACTCGCTGCGTATTGATACCTACGCCCGCCTGAAGGATCTGGGTCTTGCCGACGACTACGCCATCCCCGCCGACGTCGCGTATTACGACCAGGTGCTGGAAACCGCACTGACCGTCGGTGCTCTGGGCGGCGACGCAGAAGAAGTTAGCCTGGACGAGGAATTCACCCTGGCTCGCGGTAATGCTGATACCGCCCCGTTGGAAATGACCAAGTGGTTCGACACCAACTACCACTACATCGTCCCAGAAATCAGCGCTGAGCAGTCCTTTACTGCCCGCCCGCAGCGCCTGCTGAAGCTGGTCGATGAAGCCCGCGAAGCCGGACACACCATCCGCCCATACCTGGTGGGACCAGTCACCGTGTTGGCTCTCTCCAAGGCAGCCGACGGCACCACCAACCCGTTGGATCGCGTGGATGACCTCGCGAAATCCTATGCAAAGGTGTTCGCGGCACTGAAGGAAGCCGGCGTGGAGTGGGTACAGGTTGCAGAACCTGCCTTGGTTGCGGACCACACCGGAATCTCCGATGCTGAACTCGCCGATCGCGCCGGTGCCATCTGGACGGAACTGCTGGGCAACGACAACCGCCCGCAGGTGTACCTGACCACCCCATATGGTTCGCTGCAGGCTGGCCTGGACAAGTTGCTGGCCGCCGCCCCAGAGGCCTTCCAGGTGGATGTTTCCCGCCCAACCCAGGCGCTGGATTCGAACTACCTGGGCCGCATCAAAGAAGCTGTAGCCAAGTCACCACAGACCACCCTGGTGGCCGGTCTGGTCGATGGCCGCAATGTGTGGGCTGGCGACCTGAACTCGCTGGTAGCAACCGCGGAAGAACTCGGCGTCAAGCACGTCACGACCTCCGTGTCGCTGCAGCACGTGCCACACACCGTCGAGGCAGAAAAGAACCTGCCTGTCGACGTCGCTGGTTGGTTCTCTTTCGCTGACGAGAAAATCTCCGAGGTCGTCGCCATCGCCGCAGCCCTGGACGGCAAGCGCGATGAGGTAGAGCAGACTTTCGCCCGCTCAGAGCGCGCCCTGCGCACCCGCAAGGAATCCGAGCGTACGCACAATGCGGCCGTCGCCCAGCGCGTCGCCAAGCTGCCAGAAGGCCAGGTTGCTCGTGAACCGAAGTTCGCCGAGCGCACCGAAATCCAAGAGGAACTGGGCCTGCCGAAGTTGCCGACCACCACCATCGGTTCCTTCCCACAGACCAAGCAGATCCGTGGTGCCCGCGCCGATCACCGCGCTGGTAAGCTCACCGACGAGCAGTACGTGGAAGAGCTGCGCGGGGAGATCGCCTCGGTGATCAAGCTGCAGGAAGACTTGGGCATCGACGTGCTGGTACACGGAGAACCTGAGCGCAACGACATGGTGCAGTACTTCGCGGAGCTTCTCGACGGCTTTGTGGTCACCGAAAACGGCTGGGTACAGTCCTACGGTTCCCGCTGCACCCGTCCTCCAATCGTGGTCGGCGATGTCTCCCGCCCGGAGGCCATGACCACCGAGTGGGCGAAGTACGCGCAGTCGCTGTCCGACAAGCACGTCAAGGGCATGCTGACTGGCCCGGTGACCATCCTGGCGTGGTCGTTCATTCGTGACGACGTCCACCAGTCCGTCTCCGCCGACCAAATCGGTGTCGCGCTTGCCGACGAAGTTGCTGACCTGGAAGAAGCTGGCATCGACATCATCCAGATCGACGAGCCAGCCCTGCGCGAGTTGTTGCCACTGCGCGAATCCGACCGCGCTTCCTACCTGGACTGGGCCGTACGTGCCTTCCGCTTGGTCTCGCTGGAGGCGAAGCCAAAGACACAGATCCACACCCACCTGTGCTACTCCGAGTTCGGCCAGATCATCGACGCGGTCGCCGCACTGGATGCCGACGTGACCTCCATCGAGGCCGCACGTTCCCGCATGGAATTGCTGGAGGATCTCAACGATTCCTTCACCAGCGAAATCGGACCGGGCATCTACGACATCCACTCGCCACGCATCCCGTCGGTGGAAGAGATGGAAGAGCTGATTCGTGCGGCGTTGAAGAACGTCGACGAGAAGCGCCTGTGGATCAACCCGGACTGTGGTTTGAAGACCCGTGGTTACGAAGAGACCGAGGAGTCGCTGCGCAACATGGTTACCGCGCGCAACAACGTGGTGGAATCACTGAACTAACAGCGAGACGGTTAGCGTCGGCGTCGCCAAGCACAATCGGGCGGTGCTGACAGCTGGCCTGAGGCGCTACCACTTAATCTTGGGGCGCGTCCTTGAGCTGCTGGGCATCATCTTCCAGTGAGCCGAGGATGCGCTCCATTTTTTCTTGCTGTTTTGTCGACCGGTGCTCTAGGTGTGGGGTTTGTTCGGCTAACCGAGTGTTATCGGTGGGATCATTATCCAAGATGCCTTCACGGATTTGGCGGGTGCGTTCGACCTCAGCATCAATGACGACGCCGAAGACCAGGCTGGTATTGGCGATCCAGCAGCCAAAGAAAAACGTCACGATTGAGCCTAGCGCACCATAAGAATTCAGCGACGATAGGTGCACAAAATACACGTATAAGCCGCCGCCGGTGAGGAAGATCAGTACCAGGGCGACGAATGCCCCAAGCGTGAAGATCCGCCACTTGGACCGGTACGGGCGCACGTTCGGTGCATAGTAATACAGCACGGAAATAAGGCCCGCGGCCATGATCACGATGACTGGCCAGCGCAGCCACGCCCAAATGGGCAAGATGGCGGTGGTGAGAAATTCAATTTCTTCATAGATGCCCAGTGGCCCTGCGATGGGTTGGATCAGCGTTTCCACGACGGTGACATTGACGACGAGTGCCAAGAAGATCAGGCACACGCCCAAAATCATGGCTACGGATAACAACGCCATGGATGACCAGACGTGTAGGAGCGGCCGACCGTCGATATCGCCGTACACGCGGGTGGAAAACCTGGCGAAGGCGCGCACGTAGGCGGATGAGGAGATTGCGGCTAAGACTACACCGGCGAGCAGGCCGAGCAGGTTTGTCGACGTGCTGGATAAAACAGTGTCGACGGTGTTGAGCACGGTTTCGGTGTGGTTGACCGGCAAAATTCCGCCCAGGAAATCCCACAACAGGTTTTCCAGGAGCTCGCGGTTATTCGCCATGATGAGCACACCGATGCCATAAAAAACCAGCAACGTCGGCGCCAGTGCCAGCAGTGTGAAATAGGTGAGCCCTGCGCCCATGTCTGGGATTTGCAGCCGGAGTGATTGCACCACGATGCGGCGGATCGTATACCACCAGCCGAGCCGGGTCAGTTGCGGCCGTGGCGGGGGAGTGACGGGTTCTGCGCGGTGGGCGCCGGCCATGGTGGTAGCGTCCTTACGATGTTGGGGGCTGAGGGGACCACCGTAGTGTACTGAAAAGCTCGTGTGATTGGTGGCAGCGGGGCGGGAAAGGAAATGAGCTCTGGGGCAGGAAACCCGAAGGAGAGCCGCCGGTGCGACCAGCCAGGCCGTGGTCTCGTCTATAGTGGTGGGCATGAGTAAATCCACTGCCAAGGCAACTTTGCACACTAATCATGGCGATATCGTGATTGAGCTGTTCGGCAATCACGCACCAGTGACCGTCGAAAACTTCGTCGGCCTGGCCAAAGGAACCCAGGAATACTCCACCCAGAACGCACAGGGTGGCCAAGAAGGTCCGTTCTACGACGGCGCCATCTTCCACCGCATCATCGACGGATTCATGATCCAGGGCGGCGACCCAACCGGCACCGGCCGTGGTGGCCCGGGCTACCAGTTCCGTGATGAATTCCACCCAGAGCTTTCTTTCGACCGTCCATACCTGCTGGCCATGGCGAATGCTGGCCCGGGCACCAACGGTTCGCAGTTTTTCATCACCGTCGGCAAGACCCCACACCTGACCGGTGCGCACACCATCTTTGGTGAGGTCACCGATAAGGATTCGCAGAAGGTTGTCGACAAGATCGCTCAGGTTTCTACTGACCGCATGGATCGTCCGCATGACGACGTCGTGATCGAGTCCGTGGAAATTTCCGAGGGAGCATAAGCTTGCATAAGCTCTAGCTTTCGCTGCTTTTTATTGCTTGTACTTCGTTACCCGGAGTTGGCACACACAGTGTGTCGGCTCCGGGTTTTTCTGTGCGGTTTTACCTCGCTCTGGCACCGCACCGTGGCTTATGAACAGTATTCACCGCTTATTCACTGTTTATTCACGGAGTTATCCACCGAAATGTACTGTGGACAAACCTTGGCAAGTTATCCACAAGACTTGTGGATAATGTGGAAAACCATGATTGTAATTTCGAACCTCAAGTTTCACTTGAATGTTATTTATGCAGCTGAAGACGCAGATTTCCAGATTTTGTTCCGCGGTTTTGTTCACAGCCGGTGAAATTACCGCGTGTGGTTTGTTCACAATCCACGTTGTTCACAAATTAGTCCACAGCTTGTGGATAACTTTGTCGGCAACTTGTGATTTCACAACAGAAAAATCCCCATGGTTATCCACAACAATTCACACACTGTGGACACCATGGGGATTACGGGATTACGGGGATTATGGAAATCCGGGGACGGTACTCCGGGAAAGTACGGGCGCTGCTTTCTGGGCGTAATTAAACTGGCTGGTCGGCTGATTCTGCGGACGAACTGGGTCGACTAAGCTAGGTCATTTGTTTGCGCGCAGCCAATAGAAAACTCCTCGTTACGCTCCGGGTTTTCTGGGTAGTCGAGCACCATACGGGAGTAAATGCGGGCGTTATAACCACATTCTTCGCGCTTATCCAGCGTCAGCCGAACCGGGAAAGTGTCGAATTCACCGTCGGCGCACAGCGGATCGCAATCATTGATCCACGCGGTGCCGGTGGCAGTTGCGATATCAGCGCCCCAGTTCTCCCACTCGAGATCTTCCACATAGTAGTTGTTGTCCGCGCACGCAGTGGAAATCATTTCTGGGCCTTCCAACCCGGTGACGTGGACACAATCCACAATCGCGGTAGCAGCAACTTCCGTAGTGATCTCCGGCCCCACCAAACCGTGTACGCGTACTAACTGACCGGTTGCCGGAATTACCGAAAAACTCAGCTGATCCACATCACGGATCACGGTCACGATTTCATCGTCGCCGCCGGTCGCAGATTGTTCCACACCAGCCAAGTCATTTCCGTCGAGCGAGGCCATCAGCTCATACAATGCTTTTTGTTGGGCACTCGAAAGCGCCGGGTGCAACAGCAGCTTCAGCACACCACGTGCGGTGGAATCATCCACAGAATCTGCGAGCGCCCGCAGGCTGTCGGCATCCGAGCCAGTTGCCTGCAGCTGCACTGGATCCACGGCCAAGTCCCGGTCTGCGTTCTGCAATTCGGCGGGGGCACTATTGCTCTGCGTCGTGGTGGTACGCACTTGCCCATCGCCGGAGATTTCGTACGCGGTAGAGACGAATTCCTCGCCCAAGCGGTCGGTGCGTTCCAGGTATTCCTGCGCGGTGACGGCAATATCAGTGGCATCGGCGGCGTGGAGGGAGGATTCTCCAGCGGTGTGCAAGAATTCTTCTGCCGTGGCCGTGGTTTCTTGGCCGTTGAACAGGCTCGGCAGCAGGCCGGTAGCCAGTGCGATCGCGCTGACGGCAGCGGCAGCACCCAGCACCCAGCGCCCGCGGTTGCTACGGCCAGCTCTAGCGCTAGAGCCAGAGCCGTCGCCCAGAATCGCCTGCAGGTGCTTTTCGCTGCGGCGTCGTTCCAGCTCGGTCAGCTCGGGGTTGCGTACCGGGTTGGCGTCGGCAAGTTGCCGGGTGAGCTCATCATCAAAGTGTGTCATTATGGCCGACCTAAATTTTCTGGTTCCAACGCTTCTTTGAGTCTGGTGCGTGCACGGTGCAGTTTCACGCGTGCATTATTTTCGGTGATGCCTAAACTGGCAGCGATATCCGGGATACTCAACTGCTCCCACGCGTGCAGGGTGATGATGTCGCGATCCGCAAACGGCAGTGTGTTCAATGCGCGGTTGATATCGAGCGATAAATCCGCGACTTGGCTGAAGTCGTCGGCAGCAATCTGATCAAGTTCTGCTTCTTCTTCCACGTGATCCTGGCGGGAGGATTTTCCGCGGTAATATTCCTTGACCACATTGCCGGCGATGCCATACAGCCACGGCAAGGGGCGCTGCGGGTCTTTCAGTGATGAAAAATTCGCCCATGCGCGCCCGAACACATCCGCGCAGTATTCCTCTGCGGACTCAGCCGCTACGCGCCGGCGAAGATAAGCCAAAATCTGCGGGTAATGCTCCCGGTAGATCGTGGTGAAAGCCGCCTGATCGTGCGGCGACCTCAAATCACTGGTCACAAATAAGTCCTACTGCGCGGGTGATTATGCGGGTGGTTTTTGGATGATCTGTGGTGGATCCGCCGGGTGGGATTCCGGAAGATCCGTTGCCTAGTTAATGGCAACCGTATCAGCCACGCCCGACGAGCAGGTGATGGTGGCGGTGGCGCCGTCGTCAGTGAAATCAGCCGGCAGGGTGATATAGCCGATCAGCTTGCCGACGTCTGCGCCTGGAGACATGGTGGTGGCCTCGCCGAAACTGGTGTTCAGATCGGCGCGGACGTCCTGGCCTGGGCAGGTGGCTGCGATCAGAAGCTCTTCGCCCGGCTGCACAATGCCGTCGACGGTGACATCCAAGTTTTCGTTTTCGCCGGTGACCTCAAAAGCATTTTCGCTGAATGGCTCCTGAGCGGAGGTGGCCAGTGCAATGCCGCCACCGGCAATAGCTATGGTTCCGATGATTCCGGCGGTGATAGCAGTGCCACGAGTTTTCATGTTGTTTCTCCTTAACTCACGGGCGGGAAGTGCTGACGTCTTGTTTGTGTCGCTACACCCGGAGTTATTACACGCGGAGAGAAAGAGTTTTGCTGGCATTGTTTGCACTGGTAGCAAAGGTGTGGTGGCGAGCGTGGTGCGTGCGGCTAGCGCCATCCCATCGTCATCAACAAACCAATGATGAACAAGCCGAAACCAATGCCGTAGTTCCAGGCCTGCAAATCCCGCATGAACGGAATCGACGGGCCAGCCAGGTAGTTGATCACGAGGTACAGTAACCCACCCAGGATGAAGAAAAACATCAGGCCCTTGTACCACTTGGGGGTGCCGCCGGTGTTGATCTTGACCGGGGTGCGGCTGGCACTGGACGACTGGCCGGAAAACTGGTTACTAGACTGTGAGACCTTTGCCTTAGGCATGATGCACCTTCATCAAAATCGTCGTTGGGTTAGGGATAGTTTGATGCTGTTTAGTGTAACAGCGCCGCCGCCTGATCAGCAGGACGACGCCGTTACTCTAAGCCGTTGACTCTACGCTGTTGGCTCTACGCTGTTGGTCGTGCTCGGTTACGGAATTTGCTGTGCTCGGTTATCGAACCAGTGCGCGCAGGTTGAACTCGTAATAGCGAACTCGGACCTCTTGATCCTTGCGGATCGTCTCGCCAGGCGCCGGGTCGGTGACCGAAACCAAGCCTTGATCGGTTACCAGTGCGGTATCAACCGGTTCCCCAGCGATCAGCTTCGATTCGCTGCCTTCCCAACCAGCATCACGCAGGGCAGATAGCGCTTGGCTACGATTTTTATGCGTGATATCCGGCATCTGCATCAGCGCGCCATTGGACACTTCCACCCGCACATCCGAACCTTCCGGACGCTTATCTCCCGCACCATCCACGGTGAGTACGCGGTCGGATGGTTCCAAAGAATCGACGAACTGCGGCTTTGCTACAAAGCCCAACGATTCCAGGGTTTCTCGTGCCTGATTCCAGTTCATACCGGTCAGACTAGGAACGCGCACATCCACGATTTCTGGGCCCCGCGAGATCGTCACCCGCACCTTGGAACCCTTCGGCAAGCTTGCGCCAGCGGCTGGTTCGTGGCGGGTAATCCGGCCCTGTTCCACGGAATCTGAAAACTCCTCGTCAACATCCGGTTCCAGTTGCAACCCGGCGTCGGTAAGCGCAGCCGAGGCCTCTTGTGGGGTCATGTTCACCAAACGTGGAACCTGGGTATCTTCCTTACCCGTCGACACCGTCACGGTCACCGTGGTGTTGCGCTGCAATTGCGAACCTACACTCGGATTGGTGCGCACGACGTGGTGTTCTGGAATCTCTGGATCTGGCGCGTCGACGATTTCTGGACGCAGGTCAACCTCTTCCAGCTTCGCGATGGCCTCGTTGCGTTCCAAGCCAATGATATTTGGTAATGACACGGTCTCGGATTGCGCGACGTTATCCGACTGTCTGCGCGAGTCCCGGTCGTTGAGCACACTCCAGGCATAGCCAGCGCCAATCAGCAGCAGTGCAATCACAATAAATGCGACTAACCAGCGTAAATGGCTTGACGGTTTCGCCGTTGTCGCCGTTGGAGGTGCTGCGTGCGCGCCCCGGGCAGTGGCCGGTAGCGCTCCCGCTGCTCCGGCGGCCATCCCAGCCGCACTGGCTGGACCTGGCGCACCGGCCATCGCGGTTTCTGGGTACGCCTGCTGCGGTTGTGCAGCACGAGTTTCTGGATAACCGACGGTGTGGGTGGGGAATTGTTCCTGCGACGGTGCCACATGCGTGCGGGCCGCCTGAGTCACGGAACCACGGGACAATAGCTCGAGATCCTGGCCCATCTCGGCGGCGGACTGGTAGCGATCCCCCGGGTGTTTCGCCATGGACGTCATGACCACGGCATCGACATTGAGCAATGATGTCGGCGACAGATCCACATCTGTCATGCGTTCCGACGGCGGGGTGACGTCTTCTTGCACGTGCTGATACGCCACGGCAAACGGGGTTTCTCCCTGGAAAGGAGTATTGCCGGTAATGGCCTCGTAGAGGACACAACCCAACGCATAAACATCGGAACGTGCATCCGCATTCTTGCCCCGGGCTTGCTCCGGCGACAGGTACTGCGCTGTACCAATCACGGCAGAAGTCTGCGTCATCGCCGAGGTGGAATCGTCCAACGCGCGGGCGATGCCGAAATCCATCACCTTCACCATTCCGGTGTTGGTGAGCATAATATTCGCCGGTTTAATATCACGGTGGATGATGCCAGCATCGTGGCTGGCCTGCAGAGCAGAACACACCGGCTGCAGAATCTCGGCGGCTTCGTGCGGGCTCATTGGTCCGTCGTTGCGCAATAAATCCCGCAGCGTATTGCCGTGAATACGTTCCATGACGATATACGGAATGCCGATACCATCGATGGTTTCTTCACCGGTGTCATAGACCGCCACGATATTCGGATGGTTCAACTTCGATGAATTCCGGGCTTCGCGACGGAAACGCTCACGGAAGTTCGTATCCCGTGCCATTTCGGAACGCAGCATCTTCACCGCTACATCGCGGCCCAACAACGTATCTTGTGCCGCGTACACGTCGGACATGCCGCCGCTGCCGATGATCTCGCCTAATTCATAGCGCTGCGCCAAGCTGTAATTCATTGTTATTCTGTCTCCTGCTCAGCCGCGCCCTGTGGGCGGGATCCACCAGCTTGCTGGCCGTTTCTGGCGTTACCCTGCCCAGATTGGCCGTTCCCGGTGCCGTTGCCTGCACCCTGGTTTGTGCCGTGGTTTGTGCCGAGGCCGGATTGCCCGCCACGCTGGCCCACGCCTGAGGTGGCATCGGAAGTATTTTGGCCGCCACCAGTGCCCGCATTACCACCGGAATTGTTACCGGCATTGCCGCTGCCTTGACCACTTTGACCGCCTTGACCACCCTGACCGCCTTGACCACCCTGGCCGCCTTGCTGGCCCGGCTGTTGATTCGGTCCCTGCGGCGCGTTGCCGCCACCGCCACTGTTGCCAGCGCCATCACCAGCACCGGTTCCGTTGTCACGGCCGTGACCAGACCCGCCACTGGTGCCTTGGCCATTACCTGGGCCACCGGATCCTTGGCCAGCACCCGATCCGCCAGCACCCGAACCTTGCCCGGAGCCGCCAGAATTACCAGAACCGCTGGAACCACCCCGGTTGGCTGGTGGATCCACCCATTCGGTCACGATCACCGGGTCGGTTTCGGTGGCCGGTGTCGACGATGCCGGCCGCGGGTCGCGATCCAAAATCCCGTCCAAGGCATTGCTATAGGTAGCCATGAACCACAGAGCAACAGCGGCAATACCAGCGATAACGACGGCGACAAACATTCCGCAACCAAAACCAGCCCCGGCACCCGAGCTTTTCTTTCGGTGCACCGTCTGTACCGGAACCGCTTGTCCGGTGCCCGTGTATGGCTGGCCGACGGCCCGTTGCTGTACCTGCGCAACGTGGGCAGCCGGAGCTGGAACCGGTTGCGGGGTACGCGGACGCGCAGTTGACGGGCTGGCCGTGCGCGCGTTCGTCACCTGGCTCAGTTGTTGCGTCGAGGCCGACGGTGCTGGTTCTTGCGCCACCGCCGCCAAGGCTGCAGATTTCGGTGCTGGTGGGCGCTGGCCCAACCGCACCCTGGACGCAGCCACGGCAAATTCATTGCCATCGGCAAACCGCGTATAGGCATCCTTGCGCAGCGCAATCCCAATCAACTCGCGCGCCGGGGCGCTGACCTGCGTCGACAAGGCCTCAGGTGCCTGGTTAATGTGTGCGAGCGCCACGGAGACGGAAGAATCACCGTGGAAAGGGCGTTTACCTGCCAGCATCTCGTAGCCCACAACGCCCAGCGAATATACATCCGATGCCGGGGTTACGGAATGGCCTTGCGCTTGTTCCGGCGAGACGTATTGCGCGGTACCGACCACCATGCCGGTGCGGGTCAACGGGACGGCCTCGGCGGCTTTCGCGATACCAAAATCGGCGATTTTTACCTGCCCGTTTTGCGTGACCAGCAGGTTGCCCGGTTTGATATCTCGGTGCACCAACCCCATGCGGTGGATGATGGACAAGCCATGTGCGGCCTGCTCCAGCACGTCGAGTGCGAGCGATTCATCCAGGTTGCCTTCGCGCTGCAGTAGATCCGCCAACGATTCACCGCGGACGTATTCCATGACGATAAAGCAGAACGTGTGGCCATTATCTTCTGTGACCTCACCGTAATCGTAGGTGGCGACCACATTATCCGACTCGATGGAACGCGCGGCATCGGCCTCGTTGCGGAAGCGATCCAAAAACTCATTGTTATCGGAAAACTCCGGCCGCAGAATTTTAATGGCCACTTCGCGGTCGTTGCGGTGATCGTCGGCAAGCCACACCGTGGACATGCCTCCGTGGCCAATGACCCATTGCAGCTCATAGTTGTCGCCGACAAGGGTTTGGATGATTTCGCGATTATTGACATCAGCCATACGTTATTGCCCCCTACCAAAGTCGAGCAGAGCCCGGCCCAGTGGTGCGGCAACAGAGCCACCGGTAGCACCTGCGCCTTGGCCGCCACCGTTCTTGACGACGACAGCCACCGCCAAATCTGCATCCGGCAAATAAGCCACGTACCAGGTGTGCGGGGCGGAGCCTTCTGCGTGTTCTGCGGTACCCGTCTTGGATGCCACATCGCCAGCAGAAGCACCGATGGTGTGCTGTTCCGAGGCCCGCATCATTTCCTCGATGGTTGCTGCGGTTTCTTCCGGGATCGCGCGGTTGAGCGATTGCGGCTTAGTGGTTTTGATATCGCGCAGGTTGGAACTGGTGATCTTGTCGACGACGTACGGTTTCATGCGTTCACCGTCGTTGGCGATGGTTGCTGCCATCACAGCTGCCTGCAGCGCGGACATGGTGACGTCGCGCTGTCCGATCGAGGACTGACCCAGGGCGGCTTCATCCGGAAGGTCGCCGAGTGCTCCTGGTGAGGTCGGAATGCCCAGGTCATAGTTTTCTCCGATGCCGAAGGCGTGCGCGGTATCACGCAGCGCGTCGGTTCCGATGTCGATGCCCATTTCGACGAAGGCAGTGTTGCACGAATACTGGAACGCAGTCAGCAAACTCACCGCATCCGAACCGGCACACGCTTGACCGGCGTAGTTGGTCAACTCCGTGGTGGTATTCGGCAGCGTGATCGCCGGAGCACCGGTCAGGGTTGATTGCGGCCCATAGCCAGCCTCGATACCGGCGGCGGTGGTGATGATCTTGAAGATCGAACCCGGAGGCAGTGTTTCCTGGGTGGCGTGGTTCAGCAGCGGGTTACCCTCGGTGCTGGTCAGCTCCGCCCAGGCTTGTTCTGCTCCCTCGCCCACCAGGGCGTTTTGGTCGAAGCTTGGGGTCGACGCCATGGATTTAATCGCACCGGTCGACGGTTGGATAGCCACCGACGCTCCCTGGTAACCCATCTCTGCCAGCTGCTGGTAGGCGAACTGCTGCATATTCGGGTCGATGGTTAATTCCAGGTTGGCACCATTGGGTTGTTTACCGGTGATGATGTCACGCCAGTTGCTGCTCAACAGCGACGAATCCGTGCCATTCAGAATTTCGTTGTGCGATTGCTCCAACTGGGAGGCGCCGAACTGGTCCGAGAGATAACCAACAGTAGCGCTAAATGCAGGGGGGTTGGTGGGGTAGTTGCGCGTATAGGTTTCATCCGCGTTCGGTAGTGATTCCGCCAATACCTGGCCACCGGCAGAGATTTGTCCACGCGCGATGGTTTGTGAATCGTAGAAACCACGCTGGTTGGCGGGGTGGTTGGCGTATTTGTCTTCCTGGAATGCCTGGATGACGGTGAGATTTACCAGCAAAATAATGGTCAGAATGATGGCAAAAACGGCGACTAGGCGAATAGATCGGTTCATCGTTTCGCCTCCTGCGAGTACTGCGGTGACTGTGCGGATTGCTGCATGCGGAAAAGCCCGGTTTGGCCCATGCCCGGTGCGTTATGTGTACCCGGTTGCGCGGGTGCCGCAGCACCCCCACCAGCGCGCATGTTAGTGGTACTGGATTCTTCTGCTGGACGACGCGCAGCATTGGAGATGCGCAGCAGCAGAGCTAGCAACACGTAGTTAGCCATTAACGAAGAACCACCAGCAGACATAAATGGGGTGGTCAGACCAGTCATCGGCAACAGCGCTGTGATGCCACCGACGACGACGAAGATCTGGATAGCCATCGTCAGCGAGAGGCCGGCGGCTAGCAGCTTGCCGTAGGAATCACGGACTTTCAGCGAGGTGTGGAAACCACGTGAGACCAGCAGCGCAAACAAGATCAACACGCCTGCCAGGCCAATCAAGCCTAGTTCTTCACCGATGGCGGCGAGGATGAAGTCCGTCCACACCACCGGGATGATATCGGGGTGCCCTTCGCCCAAACCGGCGCCGGTGACCCCGCCCCAGGACAAGCCGAATAGGGATTGGGACAGCTGGAAACCGCTGCCGTCGACGTCGGCAAGCGGGTTCCGGAAAGCCGAAAAACGATCTTGGATTTTCGCCGATAGCGAGTACACAAAAGCTCCACCGACGGCGGTCAGGCCCAAGCCGATGATCAGCCAGGACCAGCGACCGGTGGCCATAAACAGCATCCCCAGCACGGTGCTAAACAGCAGCAGTACAGGGCCGAAGTCGTTGGATATCGCCATGATTAAAATCGCGATTGCCCAGACCAGCAAGATCGGGGCAAGATCGCGCAGACGCGGGAAAGAAATACCGAAAACTCGGTAGCCCGCGACGGTAAACAGCGCACGTTTTTGCACCAGCAATTGGGCGAAAAACATTAACAACAGGATTTTAGAGAATTCACCCGGCTGCAGCGTGAAGCTACCAATCTGGATCCAGATGCGAGCATCGGCGTTGATGGACGTTGGCCACACCAGCGGCAGCGCCAGCAAGACTAAGCCGAATGCACCCAGCAGATAGGAATAACGGGTGAGCACCTTGTGATCCCGCACGATGATCAGCACCGCGATCAAGAGTGCGACACCAACCACCGACCACATGATTTGGCGGTTGGCCAGGCCCAAGTCTTTTGCCGCATCGATGCGGTACACCATGATCAAACCCAGACCGTTGAGCAGGCTGACCACCGGCAACATGACCTGATCGGCATAGGGAGCCCAGATTGTCAGCGCGATATGCGCCACGGCAAACACGCCGATGAACCCGCCGACGTAATACAGAAAATGCACCGACAACGTCGAGCCCTGAGATAACTCGAAGCTGGCCAGAGTGGCGGCAAACGCGATGGCTGCGACGATGAGCAAGCCTAGTTCTGTCGAGCGAATGAATACTCGGGACATTAGGACACCTCCCTGCAGTTCACGCCGGGGGTGGAAAGCCCACCGTCGTCGGCAGAATCTGAGCCTTCCTGCTCGGCTTTGTCCGCGCGATTCACGCAAACTGGCAACGCCTTATCGGATAACCGCTGCAGTTGGTCTGTGACTTCGGAATAGGAGCCGGAATCCAGGTGATTGATTGAACCACGCACGGAACCCGGCAGATCTGTCAGCGAAAATGGGTGGCAATCCCCGGCGGGTTTCTCGCCAAAATCGGTGGTGCGTACTTCGTCTTCTGCGGTCAAGCACACGCGCTGGTAGGGCTCATGCAAGTCTTGCCCGAACAGGGAAAAATCCACGCCGCGTTCGATGATTAGCTCATCAGAATCGGTGGTGGCGATGTAGTACTTGTTTTGTGATGACGAATACGCCCACCAACCGCCGCCGACTACGCCGGCGATGAGGATTAACACCACGACGGCCAGCGCCCAATTACGCCCTCGTTTACTGGGATGATCGGCGGATTCGTGAGCACCAGAGCCGTTGGCTTCTGCGCTGCTTTTACCTGCGTCGTGGGCGTCCTTATTGCTCACGCCCTGCGCATGTGGTTCTACCACCTGCGGGCGACGGCTCAATGCGGCCGCCCGGCCCGCGGCGGTATCCGGGTGGGCGCGTTCAGACTCCGGTAATGCCAGTGCACCGGCGCTTACTGGGGCGTCTGGCAACGTGGCAGTGTCGTCATCACCAGCGACAACATCAGCCACCACGACGGTGACGTTATCCGGACCGCCAGAACGCAGCGCCAGATCAATCAGGCGCGTGGCAGCCTGCTCCGGGGTGCCTTCCTGCAGCGTGGTTTCGATGGTGTCGGAGGTGACGGGATCAGACAATCCATCCGAGCACAGCAATAAACGATCCCCAGGTTTGGCGTCGAGAATCCGCAGCGTCGGATCCACCGGACGACCGGTATAGGCTTTCAAGATCAACGATTTTTGTGGGTGCGTGGACACGTCTTCCGGCTTCAAGCTGCCGGAATCCACCAAGGACTGCACATAGGTGTCGTCGATGGTGATTTGCTCTAGCTTGCCGTCGCGGAGACGGTAGCCGCGCGAATCGCCCACATGGCACATGCCAAACGTGGTGCCGTTAAACATCAGCGCGGTACAGGTGGTACCCATGCCTTCGGTTTCGGGGCGTTGCCGCACAGTATCCGCGATGGCTGCGTTGGCATCATCGGCAGCTGTGCCCAACAGGGCAAGCATGTCATTGTCACCTGGGTCGCGGTCCAGGCGCTGCATGGTGGTGACCAGCAGCTGGGAGGCAACTTCTCCGGCGGCGTGGCCACCCATGCCGTCGGCGAGCACCAAAAGATTCCGGCCGGCGAAGGCGGAATCTTCGTTGTTAGTACGAACAAGACCGCGGTCCGAGGCCGCGGTGTAGTTCAGTTTCAGTGAATTTTTCGATGGAGACATCTATGGCACCAGCCTCAGTAGTGAACGCCCCAGTTTAATATCAGTTCCCACGGCGACGCGTTCTGGCTGGTCAATGCGGGCGCCAGAGACGAAAGTGCCGTTTCGAGAGTCCAAATCCTCGACGAACCATTCGCTGCCACGGCGGAAAAGCCGGGCGTGGCGCGACGAGGCGTAATCATCACCGACGACGAAATCACAATCTGGTGCCCGGCCGACGGTGAACTCTTCTAGCGAACTAATCTGCATGTGCGAGCCACGCAAAGGCCCTTCAATCACCGTGATTTGGGCGGCTGGCTTGCGGGAACGCGGAGCCGGTGCCACAAAACCAGAGTTGGCTGCGGCTTTTGGTGCGGTGCCCGCCGCAGCGAACTTGGCGTCGCGGCGCATGGCATTAAGCGCCACCAGAATGAACAGCCACAACAGCACTAGTAGGCCGATGCGTAGCCCAAACACGAGGACTGAATCCATGGTGGCCTTCCTTCGCTAAGAGTCGGGGGATTAAGAATTAGGGTAAGTAATACGGACTTCAATGTGAGAGTGTCCCACAGTAATGACGTCTCCGTCAGCTAGAAGCCAGTTTTCGATTGGTGTGTCATTCACAGTTGTGCCGTTGGTCGACTGCAGGTCTACCAGGATGGCATCACGGCCGTCCCAGGTGATCTCTGCGTGCTGTCGGGACACGCCGGTATCTGGGATGCGCAGGTCAGCGTCGTTGCTGCGTCCGATGACGTTGGAGCCTTCTTCCACCAAGTAGCTGCGGGAAGAACCATCTTGCAGCATCAGGGAGACGCGGGTGGTTTCCTCTTCCGGCTGCCGATCCTGGCTTTCACGGTTTTGCTTGTCGACGTCTTCGCTCCGGAACATCGTCGTCGTGGCGTCCTGTGCGGCCGGTTGGTTCGATCCGTCGGAATACGGGGAGCTAGTCATGGCAGGGGATTCCTCCTGTTGGCTGCTGGTGCGGTGACCAGTGCCATCGTTTTCGGGATTATCGTTATCGTCATGGGTGATGATGGCGTCGAAGCCGGAGTGTTCTACCGGCTGCGCATCAGCAAAAGATGAGACCCGTAGCTGACCGGTGCGCAGGCCGGATTCTTCGGCGATGCGCACGATCACGGGGCCAAAGGTTTCCATGCCCTCATTGCGTAAGAAACGCGCCAGCTGGTCCGCCAGGCTGTTGGGTAGTTGCCTGTCTTGGGAAAGATTCTCCAGATCCTTCGAGGAAACTCCTACGGCGTACACATTGGGAACATAGCCGCGGGCGGTCGCGGAAAGATTATCTTGGGCTTCTTGTTTGAGAAGCTCCTCAATTTCCGCGGGCACGACCTTGCCGCCGAAAATCAGGGCGATGCCGTTGTCGAGGCCGCGCTGCATGGCGCTGTCGAGCTTGGCAAACCGGGACATTAATGCCATTGCGCGAGCCCTCCTTTCTGGATTTGAATACTGGGTGTTTCTTTCAGTCAACCTTGCGGGTATCCGCGATTGATAGAAGCTGGCTGAAAACCAAGTGTCTCCCAGTATAAAGTGTCCTAGGTCAAAAAATGTAAGTCAGTCCGGCGTGGTCAGCGGGTTTTTGCAGGATTTTTCCGGAGTTTCTACCTGGAAAATACTGCGATTGAGCTGCCGATTTGTTAATTAGTTCGGGAATCGTGTTATCTTCATTAAGTCGCCAAGTCAGACACCGCGTGTTTGGCACAATTGACACCCAGCCCGGGTGGCGGAATTGGCAGACGCGCTGGCTTCAGGTGCCAGTGTCCTTATAGGACGTGCGGGTTCAAGTCCCGCCCCGGGCACAGTATTTTACCAGGTCGCAGGGTTGCACTAGCAATCTAGTGGCCTGGTTGTGGACTCTAGGGGACGTTGCGTCTATTACCCCTCTATAACCGGTATTTATCTTTCCTCTTTACTTTCGGCATCGTTCCGGTAACTTAATTGATATTCCGGAATGGGGAGGTGAGGGCAGATGAGGCTAACAGAAAGCGAGCTTCTGGCAGAGATTGCCGTAGATGAAGCAGTATTCAAGCAGACCATCCAAGATTTGGGCATCATCTTTGGTTCAGATGGTGCAATAGATAAGCGTATGGCTATAGCTCTTATCAGGTATTTCTCAGATGAAGCCCGCGAACTTTTCGGGCCTAAATTCCTTTTCCCGGCTAGGCAGATCTTGTTCGCTCATGGTTGTGAATCATCTCTTTTTGATCGAGATAGTTACGTCGGAGAATGGCGGTTAGATCTGCGTTCTTACGGCCTGCTTTCGCGAGGACGCTGTACGCTCCAGTCTGAATCGGAAGCAGTATTTGAGGAGAAATTTGGGATTTCACTTAGCGAAAAACCGTCTTCGACTCTTGTGCTAATTCGAGAAACTGACCTTTCTTTTGAGCGAGCGCTCATGGATGCGTATTTTCTGGCTGACGGCCGCTTGAAGCATGCGATCGCACAGAAGATGCGAAAGGAAAATTTGATAGGAGACCAGGCTGCGTAAATGAGACGTATCGACCTTCCTCTTGTGTCCGAGATTTCCCAAATTTTAGACGGAACTGGCTGGCTCCTTGTTGGCGGAATGATGGTCCATGCGCACTGTTTACTAGCTGAGGTTTCCTACACTCGGTCTACTTCTGACGTTGATGTATTGGTTGAATCCGCTCCGGAATCATTACCACAGATAAAGGCGCGGCTCGAAGGCTCTGGATTTGTAGCGCAGCCAAACTTTGAAGGGACTACCCTGCACCGATTTCGTCGTTTAGATGGCAGTTATGTTGATGTGTTGGTGAAAGACCGTCAGAGAGAATTGAAGTGGGATGGTTATCGCACAATTCAATGCCCTGGTTCAAGTTCGGCTTTGGGGGTCTACAATGATGGGACTGATAAAGAAGTCATTGAATTGGTCGGAACTAGCGGTTTTCCATTTAAGGTCCCGAATATTTGGTCGGCTATTGCATTGAAGGGGAGAGCCTACCGGCAGCCAAGTGCTGATATTTCGCGGCATTTACGCGATGCAATTGCCCTTTTTGCTTGCTCGACTGTTTACGCCAATCGCGGGCTAACGAAATCCGAAAACCAAGCATTTAATTACTTGCTTTCTAGTTCGGAACTTAGTGACCTAGAAATGTGGGAGGAACTCAATGATGAGGAAGCTGAAGAAAGAGCGGTTCGGGGCATCCTTACTATCAGGAAAGATCGAGATCTCAGACTGCCACGGCCTCTTCGTGACGTTGAAGAAATGATTAGACGAGAGCGTGGCATTTAGAAAGCCATCATACTTTCGGTCGAAATTTCCGATTTTGGTGTGGCAAACCTTGTTTTACCCACGTCATTCCAGTTAGGCTAAGGCTAACTTAATAAGGTGAGACTCAGGCGTCGGCACGCAGATCACAGCCGATCATGTTGACGGTGGATCATATAGACAACAGGTCATGCTGATCGCAGTAGCCACGTAAGCCACGAAGCCAGAGTCTGACGACGAAGGGAAATACTAATGCCTACCGCGACTACCATGCTCTTTGAGCACACCACGCAGCAGCCATTGTCCAAGCAGTTGCGCGAATACACCCTTGCGGCCCACGAAGATGCAGAGACCTCGGATTTCATGCACCGGCTGCTGAAAGGCCAACTCGGACGAGACGCGATCGCTGAATACCACGCGCAAATGTGGTTCATCTACGATGCTCTTGAGCACGCCGTGCGCACCGTGGCAGGCAGCCCAATCGGTGCCAATTATGCAGACCCACGCCTGGAACGCCGCATGGCGCTGGATTCTGACCTGGTTAGCATGGCTGGACATGACTGGGGCGAACGGGTGCGCGTCATGCCAGCGACCGCAGCATATGTCGAGCGCATCGAAAAGATGGACGTGCCCGGCAACGAAGTCCGCATCCTTGCACACCATTACGTGCGTTATCTTGGCGACGTGTCTGGTGGTCAAGTTATCGCGCGTATGTTGCAGCGCCACTACGGCATGGGTGAGCAGGAGCTTAGTTTTTACGACTTTTCCGCTCTCGGAAAACCCAAGCCGTACCGCGATTCTTATCGCTCAATGCTCGACTCTCTGGTGCTGACGGATGCCCAGCGCACAGAGCTTCTCGACGAGGCCGTCGCCGCTTTCCAGTGCAACTTTGACCTGTTTGCTGCCCTGTCGGCTCGGTTTCCCGGTGAGGTTCCGGTAAAAAACTAGTATGGCTGGGAATAATTCCAAGAATAACTCCAACAATCGTTCCAAGAATTTCTCCACGAATGTAGCCCACAACCGGCCGCACAGTACGCACAGTATCCGCCGCCGCTGGTTTCTCGCCCCCGCCTATGCTGCAGCTTTCGCGGTAGCCGGGTTGGGGGTTTCGGCATGCGCATCGTGGGATGAGCCTTCGGCGCACCAGAACCTCACAAAAGACGTCGTCGATAATGGCAGTGCGGCCGACCCGCGCAGTTTTCAGGGCGGCACTATCGTCTCGGACCTTGATGAAGTAGTCCCGGTGACTAATTCTCCGACACCACAGCTTCCGGTTTCGGTCACCGATGCGGATGGTTATGACGTCGTCGTCGAGGATGTTTCCCGCATTTTGGCGATAGATTTTTATGGTACATTCACCAAAACTGTTCGTGGGCTGGGCTTGGCAGATAACCTCGTCGGGCGCACCGTTGCGTCGCAGGAAGAATCCCTGGCTGAACTGCCGGTGGTCACCCATGGTGCGCACGCGCTGAATGCCGAAGCGATCCTAGAGCTGAACCCGAGCGTGCTGGTGATTAACCATTCGATCGGCCCGAGCGAAGTCATTGACCAGGTGCGCGCGGCCGGAGTGACCACCGTCGTGTTGGCAGAAGATCGCAGCCTGGAAGCCATGGGCGCGCAGATCCGCCGGATGGGTGAGGTTTTGGGTGTTGCCGACGAAGGTGTGGCGCTCGCCCAGCGCAGCGAGGAAGAACTGGACGACGCCAAAACTGCGATCGCGCAGATTGCTCCGAAAGACCCGCTGCGTATGGCGTTTTTGTATGCCCGCGGGGAAAGCGGCGTGTTTTATATCTTGGGCCGTGATTCCGGCACCGATGATCTGATTGAAGGTATCGGTGGTGTTGATGTGGCCACGGCGAACGGTATTGGTTCGCAGTCTCCGGCCAGCCCGGAAGCCCTCGCGGAGTTAAACCCGGAGGTTTACATCATGATGTCTGGCAGTTTGCGCTCCATTGGCGATATTGAGGGCTTGCTGGATCGCCCGGGCGTGGCGCAAACCATCGCGGGGCAAAAACAGCGAGTGATTGCGCTTCCCGACGGGCAGGCGTTGGCTTTTGGTCCACAATCAGGGCAGTTGCTGTTGGCCACTGCGAAGGCGATCTATCATGACGAATAGTGATGGATAGTCAGCACACGCACCAAGTTTTGCGCACCCGGCACCGTAACCGGGTGCTGTTGTTTGTCGTGCTCGCGGTTGTACTCGTCGGCGGCATGCTGGCCTCGTTGGCGATAGGCCAATACCGGGTGCCGCTTGCTGAACTGCCGCGCATTCTGGCTGTGGGCCCGTTGGGTGCGCAGGCAATGGATGAATCCGTGATCTGGCAGATCCGCTTGCCGCGCTTGTTGCTTGGTGTGCTGGTGGGTGCTGCCCTGGGGGTGGGTGGCGCGCTGATGCAGGCCGTGTTCGCGAACCCGCTGGCGGAACCGTCCGTGATTGGTGTCACCGCCGGTGCCGGCGTGGGTGCATCCGTGGCGATCGTGCTGGGCATTACGTGGTTTGGTGCGACGACGGTCCCGGCGTTCGCGTTTGTGACCGGGTTGCTGACCACTTGGTTGGTGTACCAGCTAGCCCGAATGGGCGGACGCATACGGGTAGTGAACCTCGTGCTGGTGGGCATCGCGGTCAATGCGGTGGCCGGGGCGTTGATCTCGTTTTTCATTTTTATCGCGCCGACGAGTTCGCGTGAGCAGGTGGTCTTTTGGCAGATGGGTTCGTTGTCCGGGGCCAAGTGGGCGCATGTTTCCGTCGTCGCGGTGCTGACCGCCGCTGGTATTGCCTTGGCGTTGTTGCTCGTCGGCAAGCTTGATGTGCTCGCACTCGGTGATCGCGCGGCTGGGCACACCGGAATTGATGTGTCCCGGTTGCGGTATTATGCGCTGGTGTTGGCGACGCTGCTGACCGCTGGTGCGGTTGCCTATGCTGGGCTGATCGGGTTTGTTGGGCTGGTGGTACCGCACATCATTCGCACGGTGGCCGGGCCATCGAATCGGATTGTGCTTCCGGCCTCGGCACTCGGTGGTGCGGTGTTGATCGTGCTGGCCGACACCGCTGCACGCAGCATCATTGCTTTCGCGGACCTGCCGATCGGCATTTTCACCGCGTTGGTAGGCGGGCCGACGTTTTTCATTTTGTTGCGTGCGATGATGCGGAGGGGCCAAGCGTAATGATTGGTGGCCAGCATGGCTTAAACAGCAGAACCAAGAAATTTCGAGACCAGCGACCAGTACGCGCGCACCGTCAGGTCCAGGTCTTCCACCGCCAAGCATTCGTCGTGTGAGTGCAGCTGCCTGTTCGCCTCGAACAGGGTGCGCTCGCGCCCGTGCAGTGCAAAGCCGTAACCAACCCCGCCCAATCGGCGGGCAAAGCGCAGGTCAGAACCGCCGGTGGCCAACACCGGGATCACCGGAACATCCGGGAAAAACTCGCCGATGGTCTCCACGATGGCCTCCCACAATGGGCCCTCGGCGGGTGATTCTGAGGCTGGTTCGACGATCAGGTGCTCGATGGTGACGTCGTCGGCAAGATCACCCAAACCTTCCCGCAGCAGCTGGTCGATATCTTCTTGGGTTTGCCCGGGTAATGGGCGGATATCCATCTCTAAGTAGGCATCAGAAGGCAAAACGTTGATGGCACCGCCGGCGCGCAGCACGGTCTGCGAAATGGTGGTGTGCGAAAACGCATGCGCATAACCGGCGAGATCACCAAAAGCCTCGTATGCTTCCTCGGAAGCGCCTGCAAGAAGCGCTTTTTCTGTGTCCGGATCAAAACGGAACGCGCGCACAAAACCCTGCCAGGTCTCGCTATCGAGCATCGGTGGGGTAATGGCGGCAATGCGACGGGCAACTTCGGCGATCTTGACGACGGCGAAGTCCTTGCCATACGGCGTGGAACCATGACCGGCATCGCCACTGATGTACACGCGACGCTGGCCGGCGCCCTTCTCTCCGACGTTGATGACAATGGCATCCGTGCCATCACGCACCGGCAGGTGCGAACCGCCGGTTTCCGATAAGCAGTTTTTCCAAGAAAACGCTTCGGGTTGGTTCTCGGAAATCCACTTGGCACCCAAACCACCGCGGGCTTCTTCGTCGGCAAGCGCCACAAACGTCAGGGTGCCGGTGGGTTGACCGCGCCGGGCGATCTCCCGGGTAACTGCCGCCATGGTGGCGGTAATAAACAGCATGTCCATCGCGCCGCGGCCGTAGATAAAACCGTCGATGACCTCTGCGCCGAACGGGTTGGTGGCCCATTTCGGCTCGTCGACGGGAACGACATCGATGTGGCCGAGCAGGGTGAGCGGCTCGGCGTTCGGATCGGAGCCTTTCACTGTCACTGCCAGGGATGTCCGGTGCGGGTGTGGTTCGAATTTCTCGGTGGAAATGCCGGGGGTGTCGGCGAAGAACTTCTCCAGGGTGGCGACGTTGCGTTCCTCGGTGCCGGAATCGGCGGTGAGGTCATTGACGCAGCCGTTGCGGATTAGTTCTTGCAGCAGGGTGAAAGTGTCGTTGTACAGGCTCATAGGGGCCAGGGTAGCGGTTACAGGTTAATCCAGGTATTTGCTTGGTACGCCGAATTTCTGCAGCTGTTCGTTGTTCCAGGAGGCCTCGACTTTCGCTGTGGCGCAGACGTGGGTTAGCTGTTTTTCCTGGCTGGGCATCCGGCGCATGCGGCTAAGCAGCGTCGTCAAGGTTTCTGGCGTGTCGTGGAAGGCGGCCCAAGCGATGGCGGTGGCCATGTGTTCCAGGATGTAGCCGCGTGGCTGGCTGGCGTGTTTCGGTTTGGATGAGCGCTTGCCACCACCTTTCGGGCGGGCGTGGAGTTCTTGGTGGCTAATGGCGGCAACTTCGCCGTCGCGGTTTTTCAGCATGCAGCTAAACGGCAGGTTGCAGTAGCCGTCTTCGTCGATGGTCTGCTTGACCCAGTTGACGAGCTCGTCGGAAAGCTCAACGTCGATGCTGACGCCGTTGCGCCCCGGCTTGAGGTATTGGAAGGATGCGGAGCGAGTCCAGACCTCGAAGCCGTTGCCGATGCGACGTTGCAGCAGGGTTCCGACCATCACGTCGGCCATGGAAAAGAGGGTGCCGCCGAAGGCAACGCCGTGCATGTTGACGTTTTTCCAGGTGCGATTCCAGACGATCTTGGCATAGGAAGCATCGGCGGTGATTTCTTCGATGCGGATTCCGGAGGCGCGGAGGGGTGGCCAGAGGTTGAGAATGCGCCGCAGGCTGTCGGGGCTGGACATCATGCGTTTAACCAATCGTTTTTGTAACGAAAGTGGTTTTGCGGTGCGATTTCCGGGGTTGATAATGCTCTTTAATTTCATGAGTATTTAGCTTACGTAAGATGCGCCTGAGTTGTTCTAGGACACAATTGGGGGTGCTTTACGACGGCTAGTGGGCGTGTGAATTGAACGGTGTTTAAGGGATGTGATTAGGATAACGACATGAGCATTGTTGATATCGCCCGGGAGAAAGCACTGGAGCAAGGCGTCGGCCTGAGCCAGGACGAGTTACTGCAGGTTCTGCAGGTTGATGATGAGACTCTGACAGAAATCGCTGACATCGCCCACCAAACCCGCCTGAAATGGTGCGGCCCCGACGTCGAAGTCGAAGGTATTATCTCTCTGAAAACCGGCGGCTGCCCAGAAGATTGCCACTTCTGCTCGCAGTCTGGCCTGTTTGAGTCGCCCGTGCGTGCGGTGCTGCTGAATATTAATGAGCTTATTGAAGCCGCCAAGCGCAACCAAAAGGTGGGCGCTACGGAATTCTGCATCGTCGCCGCCGTGAAGGGCCCGGATGAAAACCTGGTGCGCCAGGTAGAACGCGCCATTCCACGCATTAAAGAAGAAGTCGATATCGAAATCTCGTGTTCGCTGGGTACCGTCACCCGTGAGCAGGTAGAACGCTTCAAGGCCGCGGGTGCGACTCGCTATAACCACAACCTGGAAACCGCGCGTTCGCACTTCCCGAACGTCGTGACCACCCACACCTGGGAAGAGCGTCGTGAGACTCTGCAAAACGTGCGCGACGCTGGCCTGGAGGTGTGCTCCGGCGGCATCATCGGCATGGGCGAAAGCCTGGAACAGCGTGCCGAGTTCGCTGCCCAGCTGGCGGAAATCGAGCCACGCGAAGTTCCCATGAACTTCCTGGATCCACGCCCAGGCACCCCGTTTGCTGATTACCCACTGGTTCCACTCGGCGAAGCCCTGCGCGCTGTCGCCATGTTCCGCCTGGCCATGCCACGCACCGTCATCCGTTTCGCCGGTGGTCGTGAGCTTTCGCTGGGCACCGAAGGCTTCGAGAAGGGCTTGCTCGGCGGAATCAATGCGATCATCGCTGGTAACTACTTGACGACGCTCGGTGAACGCATCGAAACCGATATGGAAACCTTGAACCGCATCGACCTGCCGATCAAGGCCCTGTAGGCCGAAAATAGAGTTGTAGGCACGAACAACAATGGCACGAGCAAAAGACCCCGCGCTGCAGACGAAAAACTCGCCGCTCGCGGTGGCGATGTGTGGCGACGATGAGCCGATCTTTCACCCGAATACCGGCACGGAGATCGCCAGCGGCGAAGAAATCCGGCTGAGCCCCTCACAGCAAGCCGGCTACGATGCTCCCCGTTTTTGCCAGCTGTGCGGGCGGCGGATGAAGGTCCAGATTCGTCCGGACGGTTGGCATGCAGAATGCTCCCGGCACGGGCTGGTCGATTCCGAGTGGATCTTCGAAGCCCAACTGCGCCGCAAACTAGGTGCAGGATACTAGGTGCAGGACAGCGGCGGCTGATTTCAGCCTGAGATAAATTAGCCGCTGTTTATGCGTGAGTGTTCCAGCATCCAGCACTAGCCCTTAGACTAGCGGGCGTGAGTTCACTATCGCAGGATTTCCGCCCGCAACCAGCCTTCGTTTCCGAAGCCATCAACCGCGCCCACCGTGGCGCGGTTCGCTCAATGGAGCGGGTGGTGGAAGAAACCGGCACCCCACACCCCTACCCAGACGTCGTCGACAAGATCGTCGACCAGTTACGCCTTGGCCCAGCCATGGTGCTGACCGGGGCAGGGGTGTCTACTGATTCTGGGATCCCGGATTATCGCGGGCCCAAAGGCAAGATGAACACGCACCGGCCGATGACTTACCAGGAGTTTTGCCACGATCCGGCGGCCTCGCACAGGTATTGGGCGCGCAGCTTCATTGGTTGGCGGCAGCTGGACCGGGCCGTACCCAATCGCACGCATTACGCGCTGGTGGAACTTGAACGCGCCGGGTTTGTCCGCGGCGTATTGACGCAAAACGTCGACGGGCTGCATGCGGAAGCGGGGCACAACAATGTGGTGGCGTTGCACGGGAATTTGGATACGGTGTCGTGCTTGGATTGTGGTTTTAGCGAGCACCGTGACGGGTTGGATACGCGCTTGGAAGCGGCAAACCCGGGGTATTTGGAGGCGTTGTTATCGCAGGTTAAGCAGGTAAACCCCGATGGTGACGTTGATTTGCCGCAGTCTGCGGTGCAGCAGTTTCAGATGGTGGGCTGCCTGCGTTGTGGTTCGGTGCGTCTGAAACCGGATGTGGTGTATTTCGGTGAGGCTGTTCCGGAGGCGCGCAAGCAGCAGGCGCGGGCGATGGCGGCGGAATCGGCGTCGTTGCTTGTGGTCGGCTCGTCGTTGGCGGTGATGAGCGGTTACCGGTTTGTGTTGGACATGCTGGCATCGGGCCGCCCGGTGGCGGTGATCAATGGTGGGCCGGGCAGGGCTGATGCGCGCGTGAACGTTTTGTGGCGCACGCAGGTGGGCCCGGCGTTTGATGATCTATTGGATGCGCTTGGGCTCTAGATTCCGGGGTTAGTTTTCGTGCTTTGGGGCTGTGCGCTTTAGGTTTGCCTCGCTGGCGCCCTTTTTCAGTCCGGTGCGGATGATCGCCCGGACGTGTTTGTTCATGGGCAGGTCCTGGTGCTGCACATTGGCGCGCGGGATGATGTCTTGCACCCAGACGTTACGTACTTGGTGTGCCGGACCGTTGAGAAAGCAGGTTTCTGGTGGATGGACGACGGTGTCTTGTCGGCTGGCGATGCAGGTGTAGTCGACGCCGTCTTCTAGCTCGCCGCTGCCGTGTGTGCTGCTGTCGTTTTCATGTGCGCGACTGCTGTCATCGCTGTTGCCGTCGCCGCCGTCGTCGCCGTCGTTGAAGACCGCAAAGATTTCCGATCCGGTGATCTGCTGAAACCCAACTGGCCCGAACCAGTGCTGAATCAGTGAGTGCATGATGTTTTCTGTCAGATTGTTGGTCACCAGTGGGCTCAAGATTCCGCCCATGGTGGTGCCGTGGTTCGGTGCGCCGAGGCTCACGAGGTGTTTGACGTAGTGCGCGTGGCCACTGGTGCGCATCCAGTAGCGGGCGAGCAGGCCGCCTTGGGAGTGCCCGATGAGGATGACTTGCTCCGCTCCGGTGATGGTGCGTACCGCTTCGATATAGGCCCCTAGCTGCACCGCGGATTCTTCCATGGCGGCGGTGCCGCGCTTGCCGTAGTCCGGGGCGAACACGCACCAGCCGTCGGCACGCAGTTCGGTGCCGAGTTCTTGCCACACGCCTTTCGTGTCGACGGTGCCGTGGATCAGGATCACCGGCCAGGGCTTGTCTGCGGTGGGGCGGTCAGACCAATCGTCTTCGAAGACGCCGCGTGGTTTGAAGCGCGCACCGAGTGGCAGGTGGCGGGAGGTATCGAAATTATAGTCGGATTCCTCTGCATGTTGTGAGGCATCCTCTGGTTCTGGAGCGTTTCCTGATTTGTGGTCGGTGGCGGCGTGATGGTGGCCGTGTTTGCCGCGCAGGTTGAGTGATTCTGCGATCTCCGTGACGACGCTTTCGGGGATCTTGCTGGCGCTGACTTCCGTGGCGTGATGCGCTAGTGGTTCGGGGAGTTTCGAGGCGGGCACGCTGAACGACGGGGAGGTCAGTTCCGTCCATTGTTGGCTAAGGTGCCTGCGCAGCGAGTTTTTCAGCCGGGTGAGTGAATTGCTGACGGATTCGGTGAAGGATTCCGTGTTGTGTTCCGCGTGTGCCATATCGAATATCCATCTTCCTGGGATTGCAGATGGCTCCATTGTAGGTTCGAGTGTGGCTAGGTTCGGGTGCGGTTAGGCTCGGCGGTGTCGAGGCTTAAGGTGTCAGGATTTGGGTGCGTTTAGGCTTGGGGGAGGTCGAGGTTCCGAGCGTAGTGCGAAGTGCGGAAAGCAGGCAGCTGCCATTCGTCATGGCGCTGGCCTGGGGAAACGTGCTGAGTCCACCTTGTGTAGCCTGCTGCTGAATAAAAAGTACGAAAGTTTTAGTAGTAGGGGTTGACAACCCTAAGTTATGGGTCTAAAGTAAGGATTACCTCAAGGGGTGATGGAGGGGCAGGCTCCGGCTCAACCATCTAAAATAATCAGTCATGGGAATAGGAACAACCGTCGGCGTAAGTCGGCGGTTGTTTCTTTTTGTGTGCTTTGTACGCTGTCGCATATCCCCCGCTTTTTGCTTCGTTACCCGCGTAGCCCGTCGCCGGTAGTCATGTCTGTGGCCCCTTTTGCAAATAGTGAACGAAAAAGGCCGGTTTCAGGTGGTCTATTTGTAAAACGGGACCATATTCTGGTCGACGCCCCGACCAGACACACTTTTTGTCGTATGACCCGCTTTGTACGCATTATCGGTGTAGAAGGACTGAGCCTGACGTTTAGTTCTCGCTCGTTGTAGAACGTGCCTCTATCCACTGCCTTTCTTGGGGGAACACAAGAAATACCACGGCTACCACTGCAGGAAGAATCAAGCCTTTATAGTCTGCGGAGAGCACAGCAATACCTGCATAAATAAACGATAATGCTGTACCCGAGACGAGAAAGCACTGCAGCAGTCGGTTTTTATTTATCAGATATACCGCTACTGACGCTGTCAGAATTACACATGCAAACAGAATGAGGTGCAGGCCCTCGTGAAGGCCAGAGGAATCTATCCACTTAGTACCGCTGTAGCCTCCGGTAATAGCGGTATATATCACTGCGAAAGCTAGCACGAATATTTTTCGAGACGACATATAACTCCTCTCTAAGAATATCCATTTGAGTACGTATCAGGCTGGACACCGTTAACGCCACCACTAAGGCGGATATTACCTGGCCTTTAGCTGGCCAATAATTACCAGCTCGTACAACTTCTGCTGCTGCTTGCCATGTTTTCTACAGCTACGTTGTGTTCATGAGCAATAGGTGAGGGGCATCGCACGGGTATGACACGGCATGACAGTTGTGGCAGCAACCCTTTGACGGTTTATTCGGGATAGCTAAGCCTGGGCTTTTGTGGCATGCAAGCGACGTCTGCCATACTTATTGCATAAACCAAAAAACTAGTAAGTAAATTCTTATATATCTATCTCGAGGAGGTTTTCTCGTGGCTTCCACAGCGAAAGTACCACTCACTTTCGCCGAACTCGCCCCGGAGGAATCGCCAGACCTGGTGTATTTCTCCAGTGTTTCCGAAAACACGCACCGGTTCATCCAAAAACTAGGCCGTCCTGCAGTACGCATCCCCGTACACCCACGCAAAGAGGGCATGATTCGGGTTTCGCGTCCGTTTGTCCTGGTCACCCCGACCTACGGTGGCGGCGATCGTCGTCGCGCCGTACCCAAGCAGGTTATTGCGTTTCTTAACGACGAAACCAACCGTGGCTTCATCCGCGGTGTTATCACGTCGGGAAACACCAATTTTGGCTCCGATTTTTGCATTGCCGGAGCAATCATTTCATCTAAATGCCAGGTCCCCGAGCTCTACCACTATGAGCTGTTGGGTACAGACCGCGACGCTGCAGTCGTGCGCGAAGGCCTGGATAAATTCTGGAAGGAGCAGTAGTTAATGACCATTTATGACTATTCCGCCACCCCAACGGCGTTTCGCGACGACCCCAAGGTGCGCCTACGGCCGGTGAACTGGAACCGGACCCAGGACGAGAAGGACTTGGAAGTCTGGAACCGTCTGACCTCCAATTTTTGGCTGCCAGAAAAGGTGCCGCTGTCCAATGATCATTCTGATTGGCGCAATCTCAGCGAGCTTGAGCGTGAATTAACGATGAAGGTATTTACTGGTTTGACCATGCTGGATACCGTGCAGGCTTCGGTCGGGGAAGTCAGCCAGATTCAGGATGCGCGCACCGAACACGAAGAGGCTGTTTATACCAATATTGCGTTCATGCAGGCCGTGCACGCGAAATCCTATTCTTCCGTGTTTTCCACGCTCTCGAACACTGCAGAAATCGATGCGGCTTATCAGTGGGCCGTGGACAACGACGTGTTGCAGGCCCGGTCGAAAGCCGTGCTCAAGCACTACTACGGCGATAACACCCTCAAGCGCAAGGCGGCCGCCACCCTGTTGTCGTCGTTTTCATTGTATGCCGGGTTCTATCTTCCACTGTATTTCGCAGCCCGCGGCAAGCTGACCAATACTGCAGACATGGTTCGGCTCATTCTGCGCGATAAGGCGGTGCATGGCTATTACTCGGGCTATAAATTCCAGCGGGGCCTAGAAACCTACGATGCTGCGACGCAAGCGCAGGTTACAGGGTTTGTGTATGAGCTTCTCGACGAACTCTATGAGCTGGAACTAAGCTATTCTGAGGAACTTTACCGTCCTTTGGATCTTTACGACGACGTCGTAAAGTTCATTTGCTACAACGCGAATAAGGCGCTGATGAATTTGGGGTTGCAGCAACGTTTCAGTGATGAAGAATCTACTGTGAAGCCGGAGATCCTGGCCGCGCTCACCCCGGGATCGGATGAAAACCATGATTTCTTTTCTGGTTCTGGCTCCTCGTATGTCATCGGCAAGGCCGAGGAAACTGAAGATGATGACTGGGATTTTTAGATTTCCCTGGAATAGACCCTGGAAATAGTATTCGTTTTTACACAAGCTCACCATGCCGCAACCGCCGTCGGCAAGCGTTTAACGAGCACCCAATAACCGGACCAAATCATCCTGCTCGGGGGCGGGGTGTTGGCGCGCCGGACTCACCAGATAGTGCCCATTGTGCGAGGTGACTTCGATAGGCCACTGATAGACAGAAGATAAAATTTCATCGGTATAGACCTCAGAAACCTCGCCCTTGGCAGCTATGGTGCCGTCGGCAAGACAAATGATGCGATCACAATAGGCCGCGGCCGCATTCAAATCATGCATGACCACAAAAACCGCGATATTGGCCTCATGCGCCAGATTCTTCACCAACGCCAGCACCTGTTCTTGATGGCTGATGTCCAGCGCGGCAGTGGGTTCGTCCAAAAACACGATGGGAGTTTGCTGCGCCAAGACGCGTGCCAATGCCACCCGGGCCCGCTCACCACCAGAAAGCGTGGAAATATCGCGTTCTGCAAGGTGCGTGGTGTCCGTGGCTGCAAGTGCGGCATCGATGACTTGCTCGTCGACGTGCGGCTCCACCTGCTTTGCCCATGGGCGCCGCCCCATGGCCACCACATCGCGGACTAAAAACTCAAAAGAAACTGAAACATCCTGCAACATCACTGCACGGATCAGCGCCAATTCCTTAGGTGAAGCCTGTGCCGGATCGACGCCTGCCAAGCTGATGCTGCCAGTTGTAGTCTCCAGATCACCGCACATTGCGGCCAATAACGTGGATTTACCCGCACCATTCGGGCCGATCAGGCCGGTAACTTGCCCGGCTTCTGCGTGCACGTTGATATCGCGCAGCAAGGTCTTATGGCCAATTTTCACACTCAGGCCGGAAATATCGACGATACTCATTACACAGATCCTTTCTGCATCATCCTACGCAAGACAATGCAGAAGGTGGGCCCACCCACCAGGGCAGAGGCAGGGACCTGCACTAGCCCTGTACCAACCCCGCAATGACTAAGTGCCCTCGGCGCCTGTTTTCTTGCCGCTCTATACTGGGAGGGCATGGCACAGATGAAACTGCTGGTGGATTTGCCAGGCACGCTGGTGCGCACTCCGCGTGAGCCTCGCGATCAAGCATTGCTGCGCGCTGCTGGTATTTACGATCTAGCCGCCCCGCAGGCACAAAAATTCTGGCAGGTTTTCAGCGAGCTCCGCCCCGCATATTTCAGTGGCGACCTTGGCGACCAGCGGTTTTGGCAGTATATGATCGCCCGCGTGGGCCTGGAGGACTGCGATATTGCCGAGGCCATCGCCGCTGATACCCACCCGCGCAGCCAGCTGGATACCGAGGTTTGGGGCTGCATCGATAGCCTGCTGGATGCCGACATTTCCGTCGGTGGTACCGCGAATTGTTCTTTGAGCCAGTCGCAGAACCTGCGTCGCCAGTATCCACAGTTGGAAGAGCTGGATGCGCTGGTGCTTTCCGGCGATATCGGGGTGGCGCTTCCCGACGAACGCATGCTGGAAGTCGCCGTCGACGCGATGGGCGCCAATGCCCGCGAAACCATGTTTATTAGCTCCAACGAGGGGCACCTGGCGGCTGCCTCGGGTCTCGGGATGCGCGCGCGGGTGTATCTGGGGGTGGGCCAGTTCTGCGAGCTAGTGGACAATGTTTCACGTTAAACATGGCGTCGGCAAGCGGGAGTCCTCCGGCAGGTGTGCGACGGCCCGGCGTCGGCAAGCACAGCCCCATTAGCATAGTGGCATGGCACTTATTCTCCCTTTCAACGGCGCAACCCCGCGCGTGCATGAGTCTGCGTTCATCGCGCCGAATGCCACCCTGATCGGTGATGTGGAGATCGGCCCGGATGCGTCCGTGTTTTACGGGTGTGTGTTGCGCGCGGATGTCAACCGCATCAAGGTCGGGGCACGCACTAATATCCAGGACAATTCGGTGCTGCATGTCGACGCCCACGCTGATTGCGTGCTTGGCGACGACGTCACCATCGGTCACATGGCGCTGGTGCACGGCTCGCGCGTGGGTAACGGCACGCTGATCGGCATGAAATCCGCGCTGTTATCGCGGTCCGTGATCGGCGCGGGTTCGCTCATCGCCGCTGGTGCAGTGGTGCTGGAAGGTGCCGAAATTGGTGACAAAGTCCTGGCCGCCGGCGTACCCGCGAAGGTGCGCCGGGAGCTTGCCGACGACGAATCCCAAGCGTTTATCCCGCACGCCGCGAAATATGTCGAGACCGCCGCGGTGCACAAGGACATCAACGGTGAGGGCACTGGGCTCTCGCTCGAGGAAGTCCGCTACAGCTAATTAGCCCGACGGCTGTGTTAGTTCACGTTGTCTTTCGGCACCAGATCCAGCGGTTCACGCAGCATCTGGTCTAGCGCAGCCGCCCGCGTAATCGAACGCACCACCTCTTCGTGGGTGGGGATCATGCGCATCTTCGGGGCTTGGGCGGTGGTCATGATCTCGCGCACGGTGGCGGCAAAGAGCTTCGGCGCACGTGAATCATCCACAAAAGCCGAACCAGCCACCACCACGGTGGAAATTCTGTATTTTTCCACCAAATCCACCGTCAGCCGCGCCAAAGCACTAGCGCGGGCATCCAGGATTTCCCGCACACCTTCGTTGTCCGCCGCCATGGCGACAGCCTGCGCCAGGGTGGTCGGTGCGGGATCTAACTCCGGGAATTTCTCCGTGATGCGCGCCAGGATGGAGCCTGTGATCAGCGATTTTTCCGGTGCGGCTTGCGCGAACCCGAGTGTGTCATCGCTGAGCGTCGGCAAGGTTTCGATGGGGTGCACGCCCGAGGTGTTGGTGGATGCGGCCCCGAGGGAGTCGTCGGCAAACAGCACCAGGGTGCGGTTGGCGTCGTCCGTCACTAATAGGTCACCCGCCTGCATCTCGGAACCCAGGATTGCTGGCACCGCCGACGAGACCGAAACCGGCACCGAGAACTGATAACGCAACGCGGCGGCGACGTCGACCTTTTCCCAACCTAGGTTCGGCGCACTGACCACACCGTCGCGGCTGACCTGGCCGGATGTTGTCACGCCCACGGACAACAACGTGTGCTCCAAGCCCGTGACCAAGCGGTGTAGCCCAGCCATGATGTGCTGAATGAAGTCGCTTTCGCTCAACTGGGCGACGGGCGTGTCGATGGTGGACTCGCGGATCGTGCGGCCACGGATATCGAAAACAGACAGGAACGTCTCTTTCGTGCCCACCGCGATGCCCGCGAGCATCCACTGTGGTTTAGCGAGTTCCACCGGGGTGGTGGGCCGGCCGCGGCCATGCGAGCGGGCAAGGTCTTCCCGGGCGACGACGTAGCCTTCGGCGATCAAGGTGGTGATCGCGCGGGTGATCGTCGGCTGGGAAAGACCGGTGGCGGTGATCAAGTCCGCGCGGCTGATCACCGAGTTCTGCCGGATCACATACAGGCATTTTGCAGCCGGGGTGGCAGGTTGGCCAAATGCTTGGGGTTGCGGGAAAGATTCCGCTGCGGAGCGGGCCGCGGCGACATCATCTCCGCCGTCATTTTCGCCAGTGCTTCCGCCAGCGTTGCTAGCGTTGCCAGTCGCTTTACCAGTAGCGTTTCCGGGTGCATCCATGGCAGTAAAGGATACTATGAATACCCTGCCAAGCGCCTACTGACCAGGGGAAAACACCACAAAGCCCCGGCTGGGTTAATCGATGGGTGAGCTACTAGGTCAAACGGTGGGATGACTAACACCAACCTGGGTGGAAACTTACAGGCAAATGGGTTTAGACTCACCTGCTATGACTAGCGAATCGACCGCAGACGTGCGCGAAAACCGCGCCGGGCAGCAGTGGACCCAGGACCGCACCCAGCCGCGTCCGCCGTCCTTGCTGGATGCTTCCTGCGAGAATTTTGTCTATGACTTAGCAGAACTTTCCCCCACTGACGCCACCGCGTGGGGCATTGCGGGCTACGACGACAAGTTGGAGGATTTCTCCCCGGAGTATTACGAGGCTGTCGCTGACCGCACCCGCGAAATGATCGAGGATGTCAACGCACTCGATGAAGCCACGGATGAGTCGGATGACGACGATGATTTCGACGAAGTCGATTACGTTACCGCGAATGTATTGCGCGATCGGCTGCTGTTGGAGTTGGACCTGCACCATGCCGGTGAGACTGAGGCGGCGCTGAACAATATCGCTTCGCCGGTTCAGACCATCCGCGACACCTTGGTGCTCATGCCTCATGAATCCACCGAGGATCTGGATAATCTGCGTTCCCGGTTGAGCTCGGTGCGCAACAGTTTGGATGGGTACCGCGAATCGCTGAAGGATGCTTGCGCGCATGGGCATGCGCCGAAGTACCGCCAGGTGGATGCTGTGGTGAACCAGTGTGAGGATCTGGCGCAGCCGGGTTCGCTGTTGGAGGGGCTGGGGCTGGATTCGCACAGCCAAGAAGTGGTTGATGCCAAGGCTGCGTTTGGTGAGTTCGCGGATTGGTTGACGCTGGAAGTGGTGCCACAGTCCAGTTCCCGCGATGGGGTGGGCCGTGAGCGCTATGAGCGTTTTTCCCGGTTGTTCGTCGGCGATAGCGTGGATTTGGATGAGGCCTACCAGTGGGGCCTGGAGCAGTTGCGGGAGATCAGCGAGGCGCAGCGCAAGACTGCAGCGCAGATTTACGACGACGAGACGGATTGTCGCGAGGTTTTCCGTCGGCTGAATCAAGATCCGAAGTACCTATTGCGTGGCACCGACGCGTTGGTTGAGTGGATGCAGGAGAAGGCCGATGCTGCGATCACTGCGCTGCACGGCACGGAGTTCGATATCCCAGAGCCGGTGCGCACCATCGAGTGCAAGATTGATCCAGCTGGCACCGGCGGCATTTTCTACACCCCGCCGTCGGATGATTTCGCCCGGCCTGGCCGCATGTGGTGGTCGGTGCCAAAGGAAACCACCACCTTCCACACCTGGCAGGAATTGACGACGGTGTACCACGAGGGCGTTCCGGGCCACCACCTGCAGTTGGGGCAGACGCTGATGGAGCGGGAGAACCTGAACCTGTGGCGTCGCGTGGCGTGCTGGAATTCTGGCCACGGTGAGGGCTGGGCGTTGTACGCCGAGCAGCTGATGGCGAACCTGGGCTATTTGGATGATCCGGGCTTCTGTCTGGGCATGTTGGATGCGCAACGTCTGCGTGCGGCCCGTGTGGTGCTGGATATTGGTATGCACCTGGGCAAGAAGGTGCCGGATGGTCCGGGCCACTGGGATGTGTGTTACGCCAAGAACTTCTTGCGTGATAACTGCGCGTTGGATGAGGCCACGTTGACGTTTGAGCTGGACCGGTATTTGGGTTGGCCGGGGCAGGCGCCGTCGTATGCGTTGGGCCAGCGCATGTGGTCGGATTTGCGCGATGCCGTGGTGGCGCAGGGCATGAGCGTGCCGCAGTTCCACGCGGAGGCGTTGAGCTATGGCTCGATCCCGATGTCGATTCTGCGGGAGCAGATCCTGGACTAGGTTCGGCGGGTTTGTGGCAGCTGTGGCTATCCGCTTGCCGACGGCTACTGGTCGAAGGACAACCTCCGGTTGCTTTGCCGCAGCCGGATCGTAATGTTTTTCTGCCCGGCACCCAGCGCAATAATTTGTCCGGAGAGGGCTCGTGCCACTGCCAGGTCCTCTTCCGTTGGGGCCTGCTTGGCGACGTGCACCGTAGGCAACCATGCATCGTTCGGGTCGGGTGCGCCGAGGTGGATGAGTCGCTTGCGCTCGACGTCGATCCAGTACCCTTCGGTGGCCATCAGGCGGTCGTGACTGCCGGGGAATGCATCGGCTCGCCAGCCGTTTTCGGCCACGCGAAAGACGAATGGGCAGTAACCGAAGCGTGAGGGAACGATGTACCGCGTGTTGGGGCTGATTCTCCAGTGGCCGCGTGCTGAGCTCCAGACTTGCCGGTAAGTATCGGCCAAGCTCATGCCTAGCCGTAGGCGTTGTTGCCGGTCGTCGTCGAGGCCTGCGTCGTCGACCCGGGTGGTGAGTTCGCCCAGGTTTGTCGCGTCGGCGACGTAGGTGCCCAACCAGGCTTCTTCCGGTGTGGTGTACGGGCCGGTGATATCGCGGTGGAAGGATGCGGGGATGGCCTGGTCTGCATTTTGTGGCAACCGTTGCCGCACAGCAAAGGCCCATAATCGTGGATGCCCCATTCGAAACAGCGTGACGTTGGTGCGGGGCAGTTGGTCGTGGGCTTGCTGCCGGGTGAGGTAATCTCCGGCGCTTATTCGGTGGAGCAGCTGGTGCGCAGTATCTGCTTCACGTTGCTGTTCTATGCTTGGCGCTACTTCCAGGGTGGGTAATTGGTTGAGTAATTGCAGGTCGATGATGTCTCCCAAGTCGACGACCGTGCTGAGTTGAGCAGTGGTTTCCGGGGTGAATGCTTCGATGCCTGCGTAACCCAGTGCGGCCCCTAGCCGTCTGATGATATCCGGCGATACGCTGATGCGATTTCTCGTTGCGTGCAATTCGGCTGCGTTGAGGTTGCGGTTGACTGGCATGTGGGTATCTTTCTTGTGTACTCCCCCTTAATTGGGGGTGGGGCGTTTTTTGGGGGGGCTGGGCTAAGCCTGGGATTAAGCGCCACACGAGGTGGGTGCGGCATGGTCCGAAAATGGTGTGCAGTGTAGACACAGTTGGCTAAAAGTACTCCAGCGGGGGTTTCAATTGTTGGTAATGGCCAATTTTAGGATAACCATTCCGCCGTGGAAATGTCACCATTAATACAAACGAGTGACATAAAAAATAAGAGTGATTCTGGGGTTTGCCTGTTGATTCGGCATCTTTACAATGAGATATGTCAATCGCAGGGAAATAATATCGCATAATCTGTAGAGGCCAATGTTGGTTTCTCATGGGGGTTGTCGTCGGTGTCGGTAGTTGTTGTGCATGAAGGAGCTCGAAGTTGACTGACCGCAATTCTTGGGGTGGCCAGCCCAGAAACGATTCTTGGGGTGCGGCGCCGGGGACTGCTGGTCACGCAGGTTCGGGTCTGGCGCCTCGTAAAGAAACCAGCGCGGGTAAACGTGCTGGGGTGATTGCTGTAGCAATTGCTTCTGTTGTTGCACTAGCCGGCGGTCTTGCGTGGGCGGCAGTGGCTGTTAGCGGCGGTGAAACAGAGTCTCCAGATGCTGTTGCCGTAAGTTCTTTAAGCTCCACTTCGTCGATGCCTACTACCTCAAGCCCTATTACCTCAATCCCTACTATTCAGTCTCAGCCGGTAGAAAGCACTGCCGCGGCTTCGGAGACTCTTCCCACGAAGTCGTATGATTCGTTGGGTCTCGGTAGGATGAATGCCGTTTCTGTGGATGAAAAATGCGACCGCTATGCAGCAGTGGCTACAGAGTATGCAGACCAGATGTTGCAAAAGTATTGCGATTCTTCCTGGTTGTTTGTAGCGAAGGAACAGAGCGCTGTTTATGACCTTTTTTATTGGGTTTCCGACGGGTGGAAACTGTATGACCCGGATGGGACCATGCAACAGACCAATTTTGGGTGCTATGACATCCCAAGTCTCAAATATGCAGGAGCGCCGCAGGGGCTGATTGAGCAACTTCCTGCGTGTGACACGACCGAATATAGCGGCGAGATTTATGAGGCGGATGGTGGAAATACTCTTGATGGCGGCTGGGGCGTGCGCTGCGATGGTCGTTACATCCTCATTGTGGAATCAGTGATTGTCCCGCTGGGTGGTAATCCAGATTTAAAAACGCGGCCTGTGCAGCAAGAATACCCGGGATCAAAAGTGGTGAACGGGTCTGCTTGTAGCTCGATACAAGGCAATGTTGATGGTGGCTATACCTATGCGGTCTATTTTGACGCCGGTCATGACCGGAAAGAGGTGTGCCGTCTGAAAGCGAAATATGGAGGTGACGCCCGCTCGCTGAATAATGATTCTGATTCTTCTGACCCTTGCTAATCCCTGATGCTTGTCGATGGTGTGTGCTGGGCTGACGCCTGAGAATGGCATAGCTCAAGCACCGTATAGACCACACACCGTATAACCCAAACACGTTGTCGATTTTAGAAAGGCTTTTTATGCCGCATTACAACCTTTATGATTCCCTGTCCCTGGATGCCGCGGCGGATTCTGCGGAGCTGACAGCTGAAATCGATAGAAAACTGGCGCAGACTTCTCCTGACGACGAGGTAGCGCGGGATGAGTTAAATACAGCGCGCAAGATTTTCGCTTCGCACAACCGCAGGAAACATTATGACGAAGAAATTGCGAATTCTTCTGGGCCGGAAGTCAACATAGCGCGAATCAAAGATATCGCTGAGTTACCGGATGAGACGCAGTCAGCACAAGCTGTACCTGCCAGTGAAAATTCCAGTTCAGATGATTCGGCTTCTGGTTGGCAGCAGTATGCACAGCAGACATCGACAACCAGCGAACCTGTAAAGCGTAATACCAGTCTCAATATGTCAAAAAAGCAACTGACCGTGGACTTTAGCTCGAAGACTTTTGCTGTTGCTCCGCGTCGTCAGCGCTGCCAGTCCATTATGTGGGCAGTGGTGTGGGGTTTGTTGCTGCTCATGTGGATCATTGCCGGTATTCGCGGTTGGCTTCTTGCGAATGCGGCGAGTGAGGCTGATGTATTTGCTGAAATCGTAGGCGAGCTTGGTGGTGCGTCTCCGCTTGAGGAGAAGGGTGATGCTTTCAGAGTTTCCGCTGCACGGGCAGTTCTTCTGACGCCTTTGTTGTTGCTTTTAGGGGAGTTTGTGTGGACGATCCGCAAAATCATGGGAAATACCGAAGCCTGATGTGGGGTATTCCAGCTAAGGCACGCGCAGCAAAAATAAATGTTTAGAAGTTTTCTAGGTCAATTTCGCATGAAGGAGCCCGCTGTTGGTTGATAATAATTCCTGGGGTCAGTCTGGACCGTCCTCGAATAACAATTCGTGGGGCGAGTCAGCCCCGTCGCAGACGCACCCAGAAACCGACGTCTTTGCGCCTGCCACCTCTGGGAAAGCGTCTGTGCAGCAGTTTGCAGAAAACAATGATGCGCAGGGCGCGGGCAAGGGGAAGCGCATCGCGGTGATTGTCGGTGTCATTGTTGCTGTGCTGGTTTTGGCTGGCGGTATCACTTGGGCTGCGGTGGGCTTCAATGATTCGGATGGCGAGGATAATTCTGCCGCCGGTGCTGCGGATTCCACGACTAAAGAGTCCACACCCGCCGACGAGACTAATGAAAAATCTACAAGCTCCAGCACGGGATCGTCTGCGGAAAATACTTCGGAATCGAAATCTTCAGAGCCAGCGCAGATTGTGCTTACCCGCGAGCAAAAGTGTGGCCGCTACGCGGATGAACTTGCTATTTCTCGGCAGGATTTATTGAAAGTTTATTGCGATGGGCAATGGCTCTACGCAGCGGAAGATAACTCGGCTAATCGTGGTGTGTTTTATTGGGTCAAAGATAATGGGTGGAAAGCGTATAGCGCAGATGGAAATCCAGGCCCTGGCCCCGCGCATTGCTATGACAGGAGCAAGTTGAAAGATGCTGGTGCCCCCAAAGAGCTAATGGCGCAGTTAGAAATGTGCAGTGCAGATTCTGGATCGGGTCAGCAGACGAACGCATCCGGTAGCGGAAACTCTAATGCTGGCTACGCGAACATGCGGTGTGACGGCCGTTGGATCATGATCGCGGAAACAGTCCTTGTGTCACCGGGAGGAAACCCAAACCCGGAGACGGACCGTGTGCAGCAGAAATTCCCTGGTTCTAAGGTGATCAAGGGTGATGCGTGTAGTTCGATGCGTTCGCAGTATGAAGGCCAGGATGTCTACGCGGTGTATTTCGATGCTGGCAATGACGTGAACGAGGCGTGTCGTTTGAAATCCCAGTATGGCGGAAATGCCCGATCGTTAAACAACAACGCAGATTTTTCGGATCCGTGCTAAACACCCGCGTATCCGGTGTACTAAGTGAAAGGAATAGCGGCGATAATGCTGCAGGTTAAATCTTTACAGGCTTGTCGACGACGCGCCTTTGGCCTCATGGCGGGTGTTGCACTGTCGTGCACGCTGTTGGCTGCCTGTAGCGACGAGCAGGCGGATTCTAGTGCTCAGTCTGCTACGTCTGAGCCCACCTCAGACATCGAAGCAGCAGAGTCTTCTGGCACCGACGAGAACGAAACTAAGAAATCGGAAACCCACAGCACGGCCTGGGATTCCTCGACCGACGGTTTTAATGATGGCGACTCTAAGCCGATTCCACCGAACGTCGTGCTTGATTCCGATGATGGTGCAGGCTGTTCGGAGTCTCGAAACTCGAATTCTTGCGCAAGCAACAAATCGGGAGGCGGTGATTCCTGCGGTAGCAACGATGCACAAACTGCGTTTTCTATCGGTGAGCCCCAGTTAGATCGTTGGGGAGGTTTCGGCTGGGAGCTGATAGATTCTTCTGGCTATGACCCGTGTGCTGCGCTGTCTTGGCAGACTGTGATGATTGAGGGCGGTACTTCTTCGTCACCATTTCACATTATGTTGTTTCATCATGGTGAGTTCCTTGGTACCGCGACTGCCAAAGCCTATGGGTTCATGCCGACGGTCCAGCGGGTGAATAGCTCGGAAATAGCGGTGACCTACCACTGGCCGCGGGAGGGGGAGGGAAATGCGAATCGTTCTGGCACCACGGAAGCCGGTTTCCGCTGGGATGATGCCCAGCAGAAAGTCATTATGTCCGGAAACGTCCCACCGGAGCGGTGAGGGGAAGGTGATATGAAACTTACGCTATTTACGGTGAAAGTGACTCTGTTTGTGAAGAAATCGGTAGTCGTCTTGGCTAGAAGAATGCTAGGACTGACAAAACTCATTGGTTAAAGGGAGAATTTGGTCAAAAATGGATTTTAACGTGGAAAATGAAGATGGCGCATTGCGTTCGAACTCAATGAGTATGGCTATTCAGCAGCAAGTCGGGGCGGAACTCGGGCGCTATGTGTATATGCTGGTTGATCCTCGATGTGGCCTACCTTTTTATGTTGGCAAAGGCGAAGGAAGCCGTTTTGCTGACCACGGATTAGAAGCTGAGTTTCCTCAAGACGCCGATGCCCCTCAAGATCAGAGTCGTAAAATCGAGCGCATTAAACAAATAAGGGAAGCTGGCCTGGAACCGAAGATCTGGATTCTGAGATACGGAATGAATTCAGTTAACGAATATACGGCAGTCGAGGCTGCGGCGATAGATTTGCTTCGTGCATTTCCGTTTGCCATCAGCCAGGAAGCAGTGAATTTTCCAGATTCTTACAAAAAGCAATTGACAAATGCTCGTCGTGAAGCTGCGAGGGGTCACGGTATTAGTTTGCTAGATGATCTAATCCGGGACAAAACTGCGCCAGAATTACAAGTTCGAATTCCGTTGCTACTGATTATACTTGGAGACTGGCAGGAGTGTCCTGAAGATATTCCTGGAGAGGAAATTCGAGACGGGATGCCTGTGGGTAAAACGCGGGACGGGTATGGGTATAAAAAGGAATGGCTTACTAGCGCTGTGAGACAGTGCAGCTTTGATGCTATGAGCAAATCCATCTGTGGATGGTGGAGAATAGATATTAATAAGATTAAGAAAAATGATATCCAATATGTAGTTGCTGTCCATAAAGGGGTTACTCGAGGTTTATTTAAGATAATTCCAGATTCGTGGGAGAATAAAACTGAAGGGCAGGATACGCTGAGAGGCTTCGAGTGCCAACCAATTAAACCCGGGGACGTGATGCTTAAGAATGGCGGTGACTTGTATGAAATGACGGTTGGGGAATATGGGCGGCGTGTTCCTGGAAAGGCATCGCGAAATTCAATATTATATTGGCCGCGGGAATAATTTTCCAGTCGGCAGGCGACTAGGGCAGGTGGTGTGGGCGGGGTTTTTCGGACCGGATGACTTAACATAGGAGACCATAACGACCGACCAGGTCAGAAAGATATGG
>NZ_JASPGD010000006.1 GCF_030232885.1 Corynebacterium sp. MSK297
AACCACCAGCAGAAAAGAAATAGCTGCCTAATCATTAGGTAGCTCCACTACGTGTCCACGATTTGCGGGCAACCCCAGTAGTCCTTGACGGCGGACAAGGTGCATACTCCGCCATTAAAACTTGCTGGCCCAACACCCGCATTCAACGCTGCCTGGTCCATGCTCAACGCGTTGTCCGCCGGTATACCACCAGCCGGCCACGCACCGATGCCGGCAAAGCTATCTACGGCTTAGCGCTCACACTCACCAAGGTCACAACCGTTGACCAGGCACGTGAATGGATACTTCAATTACATGACTTCGGTCGAGTCCATCAACGTTTTCTCGACGAGAAGACAACCTTGCCGAAAGAAAGACAAACCTTAAATCACCACTGGGAATGGACGCATCTGCGGGTGCGCAAAGCGTATAACTCACTGCTTGATCTCTCACACAAAGGCTGGTTATTTACCTTTCTCCAGCCACCACCAACTGCGATTTCCCCTAATAACTGGGCATCAACAACCAACAGTTTAGAAGGCGGTATCAACGCTCAACTTAAACGCATTGCTGATGCACACCGAGGCAGAAGCGGGGAACGGCAAAGAAAAATGCTCGAATGATATCTGCACTCACAAACGCAACTGCCTGACGATCCACTCGAGATCGCCAGGCAGTGCAATTTCGGACAAGACCAACTCGCCAAAGTCACAGATCTTGTCCCAGAAGACTTCAACAAAGCCGACCTTGAAACAGGACGACCAGCCTTCTACGACCAGGGTATCGATGTTGAATACACACACTCAATCGGTATCCGGAAAGGACAAATCTAGGGAATTGGCGACACGCCGATCAGACACATTTTTGCTACTTAACCCCCAAGATACCCCACTTTTTTAAATCAGGCATACGGAAAATCCCCAGCGGCGCTAAGCACCACTGGGGAATACGTTGAATATTGGTAGCGGGGACAAGATTCGAACTTGCGACCTCTGGGTTATGAGCCCAGCGAGCTACCGAGCTGCTCCACCCCGCGTCGGATGATATTCAATTCATCTGCCAGCTGAAGGCTTATATTCTCGTGAACCTTCGCGATCTCTCGCTCGCTGACATCATGTAACTATACATACCATCGCTAGATATGCCAAATCCCGCCATGCGCTGGGCACACAGTGGGATTATTATCAATCTCGCGAGCAATATCTTACTGGCATTGCATAGCTGGCAATCGTGGTATAGCTAATTCTGCGACTGGTAGTTTTCCACCGCACGGTCTAAGCGATCCAGCGCGCGTCCGTATTCCTCGAAGGAACCATCCCGCGCTTTCTCCAGATCACGGAGGGCATCGTTAATAGCGTCGACACCTTGGCCACTAGCCGGCGGGGTTGGACCAGAACCATCCGCAGAATCGCGATCCGAGTCGGCATCTTTGTCGCTGGAAGCCGAAGCACCAGCTTCTGCCGTATCAACCGCATCAGCATCATCGGAAGAACTACGGGAACTGGACTCATCACCATCGACCAGGTCGATGTCTTGCGCCGCCTGCGAGTCGATGCCTACCTGTTCCAGCGCCTCACCGATAGTTGGTGCATAACCAATGCGGCCCTTGTAAGAAACCAACACACGCAGCAGCTTCGGGAAGGCTGAATCTTGGTCCTTACGCTCGGCGTAAATCGGCTCCAAGTAGAGAATCTCACCGCCGCCTACCGGCAAAGTCAGCAAGTTACCGTTGTAGAGCTCGTTCGTGCGCTCCCACAGACCACGGTCACGAGCAACCTGGTCAGACGACATCATCGCATCCTGCGCCTGGCGTGGACCTTGCGTCTGCGTATTCGTCGGCAAGACACGCACGGTGATGTCACCGTAGTTTTCCGGATCCGAAGTCACCGTCATGTGCGCCGACAGGAATTCACGCTCCAGACCACGGAACGGAGTAACCATCTGGAAGCTGGACTTGTCTGGGTTTTCTGGGTCCGCAGCCATCACGTAATACGGAGGCTGCGGCAACTCCCGGGATTCCGGCTGGGTTGGGTCCAGAGGAACCGACCAGAAGGCATCGTTGGAAAAGTACACGCCTGGGTCATCCACGTGGTAGCGCGCGAGCAAGTTGCGCTGCACCTTGAAGATATCTTCTGGGTAGCGGAAATGTGCACGCAGCTCATCAGAGATCTCGGATTCATCCTTCACGGTGTCCGGGAATACTCCACGCCACGCATCCAATACCGGGTCCTCAGTATCAAACTCGTAGAGTTCCACGGTGCCGTCGTAGGCATCCACAGTGGCTTTTACCGAATTTCGGATATAACCGATGCGATCGTTGATCAAACGCTGTTCGGTGCCATCCGGGTTCAATGCATCCCGAGTAGCCTGTGACAGCGACATTTCCGTGCTGTAGGGCATTGCATCCAGGGTGGTGTAGCCATCGACGATCCACTTGATCTTGCCATCGACCACAGCCGGATAGGTGTGCGAATCGGTGGTCAACCACGGGGCGACCTTCTCAACGCGGGCGCGTGGGTCACGGTCATACAAAATCTTCGATTCTGCACCAACGCGATCCGACAGTAGGAAGTTCATCTCCTGGTATTTCGCGGCATAGATCGCACGCGAGAACCAATTACCAATGCCAACTCCACCTTCGCCGGTATAGGTGTACGACGAATTATCAGTGTCATATTCCACGTCATTGCCAGTGCCCCCAACAATCGCATAATCCAGCCCATCGTCGGCCGAGGCAATGACAGGACCGTAGTACACACGCGGCTGATCCACCTTGATGCCAAGTTCTTCGGCATCTTCCTCCTCAGCACGGGAGGCCAAGGTCTGCAAATCAGACACGGTATATACTGGGAATCCACCACGGGTAGAGCCAGCGGATTCCGCGGCTTCGTTAATGGTATTTGCTTGCGCTGCTACGAAACCGTTGCCGTGGGTGTATACGGTGTGGCGGTTAATCCAAGAACGCTGGTTTTCCCGCAGTGCATTCGGATCCAACTCACGAGCGGCCACCACGAAATCACGCTGTTCCCCGTCGATCTCATAGCGATCCATGGACAACACATCAGGGAAACCGTAGAAGTTACGAAGTTGTTGTTGCTGGGTAAACGTCGGCGCCAGAATGTCTGGATCCAGCAGACGCAGGTTGGAAATCGTGTTTTCGTCCGCAGCGACGTCGTCGTCAGATACTTCTCCAGCACCCCAGTTGGTCTCATACTCCACGTTGGTTTCGTCGATGTTGTAGGCGAAACGCGTGGCATCGATATTGCGCTCAATCGATTGTGCTTCTTTCAACGCACGGTTCGGTTGCACGGAGAACTGCTCCATCAGCATCGGCCATGCGGTGCCAACAGCGATAGAAGTCACCAGCATCAGCACCACAGCCAGGCCAGGGATGCGCAGGTCTTTGATCACGATAGCCATGAAAAAAGCCACAGCCACCAACGCAGAAACCACGATCAAAATGATTTTGGCTGGCAAATCTGCATGCAGGTTGGTAAACGATGCGCCAGCGAAAATATCGTGCTGGTTGAACAAAATGGTGTAGCGATCCAGGAAATAGCTGGCAACCTGGACCAACATCCACAAGCCGGCAATAACGGCCAGCTGAATGCGTGCGGGCTTCGATACTGAGCCCTTTACTCCCGCTGCCTGGCTGCCAACGCGGATACCGCCAAGAATGTAATAGCCGACTAGCGAAACCAGGAAGCTGACGATCAGCAACACACTCAGCGAAGACACCAGAATATTCAGCAACGGCAGGTTAAAGGCATAAAAGCCTAGATCCATACCAAATTCTGCATCTTCACGGCCAAAATCACCGCCATTCAAAAACAGCAGGACGGTGCGCCAGTAGGCCTGGCCCATGAATCCTGCTGCAATCGCAATGACGATCGGTGCGCCGTAGAGGAATTTGCGCATGGTCGCGGCAATAGAATCACGGTACTGATACACCGGCGAATTCACATCTGCCATTGAGACATCGCTCGGGCGGTTTTTCCACGTGAGCCACCCGACCAGGAAGGTCACAAGCCCAGCGATAATACCGAAGGCAAAAAACAGAATGATGCGGGTGATGATCGCGGTCGTGTACACCCCGCGGAAATCAACCTCACCAAACCACTGCCAGTCGGTATACAGCGACACCGCAAGCGGACCGAGCGCGAAGAGCACCACGATAATGCCCACGAACCACGACAAGATGCGCGGTGGCTTACGCAGATTGGTTGACGGTTGGTTAAGGCTGCCAGCCAAGTCCAACTCCTTTAAAATTATCGAAAAATGGAAAGCGTTATAGTGATCTAGCTTAGGCAATAGTAGGCCGAAACAAAAGAACTAGCCGATCGAACCACATCGAACCACAAGGACTGATTTCTGATGAATAAGCAGCAGATAACCCAGCCGATGCTTAATCGCGCGATGATGGAAGCCGTCGACTTCATTCACCCCGAAGGCTGGGATTGCCCACCGACCCTGTTTGCGTTGGTACCGACCCGGTTATTGGCCCAGCATGCCGTGGATGTCGACGACGATTCTCCGCTCACCCTCGTTGTCCAGGACGATCTGCCGAGCAATATTGAGCCGGGCTCCGAGCACCTTGCCGACTATGTCTCGCGGGTTATCTGGCCGGACAACGTTGTCGGTGCGGTCTTAGCCCAAGAGATCAAGTTTAAAGACACCGCAGATTCACGGGATTCTGCACCACGGCCTGCGCGTTTGTTCTCAGGGGTGATCCGCGAGGAATTCGCCGCCACCAATGATTCCGACTTGGTTGTCGACGAATTGCTTGCCGACGATCCCGATGATTCCGATAATGCAAGTACCGACGATGCCCGTACCGACGCTGCCCGAACTGCAGGATCAGAAGGTATTGAGCAGACGTTATTACAACTGCGCCCTACCGAAGAAGAGCTTGCCGACGCCGGCCCATTCGCCGAAGATGACATCCAGCTGCGCGGCGGCCCAGGAATTGCTCCGGGAGTTATTGCTGCATTGCGGCATGGCCTCGACCAGAACGGTCATGACGTACTCTAGAGTCTCAATAGTCTCAACACAAGGTTGAAACTTTGCCGACCCCGGGAGTTGTCGTGTCCGCCATCTTTTCTGCTCGCACGTTCACCACACGAGCCGCCACACTTGCTGCCACCGCAGCCCTACCACTAGTACTCGCAGCATGCACATCTGATGAGGGCAGCACAGATAAATCGGCACAACCAGACACTTCTACCACGGCGGCAACGTCGAGCAGCAGCGCTTCCAGTGGCGAAACCACAACCAGCAGCTCGTCGGCAAGCACATCGTCGGCAAGCGGCACAACCACCAGTTCCACTTCTCCTAGCACCACCACCGGCGCCTCTGGCGATGCCAGTTCAGCCGGAAGCAGTGCAGAAGTTACCGCAGACAAACCGGCAGCCTCGACTAGTACGTCGACGCGGTCAACCCAAGCGAACAATTCCGCAGAATTACCCGAATCAGTAGAAAACGCCTATGAGATTTTCGGTGACCTGGTTCCGCGTTCGTTGTTTGAAGAATTCGACTCCTGCGAAGCCGTCGGCATGCAAAGCTATTACAACTGCACCGGAACGTCCGTGGGACAATTCCAATTCACCGAATCCAAATCCAAAGCTGTCTCCACACTGCAGACGCTGACCGAACTACGTACTTCACAGGTCGTGGATGATTCCGGCGACCGCGTCGTCGGCTGGTCCTCATTAGGATCCACCGTCATTATCACGGTGGTGAACACCGAGTCCGGTCTGGTCATGCAGCACATGATCTCGGCTGATGCCGAAGAACCAGAGCAGAAGATTAAGGAGCTAGGCCTGGTGAGCTAGCCACAGCTCGACATGAGCTAGCTAGAGCTCAACCGCACAGGTTTCGACATCCTTACCCTGGGCAAAAGCCTCCATCGCAGCGATGGCGTCGTCCAGGGTATTCACCTTCGCGATGACCATATCGCCATGGTCCACACTGGTGGCTTCCGTACAATTTTCCGCGGGCGCCAAAAACAGTTCTGCACCAACTTCATGAGATTTCGCGACTTTGTGGGAGATTCCGCCAATGGGGCCCACGTGTGCGTTCTCGGCGATAGTTCCCGTGCCTGCGACGAACTTTCCTCCAGTGAGATCACCCTCGCTGAGTTTATCGATCACAGCCAAAGAAAAAATCATGCCCGCGGATGGGCCGCCAACATCTTGCAAATTATACGTAACATCGATATCTGCATCCGGCACTGACGTCATAGTAATCCCCAGCAGTGCTTCGCCTGCGGCATGAGGATTTTCCAGCAACTCGATATCTTCATCGTGCTTCTCGCCATCACGCTCGAACTCCAGACGGATCGTCTCACCCGGTTGATGCGAACGCACCGCGCTTTGCACATCCTCGGGTGCAGTCACATCACGGCCATCGATTTTCAGGAGTACATCGCCGTCGGCAAGCTTCTCGCTGCCAGCAGAAATATCGAGCACCTGGGCAATCGCAGTACGCGTCGGCATATCCAGGTAATTCATCGCGGCTACCGTCGCGACGTCTTCCGAAGCTGTAAACGCTGCGTGGTTTTCCTCCAGGAATTGCTCAGGATCCGTACCTGGCGGGTAAATTTTTTCAATTGGAACAATAGTGTCATCCGAGCCGATCCAACGCCCGAACGCCTGCGCGACCGTCATATTTGTACGCACAGAGACAGTCGTCATGTTGAGGTTTCCGGCTGGGTTTTCATCCACCGTATACTGCTCGCCGGCATCGACGTCGACAACAGGCGTGCCACTGACCTCACTCAAAGTATTAAACGTCGGCCCCTTACCTTCAGCGGCATACGGCACGGCCAGAGAGATATTAGTACCAGGAATATGATCCATGCTGACCAATCCGCCCAAAATTACGACGGGGATGGCACCAAGCGCGACCTGGCTTACGCGCGGTGTTTTCTTCTTGCCGGCGTTGCCCGTTCGGTAAGTGTTCTCCGTGCGGGAATCTACAGCGTCATTCACCCCTCAAAGACTACCCTGTTCGCTCACAGCGTTGTGCTTTTCCGCGCCTGACCCAAGCACACGCGCCACCATGTTCTGTAGGTTAGAGACATGACTAACGGATTCGGATTTTCCTTTCCCACTAGTGGCAACGGTGATGACGACGATGACCGGAACCACAACGGCCGCAGCGGTGGTCCCGGCGGCCTCGGCGATATGCTGAACCAATTCGGCCAGATGCTGTCTGGTATGGGTTCGTCGATGAATAACAGCAACGACGACTCCCCCGTTAATTACGACATGGCCAAGCGTATCGCCGGCCAGCAGATCAAATCTGCATCGAAAATCTCCACCCAAGACACCACCGCGGTGGAAGAAGCAGCCCGGCTGGCAGAACTCTGGTTAGACGACGCCACTGACTTGCCGACGGCCAACAACCGCATAGCCGCCTGGAACGCAGAAGATTGGCTGCAGCAAACGATTCCGATGTGGAAGCGGTTCGTCGATCCCGTAGCTAAACACATGAACGAAGCCCAGCTGGAATCCATGCCGGAGGAAGCTCGGCAAATGATGGGCCCAATGTCGACTATGATGAGCCAACTTTCTAGCATGAATTTCGGCATGCAATTGGGCCACGCATTGGGTGACCTAGCACAACAGGCCCTGACTGGTTCAGACTTCGGCTTGCCGGTCGCCCCCAGCGGCACCACGGCCGTGCTGCCGCACAATATCCAGTCCATCGCCCGCGATCTCAATGTCAAAGGCCAAGAGGTACTAGTTTATATCGCTGCCCGGGAAGTCGCTCGCCAACGCCTGTTTAAGCACGTGCCGTGGTTAAGTGAGCGTTTGGTCTCGTCGGTAGAGGAATATGCCGTCGGTTTGGTCATTGATACCAGCCATATTGAAGAAGCCGCTCGCGACCTCAACCTGGAATCTGGGGATCCACAATCGATTCAGGATGCCATGCAGAATTTGCAGGGTATGGACCTGTCGCCACGGATTACCTCGCGGAATACCACTGCGGTGGCACGCTTGGAAACCTTGCTGGCGCTGATCGAAGGTTGGGTGGAATTCGTCGTTAGCGAAGCCTTGCAGGATCGCATTCCATCCACCCAGGCCATGGCAGAAGCGTGGCGACGTCGTCGGGCCTCCGGTGGTTCTGCAGAGCAAGCCTTCGAAAAGGTCGTCGGCATTGAGCTCAGCGCGCCACGGGTGAGCGATGCTACCGAGTTGTGGCGCCGTTCTACCGTCGCGGTCGGCGTGGATCGGCGCGATTCGGTATGGGAGCACCCGGACTTTTTGCCACAGCCTGAGCACCTGGATAACCCAGCTGCCTTTATCGACGGTTTGCTGGATGAAAACGGCGACCAGGAATTTGAGGCGGAGTTCGCCAAACTAGAAGAAATGCTGCGCGGTGAAGACAGCAGTGCAGACGACGGTGCGGCTGACGATGAGGCCGACAGTCACGGCGACGGTACCGACGCTGATTCGCACGACTCAGGTGATTCTGACGACGAGCGTTAGCACCTCACGTTAATATGGTCTAAATTACGCTGCACAAACTCTCGGGGGGGATTTGTATGGGAGGCGAGCAACACCGGTTTTATTTCGCACCTGGTGTGCGCGTTGTCCAACGAGATGAACACTGCCTGCAATTCGGTGCTGATTCCACCCGCGTAGGCATCATCGAAACCGCACGGCCCGATGCGCTTGCAGCGGGTCTGCACCAACTTCCTCGCGTTTTTAGCCGCGAGGATTTTTCCATGACATCCCGCTACGCGGACCTTAGCCAGTCCGCAGCACATAGCTTATTTGATGACTTACTGGCTTATGGCATCATCCGATCGGCAGCGCCTAAGCCCGTCATAGTATTTGGAACCAGCCCGCTGGCAACGATGCTGCGCAATAGCCTGGCGGAGGCCAATTTTCTGGTCCGTTCTCCGCTTCCGGGCGAACCAGAAGAAACCTACCTCAGCATGCAAAATGCGAAAGACAACAATATCCCGCTGGTCATCGTGGATAAGCTCGCAGAAACCACGGGCCTTTCACCGATGTTGCTATCGCTAGCGCGCACCTGGATTCCCGTATCACTCATCGATGCCACCAGCGTGGTAGGCCCCATTCACCTCGACGGTGTGGGGCCGTGCCCGCTGTGCATGGAATTGCATCGCACAGACCGGGATCCCACGTGGCATGCCGCAGCACAAGGCTTATGCCACAGCACTACAGACCCCTTGCACACTAGACACCACTTCCCTACCGCGGCGGCGCATCTCGCTATCGCGCAGGTGATCGTGGTAGTGGAAACGCTCTACGGACTAAGCCCGCCGCCGGGTGCCCTACCGCACCGGCTGCACCCGGGCCAGCTCTACGAATTGGATCCATATGCCCGCCCACAGCAGCGTATCATCGATAACCACCCGCGGTGCCCCGAGTGCTTTATGCATACTGGCGGACAATATCCAATAAGTCCTGGCCAAACAGTTGGGCTTTCTTCTGACCTATTCCACTGATGGCGTAAAGTTCATCCACCGTCGTCGGCAGTGCTTCGCTGACGGCTTGCAAGGTGGCATCGGAAAAAATGATGTAAGCAGGAACCTGTTCCTCTTTGGCTACTCGCGCCCGCCAGCCGCGTAGCTGCACGAATAATTCCTCATTTCCCGGAGATTCACACTCAGTATGCCTACCGATGACTTTCTCACCGGGGGTAGTCAGCGCTTGCTTACACACCCGGCACTTTTTCGTCTTCCGCACTCGCGCCACAGATGGTTCCTCAGCCTGCGATGCCGCGACGAGCCCGTCAAGAAACCTCGTGCGCTTACGGCTCGCCCGCCCGCCTTCTTGCCGGGCCGGTGCCCACGACAACGCTAGGTGCTTCCGGGCACGCGTAATACCGACATAAAACAGGCGCCGTTCTTCCTCGATCTGCTCGTCACCAGCATCAATCGCATAGCGAAAAGGCAATAATCCTTCAGTCAGGCCCGCTAAAAAGACCGCATCCCATTCCAGCCCCTTGGCAGCGTGCAGGGTCACCAATGTCACGCTATCGACAGTCGGCGGCTGTTTATCCGCAGCGCGACGCCGCAGCTCCCCCAGGACAACCTCCAAAGAATCGGTATCGCGGATCTGCACAATCTCTTCGACAAGGTCCACCAATGCACGCAACAGCTGCCAACGCTCTCGTTCTTGGGCGCCATCAGGTTCTTGGGCAGAATAGCCCAGCGGCGCCAAGGCAGCGCGAGTAATCGCTACTGGATCCGGCGGCAAATTAGGTCTCAGGTTCGCCCGAACCAACTGCTGTATGGCCTCTAGGATGACTCGGTTATCGAAAAAGCTGGCGCCTCCGCGAACCTGGTAGGCAATACCGGCATCGGCAAGCGCTTGTTCCAGCACTGCGGATTGTGCATTAATGCGGTAGAGCACGGCAATTTCTTTGGCCGGAACGCCCTGTTCCAACAAAGTGAGGATCTCCCCGGCGATCTCGCGGGCTTCCACCGGGTCGGATTCGTATTCCTGAAACGTCGGATCCGGCCCCGGTTCACGCATACCCTGCAGCTCCAAGCGCGTACCCGCAATGCGGCCTTGCGCGGCGCCGATGACCTGGTTCGCCAAACCCGTAACCTGTGGGGTCGAGCGGTAGTCACGCTGCAGCTTGACGACGTGCGCGTTGTCGAAATGTCGCGAGAAATCTAGCAAATACTGCGGGGTTGCTCCGGTGAACGAATAAATCGTCTGGTTTGCGTCACCAACAACGGTGAGATCATCGCGGTCTCCCAGCCAGCCTTCCAACACACGCTGCTGCAGGGGCGTGACGTCCTGGTACTCGTCAACGACGAATGTGCGGTAGCGTTGCCGGAATTCTTCTGCCACCGCCGGAGCGTTTTCCATGGCACCAGCAACATGCAATAAGAGGTCGGAAAAATCCAGCTGCATGCCTTCGTCGCTGGTTTTCAGCTGCTCATAGCGACGATAAACTTCCGCGACTTGTTCCGCTGGCAGGGGTGGAGTACGGGAAATGCTATCGACGTATGCGGCATAGCCGTCGGCGCCCAACAAGCTGGATTTTGCCCATTCGATCTCATTGAGTAAATCGCGAATGGTGTCTTTGCTCGGGGTATTCGTCACAGATCGGGCGGCACGGGCTACCACCGGAAACGAGCTGTCGAGAATCTTCCATTTCAGATCCCCAGCAATCTGCGGCCAAAAATAGCGTAGTTGGCGCAGAGCCGCGGCGTGAAAAGTCATTGCCTGTACTCCACCGATATTCATACTGGCCAGGCGGTCCCGCATCTCGCCGGCTGCACGGGAAGTATAGGTCAGTGCTAATACGCTATTGGTGGTAGCGAATCCCTGGTCAATCAGGTGTGCGATGCGATAGGTGATGGTGCGGGTTTTTCCAGTCCCGGCACCGGCGATGATCGCAACCGGTCCTCGTGGAGCTGTGGCTGCGGCACGCTGGTCGTCGTCAAGCACTTCCAGATTCACCATGGGTTTCCTTTACGCGTTCTCGCCGGATTATTGTTCTTTCATCTCGCGTTGTTCATCGATGTGGCGGCCGTGGCAATCCCAGGTACCGTCAATTGATTCTCTGATTTTGGTTTCTCTGGATGGCTTCTCCTTGGCCGGTTTCGCCTTGGCGCCAGCGCGTTTCATCTCATGTTTTTCATTCTGCTTTTTGCGCTCAGCTTCATCGCTTTTGCGGATATACAGCAACCGGTCTTGATCATGTAGCTCCAGGGTTTCATCCATATCGACGCGGTAAACACGGTCATTGCGGATCACGCTGAGCACAATGTCTGACAAGTGTCGCGGGTTTGCCCCGATCTCGTATTTAGCAACGGGGCGCTCCGCGATAGAAAAGCCTGCCGACGGCGAGAGTAAATCATCCATGATCTTGACCACCGATGGTGTGCTCGTCGACAAGCCCAGCAAACGCCCGGCAGTTTCGGAGGAGACCACCGTGGAATTGGCCCCGGACTGCAACAGTAAGTGCCGGTTCTCGATCTCGCGGACAGCTGCCGAGATTTTTGCTTTCTTATTCATTTCACGCGCCGACAATGTCGCCAACACGTTGGTGTCATCGCTGTTGGTGGCCACAACGACGGTTTTTGCACGCTCGATACCGGCGATTTTCAACACATCAGATTTTGTGCCAGAACCTTGCACGGTCACTACTTCTTGCGCCTCGGCGACGCGCAAGCAAGAACGATCAGGGTCCACCACGACGATATCGCGAGCCCTAGTGCCATCATCCAGCAAGGTTTGCATCGCGGATTGTCCCTTCGTGCCAAAGCCAATAATGATTGTGTGGTCGTGCACGTGCTTTCTCCATTGTTGAATCTGGAATGTTTTGCGTGAGCGCTCCGTCAGCACCGACAACGTCGTACCCACGAGCAAAATCAGGAAGGCTAACCGGGCTGGGGTAACCAGGATGATATTGGTCAACCGCGCCCCAGTGCTCACCGGAACGATATCGCCATACCCTGTGGTAGTCAGCGAAATAGTCGAATAATACAACGCGTCGATGAGACTGAGCTTCTCGTTGTAACCGTCTTGCCCGATATAGACGACAGCGGCGATGACAAAAACGATAGCTGCTGCCAGCATAAATCGGCGCAGGATCAGGAAAAAAGGGTGCGTCCGCATGCCTTCGGGGATGTGAATGACATCGTCTAAGGCGTAGTTCGGCAACGAAGTCAGCTCAAACCGCTGGAGCTTCGCTCTGATTTTTCCACGCATTGTTGTGCTCTATTTTCCTTTGGAATCGCTATGACCAGTGCTATCTGGCCTATTTTCGCGTTCGAGCATGCTCGCGAGCTCGTCGGCGTCCGGTAGTTGTTTCGGTTCGAAGGTGTAATTATCCATAATGTAGTGGAACGCTGCACGCACTGGTTTATCAGTACCGCTGATGCGCTGCCAAGCTTCACGATAGACCGATAACTGGATAACTGCCGAACGCATCTGTTCTCCCTGTGGTGGCCTGCCGGTTTTCCAGTCGACGACCATCCAATACTGCCCCATGTCGAAGACAGCGTCCATGCGTCCGCGCACCACGGACGTACCCAGGCTAAATTCGAAGCCTTGCTCGACATTTGTCGGCGTTTTATCTGCCCATTCGCTCGCAAGGAATGCTTCTTTCAGTTTTTCGAAGTCCCCTTCAACGGTTTCCTCGTTTCCTGGAAGCTCAGTTTCATCCAAGATCGCGTTGGCACCGTACCGGTCTTCGATCCATTGGTGGAAAGCAGTACCACGTTTGGCATAGGCATTAGGTTTAAACGGCACCGGCCGACGCTGCCTGCGTGCAAATTGTGTTGGATTATCGCGCAGTGCGACTAATTCCGATGCGGTAAGCTCACCGGGAATTTCCACATCCACCACAGGAGCTGCCAAAGCCTGATGTTCTTCGATCAGTGCAGTGGTTTCACGTTCCCACAGCGAGAATAATTCACCACCGAGCACAGGGATCTCTTCTTCGGTGCCTAACGCTTGCATCGCTTGTTGCACCAGCTGTGCCCCACGACGAACTTCGTCACGTGGGCGCACCGACGGGAATTGTGCTGTGGTGTCGTCTTCGCTGCTGCTTTCGTCTCCGCTGCTGTCTTCAGCCGCGTCTAACGAATCTTGATTGGCTGACAAGCGTTGGTCACCCCGCACATCCGATTCGTTTGGCTCGTCCGGTTCGTCGGTGACAAGTTTCCAGTTGACGATTTGTATGGGTGGTTCGACACCAGCACCGCGTGTAGCAGCACCGTGTGTAGCAGCCACTGTTTGTTCTGCAAGCTCTGCAGCTCTCTTGCTGGCATAACGGTGCATTTCCGCAAAGTGCTCATACGGGTCGTTTTGTGAGCCCGTGATAACCAGCTCATCTTCGGCACGCGTCAATGCAACGTAGAACAACCGGGCATTTTCTTCCGCATCCACGGCCTTTTGTTCAGCAATGAATTCTTTACAATTGTTTTCAAATTCTTTGCGGTCTTCTGCCTCACGCAACCGTGGCCAATCATGATGCGGGGTATGCGCGGCATCGGTCAAGAAAGTCCGGGTCTGCGCCTTGTAAGTGGAAGAATCAGCGTGGCACACATAGACCGAAGAGAATTCCAACCCTTTGGCTTTGTGCGCCGTCATGATCTGCACGCGGTTCGTCGCCTTCGGCGTCTCACCTGGTGCTAACGAATCTTCGTGTTCCCGCGCCAGCTCAGCATAATCCAACCACGCTTCCAACGGCTCTCCATCAAACTCGGCAATGGCATCCAGGGCCTTGTCTAAATGCACTGCCCCATCGCGCCGCTGCGTCAAGACTTCTGTGCGCAAGTGGAAGGTCTCGATGATGTCGGCGAATAAATCGCTGAGTGGTTTACCCAAACAATAAGTGCGCAAGTACCGCAGCTTCGACGACAATTCGGTGATGCGTGCCAGACCATCCTCGGAATAACGATCCAGCTCACCGAGATCTGCAATGGCATCCGTGATACCCACGGTGTGATCCGCTTCTTCTTCCAATGCCGCAGCGAGCTGAGATTCCAAAATATCCTCGGGCAGCTGCGGTTCCTCTGCTGCATTCTCAGTTTCATCGCCGTGCTCACGCAGGCGGCCAGCCAGGTTTTTCGCACGCGCTGCCAAAGCTTTGATGTCCACCATGCCTAGCCCCACTGCTGGGCCCGCAATGATTCGCAACGCAGCGGCCATATCCTCCGGGCGGATCAGCATGGTGGCAATTGCCATCATGTCTGCGACTTCTGGGATCTCTAGCAAGCCACCCAAACCGACTACTTCATACGGCACACCGCGTTGTTCTAGGGCTTCTGCGATCACCCGAGATTGTTTGTTTTTCCGCACCAGCACGGCCGCGGAAAACCGGGCATCCGGATCGTGTTCTCTCCGCAGCAAATACTCGTGATATTTCTCTGTCAGGTTTCCGGCAACCCAGGCGATTTCTTCTTCTACGGTTGGCCAATAACCAAGGCTGACTACCCCCGCACCAGCCCCGGCGCGCGGTTCTAAGGGTGCAACCGGGCGCTCTGGGCCTGACCCAAGTACGGCATGGGAGACAGTGTTGGCGATATCCAATACCGTCGACGGATTACGCCAGGACGTGGTCAATTCCTTGCTTGGAGCCGGGCGTGTAGCGCCAGCAGCTTCCGGTGGCGTTTTAGCTTCGGGTGTTTCGGCGGCCACCGCTGGTTCAGTAGCTTCGGGTGGCTCAGCAGCAACGGGAAAATCGTGCGTGAACATTGCCAGATTTTCTGCAGTGGCTCCGCGCCAGCCGTAAATTGCCTGCATCGGATCGCCCACGGCAGTCACGGTTAGCTCTTCGTGTGGGGTGGTGCCGAACAAGTTGCGCAATAACACGCGCTGCGCATGCGAGGTGTCTTGGTATTCATCCAGCATGACAACTTTTGTTTGCCGACGCTGCGAGGCCCCCACCGCCGGATGTTGCTCAGCCAATCGGGCTGCAGCCGACATTTGCTGGGTAAACGTCACCGCATTGCGCTCAGCCAGTTCATGTTCCAGCTGCTGAATTAGTGGCAAAAACTCAGCCCGTACTTGCTGGCGAGCAATCCAGTTTTGGACGTCTTTATTAAGGTTTTTTCGTTGTCTTGGCGCGCGTGGCAAGTTTTCCACCTCGGCAAAAGCGCGTGCGCATTCCCGGAAATCCTCAGCGAAACTGAGGTTATTAGCCATTCGGTTATACAACTCCAGCAGCTCGTCCACGATGCTGGATTCTTTTTTCTCTGTTTCCAGCGTGCCCTCGTAATTGCGCACCACCGACTGTGCGAGCGAAACCAAATGAGCCTGGGTAATCAGCCGAGCGGTTGGTTCCACAGGTAACAGCAAACCGTATTCACGCACCAAATCTCCGGCATAGGAGTCATACGTGGACACCCGTGGGGCGATGGTTTCCAGGTTCGCGCGCAAACGCCCCTCCGGATCAATTTCCGGCAGCCGTGGGGAATCACGTAATACTTGCAGGCGGTCGCGGATACGTTTAGCTAGCTCTTGCGATGCTTTTCGGGTGAATGTCAGGCCGAGTACTTCTTCCGGCAGCGCATAGCCATTGGCAACCAACCAGACAACGCGTGCTGCCATGGTTTCGGTTTTACCGGCACCGGCACCGGCAACCACCAGCAATGGTCCAGGTTCGGCGCCGATGATCGCTGCTTGCTGCTTCGTGGGTGCGAAGCGTTGCCCCAGAATCTCCGAAAGCAGCTGCGGGCTGATATCACCGGATCGCCCTGAATTCTGCTCAGATCGCTCAGTATTGTGCTGAAGCTCATTAGACATTGGTGATCACATCCCCTTCTGCTTGCGCCGGGCACACCGAACGCAGTGAACAATATGTGCAGTCCTCGGATGGCCGTGCAGTTACCGTCGGGCCCGATAGTTCATCGATCAGTGGTGGTAGTTGCGCATGGAACTCGCGTAGCTGTTCCTCATCCAAACGGGCTTGTTCCCTCGTTCCGGCTATATTCGTGCGCCCCAGTGGGTACAACAGCATCGCCAGACCGATTTCCATACCATCGCCGGTGATCACACGTACTTGGTGCGCTTTATTCGCAGCATGCCCAGCACCTGCTTTCTCGCCGCCGACTAGCTTCCCTTTGCTCAGAGCCAGTTGGTACGCGCTCAGCTGGGGATTTTTCGTGGTATCCGCCTGACTTGGTAACCGCGATGAGGACGAAGTCTTCAAATCCACAATGACGTAGTTGCCGGAACCATCGCGTTCCAACCGGTCGATCCTGCCGACGATACTCAGCCCCGGCTCGATTTCGACAGCGACATCAACTTCGCTGCCGACGAATTCCAAGGCCTCACGGGTACTGGCAATCCACGCGTTGCTGCGCGTGAGCAATTCACGAAAAGTTTCGTACTCCCGCTGCCGTTGCCAGGCTGGGCCGTGGTAGGCGCTGCGATAGGCTTCTTCGGTTTTCAGCCGCGCCCATTCAGCATCCACCCCGCGCCCGACCGCTTCGAAATACGCATGCGCCATGGTTCCTTTCCGCATCGCATCCGTCGTTGTGGAATCACCGAGCTTTTCGACGACCTCCCGCATTGGACAATCCAACAAACCCTGGATTCGTGATGGGGATAACCGCGTTTTCGCTGGCTTTGGAATCTCCCCGGCCACCGTTTCGGTAGCTGCCCACCACTGTGCCGGATCTGCCCCCGGTACACCGGCCACGGCCAAGCGCGCTAGCTGGCGGGCAGCCTGCTGAGTTTCTTGTTCACCGGCTTCTGGGTCACACACGGCCCGACGCAATTCAGCAACTACCGATGACACAGACAACAAGCGTGGCACTGTCACACCGCGCACGGCAGAGCCTGGTACCGGTGCTGCCGCAGAATCGGTATCCGCGCCAGATTCTGCATCATAGGCCTCGCCTGCTTCCTGTGCGGCACCGCGTAGCGCTGCGTCTTCGTCCTGTGCGCTGGCAGCAGAAATAATCTGTTCAGGCGTGAGATCAAACTTTGTACACCATGCATGGAAAAACCGGGACGGTTCCACGATTTCGTCGGCATGCGGAGCACAGACTGCCGTCACGATCTGTTGGTTTCGAGCACGGCTGGTGGCAACGCGGAACAAACGGCGCTCTTCACCCAGCCGGTCTGCCGCATGCGAGACATGGACGTCGGGATCAATGCCCGCATCTAAGAGATCCACGAGGTCTTCTTGGGCGAACAGGGAACCGGTCTCAGATAGATCAGGCCAGCTACCTTCTTGCACGCCGCTGACCACCACGGTGTCCCATTCCCGTCCGATTGTGCCGTGCGCGCTCACGATTTCCACAGAATCCGTGCGCGAACCACGACGTTCACGAACCCCGGTGGGCAATTCTTGTTCGGTAATATACTGCACGAACGTCTCTACCGAGGCTTCCGGACGCCGCTCAACAAAATCGCCTGCGGCATCGAACAACGTCATCACCGCGTCCAAATCCCTATCCGCCTGCGATCCGGCGGCCCCACCGCGCAAGGCGGTCGCTGACAACCTGCCTGATAACTCCGTCGCATCCCAGACTGCCCAGAGCACATCTTCGACGCTTCCGCCCCGTAGCGCTTGCCTACCTGCTTGGATCACAGTACGGATGCGCAGCAAAATATCGATCTCGCGTTGCGTTAACAGCTCCGCAAAATCTGGTAGCTCAGCATCACTACCCAGCAGATCCACCAAGCTGTCAATGCCGCGCTGTTGAGGGTTAAACCGGCGCAAACCACGAACCAACCGGCGTAAGGTCACAGGATCTGCCCCTCCCACAGGGCCTAGCACCAACTGTTCTATTTCTGCACGACTGAGCTCTTCGTGCAGTGCTCGAATCCCTAGCAAGAGGTGTGCCACGACGGGTTGTTCTGCCAGCACGGTATCGGTGGGGCTAATGTATACCGGCACCCCCGCTGCCAGTAGCGAACGACGAATACCACCAATCTCCGCAGTAGAACGGACCACTACGGCGATATCAGACCAGGCCACGCCGTCGTCTAGATGGCGGCGCCGCACCGCATCAACCACCGCCGTGGTGTTATCCGTCCACGATTCGGCCACGAGCGCCCGCCGTGTGGGGCTACGGTGCATTTCGCGTAGTTCTGCCAACTGATCTGCGGGGAATTCGTCGAAGAACTCACTGCTGGCGCCACGGAAATGAAAGATGGCGTGGTCTCGGTTCCCCCCGACTACTGCAAGCTCCGCACCATCGATAAGAGCACTCAGCAATTGCCCCGCTGTAGGATCCAACAGCTGTGCATCGTCGACGATGACGGTATGCCATGGGCTGAGTGCACGGATCTCATCTAAGTTCTGGGAGACTTCCGCCATGAGTTCTGCAGCCGAAAACCGGTAGGTGCCTTCCAGCTCCATCATGTGCGTGTATTCCCGCAGGAATTGCGCGGCGGCGGTCCACATCGGCCGATCATAGCGACGCCCCAGATCTTCTAATTGCTGGGCCGACACGCCCCTTTCCACAGCGCGCAATAAAAAATCGCGTAATTGCCGTCCAAAACCAAGGTAGGTTAACGCCGGACGGACATCGACGGGCCAGTCCACAGACTCCACAGACCCTGCCTCGGCAACGCCTCCTGCGGCGCCCAAATCAGCAGTGCCCAAATCAGCAGTGTCCAAATCAGCGGTGCCCAGATCAGCAGCGTCTGCCTCCCCCGCGCCGGTAACAGCGTCTGCACCCGCAGCAGCATAATCTTCTGCCTGTAAACGCAGGATCTCGCGCATCATCGCATCTTGCTCTGCACCGCTGATAAGCCGCAGCGGTAAATCTGTCAGCAAACGTAACAGGCCAAAAGCCACCGAGTGAACGGAACGCACCAGTGGGCCTTGGGAATAATAATGCGAGACTCGTTCCGATAATTCCCGCCGCAACCGCGCCCCTGATTCTTTCGACGGTGCGATCACGACGATGCCGGATGGGTCCTGCCCCGCTGCTAAACACTGCTCGACGCGTTCGACGGTGGTATCAATCAAAAAAGAGGACACCCCGGAACCAGCCGGGCCAGTGACTTTCCAGCGACCACTATCGGGCAGCTCCCTATCCCATTTACGTGGTTGAGATTGCTGGGTGTGCGCAACCAGCCTGACGTCCGGGTTCGGGTGTATTCTCGTCATGCACTACAGCATGGCATACGCCCGTGACACAAGGAGGTCTTCAACCCGATTGATATGCGAACGTGTGTTTGCTTTGGCGTTGGGGTGCAGGTTATTGACGTGCCGACGATAGGCCACCGCGCGCAGCAGTAACTGATCCATGTCTCGAATGTGTGCAAAGCGGTCACAAATTCCATCATCGACCACGCCTGCAACCAGGCCATCGACGATAGCCAATGCGCACGTATAACCCACGGGCCGGGGTGCAGCCGTCGGCACCAGATCCACAATCACCGGAGGCAGCAGGTAATGGTAGATGGTTGCCGCCAACAAATCCGCATGCCCGACACAGTAGGCGGTATCAGCAGACAAATCCCGGTAAGGCTCACCGGTTTCTTGCCAGGAAGCCGCTTCCGCACGAGCAAAAATATCATCGCGATTAGCCGTCGGTGCACTGACTTCCCGCAGACTATCGGCAAGCCGGAGCCCCAATAAAGCTGTTTCGTCTACCCGCCGCAGCAGCTCGCCCTGGCTCCACGCACTCGCTTTCCAACCGGCGACTGTGTAGCGTCCGTCCGTCGACAAGATGGGGCGGGCAACACGCGCGCCCTCCACCGATAACCCGGCGCGCACTTTGGCAGACCACAGGGCAGTCGGCGCTGCTTGTGAAAGCACCATCTCACCAATTTTGGTTCCATTATCCCAGGCATGACCGAGTGGAATCGGGGTTTCTGTTGGGGTCTGAAACGCCTCGCAGACGTGATCGGGTGGCACAGGCATGAGTAGTTTTAGGTCTCTTTCTCGGGTTCGTGCAGGGTGTCAAGCGCGGCGCCGTCGGGAAGCGGGCGGGGATACGGCCACGGGTTCGGACGGCAGGTATCCGGATTATCCGGATAGACTTCTTCCGGGTTCAGCTGAAACAGTTCCGAATTTTGCAGGCTGATGGTTTGTTGCATCATCACCGGCGCGAGATTGCCTTCCCCGGTACAAGCCTGGTGATGAGGGTATCCAATAGCGTGGCCGACTTCGTGGTTAATCAAATATTGTCGGTACGCACCCAAATCGCCTTGGAACGGGGTGGCACCGCGCACCCACCGGGATTCGTTCATCAGCACCGTCGAACCCCCCGTGATCGTGGTGTGGCACGAGGTTTCTAATTCTAAATCCACCCCGCACATGTCCGCGGTAGTGGTGACGGAGGCCAAAAGAATGCGGGTGTCAGGGTTCTCCTCCGGCCCCACGTGCACGAATTTGAAAGCGGGGTCATAAGTCCAGCCACGCGGATCTGCCAGTGTCGCATCCACCATGTGCGCTATCGCATCATCACCGCCATAGGGCACGGTATCGAGACCTTCTTCTACTTCGACGGTATAGCGAATGGTCTTTTCTGCACCATGGCCAACCTCCTGGCCGGGCGTGCCGACGGGGCGGAATTCGCCGCTGCCGTTTGCGGAGTAGGTACCACCGGCCGGCAATTCACGCAGGCCAAGCTCAGCACGTGAGGCAGTGCCGGGATCTGGGCCAGCGCCGAGCTCACCATCCGATTCCTCGTGTCCACCGTGCCCGCCGTGCCCACCACGGTCGCCATAACCACCGGATCCTGCAGCACTGCGTGCATGATCCCGCGAACCAGCGTCATCGCCGCCACGGGAAACATCGACCAGCACCGCGGCCGTGATAACCAGCACCACGGCTATGATGCCGATCTGCCACCAGCCATAGCGGCGCACATAATGCTCGAATTGCTTATTCATTTACACCTGAATCAATACCGCACCTGCCGCATCTTCTTTATTTAGGCACCGCCAAAGCCGACGACCGGCTGTTCACCGCTTCCCACCTCGACATACGCAATCGCATTGGTGCGTACCAGGTACTTGCGGCCTTTGGCATCCGCCAACTCGACGACATCATCGGCTTTACCCAATACGTCTTTGACGAGCTTCACTGCTTCTTCGTGGGAAAGCTCAGAATTAATCACCAGTTCACGAGGCGATTCAATCAAACCGATCTTGATATTCATACGCTTGCTCTACACCTTTCAATTGCTATCGGCTGTTTCAGCATGCAATCCATGCACCCAAAACGCTTGCAGTGCATCCCTCACGGTGAATCCACAATGCCAGCGTTTCCGGCACACTGCATGCGTTGTCCTGTGCCATATCCTAGTCAAGTTCGCGCACATGCACAGTCACACCCATGCACGATCCACCACGTTGTATATCTATGTCGACCATTCCGCGTTAGTATTAAGGAGTGTCTTCCCGCAATACTTCCCCCCAGTCAACGACGCCCACGTTTGCAGAATTGGGCGTGGCTGCGGAAATCTGCGAGGCTCTTGCCGACGACGCCATCCACCACACTTTCGCGATCCAAGAACTTACCCTGCCACTGGCATTAGACGGCAAGGATCTCATCGGTCAGGCCCGTACCGGCATGGGAAAAACTCTTGGATTTGGGGTTCCGCTGCTGGATCGTGTCTTTGATGACGCGGATATTCCCGAACTCGACGGCACACCGCGTGCGTTGGTGATTGTGCCCACGCGTGAATTAGCAATCCAAGTCGGTGCTGATCTCACGCGCGCCGCGCGGCACACCCCGGTGCGCACACTCACGATTTACGGCGGCAGCTCCATCAACAATCAGATCAACCAGCTCGAGAACGGCGTCGACGTCGTCATCGGTACTCCTGGGCGTTTATTAGATCTTGCGCAGCGCGGGAACCTGATGCTGCAACACGTGGCTATCTGTGTGCTCGACGAGGCCGACGAGATGCTGGACCTAGGGTTTTTACCGGATATCGAGCGTATTTTCCACGTTCTCCAACCTACGCCCGCCCCAGAGTCCGCACCCCGCAACCGTGGTTTACAGACCATGTTGTTTTCGGCAACGATGCCCGGTGAAATCAAGGCGCTGACCCGGAAATTCCAGTACAAGCCTATCCATATTCACGCCGAGGACCCTACGGCAACCGCTACTCATACCAGCACCCGGCAAGTGGTTTTTCAGGCCCACCAGCTGGATAAGCTCGCCGTGGTCTCGCGGGTCTTGCAAAGCCCGAGCCGTGAACAAGCAGTGGTTTTTACCCGCACCAAGCGCTCCGCTGCCTTTTTAGCCCAGGATCTCGCAGACCTCGGCTTCGGTGTCGCTGCCGTCCACGGCGACCTCAAGCAGCCGCAACGGGAAAAGGCCTTGCACGCTTTGCGTTCCGGTGCTGTCGACGTGCTCATTGCCACTGATGTTGCCGCACGCGGTATCGATATCGATTCGATCACCCACGTCATCAACTATCACCTTCCCGACGATGCCATGACCTTCGTCCACCGTATCGGCCGGACTGGGCGTGCAGGTAAAACCGGCACGGCGGTGTCACTGGTCGGGCTAGAAGAAATCGGAAAATGGCGCGCCATTAATGATGAGCTTGCCCTAGGCCAGCCACAGCCTCCGGAGTGGTTTTCTACTTCATCAGAGCTTGCCGACGCCTTCGACCTGCCCGCAGGGATCAACAATAAAGTCGGCGCCCCCACAACAGTCATTGGGGTTGATCCGAAAAGACACCGCGACCAACCCCAGTCCAGTAAGCCACGACAAAGGGCACGCCGCTGATGGCGCCGCAGTCGACACGCCCATTGCGGCGCACACGCACTGACGTGATGATCATCGCGGCGTTAAGCATCATTTCGGTAATCGCGGTGCTGATTGTTTATGCGGGCGCATCAATCCGCAATAGTGAGGCAATTGTTGCTGAACACGCCTATGAGCCACCGGCGCCGCGTGAGACCATCCCGGAAGAATTTACCGAAGTTGCTCGCCTGCATTCTGCGCCACTACCGGGCGCTGCTCTGGAACCAGCGGTTGCTGCTGCGGCGGCACCGGTAATCGCCGCAGGGTTGGTCATTACCTATGATGAGCAGGATGGACATCACATTGTCCGTGCATACGCACCAGAAACTCTTGCCGACGATCACAAGCAGACCAGTTCAGCACCCGCCCCGTACTGGGAGTATTCCCGCGAGTATCCGTTGTGCAGCATCGCCGCTGCATGGGATTCTGTAGTGCTGACCTATCGCAACCCTGCAGGCTGCGGCGATGTCGTCGCGCTCGATGCAGCGACGGGCAACTACAACGCGACCCGATCTGCGGTGGCACCGGAAGAGGTTGCGCCGATTCGTTCCAATGACCGCGTGGGCACGGTCTCGCCTAAGCGCGTCGAGCTATGGCGTTCGGATCTGGTGCGCACGGTGGAATACGGCGCAGTCGAGGCTCCGCAGGAACCGGACAGCCAACCGTATGCGCAGTGCACTATTCATTCAGCGTTGACCCGCACCGAATTACTGGCAGTAGTCGAGCATTGCCCAGACGATACCGATCACAGCGTGTTGCGTCTGCAGCAAGCAACCCCGGAAGACTCGCGCATGCCAGAGATCGATTCCAGCATCGGGCTGGAACATCCCAATGCGCATGTGGTCGCAGTGGGGCAGGAAGCCGCGGCGGTCTATGTGCCTGGCGAGAAACCAGAACTCATAGCTTTTCATAGCGACGGCACGCGCACCAGCCAGCGTCACGTCAAACCGGCTGCCCCCATACAGGATTTTTCCGCCGCAGCAACCGCTGATCTTCCGCACCACATGACCTGGTTCGACGGGCACCGTCTCTACTTCTTTACGCCAAATGACCTGACGGTCGAGCATATTATTGACCCAGCTCTGGGTACCGGAGTTGCTGTAGATGGCAAAGCGTTAGTGCCTACTGAGTTCGGAATTAGCGTGGTTAATTGGAATACCGGCGAGATTGAGCGCACCATCCCGCTGGATCGCGGTGGTTATGACGGACCGGTATCGCTCGCTGTGGCAGGTGAGCATCTCGTCGAAAAGCGTGGCACCGAGCTCATGGTTCTGAAATAACGCATGCCACCTGCACGGTTAGCCCCGGGATTGGTGATGCAGCTCCATCCACGAATTCGATTGCGGGTGGAAGATCATCATCAGTGCAATCAATGCCGAGGCGAGAATAAAGATGCCGAAAAACACAGCTCCACCGGACATCATCTGAAACGACGATGCCGCAAGGATCACCTGCAATAAAACGATGGGCCCGCGTCCCCAGCGTTTACCGCGGTATTGTGAGACCGCTGCGGCGACGATGGTGCCAAAAATGATGAAGATGAATCCAGCTGTGCCGGCGCCGATCCAATTCGCGGAGGCAGCATCGGATACTACGCTGTCGTTTTCCGCGTTAATGATTCTGCGCCAAATCAACACGGCAGCGAAAATTAGCGCGATCGCGGACTGTACCACCGCAATCACCGACGCAAACTTGATGGTTGCGGGTGGCTGCAGTGGTGCTTCTGGCTTTTCCGACGATGATTTCACGCCCCGTATTCTACAGTTTCGCTGCGCGAGCGACACTATGATTTGACGAAATAATATTGGCAATACTTTTCACACATATCACATTGTCACTGCTCATCGTCGACAAGAATGCTGTGGGAAGGCTGAATATTAGCAATTCACACCATCATTTTGCGGTTAAATATTCGCCAGCAATACATGATTTAACTCACTATTTACTCGCGAGCCCTAGCATTCATCTTTTATTCATGTCATTATTCGTTCATAGCGACAACCCAGGCCGCTAACCCGGCACAACCCCGGACGATGCCCAGCGCATCACAACAGATAGTTGCGCACAAAACGCAGCTTCCGGGCACATAAGCGCGCACGGCACCAGCCCGAGTGCGATCCGAGCCGGTAGCACCGCAGAGGTCTTCCTGACACAGGTTTTCCTCAACAGGTCTTCCTCACTGAGAATTCTCACGGATTCCCATTCGTTTCCCCGACTGCAACCACAAGGAGTACACAAAATGCCTGATTGGCGCCACGAAGCAATCTGCCGCAACGAAGATCCAGAACTGTTTTTCCCAGTTGGCAATTCCGGCCCAGCACTGACCCAGGTGGCAAAGGCGAAACTGGTGTGCAACCGCTGCCCTGTCACCAATGACTGCCTGCAGTGGGCCCTGGAAACTGGTCAGGACGCCGGCGTCTGGGGCGGCATGTCGGAAGAAGAACGCCGCGCGCTCAAGCGTAAGCGCAACCGTGGACGCCGCGCCCGCGTCAGCGCTTAAGATCCATTGCTTAAGATCCACTGCCGCCTGGAGTCCACAGCCTAAGAACCTTCGGCAAAGCAACTACCTATTGGTCTACCCTATGCGCAGGATTGGCTAGTATAGTGTGGGCAGCCCGTTCCTAATGAATAAGGAGTGATCACAATGAGCAAGCGTGGTCGTAAGCGTAAAGACCGCCGCAAGAAAGGCGCTAACCACGGTAAGCGTCCAGGCGCTGGCTAACAACCTAGCGCTCTAGCTGCCAGTATCCCGCTCGGCCTTAGTGTTGTACCGGGCTTAGAGCCGCTGGAGCGCTGACACAAAAGAAGAAGGCATCACCCTGCACCTCGCGGGTGATGCCTTCTTTTATTGCTTGACCGCCGAAAGCTCCGGATCCTAATACCTGCGCCGGCTGGTGCGCACCGTCGTCTGCTCCGTGCGAATTGAGACGATAATCCGCTCCCGGAGGCTGCGCGGCGCAGTATCGCCCGGACCTTCGTTAACCGCGGAACAACAGCGATTAAGCAACGCGCGGAACCGCTCTTCTTGTTCCAGCCGCTTATAACATAGCTCGCACGAGGCAAGTTCCGCCCGAGCGTCCTGCAGCTCGGCGGAGTTCAGCGCATCATTTTCCGCACCGTCGATCAGCAGCCCCACGAGATAATTAACTCGCTCCGGGCTGCACCCGCAGGGAGCATAAGTTTCCACACCATAGCTGTCTGCATCGTGATTGTCTGCACGTTCATGCGCATTCCATCGTTGCATCAGCGCTCACCTTCTTTGCTGTTCGCTGCTTTATCAGCCGATTCTTGCACTGCTGCTTGCGCCGCGGCAATGCCGTGATCGGCGGCCACTTCCTTTAACGCTTCGCGCAGCTTTTTTCTTCCACGATTAAGCCGACTCATCACCGTTCCCAACGGAATATCCAGTACCTCGGCGATTTCTTTGTACGCCAGGCCCACCACATCGGAGTAGTACACCACGCGCCGGTAATCTTCGGACAGATCATTTAGAGCCGCGACAATCGTGGCATCGGGCATCGCAGCGAGTGCTTCGACTTCCGCAGAAACCAACCCGGCAGAATCGTGCCCAGAACTGGTGTATAGCTGGCCGTCGGTCAACTCATCAGCGCTGGTTTGTTGCGGCTGGCGCTGCTTTTTGCGGTAGCTGTTGATATAGGTATTGGTCATGATCCGGTACAGCCAGGCCTTCAGGTTGGTTCCCGGGGTGAACTTCGCAAAATTCTGGAAACCCTTGAGGTAGGTTTCTTGCACCAGATCCTCAGCATCTTGCGGGTTGCGCGTCATTTTCAGCGCCCCGCCATACAGCTGATCCAACAATGGCAGTGCAAGTTCTTCAAAACCGGTGTTTGCCGATGCGGTGGCGCTTGCCGACGATTGCTGGCTGGTGTGCTCGGCTGTCGTCACCGACGCACCGGCTGCCGGTTCGTCGTAAAGCTCCGCTCTCATCCACGTATCCTTTCCGGCTCTGTTTTTTTTCGCGCTGTCTATTATCTTCGGGCTGTCTATTATCATGGCGCTTATGAGCAATTTCTGGGCTGCCCCGTATGCCACGCACCCGGTTTCGCATGTGCAAGCGATTCCAGGGTCAAAATCTTTGAGCAATCGCGCCTTGGTACTTGCTAGTTTAGCTGATCGTCCCTCGACGATTCTTCGGCCATTGCACTCGCGCGATACCCAGCTGATGGCACAGGCTCTGCGCGCGATGGGCGTGGGTGTCACTGAATCGCCGGAAGCCATCACAGTGGAGCCAGCCCCGCTGCAGCCCGCCACCATCGATTGTGGTCTGGCCGGAACCGTCATGCGTTTTTTACCACCACTGGCAGCGCTTGCCGAAGGCACGGTGGACGTCGATGGCGATGAACAGGCCCGGGCCCGCCCGATGGGCCCACTGTTGGATGGTCTGCGAGCCCTCGGCATTGAGGTGGAGGGCGAGCACTTGCCGTTTCGCATCATCGGTGCCGGAACCCCGACCGGTGGCATCATCGAGATTGATGCTTCTGCTTCCTCCCAGTTTGTTTCTGGTTTGTTGCTCTCGGCGGCTCGTTATACCGAGGGGGTGACGGTGCGTCACGTCGGTGATTCGTTGCCGTCCATGCCGCATATCACCATGACCGTGGAGATGCTGCGTGCTGCCGGGGTACGCGTGGATGTTTCCAAGAACCAGTGGCGCGTCCACCCAGGCCCGATCCAGGGTGGCACGTGGAATATCGAACCCGACCTGTCCAATGCGACGCCATTTTTGGCCGCCGCTGCGGTAACCGGTGGAACCGTGACCATTCCACAATGGCCGTCCACCACCACCCAGCCTGGTGACCAGATCCGGCCGATCTTGCAAGCAATGGGCTGTCAGGTGGAATTTGTGAGCGCCCAGCACCCACATGGGGAGACTACTGTTGCGCAGCAGGACACAGGAGTGCAGGCTGCAGCGGAACATGCTGCAGCTGGCGAGTTGCGCGTGACTGGTCCTGCCGACGGTCAGCTGCGCGGTATCGACTTGGATATGGGAGATATCGGCGAGCTGGCCCCCACTGTGGCCGCACTGGCAGCGCTGGCCAGCTCCCCATCGAAGCTGTACGGCATCGCCCACCTGCGTGGTCATGAGACCGACCGGCTAGCCGCCTTAGCCACCGAGATCAACCGCGTGGGTGGCGATTGTAAAGAACGTGCCGACGGCTTGCTCATCCGTCCGGCACAGCTGCATGGCGGCCAATGGCATTCTTATCACGACCACCGTATGGCCACCGCGGGCGCGATCATCGGCCTGCGGGTCCCTGGCATCGAGGTGGAAAATATCGACACTACGTCAAAAACACTTCCGGGTTTCGCCCAGATGTGGGAAGAGATGGTGTCGTAGATGGCCAGCCGTGATTGGGACGAATCCGATGTGAAGACCCGCCCTGGGAAAGGTTCGAAGCCGCGAACAAAAAACCGCCCGAGCCACAAAGACGCGGTGTTCGGAATGGTCATTGGCAAAGACCGCGGCCGCTGGACCGTGGCCTTGGACGATGGCCCAGATGTCGTGTGCATGCGCGCCCGTGAGCTCGGCCGCACCCCGATTGAAGTGGGTGATCGCGTCGGCGTGGTCGGTGATACATCCGGGAAAAAAGATACCCTGGCGCGCATCGTGAAGCTCGCCGAGCGTAGTTCTGTGCTGCGGCGCACCGCGGATGATACGGACCCCTATGAGCGCATCGTGGTCGCGAACGCAGAACAGATGCTGATCGTCACGGCAGTGGCTGATCCCCCGCCGCGCACCGGGTTTGTGGAGCGCGCGCTCATCGCGGCTTTCGTCGGTAATATCACACCGATTTTGTGTTTGACCAAAACGGATCTGGCAGATCCCAGCGAGTTTGCCGCACAATTTGCCGATTTGGATATCACGGTGGTGTGCGCAGGTACTTCCGACGGGCTCGATGGGGTCTCGCAGCTGGTGGCAGGACACCGCACAGCGCTCATTGGTCACTCGGGTGTCGGCAAGTCCACCCTGGTTAATCGCTTGGTTCCGGATGCAGACCGGGCGACCGGCGAAGTATCTGCCATTGGACGCGGCCGCCATACCTCGACGCAATCAGTGGCATTGCGGCTGCCAGATGCGCTTGCCGACGAGCACGCGGCTGAAAAGCCAGCGGGCTGGTTGATTGATACCCCTGGCATCCGTTCATTTGGTTTGGCGCACGTGGACGCCGATACCGTGTTAAAGGTTTTCGATGATCTCGATGAGATCACCGAGGAATGTCCGCGTGGGTGCTCACATAGTGGCCCGCCCGCGGATCCAGAGTGTGCGCTCGACGAGCTCGATGAGAATGATCCCAGCCTTGCCGCCACCCGCAACCGGCGGGACGCCATGCGTCGCCTGCTGGAGGCGTTGCGCAGCAACGTCGACTGGGAAAACTAAGCGCCCAGGGTGCCCGGGGTTAAGATCCCCGGCAAAAATCCCCCGGACGAAAAACTAGTTGCTCAGCTGTACTAAGGCATTGAGCTCGTTAGCGTCGTAATAAGCCATCAGGTTGTCTTGTGCATCGCCGACGGCAAGCTCAGCATCTTCGTCGCCCAGATCAGCTGCATCGATCATTTCGATGGCTTTGGCGGTGGCTTCTTCGGCATCTGCCACATCCATGTGAATAGCGGCGAAATCCCGCACGTCAATCACGGCTGGATCTAGTTTGACCACCGGCTCGCCCATCTCTGGGTCCGGTGTGCACGACGCATCCGGCACATCGGCGGAGATCACCACCCTGCGGTGCGGCAGTTCAGAATCGCCGACGGTGAGCAACCGCAGCGAGGCTTCCGCCGCAGAATCGAAGGCCACCATGGCGATTTCTTCTTCCTCACCAGAATCAAAAAAATCGCGCAATGCGTCGGTCACCGCGAAGGCCCAGCCGCCTTGGGCTGGGAATTCGCCGTCCTCGGCGCATTGTTTGAGCAAACTGAACGTCGCGGGCAGGTAAATCCGCATTTTAGAATTCTCCGTCAATATCAAAAATGGCTTGCACTTCCACCCCGGAGCGGTCGAACTGGGTATACAGCACGCCCACCATGCCGTAGCCGACGGAAGCGCGCACATTATCAATGCCGTCGTCGACCATGACGCAGTCATTCAATGGCAAGTCCATGGCGGCAGCCGCGTGTTGGAACGCGCCCATCTCTGGTTTTTCCATACCAATTTCCCCGGAAAGCAGCACGGCATCGACAATGCCGCGGTATTCCCATTCCCGGATCGATTCTGCCTCCGGCCCACCGGGGTGGTTCGACAAAATCGCGGTGGCAACACCGTTGGAGCGGGCTGCGCCTAATAGGTTGCGCCAGCGACGCTGGTCTTCTTCGGAACCGTCTAATACTCCCGTATAGTCCAGGATTAGTCCACGCATATATTTTCTTCCTTTTGCCCGATTTTTTCGTTCTACTTGCCCTACGCACTACCCTAGTTTTCGGGCAGGTATGGCATTTTTCTCCATACTTCCACACAGGCCGCATTCGGCCAGGCACACTGGACACAATACCTGTTTCAGTAGTATTCCGGGGGAGGGATTTCATGCTCGCTGCAATACCGGGTTATGCGCACCTGCGTGTGTATATTCCAGACGAGCCCGACCGTAGTCCAGATACCAGTGAGACCGATATCGATGTTTTGCACCAGTTTGCACCGTTGCTGCAAATAGCGTTGGAAGTGTTAAGCGGGTTGCGTCCTGAGCACCAGATTCGTACCAAGCGCTTCGGCCCTGCGGTGCGCATTCATATCGGCGCGCAACAACGCAGGACCCGCGCCGAACACAATAAGGGATTATCCGGCAAGGGACTGTCTGGCAAGGGGGTGTCCGGCCCAGTGGCGGTGAAATCACTGCACAGCCGACCGTCGTCAACGCAGCCGAATAGCTGGGAACTGTTCGGCACTGCACTCATTGGGCCCACGAACGCCCGATCTCGCTACGGCTTCACCGCGGTGTGCGGGAACGAACAATTAGTGAGCTTGCGGGTGCTGGCTGCTTAACCAGTCCGACACCCGTCGGCTGAGCCCGGCACCCCGCCGGGTTCTAGCCACCCATCACGCTGTTGGTTGCACCGCCACCACCGGCGGATTGAATAGGCGTGCCGGGATCAGTGTGCTGTTCGTCCTGCTGAGCAAAGCGCTTGCGCAGCAGGAACAATTGGCGCACGGTTTCTTCCTTAATGCCTTCGTTCATGGCATTAAACATGTCGCCGCCTTCTTTCTGGTATTCCACCAGTGGATCACGCTGAGCCATGGCACGCAAGCCAATCCCCTCTTTGAGATAGTCCATCTCGTAGAGGTGCTCACGCCATTTCTGGTCGATGACCGGCAAGATGACCATGCGCTCGGTGTTGCGCATTTGCTCATCGCCGCCGATTTCGGTGACGGCTTTTTCTAGCTCATCGTATTCCTTCTGCGCATCGGCGATCACGGCGTCGCGGAGCTGGTCTGCACTGAGCTCGCCCTTGGAGCCGTATTCGGTGCCGTCGACCAGCTCCTGCCAGCTAATCGTCGGCTCATAGAGACTATTCAGGGCGTTCCAGAGCTCGTCGAGGTCCCAGTCTTCGACATAGCCGACGGCCGTAGCACCGTTAACGTAAGCGCCGATGGTGTCATCGATCATTTTGCGCACGTGAGCGGAAATATCCTGTGAGGTCAGGATCTCATGACGGGTCTGGTAGACGACCTTGCGCTGCTCGTTGAGCACCTCGTCGTACTTCAGCACGTTTTTGCGCATTTCGAAGTTCTGGTTTTCTACCATCGCCTGCGCGCCCTTGATGGAGTTCGAGACCATCTTCGCCTCAATCGGAACGTCGTCGGGGACGTTGAGGCGGTTCATCATGTTTTCCATGGACTGACCGACGAAACGCACCATCAGCTCATCGCGCATGGACAGGTAGAACCGAGTTTCACCAGGGTCGCCCTGGCGGCCGGAACGACCACGCAGCTGGTTATCAATACGGCGGGATTCGTGGCGCTCGGTACCCAGAACGTACAAGCCACCGGATTCACGGACCTTGTCGCCGCGGCGTTTGCTTTTCGCCTTTTCGTCTTCGATCTCGTTGTCCCAGGCCTCCTGGTAGGCCTCTTCGTCGTCAAAAGGATCCAGGCCGCGCTGACGCAAACGCATGTCGAGGATGACCTCGGGGTTACCGCCCAGCACGATGTCGGTACCACGGCCAGCCATGTTCGTCGCGACGGTCACGTTACCCGGCAGCCCTGCACGCGCAATAATATTGCCTTCTTCTTCGTGGTACTTCGCATTCAGGACGTTGTGCTCGATATCCTTGCGCTTGAGCAGCTGTGACAAATATTCAGAGCGCTCCACCGAGGTAGTACCCACCAGGACGGGTTGGCCGGCAGAAACGTGTTCGGCGATGTCTTCCACGACCGCAGAGAACTTCGCTTCCTGCGTTTTGTAGATGCGGTCGGAGTGGTCCACACGCTGGTTTGGTTTGTTCGTCGGGATCGGAACTACGTCCAGCTTATAAATCGAGTTCAGCTCGGCGGCTTCGGTCTCTGCGGTACCGGTCATACCGGAAATCTTGTCGTACAAACGGAAGTAGTTCTGCAGCGTGACCGTCGCTAAGGTCTGGTTTTCGTTTTTGATCTCGACTTTTTCTTTTGCCTCGATCGCCTGGTGCATGCCTTCACTGAAACGACGACCAGCCAAGACACGGCCGGTGAAGCCGTCGACGATCATGACTTCGCCTTCGCGGACAATGTAGTCCTTGTCGCGCACGAATAGCTCTTTGGCCTTCAGCGCGTTATTCAAAAACGACACCAACTGCGCGTGCTCTGGAGCGTAGAGGTTGTCGATACCCAGCTGGTCTTCGACGTATGCGACGCCGTCTTCACTGATACCGATGGTGCGCTTGCGGTGATCGACTTCGTAGTGTTTGCCTTCGCGCATGCGTGGTGCCAGCTGGGCGAACACGGAATAGTACTGCGAGCTGCCGTCAACGGGACCGGAAATGATCAACGGGGTACGAGCTTCGTCGATAAGAATCGAGTCCACCTCGTCGACAATGCAGAAGTTGTGCCCGCGCTGCACGGCATCTTTCAACTGGCGCACCATGTTGTCGCGCAAGTAATCGAAACCAAGCTCGTTGTTGGTGCCGTAGGTGATGTCCGCAGCATAGGCTTCGCGGCGTTCTTCAGGGCGCATCTCTGACAGGATCACGCCAACTTCCAGGCCCAACCAGCGGTGCACACGGCCCATCATTTCGGCGTCACGTTTTGCCAGGTAGTCATTGACCGTGACGACGTGGACGCCCTTGCCTTCCAATGCGTTGAGGTAGGCCGGGAGTACGGAAGTCAGGGTTTTACCTTCACCGGTGCGCATTTCGGCAACGTTGCCGAAATGCAGGGCGGCGGCGCCCATGATCTGCACCAGGAAGTGCTTCTGGTCCAACACACGCCAGGAGGCTTCGCGGGCCACCGCGAATGCTTCCAGCATGATGTCGTTGAGATCTTCGCCGTCGGCCAGTCGCTTCCGGAATTCGCCCGTTTTGTCCTTCAGTGCCTCGTCAGACAGTGCGGCATACTCGTCTTCGAGGGCCATGACGTCCTGGGCGATTTTCTTCAGGCGTTTGACGGTCTTGCCTTCACCAGCCCGGAGAAGCTTAGAAAGTCCAAACACAGGTGTGCCATCCTTTAAAATCACGAATAGTTTTTGCTCTGAGCTATTCTACGCGCGCAACAACAAAAAATTGCCCTAGGCCGATGTTAATGAGCAACACACTGGGGATTCATCGGCCTGGGCGGGCAAGGTAGCTGACGATGCGCCAGCCATTAATACGCTGTGGTAGCGATTAGCTCTCGTCGCCCTCGGTCAGAGAGATCAAGCCGTAGTCAAAGGCGTGACGACGGTAGACTACCGACGGTCGGTTGTTTTCGGCGTTGATGAACAGGTAGAAATCGTGCCCTACCAGCTCCATTTCGGATAGAGCATCGTCGACGCTCATTGGAACAGCGGCGTGCTCCTTCTCGCGAACAACCTGGCCTGGCTCAATATCCTCGACGGAATCAGCATATGGATCAATATCGTACTTCGAGTGCTGAGCCTGTTCTTTAGCCTCAGCTTTCGCCGCTGCAACCATCTCAGCTGCTAGTTCACCGGTACCTTTTGGTGCGCGGTGGCCGGACTTAGCGGCTTCACGACGGACCTTTACCTTACGCAGGCTACGGGACATCTTCTGAATAGCGGTTTCCAGAGCCGCGTAGAAGGAATCTTCCTTGGCCTCAGCGCGCAGCAGGTGCCCCTTGCCCGTGGCGGTGATCTGAATGCGGGAGCCCTGCTCCTCACGACGAGGGTTCTGCTCTTGCTTCAGCTCCACATGGAAGAACGTCAGCGTTGGGTCTAGCTTTTCGATGCGGGATAGTTTTGCGTTAACGCGCTCCGCGAAGTGCTCCGGCACCTCAACATTGCGGCCAGTGATGGTGACCTGAGCCTCTGGGGCTTGAGCGTCGTTGTTTACGTCGAAAGTCATAACTGTAATCTTTCCCTTTCATCTCGGTTGCTCTACTTTTATTGTATCAACCGCGAACTAGTTTGACCTGGGTTTCGACTGGGAATTAGCGCTTAATTGGAAAATGTTTTCAGCGCTTTTCCCACCTTTACGCAGCCGCCAAAACCACACATCCAGCAACGTCCGCACCATCGAACGTGAGCATGTCGACGGTCGCGGCCAGTGTTGCCCCGGTGGCTATCACGTCATCTACTACCACCACCTCGGCCCCGCGTGGTACTGGGCGCACCAGCTGAATATTACCGCGGACGTTGTGCAACCTGTCGTCACGGTTGAGCCCAGACTGATCCGGCATCGCGGGCGCCAGACGCACTGCTTGCCACGTCGGAAAGCCGCTAGCTGTGCATAACTGGGTGATTGGGTCACCACCACGCAGTCTCGCAGAGCGAGCTCGTGTAGGTGCCGGAACTAGCACTAACCGATGCGAGAATTCGCCGCGTGCTTGCAAGGTTTCCAATGCCGCCCGTAAAACCGCAGCAATGTGTGGACGGATTGCACGGTTATTGCGTTCTTTCATTTCTAAGATGACTTCACGGTGCGGGCCGCCATAACCGCCACAGCTATACACCGGTGCAAGGACATCGGCGCGCGGGGTGATACGCCGCGGAGGCTGGGCCAATATCATGCGGCAATTCCGACACAGCAGCTGGCCGGGTGCACCACACCCAGCGCACGCGCGCGGCAAGACCAATTCAATAAAACCGGCACGACCAGCGCGACGACGAAACTTCACCATGATCCCCCCCCCATTATTGTCAGCCAGCTAGTTTGCCACCACAGGAACCGAACGCTGCCCCTGCAAACCAGGCACTTCGCGCCAGAACGATGTCTCACTGCCACTGGCTGGAAGCTGCAGTGTCGCGTGCGCATCAGTGATATACAACGATGAACCAGAAGCCGCCACGGCCACCACCGGTGCGGTCACATTGCCCGACGGCAACGACGACACCGCGGAGCCATCCTGCTCCACACGCCACACCGGCGTATCAGCCGCAGACGTACCCACCAACACTGAACCATCCGGCTGCCAATCCAAACTCAACGCTGTACCACCGATCTCGGTGGCCATCTCATGCACATTCACGATCTTGCGCTCACCAGTCGTGGTGTGTTGCACAACGCCGGTATACACATGGCCGTCAATAATCATCGCCGCTGTTGCGCCACTATTGGACAATCGCAACACAGAAATCTCGCCATCGATCTCATCCAGTGCAGAAGTATCAACCTTATCGGTGGATAGCTCACCGGAAGTCGTCGAACGGACCACACGCACAACCTGCTTATCCTGTGTAGCCACCCACACCGCGCCACCCCCATGTTCCAGTGTTGGGCGGGTGATGAATTCGCTGGACAACGCCTCTTCCAATGTTCCATCCAGCTCGCCAACAAACAACTGGGATTCTCCCCCACCAGCAGATTGCGCCGTACCAGCACCACGCGAACGCACCACCGCAACCGTGCCATCAACGCCAATATCCGCGGCACTGACATCTGTCAGCTCACCAGCATCGTCGTCAAGCGGCACCCGCTGATCAGAAGCGACCCGCACCAAAGAACCATTCGCCAACGCATACAACGGACTCACGCCATCCGACGAAGCCTTCGGGTTCAGCCCAGCAAAATCATCGGTGGAAAGCGTTTCTAAACCATCACGGACCGGAACATCATCGATCAATACCGAATACGGACCCGGCACCGAAGCAGTCGCCAACGTCCACACCAGCTGTGCGGCAAACTGCATGCGCTGCTCAGTGCTCATCGAGGACATCCCAGAGAACTTATAGGTACCCTCATCAATGCCCAAAAACGTGGCATCCTCCGGCACATAATCCTTCGTCGCGGGAGACAAACGTGACGACGGCCCTGCAACCAGCATCGTCGCCAATGACGCACCCAACGACTCTTGCTGTGAATACAACCACCGTCGGTCAGACACCAAGACGCTGCCAGTCGAATCGAAGAAATACAGCGACTGCGGCTGGTACTGGTTTCGCAATTCATTGCGCTCAATCACGACGCCGGACGGCAAGGACGAAATCCGCCACTGATTATCAACCAGTTCCATTTCCACGCTGGTCTCATACAAACCATCTTCGGGCAGGTATTTTCCACCATCGCCTAGCTTGCCGATGACGGTACCACGCACATTAAACTTCCGCTTCGCAGAATCCGACGGCCCCGACGCGGTATTGAATTCGATGCGGTCGACGATCAGCATATCATCGTGGTGCGGCTGCCAATTGCTCTTCGCATTATCGGTGAGATACCGCTTCGCTGCACGATAGTCACCGTCTGGGCTTGCCGACGCGCGGTAAAAATCACGCAGCAACAAATCCGGTTCTTGCCCGTCAGTCGGCCCGATATTCATGTCATCATCCGGGTTTGCCGAATCCTCAAATGGGCGCAACGCCTGCGGGGCAGTATCACGCGGCAAGGAACTACACGCCGCCACAAACCCCAGGCTGCCAGCCATGAGTACCGCGAGGCTGCCGCTGCGCACAACATACAGGCCTCGCTTGCCGAAAAATCTCCGCATACACTGCTTATTCTGCATCATCATGGTCATCCTCAGCCCCTGCGCCGGTAGCTTTCTCAGCCCTTGCGCCGGGTGCTACTACATCCGGTTGCCCGCCAGTGGGTTCGGTTTCCGCTAAATCCGAAAAATCTGGAGCGACCATCAGCTCCAACGGAGCCGGATCTACCTCACCGCGCGGGGTCCGTGGCAGCACCAGGCGGAAAGTCGCGCCCACGCCTAATTCGCCAACGGCATCCAATATCCCGCCGTGCAACTGCGCATCCTCGCGGGCAATCGCCAATCCCAAACCGGTGCCACCAGAATGCCGCTTACGCGAAACATCCGCACGCCAGAAGCGGTTGAACACCAGATCTTCCTGGCCGTCTTTGAGCCCCACGCCTTGATCGGCCACCAGCACCGCAATCGCGTGCTCATTCGACCCGGCAATCACCCGGATTGGATTGCCTTCCGAGTGGTCAATCGCATTAGCTAGCAAATTACGCAAAATCCGCTCGATCCGACGAGAATCACCGGCGATGGTCAAAGCGTCGTCAAGACCAAAAAAGCGGACCTTGACATCTAATTTATCCGCCAAATGCTCCACCTGGTTCCACGCAGCATCCAAGCTGGATCGCACATCAATCTGGGTTTCAGACAAATCAGCCACCCCGGCATCGTGCCGCGAAATCTCCAACAGATCACCCAACAAGTCTTCGAACTTATCGAGCTCGCGCGTCATCAGCTCGGTCGCACGACGAGTGTGCGGGGCCAGTGAATCTGCATCAGAAGCGATCATATCCGCGGCCATGCGCACCGTTGTCAAGGGTGTGCGCAGTTCGTGCGAAACATCCGAAGTGAACTGGCGCTGCAAATCACCGTATTCTTCCAGCTGGTTAATCTGGCGCACCAGCTTATCGGCCATGTCATTAAACGACATCGCTAACCGCGCCATCTCGTCCTCGCCCTCGACGACCATGCGTTCGCGCAAATGCCCGCCCGCCAAGCGTTGCGCAGTACGGGACGCAGAGCGAATCGGCACAATCACCTGTTGGGTGGCCAACCAAGCAATCCCCACCAACAGCACCAGCACGACTACACCCGCAGTAGACAACAGGCCGCGCAGCAACGCCATGGTGGATGCTTCTGATTCCATCGACAGCGCCAGATACACCTGGGCGCCCGGAATATCGGATTGCGTCGGTGAACCAATCAGCAGCGCGTCATAGACCGTGCCGTCAGCACGCTCCACCGGGGTGAACTGATAAGAAACGTGCCCCTCAGAGACATACCTGCGCAGTTCCGCGGGCACACGGAACCCCTCCGGAGCCGTCGTCAAAGAGTCATCGCCGTTATCGACAACGATGATGGCGTCATAGATGGCAGATGCATCACTAGATTCGCTACTGGAATGGGAAATAGATGCGCGCGCCGAGGTGATACGCACCTGCACACTATTAGCTGAACCGGTGGCGTTAATTTGCTGTTCGACGGCAAAACGAGCGCGGTCAATTTCCTGGCTGGCGACATCGAGCTTCTGATCCACCAGACGCTGGGTGATCACCGAGATCAACGCGAAAGCCAGCACCAGCATTACCACGAGTGAAGACACGAAGATCGAGACGATCAAACGCACCTGCAACGACGAACGCCAGTACTCCAGCATGCTCATGCGCAGGTGACGCAGGCGGTTTTTCGAACCACCAGGACGAGCAGAACCAGCAACCTTGTTCTTGCTTACTGAATCACTGGACGTAGACGCGGCGGGCTTTTTCACACTCCTCCCGCCTAAGCTGCAGGCTTCTTGCCTGTTTTATAGCCCACTCCGCGCACTGTGAGCACGATCTGCGGGTCTTCCGGGTCTTTTTCAATCTTCGCGCGCAGCCGCTGCACATGCACATTCACCAAACGAGTATCCGAGGCGTGCTTATAGCCCCACACCTTCTCCAGCAACGATTCCCGAGTGTGCACTTGCCCTGGCTTGCGCGACATTTCCAGTAGCAAATCAAACTCCAGTGGGGTCAACGCGATCTCTTCGCCATTGCGCGTCACGGTGTGCTCGCTGGTATCAATGTGCAGGTCACCGATGACGATGCTTTCAGCAGAATCCGCGGCGTCGTCATGCGAAGCCACCGACGGGCGGAGGCGGGCACGGATGCGCGCGATCAGTTCCTTGTGTTTGAAAGGCTTCGTGATGTAGTCGTCGGCGCCCGATTCCAGCCCCAAAACGACGTCAACGGTATCGGTTTTCGCGGTCAGCATGACGATTGGCACCGGTGATTCTGTGCGGATAGCGCGGCAAATATCCACGCCGTTCATGCCTGGCAGCATCAAATCCAGCAAAATCAAATCCGGTTCATGCTCATGAAACGCCGGGACTGCCTCATTGCCGTCCGTCACCGCAATGGGATGAAAACCTTCGGATTCCAGCACGATAGTCAACATCTCGGAAATCGCTGGGTCATCATCAACTACCAGAATGGTTGCTGCCATCGTCGTATTCATCCTCCGGGGGTGGTGTTGCGGGAACGCTACGGTGGGCTAAATCAGCCCGGCGCGTGTGGATCGTTGCCATTATCTTATCGATGTCATCGCTGACTAGCCATTGACTAACCCAATTCGACGACGCGAGTTGGTGATAAGCAGCATTCGTGTTGGTTTGTAGATCGCTGTCGCGTTCGTAGTGATCCCGCTGCCGGGTGGCATCTGCCTCCGAGCGCGATTGTGCGCGAGCAACAGCCACGTCGACGGGAACATCCAACAGGATCTGCAAATCTGGCTTCGGCAGCCCTAAGCGCCCAAATTCGAGTTCAGCGACCCAATCCGTCACAGCCTGTTCCCCGGTCCGCGCCCAGCTATAGGCGGCACTCGAGGCCACATAGCGGTCCAAGATCAGCACGGCATCGCTGTGGCTTGTGTTGTCGGCAGCGCCGGCATGGTTATCGGCATGATACTGCCACAACTTGTCCCTGCTCGCAGCCCGGTCCAAAGCAAAAAGCGTGGCCATGGCATAAGGAGAATCGCTGAGATCCCCCATCCTGCCGTAGAGCGCCTCGCGTGCCAGCTGGGCGTGAATGGAGTTGTCGTAGTCCGGAAATGCCAACACCTCAACAGCGATGCCTTGTTGACGAAGCATCTTCATCAACGCAGTAACCGCGGTGTTTTTACCCGCACCATCGATACCTTCGATGGCAACAATCATGACAAGGCTTCCAAGAACGGATCGAGGTCGTAGTCGCCGTCGACGCCATCGAGTAGCTCGGCGGCTGTTTCCGTGAGCTGTTCATCGGTTGTGCCCGACAGCTCACGGATAAACGGGTACTCGGCAACGGCATCGCCTGCCGAAAACGGAGCTCCCGCCCAAATAGCCGCGATAGTCGCTGCGACCAAGCCGTGGTGGGCTTCTACCTCGTTGGTGTCGTTACCTGCTGCGAGCAAGCATGCATCACGAACCGATTCGATGATGTCGTCGTCGTCAAGATCGACGAGCTCATCGAGAAAATCCTGGCTATTGTCGTCGGTGAAAATAGCTTCATCCCAAGATGTCATGGAGTACTCCTGTCTCAATCTGCAGCAACTGGTCTAGTTTGACACACGCAGCAGCACAACCGACACGTCAGCTCCTCATATATAAGTTGTCTCACAATAGCGCGGATTCGACGTCACCCTCTTTCTACTTTGAGATAAAGCTGTTATGGTTTGTTATCAAGTTGCAATCAACGCGAAAGGGCGCGCGTCCCATGAGCCAACAAACCCGCCGGGCAATCGCTTTTATCGGTGGCGGCTGTCTTCTTGCGGGCGCAATTGGCTTCGGAGTCTGGCAGGTTTCAGACCCGGCAAACTTCTCCAATGCCTCGCAGGTGTACGAAGCAGGCCATACTCAGACCGAAACCGCCACCATCACAGAAACCACCAGTGCTTCGGAAAGTTCTGCCCGTGCTAGTACATCAACACGCGACACTGCCGGGCAGAACGCGAACGAAAATAGCGCTGTCACGCAGGAAAATTCACGGCAGCAAAATACGCGGCATCGCTCCGCTCCACATTCGCTTGCCGACGCCCACGGGTTGCCCACCACCCCGCGCGAATCCCAGAGTTCCCGCCGCACACAGATTGATGCGGCAGACCCATTCCTTCCACCGCATGCGGTGATCCAGGCAGATCCCAAACCAGTCGAACCTACGGTGGTCTACCGCCCGCGGGGCTTTGAGGATCCACAGCCACAACAGCAAGGCAGCCAGCGCGGTGCTAGAAACCAAGAACCGAACGATTCCCTAGTGATCGCCGAACCGGCACCGGAAACGGATCGCCACAGCGACACGAGTGCCGACGGCGCTGGCCCCGGCGCTACTGCATCTGACGGTACTGGCCCAAATACCGCCAACGAGGGTGCCGCCAGAAACAGTGCTTCCGGGCAGGCCCGTATCCAGCAAGCGCCGGTAGAAGTACCACAGGCGATCCAGGATCTCACAACACTGGATCCGAAGCCTTTGCTCAATGAGACATTAGATCGCGCAGGTTTGCAGCCTGGTGCCGGAAAACCAGCGCAAGCAGGGCAACCCAGCGATGCAGGCGAGCCCAACGATACTTCGACGCAGGACCAACAGGTCCAGCGGTTCCACCAGAACGAGCACGCACCAGAAGCCGAAGCAGGAACTGCAGCAGAGACAGGCCAAACAGCGAACGCGCCTACTAGTGCCGAATTGCACGACGCGCTTGCCCGCGGCACCGCAGCAGCGAATGAGGCAGCCACAACAGTACGCGAAGCCGTCGACGAGTTCGTCGGCACTGACTCCACCGACGTTGGCTCTACGGCACTCAGCAGCTCGAGTTCTGCATTCAGGGCTCGATAGCGGGGCAGGCCCGTAGCTGCTTGCTAGTGACAGATGCTGCGGAGAAGTTGCTTGGGGGTTCTGCTTCTAGGTCCGAGCGATAAAAAGTTCAGCGCTGGTTTCTGTTTCTTCGCTTGCTTCTACGCCTGTTTCCCTGCCAACCACGGCAAACTCCGCTTCTGCAGCACCCGCTGGTAACCAGACTGCTTCAGTAGGCCGAATGATGTGCTCCTCACAGCGCACCGCACCCCGGGTAACCAAGACGATGGCAGGCCCATCATGTCCGCATCGCAACGTCGGTTGCTCACGGGTTAATTCGACACGCTCCAGCACAAATTCATCCGAATGCGCAGGATAACGCAACCGACCATCAGCGCTGCTGTATGGTTCCACGATCGGATCCGACACGCTAGAAAAATCCAGCACCTTCAACAGCTCTGGCACGTCAACGTGTTTTTCAGTGAGCCCGCCGCGCAGCACATTATCGGAATTTGCCATGATCTCCACGCCCATTCCTTCCAAATAGGCATGGAGCTGACCAGACTTCAGGCATATCGCTTGCCCCGGTTCCAACGTGACATGGTGCAGCAATAATGCACTCAGTACGCCGATATCCCCCGGGTAGCGGCGCTGTAAATCCACCACGGTACGCAGACTATCGAGAATCCATCCGGCGACAGCCCCACAGGCGGAATCATCGGCAAGAATTGTGCTGGCCTCATCGACGACGGCACGGATCAAGTCCTCGCGGACATCGTCGGCAAGCGTTACCCAACGACGAAACAACGCGTGCAGTTGTTCGGATTCACCGGCAGAACTCGCGCTGGATACAACCTCGATATAGGGTGCTAGCTCGGGACAATCGAGTACCGCGAACAACTCCTGCGTACGCGCAATGGGGCGAAAGCCAGCCAGGGCCCGGAACCGCGTCAATGCCACAATAAGCTCAGGCTTGTGGTTGGGGTCTTTGTAATTGCGCTGTGGATCATCCAAGGCCAGCCCCGCCGCGTTTTCCCGTGCAAAACCAGCTTCGGCTTCAGCCCGAGTCGGGTGTGCCTGCAAAGACAATGGCTCGTCCGCAGCCAAAAGTTTCAGCATAAACGGCAACCGGCCACCGGTGTGGTGGTGCACGAACGCACCCAAATGATGGTGCGGATCAGCGGCGATATACTTATCCAAACTGATCAGCGTGTCATCGGACGCGACGACATGCGCAGGCCCAGCCGTATGCGCACCAAACCAGAGCTCGGCGATGTGATCACCGGTCGCTGGCTGGCCGGCTAGCTCAGGAAGCAACGTGGTTGAGCCCCAGGGGTAGCGGCGAATCGCCGGTCGGAGTGGCTGCATAGATCGAAAACAATCCTTCTAGTGCGGGGTGTTTACTGCGGTCTGCGAAACTGCGGTTAGGACACCAGCGCCGAGATTTCGTCGACAAGCTCGGAGACTTGTTCCGGAGTTTCTGCTTCCACGTTCAAGCGCAACAATGGCTCGGTGTTGGACGCGCGCAGGTTAAACCACGCGGTGCTTGCTTGCAGGTTTACTGTCATTCCGTCTAATTCGTCGATATCTGCAGCTCGGTCGACAAAAGTCTGGCGCACTTTTTCGCGGGCAGCGGATTGCTCAGCAACCCGAAAGTTGATCTCGCCCGAGGCGGCATAATGCTGGTAGGAAGCCATAAGCTCTGACAGGCTGCCGTCGTACGAGGCGAGGGCCGCAAGCATGTGGAGCGCGGCAAGCATGCCGGAATCCGCGTTGAAAAACTCGCTGAAGTAATAATGGGCGGAATGTTCACCACCGAAAACAGCGTTATGCTTCGCCATTTCCGCTTTGATAAACGAGTGCCCGACCTTCGTGCGCACCGCGGTGCCGCCGGATTTTTCGACGAGCTCCGGCACCATCTTGGAGGTGATCAGGTTGTGGATGATCGTCGCACCCGGATAACGCTGGAGCATACGCTCGGCAATCAATGCACAAATGGCGGACGGCGACACCGGCTGGCCCTTTTCATCCACCAAGAACACGCGGTCAGCATCGCCATCGAAGGCTAGTCCGACATCAGCGCCCTGTTCTACGGTAAAGCGCTGCAAATCCACCAGGTTCTTCGGATCCAGCGGGTTGGCCTCGTGGTTCGGGAACGTGCCATCCAGCTCGAAATACAACGGACGAATCTCGATGGGCAGGTCCGCAAAAACCGCAGGCACTGTGTGCCCGGCCATTCCATTAGCGGCATCCACGGCAACCACTAGTGGGCGCGCGGCAGACAACGGCACCAATTCATTAAGGTACTGCGCATAGTCGGCTAAAATTTCGTGCCGGTCGACGGTACCGTGACTGGATTCCGGCGCCGCGGCCGAACAAGCGCTGCCGCCATCGTCGGCAAGATTTGCCAGGTAATCGGTGATAACTCCCAGGCCGGTATCCTGCCCCACCGGCTTGGCTCCGGCGCGACAGAGCTTGATTCCGTTATATGAAGCCGGGTTATGCGAAGCCGTGAACATCGCACCCGCGCAATCCAGCTGCCCTGCGGCAAAGTACAGCTCATCGGTAGAAACCAGCCCCAAAGCGGTGACATTCACACCTGATTCTGCAACCCCTTCTGCAAAGGCTGCAGCTAACTCCGGAGACGACGGGCGCATATCGTGGCCGACAGCGACACGAGTTTCGGTGCCGTGGTTTTTTAGGAAATCTGCAAATGCGCGACCGACGTTGCGGACGAAATCCGTGGTGATCTCGGATTCCACCAGACCGCGAATATCATAGGCCTTGATTACAGAGTTGAGGAATTGCGCAGAATACATAATCGCCATTCTAACGGTCACGTGCCCGGAGGTTCCGATGAGTACGCACACAAAAAATGTTCCCATGGGGTATTAGCAGGAACTTACCGGGCAGCTAGCAGCTTTTAGGTTGGCTCAACTAATCCAGTTTAGTCGCGGCGTTCATCCGGCCATAACGATTCAAAATCGGTTGCCGAGGTATGACGCAACTCCTCCAGCATGGAATCAACCGGATCAGCATCTCGTTCTATATCGCCTTCTCCAGCATGTTCGTCGCCACCATGATCGTCGCCGCTATCTTGTGCGCCGCCAGTTTCGTGCTTATCGGCATTGGTCTGTGGGCCGATCGCGTGACGGCTGCCATTAACACTGACAGAATCTTGTACAGGCTTGTCGGCATCGGCGTCATCAGGCACTACCTGCAAGTGTGCGCGACGCTGCTGCTTTTCCTCCACCACGCGCGGAACGCGGTGCACCGGGTGGTTGGAACGCTCTGGATCTGCCGCGTCTGCGAAAGCGGACGTATGCGCTACGGGGCTGGCATCGGGGTCGTCGACAAGACCACTGGTTACGCGACCATTTTCGCGCACCGCAGCCGCGAGAGCAATCAAATCGTCTTCGTCATCAATATCGACATCACCGACACGAACAATCTCCCACCCGACCGGAGCAGTGATTTTTTCGGAGTGCTTCTGGCACAAGTCCCAACTATGCGGGTCCGGCTGGTTAGTCAACGGGCCCACCACCGCGGTCGATTCGGCATACGCATACGTCAAGGTTGCGAGCGCAGGCTGACCACAGCCGGGACGGGAGCAGCGACGAATTTGATTCACGCCACCAAGTTTAAAGATTGGCTCCAGGTTTGCCAATTGTGGTCAGGGAGTACTCCCGGCAGCATCCTTTCGATTGAGCGGATGAAACCGGCGTGGCGCAACGACGAAATTTGCCGTTCAGTTCTAAGCTGATGCCATGACTGAAAGTGCGCGGTTATCTCCACGAACCGACCGCCATGGGCGCGGCCTGCGTAGTGTGCTATTACCACAGCAAACCCCGCGATTTCGTTCCCGCAGCCAACAATTCGACATGGCTGCACTGGATGCTTTTAGCTCCATACACGCATCCTTCGCCCCGCAATTGGAGGCATTAGACCTCGCCGTCGATACCGTGCCGCGCATGAATGTGGGCTCGGATTTAGCTCTTGTCGACGACGAAATTTTCAGCGACGGACCAGTCCCACTGGGTCGCGTATTACAGCCCGGGATAGATGCACAAGGCCAACCGACACGCGCCCGGATTGTGTTGTTCCGGAAACCCATCGAGCAACGAGCCACCAACAGCGAACAACGCAGGCAGTTATTACAAGAAATTCTGACAGTTTTGGTAGCTACGTACCTTAACCTGGATCCGCGTGATGTGGATGCGCGTTATCCGTGGGAAGATTAACCACACCTCGAGGCCGGCCCTTCACGGGTACGCGGAACACTCAGGTGTTAGCCGATATCGCGCTTCAAGCGGCGACGCTCACGGTCAGATAGGCCACCCCAGATACCGAAGCGTTCATCGTGCTCTAAAGCGAACTCCAAGCACTCATCACGCACCGGGCAGGCCTGACAAATACGCTTGGCCTCTCGGGTAGAGCCACCTTTTTCCGGGAAAAATGCTTCCGGATCCGTCTGCGCGCACAGCGCCTGGTCTTGCCATTCTTGTTCTACCGCACCAAAGAGCTCTTCGATCGATAGAGCTGCCGCGCCGCCACGGAGAATGGCGTTTTTAGCCATATCGTCCACGCCGTGTCCTTTCTCCGTAGTTTCGTTCATATACTTCCAAAGATTAGACAATGAGACACTAAATATCGTCAACCCAGAATCCACCATCAGAACAGAAACCAGCAGAAAACCCCTGCAAAAGACCTCACCAGTCACAGCAGCAACAAAACCGCGACAATGGGGGTATCTAGCAGGGGTACTATATATAGAGCCTGATCGGTTCCGGAAAACTAATCGGCAGGTAGGCGTTCATTCGTCACACAGAAGCGGAGCTTCTCGTCATGCATCGGCGTGTCGCTACCTAAGCATTCAGAAAAACATCGGAAGCATTCTAAGCATCAGAACTGAACCGGACACCAGTATCCGGAATGTCGACACCTGGCCACACACGCATACCTGGCGCGAGTTCACACCGCGCCCCGATCTGGGCACCTTCACCGATAACGCATCCGTCGATAATCGCGTTTGCACCGATATGCGCACCGTCAGCAATGATCGAATTCCGGATGCGCGCACCAGGCTCGATGGTGGCACCAGCAAAAATCACCGAAGAATCGATACGGCAGCCACCACCAATCTCAGCACCGCGGCCTACCGTGGTTCCGCCCAACAACAGCACTCCCCCGGCGACGCCGGCAGCGGGGTCCACCAGTGCTTCACCGGTGCGCCCCTCCAGCAGCGGAGAGCCAACAATTCCACGCACCAAATCGGAAGAACCTTGCACAAAGTCATCGGGGCGTCCCATATCGCGCCAATACGCAGCATCGACGTGCCCCACCACGCTGCGTCCTTCGTCGAGCAGCCGCGGGAATGTCTCACGTTCTACAGAGACGTTACGCCCAGCGGGAATAGAGGCAATCAAATCTTTTTTGAACACGTAACAACCGGCGTTGATTTGGTCCGTCGGCGGGTCTTCGGTCTTTTCCATAAACGCAGTGACCTGCCCATTGGCATCCGTCGGCACACAGCCAAAAGCGCGCGGATCAGATACACGCACCAAATGCATGGTCAGATCTGCATCTTTTTCTTCGTGGGTACGCAAAATTCCACGCAGGTCAGTTGCGGCTAGCACATCACCGTTGAACACCATGGCGTTGTTGCCGCGAATTTTCTCATACACGTTGCGAATACCACCGCCAGTACCTAAGGCTTCTTCCTCAACGACGTACTCAATCTCCAAGCCCATGTCAGAGCCATCACCAAAATATTCCTCGAACACCTCAGCGCGAAACGACGTCGACAAAATGACATGGTCAATTCCCGCAGCCTTAATGCGGGCCAATAAGTGCTGCAAAAAGGGATATCCAGCAGTGGGCAGCATCGGCTTCGGCGTATTGATGGTCAGCGGACGCAAGCGAGTTCCTCGCCCACCAACCAGAATCACGGCGTCGGTATTGCTCATGGAGCAAAATATAACTGTTCAACATCGACAAACCGCGCTTACACACCGAGCCCGAAGAATCTGCCATCACAGTGGATCTGCAACCACAGAGCAAGCGTGTCAGTCGCGTGTCACAATCTTCGCCCGCAGCCCTAACCCGGCGCGCAGTACCGCACGCACCGGCGCTTGGTACCAATGCGGTAGGCGATCACAAAGATAGCGTGCTGCAGATTCATGGTGCACCCGCAGCATGGTGGCGGACACAGATTCTTCTTCGGTGGAATGGCCCTGTGCATGACTAATCCGTGCCGACGGGCAGTAAATATTGCTGTATCCCGCGCGAGCGAAACGGTCACCCAAATCTGTGTCTTCGAAATACATGAAATAGCGTTCGTCGAAACCACCCACGCGCGCGAAAGCTTCCCTGCGCACCAACAGGCAGGAACCAGATAACCACCCGGCCGCGCGCTCAGTTTCCATGTCCTGACCTTGTCGGTACCGCGCCGAGAACGGGTTCGCCGGCCACAGGTCCGCCAAGATGGCGTGCCCGATTCCATCGACCAAGCTGGGTAAAGCGCGTGCCGACGGATAGGTGGAGCCGTCGGCCTCGATAATGCGCGGGCCGATCGCCGCGGCCTCGGGATGGCGCGCCGCGCACGCCAGCAGCTCGTCGATCGCACCGTCGTGGAATTGCACATCTGGGTTGGTCAGCAGCACGAAATCGTCGGCAAGCGTCCCGTCAGCTAGGCGCTCGTCGTCCACATCATCTAGGGCGCGCACCCCGGCATTCATCCCCGCGCCATAGCCGAGGTTACCGCCGGTGCGGAAAAACGTGACGTGATCATATTCCGCGGCCGCTTTTTCCGGTGCGCCGTCGGTCGAGCCGTTATCAGCCAGCACCACCTCCACCGGGCGGTTTGTCGCACCAGGCAGAGAATCCAGCAATGCGCGCAGGTGCTTACCCGGTGAATATGTCACGGTGATAACGGGCAATCGGCTGTAGTGGTTAGTTTGCTCAGACACAATGGGGCTTATGGTAACCGAAAATGTGCTGCGATGCCCTAAAGTTGAACAGCGTGAATGATCGAAATCGCTCCATCCGAGAGATTCAGCCTGCCCCGTACTCCCGCACCATGATCAAACAACGCGGCCCCGGCGGGCTCAAGGTCTTCATCGCCCTGCTTTCAGTGTTGACTTTGCTCATCACCGCCTTGGGTTATTGGACAGTCGGCCGCGTCGGCTCCAGCTTGGCTTCGGCGGGAAATTTAGGGCTGAGTGAGACCTCCCAGGGTTCTGGGAATCAAGCCCCGGACGGTGCCGTCGATATCTTGCTGGTCGGTTCTGATTCGCGCACCGATGCGCACGGGAATGAACTCAGCCGGGAAGAGCTCGATCACCTCAATGCCGGGGAATTCGGTGGTGAAGACAACACCGACACCATGATGTTAATCCGAGTGCCTAACGACGGTTCCCAAGCCACCGCGATTTCGTTACCCCGCGATACTTATGTGCATGACGACGAGTTTGGCAACATGAAGCTCAACGCCGTCTATAGCGAGCACAAAGCGGCCTACCAGCAGGGACTTTCTGCTGATACTGCTGGTGCTCAAGGCCAAGGTGCAGAAGAGGAACAAGCCTCGCCAAATCTCGATGTGGATCAAGAACGTGCCGCCATGGCCGCTGGCCGCGCCGGGCTGATTTCAGCGGTTGCGGACCTCACTGGCATTGAAGTGGACCATTACGCCGAGGTTGGCTTGTTGGGGTTCGTGCTGCTTACCGACGCCGTCGGTGGCGTTGATGTGTGCTTGAAAGAGCCTGTCGACGACCCGATGTCCGGAGCACAATTCCCCGCAGGGGTGTCCACGCTAGATGGCCGCGACGCTTTGGCTTTCGTGCGCCAACGCTACGGCCTGCCCCGCGGTGATCTAGACCGCATCGTGCGCCAACAAGCCTATATGGCCTCGTTGGTGAACAAAGTATTGGCTACCGGCACCCTGACTAACCCGTCGACGCTGAACAAAATCTCCACCGCAGTGGAGCGTTCAGTCATCATCGATGAGGACTGGGACATCATGAGTTTTGCTACCCAGTTGTCCAACCTGGCGGGAGGAAACGTCACTTTCACCACTATCCCGGTCACCGATGTTGATGCTATCGGCGATTATGGCGAATCAGTGATCACTGTCGACGAAGACCAAGTTCATGCCTTCATGGACCATCTGTTGAATCAACCAGACGATTCCGCGGACGGACCAGATGGGTCTGATGGCTCGGACGCTGAGGTCAGCGCTGGCGATGGCGAAAATCACGACGGTGCCGATGAGCAAGGCCGCGACCTCGTCGAGATAGTTGCCGAGGGTGCCCAGCTGCATATCCTCAACGCGCAAGCACCCACCGGTACCGCAGCTGCCGTCGGCGCGTGGTTGGATGAGCACGGCTACACCGTGATGGATGTTTCCAATGCCAATGAGGGGCTTTATACTACCTCTCAGGTTGTCGCTGCTGATGCCAACGATCCGCGTGCGCAGGCTTTGGCGGAGCAGCTGGGAATTTCCACGGTCACAGACAATGCCAACCTGGAGCCAGATTCCATCGTCGTGGTGGTCGCCGCTGATTACAACGGGCCGCTGAACGATGACAAGCTTGGCCACGACGATGCCACTGCCGCTGTGGGGGAGAATTTCGGCAGCGTGGTGGATGCCCCAGAAATTGATGCCGGCGGGGACGGTCCGCGCTGTGTTCACTAGGCGTTTCCTTGGCGTTCACTAGTCGCTCACTAAGCTCTGCCCAGTGTGGGTCTAGCAGGTCCTAGTGGGTTCTAGTGCGCCGCTCAGTTTGCTACCACACGACTAATCCACAGCGTGCACACTGCAGGTCCGCAGCGTGATCCCTAGGATGGGGTCATGGATATGTTGTCTCATTTGCTTGCCGACGACCCTGCAAGTCCGCGACTGACCGTCTATAACGAAGCTGACGGTACTCGCATGGATTTTTCCGCTCAGACCACCGAGAACTGGGCTTCCAAAGTGGCCAATTTCTTGCGCGAAGAATTGGATCTTGACGACGGTTCGGTGATCCTGGTGGATCTGCCAGTTTCGTGGCAAACGGTGATGATTTCCCTCGGTGCGCTGGCTGCCGGAGTCACGGTGCACTTTGCTACCGACACTTTCGCTACTGGCACTTCCGCTGCTGACACTTCTGGCAGTGACAATTCTGACGCTGCCGAGCCAGTCGTCTTTTTCACCACGACGGACAAAGCCAGCGAGTACACACATCGCGGCGATGTCGTCGTCGTGACCACGGACCCATTTGGCCGCGGTGTCGAAGAACTGGGACAGCAAGTCCCAGAGGGAGCGATTGATTTCGGCCCCACGGTGCGCTTTTATGGCGATTTCTACCCGGGGGAAACCCACCCATTGGCAGAGCTCATTGAATCGGACATCGAGCCCCACGCGGAGCGCTTGTTGTCCACGGGGTGGACTGATTCCAGCTCATTCCAGCGTCAAGTGCTGTCGCCACTGGCCGCGGGAGGTTCCGCAGTCGTGGTAGCGGGCATGGTGGATACGGAGCGGTTAGCCGAGATCGCAGAGAATGAGAAGGTTACCGCGCGGGACTAGAGCCCGGGTTAATTCCCGATCCCGGAGTAGTTCCCAATGGCGTATTAGTTCTCGTTACTGAGTAGTTTTCATTGCTGAGTAGTTTTCGCTACAGCGTAGTTCTCGTTGCCGAAACCAGATTTGTGACATAGACTACGATTCATAACGAATAATCATTCGTAGACAGTTGTTTCAGACAGCAAGGAGTCTCATGTCAGAGATCTACATTGCCAATGCAGCCCGCCTTCCCATCGGGAAAAATCAGGGCTCACTCGCCAAGCTCTCTCCTACCGAAATGGGCACCATTGCCGCGAAAGAAGTCATCGCGCGAGCTGGTGTGGACCCAGCGGCAATCGAATCCGTCGTCGCCGGTAACGTCGTGGCCACTACCCCGTCTGACGCGTATCTGTCCCGCAAGATCGGTATCCACTCCGGCCTGAAGGACTCCTCCATCGCCTTCAACGTCAACCGCCTATGCGGCTCCGGCGTGCAAGCAATTGTCTCTGCCGGTCAACAGATCTTAAGCGGAGATGCAGACCTCGCGTTAGCCGCCGGTGTCGAGCACATGAGCTCGGCACCCTACTCCGTCAAAGGCATGCGCACCGGCGGCCTAAAAATGGGCGATGGTGTCTTGGAAGACTGGCTACTAGGAACCCTGGCCTGCCCATTCGGTACCGGCCACATGGGTGTCACCGCCGAAAACGTCGCAGAAGAATACGGAATTTCCCGTGAGCGCCAAGACGAATTCGCCGCAGAATCCCAGCGCCGCGCCGCTGCCGCCCGCGACAATGGCGCGCACAAAGAAGAAATCGTGCCCGTTACCTTGCAAACCCGCCAGGGTGAGGTCGTTTTTGATTATGACGAGCACGTACGCGAAACCACCCCGGAAGCACTGGCAAAGCTCAAACCAGTATTCCGCAAAGACGGCACCGTCACCCCGGGTAACTCCTCCGGGATTAACGACGGCGCTGCCGCCTTGCTGCTGGGCAGCGAATCCGCTTTGAATCAGCACGGAACCAACCCGCTAGGTCGCGTGGTTTCGTGGGGCATCGCCGGTGTAGACCCCACCAAAATGGGCTTGGGCCCGATTGCTGCTGTACCGAAGGCATTGAAGAAGGCTGGCCTGAGCCTAGGCGATATCGACCTCATCGAATCCAATGAGGCGTTCGCCGCGCAGGCCATTGCCGTGCAAGATGAGCTGGGATTCGACCCCGAAAAGACTAACGTGCACGGCGGTGCCGTCGCCCACGGCCACCCGGTCGGGGCATCTGGGGCTATTTTGACCGTGAAGATCCTGCATCACCTGCGTGCAGCAGGAAAGAAGTACGGCCTGGTCACCATGTGCATTGGTGGCGGCCAGGGCATCGCTTTGATTGTGGAGGCTGTATAAACATGACTAACGCTGCAACCAAGATTGTGACTGACCCACAACCAACCACCGTGGAAGCTCCCGTGAAAAAGGCCGCGGTGATCGGTGCTGGTTCCATGGGCGCTGGTATCGCCGCACTGCTATCAAGTGCGGGCATCAAGGTCACACTGCTGGACATGGCCGACGACGGCGAAACGCACGAGGAACGTAGCGCCCGCGCACACAAAGGAATTGAAACCCAGAAAAAGCGCAAGGGATTTGTGCACCCGAAGTTCGTGGAAAATATCTCAGCTGGAAATACCACTGACGACCTCGAGAAACTTACCGAGTGCGACTGGGTCGTGGAAGCCATTTTTGAAGACCTGGACGCTAAGCGTTCCCTCTATGAAACCGTCGCGCCGCACCTGAATGACCGGGCTATTTTGTCGTCGAATACCTCGACCATCCCGTTAGCGGAGCTGACCGCTCAGCTTTCCGACGATCTGTCCAGCCGCTTCGCCATCACCCACTTTTTCAACCCTCCGCGTGTGATGCGCCTGGTGGAAATCGTCGAAGGCGAGAAGACCAGCGAGAATACACTGAAAATTTTGAATGCTGCTGCAGAACAGCAGCTGGGCAAGGTCGTGGTGGATTGCCGTGATACTCCAGGCTTTATTGCTAACCGTCTGGGCTGTTTCTGGCTGGGTGCTGGTGCCGAGCTGGCCATGAAGCAGGGTGTGTCTTATGAGCTTGCCGACGCCGTGTTCTCCAAGCCATTCGGTATCCCGCGCACCGGTGTGTTCGGCTTGTTGGACTACATCGGTCTGCAACTGGTGAAGCCCATCTGGTCATCGCTGACCAACGCACTGCCGGAATCGGACAAGATGCACCAATTCAACCTGGAGAAAAACGACGTCATCAACGGCCTGGTAGAACGCGGGCTCACTGGACGCACCGGCGATGGCGGTTTCTACCAGGGCCGCGACAAGGTCATTCAAGATGACTTCAGCTATGGCGAGCGCCAAAAGCCGGAAGATCCTGCAACCAAGCACAAGGATGCTGCGTCGGTAATTGCAGAAGACAGCACCGGTGGCCGCTACGCACGCGATCTGTTTGCCGCCACGCTGGGCTACTGCTTGGATACCGCAGAAGAAATCGCCGATACCGTCGAGCTGATGGATAAGGCCATGGTCCTAGGGTATGGCTGGAAACAGGGCCCATTCGCGCTGGCTGATTCCATTGGTCTGGACAAAGTCGCCGAGCTTTATGACGAAACCCCGGCCCTGCTGCAGGCTGCCATCAAGGCAGGTGGGTTCTACCCAGAGGTGGGCAAGGTACTGGCTACCGACGGCACCGTGTCCGAGACCAAGGACCGCGCCGGTGTGGTCACGGTCAAGGAACTGCTGGCATCCGGCAAGGCCAAGACCGTGCGTGAGGCAGACAAGCTGAACGTCCACCTGCTGGATAACGGCGTCGCCATTCTAGATTTGCAAACACCGCTCAACTCTTTGAGTCAGGCTGCACTCAACGACGTGCGCGCCGTCGTCGATGATGCCGACAAACTGGGCATCAAAGCCTTGGTCATCGGCAACGACGAACAGCGCGCGTTTTCTGCAGGTGCCGATTTGAAGTCCATTGCTGAAGCAGGCGAAAGCGGCGATACCCAGCGCATCGATGATCTCGTGCGCAACGGTTCGCAGGTCATGCGCACGCTTCGCACCGCACCTTTCCCCGTTGTTGGCGCTGTACGTGGTGCTGCCCTGGGCGGCGGTTCCGAGCTATACCTTTCCTGTGACCGCGTGGTTGTCCACGCTGATACCAAGGTCGGTTTCCCAGAGCGTAATGTCGGACTGTTCCCGGCATGGTCCGGTACGGTGTCCTTGCTAGAGCGCATGCGTCATCTTTACGACGATTACCACCAGCGCGCATTCAATGTGATTACCGATGCCAAGCCGCTGCCGAATATGTACTTCGCAGCTGATTACGGATTCATTCGTGAAGGCGATGCTATTTTGATGTCGCCGGATCACGTGCTGGGGTATGCCATTGAAAAGGCCGCCGAGATGATCGATGGTTATTCCCCCATCAATGAGGACAAGATCGCTCTGTACTCTGGTGACACCCCACTGGATGAAGGTTGGCCAATCGAGGGTATGACGGATAACGATCACGTCATCGCCCGCCAGCTGGCGAAGCACTTCACCGCTGCTGATGGTGTCAGTGAGCTGAGCTTCGATGACTTCGCGGACCGGGAAGTCGAACACGCGGTGCCACTGATTGCTATGCCAGCAAATGTGGAGCGTGCAATGCACATGGCGAAAACCCGCAAACCGTTGAACAACTAAATGGAATAACTCGCGCTACAGTTCGTTTGTCCAGCTCGTTGCTCAGTTTGGCATCCGCTTTGATGCCCGAGCTTAACGCCCGGTGTGGTGCACGGCCCGCTGCCTAACTTGCTGCACTATTTCTTACACAACCCAGCTCCGGAGACGCAACGAGCAGGTTGGCGTAGCAGTAGGACAGTAGGGGGCTCGAGCAAAGGACTGAGTACAAAGGGCTAAGTAGCCAAAGACCGGCCAGATTCTTTCTGGCCGGTCTTCCGCTTGCTGGAGCTCTTTGTTTATAGTGGGCTTTCCCCTATTGCGTCGACACGTCGTAGCTTATCCAACCACTGTGCGCGCTGCTCCTCGGAGCCAAGCTGATTAAGCAGGCCAACGATCAACAGTCAGTGATCTTTGGGCGAATTTTCTGATTACAAAAAATTTGTGGATTTCCTGGAGCCGGGGGCGTTCGTCGTCACTAAGCCTGTCAGCGACGCCCAGGATATCCCCCGCTAGATATGGCACCGTGATTATTTGAAGGCTCCCACGCCGGTGATCTTCTTACCGATGATCAACGACTGCACAGTATCCGTACCCTCATAAGTGTGGTAGGCCTCAATATCAGCAAAGTGACGGGCAATGTTGTTATCCAGCAAAATACCGACACCACCCAGCATGTCACGCGCATCCGCAGCAACTTTTCGCGCGCCACGGGTACAACGTAGCTTGTTGAAAGCAGCCTGCTCCGACGTAAGCTTACCCGCCGCATCCAGCTCCGCAATATGGCGGTTCAACAGCATCATTTCACTGAGCTCTAGCTGCATATTCACCAAACGCTGCTGGATGATCTGATTTTCCGAAAGACGACGACCGAACTGAATACGCTCATCCACATATGCCCGGGCCTTTTCATAGCAACCAATGGCCGCACCCAAAGCGATCCAGGCAACACCTGTGCGCGTTGCCATCAGTACCGCGGCAGTATCCTTGAAAGTCTTAGCGTTGGCCAGCTGGTTTTCTGCGGGGACCCGGACATCGTTGAGTTTGATGTGGGCCTGGTGGATGGCACGCAGCGAAATCTTGTTCTCGATAACTTCCGCGTCATAACCCTCGGTGTCCTGTGGAACGATAAAGCCAGACACGTCGCCTTCTTCGGTGCGTGCCCACACAACCGTGATGTCACCGCCCTTACCCAGGCCGATCCATTTCTTTTCACCGTTGAGCACCCACTCGTCTCCATCTCGTACGGCAGAAGTTTCCAACGCGATTGAGTCCGAGCCGTGCTCTGGTTCCGTCAACGCGAAGGCACCAAGAACCTCACCTTTCGCCATCTTGGGCAGGTACTTATCCTTTTGCTCCTGCGAACCGCACATATCAATCGCACGCATCGCTAAACCGGCCTGTACCGCCAGGATAGTGGCGACGGAACCATCTGTACGCGCGACATCCATCAGTGCCAGACCAGAGCCCAGATGTGAAAGGGTCTCGTGGCCTTCCACGTCCAAACCATCCGTGAGCAGGTCTTGCTTGGCAATCTCCGGTATCAGAGCAAAGGGGATTTCTGCGCGCTGCCAATAATCATTGATGACGGCTTCAATTGGTTCCCGAAGACTGTATGCACGCTTCCATGCGTTGAGATCAGCTTCCGGTAAGTCATTGAAGACGCCAAGCAGGTCAGTACCGGCGGCAAGTGGGTTATTGGACATGGTTACAGTCACTCCTCCAAACGAATATTCATTCATATTAATTGTGACTCACATCGCACTGATAGTCAAGCAGAATGCACACAACATTTTCTGACATGCTTAACTGTTATTGCACAACTGCTAGTGCGTTGCTTACAGTGCATGGCTTACAGTCCTTTGCTTACAGCGCGTTACTACTAGCGCTTTGCCGCCAATGCGCCCGACTAGGAGATCACACCCATGGCAAATCCGAAACGCCGAGCACAAATCGCCGAGGCCGCGATGCAGCTTTTCGACGAGCGCGGCTACCACGCAACCGGAATGGAAGACATTGCGGCCGTCGTCGGCATGCGTGCATCCAGCCTGTACAACCACTACCGCTCGAAACAGGAGGTGCTGGCTGATATCGCTGTCAGCTCCATGGAAGCCCTGCTACGTTTTCACGCCACCGGCTATTCACCGATGAAAACGAGTGCGGATAAGTTATTCGCCAGCATGAAATACCACACCATTTTCCATGCAGAGCAAGCCCGCCGGGCACGAATAGTCAATAGCGAAATTCGTGCGTTAGAAGAGCCAACGCGCTCGATTGTGGTGCAGATGCGTCGTGATTACGTAGCTCGCTGGATGGCGATCGTGCGCGAAGGCATCGAATCTGGCGTGTTTGTGGCTGACGACGTCAAAATCGTGTCGTGGGCGCTGATCGATATGGGTATCGGTGTCTCGCAGTGGTACGCCGACGGCGGGCGCCTGAGCAGTGAAGAGCTCGGGGATATGTATGGCCGCATTGCGCTGCGGCAGTTGTGCAAACCAGGCACTGATCCTTACACAGATTCGAGCTTATATACGCGCACAGAAAAAGAACCCACGGGCGAAACCGCAGGTTCTGATTTTTCTTAACAGGCTTTCAGCCCGCCGCTTATTTCCCGGCTTTGGCCAGCAAATCCAGTGCGCGTCGGTAGATCGGCGCGTCAACGTAATTGCCGGATTCCAGCTCTACAGCAGATTCTTTTTTCGCCACGGCTTCTTCAAATTTATCCACAGCCTCACGTGCCCAGGCAATCGCACTGTCCGAAGGCTTAAAGGCAGCAGTCACGATCTTGCACTGCGACGGGTGGATGCACAGCTTACCGCTAAAGCCCAGTGCACTGGCATAGTGCGTGGCATCGATAAGCCCGTCTTCATTCGCGACGTTGAAATACGGGGTATCCACCGGCGGGGACAAACGATAAGCCACTGACGCAGTGGCCAGTGTGGAGCGTGCGAATAGCAGTGCGTCACGGTTGGAGTGATTCACACGCAACTGCTCCGAATAATCACCAGCACCAAATGCCAACTGTGCAACGCCACGGGTAGAAGCAATTTCGGCAGCATTAACGATACCTCGTGCCGTTTCTACCAACGCCACGATCGGCACCGGAGCTCCGTCGGAATCTTTCAACAGGTGCTTAGTTTCTGCCATTGCTTTCGACTCGTTAACCAACGGCTGCATCACAAAATCCAGTTGATCTGCCACTACCTGCAGCGCTTCCAGATCTTTCGGGTATTCCTGTGAGTTCACACCATTAATACGAACACCGATGAGCACCGGCTTATGTGCGGTAATGATATCCGGGTTTTGCCCAGACGAGTACTCGTCGATAAACGACACGATATTCTGCCGGGCACGCGCTTTGTTTTCTGGTGCACAGGAATCCTGCAGATCAAACACGATCGAGTCGGTTCCACAATCAACGGCTTCTTGAAAGCCATCAGGGTGGTCACCGGGAACGAACAGAGGCGATACGAGTGAAATCATAACTTTGAGTCTACGTGAGGAAGATCAATAATATGGTGTTAGTGTCGGCCGCAGCCACACGCTGATCATGAATGTGCGGATCCTTAGTGCGCGTGGACCATCCGGATCAGGTTGCTGTCAATAATGTGCTCGTCGACACGTTCTGGTTGCAGTGCGCCTGCCACCAGTTGCTGGAATTGTGCTTCTTGCTGGCTCGAAAGCCCACAGCCCGAGGCGGGCTGCTGTGAATCTGCATGCCACATAGCCCTTAGCATAGCTGACATGAATTCATACGCGGGCTACGAGGCAGCTTGTCAGGCGGTAGCTACGAGTCAGCGGGTACCCGCTGACTTCGCCTAAGCAGCATTTTTCACAACGGTGATCTGCCAGCCAGCATCACCAGTGGCATGGAAATTCTCGATTGCGTGGCCTTCGTCGGCAGCCCATTGTGGGATCGTGTCAGTGGCTTGGGTGCAGTCGAAGTCGATCACCAGCCGGTCACCGTCTGCCAGGCTAGCCAGCACATCTTTTGCCTCAACTAGCGGGAACGGACACACGGCACCGAGCGTATCCAGCGCATAACGCCGATGGCCCACCTCCCGCACTTTATCGGACTTGGAAGCAGACTTCGGTTTTTCAAGAACGCCAGTGGCAACCCCACCAAAACTGAACTGTCGCTGAGATGCCCCCGCGCTGGAAAGAGTGTCATCATCAGGGTTAGCTCGGAAACCATGAATGGAATCACCAGTAGTTTTTGGTTTACCAGAGGTTTCAGCACCGGCAACTTCAGGCTTGAGCCACAGCTTTGCAGCCACACCCACGCCGAGAGCGATGAACAGCAAGGCTACCCAGCCTTGGAATCCAAACAATGCGGTTTGTACCATGCCATTGCCCACGGTGCAGCCTCCTGCCAGTGAAGCACCGATCCCCATCATCGCACCACCAGGAATAGCAGTAAGCATCGACTTTTTATCCGGGATGCGGATGCGGAATTCACCGGCGACCTTCGCAGAAACAAATGCACCGGCCAGTAGACCAATCACCAACATGGTGCCCCAGTTAATTACGGAATTATCACCGGCGACCATCCACTGGAATATCGAGGCCGTCGGGCTGGTGATCCCCAGGCTACCTTCACGGCCAGCAGCGATCGATAACGGCCACGCAACAATAGCAAGCACACCAATCAGTGCACCTGCCGTATATAAACCAATCGATCGCTGGTACCAGGGCCGATCCAAGGTAGCTTTCGGGCGGGCGCGATCTTTCGCAAGGAAATGACGTGCTAAGAAAAATGTCAGCAAGCTCAATCCAGCCACGAAAATCCATGGACTCAATCCCAGCGCTTCCGGCACTGTCGTGGCATCAACGGTAGTCTCCGACATCCAATCATTAAATCCCGCCAGTGGACCGGTGCGCATCGCGGCGGCTGACAAACCGTAGAAAATCAAAGCAATACAGGAACCTACTAAACCCTCACCGCTGCGATACCAGGCACCCGATGCACAACCACCGGCCAAGACGATGCCCAGACCGAAGATAAATCCGCCGACGATGACAGCCAGCGGTGCGAAACTGTCTGCAGTCACGTCCAACAGCCCCATGCTGGTCAACATCGCTAGTCCTAGAGCATGCACAGTAATCAGTATCAACAGTGAGGTGAACCCGCGCCAGGATTTCAGGAGGAAGATATCGCGCAGCATGCCAGTCACGCAATAGCGTCCGCGTTGCATCACGATGCCCATTAGGGCACCAATGCCAAGACCAGTCAGAATCATGGTGCTGTCCTTTCACTAGGTAGTGTGCACTAGCTAGTTTCAGAGACTAGCCCACCCCAAACTGACTCGTCTAAATTTTTCAGACTGGTCTGTCTATTAAATTCAAACACACCGATTCGTCGTTGATTTATTGACTAGAGTTCCCGCTGGATTGAGCTTAACCTTGAGCTTGACCTTGTGCTTGAGCTTTTTCCTTTGCTTCCCGCGCCGCGCGCACGCTTGCCGACGGGTGTGCCTCTTCTGTCGCCAACCGCTCGAACGCCAACGCCGCCAAGGCTGCGGCCTGATCGCCGAGGATCGAGTCGTTGAAATTAATCTTCGGTGAGTGGTTCCAATCGCGCAGGTGCTCTGGTTTTTCCGGGTTTGCGGTACCCAAAAACATGAAGGTTCCTGGAATCTGAGCGAGCACAAAGCCGAAGTCCTCCGAAGCCATCATCGGTGCGTCGAAAGGCTGCACCGCATCTTCACCGAACATCTCGCCCCACACAGAAGCTGCGAACTTGGTTTCCCGGGCATTCGTCTTGGTGGTCGGATACAGCACCTGGAAATCAATATCGACAGAACACCGGTGTGCAGCAGCAACGTTGCCAGCGACCTCTGCGATCATTTGGCGCACCGAATCAATCTTTTCATCACGCAACACACGTACCGTCGCGCCCAACGTGGCGGTATCCGGGATCGCGTTGAATGCGCCTTCGCCAGCGCGCACGTTAGTTACGGTAACCACTATCGGGTCGAGGGCATCGAAACGCCGCGTAATCGCCATCTGCAGCGAGGTCTGAATCTCGGCCAAAGCCAGCACCGGGTCGATGGCATCGTGCGGGCGCGAGCCGTGCCCGCCTTTACCGGTAACCGTAATGGTCAAGTTGGATGACGACGACATCATCGGCCCAGGCACGTAATGGAAAGTGCCATAGTCCTGCGGTCCGACATGAATGCCGTAGGCTGCGATCGGGCGCCGACCAGCGGCATCGAGCACGCCTTCTTCGATCATTGGCGCTGCCCCGCCCGGGCCTTCTTCTCCGGGCTGGAACATGAAGATGATGTCACCGGCAAGTTCTTCACGGTAACGGCACAGGATTTTTGCAGCTCCTACCAGGCCTGCGGTGTGTAAATCATGCCCACAGGCGTGCATATAATCGTTTTTCGAGGCAAACGGCAAGTCTAAACGCTCACGTACCGCAAGAGCATCCATGTCGCCACGCAGCAATACGGAAACTGGGTGCTCACCGCGTTTCCCGCCCCGCAGCACAGCGATGACCGAAGACAATTCCTGTCCCGTGGTAATCTCTAGCGGTAGCCCGGCGAGTGCATCCAGTACTTTTTCTTGTGTACGTGGCAGATGCAATCCGATTTCTGGGTGCTCATGAAGGTCACGACGGATTTCTTGCAACTCACCGATGATTTCATCAGCGGCCCCGCGGAACACTTCCCCAACTGGTCGGTCGTCCACTGTGGCATGCACAAATTCCAATGGCCCCGGCGCCTGAGAAGAACGCTGCGGCAGCCCCTGGCCGTGGGCTTGTGGTTGCCCAGGCGTGGAAGGTCGGCCGACGCGCCCCGGACGTGCGGAACGACGATTATTCAGTGGATTGAACTCTGGCTGTGGTGATTCTGGGCCGGGCACGAAAACTCACTCTTCCTTCGTAAAGAAACTTAGTAGTCAAACCAAGCCACGCGCGGGCCTCTTACGGAAACTACCCGCACGCGGCGTGTGCGGTGACACACTTATGCCCTTCCACACTAGTGAATTTTGCGCTCGATCACCGGTTTGTTCGTACCTTTAACCCACAACACCCGCACTTAGTCAGCATCAGTCGACAGTGCCGCCACGAAGGCTTCCTGCGGCACGTTGACCGAACCCAGCGACTTCATCCGCTTTTTACCGGCTTTCTGCTTTTCCAGCAGCTTACGCTTACGCGAAATATCGCCGCCGTAGCATTTCGCCAACACGTCCTTGCGCATCGCGCGGATGTTTTCACGTGCGATGATCTTCGCACCGATTGCTGCCTGCACCGGCACCTCGAATTGCTGGCGCGGGATCAGCTCTTTCAGCTTCTTCGTCATCTTGTTGCCGTAATGATAGGCGTGCTCGCGGTGCACAATCGCGCTGAAGGCGTCGACAGGATCTCCCTGCAGCAAAATATCCACCTTGACCAAATCCGCCAGCTGCTCACCGGCTTCCTCGTAGTTCAAGGAGGCATAGCCTTTAGTGCGCGATTTCAGCATGTCGAAGAAATCAAAGATGATCTCGCCCAACGGCATGGTGTAGCGCAGCTCAACGCGGTCCTCAGAAAGATAGTCCATGCCACCCATCTGTCCGCGCTTGGATTGGCACAGTTCCATGGTTGGACCGACGAAATCCGCAGGCACGATGATGGTCATTTTCACGATAGGTTCGTAGACCGCATCGTGTTTGCCCTCCGGCCAGTCCGCCGGGTTGTGCACATACTGCTCAGTGCCATCTTCCTTGACCACGCGATAAGTTACCGACGGCGCAGTGGAAATCAGATCCAGGTCGAATTCGCGTTCCAGGCGGTCACGCGTAATTTCCATGTGCAGCAAACCCAAAAAACCACAACGGAAGCCAAAGCCCAGCGCGACGGAGGTTTCTGGCTCAAACGTCAACGAGGCGTCGTTAAGCTGCAACTTCTCCAGCGCATCGCGCAAGTCCGGGAAATCTTCCTGGGAAATCGGGAACATCCCCGAATACACCATGGGTTTGGGTTCTTCGTAGCCCTGTAGTGGTTCCTCGGCACCCTTGTTAGCCCAGGTGATGGTGTCGCCGACTTTGGTTTCGCGGACATCTTTGACGCCTGTAATCACATAGCCAACCTCACCAGGACCTAAGCCTTTACACGAGGTCGGCTTCGGCGAGACGATCCCCATATCTAGGATTTCCAGATCCGTACCGGTATTCATCATCCGCACTTTTTGTCGCGGCTTCAGCTGACCGTCGACCACCCTGATATACGTGACGACGCCACGGTACACGTCGTAAACGGAGTCGAAAATCATCGCGCGCGCCGGCGCGTCCTCTGGATAGTCAGTGTGCGGAGGAGGGGTAAGTTCGACCACCTTATCCAACAGTTCGACGACACCTTCACCGGTTTTACCGGATACATGCAACACGTCTTCTGGTTCGCAACCAATGATATTGGCCAGCTCGAGGGCGTATTTCTCCGGGTCTGCGGCCGGCAAATCGATCTTGTTGAGCACCGGAATGATCTCCAGCTCATGCTCCATCGCCAGGTACAGGTTCGCCAGGGTTTGTGCTTCGATGCCTTGGGCGGCGTCGACAAGCAAAATGGCGGCCTCACAGGCATCCAGGGCGCGGGAGACCTCATAGGTGAAGTCGACATGGCCGGGAGTGTCGTTCATCTGCAGCACGATCTCTTCACCCTTATGCGGGCCAGAAGTGGGCACCCACGGCAGACGCACGGATTGGGCCTTGATGGTGATGCCGCGCTCGCGCTCGATGTCCATGTTGTCGAGGTACTGATCGCGCATATCGCGCTCGTCGACAACTTTGGACAGCTGCAGGATACGGTCCGCCAGGGTGGATTTCCCGTGGTCAATATGCGCAATGATGCAGAAGTTGCGCAGGCGCTCGGTTTCGGTGAACGTCTGCGCTGCAAAATTTTTCGACATTACTTCCTCGGACTACCTCTCGTTGTAAACTCCCACCAGCCTACCGAACCACGCCGCGGGGTAAATAGCCAGGACAGCTAAGCGCAATAGCTAGGATGACTAGTATGTCTGCAGCACGGCGGAAAAATAAACGCTGGTCGCCATCTGGCCCGGACGAAGAGTTATTAGAAAAAGGCCTGGCGTTGATTAACGAGCGGTTGGGGATGCAACATACTTCGACCCGTTCGGTGGCTCGTGCTGCGGCAAAGATTCAGGTATGGAAATCCCGTGCACTCAATCGCACGATTTTTTATGCACCGGATATGGACGGGCATGCCGATTCCGGCGAGGTGGTGTGGGTTTGGACACCGACCGATGGTTCTGACTCGCCGCCGCGCGAGCGTGCGGTGTTGATCATCGGGCGCACGAGCAATAGCGTGTTGGCGTTGTTGATCTCGCCGAACCCGACTCATGATCACGATCCACGCTGGACGAGTATCGGTACTGGTGAATGGGACGAGGCCGGTCGGCCGTGTTGGATCCGCATTGACCGGGTGCTCGAAATTCAAGAGAAGTATTTACGCCGACAGGGCGTGTTGTTTCCGAAGCGACGCTTCGAGCGCATCGCGACGCGGCTACGCAATGAGCACCAGTGGGATTAGTGAAGAAAATCTGCTAACCTCTATGGGGTTGCTCGTCTGTTGAGCTGCACCAAGCGGGGCGGTCAGGACCTTGGGTCCGCCCGATAACGGTTTGGTGACGCGCACCTACGGTTTATGAGAGTTGATCTAAATCTAGTTTCAGCTGGCTAAGCGGGGTGCTGGAAATGCCCAGCAGAAAGAGCTTTCATGTCAATGTCTATCGACTTTAAGAGGTATTTTCACCATGGCAAATATTAAGTCCAAGCAGAAGCGCGTTCTCACCAACGAAAAGTCACGTCGTCGCAACCAGCACGTTCGCTCCCGCGTACGCACCATGATGCGCAACTTCCGTTCCGCTGTGGAAGCTGGCGACAAGGCTGGTGCGGAAGAGAAGCTGCGCGTGGCTTCCCGCGAACTGGACAAGGCTGTATCCAAGGGCGTGTTCCACCGCAACACCGCAGCTAACAAGAAGTCCGGCATGGCCAACCTCTTCAACAAGATGGAAGGCTAATTCAGCTTTCTGCTGAATATCTGGCTGCGAGGTAGCGCGGTTACTTACTTGTTACCCGCAGCTATGCGCCGGTCTGGGGTTTACCTCAGGCCGGTTTTTGCATAGATTTCCGACAACAAAGTCGGATTAAGTAGGGGTTAAGTAGCACAAGTCCCCGGCTGAATGAAGCGCCGCACTACGCCTCAATCAGGTGCACGGGACGCAATCTCCACCACGCTGACAGCACACGCGCCAGATCTCAGTGGGCTGTACTAACTTTCCGCCATGGTCACCAGGCCATTAATCGCGAGCGAAGCGCCGAGCACTACGAACAGCACGCCTGCAGCAATATCTATCCACGGGCCAGCCGCCAACACGCGGCGGCGCACCACCTTCGTCGACAAGAAAAACGCGACGACGACAAACAGCAGGAACGCGGACAGCGTCAACGCTGCAACCACACCAATAGCCAGGCCGAGCGACGGGCTCTGCGGTAATAGAGGCGCAACGATCGCGGCCAGGAATAGTACAATCTTCGGGTTCGCGATATTTGTGAGCAAACCGGTTTTAAACGCAGATTTTAGCGAGCCCATCCGCAGTGCGGCGTCTGCGAGATCTACCGGTTTCACGTTGCGATCCTGCCATCCAGTCTTCGCCATGTTCCGTCCCATCCAGATCAGCGCAATTCCGCCGATCAACTGCACAAAAGCCAACACCGACGGATACGCCGTCAGGATCGCCGCAGCTCCAAAGACCGTGAGGCTACACCACATCACCACCCCCAGCTGAATACCCAAAGCCGCAGCCATAGCGTGCATGCGGGAGCGCGTCGCCAAGCGCATGATCAAAATCATGTCCGGGCCCGGGCTTGCGGCACCAGCCAGGTTCAGCGCCAGCAGGCTAACCCACTGCGCCAGCGTCATTTGGCGTTCTCAAAACGCTCAAGCAGGTCCGCGCGCTCAAACATGCGCGCAGTATCCACCGCCGTCGGGTGGCCAAGGTTCGGATCGGCCCCCGCATCCAGTAGCACGTCCACTACAGCGTCTTCTTTCTTGAACACTGCACCGGCCAACGGCGACTGACCGCGGTCATTGAGCTTGTCGACGTCTGCCCCACGCGCAGCCAAACCACGCACTAAATCAGCGTGGCCGTGGTAGGCAGCCATCATCAGCAGGCTGTGGCCCTCGTGATTAACCAAGTCCGCATTCAAGCCGTGCTCAACATACTCGAGCAACGTGGCGTCCCCATCACGAGCGAAATCGAATAGCTTGCTCGCAAATTCCTGTAGCTGCTGATCATCTGCTCCGTCAATATGCCGATCACCATTGTCAACGGCGTGTTCAGGCTGCTGTGTTGCGTGTCCTTCTGTATCTTTTAAGGTTTCTTTTTCAGTCATAGCGCCACAATTTTAGCGCGCCAGCTCCGAGATTTTCCGCACCGCTGATTCCAGCGCATACTCGGCATCACCACCCTGGCCTTTCACTTCAGCATCCAACTCAGCAATGATCATCACCGCCTGCGAGACGTTTTCGCCGCGCCATCGACGCGCCACCTTCAACGACTTATCCACCAACCACGGCGGCATCCCCAATTGCCCGGCGAGTTTCTGCGCATTCCCACCATGCTCCGAATACAACCGCGCAACCGTACCCACCTTGCTAGCCAACGCATAGGCCAGCTTGACCGGCGGCTCACCGAGTTGCAGGGCCCGGCGCACCGAAGCCACTGCTTGCGAAGTGTGGCCGGCAACTGCGGCGTCGGCGATATCAAAACCAGACACCTCCGCTACCCCTTGGTAATACTCCTGCACCGCGGCCTCAGTGACATTGCCGTTAGTATCAGCCACCAACTGGCTGACCGCTGAAGCCAGCTCACGCAGGTCAGAACCGACACCTTCCAGCAAACTATGCACAACTTCCGGCCCAACCCGCACGCCGTGCCTACGGAATTCCTGGCTGACCCAACTTCCACGCTCCGATGGTTTCAGCTTGGCGACGCGATGGACCTGCGCCAATTTCTCAATCTTTTTCATGATCGCCTGATTACGCCCACCACCGGCGTAGACGATGATGATTGTGACCGACGGAGCCGGGTTGACACAGGCATCTAACACAAGGTTCAACGGCTCTTTCCCAGCCGTTTCTGCATTGGTAATTACCACGATCCGCTCGTCGCCAAACAGCGACGGGCTCGTGGCTTCAATGAGTTCTGGGCCGGTAATCTCCCCGGCGCGCAGCGTGGTTTGGTGCACTTGGTCACCATCAGCGGCATTGTTTTTCACCTCGGCGGTAAGTTCCAAGCGCACCCGCTCGGCCAAAAACTCCTCATCACCAATGATTAACTGCACGCTGGATTCCATTGCCATGTCCCTATCGTGCCACAGCTAGAACTTCCCACTTTCAGCATGCTGTCTGCCATCGACGTAGATGGTGACTCGCCCATCGCGGTGAGGAAAAATGATCGGAATACCTGCAGGTGTGGCAGTGGGTCTTTCTGCGGGTTGACCCGACGGATCGGTCACAACAATGGCCTCGGTGCCCGGAGGAATGCTTTCTGCTGCAATCTGCCCAGAATAATCGGAGATTTCTGCAAGTGTGTCGACAACAAGCACGTTGGCTTCGTCGATTTCTGCCTGTGGTGGCAGGCGCTGAAACCACCCGGTAAGGAGCATGCTCGCTAGCAAAGCAGCAATGGTGGTGCGCACAAACCCTGCGAGTAGTGCCGCGATGATCCAGCCGTAGCCGATAATTGCTGCCCACGGAGTGATCTCGATGGTGGCAAGCGGCAGATCCTGTGCCCAGCTTGCCACCCGGTAAATCCACCAAGCCGCAGGTTCAGCAAGTTTCAGTACCACGGCTTCTACCGGGATCGGCAGTGGAAGCGCGGCGAGCAATGTAGCTGCCAGTCCGAGTAACAAGGCGAACGAGACCGCCGGGGTCACAGCAACATTAGCAAGCACGCTGACTAGGGAAACCCGTCCAGCCATCAGTGACACCAGTGGCATAGTCAGGATATCGGCGGCAATGGAGACCGCGAGTGCGCGGATAATAACATCAGGTAAGCGGATACGTGACAGTGGCCGGTACAGCAATGGCACTAAGGCGATAATGCCCGCGGTTGCTGCCACAGACAGCGCAAACCCGAATCTCACAGCCATGTCACTGTCGAGAAACAACAGCACGATGACTGCGATGCACAACGCATGCAACGGCGGCATGCGAGTGGAATTCAGAATTGCTGCTACCCCAACCAGGCCCGTGATACTGGCACGTAATACCGACGGCGCCGGGCCCACCACCGTGACATATAGTCCCATGATCAGTACTGCAACACCCGATTGTCCTACCGGACCCAACCTGGCGGCACGCGCGAGAATGACCGCAGCAGCCACGACCGTAGCAACATGCAAGCCGCTGACTGCTGTGAGGTGCGTTAGCCCAGTATCGATATACATTTGCCGCTGGGTATCGGTCTGCGCGCTGGTATCGCCAAGCACCATGCCCGGAATGAGCGAGGCCGTATTCTCGCCGAGAAACCGCTGGGCAGCACCATGCAGGGACTGCGCCACATGATCGGCGAACTGGGAAAGCCCGGTCGGAGCCTGCACCTGGGTGATCTCGCCTCGCGCGACCACCGGGGCCAAACCCGGCCGATCCGATTCCTGGTACGTGGCATCCACCAGGATGCGTGATCCCGGCGCGAGTTCAGCAAGTTCGGGTGCGTGTTCTGCTGCTGTTCTCTGAGCTGATGTTTTCTGCACCGTTGGTTGCTTGGCGAACAACGCCAAGTTCGGTGCCACGCCGTCGACGTCGATGGGAAAGTAATAGCCCCCGAAATCGAGGGGCTTTCCGCGCCCGGCTACCGTCGCGGACAATCGCTCCGGATACGCAAACTCTGCTGCACGGTGCTGGCGGATAGCTGCTAGAAACGACGCAGCACCGGCGCCTGCAACCACAAGGAGACAGTGCTGCCAGTAGCCCGCGCATGCGCATATCGCTCCCACCGCGACGACTAGCCCCACCGCCCAACCGGGGCCACCAGTCACAATCAGCAATAACACGGCTGCCCAGCTGGTCAACGCTGTGGGAAATAATCGCAGATCATGCATGCCGGGTTTTACACCGTGACCTCATCTTGCAGGCGCGAAAACTTCGCAGGCCCAATCCCAGTAACCTCCACAAGCTGCTCCACAGAGGCAAAGCCACCATGAGATTCACGAAATTCAATGATCGCGCTTGCTGTAGCATCACCGACACCATGCAAGGCGGTCAGCTCAGCAACCGTGGCGGTATTCAACGAGATCGGCCTGGTACTCGCACTCTGCCCGGTACCAGCGTCACCCGTTCCGCTCCCGGAAACCGGCGGCGCTGGATCATCCGGGCTCAGGACCACCAACTGCTGGCCATCACTTAATAACTCCGCATGGTTGATACGCACCAGGTCCGCTTCCGGTAACACCCCTGCCACAGCTAGCGCATCAGCGGCACGGGAACCGTCGGGAAGCGTCATGATTCCCGGGTTCTGCACCAACCCCACTACCGAAACCACGATGTCATCGGCTGAATGCGCATACGCATCCACCGCTGCTCCAGTCACCGCTGCATGTTTCGGTGACTTCGGTTCTGAGTCCGGCGAGGTGGCAGCGGCATCATCGGTAGAGCGGGCATCCACAGAACCACTGAGTACAGAACCACTGGATGCAGAACCACTAGGTGCGGAATCATCTGCCAACGCAACGAAATCTGCTTGTGCTGAGCCGTGCTCGAGGGAGCTCACCGCCCACCAGAGTAAGCAACCGAGGCATGCAAGGGCAGCAGCGGCCACCGCCGCGGTGGTGGATAAAGAAAAACGCGGTTGGGGGTAATCGACCGCCATAAGGTCTTCTTCCCCAGTAGGCCGGGTTAATTCCGCGATGCGTTCTTTGACACGTGTAGTTGGGCTCATGCCCGCGATACTAAAACCATGACAGAAGAAACCGAGCTGGCTTGACCACGAGCCTGTGAAAACTTACGTGACAGATCAGCACAACAGGGTCACGTTGTGGATAACTAACACGAGGTTGGCACAATGCACGTGCGTGCGTGCTAATCTCCCACCGTAAACACCGCAGAAACACCTATCGCACCAGCACCAACGTGTACGCGTAGCACCTCGCTCATTTCCATGACCATCACCGAAGAACCAGGTGCTAGCGCGTCGACAAGCAAACCATATAACGTTTCTGCACCCTCTTCGGCCTCACTGTGCTGGATGGCAATAAACGCCGGCTCACCACCAGCGTGCTGGGACACCAGCTCCACCAATTTGTTGAAAGCCTTGGTCTGGGTACGAGTTTTACCAACCAACTCCAACTTGCCGTCGTTAAACTCCATGATCGGCTTCGTGGCCAACAACGCGGTCGATAGCATCGCAGTCGTCACTGACAACCGACCCGAACGGCGCAGATCATCAATCCGGTGCAAATACACCCACGTAGCAGAACGCGACAACACACCCACAGCGGCGTCATAACATTCGTTAAGGTCAGCGCCTTGCTGGGCAAGTTTCGCCGCAGTCATCACCGCAGCCCCCATCGCCATCGCAATCGCGGGTGAATCAATAATGCGAATCTCATCGTCAGCAAACAGCCCCACGGCTGTCTGGGCAGAATTCCACGTCGACGACAACTCCTTGGGCAAATGCATCACCAGCACGCCATCGCCCTGGCTCCGCTCCACCAAACGGCCATACACCGCAGCCAACTCTAAAGATGACAAACCCGCCGTGGACCGCTCTACCGAGCCATCCTTGGCAGTTTTTTCCACCACGTGCAGATCCAGCACCGTGATGCCAAGTTCTGCGATAACGTCCTCACTCAAACTCGCTGAGGAATCCGTAACCACCTGAACCGTCATTTAATCCCCTCGGCCCATATTCCAGCCTTCCAGGAACCACTGGGCACCACGTGTATCCGCGGCACCAGAAAAACGCGGGGTACGCTTCGGGGCATCCGGATTAAAACCCGGGCGCGCCACCAATTTCGCCCAATGAGTATTTTTTAAGCTCGAAAGCATCGGAAATTGTTCGACCTGCAAATCCAACAACGCACACGCTAGTGCGGAAATCGCACCGTTATGCGCCACCAACAGCACGCCGCCGTCGTCCCATTCGGAATATTCTTCCATCAACTCATCAACGACCGGCCGGATGCGCTGAGACACATCCACCCGTGATTCGCCTCCCGGCGGCGTCCACGTAGCATCATTACGCCACTGTGCGCGAGCCCCCGGGTACTGCTCATCGACCTCACCACGCGCCATTCCCTGCCACTCGCCCAAGTGAGTCTCGCGCAGTCGCGTATCGGTGGTGACCTCTAGTCCGAACTGCTCCGCGATATACCTGGCCGTAGTGGCAGCGCGATTCAAATCAGAGGCAATGATCCGGGTGATGCGAACGTCGGCAAGCATCTGCGCAGCCTGGCGTGCCTGAGCATGCCCCCGCTCGGAGAGCTCAGTATCCAGCTGGCCCTGCATCCGCCCGCTGGCGTTATACGTCGTCTCACCATGGCGGATGAGATACAGCGGGCGGGTCATGACCGTTCCTCGCCCACCACAGGAATATCGTCAATGTCTTGGGCCGAACGCACCTGAGCACCATCGGATTCGGAATAGGTGCCCGGGCGGGAATATTCCACACCTTCGACTTCTACCAGCGGGCAATCCCCATACAGGCGGTCCAAACCGTAAAAATCACGTTCGTCGTTGTGCTGGACATGTACGACAATATCGCCATAATCCAGCAGCACCCAGCGATAATCCCGCTGACCTTCGCGACGCAACGGCTTGCGCCCGGCATCTTTCAGGTCCTCTTCAATCTCGTCGACGATAGCTTTGACCGCGCGCTCCGTATCCGCCGAAGCGATGATAAACACCTCGGTAATGCCCAGGACATCCGAAACGTCCATAGCGACGATATTGGCCGCGGATTTTTCATCAGCGGCGCGAACGGCCACACTCGTGAGTTCGCGAGCGGTATCAGTAGCGGTCAATGCGCACCTTCCTCTTTCTGGCAAATATGTTGTTTCCAGTTTCCAAGAAAGTTGTGGTTTCTTGGGTTTTCCAGTGGTTGTCGAGTGACTGTCCAGTGACTGTCTAGTCACAGTTTCGCACGAACTAGCCGGTTCCGGCTAGTTCTCGGCATATAAATTGTTTTTCGAAATGTACTGCACCACCCCATCCGGCACCAAATACCACACCGGGCGGCCCTGCCCGGAACGCTCACGGATATCCGTCGATGAAATCGCCAGCGCGGGCACATCCACCAAATCAATGCGACGTTCGTGAATATCCGGCATCATCGCCTCAGACAACTCGTAGCCTGGCCGGGTCACCGCCACGAAACGCGCCATGTCGAACATGTCCTCCCATTTATGCCAGGAGACAATATTGGCCATAGCATCAGCACCGGTGATGAAAAACAGCTCCGTATCCGGGTAGCGCGTACGCAGATCCCGCAGTGTATCGACGGTATAGGTATCCCCGCCCCGATCTATATCCACGCGGCTGACCCCGAAGCGCGGGTTGGAAGCAGTAGCGATCACCGTCATCAGATACCGCGATTCCGCCGAAGTAACCTGCTTATCCGCTTTCTGCCACGGCTGTCCCGTGGGCACAAACAACACCGTATCCAGGGAAAACTTATCCGCCACCTCGCTAGCAGCAACCAGGTGACCGTTATGGATCGGGTCGAAGGTACCACCCATCACACCGATGCGCTGCGCGGCTTTATGCTGCACAGCACCACCCTTCTGGGCACTTTCGGTACTTTCGGTACGATCATCAGGTTTAGTCATGGGTAATCCACTCTGCTAATTCATCAACGACGGCGGCATCGTGTGGATTACCAATAAGAAAATAATCGCCATGGATTCCGGCTTCATCACGCAATGCGGCCACCGCGGATTGCGGGGAGAGATCGCAGGCGAAATCATCAGTCATGCAGTAATTAATGCGCGGCACCGGAGCTAATTCAGGGCGTAGTGATTCCGGCAGCACCGCAGAACCAGCAAGCAGACCGTTACCAACGCGTGGCCTGCCCACCGTGGAAGGATCGCCAGCACCTAATTGGGGGTTACCGATATAAACCACCCCACGCAATTGGTCTTTATCGTGCAAATATTTTTCCAGGTGACTCAGCACAATCGAACCCTGCGAATAACCAAATAAAATATAGTCCGGTTGGCAGCCCGTTGCCTGTTCAAAATCTTCTACGAACCCGGGGGCGTTGTTAATACCCGAACGCACGCTATCCACTACCCCGGCCATTGCCTCATACGCAATGGTATGCGGAGGGGTGTGCCGCAATATTTCCATCAAGTTGGAAGAAAACTCCAGCGCATCTGGATTGCTACCGCGTTCTGCGATCACCGGTAGATAAAGATCCGCCGGATAGGTTTCTTCGTCGAGCGCCAAGACCGGAACGTTGTGGAACAACGATTCCCCGGTGGCAGCAGTATGCCGTTGTTGGGCCAGGTGCAGGCCCGCTGCAATGTTTTCTGCTTCGAAGCCGTTAGATTCCCACGGTGAATTCGGTGCGTAACGTTGCGGGGTAGTCGCAAAATTCTGCTCCGACCCCCGCGCAGCAATAATCGCCACCTCCGGGCACTGCCCGTTATCGGCAGCCGTGGTGGCGACTGTGGTATCTGGTGGGCCCAGGGTCTGATTCGCGCGCTCAGCGGCAATGCCCGCTTGTGCTGCCGGTATACCAGTAGCAATAGAAGACACTGCGCCAATACTAACCAGCGCAATTACAGCACGGGTTTTCAGGCTTAAGACTGTCATGCCGGGTATTATTCCAGCTCACGAGCCCGAATGCGAGCTGGTTTATGGACGGGTGTGACCAGTTCCCTGCAAAATCCACTTGCTGGAAGTCAATTCCGGCAGTGCCATTGGACCACGCGCATGCAGCTTCTGCGTGGAAATACCGATCTCAGCACCCATGCCGTAAACCTCACCGTCAGTGAAGGCGGTCGAGGCATTCAGCATGACAGCTGCAGCATCAACCTCATTAGCGAATTTCTGCAAGATATCTGCATCTTGCGCCGCAATGCCTTCGGTGTGGCCGGTGCTCCACTTCTGAATGTGAGCAATCGCGCCATCGATTCCGTCAACCACCTTGGCATTGATGTCCATCGACAGTGATTCTTCTGCCCAGTCTTCCTCGGTTGCTTCCACGGCGTTTTCTACACCGAAACCGGAGAGTTCTTGCACCTCACCGTGAATGGTAACTTCGGCATCCTGCAATGCTCGCACGACCTTCAGCTTATCGTCGTCGCTCAGCGCCGAATCCAACAGCACCGTCTCAGTCGAGTTGCAGACCGACGTGCGGCGGGTCTTGCCATTAACGACCATGGCGATGCCCTTGTCCAGATCCGCCGACTTGTCGATATAGAAGTGACAGTTGCCAGTGCCGGTTTCAATGGTGGGCACCGTAGCACCCAGCACCACGGCGTTAATCAGACCAGCGCCGCCACGTGGAATAACCAGATCCACCAAGCCACGGGCGGTAATCAAATCCTGCACCGAATCGCGAGTTTCACATGGCAACAACTGGACAGCCTCACGTGGGTGTCCCAGTTTCTCCAGGGTGTCCTGGAGCAAGTCCACCAACTGCTTATTGGATTCACGAGCAGACTTCGAGCCACGCAGCAGCGGGACGTTTCCGGACTTAATAGCCAAGCCAAAGGCGTCGACCGTAACGTTAGGACGAGCCTCATAAACCATGCCCATCACGCCAAGCGGGACACGGACCTGCTTCATCTCTATGCCATTATCCATGGTGGAACCCTGCAGGATCTCGCCCACCGGGTCTTGCAAACCGGCAACCAAACGCAGGCCGTTAGCGATACCCGCGATACGGTCTTCATCCAGACGCAGACGGTCGAGCAGCTGATCACTCAAGCCAGCTTCTTTACCGTTAACGATGTCACGCTCATTGGCGCCGAGAATAAGAGCAGTGTTATCCAGCAGGTCCTGGGCTGCGGTCTCCAGGATTTCGTTCTTCTGCGGAGTAGAAAGCTGGGCGATCACCGGAGCCACATCCTTAGCGGCACGGGCCTTGGTGAGGACCTCCTCGCGCTCCTGGGCACGTTCGGGCGACAAATTATCGGTGTCTTTATCAGTCATAACGTCTTTATCAGTCATAGCGCCCAGTATACGCACTTCACAATCTGCTACCAGGTTTAAATAAAACGGCTGTCCGGTTTCATCCTGGTTTCATCACCTGCGACGGCGTACAACAACGCAACGCTTAATAACCTGCCTCAACGTCTACTTCCGTCGGCATAGTCTCACCGTTCGCGAACGCTTCCATGTTTTTCAGCATGTGCGCGCCGATACGCTCATGAACCGAATACAACGGGTTTGCCAAATGCGGGGTGATCACGCACTCCGACATCTCCCACAACGGGTGCCCATCCGGCAGCGGCTCCGGTTCTGTGACGTCTAGGCCCGCACCGGCAATATCACCGTTGCGCACAGCGTCGACGAGATCGTCAGTGTTAACCAGCGGACCACGCCCCACATTGACGACGACGGCACTATCTTTCATCTTCGCAAACACATCAGCGTCCACAATGTGGTGCGTCTCGTCGGTCAGCGGCATCAACAGAACAAAGAAATCCGCGCGCGGCCAGACAGAATCCAATTCGGTACTAGGAACGGTTTCGTCCGCGCCGTCGACTGGATTTCCCGAGCGATTGACCGCAATGATTTCTGGGCCGAATCCCTTGAGCATAGAAATCAGCTCTTCGCCAATGCCACCGGCACCAATGATGGCGACGGTGGAGTCATCAGACAAAAAGCGGGTCTTCGGCTCCAGGTCTTTCTGGAGCCAGGTTTTGGCCTGCGTGGATGGTTTGTGCGCATGCAGCTGCGCCAACAAAAGCGCGATCGCGGATTCCGCCACGGTCTTGTCATACAGGCCCGCGGCATTGGCCCAGCGTGTCGACGATTTTTTCATCTGGTCGACGAAAGCATCAACTCCAGCCAAGTGCAGTTGCACGAAACCGAGGGATTCCGGAATCTCCGGCAACTCATCCGGGGTGCCATTAAACAGCATGCACTCAGCGTCGGCGATGTCGTCGACAAGCTCGTGGCCTGCCTCTTCCAAGGTTGTGCGTACATTGTCCCAGCTGTTGGGTTGCATTGTGAACTTCATGAGTCCGAGGTTACCGGGATTTAGCAACGCGAGATTGTACCGAGGCTGTACAGCACGTTTACAGGTTCACGTTTACAGGTTTACGTGCGATGTGCAGCCACCTTATAGACGCGAAGCGTAGTTGGACAGGTAATCCGCGTGCACGACAGGGCGCTGCATCTCCTCTGGCATTTCTTCGGTCTTCTTACCGATAATCGACTTCAGCGCCGACGAAGAGTAGTTGACCTCTCCACGGCCAACGACCTCAGAGTTCGGACCGACAATATCGACGATCTCACCAGCGCGGAATTCACCGTCCACATCAGTAATGCCGACTGCCAACAGCGAGTTACCGCCGCGAGTAACCGCCTTGAGCGCACCCTCGTCCAAGCGCAAGGTTCCGCCGGAATCGGCAGAATACAACGCCCAGAACTTCCACGCCGAAAGGCGCCGTTCTTCCCGAGTATGGAACACGGTACCAACTCGGGCATCTTCCAGCGCTGGGCCAATATTATCCGCCGACGTCAGCAACACCGGCACGCCGCCACGGGCAGCCAAACGTGCGGCCGAGACCTTCGAGGCCATACCACCGGTACCAACTTTGCCGCCATCCCCCGCGGCAACGCCCTTCAAATCTTTTCCGGTGACAACTTCATCAACGAAGTTCGCATCCGGCTCAGCCGGGTTCTTGTCATACAAGCCATCGACGTCGGAAAGCAGGAAAAGCGCATCCGCGCCAGTCAGATGAGCCACGATAGCTGAGAGACGGTCGTTATCACCAAAACGCATTTCGGAAGTCGCTACCGTGTCATTTTCGTTGACGATCGGCACCGCGCGCAGAATACGCAAGCGATCAATGGTGCGCTGCGCATTTCGGGTGCGATCACGTCGACCAGCGTCCGAAGCAGTCAACAAAACCTGGCCACACGTGCGGTTATAGCGGGCGAAAGAACGCGACCACTCATAAGCCAAGTGCACCTGGCCAACGGCAGCAGCAGCCTGCTTAGTAGCCAGATCCTGTGGGCGCTCAGTCAGCCCCAGCGGCTTCATACCAGCGGCGACTGCACCGGAGGAAACAACAATGACGTCAGAAAATTCCATGCGCGCCTGCAGCGCATCAACAATATGGTCAATCTTTTCCGGGGAAACGGAGAAATCATCCGTCAGCGACGACGAACCAATCTTGACGACGACGCGTTTAGCGTTGGTGATCTGCTCACGCAAAGCAGACTCATGGCCCATGGCCAGACTGTCGAGGGAATCCTTCGGCGGATCCGGAAACGAGACTTCCGGAGAGTCATCGTGGTACGGATCCAACGGTAGATGGGCATGAATGTCACGGTCATGGGCATTGTGAGGCATACTGTTCAGTTTACAAAAATCCGCGCATGATCTCACCCACTAAACTCCGCGCTTGTTTCACACTCACAAAACATGACTTATAACCAGGCTAGCCCTGCCAACGCTCGCGATCCGATTGTTCTTCTTCCACATCGCCATACACCAATTCATCGATCAGACCACGGCGTGCCTGCGAGGCGCGTTTACGCTCAGCCGCAGTTGCACGGTTGGTGGTTTCCAGGCGCGCATCGCGGCCACGGCCAGCCAACGTAGGATCGCCGCCAATCATCGGCTCCCACTCGAAAGTGATATCGCCAATGGTGACGGGACAGCCTTCCACTGCGCCCTGTCGGAAAAGCTCGTCTTCCACACCGGCGCGGGCGAGGCGATCAGCCAGATACCCAATGGCCTCATCGTTGTCGAAATCCGTTTGGGAAATCCAACGCTCAATTTTCTTACCGTCGACGATGAAACCACCCTCGACCTCTGGGTCCTGCCGGACAGTGAAATCGGCGTGGTGGCCACCCCGTTTAGCACCACGTCCGGCAACCGCCTGCGGGCGGATGATTTCTGGAGCTGGTTTTTCGTCATCCGTCGGGCGCTGCTCACGGTCAGCCTCGACGATTTCGGCTAGCTTATAGCGCAGCGCATCCAAGCCTTGGCGAGCCACCGCAGAAATGATGAACACCGGCCAACCGAATTGTTCTTCTAGGTCTTCTTTGACAAATTCCGCAAGCTCACGAGCTTCCGGGACATCGGCCTTATTCAGGACAATCACCCGTGGGCGCTGCATGATATCGCCCAACCCCGTGTCTTCTTCCAGTGCGTCTTGGTACTGCGCCAATTCGTGTTCCAACGCTTCAATATCCGAGACCGGATCACGGCCTGGCTCGATCGAAGCAGTATCGACGATATGCGCCAGCACGGCGGTGCGTTCAATATGGCGCAAGAACTCCAAGCCCAAGCCCTTACCCTGCGAGGCCCCCGGGATCAGCCCCGGCACGTCAGCAATGGTAAACACCTTATCTCCAGCCGAAACCACACCCAGGTTCGGGCTCAACGTGGTAAACGGATAATCACCAATTTTCGGTTTCGCCGCAGAAAGCACGGAAATCAGCGAGGACTTGCCCGCAGACGGGAAACCGACCAGCCCCACGTCGGCAACAGATTTCATCTCCAGGATGAGATCGTGCTCCTCACCCGGTTCGCCCTTCAGTGCAAACCCTGGCGCCTTGCGGGACGCATTGGCAAGTGCCGCGTTACCCAGCCCGCCGTAACCGCCTTCTGCAGCCATGAAACGGGTCCCGATCGTCGTCAAGTCCGCTAGCATCTCGCCCTGAGCATTCCGCACGACCGTGCCGACCGGGACTTCCAAAATCAGGTCCTGGCCACGCTTGCCTTGACGGTGATCGCCTTCGCCATTTCCGCCGCGTTCTGCTTTCACGTGCGGGCGGAAGTGGAAATCAAGCAAGGTATGCACCTGGTTGGAGACTTCCAAAATAATGTCTCCGCCGTGGCCGCCGTTGCCGCCATCGGGGCCACCGAGTGGTTTGAATTTCTCACGGTGAACCGAGGCACAACCGTGCCCGCCGTCGCCTGCAGAAAGATGCAGGGTTACTCGATCAATAAAGCGAGACATGGCGCGGGCCCTTTCTAAAAAAATACTGGCGGTGAAGACCTATTTAAGCAAAAAAGCGCAGCCCCACGATCAGATGGGAACTGCGCAGCGGAACCGCGTGGGTTCCATGTGAAACTCAGGCTTGTTATGCGCTGGCTTCTACGGCTACTTCCTGTGCCGGAACGATGTTTACTACCCGGCGTCCGCGCTTAACACCGAAGCTAACGGAACCAGCCTCGAGAGCGAACAGGGTATCGTCGCCGCCACGGCCGACGTTCTCACCTGGGTGGAACTTGGTGCCACGCTGACGAACGATGATCTCACCAGCGTTGACTTTCTGGCCACCGAATCGCTTAACGCCGAGACGCTTAGCCTCGGAATCGCGACCGTTCGAGGTGGACGATGCGCCCTTCTTGTGTGCCATTGTGCTATCCCCTTAGTGCTTTACTTAATTCCGGTGATTTTCACGACAGTCTGAGGCTGACGGTGACCCTGACGACGCTTGTAACCGGTTTTGTTCTTGTACTTCAGGATCCGAATTTTAGGACCCTTGGTCTGGTCTACGATTTCAGCGTTGACGGAAACACCGCTGAGCTCATCAGCCTTGGTCTTGACAGTTGCGCCATCGGCGAGCAGAACCGGGGTAAGAGCCACGGCATCGCCTGGCTCGCCCTCAAGCTTCTCAACCTTGACGAGGTCACCTTCAGCAACCTTGTACTGCTTTCCGCCGGTCTTGACGATCGCGTACATGGAGGGTTACCCCTTATCTATACTCGGCTCGGAGCTTGCGCGCCGCAGGCTGCTGGGCAGCTGCAGTGCATAAGCTCCAAGATGGACTTAATTACTAAAAAGCGTTATTCGCCGCGCCATCCACGTGCTACCTAGGCCACTAGGAACCTAGATCACTAGGCCGGATAACCATTTCACATAATTATCCAGCGCGATAGCTCCCTAGATATTAGCTTCTAGATATGGTGCGCAGGCTCATAACAGCGACTGCCCAAGACTACCGTGACACGCCCCAAAAGACAAACCCGACTATTTCCGGCCTGCTACTTCTTCGCTGGACGCCGCACTACACGACGTCGTCGTGTGCCCTTGCGCACAGACTCGTGCTTACCATCGCGGCCTTTCTCATCGACGGGCGCGCCATCCCCAGCACCGACACCGCTCGCCTGTTGCCCGGCGACGTTCGCTTCACCGGCAGCGCTGACATTGGCGCCTGTTCCGCTTGCCGACGACACCCGCCGCACCACACGACGCCGCCTCGAGGATTTGCGCACCGCAGATTCTGCCGCCTTGTTACCAGCGCCAGCGTGCATATCAGCACTAGCTTGCTGGTCAGCGGCGGTATCAACACCGGCGCCAGCACCGTGATCGCGGTGACCGTCCGCACTACCGTGCTGCCTGTCAGCTGCACTTTTCGCAGCAGAGTCGTGCCGATCCTCCCACCGAAAATCCTTCTTCCGTGGACGGTGATCCGAGCGTGAATTACCGCGGGTACGACGCCGCCGCCGCGGGCTAGATTCAAACTCTTTGACGGCCTGCTCATAGGACTTCTCAGCCACCGCACTAGCAGCAGCTTTTTCGTCGGCTGCTTTTTCGTCAGCTGCGCCCGTGCCCGAGGCGTGGGTATGACTAGCCCTGACAACGCGCTTTTTGCGACGGCCTTTACCGCGCTTCCGGAAAGTTTCCTGTGCGGAATCCGTATCTGTATCCAAATCCGAATCCGGATCAGTGCTGGCGCTGACACCAGCTTTGCCACCAGCGGGATCCTGCACATCCGGCTTCTGCTTCCCAATCACACTGGCAGCCAGATTCTCAAATTCTGCTGCTGCAGCGCGCTCACGCTCACGTCGCTTGCGCACCCCCTGGGCTTGTACATCGAGCTGCGTTTCAGCTTGTTCCCCGGCATGGACCGTGTCGTCCTGCTCCTCATCGATAACGGAGTCAACAGCCTCGCCGTCGTCGTCAAGCGTTGCAACCCGACCACGGCCATAGCCATTTTCCGGCTCATGCTCATGCGCTTGGGCAGCAACCTCCGCCTGCTTCCGGGCATCCACCGGATCACTGTTAATCAGCAACCCACGGCCAGCACACGTCGGGCAATCCGTAGCATAGGCCTCCAGCAGGCCAGTGCCGATGCGTTTGCGCGTTAGCTGCACCAGGCCCAAGCTCGTCACTTCAGAGACCTGATGGCGGCTGCGATCCGACGTCAGACGCTCTTTGAGCCGTCGCAACACCAAATCCTGGTTCTCTTCCAGGATCATGTCGATAAAATCAATCACGATCATGCCGCCAAGATCACGCAAACGGATCTGGCGCACAATTTCATCAACGGCCTCCAGGTTGTTGCGCGTGACGGTTTCTTCCAGATTGCCGCCCTTGCGCTTACCAGTGAACTTTCCGGTATTGACGTCGATGACGATCATCGCTTCGGTGCGATCAATCACCAGTGAACCACCCGACGGCAACGCCACGTTGCGCGACAATGCCTCTTCGATCTGCTCATCGATGTGATACACGGTGAAGGAATCCTGGCCCTGGAACGCAGCGCGGTCATGCTTGGTGATGCGCTTCAGCAGATCCGGAGCCACCGACTTCACGTACGAATAGATGACTTCATAAGCACGGTCACCGTCGACAATAAGCTCTGAGTAATCCTCGTTGAACAAATCACGAACAACCTTGACCAGCATGTCTGGTTCTTCAAACAGCGTGACGGGCTCGGAAGTTTTCGCTTCTTTTTCTTCCTCCACGCGCTGCTTAATGTGCAGCCACTGGTTATGCATCCGATCAACGTCGGCAGCGATGGCACGCTCCGGCACCCCCTCGGCAGCCGTGCGGATGATCGTGCCGCCATCTTCTGGCACAACGCGATCCAGCATCTCTTTCAAGCGCCGACGTTCTTCAGCCGGCAGTTTGCGCGAAATTCCCGCGTTGTTTCCGCCCGGAACGTACACCAAGTAGCGCCCGGAAAAAGAAATATGCGCGGTCAGCCGGGCACCCTTGTGACCCAACGGATCCTTCATGACCTGCACAAGCACCTGATCACCAGGCTTCAACGCAGCCTCAATACGACGCTGGCGGCCATTAAGCCCCCGGGCCTTCCAATCCACTTCCCCGGCATACAGCACGGCATTACGGCCCTGGCCAATATCGATGAACGCTGCTTCCATATTGCGCAGCACGTTTTCCACGCGGCCTAGATAAATATTGCCGATCATCGACCCCTGGTTTTCAGCATTCACGAAATGCTCAACCAACACGTCATCTTCCAGCAACCCGAGCTGCGTGACCGTGCCTGGGCCATCCATGCGCTCACGTTCGCACACCACCATTTTGCGCGTTATCGCTGCACGGCGCTCCTGGAACTCGCTTTCCGAGACAATCCGCTCGGTCTTGCGGCTTTCTTCCCGTAGCTCATTACGACGACGACGCTGTGCCTCCAGCCGTTCGGGACCACGCAGCCCACGGGGCTCATCGATCTTTTCGACGCTCTGTTTTTCTGCGCTCTGTTTTTCGGTGTCGCGCTTATCTGCGTTGTGCTTATCGGCTTCTGGCTTGGTGACGTCTGGTTTTGCGGTGTTTGACTCGGTGGAATGCTGAGTTTGCTGCTCGACGCCGCGACCACGCGATCCGCCTCGGCGGCCACGGCGGCGGCGCCCACGGGAATTCGTGTGCCGTCCACCACGCATATCCGCCGACTCACCATCAGCTGTGCTAGCGGCCTCATCAGAGGCAGTACCGGCGCCGACGCCACTGGCCATGCCAGCACGGGAGTCGTCGGCAAGATCACCAGTTGCATCCTCGGCGTGTTCTGCGGCAGCGACAATATCGTCAATCACGGTTTCGTCGAGCTCGGCCTCGTCAAGAGCGGGATCCACATCCGGAGCGCGGAACACCGGCACGTAGGCGTTCATCGTAGGCTCAGCCGGCGCGGGCACATACGGAGCGGGGGCGGGCTCGTCGCCAAGCGAAGAAGCAGGTAGATCTGCATCGACTTTTTGTGCAATCTGATTGATTTCATTTTCCACGTTTTTGCGCACGCGGTGCCGTAGTTTTTCTTCGGATTCATGAGAAGCGGCCTTTTTCACCGAATCCGAATTCTTCACGGAACCCGATTTCTTGGCGGAACCTGGTTTCTTCACGGGGTCCGATTTCTTCGCCGCAATATAATCCAAAACCGCAGTCACCTGATCCGGCGACACATTCGATTGCGCCCGCTTCGAAATCTGCAGATTCGCTAAAACCTCAATCAATTCCCGCGAACTAAGCCCGAGGTTCTTCGCCAACGTATACACGCGAGTCTTCTCCGGCCACGCCGAACTGGTCAGGTTCGAAGCCTTTTCAATTGTTTCCGGGGTGAAATTCACCGTTACCATGTCTCCTTGACATCACATTGTGCCCCGGGCGCAGCCACCTGGCCGCTGCCGCACAGGACATCACAATTATTCACATATAAATTCGTCTTCAGCAGGCCATACGCGAAACCTCCGCGCAGAAACCACACAGTTGGCATTATGTCACAAAACTCTTGCCGACGAATAGCTGCAAGGCACACCCGCCTACACGTCCCCAGCTACGCGGCTGCGCTATCCTCGTTGCCTCGTTTCCTCATTCTCCGTTGCACCGTTGCACCCGTTGTACCGTCGCACCCGTCGCCTCTTTTCCCGTTTCGCCGGTTACACCGGTGCATGAGTTTTGCCGAATCGCGGCGACGACCGTGCACTCGGAGTTAAAATCTCGGAGTTAAAATAAGGACATGCTCACCAGAAAGGGTCACCACCGTTCGATAACTACCCAACTGTTTTTCAACGCTGGCGCCGCCGTGCCCGCAGGGCTTGGTTATGCCTTGATGCTGCACGAACACTGGCTAGCAGCACTACTCAGCTTCGCCTGTACCATCGGATCCGGTGTCTGGCTGCTCCGTGATTACCAAGTCAGCGTCTACACCGAAGAATACCGGGATACCGATTACACCCCGAAGCAAAAGCTCATGCTGTATCTTCCGCTATTCCCGTGGGGAGGGGTTTTGCCGCTCCCATTTGCACAATTAGACGGTGTGGTCCACCCAGCTGCCTCCATCGCGGTGACCGCGGCAGTAGCGACCATCGGCTTTGCCTTCCAGATTCTCGGCATGAATATCGGGCCACGGCGCGTCGGCAAGCGACGGATCCAGCAGGTTCTTGCGAAAAGCGACCTGGAGGCTGTTACCGGTGAGCGCCTGGAATTAGTAGCCCACAACCCGAAGGTATTACGGGATCTGGCGGCCGTCGGCGCCGGGGATAATGTGTTCGTGCAAGTCGCCGAGTTTGCGAGCGCTAGCCGCCGTGACACTGATGAGTTGATCGCGGAGCTAGAGACGCTGCGGAAGGCTCAGCTGGTCGAGGCGAAGAAAATTACCGTGCGCGAGCAGCCGCACAAATGGCAATATAGCTTAACCCCCGCCGGTATTCAGTGCTTGCAGCACTACCAGCAGGGGCGTTAGCGAAGTTCGGTGTTATAGGGATTGCGGTTGCGCTCCCGCTAGCGCGGGGTTTGTTAGCGCGGGGTTCGCTAGCACGGGTTTTGCAACGCCCCGGCGCCACCCTTGGCATAGACCTTGGCGGCAATCCCTAGCTACGGTCGATGGCGCTGTTTTACAAATAGTGTTACGAAATCGCCGGTTTTGCGGCCACTATTTGTAAAACTGGCACATAAACCGCGTCGGGTTATATAAGTGCGCGGAACGAGCGCACCGGGCGGATACGGATTCTTGGAACCAGGACCCGCTGCTTACAAGTTCGTGCACCAGAATCCACTGCTTACAGGTTCTTGGAACCAGAACCCGCTGCTTACAGGTTCGGGAACCAGATTCCGATCTCGCGCTCTGCAGATTCTGGGGAATCAGAACCGTGAACCACATTTTCTGCCACAGACAGCGCGAAATCACCACGGATGGTGCCCGGGGTGGCCTTGTCCACGGGATCGGTGCCGCCAGCCAGCTGGCGCCACGCGTCAATAGCGCGATCGCCTTCCACGATGCCCGCGATCAGCGGTGCCGAGGTGATGAATTCCACCAGCTCACCGAAAAATGGCTTATCGGCGTGCTCAGCGTAGTGCTTTTCTGCAGTTTCGCGGTCTGCCACGCGCAGGTCAAGTTCAGCCAAGCGCAGTCCCTTGCGCTCAATGCGGGAGATGATTTCTCCCACATGGCCATTCTGTACACCGTCAGGCTTGATCAAGATCAAAGTACGTTCAGTCATGGCGCCCATTCTACAACTTGTTTTAGTGAAAACTTCTTCGGTCTAGCACTTCCCAGCCGACACGAAACACCGGAAATTCCACGACTAGCGCAATTATTCCGTACCCAAGTGCTGGGTGGTCAGCAGGCCACGACGCATACGTTCAAGCAGCATCGAACGCAGGTACAACATGAATGCCCACACACTGATGAACAGAAGCATGATCACGCCGATGGACCAGTGAATGAAAAACGTCAATAATCCCAGCACTTGCAGGACTAAGATCATCGTGATTGCCCAGGGCTTGCGAACGAAAAATACCGCCAACACGTGCAGGGCACCCAGCACCGTTACTGTCACCCAGTTCGGCGTCGTCCAGTACACTCCGCCGTCGATTTTCAGGATGACGGTCAGGCCCAAAAAGATGCTGATCGCCTGCATGATCAGGGTACCCGACATCATGCCAGCGAGCCCGCGCATGGGGTCTTTCACCGGGGCTTTTCCCGGCCCTAATGGGCCGTACTCGGCAGCGCGGTTGCCAACCGCCTCGGCAGCGCGGCGGTTATTGTCGCGGCGGGACTTCTTTTCTGTCACGACGGTTCCTTTCCAAATAGCGTGCGCGCTTCCCCTGCGGTAACCACCGATCCCGTGATCACGATGCCAGAGCCGGATTGCACTTCGGCATCTTCCGCCAATTCGACGGCCAGCGCGTAGGCACCCGGCAGATCGTCGATGGTGTGCACGCGCTCTTCTCCAAAGATTTCGACGGCGTATTCTGCCAGCGTATAAGCATCCAGCGCGCGCGGAGAACTGTTTTGGCTAATCACGACCTCATCCAGGTGTGGTTCCAACGCGAGCAACACACCTTTGGCGTCTTTGTCGTCGAACACGGCGAGCACGCCGATGAGACGATGGAAGTTAAAATCCCGCGAAAGCGCAGCACCCAGCGCCTGTGCGCCGTGCGGGTTGTGCGCCACGTCGATGAACGTGGTCGGCGAGGTACGCACGCGCTCTAAACGGCCCGGCACCGACACGGTGCGGAAGCCTTCCCGCACAGTATCCAGGTCAAGCCCGTGCCCGGCGCGGGCACCGAAAAATGCTTCCACTGCTGCTAGGGCGCACGAGGCATTCGCAGCCATGTGGCTGCCCGAAAGCGGAATGAAAATCTCTGGGTATTCCCCGCCCAGCCCACGCAGGTGCAATTGCTGTCCGCCAACTGCGACGGAGGTTTCCAGCACCCCAAATTCACTGCTGTAGCGCGCCACTCCGGCCTCCACCTCGACGGCGCGGCGCAGGATCACGTCCATGGCTTTCGGGTCCTGCTCGCCAATGATGGCGATATTCTCCGAGGGTTTCAGCACGTCATCCAGGTCATCACGTTTTTTAATGATTCCGGCTTTTTCCGCCGCGATTTCTTCGATGGTCTCGCCCAGATAATTCTGATGGTCCAAACCCACGGGCATGACGACGGATACCTCTGGGTTCACCACGTTGGTGGAATCCCAGGTTCCGCCCAGACCGACTTCCACGACGGCGACTTCCACCGGGGCATCGGCAAACGCTGCATAAGCCATGGCAGTCAGGATTTCGAATTTGGACAAACGCACGTCGAAATGCGCATCGGTCATCTGCACAAACGGCTCGATTTCTTCCCATTGGCGCACATAATCCCGCGCCGGAATTGGGTTGCCGTCCAGGCAGATGCGCTCGGTGACCGTCTGCAAATGCGGGGAGGTGAACATGCCGGTGCGCCGATGGAAACCACGCAGCAGCGAATCGATCATGCGCACCGTCGAGCTTTTGCCGTTGGTGCCCGCGACGTGGATAACGTGGAAGTTTTCTTGCGGGTTGCCCAATAAATCCAGCAGGTACTCTATGCGTTCCAGGCTCGGATCGATCTTTGTTTCCGGCCAGCGGGTATCCAGTTCTGCCTCCACGGCAGCCAAGGCGCTGAGTTCTTCCGGCGTGGCTTGCAGCGGGGCTGGCGCGTTGCGTTCTTCATCCGGCAAACCCAGGTTGAGCTTCAACCCGTGCTCATCGACTTCCACCGCATCACCGGCCAGCGCGGCGAGGTCCTGGTCTAACTCGCTGCTTTCAGAATGGTCTGCGTGCTGGTGACCATTGCCTGTGTGCTGGTGATCATGGTCTGCGTGTTGGTGATCTGCCACTAGCCTAGTGCCTCCAAACGCGCACCGATGCGGTCGACTTCTTCTTGTGCCAGTTGCTGGCGTGCTTTGATCTTGTCGACGACATCCTGCGGTGCCTTCGCCAAGAACTTCTCATTCTGCAGCTGGCCGCCAGTCTGGGCCAGTTCCTTTTCTGCCTTCTTCAGGTCCTTTTGCAAACGGGCGCGTTCTGCTGCCACGTCCACGGCACCCGAAGTATCCACCGCGATGGTGATCGTGGCCTGGCTCAGGCGCACTTCGACAGAGGCGGACTCGGTGAAATCGGAACCCGGTTCTTCCACGTTTGCCAGGTTGCGCACCAGGTTTTCCTGCCCAACCAAGTCGACGGCAGCAAAATCCAATTTGCCCGGGATCTTCTGCGACGGCTTCACGCCTTGGTCCGCACGGAAACGACGCAGCTCGGTAATCAGTACCTCAGCATCGGCAATACGACGCGCAGCGACCTCATCCACCTCGACCCCACCGTTGGTGTCAGCGGCGGTAGGCCAATCTGCTACCACCAGAGATTCGCCACCGGTCAGCGCCTTCCACGTCACCTCGGTGACGAACGGCATGGTTGGGTGCAGCAAACGCAGCACCACGTCCAGCACTCGTCCCAGCACAATTTGCGTGTTTCGACCCTGTGCGGATTCTCCCTCGCGTGGGATTTGGGTTTTCGCGATCTCGACGTACCAGTCACACAGCTCACCCCAGGCGAAGTGGTAGAGCAGCTCGTTGGCTTTCGCGAATTGGTAGTCCTCCAGGTATTTATCTACCTGCACACGTACCTGCTCGGTGCGGTCCAAGATCCAGCGGTCGGCGTCGGTAAGCTCACTGCGCTCGGGCAGCTCGCCCATGCCCGCGCCGTTCATCAACGCGAACTTGGTGGCGTTAAACAACTTGGTGGCAAAGCGCTTCGAGGCTTCCGCGGCCTCATCGCCGACCGGCAAATCCACGCCTGGGTTTGCACCACGCGCCAAGGTAAAGCGCAAAGCGTCCGCGCCGTAATCGCGTACCCAATCCATTGGGTCAATGCCGTTGCCCAAAGACTTCGACATTTTCCGGCCATGCTCATCGCGTACCAGGCCGTGCAAGTAGAGATCCGTGAACGGCACCTGTGGGCGCCCACCAGCAGCAGTGCCGAAGGTTTCCGGGTCTTGGCTGGCTGCAAAGGTGCCGAACATCATCATGCGCGCAACCCAGAAAAACAGGATGTCGTAGGCGGTGACCAACACCGAAGTTGGGAAATAGCGCTCCAGATCAGCAGTTTTATCTGGCCAACCCATCGTAGAAAACGGCCACAACGCAGAGCTGAACCACGTATCCAATACGTCTGGATCTTGCTCATAGCCTTCGGGAGCTTGCTCATCCGGGCCGACGCAGACGATATCGCGCTCGCCGTTTTCATCTTCTGGCCCGTACCAAATCGGGATGCGGTGGCCCCACCACAACTGGCGCGAGATAGTCCAGTCATGCATGTCATCGACCCAGTCGAAATAGCGTGGTTCCATCGACGCCGGGTGAATCTTGGTATCTCCCTCACGCACGGCATCGCCAGCCATCTGCGCGAGCTTGTCCACCTTCACAAACCACTGCAGTGACAGGCGCGGCTCAATCGGTTCTCCGCTGCGTTCCGAGTGACCAACCGAGTGGGTATACGGACGTTTCTCGGCGACGATGCGGCCCTGCTCAGCCAACGCCTCGCGGACCTTCACGCGTGCTTCTTCGCGGCTCACCCCATCAAACTGGGTACCAGTACCAGCGATATGGCCGGTGGTATCCATGACCGTGGGCATGTCCAGGTTGTGGCGCAGGCCCATCGCATAGTCATTCGGATCATGCGCCGGGGTGATCTTCACGGCACCGGAGCCGAATTCCGGATCCACGTAGTCGTCGGCAATGACTTCCAACTCGAGATCATCACGGAACGGGTGCGGGAACTTCTTGCCCACCAGGTGCGTATAGCGCTCATCATCAGGGTGCACGGCAATGGCGACGTCGCCCAGCATGGTTTCCACACGGGTGGTGGCGACGATGACGTGATCCTCGTCGTCGGCAAGCGAACCATAGCGCAGCGAAACCAGCTCACCGTCGACGTCTTTGTGCACCACCTCAATATCACTGACTGCGGTCTCCAGCACCGGCGACCAGTTGACCAGGCGGTGCGCGCGGTAAATCATGCCAGCATCAAACATCTGCTTGAAGATGTGCTGTACAGCGCGCGACAGCCCCTCATCCAGGGTGAAGCGCTCGCGTGACCAGTCGACGGAATCACCAATCGCGCGCATCTGCTGCTGAATGGTGCCGCCGTGTTCTTCTTTCCACTCCCAGACCTTAGAGATGAAATCCTCGCGCGAATAATCCCAGCGGGACTTACCTTCCTGTTCGCGCAGCTTGGCTTCCACCTTGGTCTGGGTGGCAATACCCGCATGGTCCGACCCCGGCAGCCACAGCGTGGAAAAGCCCTGCATGCGTTTACGGCGAATAATCGAATCCATCAGAGTGTGGTCGAGCGCATGCCCCATGTGCAGCTGACCGGTGACATTCGGCGGCGGCAAAACCACGGAATAAGCGGGCTTGTCGGCGTCCTCATCCGGGCGGAAATAGCCTTGCGCCTCCCAAGCGTCGTAAAGATCTTTCTCTACCTCGCCCGGTTGCCAGTTCTTCGCAAGCAGATCGCTACGGTCGCGACCCGGCGCGGCATCAGTTGCGGAATTACGGTCATCTGGGTTTTGCTGGTTCTCCGTCATCACGGCGCCTATTCTAGCGCCCACCTGCAACATGGGCGGCAACACTACAACAAACGCTCCAGCAGCTACGGAAGCTACAGAAGCTGCAAAAGCTACAGCGACTCCAGCGGCTATGGCAATTGTCCAGCAGATCCCCAGTAATAATCCGCCACACTGCTAAAATCCGGCCTATGTCTACCCAACCGTCCCGTCCCCCACAGCGCCTACGCACTCATTATTTTTCGCGTGCCAAAGCCAGCGGCACCCCGTTCACCGCTCTAACCAGCTACGATAGCCTCACCGCCAGCATTTTCGACGACGCCGAAATCGATTTGCTACTCGTCGGCGATTCCGCGGCGAACGTGGTCTTCGGGCACAGCTCCACCCTGCCGATCACCACTGAGGAGCTCATCAGCTTGTCCGCAGCCGTCGTGCGTTCCACCCGTCGCGCGTTCGTCGTTGCCGATCTTCCGTTCGGCAGCTACGAGACTTCCCCGGCCCAAGCCGTGGATACTGCGGTGCGGTTTATGAAAGAAGCCGGCGTGCAGGCGGTCAAGATCGAAGGTGGCGTGGAGATTGCGCCGACCATTAAAGCGCTTGTCGACGCCGGCATCCCGGTGTGCGCGCACATTGGTTTTACCCCGCAGTCCGAACACGCGCTCGGCGGCTACCGGGTGCAAGGCCGTGGCGAAGCCGCCGCACAACTGGCCGCTGATGCGCAGGCCGTGGCCGATGCGGGCGCGTTTGCCGTGGTCATGGAAATGGTTCCGAGCCAGCTGGCTGCACAGATCACCCGCGATTGCCCCATCCCCACTATCGGCATCGGCGCTGGCAACGAGACCGATGGACAAATTCTGGTGTGGACGGATGCTTTCGGCCTGGGCACTGGCAAATCACCACGGTTTGTGCGCCAATACGCCAATCTTGCCGACGAGCTACGCACAGGTGCGCGCGCCTATCGCGAGGATGTGGCAGCTCGCGCATTCCCGAACGAAGCAGAATCGTTTAGCGACGAGAAGTAATTAAAAACTACATGCAGATTATTCACACTGTCTCTGACATGCGCGCATTTTGTGCGCAATCACGATCCCGTCAGGCTGCGTCTGGTGCAGCGGGCTCTGGTGCAGCGGACACTGGGTCGGCTGCTACTAGTAGGTCGGCTGCTGCTAATGCGCCTGCTCCTGATACGACTAGCCCGTCAATAGGCCTGGTGCCGACGATGGGTGCGCTGCACGACGGACACGCCAGCCTGGTGCGCGCTGCTCGTGCCGACAACGACATCGTGGTGGCATCGGTATTCGTCAACCCGCTGCAATTTGCTGACCTCGGCGACTGCGACGATTACCGCAACTACCCACGCAATCTCGACGCCGACGCCGAATTCTTGCGCGGTCTCGGCATCGATGCTGTCTTTGCCCCGAGTGTGGACGAAATGTATCCGGGGTTTAGCACAGCCCCAGACCGGCACCCACAAATCTGGGTGCGTACCGGCCGCATGGGCGAGATTTTGGAAGGCGCCTCCCGCCCCGGGCATTTTGATGGCGTTGCCACCGTCGTCGCCAAGCTGTTTCAGATCATCCAACCAGACCGCGCCTATTTTGGGCGCAAAGATGCCCAGCAGTTAGCGATCATTCAGGCGCTGGTGCGGGATCTAGATATGCCCATTGCCATCCACGGATTGCCCATTGTGCGTGGCGACGACGGGGTGGCTGAATCCAGCCGGAATCTACGTTTGAGTGCACAGCAGCGCCAGCACGCCACCGCCTTATCGCAGACGCTGTTTGGGTTCCGGGATGACATATTTACCAGTGTCGACGAAGCATCAGAGCACTTAGCTAGCTGTGAGGGCGTGGAACTAGATTATTTCCGCATCGTCGATCCCGCCGATTTACGGGATGTGCCTGCTGGTACTCGACCTGCCTTGGCGTTGACAGCCGCGTGGGTCGGCCCAGTGCGCTTGATTGATAATCTGGCTTTGGAGGCACATGAATAATCGCGGCGAGAATGATGAGAATGGCGCGAATGCTATAACCACAGAGCTAGGAGCTGCGATCACTGAGTTCATCCGCCATGGCTACGAGCACGCGGACATCTCGCAGCTGCAAGACACACGAAGTGGCGCGCCAGCGAACAAGCTCGAGCTGTATTCCCAGGTCATCGCCGCCTGCATGGATGCGATTACTCCCCCAGCGTCGACACTGAGCATCGATTCTCCTGTGCCGGCCGAGGGCATGGCGCATATCGTGCACGCGTTATTTACCCAGCTCGATACTCACCGTGATGCGGTAGCGCTGCTGGCGGCAGAATCGCTGCACCCAGTGCTGGAGGCAGGAACCACCACGACGATGATGGAATCATCCGAACTGGGCCTGCATCTGGACCGAGTGTTGTTACGCGGCCAAGAAGCCGGGGCGTTCCGTCCTGGAATTTCCGCGCTTGACGTGTTTTACCTGGTTATTTCGCTGAGTTTTTCCCGGCTCAACCACCAGCATCTCATGGCGATGACCACGCGGGTTGATACCTTTTCGGCGGCAAACACCGCGGGAGTGCGTCGGCTGGTCGTCGATGCGGTGCTGTCATTTTTGACGTCGAATATCGCCGATTCCGAGCACGAATCTTATCTGGCCACCACCAGCGATGAAGACCGCGATGATTCCGGATTGGGCATCTACTGGGACTAACCCTGGGGCTTGCGCCAGCTACGCCGAACAGCTGCAGCAACCAGCTACGCCGACTGCATATTTTCTGAGTAGCGTAGCTCCGGGGTGTCTTCCCCACGCACCGCAGCCGCGGTAATAACCACTTGGTTGATGTCCTCGCGGTCCGGCAGGTCATACATCACCGGCACCAGAAGATCCTCCAAGATCGCGCGCAAACCACGCGCACCGGTGCCGCGCTCAATCGCCAATTCTGCGATTTCGCCGAGGGCATCATCGTCGAAAAGCAACTCAGCGCCGTCCATGGCAAACAGGCTACGATACTGTTTAACCAGGGAATTCTTCGGTTCCGTGAGCACCTGCACCAGCGAGTTACGATCCAGGTTTTCCACCGTCGCCACTACAGGCAGGCGTCCGATGAATTCTGGAATCAGGCCGAATTTCACCAAATCCGCGGTGCGCACCTGCGAAAACAGCGCGGCATTATCCGTATCTTTACGCGAATCAATCTCAGCGCCAAAGCCCAAGCCCTTCTTGCCGACGCGCTCCGCAATGACTTTATCAAGACCATCAAAGGCACCAGCGACAATGAACAACACGTTCGAGGTATCCAGCTGGATAAACTCCTGGTTCGGGTGCTTGCGCCCGCCCTGCGGCGGAATCGACGCCGTGGTGCCTTCCAGGATTTTCAGCAGTGCCTGCTGCACACCCTCACCGGACACATCGCGGGTAATCGATGGGTTTTCACTCTTGCGCGAAATCTTGTCGATCTCATCAACATAAATGATGCCGCGCTGGGCGCGCTCCACATCAAAATCGGCAGCTTGCAGCAACTTCAACAGGATATTTTCCACGTCTTCGCCGACATAACCGGCCTCGGTCAACGACGTGGCATCGGCAATGGTAAACGGCACATCCAGCATACGCGCCAAGGTTTGCGCCAGGTAGGTTTTACCAGAGCCGGTTGGACCCAGCATCAAAATATTGGATTTCGCAATCTCGATCTCTTCGTCCGCATGAATGGAATCTGTGCGTGCAGCGTATTTCCCGCTGGGTGATTTTTGCCCCGAGCGTGCACCAGAGCGGGCGAACTCGTCGGCACGCATACGCTTGTAATGGTTATACACAGCGACCGCTAAGGTGCGCTTGGCCTGATCCTGGCCAATGACGTAATTATCCAAAAACGCGGAAATTTCCGACGGCCGAGGCAGACGCTTAGCATCCTCGGTGTCCTGTGCGCCCGGTTCATTGGCGATTTCCTCTTCGATGATCTCATTGCACAGTTCAATGCACTCATCACAGATATAGACGCCGCCACCGGCGATGAGCTTTTTCACCTGTTTCTGGCTCTTCCCACAGAAGGAACACTTCAGCAGGTCAGCGCTTTCTTGCATACGTGCCATAGGGTCTTTACGTACTTCTCATTTCGCAGTCGTGGACAGTGCTCCCCAGTCTAACCACCATGCCCGCTCCTAGCCGGTAGCCACACGAAATCTGAGGCAATACCACCCAGACAACTTGGTGCTGGACAAATTATAGGCATGGCCGTTCCCTATCCCTGTGCTCGTACTGCTGGCAACCCGCTTTCTGTCAGCAACCGCCCTGCGCCCAGCGCCACAGCGGCGGCGACAATAACAGTCACAGTCACAGTCACAGCCACAGCCATTACCACAGCCATCGCAACGCGCCGCAACACACAAGAATGCTCCCCACTAGTAGAACCAAATTTTTCGGTCCAACTATGAGGAGCAGTTCATGCGCAGCAGGCTGGCTTTGTCCAGGAACCTCTGGAATTCCTGTACCGAAAATAGCCAGCCGACGATGTAGCCGAACGACTACAAACTAGTTGTGGTTGGCCTTGCGGTACTCAAACACGCGATCGATGATGCCGTATTCCACCGCCTCTTCGGCGGTCAGAATCTTGTCACGGTCGGTGTCGATGCGGATCTGCTCGGCGCTGCGGCCAGTGTGTTCTGCCAAGGTGCGTTCCATCAAGGTACGCATACGCTCGATTTCAGCGGCCTGAATCTCCAAGTCAGAAACCTGACCCTGGGTTCCGGAGGTAGCAGGCTGGTGAATCAACACACGCGAATTTGGAAGCGCAGCACGCTTACCCGGTGAACCAGCAGCCAGAAGTACAGCAGCGGCAGAGGCAGCCTGGCCCAGGCACACTGTCTGCACATCGCAGCGCACGAAGCGCATGGTGTCATAGATTGCCATCAACGCAGTGAAAGAACCACCTGGCGAGTTAATGTACATGGTGATATCACGGTCTGGATCCTGAGATTCCAGTACCAACAGCTGTGCCATGATGTCGTTGGCTGCGGTGTCATCAACCTGAGAAGCCAAGAAGATGATGCGCTCTTCAAACAGCTTGTTGTACGGGTTGGTTTCCTTCGTGCCGTTCGCGGAGTGCTCCAAAAACGACGGCAGCACGTACCGCGACGATGGCATCTGGGATTGGTTCAACATGAAAGTAGTTCTCCTCTAACCTGTTTCGTGGTTCGTGCCTAGTTAGTGACGGTGCCGCCTTGGGCGGCGGAAACAACATGGTCAACCATGCCGTAATCCAGTGCCTGCTGCGCAGTGAACCAACGGTCGCGGTCAGAGTCTTTCGTGATCTGCTCAAAAGTCTGGCCGGTGTGTTCTGCAATCAGTTCCGCCATCTCACGTTTCGTCTGCGCGAACTGCTCCGCCTGAATAGCGATATCCGCCGCAGTACCACCGACCCCAGCTGATGGCTGGTGCATCATGATGCGCGCGTGCGGCAGTGCAAAACGCTTGCCTGGTGCACCCGCGGTGAGCAGGAACTGTCCCATAGAGGCAGCCAAGCCCATGCCGTAGGTGCGCACATCGCACGGCGAATACTTCATGGTGTCGTAAATCGCCATACCAGCGGTCACCGAGCCACCTGGGGAGTTGATGTAAAGAGAAATGTCGCGGTTTGGGTCCTCCGCGGACAGCAACAAAATCTGCGCGCACAACTTGTTCGCAATTTCATCGTCCACCTGGGTACCCAGGAAGATGATTCGTTCACGCAACAGACGCTCATAGACAGAGTCGCCCAGGTTCATGCCTGTCGAACCTGCGTCGCTCGTAATTTTGTCAGACATTAGTGTTTCCAACTCCTGTTAGTCGTCGTCCTCAATGACACCAGAATACCCGCCGCTTTCGGGCCCGTCAGGTGTGTTCGCTGTCAGCGTTTGCGCCAGCGCAGCGTCAGCCCAGCGTCAGCTAGCACCTACTGCACACGCGCGAGGGTACGGGCTGGATGCCAGTAATAGACCAGCGCTAGCTAGACAAAAACCCGCCGACCGAGCTGCGTAAGCTCGACCCGGCGGGCATTATGCATCAGCGTGCTAAAAAGAGATTTTACTTCTCTTCGGTGCTTTCTTGTGCCTCAGCAGCATCAGCATTGTCTGCGCCTGCAGCACCTTCAACACTGTCGTTGTTGTCTTCCTCGCCGAAGTAATCCTTCGGGTCCACAGAGTTGCCGTCAGTGTCTTCGACGGTGACGTTGCAAATAGCCATAGCCAATGCTTTGCCGCGACGAACGTCCGCGAACAAGTTTGGCAACTGGTTAGCCTGCTGCAGCTGCTGCATGAACTGGCCCGGCTCCATGCCGTAGGAACGGGCGGTGAACATGATGTGCTCGGTCAGCTCTTCCTGAGAAACCTCTGGCTGCTCCTGCTCGGCAACAGCATCCAGGAACAGCTGGGTGCGTACGGAATCCTCGGCAGATTCGCGCGCTTCCTTGTCGAACTGCTCGCGGGAAGTACCCTGCGCCTCCAAAAGCTGCGCCAGGGCCTTCTCATCGCCACCAACCTGGCCCAGTACCTGGTGGTACTGGTTATGAACTTGGTCATCAACCACGGTCTTCGGCAGTTCGAACTCAACCTTTTCCAGAGCAGCCTTCAGGACCTCATCGCGGATCTCTGCAGCCTGTTGTGCCTTGACGGATTCCTCAGCCTGAGTGCGGATGGCATCGCGCAGCTCGTCGGCAGTGTCGAACTCAGAAGCCATCTGGGCGAACTCATCGTCGAAGTCCGGCAGCTTACGCTCCTGAGTCTTCTGTACGTGTACGGAAACTTCAGCTTCTTCACCGGCGCGCTCACCGGTTTCCAGCTTCGCAGTGAAAGAATTATCCTCACCGGTCTTCATGCCACGCAGAGCGGTATCGAGGCCCTTAATCAAGTTACCAGAGCCGATCTGATAGGACATGGACTCTACCTTGGCATCTTCGATCTCTTCGCCGTCGATTTCAGCAGACAAGTCGATCACAGCGAAGTCATTGGTCTTCAGCTGGCGCTTGGTTTCCTTCAACTCACCGAAACGGTCACGCAGCTGGTCAACCTGCTCTTCGGTCGCCTCATCCAGCGACTTCAGTGGAGCAACGGATACCTTGAGCTTGGAGAAGTCCGGTACCTCAATATCTGGCTGGACATCAACCTCTGCGGTGAACTCCACGAAGTCATTATCTTCAATCTGCTTGATATCAACCTCAGGCTGACCGATTGGGTTGATATCATTTTCTTTCATGGCCTCTTCGTACTTGACGGGCAGCATGTCGTTGACGACCTGCTCCAATACTGGGCCACGACCGAAACGCGCGTCGATCAGCTGCCGCGGGGCTTTACCCTTACGGAAACCTGGGATAGTCACCTGCTGCGCGATGGCCTTGTAGGCTGCGTCGATTTCCTTATCAAGCTCAGAGAATGGGACATTCACGGTGAGCTTCACGCGGGTATCGCTCAGCTTGTCGACGGTTGTCTTCACGAGTAACTCTCCTGGTTTCTCATCGAGGGATAGTTCTATTACTTATTTTATTAAACAGGGGCCCTTAGCACTCACAGCCAGGGCCCCATTTGTCGGGGCGACAGGATTTGAACCTGCGACCTTCTACTCCCGAAGCAGACGCGCTACCAAGCTGCGCTACGCCCCGCGATCATTCACATGCAGCAACCGCATGTGAACACGACCCCGTAGTCTACCTGTCCTATTTTCATTGCGCACAGCCGGGGTCGGCTATTTCTCTCCACCCATAAGCGGTGAGGAATTTCTGTTAAGCAGCACACACGCTAATGTGTTATCCATGACACATTCCGTGACCGGTTCTGTTCCTCCCAACACTGCCAATACTTCTGCGTATTCGCGCCTACTTTCCCCGGCCACCGTCGGTAAGAAACGCTTCCGCAACCGCGCAATCATGGGCTCGATGCACACCGGCCTCGAAGATGACCCGGCCAACGCGCCGAAACTGGCAGCCTACTTCGCGGAACGCGCCCGAGGTGGTGCCGCGGCCGTGGTGACCGGTGGGTATTCGCCGAATCAGCTGGGTGTTTTAAGCCCATTTGCACACCCATTCAATAACGACGACATGGTGCACGCCCACAAACAAGTCACCGCTGCTATACATGAACACGGCAGCCTGGCGTTTCTACAGCTGCTGCACGCAGGCCGCTACGCGTTCCATATGGAATCGGTCAGCGCTAGCGCCACCCAGGCGCCGATCAGCCCGTTTCCTTCTCGTGCGCTTTCCGACGAAGAAGTCGCGCAAACCGTCCAGGATTTCGCGCACTCGGCCAAGCTCGCCGCCGAGGCCGGCTACGACGGGGTGCAGATTATGGGCTCGGAAGGTTACCTGATTAACCAATTCCTTTCCTCACGCACGAACCAGCGCGACGACCGCTGGGGCCAGCAACGCAGCTTGTTCGCCTTGGAAATCGCCCGGGCTGTGCGGAAAGCCGTGCCCGAGGATTTCCTGGTGGATTTCCGCATGAGCATGCTGGAATTGGTCGAAGAGGGCCAAACCCAAAGCGAAATCTTGGAGCTTGCACGTGGCTTGGAAGAAGCCGGCGTCGACATGCTCAGCACAGGTATCGGCTGGCATGAAGCCCAGGTACCAACGGTGATCACCAGCGTCCCGCGTGCAGCATTCAGCTGGGCCACCACCCGTGTGAAAGAACATGTCAACATTCCGGTGGTCTCATCCAACCGCATCAACACCCCAGAAGTTGCCGAACAAGTATTGGCCGGAACCTGGGATGACACCGGCGTAGAAACCGATTTCGTCTCCATGGCCCGCCCCTGGTTGGCGGATCCAGAATTCATCAACCGTGTGCAAGCTGGCCACGCAAACCAGATCAACCACTGCATTGCGTGCAATCAGTCCTGCCTGGACCATGTTTTTGAAAACAAGCGCGCTAGCTGCTTGGTCAACCCCCGTGCCGGTTACGAAACCGAGCTGACCTTGCAACCGATCAACCAAGGCAACACTGATGCTGATGAAATTCCTGGTAGCTCAGAAAACGCTGCACCCAGGGCTGCGGTGATCGGCGGCGGTGTCGCTGGCCTATTTGGTGCTGAAGCACTGGCACAACGGGGATACTCCGTCGAGGTATTCGAAGCAGCTGACACCGTCGGCGGGCAGTTCCGTCTAGCAATGCAAATCCCCGGCAAAGAAGAATTCCACTATTCCTTAAAATCGGTGCTCACCCGGCTAGATGCGCACAAGGTGAAAATCACTACTTCTACCCCGATGACGGCCAACGAAGCTTTCGCCGCAGGGTTCGATGAAGTAGTGATCGCCACTGGCGTGCGCCCACGCATACCGGAGATTCCGGGCATCGAACAGGCCATGGCCGGCGAGTTCGACGTCGACGTCATCACCTACGCAGAACTGCTCTCCGGTGCCAAACAGGCAGGCAACAAGGTGGCGATTGCCGGTGCCGGTGGTATCGGCTTCGACGTCGCAGAGTATTTGGTGGAAGCCCCAGCGTCCGCAAACATCACCGCCGAGCCGCAACCAGCAAGCATCAACGAATGGGAATCCGCCTGGGGTGTTAGCCGACGCGCTGATCTGCCCGGCAACCTGGAACGCCCACACCCTCCACGGGCGCAGCGCGAAATCACGATGCTGCAGCGCAAACCTTCACCGCAGGGCTTGGGCCTGAACCGCACCACCGGATGGGTGCACCGTATTTCCGTAGCAGCAGCTGGTGTCAAGCAGGTCAGTGGCGTTGCCTATACGAAGATCGACAACGACGGATTACACCTGAATGTGCCGGTCAACGACGCCGCCAAGACCAGCAAGGCTATCCGGAAGGCGCAGAAGGCGGGAGATAAAGATAAGGTCGCCGCGCTGGAAGACGACCTGAAAAACAACCGCACCGACACCGTCTTGGGCGTCGACACGATCGTGCTGTGCACCGGCCAGGAGTCAGTTATCGAACCAGACTTCGAGAGCTTAACCGAGGACCAGCGCTCCCGCGTGCACGTTATTGGTGGCGCGGATGTTGCCGCTGAGCTCGACGCGGCACGGGCTATCCGCCAAGCTGTTGAACTCGCAGCTGAGCTGAAACGTTAAACAGTACGGGCACCAAACACCGCCTTGAAACAGCCCAGCAAGTACAGATGGTGCGTCACCGCCGCAATACGGGCTTATGTTCTTACGCGCTCTAGTGTTCTTGCGCGCTCTAGCAACGCACCGTTCGAGCGCGAGGTGCGCTTATGGGCGCGGAATATTGCGCAGGTTAGACCGTGCCATCGACAGCATCTTGCCCACGCCGCCTTCAAGAACGGTGCGGCCAGCTGCCAAGGCGAAGCCCTTGAGCTGATCAAATTCCAGTGTCGGTGGCATGGACAGCGCATTCGGATCGGTGATGACGTCGATCAGCACCGGACCGTCCATCTCCAGGGCCTCTTTCAACTGCTGGCGCGCCTTCTTCGGGTCCGTGATACGTACGGAAGGGATGCCCAGGGCTTCTGCTGCACCGGCGTAATCAACGCCGTCGTGGTCGGTACCGAATTCCGGCATGCCCTCGACCAGCATTTCTAGCTTCACCATGCCCAGCGAGGAGTTATTAAAGACCACGGTTTTCACCGGCAGATTATTGCGACGTACCGTCAAAAGCTCACCCATCAACATCGCCAAGCCGCCATCACCAGAGAAACTGACGACCTGACGGTTGCGGTCTGCTTGCTGCACGCCAATGGCTTGTGGCAGCGCGTTGGCCATGGTGCCGTGTTTCCAGGAACCAATCACGCGGTTACGGCCAGTGGGGTTAATATACCGAGCCGCCCACACGTTGCACATTCCGGTGTCTACGGTGACCACGGCGTCGTCTTCCAGCAACTCATCGATCTGATCGGCGAGGAACTCCGGGTGAATCGGGGTGTGCTTCTCGACGTTTTTGGTATACGCATCCACGACATGCGACAACTCGCGCTCGTGCTTTTTCAGCATCGCGTCCAGAAACGAGCGGTCAGTCTTGTTCTTCGTCTTTTCCAGCAGCGCGTTGACGGTTGGTAGCACGTCGCCGCAGATAGCGTGGCTGAGTACCGCGCGGCGTCCCAGATGCTCCGGGTTGTTGTCAACCTGCGCGATCACGACGTCAGAGCCATCTGGCAGGAAGTCCACGTAGGGGAAGTCCGTGCCCAGCATCAGCAGCAGATCGGCATCCTGGCAGGCGTCGTAGCAAGCGCCATAGCCCAGCAGGCCGGACATGCCGACGTCGTACGGGTTGTCATACTGAATAACTTCTTTGCCACCCAGTGCGTGGCCGATGGGGGCATGCAGATGAGTCGCTAGATCAATAATCTCGTCGTGCGCACCGGCGGAGCCAGCACCGACGAACAGCGTGATCTTTTCTGCCTTATCAATGGCTGCAACGAGCTTGTCGACGTCGGCAGCATCCGGAATCATCTGCCCCTTCTTGCGAGCGATTACTCCACCGCTCACCGGCTCATCGACCTTCTCCGCCGCAATATTACCGGGGATGACCAGCGTGGATACTTGCTTGTTGCCAATCGAATTCTGGATGGCGGTATGCAGGATGCGCTGGCCCTGCTTCGCGGAATGCGCGACTTCGATATAGCCGGAACATTCCTTCAGTACCTGCTGCGGGTGGGTTTCTTGGAAGAAGCCGGTGCCGATTTCTTCGCTCGGGATGTGGGTAGCCAGTGCCAGCACGCGGGCGCCGTTGCGGTGGGCGTCGTAAAGTCCCTGCACCAGGTGAGTATTTCCTGGCCCGCAGGAGGCAGCGCACACGGCGAGTTCGCCAGTAACGAGGGACTCTGCACCAGCGGCGAAAGCTGCGGATTCCTCATTGTGGACATGGATCCATTCCATGTCTTTGTGGCGGCGCACGGCATCAACGATGGGGTTCAGGCTGTCACCGACGAGGCCATAAATGTGACGCACGCCTTGTTTGGCGAGGGTGTCGATAAGGAAGTCTGCGTAGGTTTTCGACATGTAGTCAAAGCTCCTTGGAATACACTGTTTATGAGTAGTTGTTCAACAGCATTCCAGCCTACGCCGATTTGGCAACGGAAAAATCCCGTGAGACTGATCTTACAACTGAGTGATTATATCTGCACGGATATTTTCTCAGTGCTACTAACGATCAGCCCCACGGGATTACGTGGAGGGAATGACGGGAATCGAACCCGCGTCTTCAGCTTGGAAGGCTGAGGTATTAGCCACTATACGACATTCCCACGCACCCTTGCGGTGCGTTCAATAGCCTACATCATAATCGTGATAGCGCCAAAACTCGCCCCTTACCACCAATTTATAGCTGGTAAAGTGGCACGAACACTCCGCCACACCACTGCCGCGCAGAATCGTTAGAATGGCGAGAAAACATTGTGGGAGTGAGAATAAGCATGGAAATCCTGTTGATCGTTCTGCTTGGCGTCGGCATCGCGTTTTATTTCGCCAGCCGGAACAACAAAAAGCAAATAGAACAAAATAACCAGAATGAGCTGGACGACGCGCGTGCCGACGCACAGCGCTGGATCGACCGGTTAGGTTCGCAGGTCTATAGCATCGACGGCACCGATACCGCCTCGAAGCAAGCCATGTCTGATGCCTCTGAGCGCCACAACGCGGCAGCCTCGGCGTTATCTTCTGCCACCACCGTGAAGCAAGCCCGCTTGGCCCGCGAATCCGCACTCGAAGGTATGCACTATGCCAACGCGGCGCGTGAGATCATGGGCATGTCTACCGGGCCGGAGATCCCACCGCTAGAAGACCAGCGCAATGCCGGTAAGGTCACCGAACGCCGTGAGATTGACCACGAAGGTGAGCACATCATCGCCTCACCGAAAGCCAGTGATGATGCCCCGCACTACTACCCTGGTGGCAAAGTTGCAGGACGCCCGGTACCGGCTGGCTGGTATTCCACCCGCTGGTGGGAACCTGCACTGCTGACCGGCGTGTGGGCCATGAGCTCGGCGATGATGTTTTCCATGATGTTTTCCGGCATGGCAGGCGTTGGCTATAGTGCTCAAGATTTTGAATCTGGGGCTGGCGAGGGCCTAGACAGTGCTGATGGTGCTGGAGCGGACGGTGCCGATGGTATGGACGGCGCAGATGGCGGCGACATGGATGACATGGGTGGCATGGACGATGCAGGTATGGACGACGGCGGTGGTCTATTCGGGGGCGGCGATGACGGCGGCCTGTTTGACCTCGGCTTCGACTTCTAAAACCAAGACCTAAGCCAAGCAAGCACCCCATTGTTGGTTCAACAATGGGGTGCTTGGTGTTTTTAGCTGACAACAAAATCTGCGCTAAAACAAATATCTACCATTTGGGGTAGGCCAGCCACTGAAATAGATACACGAAATCATAGGGGCCCCTACCAGAGGGGCTAGGACATAGCACCACCTCACAGTATCGGCTTTGACCCCGTACGTTTCCGCTACGCCTGCACAGACTCCTGCTATTTGTTTGCCGTCGTCTGTACGGTGCCACTTATTTTCTACGGGAAGCTCCATTTGCAGCCTCAGTTATTAGTTATTCGGCGCTTGGTACTTCTGGGGCTACACCAGTGCGCTCATATTCCGCCAAAATGTCAATGCGGCGCTGGTGGCGCTGCGCTGCCGACCACTCCTGATCCAAGAAAGCATCGACGATCTGCAGTGCTTCTTCCTCTGAGTGCATGCGTCCACCGATACCGATCAGCTGTGCGTTGTTGTGCTCACGCGCCAAGCGTGCGGTTTCTGGCGACCACGCCAATGCGCAGCGTGCACCCTCTACCTTATTAGCGGCAATCTGCTCACCGTTTCCAGAACCGCCCAATACGATGCCCAGCGAACCTGGATCATTCACGGTGCGTGTAGCTGCGTCGATACAAAACGCTGGGTAATCATCGTCGGCGTCATAGGTGTGCGCACCGCAATCAATCACCTCATAACCAGCTTTGTTCAGGTGTTCTTTGATCAGGTTTTTCGTCTCAAAACCTGCGTGGTCTGCTCCAAGATAAACGCGCATACACACAATAATAGCCGCCTGGCAGAAACCAGACGGCTAAATCGTTCAGCGTTGCGGTAGTCCTTGGTAATAGCTCACCGCACTGACGCACTAAGGCCACATACATTAAGGCGCTAGAACACAATGCTCACGCTTACCGAATCAGCGCTTAACGCGCTGAGCGCTGCGCCGGAGCATCAGCACCAGCATCGGAATTACGGTTAGTCAACATGCGGTAGACCAACCAAATGCCCAACGCCAGCAGCAGCCATGGCAGAAGCTTGAACACAACGGCCACGGTGGATGCCAGGCCGGTGATCACAGCGATGATCGAAGCAACCAAGCACACGCCTGCAGAAATCAGGGCCACCATGGCATTCTGCCGCCAAGAATAAAAGGCAGCGGCACCGCCCAGAGCAGCGATGATCAGAGAAGTAATAAAAGTACCAAACATAGTTACACCTGTGGGTTTTCGGTTCGGGAACGTTTCAGTTCGAAGAAGTATGGGTACTGTCCTAAACGCAGCGCGGCGTCGAAAAGTTCCCCGGCTTCTTCGCCTTCTGGAACACGGGTAATAACTGGGCCGAAGAACGCCGCATCACCCAATTGCATTACCGGAGTTCCCACATCATTACCGACCAAGTCAATGGCCTGCTGGTGGTATGCGCGCAGCTTCTCATCAACTTCGTCGCTATTTGCCAGTTTCGCCAGCTCGACGTCGGCGTCGATGTCTTGCAAAGCCCGCACGATCAAATCGTCGTAAGCGCCGTAGCCTTTTTGACCACCGTTACCTTGCTTATGAATCAAGGTGCCCAAGGCCGTGTAATAGGCATCAACCTTGTCAGGGTGCTGATCTTTCAACGCGGCAGCAACCCGGGCTGGACCCCAGTTGGCCTTCATCATCTCGGCATAATCGGCCGGAATATCTGCGCCCTCATTCAGCACGGACAGAGAAAACGGCATCCACTCGACCTGCACGTCACGGACTTTCTCGACTTCCTTCATCCAGCGGGATGTCTGCCATGCAAACGGGCAGGAAGCATCAAACCAAAAACGTACGGTTTCCATCGTATTCTCCTTAATTCTTCATTCGGGATTCTTTCACATGGGACAAATTAGCCCCGCACACAATGCCTGGATCATGTGCGATGTTCATGTGCGCTCATGTGCACTTATCCGGTCTTCATTTATCCAGTCATAGAGTAAATCCACCACCACCGATCCTATGGAGACATTAAGCTGGGTGCGAACAACTTCATGACCTAATAGTTCTGTGGCACTGGCCGCGACATCGACCAGCCGCAGTATTTAGTACAACGCAGAAGAAAGGTAATTCATTCCGTGACTTCTCTAAACCTGACACGCGACGAGGCTCAACAGCGCTCGCAGCAGATCAAGGTACACAATTACAAGGTCGCTCTGGATCTCACCGTCTCCGAGAAATTCTTCACCTCCCACACCGTCGTCGACTTCGAAGTCCGTGAAGGCCAGCAGGCAGATACCTTCCTAGATTTGCGTGCCGACGAAATCGTGGAGCTTTTTATCGACGGCGCCGAAAAACCGACCGAGTACGACGCCGAGCACGGCATCCCACTGCAGGGGCTGCAACCGGGCCGCCACAGCGTCGATGTCACCGCACGTATTCCCTATTCGCGCACCGGGCAGGGGCTCCACCGCTTCGTCGACCCTGCTGATGACAGGGTTTACCTGTACTCGCAATGCGAAACTGCCGATGCGAAACGCATCCTGGCGTGTTTCGACCAGCCGGATATGAAGGCAACCTACGATTTCTCGATTACCGCCCCGCACGACTGGACGGTGATCACCAACGAGACCTCCACGGTTACCGATAATGGCGATTCCCGCGAGTGGAATTCACGGATCGGCTACCAGCTTTCCACCTACCTGATCGCTGTGTGCGCCGGCCACTACTACCAGGTCAGCGACGAATGGACGGGCACGCTCACCGCGCACCCGGAAACCAGCGAGGAAGAGCGTGAAATTTCGGTGCCGCTGGCACTGTTCTGCCGCCAATCACTGGCCAAACACCTCGATGCCGAGCGCCTGTTCACCGAAACCAAGCAGGGCTTTGATTTCTATCACCGCAACTTCGGCATTGCCTACCCATTCGGCAAATACGACCAGGTGCTATGCCCAGAGTTCAACATGGGCGCGATGGAAAACGCCGGTTGCGTCACCCACCGCGACGAGTTCGTCTTCCACAACAAGGCCACCCACTACCAGTACGAACGCCGCGCCGATACCTTCTTGCACGAGATGGCGCACATGTGGTTCGGCGACCTGGTGACCATGCAGTGGTGGGATGACCTGTGGCTCAATGAGTCCTTTGCCACTTGGGCCTCGGCGATCTCACAGGCCGAAGAAACTCAGTACGACACCGCGTGGGTCACCTTCGCGAATATCGAGAAATCTTGGGCCTACCAGCAGGATCAGCTGCCGACGACGCACCCGATCTCCACCGACGCCTCGGACATCGAGACCGTCGAGCAGAACTTCGACGGCATCACCTACGCCAAGGGCGCTTCGGTGCTGAAACAACTACAAGCTTATGTCGGCCGCGAGGAATTCTTCGCCGGTGTGCGTCGCCACTTCGAGGCACACAAATTCGGCAACGCCACCTTCGACGATCTGCTGGGCCACTTGGAGGACGCCTCCGGCCGTGATCTGAGCTGGTGGGCGCAGCAGTGGCTGAAAACCACCGGCGTCAACACCTTGGCTGCCCGCACCGAGGATGATGGCAAGACCTACACGTCTTTCGCCGTGCACCAAGCCGGTGAGACCCTGCGCACCCACCGCATTGCAGTGGGCTTGTACCGTTTCGACGAACAGTCACAGAAGGTGGTGCGCACCAAGCGCGTCGAACTGGACATCGACGGTGAGTTCACCAACGTCGACGAACTGGTCGGCGCACCGGTTGCAGACCTCGTGCTGGTCAACGACGATGATCTGACCTATTGCCTGCCAGAACTCGACGAGCGCTCACTAGCAACTCTGCTGCAGCACATCGACAAGATCGCCGATCCGATGGCTCGCACCCTGTGCTGGTCTGCCGCCTGGGAGATGACCCGCGACGGCAGCCTGAAGGCACGGGATTTCGTGCAGCTGGTCGCACGTGGTGCGCAGGCAGAAACAGAAATGGCGGTGCTGGAACGCATCACCGGCCAGGCTGTCACCGCTCTCACGGCCTATGCGGACCAAGACTGGGCAAAGGCCGAAGGCGCACAGTTACTCGGTGAGGCGTTCCAAGCGGCCGCCGAAAACGGCAGCGAAGACCGCGCCTTGATCTTCATCAAGACGCTGTCTCACCTGCCGTTGGTTGATTCCACCCGCGCATACCTGCACAACATCCTGGATAATGACGAGGACGCCGGGCTGCGCTGGAAGGCACTGACTGCACTGGCTGCCGATGGCGCCATCGGTGAGGAAGCCGCCGTGCGCGAAAAGATCGGCCAACAGCGCGAGCTGGACAAAACCTCGTCTGGCGCGCAGGCTGCGCTCCAGGTCGAAGCAGCCATCAACACCGACGAGAATAAGAAGCGCATCTGGGATGAGCTACGCACCGGCGGGTTGGGCAACTTGGAAGCCCGCTTCAAAATGCTGGGGCTGACCTTCACTGGTTCGGCGGAGCACCTGGAGCAATTCAACGAGGCATACTTCGCCGACGCACAGAAAGTCTGGGCCGAATTTTCCCCAGAAATGGCGCTGGCCGTATTGACCGGCACCTACCCAACCTGGGACAAGACGGAAGAAGGCTTGCAGCGTGCCGACGACTTCCTGGCTGGAGATATGCCCGCTGGTTTGCGCCGGTTGGTACTCGAAGGCCGCGATCGCACTGCTCGTGCCCTGCGCAACCAGCGCATCGACCGCGGCGAGTAATTACTGAGTAATTACTCCGCGTAATTGCTGTGAGCTAGTGGCGCTAGCGGTCTGCTAGCTCAATGCGCGGGCGCACCCGCAACTCGGTGAACTGCGTGGTTGGGCCCGCCTCCACGCAGGAACGCACGGCACGGGCTACCTCCGCCGGTGCAATCATGTGCTCAGCGTTGTAGTCGCCCATCAACCCTTCCAACATCGCGGTATCCGTAGGGCCCGGCGCGACAGTAGTCACGCGGATATCGCGTTCATCCTTGCGCAGGCAATCCGCTACGGCGTACAGCGCGTGCTTGGTGGCGGCGTAGACGACGTTGTTCGGGTGTCCTCCGTGACCGGCTCCGGAGTTGATGTAGATGACATCGCCTTCGGTTTTTCGCAGGGCTGGAAGCAGCTGGCGGGTCAGCTCGGCGGCAGCGAAAACGTTGATGTCGAAGTGCTTGCGCCAATCGGCCGGTGTGGCATCGTCGACGGATTTCTTTTCTGCAATTGCCGCAGCGTGGACTACAACGTCGACTGTGTCCAGGCCGAGGACGTCGGCCAGCTGAGTGCCGGGCTGCGCGTCGTCGGCAAGCAATTCTGCCACCAGATCAGCCTGCACCGGGGTAATGTTGGCGCATTCCGCGAGCGCATCGAGGCCTTCTTGGTTGCGTCCGAGGGCATAAACGGCGTGGTCACGCGAAAGATCGGCAGCGATCTCACGGCCCATGCCACCGGTTGCTCCGGTAACAACGGCAACCTTGCGTGCCTGTGCTGGCTGTGTTTGCTCTTCCTGTGTCATTTCGACTCCTCAGTTTTTCGGCTAGATTTCTACGCTAGGTCTACTTCTCGTCCAACTTGTCCAACGCGTGCGTGAGATCAGCGATGAGATCGTCGATGTCCTCAATACCGATGGACAGGCGCACCAGATCAGCTGGTGGGGAAAGCTCGGAGCCTTCAGCGGACACGTGCGTCATGCTGGTGGGGTGTTCTACTAGTGATTCCACACCGCCAAGGGATTCTGCCAACAAGAACAGCGTCGTGTTCAGACAGAATTGCTTCGCTGCTTCCTCGCTGTGGAAGCGCACGGACATCATCGCGCCATAGCGCTTCATTTGCTTAGTGGCAGTCTCGTGGCCCGGGTGATCTGCAAGGCCCGGATAGAGCACGGATTTGATCTCGGGGCGGGACTGGAAAAACTCCGCGATCTTTTCTGCGTTATCGCAGTGCCGGTCCATGCGCACCGAGAGAGTTTTGATGCCGCGGGTGGTGAGGTAGGCATCGAAAGGCGAGGCAATAGAACCGACTGCCCCCTGGAACCACAACAACTCGGCGTCGACGTCTTTATCAGCGGTGACCACTGCCCCACCAACGACGTCGGAATGCCCGCCCAAATACTTGGTGGTCGAATGCAGCACGTGATCTGCACCCAAGCTGATCGGGTTTTGCAGGTATGGGGAAGCAAAAGTGTTATCCACTACCAGAGAGGCGCCACCTTTAACCTCTGCGATGGCAGAAATATCACTGATGGATAGCGCCGGGTTGGTGGGGGTTTCCAACCAGATCACGCGGGTGTTTTCGCGGATCGCGCCCGCCAGCTCGTCGACATCGCACGTGTTGACGATAGTATAATCAATCCCCCACGGCTTAAAGACAGACTCGATCAGGCGCCAGGTTCCGCCGTAGGCGTCGTTGCCTAAGATCATGTGGTCACCTGGACGCAACAGAATGCGTAGCAAAGTATCGGTGGCCGCCATACCCGAGGAAAATACGCGCGCATACGGGGCTTTTTCTAAAGCAGCCAGGGTAGTTTCCAGGCTACGAACAGTCGGGTTCGCCACACGCCCGTATTCGAAACCGCCGCGCAGGCTGGCTAGACCGTCTTGGGCGTAGGTGGTGGAGGCATAAATCGGAACATTGACAGAGCCGATGTGCGAGTCCGGCTCGTAGCCCGCATGAATAGCAGCCGAGCTAAAACCTTTGAGGTAGTCAGCCTTAGCATCCTCGGTGAGTTTATGGTGCGCAGCCGGATATTCCGGTGCGGGAATCCGGTGCGGGGTCAGGTTGTTTTCTGCAGGTGAGTTCATACCACCCACCATAAACCACATGCGCGAATTATATTGCGAAGATCACCGCCGCTCTCACAGGAAACTTACAGTCCAACCCCGTAAGATGGCCGAAGTTGCAGCGGAAATCGATTGCCAAAGCAAAGACTTAAGGATGAGATGAACACGAATATTTTTCACCTCGCTTCAAATTCTGTTCCTTCAGTACCTTCTGCCGAAGAAACAGTGAACACTGTCAACAATTGGTGGAATAACCCAGAAACCCAAGCCTGGTTGTTCCAGCGCCCGATCTACATTGGCTTGATTATCCTCTTCGCGTTGCTGGCGCATTGGATTTTGGTGCGCGCCATCAACAAACTGGCCAACCACAACATGAAAGATGGCCGCAAGAAGACTGCGGAGCGTCAGGCCGAATCAAAGCACAGCCATGAGGTGCCGGAGCCAGATCCGGAGAAGATGCATCAGATCCGGCTGATGGAAAAATCGCGGGAGAACCGCCGGAAATCGCGTATCAAGACGCTTTCCGGTGTGGCAAAATCCGCCGTCGCCATTTTTGTCTGGGTCTGGGCAGTCATCGCGATCTTGGACGTTGTCGGCATTAACGTCGGCCCACTGATTGCTTCCGCAGGTATCGTCGGTGTCGCCCTTGGTTTTGGCGCACAATCGCTGGTCCAGGACTTCCTGTCCGGTATTTTCATGCTGATCGAAGACCAGTACGGCATCGGCGACGTCGTCGACTTAGGCGACGGCACCATGGGCGAGATCGAAGAAATCTCGCTGCGTATCACTTCCCTGCGCGATATCGACGGTGCGCTGTGGCACGTGCGCAATGGCGAGATTTTGAAGGTCGCAAACCACTCCAGCGATTGGTCGATCGCGCGTTTCCAGATTCCGGTCAGCCACAGCAACGACCAAAACAAGGTCTGGAAGGTACTTACCGAAGCCATGGCCAAGGCTGCTGCCGACGAGCGGTGCGCCAACGAAATCATGGAAGCTCCAGAAATTCAGGGTGCTTCGGAGTTCAACCCGGATTACCTCTCCTACCGCGTTTCTGTGATTACCATGCCCGGCGAGCAGTGGCACGTCATGCGCGTGATGAACGGTTTGATCATGAACGAACTGGCTGAAGCCGGAATCAAGACTCCATACCCATACGGCATCGGTATTGCTGGCCCAGGAGGCGAGCCACTTGGACGCTCACAGTCATAGCCAAGACATCCGCTCCGGTGAGCGCCCGGATTCTGTCTTTGCAGCCATCGGCGGAATGGAAACCTTCGAGACGCTCGTCGACGGTTTCTACGCCCAGGTTCCTGACGACGACATCCTGGCACCGATGTACCCGGAGCAGGATTTCAACGGTGCCCGCGACCGCCTGCTGTGGTTTCTCGTTCAGTTTTGGGGTGGCCCGAAACTGTTTAATGAACGCCGCGGCTCGCCCCGGTTGCGAATGCGGCACGCAGAATTTCCGATTGATACCGCTGCAGCGGAGCGTTGGCTCGAGTTGATGGGCCGTTCGTTGGACAAGATCGATGAGGAAACCATTCCGGAGGAATACCGCGCCGCGATCTGGAATCACATGCAGAAGCTGGCTTATATGCTGCGGAATATGCCTGATGAACCACTACAGCACGAGCATGCCCGCCAGCAAAAACCTGATCTGGGTATTCTGCGCCGGGATCTTGGTTTGCGGTAGGCGCTCGGCGCCATCGCATTCTGTGCACGCCGCCAATTTGCCTAATCACTCAACCAACCGGGTAACTAAGACTGCCTTGCTAACAAAAGCGCTCCCGACCTTTCAGGTGGGGAGCGCTTTCGCATAATAATTTGGCAACAACCGAGCCGATCAAAAATTGCCAACCGGCCAGGGTTTTCGCACTAGTCCTGCCAGTCGAAGGCCTCACGCACTGGCTTGGAAATAAGCTTGCCGTCGCGCGTCGACAAGCCATCCGCCAAACCTGGGAAACGATCCATAGCGTTATCGACACCATCGGCAGCAACGGCACGGATATAGGGCAACGTTGCCGATGTCAGAGCACGAGTAGAGGTGTTCGCTACCGCACCAGGCATATTAGCCACGCAGTACATCAGTGCATCACCAACGCGGAACACAGGGTCTTGGTGGCTGGTCTTGCGGGAAGGCTCGAAGCAACCACCCTGATCAATGGCCACATCCACCAACACAGAACCGCGCTTCATGCGCTTGATCAAATCTTCCGACACCAGCTTCGGTGCCTTGCCACCAGCAACCAAAACGGCACCAATCACCAGGTCAGCTTCCAGCAACTCCTCTTCGATGGTCACTGGATCAGAAATCTGGGTGCGCACGGTACCGGCATATTGATCGTCGAAACGCGCCAAAGTACCAGCATCAATATCCAGCACGGTAGTTTCTGCGCGCAGACCATGTGCCATAGCCACCGCTGATGCGCCCACCTGGCCGCCACCGATCACGACGACGCGACCAGCCTTGGTGCCCGGAACACCAGAAGGCAGCACACCGCGGCCACCGTGGTGGGACAACAGGTGGTGGGAGCCTTCCAACACTGCCAACCGGCCGGCGACCTGTGACATTGGGGTCAACAGCGGTAGCGCACCGTTTTTATCAGTCACGGTTTCATATGCCAGCGCGGTGGTGCCAGCCTGCACTAGCGCGTCGGTCAGTTCACGCGAAGCAGCCAGGTGCAGGTAGGTGAACAGCAGCAGGTCCTCGCGCAGGTACTGGTATTCCTCTTGCAAAGGTTCTTTGACCTTCAGCACCATCTCCGCAGCCCACGCATCGGCTGCAGTATCGACGATGGTGGCGCCACGGTCGGTGTAGTCGCTATCGACGTAGCTGGAGCCTTCGCCAGCGCCAGATTGAATAAGCACCTCGTGGCCGTCGTCGACAAGAGCCTGTGCAGCTGCCGGGCTCAATGCCACGCGGCCTTCACTGTTCATGATTTCTGCGGGAACGCCAATCTTCATGGGATTGATCCTCATTTCTGGTTGCTTCGTGCATGTTCGTGCATCGGGCAGGAAAGCGACATTTCGACAGGGTTGGCGTCGAGATCTCTTTGCCTGCCACCAGGGTACGTGTTGTAAGCTAGCAGCAACGGTTTTGCGAAATGCACCACAGCTTCCGAAAAATTCGATAAGGCTATTGAGCCTATTGAATTTTCAGGATTCATAGCGGCCACCCCAGCCCAGCATTGCGCGACCGTCGACAAGTTTATGCACCACACACGGGTGCCCTGCTGGTACAGGGCTGAGATCACGCTAATACCGCGTGAGCACCGTTCGAACCTGTTGGTTAGTACCAACGTAGGAAGGAGGTGGGCACTGTGGCGAACCATGACGCGCACACCGCTGCCCCCGAAGACGAGATTCATTTCAAGCACTCCTACTCCCCAATCCGCGAGGGTGACCTGGAAGTTCCAGAAACTGAAATCCAGCTTGATGATTCTCCCACTGGCCCGAACAAGCCATTCCGCGTTTACCGCACCCGTGGTCCACAGGCCGATGTGCACCGTGGGTTAAAGCCGCTGCGTTTGCAGTGGATCAAGGACCGCGACGATGTGGAAGAATACGACGGCCGTGGACGCGATCTTGCCGACGACGGCCGCTCCGCACAACGCCGTGGCGCCGCTAGCCAGGAGTGGAAGGGTGAATCGCGCCCGCCGCTGCGTTCCAGAGACGGCAAAACCGTCACCCAGATGCACTACGCACGCCAAGGCATCATCACCAAAGAAATGCAATTTGTTGCGTTGCGCGAGCACTGCGATCCGGAATTCGTCCGCAGCGAGATCGCTCATGGCCGGGCGATCATCCCGAACAACATCAATCACCCAGAATCCGAGCCCATGATCATCGGCCGGAAATTTCTCACCAAAATCAACGCCAACATCGGTAACTCTGCGGTGACGTCCTCGATTGAAGAAGAAGTCTCCAAGCTACGCTGGGCTACCCGCTGGGGCGCGGATACCGTGATGGACCTCTCCACCGGCGATGACATCCACACCACCCGCGAGTGGATTTTGCGCAACTCGCCGGTTCCGATCGGTACCGTGCCGATGTACCAGGCCCTAGAAAAAGTCAACGGCGTGGCTGAGGATCTGACCTGGGAGATCTTCCGCGATACCGTGATTGAGCAGGCGGAACAAGGTGTGGACTACATGACTATCCACGCCGGTGTGCTGCTGCCATATATTCCGATGACCACCAAACGCGTGACCGGCATCGTTTCCCGCGGCGGTTCCATCATGGCCGGATGGTGCCTGGCCCACCACAAGGAATCGTTCCTGTACGAGAACTTCGACGAGCTGTGCGAGATCTTCGCGCGCTATGACATCGCTTTCTCGCTTGGCGACGGCTTGCGCCCCGGCTCTATTGCCGACGCTAACGATACCGCGCAGTTCGCTGAGCTGAAAACCATCGGGAAGCTGACCCAACGCGCGTGGGAATACGACGTGCAGGTCATGGTGGAAGGCCCAGGCCACGTTCCATTGGACAAGGTGCAGGTCAACAATGAGCATGCCCAAGCCTGGACCAACGACGCCCCTTTCTACACGCTCGGACCGCTGGTTACCGATATTGCCCCTGGCTACGACCACATCACTTCAGCGATCGGTGCTGCCAATATTGCCATGGGTGGTACCGCAATGCTGTGTTACGTCACGCCAAAAGAACACCTTGGTTTGCCAAACCGGGACGACGTCAAAACCGGCGTCATCACCTACAAGCTGGCGGCACATGCCGCAGACGTCGCCAAGGGGCACCCTGGCGCGCACGAATGGGACGACGCCATGTCGAAGGCACGTTTCGAGTTCCGTTGGCACGACCAATTTGCGCTCTCGTTGGATCCTGACACCGCGCAGGCTTATCACGACGAAACCCTACCAGCGGAGCCTGCGAAAACCGCGCACTTTTGTTCGATGTGCGGTCCGAAGTTCTGCTCCATGCGCATTAGCCAGGACATTCGCGATGCCTTCAGCGACGATATGGCGGATCTGGGCATGCCGGCGTTCCAGAAGCCAGTCGACGACGATGTCGCCACTGCCGTCGCAGAAGCCAATGGTCGGGCTGCCTCCGACGGGTGTGGTTGCGGATCATCAGACGCGAACGCTTCGGTGGCTGACGCAGTTGCCGAGGAAGCCGCGGAAGAAGGCATGGAAGAAAAGGCCCAGGAATTCCGCGAGCAAGGCTCCGAGCTGTACCAGCACGAAGGTAGCTACGTGCCGAAGCGGTAAATTTGCGCTAACCATGCGCTAAAGGATGGGACCGCCAATCGGTGCAATAGTCTCTGAACTGGGCACCTAAAATGAGCATCTGAGCTGGGAAAACCTCTGAGAAAGCTCCTGCATTCTAACTCCCTTCCGGGTAAACTGTAATGCACGAGCAACTCGGAGGTTTTCTTATGTCTGTACCTTTGCGGCGTTCTGCGCCGGGAGCTAAAGCAAGCACTGCACCAATAACCCCAGCTGAGAGACTGTCAGATGGCGCACTCGGCGCAGCGGGCCATTCTCTAGATAATCCACACTTACGCGAGCTCCGCAGACTCGTCGCCGTCGGGAAATTGACCGGCGATGATGCTATTCGTCACGGCCTCGATCACCTCAAGAATCGTTAATGCACAACGTCGGGTGGGGATATAACAGCTGGGAAGATTATTACATTCCCGGCACAAAGGTATTACGCAATAAATTCCGCAGCACAGACAAGCCTTACGGCGAAGATGATCCAGATCGTCTGCGCGAGATGGAAGAGTTTGTCACCGCAGTGCGCATGGCAGAGTTACACGATACTCCAATTACAGGTAATTTCGACTACGCGCATATGAAGGCAATTCACGGCTACATCTTCCAGGATGTGTATGACTGGGCCGGGGTACCTCGCGTCGGCCCACACGGGTGGATGACTAAAGAAGGCCCTAATGTTTTACACCCAGATGACCCCGATAATCCCACGATGGCTTTTAGCTATTATCCGGGCACGGAAATCATGCACGAGGATGCCCGCAAGCAATACCGCAGGCTAGCCGAAAAGAATTATTTGCGCGGCCTGGAAAAGCAAGAATTCGTGCAAGAATTAGCTGAAATCTGGGGTGAACTGAACGTCATACATGTTTTTCGCGAAGGCAATACCCGAACGCAGTTCATTTTCTTCGAGCAACTGTGCCGTAAAGCCGGCTACCAGATCGATTCCGAGCGCTTTGCTGTCCGCGACGAGGCAACCATGCAGCGTGCAGCCGCCGCCGGTAAACCATATTTCCACGAAGTCTTCGTACGCGCCCGATTTTATAGCCAAGCTACCGGCAGCAATAAACGCCTAGCCGAAGTTCTCGACCAGGCGATATCACCCTTGCACTAGCATCGTTGTACTGGCACTGCCCTACTACTTCTTCGGCTTACGCGCAATACCCAAACCGACAACCAGTGCTACCAATACCGCGCCGCCACCAAGCAGCCACCAGGTGGTATTGCTGGAATCATCTGCAGATTCCCCAGCAGCAGAGGTATCAGTGCTGGTCGTCGAATCACCATTGCCCTGCGAAACATTTGCTTCATCAGAGCTGACGGATTCAGACTGCTCCGTCATCGTCTTGATCATCCAGTCATAGCTTTCCGCAGCTGGGGCCACGACAGACTCTGGGGAAGTCGTCGACTCCGGATCATCCGGGTTGAACGCTGCCGAAAGCACACCATACAGCTTGCCGTCCATGAATACTGGTCCGCCCGAATCGCCCTGCTGGAATTCCGCATCATTATCCAGACGTGCAATCGCAGCCTGATCACCGCCGAACAAAGCGAAGTTATTCAGCTCCGTAATCTTGCCGTCTGCCTTGGGCAGCTTCTCAGTCTTACCGGTGCCTTCCGATGACCAACCATAAGATTCAATTGCACCCTCAGCCGGAGTTTCTTGCATGATCTCCGGGTATTCTTTCAAGCCAATTGGCTCCGCGGTACGGATCAAACCAATATCACCAGCTGGAGCTTTGTACCAGTCCGCGACCTTCACCCGCTTTTGGTCATCGCCTTGGCCAATGCGAACGCTACCACCCGGGGTTTCGGAGTTTTCCAGGCAGTGCCGTGCGGTGACAACCCAGTAGTCTGCCACCGCGGTACCGGTGCAGTTTCCGTCCTCGTCGCCGTCGTCGCCGATTTGTTCAGACACCACCGCGTTAGCGTGCACGGAGTCTTCAGCGAACTGGTCGCTGATCATCGCCTGCGCAGGTACGGCTGTAGCCAGCATCCCGCCAAGTGCCAAGGTTGGTGCGGCAATGGCCAGCAAACGGGAGGTCTTCGAGTTTTTCGCGGTCTGAGACATGATGATTTTCTTTCTATTCAGAATAGGTATTAATGATTCGTGGTGGTGGTGAGATTCTCACTGGTTTTATCAGCGTGATTGTTACCGTTATTGCCGCTGCGCTTGCCGGTGATTCCTGCAATCGCATGTGCACCTGTCCGGGCCACCAGGCCAAGCACGTATTCCAGCGGGCCGTAGCGGAAGAACATTGCCCAAATACTCGTGCCGACGACTGCGACGACGATGGTGCCGATAGCCAGCTCAGGGTATTGCGTGGCGATGTGGTCCCGGTTGATGATGCCAGCGGAGATCACGTGCCCCAGATACACAGTCAATGCCATCGAGCCCATGGCTTTCAGCGGGAATACCCAGCGGTCAGTCTGAACAAGCAACAAGCACAACAGGATGACAGTCAGCGAACCCGCAATGGTAGCCAGCGCGTCGACAAGACCACCACTGTGCGGTTTCGCATCAAAAAACCCATGCACAGCAATTCCAAGATTGTTACGCGTGGCGACGGCGTAAGCCGAATCGATCCAATCGCGAGCCAGTACTCCCACCACCGAGATGACAACTCCTGCGGCGGCCACCAGAAATCCGGTGGCTGACAATGGTGTGATCTGCCAGTTGTTGTTCCGCAGCCAATGTGCAAACAGCACACCAGCCGCCATGTAGGCCAGCCAGGTCACGATTGGATACGGCTCGCGCAACAACGCGTGGAGAGTGGTGTGCAGTGTAATCACGTGCACGATGCCTGATACTGCCAGCAATACCGCAAAACCGGCCGCGACCCACTTAGTGGACCAGCGTGGGATCTGCAGCAATGCGAACACGATATAGCCGATACCCAGTGCTTTGAGTACCACGATGATGGTTCCGGCATACGGGGTAACCACAATTCCGATGAGCACGAGAATGATGCCGCGAATAAAAACATCGACGGCTCCGCGTTTGCTGAATATGATGGTCATCGAAATGCCGGAGAGCACCGCGAAAAGAGCTGATGGGAAGCCTTCCAGGAATGCGCCGGCAAATCCTTTGATGGGATATAAGTGAGCGATGATCATCGCCAGCAATGCGATGCCGCGGGCAACATCAATCCCGATGATGCGCCCGGTCACAGGCTTCGGCCGGTGACCATTGTCAACGGCGGGACTGTGACCGTCGGCTGTGGCTGCGTGTTGGACAGTATCTGGCATGTTCACAACCCTAACCCCATTTACTGAAAAGAACTTGCATTAATCCTTACTGCTTGCGGATAGTTATCTGTCCACTAGTTTGGAACACCGAAAAATCGCCGCATACGCTGTGTATTGCACATACGCGGCGATCTGTTTCTGGGAAATCCCTGGTTAGCGTGGTGCGTGGGTGCTACTAAATCAGCACGGAAAGTCCCCGTGCGTGGTAGACACTCCCGAACGGCGCATCCACACGTGCCCAGCGACCATTAGCGGAAACCCGCAGGTGACGTGGAATGTCCATGGCGGCGGCAAACCCCGGAATGAGCCCTAAGTTGGTGCACGCAAAAATCATCCGCATCGGTATTTCAACTTCTTCGCCGTGTCCCACGGAAGGTTGCTGAATATTTTCTGTGAGTTTGCTGGACTCTACGGATTTCTCGGCCGGACGCACGGTGAGCACGGTTTGATTCATCAAACTCTGCGGCGGGCCCATGGGGCCGGAAAATTGTCGGGCAAGATCGCGTCCCTTATCGGCGAGTTCCCGCACCACATGCACCGGTAAGTTGTCCACCAAGTGAAATCCCCCAGCCGGTGGCAACGCACCCGGCCAGGAGGCATCACGCGCGGGGCCCAGGTGGGTTTGTCCAGTTTCCAGACAGTGCAACAACGCACTGGCTGCGACCACTGCCCCGTCGCGGGAGACGGTGCCTTTGACGCGTCGACAAGCCACAACATCAAATGGTGTGGTCACAAAAACGTCAATGAGTTCACCGTCCCCGTCGTCGTCTTTGAGGACACGGAACCGTGCAGAAGCGCTGGCATCGAGGCCAACTGCCCGCGCAATGAGCGCGCGTAGACCGGGGCCACCTGCGGTAACTTCGAGGGATTCAGACATTAATCGTCGTAGCCAATCTCATCGCCATAGTCGATTTCGTCACCGTAATCTACTTCATCGCCATAGCTGATTTCGTCGTCATAGCTAGTTTCATCGTCGTAGCCGATCTCATCGGCAAACGATTCTGCACTCGGAGTACTCGACGCTCCCAGGCCCCCTGCTGCACCAGCAGGACTCGCAACACCTGCGGCTACGGAACCTGCGGCAGCTTCCGTCTTATCTGCGTCGTTCGCAAGAGTTGATTCCAAGCGCATGACTTCGCGCTCTTGCTCAGTCAATGGCCGTGGCATCTGGGTGTCCATGTCGACGGCGACGGAGACAGTTTCAATCACGCACGCTACCCGACCATGTTTATCTTTAATTTCCTGGCGGGTAACGAAAGAAGAATTGCCGACCTCGACAACCTGGGATTCCACAAGCAACACCGAATTGCCCTCTGGCTCAATGGGTTTGCGGAAATCTAAGTCCAGCTTGCGCACGAAAGCAGCGAAATCTTGCATGCCAGCCGGATCGAAGTAGGCCTCTTTGTACGCCAAGCGAGCTTCCTGTGCGATTTCCACGTAATTGGCGTTCATCACATGCCCATAGCGGTCGAAGTCCGACCACCGCAGGGGTACACGATATTGATGAATTGCAGGATTATCCGCCATAAAACCTTGGAAACCTTTCTGGAACACTCGCGCAAGGTCGACAGCCTCTACGCAGCAAAACTAGCGAGTCAATTTGCGGTGGGTGACACGGGATGGACGCGCAGCATCTTCGCCGAGACGTTCCACCTTGTTCTTCTCATAGTCGCCAAAGTTACCTTCGAACCAGAACCACTGGCCTTCTTCCACATTGCCTTCCCAAGCCAAAATGTGGGTACAGGTGCGGTCCAGGAACCAGCGGTCGTGCGAAATGACCACGGCACAACCTGGGAATTTCTCGAGCGCGTTTTCCAAAGAACCAAGGGTTTCGACATCCAAATCGTTGGTTGGCTCGTCGAGCAGAATCAGGTTTCCGCCCTCTTTCAGTGTCAGCGCCAGGTTCAAGCGGTTACGCTCGCCACCGGAAAGCACCTTGGATGGCTTTTGCTGGTCTGGGCCCTTGAAGCCGAAGGCGGAAAGATAGGCGCGCGAAGGCATTTCGTTCTGGCCGACGTGAATATAATCCAGACCGCCCGAAACAACCTCCCAGACCGTTGCTTCCGGGTCGATGTTTTCACGGTTCTGGTCCACGTACGACAGCTGCACCGTCTCACCGACGGTGACCTTGCCGTCATCGGGTTCTTCCAAGCCCACGATAGTCTTAAACAGCGTAGTCTTACCCACACCATTCGGGCCGATCACACCAACGATTCCGTTGCGCGGCAGCGTGAATGACAAATCCTTGATCAAGGTACGATCGCCAAAGCCCTTGGTCAGGTTGTCTGCTTCAACGACCTTGTTGCCCAAACGTGGCGGGGTTGGAATCTGGATTTCTTCGAAGTCGAGCTTCTTATATTGCTCGGCCTCGGCAGCCATTTCCTCGTAGCGCTCCAAACGCGCTTTGTTTTTCGCCTGGCGGGCCTTGGAACCAGAACGAACCCATTCCAGCTCATCTTTCAAGCGCTTACGCAGCTTGGCATCCTTTTTACCGGCAACCTGCAAACGTTCCTGCTTCTTTTCCAAGTACGTCGAGTAATTACCTTCATAAGGGTGCAGCTTGCCGCGGTCAACCTCACAAATCCAGCCCGCAACATTATCCAGGAAGTAGCGGTCGTGGGTCACTGCCAAAACCGCACCTGGGTAGTTTTCCAAGTGCTTTTCCAGCCAATGCACGGACTCAGCATCCAGGTGGTTGGTGGGCTCGTCGAGAAGCAGCAAGTCTGGTTCCGACAACAGCAGCTTCGCAAGAGCTACACGACGACGCTCACCACCAGAAAGGTTGGTAACCGGTTCATCCGATGGCGGGCAGCGCAGTGCCTCCATGGCCTGCTCAATCTTAGAATCAACTTCCCACGCATCCGCGTTGTCCAGGTCTTCCTGGAGTTTGCCCATTTCTTCCATGAGCTCATCGGTGTAGTTGGTAGCCATTTCTTCAGCAATAGCTTCGAAGCGCTGCTTCTTTTCGAAGATATCGCCGAGGCCTTCTTCCACGTTGCCGCGAACGGTTTTCTCTTCGTTCAGCGGTGGCTCCTGCTGCAAAATGCCGACGGTGGCACCGGGATCCAGAAATGCTTCACCATTGGATGGCTCAGACATTCCGGCCATGATCTTCAAAATCGACGACTTACCGGCACCGTTCGGGCCAACGACGCCGATCTTTGCGCCGGGGTAAAAAGCCATGGTGACGTCGTCAAGAATGACCTTGTCACCCACAGTTTTGCGTACATTTTTCATCGTATAGATGAACTCGCCCATATTTCCCCTTCGCGAAATTAGGTGGAACGACACTAAATCTTTATCTCTGACGAGAATACATGACTTTAACTGCCGCCCCACCACGGATCCCGCACGATATGGGCACACCTGCAGCCGTCTACTATGGGCAACCCGCGGCGGTTTACTGTGCGCCGACGGGTGTTGGTTCCTCGACAGCTTTTTTATTATTCGATGTAGCTTGCTCGCCGAATGGCGTCGCTGATTCATCCGTGAACCCAGATCCAGATGCACCAGCAAGCGCATCCTGATCAAAGACAACGCCTTCCACGTTGAGAACCAACCCGCCGGTGTCATCGCGATCTGCTTTCCGCTTGGTTAGTGCGGCCGCATAATGCGCAAGGTCGGCAGCGATGTGAGTGGCTTTCAGCACCGTTTTCGAGTGGCGCTTTTCTTCGTTATCTTCCCATTGTTGGGTCACCAGCGAACCCACCAGCACCACCGGATAGCCTTTGTGCAGGCTAGCGGCGGTATTGATGGCCAACTGCCCCCAGGCTTCGACATCTAGGAACAGGTTGTCATAATCCCGCCAGCCGGATTCTTGTTCCTCGTCACGCACCGCACGCGACGATGCCACGCGCATATCAAGCACGCAATTTCCTCCGGCAACGCGACGCAGACTGGGTTCTTGGGTAATCCGACCGGTGATGGTGATGTGGTGTTGCGACATAATGTGGGCTCCCCTTCCAAGTATTCAGGTAGCCAACGCGATCTGCGCTGGTAACCCCTACTGTCGGGGAATTCACGGGCTACCACAATGAGCACAACCGAACGCCTGTGGATACCACTAGTTATCCACAGGCTCCGTGCATTGTTACATGCATCGGTTGCGCACTGGCCGAGCATTGTGTATTCCGCGATGCGCCGTTAATTTTTACCCCGGCCCCGTTGTTTTCGAAAACGAGACCGCCGCATCTCAGATTCGTGATAGTCATCCTCAATGCGTTCACCCCGGCTCATCTTTTCCAGCATCGCGTTATATAGATCTAGAGCATTACCAGAACCAGTGTGAGAACCACTGCCCGAACCAGTGTTGACTTCTACGCTTTCCCGGGAATTATTCCCTGGTTTGTCGGTATTCGCGGGTCTATCGGCATTCCCAGTTCTGTCGGTTTTGTGGGGGTTTTCCGCGTTATCGGTATCGGTTTTGTCCGCCCTCACGCGCTTCGATGGCTTGGTCCGCACCTGCTCTCCGGCGCTTGCCCCGTGCTCGGAAGACGCAGCACCGTCGGCAAGCTCACCGGCAGCCACATGATCCGGCACCCGGTCCATTTCTGCATCGATAGATTGCTGTTGGGCGCGGTCATAAGTAAACAGCTGTCGGAATAGCTCACCAAATACGACGATCAGGGGGAACGAACCGGCGGCCCAACCAATACCGGCCCCAACGCGCTGATCCGCCAGCAGATCAATCGCCCATGGCAAATTAATAGAGGTATAAAACTCCTCACCGTAAATCTCGGTGAGCTGCATCATATACACGCCCAGGTACAGGTGGATCGGCATGGAGAAAAACAGCCAGGCCAAGCGCACCAGCGGCTGCTTGCGGCCAGGCAAAGGATCCGGGCCCATGACTTCCCAGAAATAAATATAACCAGAAACCAAAAACGCCCAGTTCATGATCACGTGACCGGCATGATCAGAAATCGCGGCCTGATACCAATCGAAATTCAAGTACAACGCGTAGAACACAAAGACGAATTGCGCGAGGTTTACCGGTGGATAGGTAATAATGGCCAGCCCGCGGGACTGACAGAACGCCCGAGTCCAATCATGCAGGTTTGGTATTCCGGCCTCGCCTGGTTCCCAGGCGGTCATGATCAGCGTCAGCGGCGCACCTAGCACCAGAAAAACCGGGAAGGTCATCGACAACAGCATGTGACCGATCATGTGCATGGAGAAGGTCGCCGGAATGATCATGCCGACGCCCGAGCTCATGATCACCGCCATGCCGAGTGATCCCAACAAGAACCAGGCAGTGCGGCCATTCGACCACTTATGCCCGGCACGACGCGCGCGGCGCACGGCATAGAGATAACCCGCAGCCAACAGAATGCCCAGTGCACTAAACATGACGTCGAAACGCCAGATGGTCCACACATTGAGAATGTCCGGCTCAAATGGGATGTCGTAACCGACGGTGATTTCCATCGTCGACAAGTTCGGATCATCTGGTGCCGGTGGCGGGGTGCGCCCCATGGTGACGGCAATACCAGCTGTCAGTGCCATCACCAGTACCTCGACGATGGCGATGCGACGGAAAACCTCCGGGCGTTGCGCTAGTTGCGGGATGCTGCGTTGCCGGTGCAGCCAGCCAAGGCCGACGAGGACGAGGGTGAGCACGGTTTTGGCGGTGATGATCCAGCCGTAGTTCGTCGTAAAGAGATGGTGTGGGCCAATGCGCAAGGCAGCATTGACGACGCCGGAAATCGCCATGACTGCGGCGGCGAACAGCGCCAGGCTGGAATAACGGCGTACGGCAAGTTCACGGTGTTCTCCGAGGCGACGCGAATGCGCGATTAAGGCGGTCAGCCCGCCGATCCACAATGCCATGAATACCAGGTGCCACAGGTAGGAGTTTGTGCCCCAGTCGTGGTCACCGCCAGATGCCGAGTGGCCTTCCATACCCAGCGGAACGACGGTGAGTATCGCGCCGATGAGCAAGATTGGTTGCATGGTCCAGCGTCGCGCGAATAATCCGACGATGCCGACGGCAGCGGCCATCAGCGACATGATCAACCAGGATTTCGCTTCGGCAACCTGGTCTAGGGCCACATCCCAGTGTGCGAAGGTGCTAAAGAATGAGGTTCCGGAAACATCGGAAAATGTCATCGAGACCATCACCAGCGCAACGACGGCGACAGTCAGCAAGCTCAGTGCACCAGTGCGCGCCGCCAGGTGTCCGTCGACGCTGAGCCGTGCTTGGGCAAGACCGGAATTAGGGGTGGGAGCATCTGGTGCGGGTTCCGGCATTCGCGGTGGAATGAGGAATGCAGTGAGTAAATAGGAGCCGGCGGCGAGCGCGACCAGGATCCAGGAAGCCGCGCGGAAAAATGGCAGACCAAAGGTGGTCAGCATGCCTGGGTCTGGGATGCCGAGCGCTGCGAGTGATTCCGCGAGAAATTGCGCGGAGATGATGCCAGCGGCAAGGCCTGCGATCAGCAGCATTGCCAGGTACCAGGGCCAGGTGGAACGCACACGTTGGGTCGGGGTAGCCATAGGCTCTAACCTACAACCGATCGCCCGGGATTCTGAACCGGTGTGTCACCTACTTGCACAATCCGGTATAGTTTTCATGCGGATCGACGCTCATGGGCGCGATCTACCGGCCTCCATAGCTCAGTGGATTAGAGCAACGGGTTTCTACCCCGTCGGTCGCGGGTTCGAATCCTGCTGGGGGCACTTTTTATGGCTATAACCGAGCCTCTTATCGGCAGCACACTCCTGTTTCGCACCAAGGTAGGGTTGAACGAAACAAGACCCGAAAACAGCTACGCAACAGCGACTCCCCAGTGTGCCTCATCCCGCCACTGCGGTGAGCGCGCATCGTTAAGGAGAACCATGGCTCTTCCCCACCCGCGACCAGACACCTTTGCCCTGGTCACAGGCGCCAGTCAAGGCATCGGCGAGGCCATGGCGCGCGATCTTGCCAAAGCCGGCCACAACCTCATCCTCGTCGCCCGCCGCAAACAGGTGCTCGACACGCTTGCCGACAAACTCAGCTCCCACGGCATCACGGCTGAAGTCTTTGCCGCAGACCTGTCCAACTACGACGAAGTGACGGGTTTGTTGGAATACCTGAAAGATAAAAACGTCTCCATCGCAATAAACTCGGCGGGCATCGCAAGCTTCGGCAAATTCGTCGAACAAGACTGGGATTATGAAACCAACCAGTTCCACCTGAACGCCACGGCGGTGCACCGCATCACCAATGCGGTTGTCCGCCCTATGAGGGAACGCGGCGAAGGCGCGATTTGCAACGTCGGCTCTGCCGCAGGCAATATCCCGATCCCGAATAACGCTACCTACGTGTTCACCAAAGCCGGTGTCAATGCTTTTACCGAGGCGCTGCACTACGAGTTGAAGGGCACTGGCGTGACCTGCACGCTGCTTGCCCCGGGGCCTGTGCGCGAGGCTGTCGTGCCTGATGAGGAACAGTCAATCGTCGACAAGGTCGTGCCAGATTTCTTATGGACCACCTACGAGTCGTGCTCAGCCGAAACCCTGGACGCCATGGCCAAAAACCGGCGCCGCGTGGTCCCCGGCCCGTTGTCGAAAGCGATGAACGTAGTCAGCCAGATCGTGCCAGTACCACTGATCGCACCGCTGGTCGGCAGTTTTTATTCCAAGATGGGTTAGCTGCGATGCACTGATTGCTCTGATGGCACCGATAGCACTGATTAACACCGACTAAATGTTTTCACTACAGGAAGTTCTTGCTGATGACCACTACTAATGCAGAAAATTCCCAGCCAAACGAAGACACTGCTACTGCAGCCGATATTCCCGCAAAAAGCAACCGGCTGGTATGGATCGACTTGGAAATGACCGGGCTGGACCCGAAGCAGCACGTCATCGTCGAGGTTGCCGCATTGGTCACCGATGCCAACCTGAACATTCTTGGCGACGGCTATTCCGCGGTCATCCACGCCAGCGCAGAAGAACTGGCCAAGATGGATGATGTGGTCGTGCGCATGCACCAAGCTTCTGGCTTGGATAAAGAAATTGCGGATTCTACCACCACCATCGGCGATGCCGAGCAGGCGGTGTTGGATTTGATTGCGCAGCACTGTGAGGAAGAATGGGCGGTTCCGTTGGCTGGCAATTCGATTGCGACCGATCGCCGGTTTATCCAGGAATACATGCCGAAGTTAGACGAGCGCCTGCACTACCGCATGGTGGATGTCTCCACAATCAAAGAACTTTCCCGCCGCTGGTTCCCGCGTGCATATTTTCAGCAGCCAGATAAAGGCCAGGCACACCGCGCGCTGACAGATATTGTGGAATCGATCCGCGAGTTGGACTATTACCGGCGAGCGGTTTTTGTGAACCCGGGTGCGGTTTCTAGCGACGACGCCGCACACGCAAAAGACGCTGCTACCGCCGCTTACCAGCAGTTTTTGTAAATTCGCAATGATGCGCTAATCTAGTGCGTGCTGCTTTAGAGCAGCGATGGTGGCTGTAGTTCAGCTGGTAGAGCACTAGGTTGTGATCCTAGGTGTCGCGGGTTCGAGCCCCGTCAGCCACCCCAAAGATACCCCGTAACCTGCACGATCAGGTTGCGGGGTACACCGCTTTTCACGCCGGGTACGTTAAAGAGTACGTTATAGGTTCTAGAAATCAGGCGCTAGTCATGGGTTAAGGGTCAAAATGTGTGTCTGGCTCGGCGTGTCGCTTGGGCTAGATTTGGCCTTTTTGGATGCCGATTGAATGGGCGTAGTTGGTGTCGATAGCGTTGTCGTAGAGGGCTGGTCGTCCTGTTTCGTGGTCGGCTCGGTTCTCGTTGTGGGTCAGGGTTTGTACTTTGGCGAGTTGGTCCTGGCGCCAGTTGGACTGTCTGGCAATTTCTACGGGATCGTCGGGCAGTTCTGTTTTTAGATACAGCCATCACGCTTGCCGACGTTTTCTCGGCCCCGCTCACTACCATTGAGAACGGTGGGCACTTCCTGGAGAGTGACGGCTACCTCGAATTTCCGCAGTTGAGGCAGCACATTATGCAGTGGCTGCGCAGCCTATGAGCCCTCTGTCATGGCTTTAAGTGCGGCAACGTGCTGTGTATAGGCTCCTGTTCCAGTCTTGGTCAACGCGACCCAGACGGCGTCTTTGGCGCGCGTGGAGCCATATTCGCGGGTGCGGCTGATATAGCCGCTGTCCTCAAGATGTTTCAACTGCTTGGAAAGCGTATCGGCGGGAAGCTCGGTGAGCTCTGCAAGCACGGCGTATTTCATCTGCCTGCCGTCGGTTGCGCCCGAATGGAACAGCGTGGCACAAATTTTAAGCCGATTGATGGGGTGGATGACCGGATCTAGCTTGGCTGATTGGTGCGTAGACTCCTTAGACATTGACACCCTTTACAGCGGCGTTGCGGTTCTCATACAACATCCATGCCATCGCCGTAGAGACAACGACGCCGCAGACAATCATCCACGGCCAAGTATCAGGCGTCGGCACGGTGGAGAACATCATGGCACCTGGCAGCAGTACTCGTGACCAGGTGGCGCGATCATTACTCGGCCCCATATTGGGATTGACCCGAACGAAGGGGTTTGCAATCTTATCTTTGAGGAGATAGCCCAGAACGAACGTCGGTACAAGAACCGTGAGGCCGTACCACCATGACAGCTTGAATAGCGCGATACCGCCGCCGACGCCAAGCGCCACTATCGCCACCGCCCACGGGCTCTGTGTCCAGGCGGTGCGCTCTTGAACGTCGTGAATGATCTTGAGGTCGTCGCTCATCGTTCTTTTCCCTAACGTCAACTTCCCTGGTTTGCAACTAAGGCAAGTGTAACACTTGCTGTATATGCAAGTCTAATGCTTGCCAAGTATGCAAGTGAAGAACTGTGCATAGAGTGGATGTAGCTATGCATGGGGTCTAACGGGGCTGGTGGTCTGCTACTGTGACATCTGGCCGACTTTTATTGACTGAGGCTCCGCAGGCCTTACATCGCCATCGGGTAGTGCCTTTGCTGGTTGTTCCATTGCGTTTGGTATCACCGCCGCAGTAGCAGCGTGGTCGGTTCTTTGGCATTGAGCCACCACACCACCGCCTACTACCACAGACTGGCAGCCACACCGGGGATTTACCGTGTTGAGGCCAGATATATGCTCCCAAAGCATATATTTCACGCTACCCTACAGGTCAGAACCTAAAAATCCCCGATCCCAGACACACTTTCTAACCCTTAACCCCTAGTCATCGTCACCGATCTCGATCACCTTCTCGGCAAGGTAGACCATCGGGCCGACGATGAGTCCGATGACCGGACCTGACCCCTGTTTGGTAGACACCTGATATCCAGCCCGGTTGGGTTGGGAAGAAAGGTAATCTACCACCATGCCTAGGTACTCCGAACAGTTCAAACGTGATGCTGTGGCCCTCTATGAAAACAATGAGGACCTTTCACTTCACGCGGCTTCAGCAGAGCTTGGAGTCAATCGTTCCTCGCTTTTCTCCTGGCTTCAGCAATACGGCACCGGCAAACGTGCCCGCACGAAGGCCATGCGCGACAACGCCAAGGAGACGACTGATTCCGAGCGAATCCGCCAGCTAGAAAAAGAGAACGCGAAGCTGCGCGAAGAACGCGATATTCTGCGCAAGGCCGCGAAATATTTTGCCGAAGAGACACGCTAGTGATCCGCTTCCAGTTTGTCTATGACCACCGAACCGAGTACTCGGTCAAGCGGATGTGCCATGTGTTAAAGCTCAATCGCTCCTCGTTTTATAAATGGGTCAACACCCACGAAAATCGCAGGTTAAAGATATGTTCCGATGCCCTTATTGGTGCAAGAATCAAGGCCATCTTTGATGATGAGAACGGGCTTTATGGTGCTAAACGCATCGCTGCAAGCCTCAACGACGATACGGACTTTTCGGCCCGATCAACCATAAGAAGGTTGCGCGCATCATGAAATCCATGGGGCTAAAAGGCTTTAGCAAACGGCGTCGATGCATCACCACCCGGCGCAAGCCTGGTCACCGTGTCATGCCAGATTTAGTAGGCCGTACATTCACCGCTGACGAGCCGAACCGTGTTTATGTAGGCGACATCACCTACCTGCCGTGTAAGGGCGGTAAGAACATGTACCTGGCCACGGTCATTGACACCTATTCACGAAAACTTGCAGGTTATGCACTCGCAGACCACATGCGTGTCTCACTGGTCATCGAGGCTTTGTCCCATGCCAGCACAGTCCGCGGAAGCCTTGACGGGGCTATTTTCCATTCTGATCATGGAAGTGTGTACACCTCACAGGCGTTTAGGGACCACTGCGCCCAACTTGGTGTACGCCAATCCATGGGCGCGGTGGGAACTAGTGCCGATAATGCCCTGGCAGAATCATTTAACGCCACCTTAAAACGTGAAGTGCTACGTGATCGGAAAGTCTTTGATAATCCCATTATCTGCCGGCGGGAAGTCTTTCGATGGTGCATGCGCTACAACACCCGCAGACGGCACTCCTGGTGCAACCTTCTAGCCCCCAATGACTTCGAAGCACTCACATCAGCTACACTGACCCAAGCAGCATAGCTAACCCCCGACGTGTCTACTTTCCGGGGGTCAGGCCCGGCAAGCCGCAGACCCTTCGCGACTTGTTCGAGTCGGAGCTCGTCACAACAAGCCTCGTTTCGGCACATATCGAAACGTTTACCGACTTGGGCGACCGGTGCGAAGAAGAGCTCGAACGCCACGACAAGGGCTGACGAAGGCAGAAAGACACCAGGCACGCAGGACGTTCAACGTCCCTCGCCGCGCCCCCCGACCTCCGCAACGCACCCCGCCTCGACCCGCACCCCGCTTCCGTGTCGGTGGGCGCTCCGGCAAACGTGTCGGACTCCGAAGCGTGAGGACGTGCCCGAAACGGCACCCGGGCCGAATAACGCAACGATGCCCGAAGCGAACCCCACCGGACACCGAGACGAGTCTCGGGGCGGGAGCGCTGTGTCGCGGACAGGTAGGCGGAAGGTTCGGGCATAGTATTCCCCGTCGAGTACAGCGCCTTCACCCATGTCCACGCCGTCCAGGCCGAAGGGGTCCAGGTCGGCGGGTTCGAGCAGCCTGGAGGCGGGTTTGCCGACTTCGAGCTTGTCCTTGAGGGGATCGGGTTTCGCGCCGGCGCGGACGCGTCTGCCGCCGCAGTTGGTACCGTCCTTGGCCGCGAGCCCACCTCCTTCCTGGGTTTGATAGGTCAGTCCGGGGTTTGATTCGGGACTTTTGTGCGCGGAGGGCCTAGCCCGCCAGCCCATAGCCTAGGCACTAGAGATTTCATGCCCCCTGCGGGGTCTGTAGGCCCCGCAGAGCGTCGAACGGAAGAAAAACGACTCAAACCGCCACCGAGAACCTAAGGCGCTCAGAATCGCTTGCAACGCGTTTTATGCTGCGAAAATGATTAGAGGCATCAACTTTAAGCAGTGCTAAAACACTCACTGAACAGCTACTTGAGTTTTGTAAGCGAGGTGATCGGAGTAACCAATCTGCTGCACTTGACAGGAGTGGGCTGTTATTCCTTGTGTTACGAAGATATGGTCGATGGGTGATCTTAAAAGGTTGGGCGCACCAGCTGGCCAAGTACCAGTGGGGGTGGTTGAACAGAGCTCTTGCGAATCAATAAGCCTGCCTCTAGTGGCAAGAGGACCGTGGCGAAGAGTGGCGTTAAAGTCGCCCGCGATTATAAGCGGTTTTTGTATCGAGTTACCAAACTCAACGACACGATTGATGTCATCCCGCCACTGATTCATAAGTCTAGGCAACGGTGGTGCTGTATGTAGCCCTAGAATCACAGGAAGCCGAGCATCGTCAAACTCGATGGCAACTGTTCCGAATGATGTTACCGGGCCTCGTGTAAAGTGCGCTGCTCCAAGCCTTTTATTTACTACAACTGACGTGGGGGCGATTTGCCCTGTATAAGTGTTCGGAAGACCATCATTACGAGTTTCAAAGAGCTGCCCGTCATATTTTGACGTTTCTATCGCTTCACGAAGCTCATAGCCGGACGTTTCGGGCAAAACAATGATGTCGGGATCCCATGTACTGACAAGTTGTTGGAAATCGCTGGCGGTCAGCATTGATCCCGTATTAAACGTAACGACCGTCAGGTTCCCCTCTGTAACGGTGGAATGTTGTTGGCCGCTGACCTGATGTGGGATACCATTCGGAGCGAACAAAAATCCTGCTCCCGCGACAATCCACACTAAACAAGAAGTTAGGGCAAGTCTTGACCATCGCCTCCGCCAACCGACACCGGTAGCACACCCGCCAAGGAGTAGTATCACCAGCCCCAGTGCTTGCGGGAAAGCTAGCACCTGAGCGAAGGGAGGGTAGACGCTCAACGATCTGGCAACCCCAAACTGTGGGAATAGCCCCACAATACAGGAAAAGCAGCCCAACACAATCCCGCAAACAAACATAGCCTTACGCCAGAGTAATCCTTTAGAACCACTCTGGTGCAAGGCTTCCCAATTGTCACGGCTCATTGGACTCTGGTCAGCTACCGTAACGTCACCAACCGGTTGTTGCGTGCAAGCCATTCACAACGGTTGGAGGCGCTATCATAGGTGCGATAGCTTTGACCAACTGATCGACCAGTTGCGTTGTTAGCGAGATCCATCTCCTTATCACGGCCAGAAGATTCAGCTTCATGGCGATCACCGAACCCCTGAGCTTCTCCCACGCCCATGTCGATGGTCATTCTGGCACTCCAATAGCAGTGGCGGTAAGCGTCACCCTTACCCTGATACAGAGAATCCCTGCCGAACTTGGCCTGGGATCTTGCAAGTGCATCATCTGCTGCCGATTTAGCGGATGCGCATTTACCCATGTTCCAGGGTTGCGCGCAGAACCTAGCTTCTGCACCGTTCAGCCCACCAGGATAGTATCCGTAAGTGGTGAACTCATCCGGTCGGACAGGTTGCGACTCGCCGACGTCAAGAGCGTCAAGGCTGAACCTCTGAAGCTGGTCTGTGGTCAAGTAGTAACTTGCTGAAGTGGGTTGCGTGTTAGCATCTTGTGTTTCTTCAGCCCATGCTGGTGTTGTGCCGAGGCCGAACGTGAGAGCCAAGGCGGTGATGACAATCGGAGTTCGGAGCGTGCGTTTTAACGTAGGATCTTTTGCTTGAGATTGCACCATGACAAAACCGTAACACAGTATCTGCCAGATCGCACCCCTATTGACAATGTGTGGTGAGCCACACTTTGCTAATGCGTGTAGACGCGTGGGGCTTGCCGCCACCGGTCACCATCCACCGCGGACTGCCTAGAGTAGCAGGGCTTACACAACGCTCTAAGGTTGCTCTCATCATGCGTACCACCCTTCGAGAGTGGTTGGATGTGATGCACCTCGGCCGCTGGCGTGACCCGCCCTGCTTTCTGGCAGTCCTCACACAACGGGTGGGCCGCGAGATACCGCTTGCGTACCTGCTTCCACGCCTTGTCGTAGCGGCGGTTAATCTTTGGGTCGCGCTGGTACTTGCGATAGCGTGCAGTCTCAACTTTCGCGTGCACCGAGCAGTAGCGCTCGTGGGTGAGCTGCGGGCAGCCGGGATACCGGCACGGCTTTGCTGGACACTTCGACATTGTTCACCACCCTTCGCATGCATGGCAAAGCCCTCAACAGAATCCTACTGGGGGCTTGACCTGATTACCGACTGCTTACCACAGTAGAGGGTGCAAGCGTCGAAATTATCCGCTCTTTGCGATACCCGCAAACGCGTGGGTTCATCCGTAGAGTGCGGAGGCGAGTCTGCGTACCGCGCGAGACTTCTTGGCGTGAGCGGTGGTGCGCTCCACAAAGAACCGGTCAGCCACCGCCCGCAACCGATCCTCTTGGGAGACATCGTCGGCAGCGAAAAAGAACGTGTCCAACACGAACCTGTCATCCTCGCCCAATGTGCCCCATGAGGACAGGAACCAGTCCATGTACTCCCGTGCCTGGGCGTAGCGCTGCTGGTAGGCATCCACCCGGTCCGTGCCAGCGGCGATGCGGTCTTCACCAGCCTTGGGGTTTCGCACCGGCGGCATCCCTTCCGGGGCGGGGATGTTGAACCAGTAGAGTTTCTCGGCTTTGTCCTTGATGGCCTGGTCGGTGGTCTGAAGGATGTGCTGCATGGCCACGTAGTCCTCCAATGCGGCCACCGTCGCACGATAGGTGTCAATGTATTTGCTCATCACGTGCATGAGGGTTACTTCCTTTCGGGGTTGAGGGTGGTGGCCACGGCCTGGATCAGCGCGGCCTGCGTGGTGTTCTTCGCTTCCAGGGCTGCCAGGACTTGCTCGTCGATGGTGCCGGCGGTGGCGAGGTGGGTGATGGTGACGGGTTGGGTTTGGCCTTGCCGGTGCAGCCGAGCGTTCGTCTGCTGGTAAAGCTCCAAGCTCCAGGTGAGCGAAAACCAGACCAGCAGGTGCCCACCGGATTGGAGGTTCAAGTCGTGCCCCGCGCTGGCGGGGTGGATCAACGCCAGTGGAATGTCGCCGGCGTTCCACGCGGTGAAGTCGTCGGAGGTGGTCAACATACGTCCCTGCTGGAAGCGCTGACAGATTCGCTGGGCGTCGTGTTTGTGCCGGTACGCCACCAGAAGCGGCTGCCCGTTCGCAGCCTCAACAAGGTCCTCCAAAGCGTCGAGCTTGCGGGCGTGAACCTCCACGCTCTCCCCGGCGTCGTCATAAACCGCGCCGGAGGCCAACTGCATGAGCTTGCCCGAGAGGGCTGCGGCGTTGACGGCATCCACCACCTGCCCGTCCAGGTCGAGCACCATGTCACGCACCATCTGGTCGTACACCCGTCGCTCGGCCGGGGCCAGGTCCACCTCCTGGGTGGTGACCGTCAGCTCTGGCAAATCCAGGTAGTCGGTGGTGCGCATGGACAGGGTGATGTCGGCGATCGCGGCGTAGATTTCCTCCTCCGCACCCTCGCGGGGTTTGTAAGAGAACACCTGCATGCCATTACGCCGATCCGGGGTAAAACAACGTTCCCGGTAGCGGGTGATGTACGGGAGTCGGTAGGCGCTGCGGGTTTTCGAGGCGGTAAGCGTGACGCAGAACGTGACGGTTAGCGGTTCGGGTCTCGCCCCGAGGTTCCCGTAGCGAGGTCCGCTTCGGGGTTCCCGTAGCGAGGTTCGGTACGAGTTCCGTAGCGAGGCGCGTTGAGGGGTCCGGTTCGGAAGTCGCGGCGGGTCTCGATACGAGGTTTCCGTTGCGGGGTGCGCTTCGGGGTTCCGAGGCGGTGGGCGTGGCGCGAGAGGCGGTTCAGATCTTTCGGGACGAGGGCCGGAACGGGTCTGTAAAACGCGGTAGTCGTTGCCCAAGGAAGGAGACTTCCTCGGGGCGGGGTGCGTTGCGGGGTTCGGTGCGGTTGTCGAGGCGGAAGACGGGGCGAGGGTCGGTACGGGTTTCCGGGGCGGGGTGCGTGGCGGGGTGTGTAAGGAAGCGATGGAAAACGTGTAAGCCGCCGTGTAAGCGGCGGCGGAGTTAGAGGTCGGGGAGTTTACTGAACGTCCCGAAGTCTCGGAGAGTGTCTGATGGTTTGTGTGTGGGTCCCCAACCCGCACAAGGAGATGGACCAGAATGACTACTGTGACAAGACGAGATCCGGCTGATAAGGCCAAGATTGATGCGATTGAAAAGAAGCTGCTTGCTAACCCTGAAATCGCGAAGCTGATTGATGACCTAGGCACGTCGACAACGGATGCCAATGACCTGGTTCGGGGCATGTTGCAAGCCTCGATTACTAGGGGTTTGAATGCTGAAATGGATGCCCACCTTGGCTACGAGTCCGGCGACAGGAGCGGCAAAGCTGCAGCTGGGACAGACAATCACCGCAACGGCACCTACTCGAAGACCGTGGATTCTAACTACGGGCCGGTCACCGTGGATATCCCCAGAGACAGGACTGGGACGTTTATCCCAACTATGGTCCCTAAAGGCTCGAGACGTTTAACTGATGTCGATGACATGATTGTCAGCTTGTACGCCGGTGGGAGGACCTGACCCCTGTTTGGTAGACACCTGATATCCAGCCCGGTTGGGTTGGGAAGAAAGGTAATCTACCACCATGCCTAGGTACTCCGAACAGTTCAAACGTGATGCTGTGGCCCTCTATGAAAACAATGAGGACCTTTCACTTCACGCGGCTTCAGCAGAGCTTGGAGTCAATCGTTCCTCGCTTTTCTCCTGGCTTCAGCAATACGGCACCGGCAAACGTGCCCGCACGAAGGCCATGCGCGACAACGCCAAGGAGACGACTGATTCCGAGCGAATCCGCCAGCTAGAAAAAGAGAACGCGAAGCTGCGCGAAGAACGCGATATTCTGCGCAAGGCCGCGAAATATTTTGCCGAAGAGACACGCTAGTGATCCGCTTCCAGTTTGTCTATGACCACCGAACCGAGTACTCGGTCAAGCGGATGTGCCATGTGTTAAAGCTCAATCGCTCCTCGTTTTATAAATGGGTCAACACCCACGAAAATCGCAGGTTAAAGATATGTTCCGATGCCCTTATTGGTGCAAGAATCAAGGCCATCTTTGATGATGAGAACGGGCTTTATGGTGCTAAACGCATCGCTGCAAGCCTCAACGACGATACGGACTTTTCGGCCCGATCAACCATAAGAAGGTTGCGCGCATCATGAAATCCATGGGGCTAAAAGGCTTTAGCAAACGGCGTCGATGCATCACCACCCGGCGCAAGCCTGGTCACCGTGTCATGCCAGATTTAGTAGGCCGTACATTCACCGCTGACGAGCCGAACCGTGTTTATGTAGGCGACATCACCTACCTGCCGTGTAAGGGCGGTAAGAACATGTACCTGGCCACGGTCATTGACACCTATTCACGAAAACTTGCAGGTTATGCACTCGCAGACCACATGCGTGTCTCACTGGTCATCGAGGCTTTGTCCCATGCCAGCACAGTCCGCGGAAGCCTTGACGGGGCTATTTTCCATTCTGATCATGGAAGTGTGTACACCTCACAGGCGTTTAGGGACCACTGCGCCCAACTTGGTGTACGCCAATCCATGGGCGCGGTGGGAACTAGTGCCGATAATGCCCTGGCAGAATCATTTAACGCCACCTTAAAACGTGAAGTGCTACGTGATCGGAAAGTCTTTGATAATCCCATTATCTGCCGGCGGGAAGTCTTTCGATGGTGCATGCGCTACAACACCCGCAGACGGCACTCCTGGTGCAACCTTCTAGCCCCCAATGACTTCGAAGCACTCACATCAGCTACACTGACCCAAGCAGCATAGCTAACCCCCGACGTGTCTACTTTCCGGGGGTCAGGCCCACCGTCATGATCACGATCAACCAACCAACGGTCCCGTACCACGTCTCAGCGCCAGCGACGTGACTCCAGAGCGCCCCTAGACCGTCGGGGATGCCGAGGAACGTCATCACGCCGACGCCGAGACCGCCGATGGCAACGAAGCCCACGCAGGCCACAAGGATCGTCAATTGTCAGAACGAACACCCCAGTCAGTGTGCTCCCAAATCCACTTTGCGACGAACCAGATAGCACCGAACAAACCCGCCAGCACCGCCACACCTAGCAAGCCCCAGCCGAGATGACCCTTCCACGACTCAGCATCATGGGTACGCTGCCATATCTCGGGCAAAGCCAAATCCAGACCAAAGACCGAGATAGTCATACCAAAGACACCGGACACGACAACCACAGCGAGGCAGAGAGTAGCGGCAAACAGCAAGAGACCAGCCACATTAACAGCACCAGCCTTTAACCGCTTGTCGATGAGGTCAGCAGTCTTAGCGGCTTCCTGAATAGAGACATCCAAGCGCTCGCGCTCCTGGGCGAGACGCTCAACGCCATCATCAATCATGCTCTGGAAAGAGTCCTCATAGCGACTAAAACTCTGGTTCATGGTCGTTTTCAGCCTCTGATCCACCATCGGCTTCAGACGCTTCTCGATGCAGTCGGTCAGCCTCTCGACTGCGCTGTCGCTTAGACTCATTGGCCCCTCGCTTGCTTCGAGGACGGCCTGGACCAGAGTCCCCAGCGACGTCAGGGACTTGGCGATCTCCGCCGCCCCGCTCGTCAGAGACTGTTTCTGATTTTGAATCGCTACCGGCAGCTGGGCCGCTGCCTCCGCGACCTTCGTTATCACGGCCACCGTCTGCTTCACTGCCGCGTTGTATTCCTCCGTTCCTACGGTTGTATTCTTTAAGACGTTCAGTTGCGTGTCCAAGTTCTTCAGCCAAGGCTCCATATCCGCCAAGGTCTTCGAGTGTTTCTCGACTAGGGATGCCGTCGGGGAGTTCTTCAACTCCCCGACGGAACTGGAGAGCGTCTTCATGTCCTGGCCCATTTTCACCTGTTGCTCGGACAGGTGAACCACGTCCTTGCGATGATCCGCAACGACCTTCTGAAACTTCTGCACCTCCAGAGCCAGTTGATTCACCAACTTCAAATTCTCGCCAGTATCCTGATTCTTCTTCCGGCGCATATTCATAGCCATAATCAAATTCACCTATTTCCCTAATATTTTCTTCAGCCTGCATTTGCAGCAGTTGGGCGCGAAGCCCGTCCAATGTGAAGTCAGCACCAAGACGCGAGCCAGCACTTGCGGCCCGAGCGTTACCTTTACCGTTTGCACCAGTCACCCGGAGCACATCACCGTTGTCATCGACAACCGCGAAAGACGAGCGCTCACGTTTGCGCTTGCCACGACCTTTACGTGAGAAGGAAAGGTGATACTCGGGCGCAATATCTTCCATCACGTCAAGGGCAGAGTTGATACCCTTTTCGCCATCGTCGTCCAGGGCCTCGACAACGCGCTCATCTTCAAGAAGTTCATCGATGCGAGCGCGAGCAAATTCGCGCCAGTTCTCACGAGTTAATTCATCCAACGACAGTTCGGAACCGTCAATATCAAGCCCCTTAGCTTTAGCCATCCGCTCATCGTGTGAGTACGACACCTCATGCTGTTCCAGCACCTCCAACCCATACGACTCCATCACCGCGTCGTTGACCTCCCGGACGTGCCAAGCATTGCCTGCACCCTTCGGAGCAGCGTAGCCAGTCTGGCGGTCGTGATTGGCTATGAGAATGTGGTTGTGAACGTGCGCAGTATCGGTGTGAGTAGCAACAAGCACGTCACACCCAGGGGCCACTTTCCCCGCGAGAGCAAGCCCCGCAGAGTGTGCGCGTTCCACGTCACGTGGTTTATCTGGATCAAGTTCTTCAGGGCTGAAAGATTGAATGACGTTGATGGTCTCATTACGACGTTGCGCAGAGCTTGCTACGCGCTCTTGAACCTCCAACGCCCATGCCAACGGATGATAGCCACGAGGGCCAACAACAGAGAGCGCACTCGCACGAGATTCACCCGCCTTCATTGCCTCACGAGTACCCCACACGGCGTAGACAGTGGAAGCCACAACACTCTTAGAGCGCTGCACTTTACTTACCGACATCATCAACCGCCTTCCCGACGTATTTGGCCAACCCATCGACGGCATCGGGAATCTCGCGCAACCCAGGCACCACATCATCAGACCAGCCCATGACATGAGCCATGCGGACAATCTGATTTATGTTGACGCCGATGCGACGAATAGCCGCCAAGGCGCGGTCGAGAGCGTCACGCATCTCGACTACTTCCCGCGACACCGGAGCCGCTGTCGCACGCTCAGTTACATCGTCAGGCAGCCTACCCGCCAAGGCGGTTAGGGCCAGACGCATAACTTCGCTTTCGGTGACTCCGAGAGCCGACGCGGTGCCACGCACCACCTCAGCCTCTGCGTCACCCAGACGCACTGTCACGCGTCGCCCATTACTCATAATCCACAGCTCCTTGTTCCCGTGCTAAGTGGGCTAGCGCCCACGTGCCTCCTGCCTCCAGCCGCGTGAGCAGTTTCGGCCTACTTCGTGGCCCCACTGCACGCGGCTTCCAACAGGAGGGGCCAGCATCACCCTTGTCGGACAAACGACCCTCCGGGTCGTGTCCTCCTGCGGGCTGCTGGCTAGGGGCGCTCCGCCCCCTAGAACCCCTGGTTTCCGCTGACAAAGTCAGCGGTTGCTTCACCGAAATCACTACCGTGATTTTCAGGCTCAGCAGGCGGGGTACTGTCACCTTCCGATGCAGTTTCACTGTCATCGAGGGAAGGTTCCACACCCTCAACAACCAAGAAGTAAAACTCCTTCATGTTAAGGTCTGCGTACTTCGCCCAACGCGACCGAGAATCGGTCGCGCCTTCGCGCAAAGCCTCACCGACAATCCGGTCGGCTTCACGCGCAGCCTCGCGCAACTTCGCATCGAGAGCAGCCTGCCGCTCTTGCAGTTTTTGCGCACGATTAATCGCGCGCCCAATCTGATTACTAGTAGCCATGATTAAAGCTCCATTTCTGGACCCTCTGGGCCCGGTTCAGTAGATGGGTTACGAGGCACAAACCGATGCTTCGGTTTGCGCCGTTGAGGACGCGCAGCAGCTTCAGCGGCACGTTCCTTAAACTTCTTTTCGGCTTCGCGCTGCGCACGCTTAGCGCGTGCTTCTTCGACAGCATTGACAACCTCGTCCAGGCGCTCAAAGTCAGGAGACGCGGCCACATCTTGGGGAGCCTTCATCTCGTTTATTGCTTCGAGTGCAGGTTCCATATCGGGCAAATCAGCATTAGCAACACTGCCAGCCAAGTCATTGACAAAAGACGCGTGACTGTCACTCATTTCTTCTTCCTCACGATTCAATTTATCGACCAGGGCGCGAACTTCATCCATATTCGCGTCACGTAAAACATTCTCGCGGCGGTCCCGTTTAGACATATGGTCCCACTGGCTCCGCGTGAACTCACCGGCCCCGAGAGAGGACAACCACTCAAGTTTGTCGCCGATCGTGAGACGCGAGGACGACAACTCAGGCACATCAATCAGCCCGGCTTTATGCGCAGCTACGATTTCAGACAACAGAGCACTGCCTGCAGTGCGGACTCGACGCCCACCCTTCGATCGGTACCTACGGTCCCAGTTATCCCAATCCCCACGAGTGCGAAGACAACCCGTCAGATGAACCGCACCCGGACGATGGTTTTGAAGATGCCGCGCAATGCTCCGCGCCTTGTCGTAATGGAGCACGCTCAACCAGGGGCGGGTTGCAAACCCGCAGAGCTCGTTCCCATCAACGAACGAGGACTCGAACGTCTCAGGGACAGGCTCACGCTTGAGGTAGTAGTCAAGCGTGGATAGCTCAGGCTCGCGCGCGACCAGTACACAGTCGAGGCGGTTCTCAGAACGTGACAGATACTTGAACGATGGGAACGTCGAGTAGGGGTTGGGGATTTTCCCGGTGCGCGACAGAGCGAGGTTACGGAAATACTCCCGCTCCTCAACAGTGCCGCGCTTTACACTTTTGGGGTTCGCACACCACCCTTCGCCAGCACACCGCCGTCCTCACGCGAGACGTTCGCACGGGTAGAAAGGTTCACCAAGTCAGACTGCTGATGCTTCACTTCCCAGATCGAATCGTCGTCCGCGAGCGCAAGACGCGACTCACGGAGAATCTCAGCAAGACCGAAAAGGTCGTGCCTTTCAAGATCATCATCGGCAGTGATCACACCGTCGGTGGTTGCACTCAGAATAGAGGTCTGGTTAGAGACAGCCGTAAGCGCGGCACGCACCAACGACGTCGTCATAGCCGCGTGGTAGGGAGAAGTTACGGCAGAACCACCGATGTTCTCCATCTCTTCGGCGTAGGCATTCCAACCGTTCTGGTCAACGACGTCTTGAGCTAGCTTGCCGTAGCACGAATTGGTCGCAACCTTGATTGTCAGCTCCTGAAGAGACTTTTTCCCGTAGGTCTCCTTCGCTACAGCACGGTCGAGAACCATCTGACGAAGCGCAGGACGCAGAGACCGGGAGCGCACAACCTCACCATCTACCTCGCGGGTGAGAAGCTTGAGCGTGATGCCAGTCTGGCAAAAGACGCGAGCGCCAAGCTTCAACGCGAGGTAGACCTCGGGGCCGGCGCAGGTAGACCCGTGAAAGACACCACCGATCTCACCGTTGACACGCGCAGCGATCTCATCGAGCTGTTCGCGGGTGTAATCCCGTCCGCCAAGGTCCCGACCCTCACGGTCCAGACCATCTTCGTCGAGACGCTCGTCCTCGCCAAAGCCGCAGCCGTATGAGGTCTGAGGAAAGATCAGAGAGTTACCACGCCGCACCGGCAAGCAGGGAGTTTCGACATCGTCGGGGAAGACCCACGAAACATGTCCAACGAAAGGCGTGAGATACCCGAGCGGAAAATCATCGAGAGTCAGTTCACGCTTGTCGATGTGTTCCTTGATCACACCACCATCGGTGTAATCAGGGTCATAGATACTGGCCATCGCAGTGGGATAAGCAGACTGCAGATCCCAGTCGTACGTAGGGTAGGCATGCACACCCGGGGACGGACAAGTGTTGTAGCCACCAGCGAATGCGTCGGCCCACAAGGCGTGAGATACACACGCGTCGCCGTCAACCGGCCCCAGGCCACGAACTGCGTAGTACTCAAGCGAGTCACGGTCAGATTCCAACTCAACACCGCGAGTCTTGAGTCCTTGGAACATCCGACGGAAAATCGCGTTGCTCGGTTTACCAGAATCGACAAGAGCACTACCAATATCTCCAGAATCGATAAACCCCTCATCCTGGTGTGGGCGGGGTTTTTCGGACCGGATGACTTAACATAGGAGACCATAACGACCGACCAGGTCAGAAAGATATGG
>NZ_JASPGD010000007.1 GCF_030232885.1 Corynebacterium sp. MSK297
CTCAATCGGTATCCGGAAAGGCCCGATCTAGGGAATTGGCGACACGCCGTAAAAACACACTTTTTGTCGTTTAACCCGAAGTTTGAAATATAACCTGAACAGGTATTTTGTCGGACTGACAGGATTTGAACCTGCGACCCCCACACCCCCAGTGTGGTGCGCTACCAAACTGCGCTACAGCCCGTTGCTGCCTAGCAATCCGATCAGGGATCTGCGGCAACGTTTTCACTATAGCGTTTGTTCGATATATCGCGCCAAACTTCCAGCTCACTACGGTTATTAATAAACCGTGGCGACTGCTAAACTGGCTGGTCGTGATTGTTAGCCAAGACCTCGAAGTCCGCGCCGGTGCCCGTACTTTATTGCATGCTCCTGGCCAGCATCTTCGGGTGCAGCCGGGGGATCGCATCGGATTGATCGGCCGCAATGGTGCGGGAAAAACCACCACCATGCGCATTCTTTCAGGAGAAACCCAACCCTATGCTGGTGAAGTACGCATTTCCGGAGATATCGGCTACCTTCCGCAAGATTCTCGCGAGGGAAACATCGAGCAGACTGCTCGCGACCGCGTTCTGTCAGCGCGTGGTCTTGATGAGCTGCGCAAGTCCTTGGATAAACAACAGCAGATCATGGAAACCACCTTGGATGATGACAAGCGAGACAAAGCCATCACCAAGTTCTCCAAATTGGAAGAACGGTACCACAGCCTCGGTGGTTATGAAGCGGACTCGGAAGCAGCCACGATCTGCGACAACTTGGGTCTCGAACAACGAATTTTGGACCAGCCACTCAAGACGTTGTCGGGTGGTCAGCGTCGTCGTGTAGAGTTGGCGCAGATTCTGTTTGCTGCCACCAGCGGGGCAGGAAAGTCACAAACCACGTTGCTGCTCGATGAGCCAACCAACCATTTGGATGCTGACTCCATTTCTTGGTTGCGTTCGTTTTTGGCGAAGCACGAAGGTGGCTTGGTCATGATTAGTCACGACGTTGAGCTGCTTCGCGACGTCTGCAACAAAGTGTGGTTTTTGGATGCTGTGCGCTCGGAAGCCGATGTGTACAACATGGGATATGAGAAATATCTTGACGCCCGTGCCACCGATGAAGCACGCCGTCGACGTGAGCGGGCGAATGCCGAAAAGAAAGCGTCGGCGCTGCAAAAACAAGCAGCAAAATTGGGTGCCAAAGCTACGAAAGCGGCCGCTGCAAAACAAATGCTTGCTCGTGCAGAACGAATGATGGGCAATCTGGATGAGGTCCGCCAAGACGATAAGGTCGCATCCATTAAGTTCCCAGAGCCAGCTCCGTGCGGCAAGACCCCGATGCATGCGACGGGACTGACCAAAATGTATGGTTCGTTGGAAGTTTTCGCTGGTGTCGATCTCGCGATTGATAAAGGCTCCCGCGTCGTCGTTCTTGGGTACAACGGCGCAGGTAAAACTACATTGTTGAAATTACTTGCTGGCGAGGAACGCACCGACGGCGAAGGCGGAATCGTCACCGGACATGGCTTACGCATTGGTTATTTCGCCCAAGAACACGACACCATTGATCCTGATCGGACAGTCTGGGAAAACACAATTTCTGCCTGCCCTGACGCCCATGAGCAGGAGCTTCGCAGTCTGCTCGGTGCTTTCATGTTCTCTGGTGACAAACTGGAACAACCCGCAGGTACACTTTCCGGCGGTGAGAAGACGCGTTTATCGCTTGCAACCTTAGTTTCTTCCCGGGCGAATGTTTTGTTGTTGGATGAGCCCACCAACAACCTGGACCCGATATCGCGGGAACAGGTATTGGATGCTTTGGCGACTTATACTGGTGCAGTGGTCTTGGTTACCCACGACCCCGGCGCGGTCAAAGCACTGGAACCGGAGCGGGTCATCATCATGCCAGACGGTGACGAAGATATGTGGAGTGACGAATATATGGAGATCGTGGAATTGGCCTAAGCTCGCACAACCGCTCGGGATATGTGTGTGATTTTGTGGTCATGGAACCACAGCCTGGTGCGCACAGTCTATTGGGATAGGACACGAGAAAGGACTATCCATTGAGTCTCGATAAATATCGGAACCGCATTAAAAGCTTGCTGGACCGTGCTGCTGCCTGTGAAGGAACACCGGAAGGCGATTTGTGCCGGGTGAAAGCTTTTGAGTTGGCAGCAAAATACGCTTTAGATCCCGATGATGTACGCAAGCAAGCAGATGCGGACTCGGCAGGCCAGACCGCGTGGGAATGGGAATTAACTGGTAGCTATAAGCCGCAGCAGCGAGAGCTGCTTGCACATATCGCTAGTGCTCTGCATTGTCGGGTCCTTTATGAGCGTAGCGGCACCGGGCGGCACAACTCTTTCGGATTGGTTTTTGGTGTGCCCCGGCATCTCGAGAGGGTGAAAATGCTCTTTCCAATGCTTAACTTGCACATGTCGGCGGGATCAACACAATACGCTGCGAATCACGGCGCGCACGATGCCGCGCACACGAAACGCTTGAAAACTTCCTGGATGATGGGGTTTTCAAGTAGCGTCTTTGATTTGCTTGAGCAGGCTGACCAGGACACTGCGTCCCAAGTTGGCCAGGGAGCAGAGGTCGCATTGCTTGATGACGCTAGTGCTGCAGAAAAACTCATGCACGACTATGTCCACGAGGCAGGCTTGGTATTGCGCAATGGCCGACAGAATTCGCGGGCGATAGATCCAGAAGCAATGCACGCGGGCAGTGAGGAAGGCCGCCGCGTTGACCTCGGCAACTCCCGGCTTCCACAACGCAAGGAACTGTCTGCATAGTTGGCTAGTGTGTAGTGGCGTCATGGCCTGCCAATCTGGCAGGCCCGATAGCCCAACTGCTAGTTGCGGAATCCGTGTACCGGGGCCGGGATGAACCCACCACGGTGGATGAACTCGCGGTTGCCGACGGTGTTGACCGGAATGATCGGTGCGTAGCCGAGAAGACCACCGAAATCAACTTCGTCGCCTACCGCAGCACCAGGTACAGGAATAACACGCACCGCCGTGGTCTTATGGTTCATCACACCAATTGCGGCCTCATCTGCGATCATGCCTGCTATAGTTTCTGCCGACGTGGCACCAGGAAGTGCAATCATATCGAAACCGACCGAACAAATTGCGGTCATTGCTTCCAATTTGTCCATGCTGATGCTGCCGGCACGCACAGCGTCGATCATTCCTTTGTCCTCAGAGACAGGAATGAACGACCCTGATAAGCCGCCGACACGCGAGCACGCCATCATGCCGCCTTTCTTCACCGCGTCGTTCAGCAATGCCAGGGCAGCGGTTGTGCCGTGGGTCCCGACTTGCTCCAGGCCCATGTGCTCCAGAATGTGTGCGACGCTGTCACCAAGTTCCGCGGTCGGAGCCAGTGACAGGTCAACGATGCCGAACGGAACGCCCAACCGTTGTGAAGCCAAATTGCCAACTAGTTGACCGGCGCGGGTGATTTTGAAGGCGGCTTTTTTGATTTCTTCTGCTACCTCGTCCAAGCTGGCCCCCTCAAGGTTGCCCAGAGCACGATCGACGACACCTGGACCGGAAACACCAACGGAGACCACACAATCTGGTTCTTCCACACCGTGAAAAGCACCGGCCATAAACGGGTTATCGCCGACCGCGTTGGCGAAGACCACTAATTTCGCGCAGGCGATCGCAGAATCATCCTTGCTTAATTCGGCGGCGGATTTAATAACCTCACCCATGTGTCGGGCAGCATCCATATTGATGCCCGCGCGGGAGGATGCGATGTTCACTGATCCGCATACCACTTCTGATTGCGACAGAGCTTCCGGAATGGACTCGATGAGTCGGCGGTCAGCTTCGGTGGTTCCTTTTTCGACAAGCGCGGAGTAACCACCGATAAAGTTCACGCCGACTTCATTGGCAGCTTTGTTGAGTGCGTGGGCTATATCGGCGGGGTTGCCCTCAACACCGGCGGCTATCAACGAAATCGGAGTAACCGAAATGCGCTTATTGACGATCGGAATTCCCAGTTCGGCTTCAATACCTTCGCACACTGCGACCAAGCGTGATGCGCGAGTAACGATTCGGTCATACACGGCATCACAGGTGGCGGACATCGTCGGGCGAGTGCAACCGAGTAGGGAAATGCCCATGGTCACGGTACGAATATCGAGACGATATTTTTCGATCATCTCGATCGTATCGACGATCTGGGCATTCTTAAAAGAAAAAGGCATAGTGGATTTTCCCTGCGCTAGGTGGTGCTAAATTTCGTTGATTGCGGTAAACAGCGACTCCGCCTGGATGCGAATAACCTGGTGGGTCTCTTTTTCTACGGCTTCCATGCGCTGTTGAATTTCAGGGATTGATAGGGCTTCATCATCGAATTCCACGCGCAGAATCATCGTGAAATAACCAGACATAAGGGTTTGTGAAACGTCGACGATATTAACGTTCAACTCTGCGAGAGCGGTGCTGACAGAGGCGATAATTCCGGTGTTGTCCGCGCCGGTCACGGTCATGATGGCATACATGCTACTCATCTTAACTGCCTATTCAGCATTCTTTTTAGCCGGGGCAAAAAGCTCACGACGAAGCGTAGAATTGTGTACATGACAGCAACTCAGCCGCAAAAGAACGTAACTACCACAAACACACGAGTATTGGTCATCGGTGGATCTGGCAAAGTTGCCAGCATTGCCATTCCCCAATACTCGAACGATTACGAGATCACCGCGATGCTGCGTCGTGAAGAAAAAGCAGAAGAGGCGCGGGATAACGGCGCAATACCGTTGGTCCAAGACGTGACTACTGTGTCTGCGGATCAGTGGGCAGCGCTGGTTCGTGATTTTGATGTCGTGGTGTGGACCGCAGGTAACGGCGGGCGTGCCGGTGCCGACGTCACCTATGCCGTGGACCGCGATGCTGCTTTGGAATGCATCAAGGGCTTGGAAAAAGTCCAGAATGAGGTTGGTAAAGATCGCGCGCCGCGGCTCATCATGGTGTCCTACATGGGGTCGTTGGACAACGAAACCGACGATCAAGGCGCATGGCTGGCATACGTGGAGTCGAAGAAGACCGTCGACAAGCGCCTGCTGGATTCTGATTTAAATTACATTATCCTAGCCCCGACGTTGCTGACCCTGGATCCGGCGCAGGGCATTACCGTCACCGAAAACACGCCAGAAAAAGCCGGGGAAAAAACCTCCCGTGAGCTCGTCGGTCAGGTGATCTTCGAGCTGGCTGGTCGGACGGAGCTGCCAAACCAGGACTTCATTGCCTTCCATGATGGCAACGATCCAGTGAGCTCCATTTAGCTGGAAGCTGCGCGTGTTGCGCAGTACCGCACGAAGATAGCGAGCAACTCATTGCTCCATTTCGTGTCAATTGACGGCAAGCTGTTGACAATATCCAGGTAATCGTCGGGGGAGAAATAGCCGTAGTCGTAGAAAAAATCCATTCGGTTTCTCATGGCTACGGCATCCATTTCAGCGTGAAATTGGCTTGCCCAGGTTGAATCACCGACGCGAATTAACTGTACGGGGCACGTCGGGCCGTCGGCAAGAACCGTAATATTATCTGCCGCAGGCAGGTTTTCGACGGCTTCGGTATGGCCAGTCAGAGACGTAAAATTCTGCGGCAAGTGTCGTGCGAGCACGTCTTTGGCAGCGTCATGCGTAAGCTGCACGATGGTCTCTCCGGACGTTTCAGCGTGCGAATGCCCCACGGTTCCGCCGACGTGGTGTGCTAGCCAGGAAGCACCAAAACAAATCAAAAAGACTGGAATGTCTGCATCTGTAAGTATCTCCAGTTGTCGGTGAATATGGAGTTGCCAATCATCCCAAGTTTCGTTGGTGATATTGAGTGAACTACCACCAACGATAACTCCATCGAAATTAGCTAAATCGGGGAGTTCCACGTTTGTGGAATCAATAACCAGGTGCGAGGTTTGTTCTTGACTAAGCCCAGTGGATTCACAGATGTCACGATATTCAGCAGCGGCAACCGCCGGGGCGGTCTCTCCATAACGTAATGAGACCAAGAGAAGATTAACCATAGTGGCTACTGTTATACCTTATCGCTTAATGCTCATTAGCATCGCGTCGGATAGCCTGTTCTGCAATGTCCAAAACGGCTTCATCGGTGGACATTCCCATTGCGTTACGGGTGATCAACCCGTCCATGACCATTTCTAGAAAATATTTCAGCGTATCAATGGGAACGTCGATGCGCATACGTCCTTCAGCCGCATTTTTCGCCAAACGATCATGCACGGCTTGGTCGAGGACTGCCTGATGTTCCTGCCAGCGTGCGCGAAACGAAGCATCGGTCCGCAGCATCTTAGAAATCTCGAGACGAGTAGCCAGCCAGTCATATCTATCTGGGTGCCGTACGATATCGCGCATAACTTCCACGAGTCCTTCCCGGGCGACGACTTCGGCTTGTCGTGCAGCATCTTCTCTGGCTAACGAAAGAAACAAATTTTCTTTATCAGAAAAGTGGTGGAAGATTGCGCCCCGGGATTTCCCGGTCGCTTGTTCTAGACGACGCACAGTTGCTCCCTCGTAGCCGTATTCGGCAAAACACTTACGCGCACCCACAAGGATTTCTTGGCGGCGACGATTAAGCTCATTTTCGCTCATGACTGGCATAGAGGAAGCAACCTTTCTGACCGGGAATGCCAAAACGGGGCTGCAGGGCCTGGCTGCGAGTGCCTCCGAAGAGGGGACTACTCGCAGCGAGACTTCATGCAGCCCCGCGAAGCATTATGGTTAGGATTTAACCATCTGACGGAGTACGTACTGCAGGATTCCTCCGTGGCGGTAGTACTCGGCCTCACCTGGGGTGTCGATGCGTACATTCGCGTCGAACTCGACGGTCTCACCGTCTTCCTTGTGAGCGGTAACCTTGACGGTCTTCGGGATCGAGCCGTTGTTGAACTCGGTCAGGCCTTCGATGTCGAAGGTCTCGTGACCGGTGAGCCCCAGCGACTCGTGTGATTCACCATCTGGGAACTGCAGTGGTGCAACACCCATACCGATCAGGTTCGAGCGGTGGATACGCTCGAAGGATTCAGTAATGACGGCACGCACGCCCAGCAGTAAGGTACCCTTTGCTGCCCAGTCGCGCGAAGAACCGGTGCCGTATTCCTTACCACCCAGAACGACTAGAGGGGTGTCTTCTTCCTTATAGTTCTGAGCTGCATCGTAGATGAAGGCTTGTGGCTTGTCTTCCTTAGTGAAGTCCAAGGTGTAACCGCCGGATTCCTCAACCAGCTGGTTGCGCATACGGATGTTCGCGAAGGTACCGCGAACCATGACTTCGTGGTTACCACGACGGGAACCGAGCGAGTTAAAGTCCTGACGTTCAACACCATTTTCTTCCAGGTATTGCGCGGCAGGGGTACCTGGTTTGATAGCAGAAGCAGGCGAGATGTGGTCGGTGGTGACCGAATCGCCGAGCTTGACCAACACACGGGCGCCCTTGATGTCTTCGACATCGGCAGGCTCGGTCGGCATATCGTCGAAGTATGGAGCCTTGCGGATATACGTCGAAGCATCATCCCACTCGAAAGTCTCGCCCTTCGGGATGTCCAGGTTCTGCCACTGTTCGTCGCCCTTGAAGACGTCAGCGTAGTCAGCTTCGTACATTTCGCGAGAGATTGAGGCCTCGATCGTCTCTTCGATCTCTTCTGGGGAAGGCCAGATGTCCTTCAGGAAGACATCGTTGCCTTCTTTATCTTGGCCCAGTGGCTGCTCATCGAAGTCGAAGTCCATGGTGCCGGCGATGGCATATGCGATGACCATCATTGGCGAAGCCAGGTAGTTCATCTTGACGTCTGGCGAGATGCGACCTTCGAAGTTGCGGTTACCGGACAATACTGCGGTGGCCGCCAAGTCTTCGGAGTTGATGGCATCGGAGATTTCTTCTGGCAGTGGGCCGGAGTTACCAATACACGAGGTGCAACCGAACCCGGATAGGTAGAAACCGAGAGCTTCCAGGTCCTTCCAGAGATCTGCGCGCTTGTAATATCCATCAACAACCTGGGAACCAGGAGCACAAATGGTCTTAACCCATGGCTTGGAGGTGAGGCCCAGTTCGTTTGCCTTGCGGGCGATCAAACCGGCACCGATCATGACCGATGGGTTAGAAGTGTTGGTACACGAGGTAATGGAAGCAATAGCGACCATACCGTGGTCCAGGGTGTATTCACCGCCGGCTGGTGAGGTAACAACCGTTGGATGGGACGGACGGCCTTCGCCGCCAGCGGAAGCGTCTTCACCCTGACCCTTACGGGAAACATTGTGACCATCGGTGATGTCGGCATCGACGTAGCTTTGCACGCCGCCTTCGGCGTCCATGCGACGAACCTCAGGCTTCTTGCCTTCTTCCAAAACTTCGTCGTCAGTGTAGTTGACTAGATCCTTGCGGAACTGCTCTTTTGCCTTGTCCAACTCGATGCGATCCTGTGGGCGCTTCGGTCCGGCAATGGACGGCTTAACAGTGGAAAGATCGAGCTCGATGTACTCGGAGTACTCAGCTTCTTCGTCGTCTTCTTCCAACCACATGCCCTGGGCCTTGGCATAAGCTTCAACGCGGTCGATCTGCTCCTGCGGGCGACCGGTCAGCTCCATGTACTTAGTGGTCTCTTCGTCGATCGGGAAGATCGCAGAGGTGGAGCCGAATTCTGGCGACATGTTACCGATAGTTGCGCGGTTAGCCAGTGGGATGGATTTCACGCCATTGCCGTAGAACTCGACGATCTTCTGAACAACGCCGTGCTCACGCAACATGTCGGTGATGGTAAGAACAACGTCGGTAGCGGTAACGCCGACTGGAATTTCGCCGGTAAGCTTGAAACCAACAACCTTTGGAATCAGCATCGATACTGGCTGTCCCAGCATTGCAGCCTCGGCCTCGATACCACCTACGCCCCAGCCCAAGATGCCCAGGCCGTTTTCCATGGTGGTGTGGGAGTCAGTACCGATACAGGTATCTGGATATGCCAATCCATCATTGTCAAAGACTACGCGGCCCAGGTATTCAATGTTGACCTGGTGGACAATACCGGTTCCCGGAGGAACAACGCGGAAGTTCGAAAAGTTCTCTGCACCCCAGCGCAAGAACTGGTAGCGCTCTTCGTTGCGCTCATATTCGATGGCAACGTTCTTGGTCAGTGCATCCGCATCACCGAATGCTTCGGTGATAACGGAGTGGTCAATAACCATTTCAGCTGGGTTCAGTGGATTAACCTGGTCTGCGCTGCCGCCCAAGTTCGATACGGCCTCACGCATGGTAGCCAAGTCAACGACACACGGAACACCAGTGAAGTCCTGCATCAACACGCGAGCAGGGGTGAACTGGATTTCTGTATCTGGTTCCGCCTTTGGATCCCAGTTAGCGATAGCCTTGATGTGATCTTTATTGACGTTCTTACCGTCTTCGGTACGAAGAAGGTTTTCTGCCAGCACCTTGAGTGCGTACGGCAACTTCTTCAGTCCGTCTACTGCGTCGAGCGAGAAGTAGTCATATGACTTATCTCCGACCTCTAGCTTCTTCTTAGCGTCGAAGGAGTTCAAGCTTTCAGTCACGGGGAGCTCCATTTCCTTGTTGTGCAAATCTGTCAGACCTCAAAGGTCTAGAACTCAGGGTTCATTGACCCAGTGTAGGTTGACGATCCCTCGTCCTGCCAAAAGTATAACAGTACAGCTGTTCTGTTTTTAGTCTGTTTGTACTGCGCCATGGCAATATGACAGTTAGTGAGGGAATATACGCCATCAATACCTGTCCGAAGCACCCCTTATTACCCCCAGAAAGATTAAGCAGAAAGTATTTACCATGATCCCTTCCGGTGTTGACATAGCTGACCTCTCTGCACAGTTGCGTGAAGATCAGTTAGCTATTGGCCCGAATGCTGAATTTGGGCGGATGCAGGAATCGGAACTACTGGATGTTCTAAGCGTGAGTAATCAAGAAAGCGGCTCAGGCGTTTATGGTGGAGCAGATTTTGGGCTAGCACTTATCGACGTTCCGGTTGGCAAGGCTGCGGACTTGCGCGACGTAGCTCAGGAGCTGCAACTAAATACCGAAATTGAGACCATAGTGGTGCGCACTCCGACTGCTGGAGCAGCAGTGAGTGAGCTTTATTCGCGTGCTGAACTGGAAGCAGCAGAATCAGCTTTTGCTCATGTGCAAACCAGTACTGGGTTCCACAACTTTGTCGATGTGCTTTCAGGTGCCCCGATCCAATGGGGCCCTGTCGCTATCGTACTCGCAGTAGTCATTGCTACAGCCTTGACTGCATCGTGGTTGTTGGTAACCAAATCGTTACGTAATTGAGTCCATTTCCTGCGTGTCGCTGATATTGTGATAAACGACACATGAAAAAAGTTGATGCTTCTTTCTGCAGGCCATCAGGTTAGTCCGGCCTCAATACTTGACTTAATGCGCGGGAGAATTGTGAATACATGTGCCCCTGTTGCGTCGTGTGGCATATGGTTTGGCTATTGGCTCACGAGCCATAGCACTGAGGTTTGAACTCATGGTGGAGACACACCGGAAATTCTGAATACAGTCTTGATCCTTGACTACTCGTCAGCACGGGCATGTGGGGAGGCACGCCAGGAGCAACGATGGCCAGAAGGATGCGGCTGATTCAGTCTTTCATTCACCGTTGTTTGCGACGGTGAGTTTCTGCCTGATTCTTGCTTCGCTAGGCCCGTGTGTCGGTACCCACTGTCGTAGATTTCCGCGCAGAGTCAGGTTTCAATGCTTGACTATGCCTGTCAGGAGTGTGTCGTGCCTTCATCGTCTCACCGGCGTGTCTTTCGCGTAGGCAGTTTTAGTGCAGCTATCGCATGCACCGCATCGCTTTCATTGTTTGGGTCCTCAGCTTTTGCGCAGGCAACGCCGAAAGATCAGTTGCAGCCTGCGGTCTCTGAACTGATTTCCACAATCACCGAGGCCGATGCGGACCTCAACAACTTGGATCTTAGAATTGGTGCTCTGGGCGAATCCGTCAACGAAGCGCTCGCTATTTTGCAGGATTCTCGATCCAAAGCCACTCAAGCGCAGCGGGGGGTTTCAGCGGCACAACAAGAGCTTGCCGACGCCCAGGCTGAGATTGCAAGTGCGCAGGAGGAGTTGGATGAGCTTTCACGCGCCAAATATCGGCGCGCGGCTGGTTCGTCCGGGTTGCATGTAATCAGCGGGAGTGATCACCGCGATGATGAGCTCTACCGCAAATCGATGCTACGCGCACAAAGTGAAGAAAAGCTTACGACTATCGATGAGCTTGACCGAGTACGTACTGAGAAAGCCAATAAGGAATCCCAGCTACGGAAAACGCATGAGTTAGCCGAAGCCCGTGTAGAACAAGCTGCTACCGCAGAATCAGATGCGCGCGAACTATTGGAGCAAACCAGAGCCAAAATCGGGCAAGCGCAACAACAGCGCAAACAGGTCGCGCAAGAACGAGAACAAGCCCAGGAAGAGCTTGCCTCAGCGCGAGGTGCCAGCAATAACCACACAATTGGGAATACCGGTGCAGACGACGCTTTTTCAGAGCATGCGTCAGCTAACATAGCCTCTCGTTCTACTGCGGATAGTGCACTTGATCTCACCGTAGACACAAACGACAACGGTAATGACGAATCACCCGCTGAAACAGGGCAGGCTGGACAATCCGAGCAGAATGGTGACGTCTCAGCTGAATTGCATGAGTTAATCAATCAAGCTGCTGAGACTGTCAGTGAATATCTACCGGAGCACACAGCTTTAGATTCAGTCTCGCAGGACAGCAACAGAATTGAAGACAACGCACAGGATCCACCTTCGCCGATACCTGCATTACAAACAGTTGGTGGTTCTGAGATCCAACCACCAACGACAACTCAGGAAACAACGACTGAAGAAACAACGACAGCGGAGACGGCTACTGGCGCCAATGCTGAAACGGAAGGGGAAGCCGTTTCAGCTGCGGGCCCAGAGCAGCAATCCGTTGGGCAAGCAAGCTCCCAACACACTGCTGAATCTGCAGCTGACGCCACACCACAATCAACAGATAGTGGTAGTGACGTTGCGGAAGAACTCAGTGGTGTATTAGAAGAACTCAGCACTAATGAGTCTGTGTCAGAAGATGTTTCTGCAGGTTTTGCAGAGGTAGCTCCATCACAGCAGGCACAAGCGATACTGTCTCGTGCACGTTCCCAGCTGGGTGTCGATTACGCCTGGGGCGGTGGCAATGCGCAAGGGCCAACTGCAGGTATCCGCGATGGCGGACATGCAGACATCAACGGTGATTACGGCAAGGTAGGCTTCGACTGTTCCGGATTGGTGCAGTACGCCTTTGCAGGTGTAGGTATTTCGCTGCCGCACTATAGCGGTGGTCAGTACCGCCACGGCACTCACGTATCTACGTCGAATCTGCAACCAGGTGACCTGATCTTCTATGGACCAGGTGGATCACAGCATGTCGCGATTTATTCCGGCGACGGCATGATGATCGAGGCTCCTCATTCCGGCTCACACGTTCGCGAAGTTCCGGTGCGTCACACCGGTATGACCGAAAACGCGGTGCGGTTATTGGGCTAGTCGTGCAAAACGACCACCACCAAAATCTGCCTTGCTAGTCTAAAGACATGACTGATTTGCACCCTTTGACTGACTATGATGCACTCCTAGTCCTTTCCTTTGGCGGCCCCGAAGGAAACGACGAGGTTGTGCCGTTTCTAGAAAACGTCACTCGAGGACGCGGAATTCCACGTGAGCGTCTAGAAGAAGTCGGCGAACACTACTTTAATTTCGATGGAATTAGTCCCATCAATGCGCAAAATCGTGAGCTTATCGCAAACCTAGAAGACGTTCTTGCCCGGCGCGAAATTAACTTGCCGGTATATTTCGGCAACCGTAACTGGCACCCATTTGGCGAGGATGCCGCTGAGCAGATCGCTCGTGACGGTCATCGAAAAGTGTTGGTGCTCGCCACTTCCGCATGGGGCGGGTACTCTGCTTGCCGACAATATAACGAAGATATTAAACGGATTCGCGAACACTTAGCGGAACAGAATCTACCTGAGGTTCACTTCACCAAGATTCGTCAATTCTTTTCCCACCCAGCCTTCATTTCTGAAACCGCGGCTGCGATCGCCCAAGCCTATGCCAATATCCCAGCCGAACGCCGCGAACACACCCGCATGCTATTTACTGCGCACTCAGTTCCCAACCGCCATGACGACGTTGGTGGTGCTGACGGCGATAAAAACCTGTACTCGCGACAGGTAGCAGAAGCTGCTCGGTTGGCGGCTGCCGAAGCTGGTATTGAGGATTACGATCTGGTGTGGCAATCGCGCTCTGGTGATCCGCGTGTGCCGTGGCTAGAACCAGACATCGTCGACCATACCGAGTATCTGGCGGATAACCGAGGCATCAAAGCCGTAGTCGTGTGCGCGATTGGCTTTATTACCGACCACATGGAGGTTATGTGGGATCTGGATACCGAGCTTGTAGAAGCGGCGCACGACAAAGACGTGCACGTTGAGCGTGCGCGCACCGCAGGACTGACGCAGCAATTTGCCGAAATGGTTGTCGATATTGCTGCAGAGTCTGCAGCTGGAGAAATCGTCGAGAAGCTCGGCAAGGTGACGGTGCAGGGCAGCACTGATAACGGCGCGCCATGCGCCCCTGGATGTTGCGATATTTGGAGCAAATAAGGCTAGCGGCGCGCGAATTCTGCGCACGCACGTTCAACCCCTGCCATGCGGGCTTGGCGCAGATAGCGGAAAAGCCCGAAGAGGTAGGGATCAAGGCTGTGATCGCCTAGTTTGTCTGTCAGCATTTCGATAGTTGCGGCAACGGTATCGGCACGCGCGAATAACTTCGCAACCCGGGGAGGTACAGACCCGGGCAAACCCGGGATATCGTAGAAATCTGCAAGAGTTCCCACGGTCATGCGGGCATTTGGCAGGTCTGCCGGGATATGTCCGGATTGCTCAATCAATTCAGCCGCAGCATTGGTTGCCTGGCTGAGATAATAATCCGCATCACCGGCAAGTAAGCCTGAACTGGCCGGAATCGGTTGGGTTTCTCGAACCCAAGTCCAGTCAGTGTGCCCATTGGCGTACCGTGGAATAAGTACATGGTGCAACGCTGGGTCATTGTCTGTGACCACAATCGCTCCGGAGGCAGGATTTTGTGCGAAATTCTGGGCCGATTCTCCAGCGATGGGGAGCGCCGGTGGTTCACCAGGGCCTGCTAGCACGAGCTTGAGTACAGGTTCGGGGTTTGTCAGTATGTCCGTGGTTGCTGCACGCAGCCCGGACAATAACTCGATAATGGCGGTACCTTCTACAGTGTTCTTGCCGCCAAGCTCTTGCAATGCATCGATGGTCGCATCGCTTGATTCATAGCCATATAACCAGGCTGCGAGCCACACTGCAGCGTTTTGTACGGGGGAATAAACTTCGGCGCGGATAGACATCGTCGGCCATAGTAATAGATACACTGGCAAATTATGAGCAGTAAGCGGTATAGCGGTGATATCTTGCAAGGTCACAAGCGTAGGCAGGCACCCACTTTTCCGGACCTGCCAGCACAACCAGGGATGGTTCTCGAGGTTGTTGGAGAAGATTTTGTCGGCGCGCTTATTGATATCGACAAAACATTTTCCGGGCACCTCGCGCGACTCGAAGATCGCCACGGAACGCGACGAGTGTTTCCCATTATTCCAGGTGGATTCATGTTTGAAGGTCGGCGGGTAAACCTATCGAAAGCCATGCAGCAACCTGCCGCCCAGACAGCAACTCATTCGAATTCTGGGTCTCGCCGGGTACAGAATGTCAGTGCAAAAATCGCAGCCCCATCTCGTATCTGGGTAGAGGGCATCCACGACGCAGCACTCGTCGAAAAGATTTGGGGGCATGATTTACGCGTCGAAGGCGTCGTGGTGGAATATCTAGAAGGGCTCGATAATCTTGCAGAACGGCTTGCGGAATTTCAACCGAACGCGCAGCGCCGCATCGGCGTGCTAGCCGACCACTTAATTGCTGGCACGAAGGAGGCACGGTTAACAGAAGACGTCGGTCCGCACGTTTTGGTTACTGGCCACCCATATGTCGATATTTGGGAAGCGGTCAAGCCTGAGCGCGTGGGACTACGGAAGTGGCCGCAGGTTCCCCGAGGGCAAGACTGGAAAACCGGCGTGTGTGATGCCGTGGGGTGGCCTGACCCGAAAGAGGCGTGGCATCGGATCTATAACTCTGTACATTCGTTTCGCGACATCGACATCTCGTTGATCGGTGCCGTTGAACGTTTGGTGGATTTCGTAACTAACCCTGATCTGCAGAAATCTGATTTGCTGTAGATAATAAATTGACCGCCAAGCGCCAGCCGGCAGATTCTGCAGCCCAGCCGGCTGCTTGCAGGCGCTGCGAAATGGCCTGTTTGGAAATTCCGAGTCGTTCGGCGGCCTCATTCTGGCTCAATCCGCGCCGGACCATTGCGGTGGCTTCTCTACCTTCGTAGGTGCGCTTGTTCAACACTTGTCCCAGTAAGGCAAAGCAGGCCGCGATGTCTTCAGCGGTCGCAGGTGGTGCTGAAACAACATCAGCGCGCACGGTTCCGGCGCGAGTATTTCTCGGCAGTGCGCGCCGTGCAGCAGACAGTGCCTCACCGACATCGTGCGCAATCCCAATTCCCACGGCCCATTCGCCGTCGGCAAGCAAAGCCATCGTGATATCACACACGGTGGAAGGCTCTGCCATAGCGGAAGCGATGTCTTCTACACTAATGACCTCGAATCCATCCACTCCGTCCAGATTCGATAATGCTGCGGCAGAGCGCTGGACTAAATCAGCGCGTCGGGGTGCGCTGCCGCGGTAACGGGCATGGACGGCGAGCATGATCCTCCTGAAAAGTCGATGAATCCTGAGGTTAGTCTATACCTCAGACTTGATTACTGTGCGGGTGTGTACGGGCATACGAGCATCGAGAATCAAACCGCCAATGCCGACCACCGCGATAGCAACCAATAGAACGATGACAAGTGGGTTGGTTCCGGCAATCAACGTGTCCCCGAACAACACTCCGACGACGGTTCCTGGTGCGGATCCAACGAGTGTGGCGAGCACAAAGGGGAAAAAGGGGATCGATGTCAGTGCTGCAGTGTAATTGACTAGCGAAAAAGGCACGCCTGCAATAAGACGTAAGGATGCGACTGCCAGCCAGCCACGTTTGCGCAACCGATAATTGATGCCGGCGACCGCGGGGTGTTTGAGCCGGGGAGCCATCCAGTCGCCGAGCAGCCAGCGAACGAGGAGCAGTGAAATTGTCGCGGAGGCAGTCAACGCGGTTAATGCAATGATGAGCCCAACCCACGGACCGTACAAAATTCCTGACGCTACCGTCCATACCGTCCGAGGTAGGGGGAATTGTGTGAAAAAGACATAACCCAGCCAGAACAGAATCATGAAACCGCGACCTGCAGATTCGGCTGATTCACGCAAGGAGGTCAGCGTGGGAAAGTCGATGACGATAAACAACACAACCAAACCAATAGCAATCGCGCCGACGGTAAGCATGCGTGCGAGTGACCAGCGGCGAATTGAATCCCAGGCATCACGACGAATGGTGGCGCAAAAATGCAGAAAACTTCTGAGCCATGGGGTGCGTCGTCGAGAGCCTGTGGCTTTGTTTGCTCGCGGCTGGTGTTCTGGGTGGGTTCGTTCTGAATCCATGGGTATTCAGTCTAGTTGCTGTCCGTGATCGTTGGAGCAAAACCGATCGTATGACTTAGATCATGTGTGCAAAAACAAAACAAAATAAATTGTTGACCCTTGCCTTAATTGTTAATATTTGCCTGTCCTTATATAACTTCTGGTTGATGAGCCATGTACAAGGAGAGTTATGTCCTTTAAAACGAAAAGAATCTTGACGGCGCTGGCGGCTGGCGTTGTTTCCGCAACCGTTCTTGTGGCCTGCAGCACCGAGCAAGCTAGCCAAGCAAATGGTGATTCAGACAACGGTAATGGCAACGATGACGCGAACAACGGTGCTCTGACGCTGACAGATATCGCCGGCCGTGAAGTGACCCTGGAAGAAGACCCAGAGCGCATCATCCTGGGTGAAGGACGCTCCCTGTTTGCAACAGGCATTGTGAACACCGAAAATCCGTTGGACAAGATCGTTGGCATTGGCACCGACCTGAAGCAAAATGTTCCAGACTACTATGAGCGCCTAGAAGAAAAGCTTCCAGAAGTCAGTGAGATCCCTGAAATCGGTGGATTGGCCAAGGGGGATGTCACCGTAGAAAACCTGTTGAGCATGGCACCAGATTTGGTCATCCTATCAATGGACACGTATGAGGCCTCTGAAAAAGCCGGTTTGACTACAAAAATGGATGAAGTGGGCATCGAGTACGTCGTCACAGATTTCCGTGCAAAACCATTGCAGAACACCACGAGATCGATGGAATTGTTCGGCCAAATTTTTAACCAAGAAGAGCGCGCGGCCGAATTCAATAAGGACTGGCAAGAAACTGTCGATTTGGTGCAAGAACGCGCGGAAAAAGTTGAAGAAAAACCAAAGACCTTTGTATGGCGCGCAGCCGGCGTACTAGATTGCTGTGGCTCGTGGAATGATTCGAATATCTCGCAATTGGTTAACACCGCTGGTGGAGACAACGTCGGAGATCACGTCATCGAGGGTGAATCCGGTGCACTGACACCCGAAAAAGTCCTGGAATCCGATCCAGATATGATCATCGCTACCGGCGGTGACTGGTCCGAAAAGAAAGACGATGAAGGCAATCCCGTAGGCTATGCGGCCGTTGGCTACGGTATCGAGGAATCCGAGGCAAAAGCCAGCATCGCAAAATTGCCGGAAGTACAGCCTGGCTTTGACAACCTGCGTGCAGTCCAAGACAACCAATTGCACGCTTTGTGGCACCAGTTCTATAACTCTCCATTCAACTATTTGGCACTATTGCAGATCGCACAGTGGATCAATCCAGACGCCTACGAAGACATCGATGTTGAGCAGGAATGGCTGGAATCGCAAAAGAAATACTCGCCAATTTCTGGCGAAGGCACCCTGTTTATTACTAATTAATGATGATAAACGCGAAAAAATCAGCCGCGAAGAACGATACTTCAGCAACATCAGACTCAGCCCAAGACTCCGCGGCGCCACGCACAGTAGCAACGGACCACGCGGTTGTAGAGCTGGGTAGGCAACATAAGAAACTGACCTGGCAGCGCATCGGTATTGTCTCTGCTTTGTGCTTCATCGCTCTTGCTGCCTTTGTGACGAGCAATTTTGTCGGTGCGATCAATATCAGCCCCGGCGAAGTGATCACGGGAATCATCAACCCATCGAGTTTGGATGAGCAAACGCATACCGTCCTGTGGCGGTTACGACTGCCGATGGCAGTGATGGCCTTGTTGATCGGGGTGAGTCTGTCTTTGGCAGGTGCTGAAATGCAGACGATTCTTAATAACCCGCTCGCGGAGCCATTTACGCTAGGCATTTCTGCTGCCGCAGCGTTCGGTGGTGCTAGCGCGATCGTGTTGCAGTGGCAGATTATCGCGCAGCCACAGCTAAATCTCGCGCTGGTTGCATGGTTATCGTCCGTGATCGCTACTGGCATCATCGTCATAGCCGCAGTTTTGCGGGGCGTACGTGCAGAAACAATGGTGTTGCTCGGGATCGGCTTGGTATTTTTCTTCCAAGCTATGTTGGCGTTGATTCAATATCGCTCATCAGCAGAAGCCTTACAACAAATCGTGTTTTGGTCGATGGGGTCATTGACCCGCGCAAGTTGGACCGGAAATGCAGTGTTAGCCGGAGTATTGGTGGTTGCGCTTCCCATTCTTTGGGCGTTGTCCTGGCAATTGACGGCGCTCCGATTAGGGGATGCCCGTGCAGCGGCAATGGGCGTGAACACTTCTGCCTTGCGCGTGATTGTGTTGGTCGTCGTCTCCCTAGTGGCAGCAACCACGGTCGCCTTTGCCGGAATCATCGGCTTTATTGGTCTGGTGGGCCCCCATATCGCTCGCATGCTGGTAGGGGAAGATCAACGGTATTTTCTGCCTGCTTCTATGGCTGCTGGAGCAGCGGTCATGTGTACCGCGCACGCGCTGAGTCTGATCGTGAAGCCGGGGCTGGCTATTCCGATCGGGATCGTAACTTCGCTGCTTGGTGTGCCATTCTTTATCGCGATTGTCATGGCTAAAAGGAGAGCGCTGTGGAGCTAACAACTGCACAATCAGCCGCTACTGAACCCGGTCAGCAGGAAGTATCGCTAGAAATTTCCGGATTGAGCGCCTCATACGGCTCGCATCGAGTGCTGCATGATGTCAATGTTGCACGCTTGACCGGAGGGCAAATCGTTGGACTTCTCGGTCCGAATGCCTCTGGTAAGACGACGCTGATCAAAACGCTTGCCGACGTCCACCGCGGCTATACAGGGCACGTTGACTTTCAGGTCGATGGGGCCGCGCCTCGGGGAAAGAGAAAGCGGCAGCTCACCGGCTATGTGCCACAAGATCTGCCAAGTACTGCGGCTTTACGTGCGTTTGAAGCCGTACTTATCGCTGCACGACGCGGAACCTGCAAAGACCCGGTCCTCCGGACTGGTGAGGTGATTCACGAACTCGGTCTTGATGACATCGCGTCTCGGTATCTCAATGAGTTGTCGGGAGGGCAACGCCAACTGGTAGCTCTGGCACAAATGCTGGTTGGTCGGCCTGGCTTAATGCTGTTGGATGAGCCTACTTCTGCTTTGGATCTTCACCATCAACTGTTTGTGCTGTCTCAAGTACGTGCGAAATCGCGGCGGGAGGGTAGCTTGGGTCTCATCGCCATTCACGACATCAACCTTGCTGCGCGAATGTGCGACACCCTGGTGGTACTCAAAGACGGCTGTATTCGTGCCCAGGGGCATCCGAAGGATGTTCTCAACCGCGAGTTAGTTGAAGCTGTATACCACGTGGAGGCAGATATTGTGCTGCACAATGGTGTTCCGCTGGTGGCACCATTACATGCTATGCGCAGGTAGCTATCACGATCGAAAGATCGTGAGCTAGTGCCCAAGTCGGGCAGCTATCGCATTGATAAAAGAAAAATCTCGAGACATCGTCAAAAGTGGAACGATGTCTCGAGACAACACAGTGTGCCCGGAGCGGGACTTGAACCCGCACGTCCGTTAATAGGACACTGACACCTCAAGCCAGCGCGTCTGCCATTCCGCCACCCGGGCAGGGTGCAATAAAAAGTATCCGCAAGACTTAACTTTCCAGGAAAGTTGGTCTGCTTAACTTTTAACTTGGCAACGCTGACTTACTATAATAGGCGAGGGTAAATAATCGCAAATCTGCAGGTACACAAGCTAAATCTAGTTTATTAACCTCGACCTACGGAACCGGGCTCGTTTTTGTTTTCTGGCGTTATAAACCAGAGAATTCTGCTGCATTCAGGTACAAATGGAGTTATGAGCGATTATGCAAACGATTCCCGTTTCCCCGGCCCCGATCCATACGCGCCACTGAATGATCTTCCTTCATTCACGCTGACATCTACAGATCTTGTCGACGGCGACGAGATTCCCGAGAAGTTTCGTGCACCAAGCAGCGAATCACCGCAACTGGCGTGGTCAAACTTGCCGGAGGGCACCAAGTCTTTAGCAGTTACCTGCTTTGACCCAGATGCACCAACAGCGTCCGGTTTCTGGCACTGGGCCGCCTTCAACATTCCTGCTGACGTCGCCGAGTTGCCAACTAATGCTGGTGCCGCAGAAAACTTGGGTATCGACGGCGTCACGTCGCTGACCAACGATTCCGGCTCGCGTACCCACTTCGGAGCGCAACCACCCGAGGGCCACGGCCCACACCGTTACTTGTATGCGGTGCACGCGGTAGACACCGAAGAATTGGATATTCCTGCTGATGCAACACCTACCGTGTTGGGCTTCAACCTGCATTTCCATGCAATTGGCCGCGCAATCCTGTGGGGTTGGGCCGAAACCAAGTAAAAAGACCACTATGCTGTTGGTTTATGGCAGCGAAAAACTCTTCCTCACAAAACCCTAACTCCGCTGGACGCGAAGTTACTGTGCCGCTGGCTTTGCGGGCCGGCGGCGCTTTTCTTGCGCTTGCGGTTACGCTCGCAATTTTTGGTGTCATCGCGTGGCTCTCCGACGGCTGGGCGGTTCCGTTTGCTGTCACCCCAGCGTTTTTAGGAATTTGTGCGGCAGCCGTGTTATTCGGGGCTTTTGCCACCGTCAATCGCGCGCAAAAGCCCAGTGCGGCTCAGGTCGTCGCACTTTCTGTCGCCGTAGCACTCATCATCGCCAGCCAGTTCTTACCAAATACGGCACTTGGTCTTATGGGGCAGCACTGGTTATTCATGTACGCAGTGCTGGCTCTTGTGTGCGCACTGGTGTTGCGCCGTTCGATCATGCCGAAAGCTTAATTCTCACGCCACTCCAGCCCAGATCCAACAGCCATAGAGATATTGTCCAGGCCATGCACATCAAGTTGACGTAGCAGCCCACGGTGGATACCGGAGATCCAGCCCGGACCGCCATAAATCAGACCGGTATACCCTTGCAGGAGACTCGCGCCTGCTGTGATGCGCTCCCAAGCTTGTCGCGGCGTGGTGATGCCACCAACCGAGACCAGTACGAGCTTGTCGCCAACGCGATTATGCAACCTATGCAAGATTTCGAGGGAACGCTTCGCGACGGGCGGGCCAGAGATTCCACCGGCGCCCGCAGCCGTAACCTCAGCAACGGAAGTGTGTAGGCCTTCACGCGAAATCGTCGTATTCGTTGCGATAATGCCCGCCAGCCCTAGTTCCACCGCGAGGTCTGCACACGCATCAACATCAGCGTCAGAAAGATCTGGGGCAATCTTCAACAGCACTGGGCTGGTGCACACATCTTTTACGGCTTGTAAAATCGGCCGCAGTGATTCTACTGCCTGTAAGTCACGCAGCCCAGGCGTGTTAGGCGAGGAAACGTTAACGACCAAATAATCCGCAGCGGATCCCAGGACAGAAGCGGAGCGTCGGTAATCATCGGCGGCGTTTTCCACCGGAGTCTTTTTCGTTTTCCCGATATTGATACCAATGACACCGCGCTGTGCAGCGTCGCTACTGGTAACATGCCCACGCAAATTCTGCGCTGCTTGGGCTGCACCGTCGTTATTAAAGCCCATGCGGTTGAGGATGGCGCGGTCTTTTTTCAAACGGAACAAACGAGGCTGTGGGTTTCCCGGTTGCGCGGCAGCAGTGACAGTGCCTAATTCCGCGTAGCCAAAACCGATAGCTGACCAAGCTTTAGCGGCGCGCGCGTTTTTATCAAACCCCGCGGCTAATCCGAGGGGGCGCGGGAAGTGCACGCCGAATACCTCTTGAGCTAGGCGGGGATCATTAGTGCTGAAGACCGTCGCCAGCCCTTTCCGGAGCAATCGGGAAGAATTCACCACGGTCATCACGTTGTTGGCACCGTGATGTATGCGTTCCGGATCTATGCGGAACATCACACGCAATGCTGCGCGATAAGCCGCGTTGTAAGCCACCGAGCGGAGGCTGGTCACCGCCGAGCGCATCGTTGTACGCGCTTGCCCAAATTGTGGAGCCATTACTCTGCGTTCTCCTCATGTTGGTCGGATAGCTCTGGTTGCGCCACCTCAGGCTTCGTGATGACTTGGATACCGTGCCCGGTCGCCGAGGCCAGCACGAGCGTCCCATCATCGGTGATCACCAGCGACTGAGCGTCGGCAAGAGTTTTCAGTTGGGCGGCGTGCTGCGGGATACCGCTCGAAATACGGAAGGCAGTCAACAGGTTGTGCTCCGTGGATGCCGCCCACGCCAGATCCCGTTTGCTGTCCCAGGCAACGGACCACGGGCCTGCTGGTACAGGCGTGGTCTGGTGCAGACGGATGACATCTAGCGCGGTATACACTGCCAGTTGATTACCCCGGGTATCGGCTGCCAAAACGAGCCCGTCATCGCCGACTGCAATTTCGCCGACTCCGAGCCCCACGCGCAGGGTGCCGCCGCCGCGCTCATTACGCCAGTCCAGGTTTTGGATTGTAGTGTCCTCGCGCCACGTACGTACCAGCTGTTCGCCGTGTGATTCTGACTCCACATGCACGAGTTCATCAGTAGGGGCAGCTGCGGTAAATGTACTCATGACCTCACCACGCGGTGAAACGATTGCTACCTCTGCTGATTCGTCGGAAGCAACCACGAGATCGCCATTGTTCATCCGGGTTGCGGCAGTAACTGGAAATTCAACCTCGGGCGTAATCTCCTCGCCGTTTGACTCACCGGCGGAAAAAACGTGCACAGAATCGCCACAAGCCAGAATGAAGTGCTGTTCAGTAGCTGTAAGCTCACCACACTCTGCGGCAATATCGACGGTGGTGCCGGAATCGGCAAGCTCATCAACCGTTCCCAGCCACAACGAATCATCTGTGCGCAGGGCCAGATTCTTGCCGACGACTGCCATATCCGAAACCGCATCGAACTCTGGCCGCGTAATCACCTCGCCAGCTAGTTCTGTGGTATCCGCCTGATCCGAGCTTGGCACCGGGGTAGCCTGTCCCATGTCTGGGACATCTGCCCCCGGTAACGCCGGATTATCCGCACAGGCAACTAGAATTGCGCTGGCTGCTAAGGCACAAACAGAGAATGCGTAGGGACGAAAATGCGCCGACCGAAATCGAATATTCACAGCTGTTTAGTCTATCAGCGCAGGCTAGTGCCGCCGAACGCTACGGCACGAGGGGAGGGGTTGCCTACGGGTATAGTCTGGTAGCCGTGATTACGAGCGATTTAGCCACCGGTACTGCCAGCCACGCGGCTGAGGCTACAGCAGCAGCCGACGCGGTAGATATGACGTGGATCCAGGTCATTGTTTTATCCATCCTCCAAGGCTTAACTGAATTTCTCCCTGTATCATCGTCCGGCCATCTGCGGATCTTCTCCGAGTTCTTCTGGGAAGCCGACGCCGGTGCGTCTTTTACGGCCGTCATTCAATTGGGCACGGAGATCGCCGTCGTGATCTTTTTCTGGCGCGAAATTGTCCAGATCGTGCGTGGTTGGTTGCGCGGGCTCGTCGACAAGAGCTCCCGTGGCGCGGACTGGAAAATGGGGTGGATGATCATCGTCGGCTCGGTTCCGATTGGCGTCATCGGCTATCTGGCGAAAGACTTCATTCGTGATTCGCTGCGCAACCTGTGGATTACCGCAGCCGTGCTGATTCTGTTTTCGTTTGTGTTTATTGCGGCAGAGCGTTGGGGCAAAAAGACTCGTGGCAGTGGTGAGCTGAACTTCCGTGATGCCATCATCATGGGGTTGGCGCAATGTCTCGCACTGATCCCAGGAGTTTCCCGTTCTGGCGGCACGATTTCCGCCGGTCTGTTTTTGAACTTGGACCGTGAAGTAGCCACTCGCTTTAGCTTTCTGCTGGCGATTCCCGCTGTCATGGCATCCGGCCTGTTTTCGCTTCCCGACGCCTTTGGTCCTGCTTCAGGGCAAGCTGCGAGTGGTGTGCAGCTAGCCGTCGGCACATTAGTGGCTGGCTTGGTTGGTTATGCTGCGATTGCTTGGCTGCTGAAGTTCGTCGCCAACCACTCGTTTGCGTGGTTTGCTGCCTACCGTATTCCACTGGGTTTGCTGGTCATGCTGTTATTGGGGTTGGGAGTTCTGCAACCGGTCTAAACAGCATTACAGTAGGGGGTTATGAAATCTTGGCCTTTTCCTACTGTCCCATCCATTCCAGCGCGCCACGGCAAACCTGTGCCGCTCAAGCTTTATGACACTGCGGACCAACGCATCCGTGAGGTTAGTTTCTACAACGCCGAGGGGCCTGCGGGAATGTATGTCTGTGGTATCACCCCTTATGATTCAACGCATTTAGGGCACGCAGCAACCTATTTGACTTTCGACCTTGTGTATCGCGCACTATTGGACAACGGGCGCTCGGTACATTTTGTACAAAACGTCACGGATGTCGACGATCCTCTCTTTGAGCGCGCCGAACGTGATAACCAGGACTGGCGTGAACTGGGCGAAGAGCAAACTAATTTGTTCCGCTCGGACATGGAACAGCTAGGAATTATCCCGCCTCACGATTTCATGTCAGTTTCGGAAACCGTCGACGAGATTATTGACATCGTCGGACGCCTGCTTGATCAGGGCAAGGCTTATGTCATCGATGGTGAATACCCGGATATTTATGCTCCGGTCACCGCTACTGAGCAGTTCGGCTATGAATCGAACTTCAACCGCGAGGACATGATGGAAGTCTTTGCCGAACGCGGTGGGGATCCGGAACGCCCTGGTAAACGTGATGAGCTCGATGCACTGATTTGGAAGGCCGAACGAGAGGGCGAACCGTCCTGGGAGGCGCCGTTTGGTCGCGGCCGCCCGGGTTGGCATATCGAATGCGCGGCTATCGCTGCGAACCGTTTGGGAGCGCGTTTCGACATCCAGGGAGGCGGCTCAGACCTGGTTTTCCCGCACCATGAATTTTCTGCAGCTCACATCGAAGCAGCTTACGACGTCGATCGTATGGCAGGCCATTATGTCCACGCGGGCATGATTGGGTTAGACGGGACCAAGATGTCGAAATCATTGGGCAACTTAGTCTTTATTCACAAACTCACCGCCAACGGACACGAGCCATCTGCCATCCGTGTGGGCGTGTATTCCCAGCATTACCGGAGTGACCGGGATTGGTCCGATGAGGTGTTGGCCGAAAGCGAGCAGCGTCTTGCCATTTGGCGAGACGCACTGCACCAACCAGGCGATTTGGAGCAGGCAGAAGCTCTGGTGCGCACAATCCGTGAGCGCATCGCTGATGACCTCGATTCACCTGGCGCATTGCGGGCTGTTGACGCTTGGGCAGAAAATAACCGCGACGGTGACGATGATCCTCAGGCTGCCGAACTTGTCGTGTCGGCGCTCGATGCACTGTTTGGTATTTCACTCCGTTAACACCGGTTATGCACTAGAATGGCCGTCGTGAAGAATTTTGACGAGTTGCATGCAGAACTTGCCCAGAAAGCACAGCAGCGCCCCGAAGGATCGGGGACTGTCCAAGCCCTCGATGCTGGCGTGCATCACATCGGCAAAAAAGTTATTGAAGAAGCCGGCGAAGTCTGGATTGCCGCGGAATACCAATCGGATGAGGAACTGTCGGAGGAAATTTCCCAGTTACTGTACTGGACGCAGGTTATGATGGTCGCCCGCGGTCTCAATCCAGACGATATTTACCGCTATCTCTAATCAACATTGAGCACAACTTCGAGGCTAGTAAACTCTCATGATCAAAATCGCTGTTCCCAATAAAGGATCGCTTTCCGACGCGGCACAATCCATTTTGAAAGAAGCGGGATACAAAACCCGCGGTTATAGCAAAGCATTGGCGGTCGCCGATACCGAGCACAACATCGAATTTTTCTTTCTGCGTCCAAAAGACATCGCCATCTATGTTGCTAACGGCCAGCTGGATCTGGGAATTACCGGACGTGACCTAGCTGCGGATTCACGGGCAGCAGTCGACGAGGTATTGCCGCTGGGGTTCGGTGATTCTCGTTTTTTCTTCGCGGCTCCGAATAACGAAGAGTGGAAGGTCGAACAGCTTACCGGAAAGCGGATTGCGACGTCTTATCCGAACTTGGTGCGGGATTACCTGGCGCAGCGCGGTATAGACGCAGAAGTTATCCGCTTGGATGGTGCGGTAGAAATCTCGATTAAATTGGGCGTTGCCGATGCCATCGCCGATGTGGTCTCGACGGGCAATACTTTACGCCAGCAGGGACTGCGGGCATTTGGGGAGCCGATTATCGAATCCGAGGCAGTGGTCATTTCACGCCGCGGGGCAGAAATTACTGACGAACAGAAGATTTTACTCTCCCGGATCCAGGGAATTTTGCATGCGCAGAATTATGTGATGATTGACTACAATATCTCGCGTGACAACCTGGACGAAGCTGCGAAATTTACCCCGGGATTGACTGGCCCAACGGTGTCTCCACTGGCACGCGAGAACTGGGTAGCGGTACGCGCGCTGGTTCCACGCAAGCAAGCCAACAATCTTATGGATCAAATTTCTGCGGTGGGAGCCGAAGCTATTCTGGCTTCCGATTTACGCATCGCGCGTATGTAGTTCCGCAGGTACTCTGGGGTAGGCAACGGGCACAAAGCAGCCCTTAGTAATTGTTGTCCTCACTAACTACAGCACGAATTATGGCGTAACACGCGCAAAAGGAGTGACTCTCAGATGGCCAAGAAGTCGGACGAAAGCAAGAAGCCGGGCGAAAGCACAGATAGCAGCAAGACAAATACCGACGCTAGCGCAGTCAACAAACCAGAAACGAAATCAACGAGTTCGTCGAATTCACAAGCGTCGAATTCACAAGCAACGACATCGAAGAAGAAAACTCGTATTGAGCGCGACCTGCTCGGCGAGATGGAAGTTCCCAACGATGTTTATTATGGCGTGCACACAATGCGTGCAATCGATAACTTCCAGATCTCGTGGGTAACTATCAACAATGTTCCCGAGTTCATTCGCGGCATGGTCATGGTGAAAAAAGCCGCGGCTATGGCCAACCGTCGTCTGCATACGCTGCCGAAGAAAAAAGCAGAAGCCATCATCTGGGCCTGTGACCAGATCTTGGAAGAAGGCCGGTGCATGGATCAATTCCCGTTGGATGTTTTCCAGGGCGGTGCCGGAACCTCGCTAAACATGAATACTAACGAGGTTGTTACCAACTTGGCTCTGGAGTACCTGGGCGAAGACAAAGGTGCCTACGATGTCATCAACCCCAACGACGATGTCAACATGTCGCAGTCCACTAACGACGCATACCCAACCGGTTTCCGTTTGGGCCTGATCGCGGTTCTGGATCGTTTGATCAACCAGATTGGCAAATTGGAGCAGTCGTTTACCAAGAAGGCGCATGAATTTTCCGACATTCTGAAGATGGGCCGTACCCAACTGCAGGATGCCGTTCCTATGACGCTTGGCGACGAGTTCCGCGCTTTTGGTGCCAACTTGGCAGAAGAGCAATCGGTATTACGCGAGGCTCAGGAGCGCCTGTTGGAAATCAACTTGGGCGCTACGGCAATCGGAACTGGAGTCAACACTCCTGCGGGATACCGGCACCAAGTCACCGCCGCACTCTCGGAGGTTTCTGGCCTGGAATTAAAGACGGCCCGTGACCTCATCGAAGCAACCTCGGATACCGGCGCCTACGTGCTGGCGCATTCGGCAGTCAAGCGTGCGGCCTCCAAGCTGGGCAAGATTAGCAATGACTTGCGCTTGCTGTCCTCGGGTCCTCGTACTGGTTTGAATGAGATCAATTTGCCGGAACGTCAGGCTGGTTCGTCGATTATGCCTGCGAAGGTCAACCCGGTTATTCCGGAAGTTGTCAACCAAACCGTCTTCAAAGTATTCGGTAACGATCTCACTGTATCGATGGCTTCTGAAGCAGGCCAGTTGCAGCTTAATGTCATGGAACCAGTCATGGGTGAGGCACTGTTCCAGTCCGTACGTATCTTGGGCAACGCCGTGGATGCTTTGCGCGAAAAGTGTGTAGACGGTATCACCGCTAATGCGGATGTGTGCCGTGAGTATGTAGAAAACTCCATTGGTATCGTCACGTACCTGAACCCGCTGATCGGCCACCATCAAGGTGATCTCATCGGTAAAGAGGCAGCGAAGACCGGCAAATCTGTCCGCGAATTGGTGTTGGAGAAAGGGCTCTTGGACGAAGAAACCGTCGACCGGGTTTTGTCTAAGGAAAACCTGATGCATCCAGAATTCCGCGGTAAACTCTATTTGGACGACTAGAAAGTACCAGGCTGCGACCATCGAGTCATACCACGAATAGAATGCCCATCACTGAAGCCCACAGCGGCTACAGTGGTGGGCATGAGTTCTATCCCTACCGATGTTGAAATCGCAAACCATCACCCGCTAGAGCCCATCACGGACATTGCACATAAGGCAGGCATTCCTGCTGAAGCCCTAGTTCCGTATGGCGAGAAGAAAGCCAAGATTGACACCAGTAAGCTAGATTGGAGCCGAGAAAACGGCAAACTTGTGCTGGTCACCGGTGTCTCGCCTACACCAGCCGGCGAAGGAAAGTCGACCACGCTGATCGGTCTCACCGACGCGCTTTCTCAAGCCGGCAAGAACGCCATGGTAGCTATCCGAGAACCGTCGCTAGGGCCTGTCATGGGTATTAAAGGCGGGGCTGCCGGGGGGGTTATTCCCAGATTGTGCCCATGGACGAAATCAACCTGCACTTCAATGGGGACTTTCACGCGATCACATCAGCTAACAACACGCTGGCTGCCTTGATCGATAACCATATTCACCAAGGAAATGAGCTAGGCATTGATCCGGGTCGCGTCACGTGGCAGCGCTGCGAAGACGTCAATGACCGCTCGCTGCGTTCCGTCGTCACCGGGCTGGGTGGGCCAGGCAACGGATCCCCACGGGAATCTGGATTCACGATTACCGCAGCCTCAGAGATCATGGCCGTGGTTGGTCTGTCTACTGATTTGGCCGATTTACGTAAGAGTCTAGGCGATATCACCGTCGGCTACAGCTACGACAAAAAACCGGTGACTGCACGGGAACTCGGCGCAGACGGTGCACTGACCGTGCTGCTGAAAGACGCACTGCAACCAAACTTGGTACAGACGCTCGGGGGAGTTCCAGCACTGGTACACACAGGACCGTTCGGTAATATCGCCCACGGCTGCAACAGCGTTCTCGCGACAAAAGTAGCGCTCAACCAAGCCGATATCGTGTTGACAGAGGCCGGGTTCGGATCTGACTTGGGTGCCGAAAAATTCTTCGATATTAAGGCCCGCCACGCTGATTTGAATGTCGATGCTGCCGTTGTCGTCGCTACGATTCGCTCACTGAAATTCAACGGTGGTGTAGCGAAAACTGACCTCGAAGAATCTAATGTGGAAGCTCTGGCAGAAGGCGTGGCCAACCTAGAGCAACATGTTAATAACGTACGCCAATTCGGCGTAAACCCGGTAGTGGCGCTGAATATCTTTGGTTCGGATTCCGCTGAAGAAATTGCGTTTATGCATGACTGGGCGCAGAAGTTTGATGTGGAGTTGGCTGAATCCACCGTATTTGCTCATGGCGGTGCCGGTGCGAAGGACCTTGCAGAAAAGGTGTTGGCAAACCTCAATGGTCAGAGCACAACCCTGTATGACCCTGCGAAGGGCGTGGAGGAATCAATCGCAACCATCGCAAAACAGGTCTACGGAGCAAGCAACGTCGAGTACTCAGTTAATGCACGCAAAGACCTGAATTATTTACGTGAATGCGGATGGGATCATTTGCCGGTTTGTATCTCGAAAACGCAGTATTCTTTCAGCGATGATCCTTCCCAGCTTGGTGCACCGAAGGGTCATACGCTGCACGTGCGCAAACTATTGCCGCGTACCGGTGCCGGATTTGTCCTGGCTTTGACAGGTGAGGTCATGACCATGCCTGGACTGCCGAAACGCCCGGCGGCAGAAGCCATCGATATTAGTGACGACGGCGTCATCAGCGGTCTGTCTTAGACTAGGCGAATTCATGGGCTGCGGATGCGCCGGGGGTGAGCAGTAGCCCGTGGATTAATCGGCGGTTGATCCAGGCCAACCGGGATACGGGGGAGGAGTTCCCCCAAACTCCGGGCAAAGTTTTTGGTGCGGGCACCAGCCGCATAGCTTTGAGGTTTTGGTGCGGAAGTGTCCGCTACGCCCATCTCTTTCAATTTTGGCCCATAATTCTCCCAGGTCCCGCTCGAAAAATTCGAGTTCTTCTTGGGAAGGCGCAAGCACCATATCGTCAATAACCTTGATATACATCAGCCGTAATTGGTGCGGGATTGTTGCGCGTAGGCGCCAGTACACCAGCGCGTAAAACAGCATTTGAAATCGCGCGTTGTGGGAAAACCGGGGGATTGGCTTCTTGCCGGTTTTGTAGTCGACCACGCGGACTTCACCAGTTGGCGCTCTATCCACTCGGTCAATGAACCCACGCACCGGGACACCATTAGGCAGCACGGTATCGACATACATCTCCACCGATTCCGCATCGAAACCTTGCGGGTTTTCCATCTGAAAATAGCCTTTTACCAGGCTGCGACATTCCACTAAGAAATCGTAGGTTTCTGCTTCTGGCACTAAATCTATAAGCTCATCGTCGGCAGAACGCATCTTTTCCCAATTCGGTTTGAGTATTTTCACAGCGGCGGGGTACGTGCGCTCGTTAGCTGGCAGCTTGTGCATATCCTCTAAAACTGAGTGCACCAAAGTACCTTTGACCTGGGCCAAAGTTTTGGGTTCCGGCAATCTATCAATCGCGCGTAAGCGGTACAGCAACGGGCACTGTTGATAGTCACCAGCCCGTGATGGGGACAGCGCTAGTGGTTTTGGTTTTCGAGAACCTTGGGAATTTTTCGGTGTGCTCGTGGTGCTCATAATGTAATCCAGCTTAAACGGTGCACCTGGGTTACCACTAAGCTGGGTGAGACGGAAAGATTAGCGCGTGTGACCTGAAAGTGTGTGAGTAATGATGAACGAGATTAACCAGTTCATGGAGTTTCTGGATGCTGCGCCGAGTTCGTTTCATGCGGCGTATCGGGTCGCTGAGCAGCTTGTAGCATCTGGGTTCCAAAAGCATGAGGAAGATCAGCCCTGGGATGCTAGCCCGGGAGGGCATGTCATCGTGCGTGATGGCGCAGTCATGGCATGGTACGTACCGGAGGATGCGGGAACGAATTCCGGTTTCCGGATCATCGGTTCGCATACTGATTCTCCAGGATTCACCCTGAAACCACAGCCTGATAGCACGCAGCATGGCTGGCACCAGTTGGGTGTGGAAGTCTACGGTGGGCCGATTATTTCTTCCTGGTTTGACCGGGAGCTCACCCTGGCAGGCCAGGTAATTCTGACCGACGGTTCCGAGCGGTTGGTGAATACCGGACCACTGTTGCGGATTCCGCATTTGGCGATTCACCTCGATGGTTCGAAAGAGTTCAGCGTCGACAAGCAAAAACACCTGCACCCCATTATCGGGCTTGCCGACGCCGCCAGTAGCGCTATCCAGGACCAAGCCAGCCACACTGGTATTTCGGAAGTATTAGCGGATCAACTGGGGATTGCCGAATCAGATATTGCGTCCTGGGGTTTGATCACAGCCCCATCGCAGCCGGCTGGATTATTTGGTGCGCAGGCAGACCTACTGGCTTCTTCCCGCATGGATAATCTTTCCAGCGTGTTTGCTAGTCTGACTGCGCTGCAACGTGCCATTGCTTCTGGTGATTTCGGCTCGGATATTGCAGTCTTGGCAGCTTTCGACCATGAAGAAATCGGTTCTGCCTCGACGACCGGTGCACAAGGCCCCATTTTGTCGGAAGTCCTAGAGCGCACCGCGACCGCGTTGGGTGCAGACCGTGAAAGCTATTTACAAATGCTGCGTCGTTCGTCGTGCGTGTCTGCAGATGCAGCGCATTCGATTCACCCGAATTATGCGGACAAGCATGATCCACATAATCCACCGATTATAGGTGGCGGTCCGGTCACCAAAATCAATTCGAAGCAGCGCTATGCGTCGAACGCTCGCACGATTGCATTGTGGGAAAATGCGTGCCGGGCTGCGATGGTCCCGATCCAAAATTATGTGAGTAACAACGCAGTGCCGTGTGGTTCTACGATTGGCCCAGCTACGGCGACGGCATTGGGTATCGATACCGTCGATGTAGGAGTGCCAATGTTGTCGATGCACTCGGCGCGGGAAATGATTGGCGTGCAAGATCAATTGTGGCTGTCGCAAGCACTCGAGGCCTACCTGATTAACTAGCGCTGAACAATCTAAAAGAAAGGCTGCTTAATGGCATATTCTGGTCCGTTTAAATACGGTGATCGCGTACAGCTCACCGATGCGAAGCGGAGACACTTTACTTTGTACCTTAGAGAGGGCAACAAGTTTCACTCGCACCAAGGCATCATCGAACACGACGATATCGTCGGCATGGATGAAGGCTCGGTGATCACCTCGACGATGGGTGGCCAGTTTTTGATGTTCCGCCATTTGATGGTGGACCATGTGCTGTCGATGCCGCGCGGCGCGCAGGTAATTTACCCGAAAGATGCCGCTCAAATCCTCATCGAGGGCGATATTTTCCGTGGGGCAAAGGTCTTGGAAGCTGGTGCAGGCTCTGGTGCGCTGTCGATGGCGTTACTCCGTGCAGTAGGCCCGGAAGGCCACGTGTACTCCTACGAGTTGCGCGAAGATCATATTGGCTACGCCATTGACAACGTCAAAGAATATTTTGGTGAACAGCCTGAATGGTGGAGCCCGCGGTTAGGTGACTTCCAGGAGCTGACGCCAGAAGATACCGACGGCCCAGTAGATCGCATCGTGCTGGATATGTTGGAGCCTTGGGAAATGCTCACCACAGTAAAGAAGATGTTGGTGCCGGGCGGAGTATTCATTACGTATGTCGCCACAGTCCCGCAATTGATGAAGGTCATGGAAGGTATTCGCGAGCAACAATGCTTCACCGAACCACGCGCATGGGAATCACTGGTGCGTGACTGGAAGGTCGAAGGGCTAGCGACACGGCCAGAACATCGTATGAATGCACACACCGCGTTTCTGATCATGACCAGGCGGCTTGCCGATGGAGTCGTACCGCCACGGCCCAAACGCAAGGCGCGACGCTAACTTTTCGCGTACTAGCTTGCCTTAACGTAGCCATTCCTAGCCTGGTTTGTTAGGCTTTGCCTAAAGAAACACATGGTTGCGGCCCAGAAATTCCTAGAAATTCACTTCTAGAAATTCACAGTGGTCGGGAACCAGATTAGCGCGACACAACCGTTAAGTGCACAACTTTATGCACCATATCTGCAGAAGGGAGGTTCGGTCAGTCGTATGACGAAGACAACCCCGGACCCACAGCTACAGCTTCGCCGCGACGTGCGCGAGTTGCGCAAACGGAACGAAAAACTAGCGACTCTGCTGAAGTCTTCACGCGATAAATTGGCCCAGCTGACCACTGAGCTCAACGCTTTGCAAGAGCCGGTGTCCACGTATGGAGTGTTTTTGCGCTACGCCCCAGGTAACCGGCGGGAAGCCGACGTGTTTACCTCGACGCGTCGTTTACGCGTCAACGTCTCGCCACTGCTGGAACACGAAATCCCCGCCGGCGCGCAAGTCCGGCTGGGTGAGGCAAGTGTCATCGTTGAAGATTGCGGTTTTACTTCCGATGGTGTTGTGATGCGCGTTAGTGAGTTCGTCGATGGCGATGCAGATGGAGACGGAGACGTCCGCGTTTTAGCGTCTACGCCGCAGGGCGATACACACGTGATTCATTTGGCAACGCCGTTGGTTGGAAGCGTTCGTGCCGGCGACAGTGTGCTGGCCGACATCAAGTCTGGGTTTGCTTTTGAGCGCATTTCGCAGGCCGAAGTAACCCAACTAGCTCTAGAAGAAATCCCTGATGTCACCTACGACGATATCGGTGGTTTGGATGCTCAGATTGAGCAAGTCCGCGATGCCGTCGAGATGCCATTTGATCATCCGGAACTCTACCGCGATTATCAATTACACCCGCCAAAAGGCGTGCTGCTGTATGGCCCGCCGGGCTGCGGTAAAACCTTGATTGCTAAGGCAGTAGCGCATTCGCTGGCATCACGCGTCGGGGATGGCTCGGCATCGTATTTCTTAAACGTCAAGGGTCCGGAGCTTCTCAATAAATACGTGGGAGAAACCGAACGCGTTATCCGATTAATTTTTGAACGTGCCCGCGAGCTGGCCTCTGACGGGGCACCGGTGATTGTCTTTTTCGACGAAATGGAATCGATTTTCCGGACCCGTGGTACTGGCGTGTCCTCGGATATCGAAACCACAGCGGTGCCGCAGCTGCTTACCGAAATTGATGGGGTGGAAGGCCTCGATAACGTCATCGTGGTCGGTGCTACCAACCGGGAAGAGCTTATCGATCCCGCGTTGCTGCGGCCAGGCCGTTTGGATATCAAGGTGCGCATCTCGCGCCCTAGTAAGCAAGAAGCGCCAGATATTATCAGCCGCTATCTGCACGAAGGCGTCCCGCACACCGATCCGCTCACTGTGCTTATCGACGGAGCGGTGGACGCGTTGTATGCCCCACGCCCGTTCGTGGAGCTTACTCTTCGCGATGGCAGCACCACGGTATTGCACTACGGTGATTTCGTCTCTGGAGCCTTGATTGCCAACGTGGTCGATCGCGCGAAAAAACTCGCGATCAAGGATTATATCGCTTCCGGTTCCGCTGGAGAGCACGGTATTTCTCTACGGCATATTCAACAAGCGGTGCGCACAGAACAAGATGAGAGCGAGGATCTGCCAAATACGGCGAATCCGGAAGAATGGAACCGTATCGTGAAGCTATCACAGTCTGTAGTCTCCGCGCGGAGCCTGGCATAGCCAATCGGGACGCTGCCCGCGGAGTAGTCGTCGGAGCCACCGTTCTGCCAGAAACTGATAGGCCGGAATAAGGAAAATGAACAGCACCAAAAATTTTCATCGGTTCATGGGTACCGAAACCGAATACGGTATTTCCACGCCAACGCAGCCCAAGCTCAGCCCAATTGTGACCTCCACGCATGCCGTGGTGAGCTACGCACTCCGGAATATTGGAACCCGGTCGCGCTGGGATTTTGCCGCTGAGCATCCCACCCGTGACACCCGCGGTGGTGATCGGCAGCGTTACCGAACCGGCTCCATGGTGGATCCGGAGACCTTAGGCGTGGCGAACGTCGTGACGCACAGCGGTGCGCGCTTTTACGTCGATCACGCCCACCCCGAGTACTCGTCGCCAGAATGCTGTGATGCCTGGCAGGCCATGATCTACGACCAAGCTGGCGACCGCATCGCGTTGCAAGCCATCAATGACGTGGCAACTTTTACCGAAAGCGGCACTTCGGCCCTAGCCAATCACGGCGCGTGTCCACCGTTGAAAATCTACAAGAATAATGTGGACGGCAAGGGCGCGTCGTATGGTTCGCACGAAAACTACTTGTACCCACGTACCACGGATTTCGCCGACATTGCAGACGGTCTCATCCCGTTTTTTGTCACCCGCATCATCATGATCGGTGCCGGCCGCGTTGGGCTGGGGCAGCGTGGCGAAACCCCGGGGTTCCAAATTTCGCAGCGCGCGGATTATATCGAGCAGGAAATCTCTTTAGAAACCACACTGAACCGCGGTTTGATCAATACGCGCGATGAGCCGCACACCGATGCCGAGACTCACGGCCGCCTGCATGTGATCACCGGAGATGCGAATATGTCGCAGACCGCAACGCTTCTGAAACTAGGGACCACGGCGTTGGTCTTGGATACTATTGACGCGGGCGTGCGCTTTACTGATTTGCGCCCGGCGGATCCGGTAGCTGAGATTTCTGCGGTGAGCCATGATGTGAGTCTGACCCATAAAATCACGCTGGCCGACGGTTCCGAAGCCACAGCAATTGAGATCCAGCGTGAATACCTCAATCGTGTGCGGGAAGTTGCCACAGAGCACACCGCTACCGGTCCGTCCGCGGTCGACACGACAGTGCTGGAGTTGTGGGAAGAAGTCCTAGATTTGCTTGCCGACGATCCGCTGTCGACTTCCCACCTGCTGGATTGGACCGCAAAATACGCGTTGATCAAGGGCTACCTCGACCGTGGTGTCGCGGTGAATGATCCGAAAATCGCGCTCATTGACTTGCAATACACCGATGTCGACCCCGCGAAGTCTCTCTACCACGCGCTGGTGCGAAAAGGCCGGATGCGAACGTTAGCCAGCGACGATGACATCAATGCTGCGATGGCAACGCCACCTGCAGAGTCACGAGCCTGGACCCGCGGACGCATGATCGAACGCTTCACCGATGAGTTGGTAGCCGCAAACTGGCAGGAACTGCATTTCGCTGATGCAGAAAGCCCCGGCGGCGAGGTCTTTGTGGACCTGACGGATCTCACCGGATTGAATAAAGCAGCAGCTGAAGAGATCATCAGCAGCTCAGCAAATGCGCCCGAAGCGGCTCGACGGCTCAACCGCGTACAAAAAACCGGCTAACGTTTGTTGGAAATACCGGTATCCAAGCACCGGCGCACACCTGCGCCAAACGCCAAAACGATACACAGCACAGATACACAGCACAACGACAAAGACGAAAGAGAATTATTATGGCCACGAACCCACAACACAATTCCAGTGCACAAGCTTCACACACTGCTCATTCCACAGGCGATGATGGTACCGACAACGACGATTTCGTCGGTGGCCAAGCACAAATTTCTACCTCTGGCACCGATGATCTTCTCGATGAAATCGATGGCTTGTTGGAGGCAAACGCAGAAGAATTCGTCCGTTCCTACGTGCAAAAGGGTGGACAGTGAATTCCGTATTTACCCGACGCATCATGGGCGTGGAAACCGAATACGGGATTACCGCGACTGCAGCCAACGGCACCCATACGCTGGAGGCAGCTGAGGTTGCGCGTTATCTTTTTGAACCGATTGTAGACGAACACGGCAGTTCAAACATCTTTAGCACGAATGGTTCTCGGTTGTATTTGGACATGGGAGCCCACCCGGAAATTGCCACCGCAGAATGCGACAGCATCACCCAGTTATTGAATTATGAGCGTGCCGGCGACCGCATTCTCGATGAGCTGGCTCAGCGTGCAGAGCAGAAACTTCTGCGCGACGGCGTCGGCAAGCATATTTATTTGTTCAAAAACAACCTAGACTCGCACGGCAACTCCTACGGATGCCACGAGAATTATCTGATTTCTCGGTCCATGGTGCTCCGAGCGATCGGACGGGCACTGGAACCGTTGATGGTGACCAGGCAATTGATCTGTGGGGCTGGCTTGATTGAGCCAGAAACCGATGAACACCCAGCACGCTTCGTACTTTCACAGCGAGCGGATCAAGTGTGGGAAGGCGTATCCTCGGCGACCACCCGGGCGCGTCCAATGATTAATTCCCGCGACGAGGCTCATGCGGACTCGCAACGCTACCGGCGTTTGCACGTCATCGGCGGCGATACCAACCTCTCCGAGCCGACGTTTGCCTTAAAAGTAGGCTCCGCGTTGCTAGTGCTGGAAATGATCGAAGCTGAACGCGAGCTTCCGGACTTCGAGCTGGCAGATCCGATCGGACAAATCCGCGAGATTTCCCGTGATCTGAGTGGTCGCACGCAACTCCGCTTAAAAAACGGCGGGACCGTAACCGCGTTGGAAATCCAACAAGCATTGTGCGCCCACGCGGCTGACTGGTTGGAAATCCGCGACGATTATCTGGACGATGCTGGACATGGAGGCTCAGCCACCAGCGAAATGCACCGTGTCGTCGATCTTTGGCGCCGGGCACTTGACGCCCTGGAGTCGCAAGATTTCTCTCAGGTCAATCGTGAGCTCGACTGGGTAATCAAAAAAGAATTATTTGACCACTACCGGGCCCGGCTCGGTGATGATTGGTCGCATCCGAAGCTCGCGCAAATTGACCTCGCCATGCACGATATCCGCCCTGGTCGGGGAATTTTCCAGGTCTTACAGGATAAAGGCAGGGTAGAGCGATGGACGACGGATGAGGCGATTACCGCGGCCATGGATACCCCGCCGGCCACCACTCGCGCGCACCAGCGTGGAAAATTTTTGGACCGGGCGCGGGAAACCGAGACCGAGTTTGCTGTGGATTGGTCTCGGATGAAGATCACAGAACCGGCTCGGCTGGAATATACTTTTGGTGATCCATTCGCTACTGACAGCCCCGAACTCGAGGAATTGCTTGCTTTGATGAACAGGGGCGACAACGATACGGAGTAATCACCATGGCAGCAGCTGCAACGCCCGCCCCGCGCAGAGAGACCGGTCCGCGCTACGATGCGGCTGTAGAGCGGCTGACGAACCTTACTTTTGCGCTGCAGGGTGCCGCACAATCTGGTGGCAACCCAGACCGCAGTGCAGATTGGATTCACGCCAACGTCGCCGGCTACCACGAAAATAAGCATAGCTTCCGTGTGCAATTGCAGCGCGATGTTGCGACGCTGGCACGCGCCGGGGTGTACATCGATAGTTCTGCCGGTGACGGCGCGGATGGTCCGACGTACCGGCTGAACCCGGAGTCCTACCGGTTGCCGGAGGTGTCTTTTAGCCCCCAGGAGGCTACCGTGCTGGGAATTGCGAGCGAGGTCGGGCGCGAGGGCGGCTTGGGTGCACTCAGCACTGCTGGTTGGACGAAGCTCGCGGCATCAGGTGCGCACCGCGATATTAGCCCGGGTGCAGGATTCATCGCTGACAACGACATCACCCGTTTGGACCCTGAAGTACTACGGGCAATTTTAACCGGGGTAGCGCATAAATTACGGGTAAGTTTTTATTATCAGCACCATTCTGGTGCGCAGCCACAGCGCCGCACCATGGATTTGTGGGGCCTGGTGCCGCGTCGGAACCGTCTTTATGTTGTCGGATGGGACGTGGACCGGCAGGCAGAGCGTTCTTTTCGGTCCACCCGCATCAGTGATATTCGTCGTTCTCGCCAGGCTGCCACGCACACCGAACCTAGCGGTTCACTGCGCGAGATCGTAGAGAAAACATTCGCCGCACGAGATACCGTGAATGCGACGATTCGCACCCGTCGCCAAGCTGCGCCGCCACTAGAACAAGCGGCGTCGTCGGTGCGTGAAGCTCCAGACAACGGTGGGGATCTCAACGGTGGGGATCTAGTTGTGACCATCACCGGAGCAGATCGTGACTGGTTGTTGCGCACGTGTGCTGCGTATGCCGCAGAAGCGGTCGTGGAAGCCCCTATGGATCTTCGCGAGCAGGTCTACCAGTTATTGCAGAAAGCGAGTCAGGGATGAAAAAGACGAAGCACACAGATTCACCAGAAAAACTCGCGGCATTAGTGCAATCGTTGAATTTAGTGCCCTACTTTAAGGCACACCCAGACCGCAGTATTTTTGAGGCAGCTAAAGACTTAGGATTGACTCCGGATGAATTGGTACGGGCGCTGGGCCGTTTGCACTGCAGCGGAATCAGCTCGCAGACGCAGGATCTCATTGATTTGAGCTACGAACTGACCACCGGCGTCGTTATTCACGATGATCAAGGAATGGATTCCTCGCTGCGGCTGACACCGACGGAAGCCGGGGCGCTGTTGCTCACAGTCGAAGTGCTGGAAACGATGCCAGGGCTGGTGGATCGTTCCGCAGTAGTGTCAGCAGCTGAAAAACTACGCTCGATTATGGATGATCGTTCGCGTGCCATCTACGACAGCATTATCGAGCATTCTTCTGCTACCGAAGACACGCAATCTCAGCTATCACAGGCGTTGAGCACGAAAAAGCGTGTGCGCTTTGACTACTGGTCAGCCTCGTCAAACAGCACGAGTTCCCGCACGGTTGATCCTGCTCGAATTTTTATCCGCGGTGATGCCGCCTATTTAACCGCTTATGTGGAAGATTATGGCGAGCACCGCAATTTCCGAATTGACCGCATGCGCAACGTGGAAATTTTGGCAGAAACGGCGCGGCCGCGTGCAGCAAAATTGGATTTTTCGAGCGATGATCCATTCGGATTCCGTGATTCCACCAGGGCTACAGTTGCAATCGCCCCGGATGCATTATGGATGCTGGACGAATATGACATGCGGCGGGAAGACGAAGTAGACGGTGACACACATGATTGGGTCCGTGCCACCATGCCGGTGGGTAGCACCGGGTGGTTTGCGCGTTTCGCATTGAGCCACGCTGATCATCTGCGTGTGCTAGCCCCGGATGAACTTGCCGACGCGGTGCGTGCACAAGCCCAGGCGGCATTGCAGCGTTATAGTATGGTTGATACGGATAAATCTTAATGACTCGCCCGGCTATTGCACTCAATGAACGCGATAGCTGTGACGTTGAGAAAGGCGCGATTGATGAGTATCAGCCCCACCCAAATTTTGTTGATCTTGGTCATCATCCTGTTGCTATTCGGCGCTAAGAAGCTACCAGATTTGGCGCGTTCGGTAGGCCGTTCTACGCGTATTTTGAAATCGGAAATGCGCGAAATGAGCAACGACGATGCCGAGTACCAGAATGGTCGGAATCAGCAGGCGCAACAGACTCAGCAGCCGCAGCAGGCGATTAGCCAACAGGGTGCCCAACCTCAGCAGCCATCGCAGCACCAACAACAGCCACGGATGGACGCTGAAGATTTCTGGAATAAACCACAAAACCAGCCACGGTCGCAAAACTAACTAGCCGCCGGTAGCTGCCTCATGGTTGCACTGATACCGCGCTTCGTTCAACTGGTTTAGCTTATGACGTCACCGCATCCCCATTCACAACCGGCTGCTGCCGGATCATCACGCCCGGAAGCGCCCCAGCCCGGGCGTTCTGCGCGTGCCGTACGCGGCGGTACCACACTAGTATCACGGCTGCGTTCCATGCGGAAAAACTCCAAGAGGAAGAAAAAATCCCCAACCGGCGATATGTCGTTGGTGGAACATCTGAAGGAGCTTCGCCGAAGGGTCATCATTTCCACGTTGGCCGTGATCTCTGGTGCTGTCATAGGATTTATTTGGTACCAAAATGCCCCTGGCCCGATCCCGCCGTTGGGTGAAATTTTGCGTGGCCCCTACTGTGGCGTTGACCCGGAACTTCGGGCAGATTTCACTTCCTCGGGGGAGTGTCGTCTGTTGGCGACGAGTGCGATGGAAATGTTTATGCTACGCCTGAAGATCGGCGCGCTAGCAGGCGCAGTGTTGGCGGCTCCGGTATGGCTGTACCAAATCTGGAAGTTCATCACTCCCGGGTTATTGCGTAATGAGCGCCGTTGGACCATCAGCTTTGTCACCATCGCGGTGGTGCTGTTTCTAGCTGGAACCGTGTTGGCATACTTCTCGCTGTCAATCGGGCTGAACTACCTGCTGACAATCGGTTCCGATTTCCAAACCGCAGCGCTGACCGGGCAAGAATATTTCAGCTTTGTGGTCGCGATCATGGTCATTTTCGGCGTCAGCTTTGAAATCCCGTTGGTCATTGTCATGCTCAATCTAGTGGGGGTATTGCGCTACGAGACAGTGCGAACGAAGCGTCGGCACACCATCGTAGCGATCTTCATTTTTTCTGCGCTTATCACTCCAGCACAAGACCCATATTCGCTGACGATTTTGGCCATAGCGATTATTTTGCTGGTTGAGTTGGCCTTCCAGTTCTGCCGAATCAACGACAAACGCCGTGCAAAAAACGAAGCAGACTGGTCCGGACTGTCCGATGAGGAAGCTTCTCCGCTGGATTATCATCCCGAACGGGCTAGTGTGTCAGGCCCCGTTGCACAGCCGGAATCTGTCTCTTCCGACAGCGGAACTTCGCCTCGTGTGTACGCACCGCACTCCGCGCAGAGTGTTCCAGAGCACACGCCCGAACGGGCTGCGGGGCAAAGCCAGCCAACACAGCAATATTCGCAGCAGCAACGCAGCATGCACAATTCGCGGGGTCACGGTTCTAGCTTCGACGATATTTTGTAGCCTGGGGAATTATGATGAGCACCCATTTTGAGACCTTCCGCAGTCAATTGGATTACGAGCTCGATCTTTTCCAGATTCAAGGGTGCGAGGCCGTCGAAAACGGCCAAGGCGTTCTTGTTTGTGCTCCAACTGGGGCAGGAAAAACCGTTGTTGGTGAATTTGCGGTGTCGTTGGCGCTATCCCGCGGGACAAAGTGCTTCTACACGACACCAATCAAGGCACTCAGCAACCAGAAATTCCATGATCTCGTCGACGTCCACGGCCCAGATGCTGTGGGATTACTCACTGGTGACGTCTCAATTCAGCCAGATGCCGAAATCGTCGTGATGACCACCGAGGTCTTGCGCAACATGATTTATGCGAAGTCTCCAGCTCTTGATCGGCTCACACACGTCGTGATGGATGAGATCCACTTCCTGGCTGATCAAGCCCGCGGCGCGGTGTGGGAAGAAGTCATCCTGAACCTCGAAGAACATATCTCGATCATTGGCCTATCGGCTACGGTCTCGAATTCAGAGGAGTTTGGCCGCTGGCTTTCTGCTGTCCGCGGAGATACCGAAGTGATCGTTTCGGATACCCGGCCTGTGCCTCTTGAACAATGGATGTTGCTCGGACAGAAGGTCTACCCACTGTTTGCGCCTGGATCGGGCATTGCGGGCGATGATTTTGCGGAAAGAGCTGCAAAGGTCAATCCGGAGTTGCAGCGCCGTGTTGCGCGTTTAGAAGCGGGCGATGCCGATGATGGCAGGGCCGATTTCCAGGCTGGACAAGGATTTCGTTCCCGCTCTGCAAAAGGCTCGAGTTCGTCTCGCAGCGGTATTGTCCGCCCACAGGATAAGTACCGTCCGCTAGGCAGGCCAGAGGTTCTGCGTATTTTGCAGGGACAAAATATGTTGCCGGCAATTATTTTCATCTTCTCCCGGGCGGGCTGTGACGGTGCACTGCACCAGTGCTTGCGCTTAAAAATGGTGCTTACCAACGAAGATGAACAGCGCACCATCGCGGAAGTCATCGATACCGGTGTGGAAGGAATCCCACAGGAAGATCTTGAGATTCTGCGATTTTCACAGTGGCGCAAAGCACTGATTCGAGGTTTCGCTGCTCACCACGCGGGCATGCTCCCTGCCTTCCGGCATATTGTGGAAGAATTGTTTGTCCGCGGCCTGGTACGTGCGGTCTTTGCTACTGAAACGCTTGCACTCGGCATCAATATGCCGGCGCGCAGTGTCGTACTAGAAAAACTCATAAAATTTAACGGTGAAGCTCACGTAGACCTTACCCCTGGCCAGTACACTCAGCTCACTGGCCGTGCGGGTCGACGCGGTATCGACACGATTGGTAATGCGATCGTGCAGTGGGCACCGGCGATGGATCCGCAACAGGTGGCGGGGCTTGCCTCAACCCGCACCTATCCGCTGATTTCCACGTTTGAGCCCGGTTATAACATGGCCATCAACCTGCTCAATAACTTGGGCATGGACGATGCATTACGCCTGTTGGAAAAGTCGTTTGCCCAGTATCAAGCTGACGGTTCGGTGGTGGAAGAAACCCGCGAGATCGAACGCGCAGTCCATCGTGTCGACAAGCTACGAGAACAGCTTAACGACGCAATCGCGGCCTTTGCACCGCCTTCGACTGACGACGAAGATCCCGCACATTTGCTATCCGAGTACGTAGAACTGCGGAAACGGCTCAGCGTAGAAGAGAAGTCTGCGAAAACCCGGGCTAAGGAAGAACGCAATGACGAAACCCGCGCCATTTTGGCGAAGCTGCAGATCGGTGACGTGATTGCGTTACCAAGCAAGAAACGGCCGGTCTTGGCAGTTGTCAATACTCCTGCTAATCAGACTGCTGACCCGCGTCCATGGATCACCACCGAAAAAGGCTGGTCGGCGCGTATTGATTCCACTGGCTTTGAGAATCCACCAGCGATCATAGGCCGCATGAAGCTACCGCCGAAAGCTGTGAAAAACCCCCGGCGACACAATCACGTTGTCGTCGACAAGTTCGCGAAAGAAAAATACCCGCGCCCGAAGAAGATGAAACTGCGCGCGCGGGTGCGCGATACGCAACGCATCACAAAGATTCGCACAGCGATGAAAGAACACCCGGCTCATGCTTGGCCAGCGCTGGAGCGCGAACAACTCACCCAGCTAGCGCAAAAATATGTGCGCCGGAAAGGCGAACTTGAGCGGCTGCAGGACACCGTTGATAAGGCCACAGAAACCCTCGGTGATATGCTGCGGCGCATCGTCGATCTGCTCACTGAACTTGACTACGTGGACGTTATCGACGGTGAACCCACAGTGAGTGCGGAGGGCGAGAAGCTTGCCCAAGTGCATAATGCTTCGGATTTGTTAGTTGCGCAGTGTCTCAAGCGCGGGATTTGGCAGAATCTCGACCCAGCAGAACTAGCCGGGGTGGTATCAATGTGCACCTTTGAGAACCGCCGCGCCACTGGTGGGCAGGTATTCGAAGGCGTGACTGATGAGATGACCACTGCGATGGAGCACACCATGCGTTTGTGGGAGGAGCTCATTGCCGACGAGGCCCGACACGGTCTCCCGAATACTCGGGAACCAGAGCCTGGTTTTAGCATCGCGATCCACCAGTGGTGTGCGGGTGCTCCGCTCGGGTATTGTCTGGCCGCAGCCGCTGAATCCGGCGCTGAGCTGACGCCTGGTGATTTTGTCCGCTGGTGTAGACAAGTCATCGACCTGTTGCAGCAGGTCGCAAAGACTGGCTATAGCGGTGATATTAAGCGCATGGCCGGACAGGCAATTGGTGCAATTAACCGCGGCGTGGTGGCTATTGGCAGCTAGCAGCTTCCCGGTAGGGTAGTGGACATGCCAGTAGTGATGTTCTTTTTCTATATACTTTCCGAAATCTTGGCTTTTTGGGCGGTCGCTAGTCTCCTTGGTTTCGGTTGGGCGATGGTGGCGTTGTTGGCCACGGTGGTTTTGGGAATCGTCATCACGCGTATCGAGGTTCGCCGCATCGCAGCGACCCAAGCGTCGTTGGTGCAACGTTTGCGGGCGCAACGCGATGAGTCGCTTGCCGACGATTCGCACGCTGCCCCGGATTTACGCCAAGCAGGGAAATCCGCTGGTGATATAGGTTTGACCTTAGCTGGGGCCTTCTTGCTCGCGGTGCCGGGTTTTGCAACAGCGTTGCTTGGCCTTTTGCTGGTGTTTCCGCTAACCCGGCCGATTATTCGAGGGTTTTTGCTGGGGCGGATGCAACGCAGCGTCGAAAAGTTTGGTGTTCGTTTCTTTGAAGCTTCCCCGACAGGGCGTAAGCATGCTAGTTATGGCACCTTTGGTTTCGCTGACGGCCGTACTCGTGGTTCGTCGACTAGTACTGACTCTGATACGACGGCGCCGACAAGCGATGGCGTGCTTAACGAAGATGAATTGCGTCAATGGGCAGAGTCAATGAGTCCGGAGGATTTTGCTACCGGCAGCAACAACTCAGAAAACGCTAGCACCGATAGCGATGACAACGAAGACAAAGACAGCGATGACAACGACAGTAATAACAAGGACAAGCGCCACGAACACGATAAGAACACCGGGGCCAGCGACGAATCTGGCAACAAGAACTCGGATAACTAGAACTCGATGCTTGCTCTCATTCTCCGTTTAATTCTGGCTGCAGTCTCAGGCGCTGCAGCTTTTACTTCTTATGAACCACTCGGCTGGTGGCCCGCCGGTATTTTCGCAGCTGGTTTATTCTATTTTGCTCTGCTTCCATGGCCGCAGTCTACTAAGACGCGCCCCACGATGGCACAGGGTGCATTGCTGGGATTCGTTCATGGCATGGCCTGCTACCTGCTCTTGCTACCCTGGATCGGTGAGTTCGTCGGCAATCCACCCTATATTGCTTTGGCCGTGGCATGTTCGCTCTATGCGATCCTGACTGGTCTGGGTGGCATCGCCTTGGCACGCTCACCATGGGGTTTTCTGGCGTTTCCATTCTGGTACTTGGCGATCGAGTTTGCTCGCAGCTCGTTGCCGTTTGGTGGCTTCGCGTGGGTTCGTCTGGCATGGGGCCAGGTTGACGGGCCACTCGCGGGACTCGCACAGTGGGGTGGTCCGGCCCTGGTCACGGTTGCTGCGGTGCTGATTGGGGTTGGTGTTGCACAATTGTGTGCCACGCAGTTGTTAACGACTGTTAGTACCAACGCTCGTGTGACCAGTGTGCGGGTGACAAGCGTCGTGATCGTTATTCTGCCGTTGCTCGGCGGGGTAGTCGCGACTTTCCAGCTTAATCGGCCGGACAACACCTTCGACAGCATCAACGTGGCGGCAATTCAGGGCAATGTTCCGCGCTTGGGCCTGGATTTTGCCGCGCAACGCAGTGCGGTATTGCATAATCACGTTCGCGAAACCAAAAAACTCGCTGCCGAAAAGCAAGACCTGGATCTAGTAATTTGGCCAGAAAATTCCTCTGATGTGAATCCGTTTAGTGACCGCGATGCCTACAATGTCATCGCCAGTGCGGTCGATGCTGTTGATACTCCGGTTGTCGTCGGAACAATTACCCGCCGGGATGGCGATCCGTATAACACCATGCAGACGTTTTTGCCTGACAGAGATGCTCAGAGTGGCCAACCGACGATGACGCCAGGGGAGTTCCACGACAAGGTCTACCTGCAACCATTTGGCGAGACTTTGCCGATGCGCAGTTTCTTCGAAAAGCTTTCTGAATATGCGGAAATGGCCGGTAATTTCGTACCCGGCAATGGCAACGGTGTGCTGCACATTCCCACTGGCCGTGCTACTGATGTGCCCAATGCACGGGACTCGGATGAACCCGTCGATCTGACCACAAGTCAGCGCAATCTCGCCGTGGGTGTTGCCACCTGCTATGAGGTCGCGTTCGATGAGGCATTCCGGCGCTCGATTGACAATGGCGCGAGTATTCTGACTTCCCCGACCAATAACGCAACCTTTGGCTTTACGGACATGACTTACCAGCAACTGGCGATGTCGCGTATGCGCGCGATTGAAACCGACCGTGCAATGGTCGTGCCGGCCACCAGTGGGGTATCTGCCCTGATTGATCCAGCAGGAAAAGTCCTGGCTGATACCGAAATTTTCGAGGCGAATCATCTCGTCGATACTTTGCCGCTGCGCTCGGGAGTTACCCCTGCAGTACGGTTTGGGCAGGTCCTTGAGCTGGCATTCGTTTTAGTTGGAGTAGTATTGGGTAGTCTTGCTGTGATACGTCGTCGCATGAAGGAGTAACCCGACATGGCTGAGTCCGCTGCACCGTCTGCGAAAACTCTCGTGATCATTCCGACTTACAACGAAAAAGAAAACTTACCTCGTATTGTAGGTCGCCTGCGCACGGCACAGCCTGAGGTTGATGTGTTGATCGTAGACGATAATTCGCCGGATGGCACGGGTGAACTTGCCGACGAACTCACCAACACCGATGACCACGTGCACGTGGTACACCGCGCTGGTAAAGGCGGATTATGTGGCGCTTACGTCGCTGGTTTTGACTGGGGCCTGGAGCGTGGCTATCAGGTCTTGTGTGAAATGGATGCCGATGGCTCGCATGCACCAGAACAGCTCTACCTGCTATTAAATGCTATCGACAATGGGGAAGACGCCGTAATTGGCTCCCGCTATATACCTGGCGGGGAAGTAGTCAACTGGCCGAAAAATCGTGAGTGGCTCTCGCGCGGCGGCAATATGTATATTTCCCTGGCCCTCGGTGCTGGACTGTCTGATATGACTGCCGGGTACCGGGCCTATCGTCGGGAAGTACTCGAGGCACTGGATCTCGAGGAGCTGTCGAATGCCGGATATATTTTCCAAGTCGATCTGGCTCGCCGCGCTATTCGGGCAGGGTATGTCATTGCCGAAGTTCCTATCACGTTCACCGAGCGGGAATATGGCGAATCCAAGCTCGATGGTTCGTTCGTGACGGATTCGCTAGCAGAGGTGACCAAGTGGGGAGTTGCGCACCGTAGTAAACAGGTGCGGGAACTGGGCTCCGCGGTGGCTTCGTTGGCGACACACGAATTCCACGAATCTTCGTTGGCGCAGGCACCAGCACGTGTGTCGTCGTCGGCGCGAAAATTCTCTGCAGTGCTCAAGGACTTTTCTGCACAGGTAAAACAGCAACTGCGCTAGAGGATAGTGCGCTAACAAGATAGTGCGCTAACCTCACCGAAGTTTCGTTCACCCAAGATTGCGCGCTATTTACTGTGTTCTTTTTATTTACTGTGCCCTTTTTACAAATAGTGCCGTAAAAAGGCTTAGATACGGTGGCCTGTTTGCAAAAACGCGCCAGATTGCACAAAGGGACTAGAATTCACAAAGGCGCCAGCCCCACGAACTGATAAGTGGGTGGGGCTGGCGCCTTTACTGTGCCGCAGGTTCTCAACAGTGAGCTCTCACAAGCGGACGGTTACTTACGGTTACTTGCCCTCGGCTTCCTGCTGTTCTTTTTGCTCTTTCAGCAGTTTCGCTGCGGTACGGCGGCGCTTACGCAGGTGTTCGATGCGTTCTTCGAGCAATTTGTCGAGTTCTTCGATGCTGCGACGTTCACACAGCATGTCCCAGTGGGTACGAGGAGGTTTGACCGGCTTGGATTCGACACCTTCGCCTTCTACTAGCGTTCCCCATTTACCGTTTTTGCACAGCCACTCTTCGGGGATTTCCGCATCGTCGGCAAAAGGCACTTCGTAAATTTCGCCGTCTTCGGTGCGGTATTTCACCATTTGGCGTGGTGCCAGGTCATGGTCGCGGTCAGTTTCGTAGCTGACGGCACCCATGCGGCTGCCGCGCAATACGCGATCTGCCATTGTGGGACACATCCTTATATTATTCCGGGGGCATCAACAAATCTTGTGGCACCACACAGTGCCAAAGACTCGTCAGGATAACGATCTACCACTATAACGCACAAACACACTGATTTGTTCCCGCTCTGTGGATATTACTTGCCTGCCAAATCTTTCTGTATTTTTTCTCAGCTTTTCGATGTTTTTCTGAACTTTTCGGTTTTTGGCGGTTCTTTTCGTCAATAGACTAAAATGAACAGGGTGTCTGTGTCTGTCTACCAACAAACTCGCCCTCAACCATGCCAGTGGTGCGGCGGAGAGGTTGCATCACAAGGCCGTGGGCGTCCGCGTAAGTATTGCAGTAGTTCTTGTAAGCAGCGGGCCTACGAGCAACGTCAAAATTTATCCGGCACGGAAATTGCTCCCGATGCCGTAATATTGAGCAAAGCTAAAGCTGATATGCTGCATGATTCGCTGTTTCAATTGCGCTGTGCGGCGGAAGATATAGCGTGGGCTGCGGCAGAGGATGCTTCTGCAGATGAGCTCGGGCAGCTATGCACGGAGTTAATTGATTTGGCGCGTTCGATTGAGAAGTTGAGGTAATGATGAAAAAATCTCCCATGAAACGCCGTAAATCTATCATCGTGATTTTCGTCGCGCTCATTGTCCTTTTGGCGCTTCTCAGCGTGGTCCCGCTGATGTACCGGATCATTACCGGCCCCGGGGTCAAGACCGAACCCTTAAGTGATTCGGGTGCAGCAGCCGCATCGACTCCGGTGGATGGCAACTGGGAAGTCGTTGAAGGAAAGAACCCGAATATTACCTCGGTGGGTTTTACCTTTTCGGAGATACTGCCGGGCGATGAACGGGTGACTTCTGGCTCCACAGGTTATGTCACTGGGCAAGCAAAAATTAGCAACTCCACGCTGGAATCAGCCACTGTGGAAGTTGATATGGACCAGTTGACGACCGATCGGGACGTCCGGGACGTCAACATGAAAGACAAACTGTTTGAAACCAGCAAGTTCCCGACGTCCACGTTCACACTGACCGAGCCGGTGGATGTCTCACAGGTGCCAGAAGATGGCACCGCGGGCGAGGTCACTGTGGCTGGCGAGCTCACGATCAAGGAGCACACGGAACCTGTCGAGGCACAGTTCCAAGCACTGCGTGATGGAGATCTGCTGATCATCTCCGGCGAAGTGGAGATCAACCGCGAAGACTTTGAAGTGCATTCGCCGGATCTGATTGCCGCCAAGATTGCCGAAACCGGCACGGTGGATATCCGGCTGAGTTTTGCCAAAACGGCCGAGCGATAATCGCCCTCTATAAATGTCCGATAATTGACATTATGTCACTTCGAGGATCGAGGGCTTTTTTGCTTACAGATATTCTCAGCTGGGCTGCGGTCATGGCACTTCCCGGCCCTGATATCGTCGCGATCGGTACACAGGTATCCCGGCATGGTCATCGGGCCGGTTTTGCTACTGCTACAGGCGCTACCATTGGCGTAGCTACCTGGTCGATATTGTCACTGGCCGGCATTACAGCGTTGTTGACGGCCATTCCGGCGTTATCGGTCATGTTGCCTGTGCTTGGATCCTCTGTCCTGATCGTGCTCGGACTACTCGCAATCAAAGGCGTTCTTTCTGCACGCCGTGCGGCTACACAAGCCACCATGGTCAACAGTTCCTCACCGGAATCGAGTGTTGCCGACTTGCGTGTTCCAGCAGGCTCCACACCTGCTGCACCCACAACACCAGCGACTGAATCAACAACATCAACAACAGCATCAGCCCAGCATGCCCCGGTCTGGTTCCGCGCGTTCCGCTTGGGGTTGATTACGAATCTCTCGAACCCAAAAGCCTTGGTGTTTTTCAGCTCTTTTTTCACGCCACTCATGAACCACTACTCTGGAGTGAGCGGCAAGGCAAGTATGCTGGGGATCTTGCTCTTGGTCAGCCTCGCGGTCTTTTCAGCTATGTCCGTAGTTATGAAAACCGCCTCTCGTATCCCAGCTGCGCACCATCCTGCTCTGAAATTTCTGCCCGGAGCGGTCTTTCTCATTATCGGTACCTACTACTTGATCGAAACTATAAGCTAAGTCAAAACCGCAAACGGATGCCATTGCCGCAGGTATGATGACAGGCATGGCTGAACCAAAGATTGACGCACTTGCCCTGTCCGAAGCCTCCAGCTACGAGGATTACCTCGCGAAAGCCCAGGCCCGCGGTTTCGATTTCGAGATCAAGAAATCCGGTGTGCAAGACGAAATGCTGCGCCGCGGCTGGTCGGTCGTCGCACCGTATTTTTTGCGTCCAAATATCGCTCCGGATGGGCCGCTGCCAGCCATGCCAAAAATCGAGCGTGACGACGAGGGCAAGATCGTCAAGGCCACTGCAAATCCGCAACTAGCGCAATTTTTGTCCAAGGCCTGGAACATTAACAGCCGCGAAGACCTGTTGAAATCTGCGCAGCAGGCCTCGCAACGCACCCATGACAAAGCCTACGAGGCTGGTCGGGAGATCCTGCAGGAGATCCGTGAATTGCCGCTAGAACAGCGCGCTGGCCAAACCAGCGTGCTGGTTAATGAATTATCGGGCGCACTGCCGGAAATCCCTTTCGCCACCTTGGAAAAAGAGGCGCAGCGGTTATTGAAACCACTGCTCAACCCGGATGCGGAACTGTTGATCCCGCAACGACTGCCTGACAGTATGGCAGGGTTCTATTTTGCTGCTGCGGTGCGCCAACTCAACTTGGGGGCAGGTGCCGGGTTCATTAAGCCTAGCGAAGTCCGCCCGATCATCGTCAAGTGTGTGCTCGGTATCGCGCGTACGTACGACACCTGGGAAGAATACGTTGCGGCACTGATCTACGGCGAAGCCATGCTGGCCAGCACGATTGGTGACCACTTCCGGTTTATCTTCCATAATGCTGCTGCCCTGCTCACTGCCACTGACTCACCATGGGTAGAACTTCCCTTGCACACCGAGACTTTCCCCCCGATTAAGTCCAACAGCTACGAAGAGATCTTTTCGTCAATGCAGGCCAATGCACAGCAGCTTCCCGTTGCGGTAACGGGTACGCTTGCCGACGATCTGCGCCTCGGATGGTCGCTGCAGGCGCCGTATCTGGTGGGCAGCAAGATTCCTCTGGATGCACCGGCTACCTACGACGAGCAGCGCGTGCAAGAAATTTGGCAGCACTTGGAAAACCAACACCATGTTTCTGATGCGGCTAGTTTGCGCACTGCAATCGGGAAATACCTCGACGAACCTGATCACGAAGCCTACCGCGTGATCCTCGATGAGCTACAAGAGGTCCGCAATTGGGATGTGGAAAAGCGCCGAGCTGACGGGCTCGAGAAAATCACCACTGCCCTACGAAGCAAATATGCCAAGGCAGCTGCGCCCGAGCACACTAGCGAAGATATCGACAAAGCAGTGTCGTCTACCGCTGCACAATTAGCGAAATTGCTGTTGGTCGAAGACATTGACCTGTTTTTGCCGAAAACTTTGCCCAGCTCATTAGCGGGTTGGCGCATCGCGCAAGGCGTACGTCTGGCAGCCATGGGCTTTGCCACTAAACTATTGACTGAGGACGACGCCAATGAATTCGCGGCGGTGGGCGCTGACAAAGCGAAAAACAACCACACCGATTGGCGTGATTTCGGTGATGGTTTCCTCGTCGGCCGTCTATGTGAAAGTGGGCAGGTCGATGGTCTACAGCAACGGATGATGGCATCGACTGCCGGCGCCCTAGCCTCCAAGCAGTCTCCGTGGAGCGAATTAGCACTGCACTAATCTACTGCTTGCTAGAAGCTCGCTAGAAATAGCTTTGGTAGAAGCTGTTAGCACTGATGCGTCCGTGGGCGGCGCGTCAGTTACTGGCTAACGGCGCCCGCGGCGGTGCCGGTGGGTCGCCGTAAATTGCACGGCATCGAGCATTCCTAGATCCAACAAAGTCTCGCGGAGTGCCAGCTGAAATACCCATAGACGCCGGTAGACCACATCGAAGCCGCTCGCCGCCGCTTCCCGCATGTGGCCTTCGAAAAAACTGCGCTGCAACTGCAGCGATTTGCGGTAATGCGAACCAAAATGGGTCTGTTTAATAATAAGCAATCCCGATTTTTGGTCGAATAACTTGTGGTGGCCGGTGGTATCAAGATAATCCAAGCCAGGCCAGATATACGCGCGTAATGCTAGTAGCGCATTGCGCGCAGACGCTGTCATACCGTCGGTGGCGACCAGAGTTTGCAATCCTAGTTTGCCGCCAGGTGCAAGCAATCGCCCCGCGTGCCGCAAGAGATACACGCGGTCCGTCCGCGACAGGTATTCGAATGCCTCCATGCACGCGATGGCGTCGTAGCGGCCCTGCCAGTCACTCGGTGTTGGCAACGGGTTCGAAATGTGCTGGGTGTGCACGAAATCCTCTACCCCGGCTAGCACGAGATCATCGCGAAGTGCTGCCAGATGCTCCGCATCATTGCTAAGCGTATCGACGACCGCTCGACGTCGACCAGCAACTTCTGCAAGCACGGAGCCGTTGGCAGGAAATTCTAAAAGATGGCTTGACGCTGTTACTCCTAGGTCATTGAGCAAAAATTGCGCGGCGCGTGCTTGGGAATCATGAAAATCTTCGCGTTCGACATCTTGTGGTTCCGAGATCGTAGTGATGTCGATGAAATGGTGTTTGGGCCCGTGATTACCATGCTGTGCTGGGACGTAACTCGTCATCGAATCCCGCACCGTCGTCGCCACGCCCGTCGAAAAGATTCCGGCAAAACTACTGGTTTTTTCATCGGAATACAGTCGCACCAAGTCCGCGGGGATCTGTCCGCCGTCATACGGTGCAACAGGCACCTGCACCTTACCGCGTGGCGCATAGCCAGTAGCGAGCAACCGAGTCAGTACTTTGACTAGTGCCGCGGAATCCGGTGTACGCCACTCTCCTGCCAAATATGATTCGACGAATCCAAGCCACCCTGCTTGCGCGACGCGTGCAAACAAGGATTCCTGATCGATGATCAAGTCGGGTCGGGCGCCTGGGTCCAATTCCAACCCAGCGTTGCGGCAAGCTTTCGCAAAATGTGCCTCCGCAATTCGCGCACGCAGTGGCAATAGTGATCCGCCTGGCACTGTGGCAATAGACGGCCATGCCTGCGCATCGATCGCTGCAAGATGAGCCAATTGTTGCTCGTGCACACACTCTCCTTGCAAACGCGTCTGGGCGACGGCGGAATTAATAAGTCCCAATGATTTTAGCAAAGTGTTTCTGGCCACTAGACTGTATAGGCGTATATTTAACTGTGTACTTATCCAAATACACTGCTCAACTTCTACGAAGAGGTATCTATGTCGCAAGCGCACCGTCCCGCAGGTGATCGTCACCATGTCGTCGTCATTGGCTCCGGCTTCGGTGGCCTGAACACGGTCCAGGGGTTGGCTCATTCCGATGTCGATATCACCCTGATCGACCGCACCAACAGCCACCTATTCCAGCCAATGCTTTACCAGGTAGCGACCGGCCTGGTCTCCGCCGGTGAGATCGCTCCTTCCACCCGTCAGCTGTTGCGCAAGCAGAACAACGTTGACGTGGTCCGGGGTGAGGTCACCGCCATCGACATCGAAAAGCAGACCGTCACTGCCTCCCAAGGCGATATCATCAAGGATTTTGCGTACGATTCCCTGGTGGTCGCCGCCGGTTCCAACCAAGGCTACTTTGGCAACAACCACTTCGCACAGTATGCACCAGGAATGAAGAGCATTGACGATGCCCTCGAGATTCGTTCGCGCCTGTTGGGTGCGTTCGAACGCGCTGAGTTGACCGATGATCCAGAAGAGCGTGCTCGTTTACTGACCTTCGTCATCATCGGCGCCGGCCCAACTGGTGTTGAGTTGGCTGGTCAGTTGGCAGAATTGTCGAAGCGTGGCTTGAAAGGCACCTTCAAGAATATTTCGCCAGAATCCGCCAAGATCATTCTTCTCGACGGCGCGCCGCAAGTATTGCCGCCATTCGGCAAGAAGCTGGGTAAAAAGGCGCAGCGCACCTTGGAAAAGCAGGGCATCGAGGTACGCCTGAACGCAATGGTCTCCGAGGTTGATGACGACAAGGTTGTCTACAAGAACATGACCGACGATTCCGTGCACACCATTGAATCGCCCACCAAGGTCTGGTCCGCCGGTGTCGAGGCTTCCCCACTGGGCAAGATGGTTGCACAGCAGGCTGACGTCGAGTTCGACCGCGGTGGCCGCGTATCCGTCAACGAAGATCTCACCGTCGGTGAGTACGACAATGTTTACCTCATCGGTGACATGATGTCGTTGAACCGCTTGCCAGGCGTCGCCCAGGTTGCGATCCAGACCGGTAAGCACGTCGCCAAGCTTATCGATGCTAAGACCAGCGACAACTCTGAGCAGGATCCGAAGGAAGCCTTCGACTACTTCGACAAAGGTTCGATGGCTATCATCAACCGCGGCAACGCCGTGGTGAAGATGGAAAATAGCGAGATCACCGGATTCATCGGCTGGCTCATGTGGCTGGTTGTCCACGCCCAGTTCTTGACCGGTGTGCGCAATCGCCTGTTCACGGTGTTGAACTGGACCAGCAACGTCGTCTCCCGCAACCGCGGTAACTTAGAGATCACCGAACAACAGCGCCACGGGCGTAACGCTTTGCTGAAATTGGGCAAGGCCACCGCTGACGATGACGAACAGCCAGTCGAGGTCAAAGACACCAAGCGCGTGCAGGGCTAGTAATTCCTGCTAGCAGCTCGAGCTAGTGATCGTGGATGGAGAATCTGTCTAAGATTTCGGGCTAGTATTCGCCACGAATTTCGCTAGTCTAGAGGACATGAAGACGAATGCTCGTATCTTGTCCATCGCTGGCACCGACCCCACAGGTGGTGCCGGCGTTCACGCTGATCTCAAATCTATCGCCGCCGCCGGTGGCTTCGGCATGTCTGTAGTCACCGCACTGGTAGCACAAAATACTCAGGGTGTACGTAGTATTCACACCCCACCGCAGGATTTTCTTCGCGAACAACTCGCTAGCGTGACTGATGACGTCGAGCTTGATGCCGTGAAGATCGGCATGCTCGGCGACAGTGATACCGTTGATACTGTCTCTGAATGGCTACGCGGCCGTAGTAACATCACAGTGGTCTTAGACCCGGTCATGGTTGCTAGCTCCGGTGACCGGTTGCTGCAGTCCGAGGCCGAAGCCAAAGTGCGTGAGCTCTGCAAGCATGTTGATGTCATCACGCCGAATCTGAAAGAACTCGCCGTGCTCGTCAAAGACGACGAAGCTACCAATTTCGACGCTGCTGTGGAACAAGCCCAGAGGTTTGCAAAAACGCATGATGTCAACGTCATTGTGAAAGGCGGCCATCTGGATGGTTCGATCGCTGATAACGCGGCCGTCAGCAGCGATGGCTCGGTACATCGCGTTCCGGCAGTCCGGGTCGACACAAAAAACACACATGGCACCGGATGTTCCTTGTCTTCTGCCCTGGCTACCCGCTTAGGTGGTGGTGAGACTCTACACAACGCGCTCGAATGGTCCACGCAATGGTTACACGAAGCCATTGCCGCTGCCGATGCACTCGGCGTCGGCAAGGGAAATGGTCCGGTGGATCACTTCCATCAGCTGCGCCGTTTCGCCGCTAACGCGGATACCACACCGTGGACTTTCCCGCTTAACGACGATACACCGGCTCCAGCCATTGCTGCACAAGGCCCACACACCAGCCAGCTGTGGGAAAAGACCGGCACACTCTGGCGCCAGATCATGGATTTGCCGTTCATTAGTGCGTTAACCAGCGGCGAGCTTTCTGAAGACGATTTCTTATTCTACCTGGCACAAGATGCGTTGTACTTGGAATTGTATTCTCGCGCGTTAGCTCGCTTGTCGACGATCGCGCCGACCGCAGACGAGCAAGTCTGGTGGGCGAAGGCGGCGCAGGAATGCCTGACCGTCGAAGCTGAGTTACACCGCTCGTTCGACGTCCCGAAGGTGGACCCCTCCCCGATTACCGCGGCCTACACCGATTTTTTGGTCGCCCGCACGTTTACCGATGATTACGCCGTCGGTGTGGCCGCAGTGCTGCCGTGCTTCTGGTTGTATGCAGAGATCGGCGAGGCTATTGCCCAGCACAATCACGCGCAGCACCCCTACCATTCTTGGTTGCAGACCTATAGTGACCCGGATTTCGCCGAGGATGCACGCACAGCGATTCGCCTCGTCGAGCAGGCTTTTGCCAATTCCAGCGAATCCACCCGCACACGTGCAACCCGCGCTTATCTGATGGCTTCAGCGCACGAACGAGAGTTTTTCGACCAAGCTTCGCGCAGGCAGCGTTAGTGTGCGATCGCAGATTTCGGGTTACCCCAGAGTGGGCTGTAGCTAGCTGTTTGTCTGGGCTGCGAATTGTTCGCGCAGCTCCTTCAGCGACGGCCCCACTACCATGGTGCGCAAGGTCGTGCGGGCTACTAATGCTTCGTGGTTATACATTTCCACGTTCCATAACTGGGTGCGCTTACCTGTCTGAATTGGGGTTGCGATCGCTTCGATTCGACCGTCTTTGACTCCCCGTATGAAATCTGTGCTGTTATTCACTCCAACGCACGGGCTTTGTGCGCTAATCATGGATGCTACTGAGCCCAGCGATTCCGCAAGCGAACAGAACACCCCGCCATTCACACTGCCCGCATATTGCAGGTGCGTGCTGTTGACGTCAAGGTACGCGCGCACTTCGGTGGGACCGGCATGGGAATAAACCACTCCAAGGTGGCTGTCGAGCCCAAGCTCTGATTTATTGAGTTCATCGAGTTCTTCTGGGCGTAATTGCCTGATCTTGGCTGTCGTAACTGCTTCTAAATAACCCATGGATTTACTCTATCCGAAATTCACACCGTCAGTGTTAAACCCGACACATTCAACTGGCTGGTCTCAGAAGTATCACCAAATACCAGCAGACTACGCCGAACACCCACCGGGCACCCGCACTGGCAGAAGGTAGACTAATCAGTCATGAATGAGCAGCAATCTTCCCAGCAGTTAGCAGATATCGCGGTGGTCGGCATCGGCGTGATGGGGTCGAGCTTGGCCCGCAATTTCGCACGCCATGGCTACCGCGTCGCGCTGTATGATCAGCGCCCGGAAAATGTGGATATTCTGATTTCCGAGCATGGTGACGAGGGGGAATTCATTCCCACCCGGAATTTAGACGAGCTTGCCGCTAATTTATCCACCCCACGTCGCGCCTTGCTCATGGTGCCAGCCGGTACGGCCACCGATGCCGCCATCGATGATCTCGTGGAGGCTTTCGATGAGGGCGATATTCTTATCGACGGCGGCAACTCGCTGTATACCGATACGGTGCGGCGTGAGCGCAGTGTCGCTGTCACCGGCCGCTTGTTTGTGGGCGCTGGGATTTCCGGCGGAGAAGAAGGCGCATTGCACGGTCCGTCCATCATGCCTGGTGGCCCTCGAGAATCATGGGAATCTATCCGTCCATTGCTGGAATCGATCGCTGCCAAGGTCGATGGCACCCCATGCGTGCGCTATATCGGCGCGAATGGTGCCGGACACTTCGTGAAGATGGTGCACAACGGCATCGAATACGCTGATATGCAGCTAATCGGCGAAGCCTACCATCTGCTTCGCCATGGCGCTGGTCTGGAGCCGGGACGCATCGCTGAAATCTTTCGCGAATGGAACGCTGGTGACTTAGATTCTTATCTCATCGGGATTACCGCGGATATTCTGGAAACCACCGACCCCGATACCGGTGCACCGATGATCGACGTTATCCAGGATGCAGCCGGCCAAAAAGGCACTGGCCGGTGGACCGCTAAAGAAGCACTGGACCTGGGCATCCCGGCTACCGCGATCGGGGAAGCTGTGTTTGCGCGCGCCTTGTCGTCGTCAACGGAATTACGTGCGGCAGCGCTCAAGCACTTCCCCACCGGTAATCTCGCTGATTTCGCATCCCTGGGCATCAGCGTCGAAGAATTTATCGAGCATGTTCGGCGCGCACTTTATGCGTCGAAGCTGATTGCTTATGCGCAAGGCTTTGATCTAATCGCTGCTGGTTCTGCGGAATACGGCTGGAATATCAATCCTCGTGATCTCGCAGCTGTCTGGCGTGGTGGGTGCATCATTCAAGCAGCGTTTTTGGATCGCATTGATAATGCCTACGAAAAGCTTCCCGAGTTGCCATCACTACTGTTGGATTCCTATTTCACCGAAGAGCTTTCCGGCTTGCTTGATTCCTGGCGCACCGTCGCAGCCTCTGCGATCCGGTTGGGCTTAGCCGCTCCGGTATTTAGTTCTTCGCTTTCCTACTACGATTCGCTGTGTTCCCAGCGGCTGCCTGCCGCCATGGTACAAGCACAGCGTGACTATTTCGGCGCCCATACCTACCGCAGAGTGGATGCCGAAGGCGTGTTCCATTTGGATTGGACCGGGGACAAGTCGCAACAACGGCGCCGTTAGCGGGCCAGGCGACGCCGGGCCCCAGACTGGTAGGGGTATAAATAGCCAGCGCCCCGGTTGCTTATACCAGTCCCATCCAGTTCCAATAGGTGGCGGAAAACAGCAATACCAGCAAATAGGCAACAATCGTGAGCGGAATACCCGTTTTCAGGAATTCGCCACGGGTAAACGCCCCGGTGCCGTATGCGAGCATATTCTGCGGTGCAGAAACCGGGAGCAGGAAGCCAAAGCAGATAACGAACTGTTGAATAACCACAAATCCGATGCTGGCATCGCCATAAGCCACGGTCGTCGACAAGGCGATAAAGACCGGAATCAATGCCGATGCCAGCGATGTTGCCGAGGCAAAGCCTAAGTGGATCAAGATATTAAACAATGACACCAACGCGATGGTGGCTAATAGCGGCATAGAATCCAGCCCCATGGCGCCAAATGTCTGCTCGGATAGCCAGCTGGCCGCGCCGGTGTTCAGCAAAAATGTACCTAGCGAAATGCCCACTGCAAAGACGATCAGCGTACCCCACGACACCAAGTCCTGTGCGGTCTTCCAGTCGAATACACCGACCTTGGGCAACAGCATATAGCTGACCGCGACGACGGTGGCCACGGGCGCAGAAACCGGGTGCAGAATATCGCCGGTGGCCCATACAAATAGCAACAAGACAGCCACTGCCACCAGGCGTTTTTCGTGGCTGGACATCGGGCCGAGCTCCTCGAGCTTCTGCTCGATCAATTCCCGGCCACCGGAAATGGAATCAGCTTCCGGTTTGATGGTCGCGCGCATAATGAAAAACAGGGCAATCGACATCAGGACCGACCACGGCGCGGCCCAAATAAACCACTGGCCCCAAGAAATGGTTTCACCGAACTCGTCTTGAATGAAGTTCAATGCCACGAAGTTCTGGGCAGCGGCAGTTTGAATGCCAACGTTCCAAATGGACACCGCTTGCACCGCGGTGATGACCAGCAGGGAAGCCATCTTCGAGTTCGTCGACAAGCCAAAGGCCGCCACCATACCCAACAGGATCGGTACGACGGCGCCAGCGCGGGCAGTCGCTGATGGGACGAAAAATGCCAGCAGTGTCGCGATGGCGATCGCACCGATGAGGATATTCGATGTTTTATCACCGGCGAGTTTCATCACCCATAACGCCAAACGCTCGTGCAAACCGGTAGCCTGCATCGCGCCAGCTAACAGCAGCGCGGCAGCTACCAGCGCTAGCGCTGAGGTGGAAAAACCTTGCAATGCCGTGCCCAATGCTGCTGAGGTTCCGACGAGATCGCCTGTTTCTGGATCCGTCGACAAGCCTAAAAGCAGGGCGATCATGCTGATGATCAAAAATGCACTGACTGGGTACGATACTGCCTCTGTTACCCATAGCACGATGGCGAAAGCCAAAATCGCCAACGCCACCTGGCCTTCCCATGCCAACGTATCGATCGGCAACAGCAATACCCCCACCAGCGCAGCCACCGCAAGCACAAACCACACTGGCTGTAACACGAAGCGCACATCGCGCTTTTTCTGGGACTGTTCGGGCGTGGCGACATCAGGAACTATATCGCCTTCTGGGGTTTTGACCTTCGTTCTGGGAAGGAAATGCTCGGCCACAGTAAAAATCCTTTGCACGTTGTGGGAATCAATTGTGGGAATCAACTGCCCTACACCTGTTACGCTACAACTCCCCTGGCGGCATGGAAACGGAATTCGCTGTAAGTTCTGGCACATTCCATGCGGTTTACATGCGTTTTTAGCAATGTGCATCTAGGGGTGTCTCGGTGACAGGACAATGCATGCCGGCGAGATAGACTAACCACTAATGACAATTCAACAAACAGAAACCACCTTCGCAGACCTGGGTTTGGCCCGGCCTATCGTGCACTTCTTGCGCCGCGAAGGAATCACCACCCCGTTTCCTATCCAAGCTCTGACCATTCCCGACGTTCTCTCGGGCCACGACGTATTGGGCAAAGGCCCCACGGGCTCTGGAAAGACCTTCAGCTTCGGTTTGCCCATGTTGCATCGCTTGTCGACGTCCGGGGTCTCACGCCCTGGCCATCCGCGAGCGCTCATTCTGGCGCCCACCCGCGAACTGGCGGCGCAAATCTCTGAGCGTTTGGAAGCACCGGCTGCTTCACTCGGCCTTCGCGTTTTCAATGTGGTCGGCGGGGTCAACATCAACCCACAAATCCGGCGGCTTGCCGCACCGGTTGACCTCTTGGTGGCAACACCGGGTCGGCTGCAGGATCTGCTGGATCAAAAGAAGCTGCAACTAGACCAGGTACTAATAGCCACGCTGGATGAAGCTGATCAGATGGCAGATATGGGATTTTTGCCGCAAGTGACCAAATTGTGGAACAAACTTCCTGCACACTGCCAACACCTGTTGTTTTCGGCGACCTTGGACAAACAAGTCCAGGCGGTCGTCGACAAGTTTTTGCATAAGCCACGCACCCATGAAACATCCCCGGCGCACAGTTCTGTGGACACGATGGACCATGTCATCGCGCACGTTGGCTCACGGGAAAACCGCAACGAGATGGTGGAAAAAATCGCCGCGCGTAGTGGAAAAACCATCATGTTTATGCGCACCAAGCATGGTGTCGACCGGCAGGTAAAGAAACTCCGCCGCATCGGAGTCAACGCATTGGGTTTGCATGGCGATAAATCACAGGGTGCGCGCACGCAAGCCATCAGTGGTTTTGCCAATGGTAGTTTGCCGGTCCTCGTGGCCACTGATATCGCCGCCCGCGGGATTGACATTTCCGATGTCAGCTTGGTGGTACACATTGATCCTCCGGCAGAGCACAAGGCATATCTGCACCGCGCCGGGCGTACCGCGCGCGCCGGTGCCAGCGGCACGGTGCTCACGCTGGTCCTTGCAGAGCAAGAAAAAGCCGTCACAGCCTTGGTGAAAAAAGCTGGTGTGACCGCCCGCACCGTCGCCGCACCAGGGCCCACAATGCCGCAAGAATTGTGGGAGCTGACCGGTGCCCGCGAGCCCTCCGGCATTGCGCTAGAGCAGAAACCGCAACCGGGAACTAATCAGCGCGCTGGGAAAGCTGGTACGAAAAAACCGGGCTCGAACAAGTCCGGAGCCAAGAAATCAGGAGAGCAGAAGCAGGACGGTAAAAAGCACAGCATGCGGAATTCGGGAACCCAGAAATCCGGTCAACGCGGCCGGGGTGGAGCTAGCGCTAAGAAATCACGGGCCTGGGGCGGTAATCCCGACGTACGACGGGGCCGTTAAGCTACAGGGACCATGATTTATACTGAACAAGAATGGACTAGCCACGCTGCCGATCATCTCCGGCGCGCCGAAGACCGTCTAGCGCGCTACCGTAATCCTGGGGAAAAGCACCCTATTTATGATTTCTTGTTTGAGTATTATCCGGTCCGCCCCACGCATCTGAAGACGTGGCACCCGGGATTTGGCAGTGCGTTAGAAGGCAACCCACCGCACGAAGACTGGCGGGATTACCGCCGAAGCGAGCGCGGAGTGGAGCTGGACCTAGAAGCGTTCTGGCAACGTCGCGGTTCCGCGATCGCCTATATTGGACACCTTCTCACGCGTACCGCTGCCCGACCGGCTCGTTTTGATTGTTTTGGTCTGCACGAATGGGCAATGGTTTATCGCACGAAAAACCCACGCCATGATTTACCGCTGCGACTTGGCGCGGAAGGCGCGAACGACGTCGTCGACAAGCACGATCTGCGCTGCACACACTATGATGCGTTCCGGTTTTTCACTCCCCCGGCTCGTCCGCTGAATTTCACGGTGCTGGGCCGAGAAGATCAGCCAGAATGTGATCAGGGAGGTTGCGTGCATGTGACCATGGACTTGTACAAATGGGCGTGGAAGCTTGGACCGTTAGTGCCCGGTGAGCTCTTGCACCAATGCTTTGACCTGGCAATTGCGGCCCGGGAATTGGATATGGAGGCCTCGCCCTACGATTGCCGCGCCTGGGGTCTGGGGGTGGTCGCTATAGAAACCACCGCAGGCAAAAATGAATATGTCAGACGCCAACGCGAACTTTCCGCCCGCGCAGAGCCAATCCGACACAGGCTCATAAACATTGTCGATAATGCGCAGCGGGCTAGACTAGGTGGCTATGGGGCGTCACTACACACCTGAGCAAAAAACACAGTTCTCCGGCGGATTCATCGCCACCGTCATCGCGGTTCTGGCTGCGATTATCGCGTTGCTTGCATGGTTGGTGCTCAGGAGCGATTCCGAGGACACCAATCCCACTGCTTCTGGCGATAACGGGATGGAATGCATTGAGGGTGATCTACAGTTGCCGGTGGCCAGCGGTGATGCAATACTGACGCAGTCGCTGTTGGCCTCATGGAATGCAAGTAATCCGGTGGTTCGTGATCATTGTGTCCACGCCGTGGTTGCCGACGACATCGCGCGGGCTGCGGTCTATATTGATGCTGATTCACCGCGGCTGCACCACGCCATTACCGCCGCCGACCGCAAGCCCGCAGCCTCCGGTAAGGCCCCAAAAGTCGCAGGGCAGGCCGCCGGAATCTATGATCCGAATGCTGCCACCGACGCTGAGGTCACTATTGACTTGCCTGCCGACGCAGTCGCCTACCCCGGTGATTCAGTAGCGTCTGCGGTGGTCGCGACAGTACTTGTCGACGATCCGGAAGCTGGCGCAGAGCTTCTTTTGCGCGATGAAGATACGGTGCTTGCCGACGCCGACGGGCCCGCTGCTGCAGTCCAGGCCATGAGCGCACAGGGTTCAGGAGCTTTCCGTCACCTCGAGGGCGCATACGTGGAATATGCGGCGGTGGTACTGAACCAATCCGATGAGATTGACGAAGAACAAGCCCGCGCGGCGCAAGTCTTCGTGGATGATTTGGCAGAGCAATACCACGGTTTTGAATCGACTCCAGAGGTCGAAGGACAGGTAGAAGCCGAAACGGATACCGCTCGGTTGGATGCAACCGCAGTCTGGGATGCCTACTTGGCACGCACCTCGCGCGATTTCAGCACCGCGGGAACCACTAGTACTCACACCGATACCGACGATCAACCATTGGTCAGCACCGATACCCTATTCTTGCTGGATACCTCAGATGCCATGGCTGCTGGTTTTGCTGATGCTGACCAAGGTCCTAGCCGCTTCCACGCAGCCGCAGATGCTATTGCTAGCAGCGCACCGGATATTAGCGCAACTGGATATTCGGTGGCGTTGTGGAATTATTCGTCTCCGTTGGCTCCAGGTGTGCAGCAAGGCTTTCGCCGTAATATTGGATTTTCCGATGGCGTAGAAACTGCAGATTCTGTGCAGCTATTAGGCACCGGTGGTGTGCCACAAACGAATGAAGCTCTGCTTGCTGCCGCACATGCCGTACGGGAGTATTCCGCGGGCGAGCAGTCCGGGGACAAGCCTGCTCGCATCGTATTGATCGCCTCCGGTACTGCGGATAGTTACCCAAAGTTTGCACAGCAATTCCGCGAGGCGGCAGGTAATGACGTTGAACTGGCTGTGTTGTTCGTTGGAGAGGATGAGCCCGATGCGGCCTTGCGTGAGGTCGCGCAAAACATGCAGATAGTAAAAAACGCCGCAGAACTCGAGGATTCGCTACGGCGGGTAGTGGGGCTATAAGCCCTCATGGGCCTTAAGCCGAATTGGATTTGCGCTCGCGGCGCGCTGCCAGTTCGTCGATACCAGCGACGGTCTCAGACTTGTTGAGTTCTGGATCAACGCGTTCTGCTGGGAACGAGCTAATGGTTCCGCTGAGTTCTTTCATGATGCCAGGGATTGCGACACCAAAAACGCCCTGACCACCAGAGAGCAGGTCAATGACTTGCTCATTACTGTGGCACTCGTACACGCTCATACCGTCGGAGACCAACGTGATTTCCGCTATGTCATTGATGCCACGTTCCCGCAAAGAGTCCACGGCCAAGCGGATATTCTGCAGGGAAATCCCGGTATCCAGGAGCCGTTTGACAATCTTCAACACGAGCACATCTTTGAAAGAGTACAGACGCTGCGAACCAGATCCACGGGCATTGCGGATCGATGGCTTGACCAAGTTGGTACGTGCCCAGTAGTCAAGCTGTCGGTAGGTAATACCAGCTACCTGGCATGCGATTGGCACACGGTAGCCAAGTTGTTCATCAGGGCCGAGATCAAACAAGGACTCCTGGACGTACGGTGCGTCCGAATACTCGGTGCGGCGGGAACGAGATGAGTTGATAGTCACGTAATTACTCCGATGGAAGTTTGGAATCCTGAAAATTATTTAAGATCAATCATATTGTTCCGTCAAGAAGAATCGGTACGACACGCCCTAAAGTCTCACTTAAGACTTTAGGGTTTTCCTATCTCTCATGCCTCGTATATTCACATTAGCCACACACCAGTAACCACAACAGCCACGTAGGCCACAGCAGTCACGTACGCCGCAACAAACCAAATACGTTGTTTGTTAGCGCTTCCTCTTCACCCGCCGCGGTGATACCCTGTTGCGCGCGGCAAACGCACAAAGACCGGCACCGCGTATGCGGTACCGGTGCTACAAGGCGGGGCTGATGATTAAGCGTCGAATTCTTCGCGCAGCGTGTTTTTCAGCAAACTAGTGTGTAGCGAGACCACCAGTGCAGAAATTTGTTGGGATAATTCCTCAGCCTGCTGCTGCGCATTGTCTGATTTTCCGTGCGTCAAGGGACCTGCTACTTGGGTAATCAGATCAGCGTGGCGACGCGCACCGTTACGCAAAGATTTCAACAAGCGAATATCGAATCCGAGTTGCTGCAAGGAATGGGCGCTTTTCACCACACTGACGTCATCTGCGGCGAAAAATCCAGCAACATCCGGGCGGATCAGCCCTGCACCAACCAGCTCAGTCACGAATTGCAATTCCACGCCGGACTGGTGAGCAATATCCGTGTCAGTAAAGCTGCGTGGACCACTGGCCCGGAAGGAATCTGCAGACACCAGCTGCTGAGCGGTATTAGCCCCTAGCAATGCAGTAACCTGACCGGAATCCATCGCCTCTAGTTGCTCGCGGATCACCTTCAACGGTAAATAATGATCCCGTTGGGTCACCAGGATATACCGCAACCGCGCGATATCTTCCTCAGTAAAACGTCGGTACCCGGATTTGGTCCTCTGCGGCGAAATCAAACCCTCGGATTCCAAAAAGCGGATCTTCGACACCGTGATATCGGGGAATTCGGCACGCAAAGATTCCAAGACCACGCCAATGGACTTCGCTTTGCGGGTCTTGTTCGCGCTACCTGCCCGTGACGCCGACTGGGATGCTGCTTGAGATGCTGGACTCACAACTACCTATTATTTCTTGGTATCAGCCAAAAAGACCAAACGGAACTTGCCAATTTGGATCTCATCGCCAACGGAAAGTACCTGCGCATTGCGTGGTTCCCGGTTGACATAAGTGCCATTGAGCGACCCCACGTCGACAACTTCGAATTCACCGTTGTTCACGCGGAATTCTGCGTGACGACGGGACACGGTGACATCGTCCAAGAAAATATCAGCCTCGGGGTGCCGACCTGCGGTGGTGGTTTCTTGATCCAACAAGAAACGCGCACCGGCGTTCGGGCCACGCTTAACCACTAACAGTGCTACGCCCTCTGCGAGATTTTCCGTGCTTTCGGCTGCGGTGGTTGCACCAGCGCCGGATTCCATTTCTTTAATGAGATCCGCACGGAAGACCGAGGTAGTCTCCGCTTGCTGTTCCGGCGTACCGGTGTTTTCGCTCATGATCTATCCTCCGCATTGTCGGAAATATTGTCGTTAGTAATCCATCATAGCGCCTAAACGCCTGCCGCGAGACCCATTGTTCTTTTCTGTGCCCCGAAAAACACGGTAAATCCCATGAATGTAATTACTCACGATTAACGGAACAGATTACCGATACCGGTCAGGGCAGAATTCCCCGAACCAGCCAGCGGATTATCGGAAACCATATACGTCCACGTTGCAGATGGTCGCGCCAGGCCATCGTCGGCTAGATGAGCACCAGAGGCATCAATAGTGACCTCTCGGAAACTCTTACGGGCAGCTTCTACCCCACGTTGCACGATTTCTTTAAACTCCCGCACGGCAATCCTGTGATATTCATCGATTGGGGTTTCCCGGGCAATGGCGCGCAAGTGAATCGATTCCCGAACATCGTCCATGTGCTCGAGGTGATCAGCCCACGCCAAATCCAGGTGATAAAGCATGATTTCCCGGCTTGCTGCCACCAAAATATCTTCAGAGATTCCTGCTGCACGCAACTCATCGGCACGCTGCGGTTCATAGTCGGATAGCTCCGCCCACGCTTTGTCTGTGTCAAGCAAACCTGCGCGCCGCTCATCGATAATCTCTCGCTGATCTGCCAGCAACTTGTTGTACTTCCACGTCTGGCTATGGATTTCCAGCAACTGCGCTTCGGTCACCCGCTGGCAATGCGCAATGAAATCGTCGATGCGTCCGGAATCGATCCGTCCGTGTTCATCGGGTTGAGCCTCAACTGATTCTCCTGCCCCGCCGGAGATCACCACATCATCTTCCAAGGACACAAAAAACAGGCTCAAACCGGGATCACCTTGGCGCCCGGCACGTCCGCGCAGCTGATTATCCAGTCGGGAACTCCGGTGCCGCGTGGTTCCTAACACTGCTAAGCCGCCAGCTTCTTTAACGTCCTCATAATGCGCGCCATCGGTGCCGCCCAATTTGATATCGGTACCACGGCCAGCCATTTGGGTCGAAACCGTGACCCGGCCGGGCAGTCCAGCTTCGGCGACGATGGCAGCCTCTTCCGCATCGTTTTTCGCGTTTAACACTTGCGCACTAACCCCACGGCTAGCGAGAGCCTCTGCCAGCTGTTCCGATTCGGCAACATCCTGGGTACCAATCAAAACTGGCTGGCCCTGCGTGTACAGCAACACGATTTCATCAATTAAGGCTTGGTTTTTCTCGGCAATCGTGGCATAGACGCGGTCGGCTTCGTCGAAACGCTGCAACGGCTTATTCGGTGCAATTTCAGAGACATATAAGCCATAGAACTCACGCAATTGATCGGTAGCTTCCACCGCAGTACCAGTCATGCCGCACAGCTGCGGATAACGACGCATCAGTTCTTGGATGGTCAGTGAGTCCAGGATGCGCCCGCCCTCGGTAACTTTCAGGCCTTCTTTTTCTTCTACTGCCGCCTGCAGGCCATCGGGCCAGCGCTGCAAATCCGCGATGCGGCCTTTCGAGGTATCAATTAACTTCAGTTCGCCATCGACGATGACATAGTGGATATCGCGAATCAACAACGCTTTGGCATGCAGCGCCAAGTTAACCCGTACCAAGGTGGTGCCGATGTGCTCGTCGCTATATAAAGAATCGATTCCTAGTTGTTTTTCCACCGCCGCAGCGCCATCGTCAGTGAGAAAGACGTTGCGTCCATCAGAATCAATCGTGTAATGGCGCTCTTCTTGCAAGGTCGCGACCACGGAGGTCACCCGAGCGTCGGTAGCCTGATCTGGTCGGGATCCTGCCAGTACCAGCGGCACCAAGGCTTCGTCGACAAGCACCGAATCAGCTTCGTCGACCAACGCAACCTCTGCTTGTTGGAATACGGCCTGCGCGCGCTCAGTAATCTGATTATCCCGGAGCACATCAAATCCCAGCTCTTTCACCGGCGCGTACACCACGTCGGCCTCGTATGCGTGCCGACGTTGCTGGGTGTCCATGGATTCGGTGACTGCGGCCACCTGCAGGCCGAAGCTTTCTACGAGCGGGCGCATCCAATCAGCGTCACGGCGCGCCAGGTAATCGTTGACCGTGACGACGTGCACGCGTTTTCCACTCAGCGCTAAGCCGGTAGCTGCCATGGCCCCGACCAGGGTTTTGCCCTCACCGGTAGCCATATGGATCACGTCGCCGCTGATAAGCCTGAGTACAGCCTGCGCCTGCACATCGAACGGAGATAGTCCCAGCTTGCGCGAACTGGCGGCTGCCAGCGCCGCCAAGAACGTCGATTTATCGGTGATCTCGCCACCGGAGGTGATCGCTGCGCTGGCGCGTTCCCGAAGTTCGGCATCACTCAGCGAGGCAAAATCCGCGGCCTGTCGCTGGGCTTGGTCGACGATTTTGCGCGATTGCTTTTCATGCTTCGCCGATTTGGCTCCCATGGCGTTCCAGAACCAGTCGAATTTTCCCACGCTCGCTCAACATCCTTTCGGTCGTGAAATGACAGCTCCCCTAGTCTACTGCTTAGGGGCGCCCGGGAATGCGGAAGAAATCCAAAATCTTATCTGTCGCAAAATTCTCCGGCATCGCATCATTGCGATTGCGGCTATAGCCAGGCCACCAGTGCTTACCGCCGTCGATACGGATGTGGTCAACGGGCGCGGCACAGTGGGTGAAACTGGTGCGTTCTGCATCACCAATAAGTTCCTGTGTTTCTGCATTATCGTCGCAGTGGTTTCTGCGTGCTGCGACGTCCATGATCTCTGGCACAGAGAGAAATTTAGTGTTGTGTCGGGTTCCACCGTCATAGCTGACGATGTGGTCCGCTGTACCGTGAATATCTAGATGGCCGACGGTACCTGGCGCGCAGTTTTCTACCACTGCGGTGTAATACGCTGCTGAGACTGTGGCGATTGCGTGAAATTGTTCTGGTCGCTGGCATGCCAAATATTGCGCGAATCCACCGCCGTTTGAAAAACCCACGGCAAATAGCTGATCATCAGCAATCGACCACGTGCGGCGTGCTGAATTGATAATTTCATCGATAAATTTCAGGTCATCGTGTCCACTCGCTGCAGCATACGGAGCCGGCGCCCACGCTTTTGACTCTTCATGTGGGGGCTTGCTGGGAGCACCATCTGGGTAAATGGAAATAGCCCGTGCAGCATCAAAGTGTGTAGAGCGCGCCATGCTCTCGGCGTCTTGTCCCCACCCATGGAAAGTCAGAATCAGCGGCCACTGTTCGGCAGGGTCGTAGTCGGCAGGTAAATGCACAAGGTAGCTACGACCACTCGGCAGATTAATGCGCGTGGTTTCTCCGGGGAATGCCCCTTCCACGGGTGCTCCGGTTGGGTGCGGGAAAGCAGACATCTCACGGTCTAATGCCTGGGCATACTCCGAGGCTTGCGGATCATTCCCATCGTCTGCGGCTCGGTTGTCTACGACGCTGCAGCTGCCGAGGCACACCGCGAGTGCGCACAACACCCCTGTTGCCTGGATACGAGGGATGGCCGTAATGCCGTTTTCCGTACTGCCCTGCGGCCTGTTACCACATCGCCTGAAATACCCAATGAGCTGCCCAAACCGTATCAATGTCACCCACTTCGACCTATGATCTTTAACCGCAAATAATTTTAGCATCTAAACTAAGTGGTGCCTTAGCGACCTGAATTCCATGCGTTCCACAGCTCAGTATAGCGACCATCTCGAGCCACCAACTCAGCGTGGGTGCCCTGCTCAATCACCCGACCTTGGTCCATCACTACCACTTGGTCGGCGGATACAGCCTGATCCAACCTGTGCGCCACAATCACCGCAGTACGGCCAGCCGTAACCGCAGCGGCACCAGCTTCCAACTGCTCTGCACCGACCGAACCAGCTTCTGCAGTGGCCTCATCCATGATCACCAAGGCCGGATCTGCCAACAACACCCGCGCCAACGCCAATTGTTGGGCTTGCACCGGGTCCAATTGCTGACCACGAGCGCCCACCACCGTATCCAAGCCGTCGGCAAGCGAATCCAACCAATCCGCCTGCACGGTGCGCAACACGGCCAGTAGTTCTTCGTCACTGGCGTCCGGGCGAGCCAAGGTAAGATCATCTCGCAAGGTGCCAGAAAACACGTACACATCCTGTGAAATCATCGCCAAGCGCCCCGCACGTTCGCGATCAGAAAGCTGTGCGGCCTCGGTAGCGTCGACAAGAATCTCGCCGGAATCCGGAACCCGCAAACCCGCCGCTAACGCCGCCAAGGTCGTTTTACCTGCGCCAGATGCACCAACAATGGCCACCGTGGAACCTGCCGGAACCTCCAGACTGACGCCATCGACAGCGTCGGGCGAATCCACGGAATAAGCAAAGCTAACATTCTTGACGACGAGCCTACCCCGCGGTTGCCCAGCACCTGAATCAGGAACCGGCTGTGGTGGCCGCGCGATGACCCCAGCGATCCGGCTCAACGAGGCATAGCCAGCCTGCAGCGTATCTAGCACGCGCATCAACGCCATGATCGGACCACGCAAGCGAATCAGCATCAGCAAAGCCGCGGTTACCGCACCGACAGTCAAATATCCATGAGCAACAACGAAAAAGCCGACCACCAAACCGACGAATAGCAACAAAAACTCCGCGAGCCAGACCCACAAGCCAAGCGTCATCATTGTGCGTCGAGCAGCAAAACCGTAACTGACCACATCCAACGAAGATTCCTGCACCCGGTTATGCATCGCACGCTCCCAGCCATACGCACGCACCGTCGGTCCACCGTGGATGGTCTCTAAAACGCGCCGGGCACGCTGCGCCATGGCCTCGCGCTGGGCGATATAACGCGGTGGCGCTACCCGCAGATAATGACGTACGGACAGCCAATAAATCGGCACCACGACCACGATGACGGCAATGAACTGCCAATCGATCGCCAGCAACGCAATCGCGGTGGCAACCACCATGAATACCGATTTCGACAACACTGGCACGGTCTCAGTCACGGCAGCAGAAAGCTCGGCGACATCGTCTGTCGCCCGCGAGACCACATCACCCGAACCGGCCGCTTCCACCTCATGGGCCGGCAGGCGTAAAGCAGTGCCCACCATGGTCTCGCGCAAATTGGAAATGACCCGCTCAATCAGTTTTCCGATGACATATAAGCCACCTGCCGAAAGCACAGCAGATGCCAGCGCAAGCGCCAGCAACCACATCGCAATCACCGTAATACTGCCATCATCAGCCACCACCTCATCGACGATATTGCCCAGCTGCCGTGGAACCAACACATTGGCCAACGCACCCGTGCTGAGTAAGAACATCGCCCACCAGAATTGGCGACGTGCACCCGCTATACGCCGGATTTGTTGGGTCACGACGCGCCGCACCGTTGCAAACGACGCGATAGGAAACGCGGCGGGGTTCGATCGCGTTGCGGAGGTTGCTGAACTCATTGCTGTGGTGCACCTGCCTTCACGTGATCGGCCACCTCGCGCCAGGCTGGCGAGGAACTATAAACCACCGTCGTCTTCCCGCGCCGGGCTTGAGCGACGCGACGAGCGATGGTGTGTTCTGTCACCGAATCCACCGCGGTCGTGGGGTTATTCAATACAAGCACCTCCGCGTCGCGTGCCAATGCGCGCGCCAGTGCCACGCGTTGGCGTTGCCCTCCGGAAAGGTCGCCATCCGCCTCACCAATGCGACGACTGGCACCACCGGGAATATCGTCTGCAGCTGCAGCGGCAAGGGCTACGTCAACGATCTCGGGGGCAGATTGCTCGTGCACAATATTGTCCGCGATGGCACCACTAAACAAGTGCGCATCATGCGGGGCTACAAGCACGCGCTCGCGCGGTAATAACTCAAGCCCCTCGGGGATGTCATCAGCAATCACGGTCAGCTGCCCCGGCTCCGGGCGGGCGTGTTCCGGAAACACCTCCCAATTGACCACGGAATCAGTCTCCGGCAAAGCATACGGTGCGGCAAGCACCGAACGAATCCGATCTGCAGAACCTTGCGCAGTCGCCCACTTCGAAGAAATATTTTTCCCCAGCATTGTCATGGGGGTGATGATGAATTGTGTGAGGCCAATGACCGTGATGAGTTCACCAACGCTGATGGCATCGGCAAGCGCCAAGCCTCCGGCTGCGATGCCGACAATGATGATGTAGACCGAACCTACAGTTTCTGTGATGGCATCCAATACGGAGCGGGCACCATGCGCACGCACGGTCGCGCCATAAGCGTCGTCAGAAACTTTCTGATAACGCTCATACACAGTATCAACCGCGCCGATGCCTTTCAGGATGCGCAAACCATGCACCACATCAGTCGCCGTAGCAGCGGCCTCCGCGAGCCAGTACTGACGTTTGCCGGAACGACGCCGCAGCGGCCCCGAGGCCGACAGGGAAATCCATACCATCACGGGGCCACCGACCAACACAGCGATACCAAGCGGCACGTTAATCATGGTGACCATCACGCCGACGTAAAGAATGGAGGCAAACTCAGCGAACGGAAACACCGCCATCATGACAGCATCAGCAATCCGCTGCGTATCGCTCGAAGCAATAGAGAGCAATTCCCCCGCAGTCCGGCGCTGACCGCCGAGCCCACGAGGATGCGAAATACGATCCGTCACCGCCATACGCAAAGAATGGCCGGTACGCAGCGTCGCCAGTATTAAATATTTCCGACCAAACCATCCACAGGTGGCATGCACCACGAATACCACTGCCATGATTATCAGCCAGCGAACCAGCGCAGAGAAATTGCCGCTAGCAACGGCATCATCAATCGCATTGCCAACAATGACTGGGGTAAGCCCAGTACAGAGAAACATAATCACCGTCATCACAGCAGCAGGAACCGTCAGCCGGTGATACAAAAAGATAGTCTTGAGCAACCAGAAACGATCATCAGGTTGGGCCAGCGGCGGCTCGAGGCTGCCCGGTAATTCTGCGGCCGGGGTGACCTCTATGGGCGCTGGCTGCTGCACACCGTCATGGTGTGTATTAGTTTGTGTAGCGATGACTTCTCCTGTGTTTTTCAAGGCATCTGCCAAAACCAGCCCCTCGTTTGCGAACCCGCAACTGCGACGGGCAGCTGGTGCAGCGTTTTCTGCTGCTGACTACGATGCGATCCGGCCTGGATACCCGACAGAAATCGCCAGCTTAGTAACGCGCGAGCACGCACCGGTCACAGTGGCCGACGGCGGTGCGGGAACCGGCCAGCTCAGCGCTGTGCTGGCTGCTGCTGGTCACCAAGTCTACGCCTTTGATCCATCGGTGGGCATGGCCCATTTTTTGCACCAAAAATTAGGCGTGCCGACGTGGCAAGCCAGTGCAGAAGCGACGGGGTTGGCCGATCATTCCGTGGATTGTCTCAGCTACGCGCAAGCCTGGCACTGGTTCGATATCGCAGCTGCCAGCAAAGAAGCTGATCGCGTACTCGCGCCGGGCGGCAGGCTGTTATTGGTGTGGAATACTTTGGATGTCTCACGGCCAGAAATATTGCGATTGGCTCGGATTATGCATTCCGGGGATATCCAGCCAGCTGGTTTCTTCCCTACTGTGGGTGCGCCCTGGCAGCTTGCCGATACGCTGCGAACCACGATGGTGCAAAAACTTACCGTCGACGGCGTGCACGAGCTGATGCATTCGCGCAGTTATTGGCAGCGCGCTAACCAACGTATGCGCAACCGGCTCACCGGAAACCTGAATTGGTACCTACTGGATTTTTGGGAGAAATCACGTACAGATACCATCACGCTGCCCTATCGCACCGATGCCTTTGTCTACGAACGTTCCTCTCACCCGGACTAACGTCGACACTGCCGGGCTAATGCTGTTTGTGGTTACTAGCACTCGTGCCTGCTGTTGGTTGCTAGTGCTCGGCCAGTGTTCATTACAGTTACTTCCGCTTAGGCTTGCGCTCACGCACACGAACAGCGATGCGCACTGGTGTGCCGTGGAATCCGAAGCGTTCCCGGAATTTCCGCTCTAGGTAACGCCGGTAACCGGCATCCAAGAATCCGGTGGTAAACAGCACGATTGTCGGTGGTTGCGTGCCGGCCTGAGTGGCAAACAACACCTTGGGCAAACGGTTGTTTTTCATCGGCGGCGGGTTCGCTGCGATGGCTTCGCGTATCCAGTTATTTAACTGGCCAGTGGTCACGCGTTTGTCCCAGCTTTCCAACGCCGCGATCATCGCTGGTTCTAGCTTGTTCAGCGCCCGGCCGGTCTTGGCGGAGATGTTCACACGCGTGGCCCATGGAATATGCCGCAGCTGCTCGTCGAGCTCGCGCTCCAGTAGGAAGCGGCGTTCTTCTTCCATCAGGTCCCACTTGTTGAGGGCGAGTACCAGTGCTTTTCCGGATTCTAGGATCATCGCCAGCACGCGCTGGTCTTGCTCACTGATTGGTTCGGAAGCGTCAACCAGCAATACGCAGACTTCCGCAGCATCAATCACCCCGCGGGTACGCAACGACGCGTAATACTCATGGCCTTGCGCATTCTTCACCTTTTTGCGCAGACCTGCGGTATCGATAAAGCGCCACATCTGCTCGTCGAGCTGCACGAGGGAGTCCACCGGGTCCACGGTGGTGCCGGCGACCTTGTCCACCACGGAGCGCTCTTCGTTCGCAAACTTGTTGAGCAGTGAGGACTTGCCGACGTTCGGCTTTCCCACCAAGGCAACTTTGCGTGGACCCGAGGTAATCGAGGTCTGGCGTGGGGTTTCTGGGAACAGCTTGAGCATCTCATCGAGAACGTCAGCAGAACCATTGCCGTGCAGGGCCGACACTGGCCAAGGATCGCCCAAGCCCAGGCTGTAGAACAACGAGAGGTCAGCGTATTGCTGCGGCGAGTCAAATTTATTGGCCACCAGCAGCACCGGCACTTTCGAACGCTGCAGCTTGCGCGCCATCATCACATCGGTCTCGGTGGCACCGACGCGAGTATCGACAACGAAAATGATGACATCCGCGGTGTCCATCGCGACTTCGGCCTGGCGTGCGATATGCGCGTTGAGGCCTTTCACGTTGGAGTCCCAACCACCGGTATCTTGCACCCAAAAACGCTGGTTTGCCCATTCGGCTAAGTACGAGTTCCGGTCGCGAGTGACACCTGGCACGTCTTCGACGACTGCTTCACGACGGCCCAAGAAGCGGTTCGTCAGCGAGGACTTGCCCACGTTAGGCCGTCCCACGATCGCTACGGTGCACAGGGCTTCTTCTACTTGGGTGCTGCCAAGCGCGGACAGGAATTCTTCTTCGAGTTCGTCCCAGTCTGGCTCGCCGTCGCGCTGTTCGTCATCACCGGCAGAAAACTCCGTCTCGTCGAAATCGTCGCCGGTATAGTCTCGAAATTCAGTGACAAAATCGTCTCGGTTGTTCGGCGCACCAGAATTGGTCAAGTATACGCCCTGGATAATATCGATAATGCGCTGTTGGACTTCCTCCAGCGACAGTTCCGAGGTATCAACCAGCACCGCATCATCAGCTGGGCGCAGCGGCGAGGCAGCACGCGCGGAATCGGCTGCATCGCGACGTTGGACGTCGGCAAGCACCGCAGAAAACGACGATTCCCGGCCTGCCGCCAGGTTTTGGTCATGCCGGCGCTGCGCGCGGATTTCCGCAGAGGCAGTGAGAAAAATCTTCGTCGGCGCATCTCCCAGCACGACGGTGCCGATATCACGGCCTTCGACAATCACGCGGTGGGCGGCAAAAGCGAGCTCACGCTGCAGTTGCACCAAGTTTTCCCGGACCTCCGGGATGGCAGAGACGGAAGAGACATGCGTCGTCACGGCTTGTCCGCGGATCGGTTCCGAGACATCCTCACCGTCGAGAAGCACCGCGCTGGATTCCGGGTCATCGCTAATCTCGATCGGCAGATCGCGTGTCGCCTCAATGACCGCATAACTATCGAGCGGGTCTACCTGAGCGCGCAGCACGGCGAGCGTGGCTACTCGATACATCGCACCGGTATCCAGGTATTTAGCGTCCAGTTGTTTCGCGAGCGCGCGGCAGGTGGAAGATTTCCCTGTTCCGGAAGGTCCGTCGACGGCAACCAGTAGGCCGTCGTCAGGCATATTCGTAATCATAAATTCGTTTCTATCGTTTCTGTCTGCTCTGTGTGTATTAACTGCATATTAGCTGTGTATCAACTGCCAGCGTTTTCTACATGCCCACTGCTTTATACAGCGAAGTCAGCTCCGAGGCATTCAATGCCCGCAAGACGCCGGGCTTTTGTTCGCCAAGCTGCACCGTGTGCACCTTAGTACGCACTAGGCGCTGGACCGGGTAGCCGGCTTCTTTTAGCATGCGGCGCACGATGTGCTTGCGGCCTTCGTGGAGTTCCACCTGCACCAGCGAATAACCTTGGTTTTTGTCGATGACGCGGACGAAATCCGCTTTCGACATACCGTCTTCCAGCTCCACGCCTTCGCGCAGCGTAGAAATCAGCTTCGGACCTGCCTCACCGAGCACTTCCGCCAGGTAGGTCTTCGATACCTCGTATTTCGGGTGCATCAGGCGATTCGCCAGCTCGCCGTCGTTAGTCAGAATCAGCAAACCTTCGGTGTCGGCATCCAAACGCCCGACATGGAACAGCCTTTCGCCAGCATCCAACTTGCCGACGACCAGATCGCCGACGCAACGCCGGCCCATCTCGTCCGACATGGTGGATTGCACGCCACGTGGCTTGTTCAGCACGTAATAGGCTTTTTCCTCATCCACGTTGATTCGGGCACCGTCGACGTGAATGATATCGCGCGAAGGGTCAACCTTCACGCCTTGTTTCGTGATCGTCTTGCCGTTGACTTGCACACGCCCGTCACGAATCAAGATTTCCGAGTGCCGACGTGAGGCCACGCCTGCCTGGGACAGCACTTTCTGGAGCCGCACGGCTTCATAGCCTGCATCATTGTCTTGGCCGTTGGTCGGTTCATCGGCAAAAATCCAGTCCGCGCCTAAATCTTGGGCAATGGATTCTGCGGTTGCTTTACTGTGGTTTTCGGTCACGGTGATCACGGTCCTTTAAGCTGTTGTCGTCTGCCGGGTTAAAATTGGTCGTCAATGCTGTCGAGTTCTGGCAGCAATGGCGCAAGATCAGGCAGTGCAGCGAGAGAATCTATGCCCAATTGTTCCAAAAACAGCTCGGTGGTGACATAGAAACGGGCTGTGCTGGACGTCTCCTCCGTGAGCTCGGGATGCTGACTTGCCTCAACCTCGCGAATCATACCGCGAATTGCCAGCGTGCGCATAACACCGTCGACGTTGACCCCACGGACGGCCGAGACCTGAGCCCTAGTCACCGGTTGTCGGTATGCAATGACAGCCAGGGTTTCTAGCGCGGCACGAGAGAGCTTGGTCTGGCTTCCATCAAGCAGAAATTCCTCGACGGGGGTGGCGTTTGCAGTGCGGGTATACAAACGCCAGCCTTCTGCGTTCTCCCGCAGCTGCATCCCCGAACCACGACTGTCGAATTCATCACGAATTTCTTCCAACAGTGCAACGACCTCGGACTTAGCGACGCCGAGTGCTCGAGCCAGGTGCGCAGTACTCGCCGGAGCATCAATGACGAGCAAGATGGACTCTAACTGGCTGCGCAGCTGAGAAATCAGTGGCAGATCCCTAGATTGCCCCGTGCTATCGTCCATATTCATCCTGTTCCTTTACGCCTATTCTTGCTAGCACCCATTCTCACAGTCGCCTATTCTCACAGTCACCTATTTTCGCCGACAACCGCTCTTATTGACAGGCATTGGTATTTTTTCCCACCTTATTCCCAGTTTGCCGCACCAACGACGGCTGGATCCACATCCAAGCCAGTCCATGCCACAGACAGTTTTTCTAACGCTTCAGGTTGTTCTGTATCCACCGCGCGCGCCTTGTACAGCTCTAGTAGTGCCAAAAAACGCCCCACGATGTGCATGGTATCCGGACAATCACGGGTTAAGGCAGCAAACGTTGTCCACTCACTGGCCCCGAGCAGTTTCAGCGAGTTCAGCATCACACCTGCTTGTTCGGGAACTGAAACGGCTACGCGATGTACGTGATCAGTGCCGACTTCCTCGGGAGGTTTCGGGCGAAATACTCCCGCGGCTAATTCCGCGAACGATTCCGGGCTATGCCCCAGGTGCAACGGAGGTAGCAATTGCGCGAAACGTTCTTCGATGGCCACGGCCCGTGGGTATCGTTGCTGTGCGTTGCGCTGCCAGTCTGCAAATAACTCGGCAACTTGTTTGTATGCGCGGTATTGCAGCAACCGGGCGAACAAGAGGTCCCGCGATTCCAGCAGTGCGAGATCTTCTTCGTCGTCGACTTCTCCACGGGGAAGCAAACGCGCTGCCTTCAGGTCCAGCAAGGTTGCTGCCACCACGAGGAATTCTGTGCGCTCGTCCAGGCCTGCGCTGGAATCAAGAAAACGAGTATACGCTAAAAATTCGTCGGTGACCTCGTGCAGAGCGATGTCTGTAATATCCATTTTTTTCGAATGGATAAGCTGCAGCAGCAAGTCAAAAGGCCCCTCGAAATTCGCCAAAGCCAGGCGAAAACCAGTGATCTCTGGTTGTTCTTGGTTTGCCGGTTTGCCCTGTTCGTGCTGCGCGGTGCGAGTCTGTGCAGCGTGAATATGCGTCATGCTTGAGCGTTAGCGGTGCGCTCCATGACTTCCAGCGCCAAGGTTCGATACTGCTGGGTGGCTTGTGAACTCGGTGCCCAGCTCGTGATTGGCTCGCCAGCCACGGAGGTCTCTGGGAAGCGGACGGTGCGTGTGATCACGGTATCGAAGACTTTCTCATCAAACACCTCGACAACGCGGTCCATCACTTCCCTCGCGTGTTTGGTGCGTCGGTCGAACATCGTGACCAGAATTCCCAGAACTTCCAGGTCAAAGTTGATGCGTTCAGAGACTTTTTCGACGGTATCGGTCAACAGCGCCAAACCACGCAGGGAGAAGTATTCACATTCCATTGGAATAATCACGCCGTGTGAACAGGCAAGCGCGTTAACCGTCAACAAGCCCAAGGACGGCTGGCAGTCGATGATGATGAAGTCGTAATCCCGCATTACCGGACGCAGCGCACGGGCCAGAGTGTGCTCACGACCAACTTCGTTGACCATCTGGATTTCAGCAGCAGAAAGGTCAATATTCGCAGGAACTACATCAAGGTTTGCGGTATCGGTATGCAAAATTGCGGAGTGGATGCTGGTGTGGTTGTCCAACATGACGTCATAGATGGTGTCTTCTAAACGGTCATGCGAAATACCCAAACCCGCAGACAATGCCCCTTGCGGGTCCAAGTCAACCAACAGGACTTTACGCCCATGCTCTGCGATACAGGCACCCAAGTTAATGGTCGTGGTGGTCTTGCCAACGCCCCCCTTCTGATTACACATCGAGATGATCGTGGCAGGGCCATGCTTGTCCAGCGGCTTTGGTTGCGAGAATTCACGTTTTGCACGGCCGGTGAGGCCGGTTTCTTCCGCCTCAAAGAGCCCGTCGTCACTCATGTCCTCGCCTTCCTGCATCAAGACTAAACCCAGAGCCGCTCGTCGATACCGACCGGCCCCGGCCAGCAGCATATCTCTGTGTCGATACACCAAACTTACAACGCTGTTATTAAAAAAGTCCACCTGCTTGACGAACGAACACAATAGACAAGGCTATGGCCTTGAACTAATAACTGCTCAACCCGGCTACGACTTGGTTCAAAATTCTACATACCGAAGGGTTCCCCGTTCCACATATCCTCGATGAAATTCAGCATAAACTCTTTGTCCAAGTATCTTACGGCGACGTGGATATTAAGCATCGATTCTAGACTCGGTGAACAGAGCAAAGAATCGACCACAACACGATGGTCTTTTTCCAAATGAGAACCGAAATACCAGAAGGCATCACTGTGCGCACGGAAACCACCCGCTGCGATATAAAGATAAAGATCATGCTTAGAAATTCCAGCATCGCGCACCAGTAATAGATTTGCACGCGAATAGAAATTTTCTTCGGAGAAGCCCTCCACAGGTGGCGTGCGTTTCCACTCGTCTTCCAGTGCAAATGCGCGTTTGGTAATGGTTTTCTGGCTATACTGCAGCGCCTCCTGTAACGGGCTAGTCTGCGTTAGCTCTTCTCGCAAGGTCACTGCTCCATCAGAAACCATATGCCATTATCCTCTTCGTAGTTGTACAAACAATAGACTTTCATGTGGTACCACCCGTGGTCGTTGTAATAATTAGCCTTTGTATTACATTCATTCTCAGAGTGATACGATCGCAAAATCTTTCCGTAGTCTATAGACGCTACGTCTGTCGTAGTGTCGACTCCATGCGAGTCTTGCGTTGTTGAGGCAACGTATGCTGCCCCAACAAGCAGCGCTAGCGCCACAACGACAGTGCAGATCACTCGGATTGGGGCTTGTCTCCAATAAAACCTGAAACTATTTAGCATAGGATAACTCCATCAATCGGCACCCCCGGACGTATCCCAAATGTTTTCCCGATTCGATCTCAAATTCTTGCGGGGCTCGACCATTAGATTCTTGGCCCATCGCCTCTTGTTGCGCAGCAGCCATGCTCAACACTAAAACTGCAAGCATGTTTCTTTATAGATAGCCACCATATTACCTCCCTGCTATGATGTTAATCACTCACATTACATGGAATTGCTGGGCATGTATAGGATTTCTAAAAATTTGTTCCTGATTACCGTTGACAAACCGAGCATTTCTGCAATTTTCGTTTACCCCTCTGTGAATTGCACTGGGTTTGTGAGCCCAAGTCCCCTGCAGAGGTGGCGATAATAGGTGCGAGCGGCGATTTCGTGCTCGCGGTCCTGGAGAACCCAACACATCCACTCAATACAAAATAAGTGCCGGTGCTCACATAAGAAACCAACGATTATTTTAGTTTGCAGTCGAGCTGTGCTTGGGCGAAAAATCCGACGCCAACTTCACACCCTCATTAGTTTGCTTCAATTGCTTGTTCTCGCGACGAAGCTGGTTGAGTTCGGCGTCTTTTTCCTGTTCGGCCTGAGTTGTGGCTTCGACTTCAGCAGCTTCCGCCTTACGAATCCAATTGTGCAAGGTTACCGGCTTGATATCGAGCATGCGGCCGATCTTGCGGTGGGTCCCGGACTTGGTGGCGCCATCCTCAGCGACCACCTCATAGTACAGCCGCAGCGCGCGCTGCCGGGGACGCATCGTATTGTGCAGTGCTCATAAAACAAGCATCTCCTATCATGCCACTTTACTTTTTACGTCAAAACTAAGCATGGTCCGCGATGGCATGAGTTTCTTCGTCGAGTACACTTCCTTGTGCTCAAGATTGCAGCAATGATGGGTTGCGTACCAGCCAACATCAAATTTCGAAGACAGAATTTCATATCGGGAACTACACTCAAACGATATACGTTTCCACTATACTTTGATAACATTTTTGTCTGTAAAAAATAGGTATATTAACAAGATCAGCCCGAGATTTGCCGATGCCATCCCCATTAGCATGGTGAAAACGCCAAATAAATCGGCAATAACTCCAAAAACAAACGTTCCGAGGGGAATGAGCACTCGGTCGACCGAAGCAACGCCAAGAACCATACCACGTTTCGACTCTGGGGTTGCGAGTAACACCGCGCTTCGATTTAGAGTTCGATAACGCTGGCCAACCGCACCTATTACTACAAAGATGATAGACAACGCAATAAGGTTCTTAGCAAAGAGATAGACGCATGCTGCCAACATTATGGGAAACGAAACGCCAACCGCCGATCTCCACGAAGATCTGTCCACATGCACTGGAGGGGATCTCCTCAGGAGAGTTGCCGAACAAACAGCACCGGCTGCTGCCGCGCAGGAACCAACAGCAGCAGCAACTCCAGGGGGCAGTTTAAAATCATCTGCGAATATTACCGGGATCATTGCTGTATATGGAAAAATAGCGAACATCGGCCCAGTCGCGAGTAAAATCTGGCGGGACAAATTCTTCTCACCCAAAATCATCTTTATATCTCGAAATAATGTCATTCTCCCAGCATCATCTCGACCCTCCGGCAAATCCTCCCCTATATACTTTCTCGACTGCCTCAATGCAAAAATAGAAATAACTGCAGAAACAAGATATGTGAAAGATATAGCAACCAAACCAGCCCCTACCCCACCGGAACTAAGAAATACCCCCGAAGCTGCCGGACCAAGTATAAGACAAAGTGTCAAAATCGTAGACAACCTTGCCATTTCTGGGACAAGCCTGTCAGACGGAACCAGTTTTGCAATTGCGAGTTGCCTAAGCGCAGGCTCTGGGGACAAGATTATAGAGCGTAGCACTAATATTAATATTATAATCTGAAAGGAATAGAGGCTGTCACCGTGGACCCGAATAACGTAGGCAATAAGCATCGTACAAAGCGTTCCACACCAAAGTGCAAACGCTAAGATGTTTAAAGGGGCTATACGATCAGCTAGCTTTGATAAGAGAGGTGCGGCCAACAAAAGCGGTAGCAACCGCGCCATCACAGCAAAACCAACCATTGCGGCCTGACCAGTAGCCACTATCACCCACCAGTTCAGAAGGACTAGCTCTGCTGCCCCAGCGAATCGAGATAATACTGAAGTAAACAGAATAAGTCGAATCGCTGTCTCAGAATCTCCGCCTTTATTCATTTTGTTCAAAATCCCCTAAATCAACCTTCCTGGCTAAAGGATTAGGCACCATGATATAGGAATCACCCTTCGAAGGATCTAACGCCATACGGAGAAATGATTTTTGGGCCATGACAGGTGACAAAAGGAAAGATAAATCACCGTCGGGGATTTTTCCTCTCCAAAACTGACAAAGATTTCCTAAAACTTCCTTAACAATATTCCAGTAATATTTTTCGGATGTTGATGTGATTTTAGCTAGTTCTGCGACAATTCCATCAAGGTTTCCTGATATCGCTGCATATATTCCTTTTGATCTAAAATCTTCGACATTCTCGGTAACTGTTACAGCCCGTGGCCTTAAAGCAACATCCGGAACACACGCTTCCCACCGAGACCTAAGTATTCGTATTCCTGAAAAATCTCTTAAGGCTATCCCCATGTATTCGACTCCGATATTGGATGTTTTAGCGCGTACGAGGGTGTTCTGTAGATGAGCTTCAAGAGCCACGCCATACAACCACATCATAGGTAGCACGGTACCGAGAAGATCGAACGAATAGTCTTTAAGCCATCTCTCCGGGTGTTTTCCGATCAGACCCGACAGCGCCGGATCGAGCGTTTCGGGAACCCCTCTCAACGTATTGGCGCCAATAACAAATTCTTCTTTACCAAGCACGTCTTCAGGGCTACGTCGAAGAAGTGTGGACAACCCGCGTTGGACCGTTGGACTGTGGCGGGGCCCGTTATAAGCGGTTCCAGAAAACTCTGGGAGTACCTTAACTTTTGGGCGGTGGTTTTCGGGATATTGAGCCAAAACGTTTTGTACCAGGTCAACAATAGCACCACTCATAACAGGCGTACCCAAAGCAGAGTCTTGAGAAATCGATCTGCGTGTGGAGGTTGCCACAATATCGATTGCCGTTTTAACCATCGGGCGTCGTCCAAATTCGTCTGGAACGTGTGGAATCCCGGTACGCAATGAAATCGTCGGGTGAACAGGTAATACACAAGGCTCAATAATTTTAATTAAACCAGCATCAATCTCGTTTTTAAAGTTGTCTATGATGACAGATTTATACTGCCACGGGTGAACGAAAATTATGTCGTACTTATGATGATCAACTGGAAAATCCTTTGCCACAATGTCTTTCGCAAGGCGAATCAAGTTTGGATAGTAGTCAAAAATCCCGGATTCAACACTAATGCAGGAATGGGCAATCAGATCACGTTGGACTGCTAACAGAACCAGATCAACGACTGAATCATTCTCCGGCCCGTATAGCCATGAGTCTTCTACGCTGAATCCACGTCGGAGCTTCGCTAACGGATGAACATTATGGCCACTAACAGCTAATTTGTCCGCATATGCTCCCGAAAGTTGTGCTGGCTTACTCTGAAGATACGACCAGAACGATGAATCTTGCTGCCCTATCACCATCTGTCGTTGTTGATGTGCTCGAATACGTTTTTCTGTTAAATGGGAAACCTGGGCCAAGCAATCGATCGCGTTGCGAACATCAGCCTCGATCTTCCCAAACTCAGAAGTTGATATTCCTTCAATTTGAGCTGCCGCCCGCAATCTGTCGTCTACGACGATTTTGGCGGACATAATAGTTTCCTTTCCAGCCCTGAGCTGTGTTGCGATTGGAATCTTGTTTATGTCCAATGGATTTTTAGTATAAACATACTCCTGCTCTCGGACGGCTCCTGACAGTCGCATTCCAAGGAGCCTTTTTACTGGGAGTTTTCCATCTTGAATTGTTTCAAAGACTTGTTGCCGGAAATTGTGAGATCTTTTGCCTAAAATTTGTCCGTTAGATACGAGACGAAAACGAACGCGCTCGACACATGACGCAAGGATCGTCCATATTTGCTCAGCCTCGTCTTTCTTTAGATTTAGCTTTACAACAAACTCTTCAAACAGATTAGAAATAAGAGGGTATATAGCTTTATTTACGAGCTTTCTGATGTCGTCGACCACCAAAGACGTAGATGACAGGCGCTCAAAATACTGAGCCAGGTCAGGGAACAGAGAAAGATCGCCTTTGGGGAAAATCCGCACGCCTCCAAAGTCTCGAACAATAACCTTATGAGGAAAATTGTTTCTCAAAATGAGAACTGTATTCTGTTGATGGGCCTCGACAGAAATTCCCCACACTGCGAGCATAGAAACTACGGGTGCAACCAATATATCGCAGAGCTGTCGGGTCCATTCAGTAATTAAGCTGATTTTCTCCATTCCAGGAGCGCTCTGGTTCTTTAATTCGATGAATATATCATCAATCACTTTCCGTCCGGTCAGGGGGTTAGTCGCAAACAGCGCGGCCACTGGCATTGCAATATCTTTTTCTAAGCATCCAGAAGTCGGATCCTTCCGAATTAGCGCCCCTAGACAACGCTCTCGTAATCCAGATGTTCCCGAATAACGGATGGCAGCTAAATCTTCGCCAGTACTGAAGGCCTTATCATCATCTTGAGTCCGCGGAATAATACCTCCATTAGCCGTCATTGCAACATCAAATATGTTTTTAATATCTGGACCGAGGGCTGCAGTAGGCGAGAATCCCCTTATTGCGCCAGTAAGCTGCGCTTCAAGTGCAACCTTAATATGCACACTCCCATTTCCATGGGTTACTCGGAACGTACGCACAGACATTAAAGGTTCTGCATTGGCCACCGAATCCAAGACAACCAATTGGCGTGTCCTGAATTCTTTAGCAAATTCTTCAAGAATAACATTCTCTAATTGCCAGGGATGCACCGGAATAACAAGAAAATTCTCCAAGCCTAGTTCTCTAAGTTCGTCGTGAATTCGTGAAGCCATCTCTGGCAGTGTCTCGGATAAAGCCTGTTGAATACCCACCCCGGTTTCTTCGACTAGAGACTGATCAGCCGCTAGAAATCGAAGTTCTAATTGTTCGATTTGCTCTGGTAGAACGAATCGATAATCAGCGCCAAGCCCAAGACAAGTTTTTGCACAGGGATGAGCATGGTGCCCATCCGTAACCAATTGCTCAAATTTCGCTAGGAGGGCTGAGGCTGTGTAATCGTAACCCCGACATCGGTTTAGACAAGCTTCAACCAGGTCCTGGAAAGGTGACGATGAATTGGTTTTCGTCAAAAGCATATTTGCCCAGCGTTCGTCCCGCCCCTGCCGAGCTAAAGCAAGTCCCCGAATACCGTCGCGTAACTCCTGAATCGTACGCTGGATATTATTTGTCGGAACGTTAAGTCGGGAATTATCCCTAAGCATCTTTAATACATCCCAAGGGCGCATTCCACTAATCTTTAACCGTTCCTCAGGAGTCAAGGCTGGTGTTACCAGTTTTTCTCGCTCTAACGATTCAATTAGACGTTTGTTGATATCAATTTCCGCATTAGCTAGGCACTCTTCAAACTTCATGAAGGTAAGCATAACCTTGTTTTGGAAATAGTCAAGAGTAGTCCTTGTCTCATAAACTGTACGGAACGGGTAATTTCCTTCCAGTCGCCGGATCTTCCAGCAACAAACAGTTAACCGCGAAAACATCTTGTACCAGTTCTTGAGTCAATACATCTGCAGTATTTCCGGCACGTACCACTACCCCCTCTTTCATCGCGATAACATGATTCGCATATCGTGCAGCTTGGGTGATGTCGTGTAGAACCATCGCTACAGTATGCCCTTTAAGGTGCAATTTCTTGACCAAATCGAGCGTTGATAGTTGGAATGCGGGATCAAGATACGTTGTTGGTTCATCCAGTAACAGCGTCGACGCTTGTTGGGCGATCGCCATTGCGATCCATACCCGTTGCTGTTGGCCACCCGACAAATTTGTTGCATCTTGATCCAATAACTCTGCGATTCCAGTTTGTTCGGCTGCGTCTTCGACTGCCAAATAATCCTCGTGCGATAAATTCGCAAAAATTCCGGTATAGGGATACCTTCCAAAGCTGATTAAGTCACGGACTGTAAGTCCTTCAGACACTGTTGGTCGTTGGGGCAGATACGAAACCATTCGGGCAAAATCGCGGGAGGAAAAGCTTTCTAGTTTAACGTCTCCGAGTTTAATTACTCCTGAAGACCGCGACAATTGACGTCCGAGCACTTTCAATAACGTTGATTTACCAGAGCCATTCGGTCCTATTATCGCGGTGACCTTGTTTCTCGGAATATTTACGCTAACATCCCGTAAGACCGGTGCATCGCTATACCCCGCGACGATATTGTGTCCGGTAAGTGCATCAGTATTTCCGGAATTCATCTCGGACCCCTAAATTTTGTATCGTATATTTGTACAAATTGTAGCTACTCACTTCAGGTACCTTTTGATGTAATTCGCATGAGCAAGAATACGAAGTACGGTGCACCTATTATCGCAATCAGCGCACCAACTGGTATCTCAGTCGGGCTGAACATCCACCGTCCCAGCGCATCAGAACCAACAACTAATGCACTCCCGATGACTGTTGCCATTGGCAATTGCCGCAATAACTGCGGGCCAACCAATAGACGTGCTAAATGCGGTACGATTAACCCCGCAAATGCGAGTACACCAGCTGCCGCCACGGCCGCCGCACCGCTAACGATCGCACAACCAACGGCGAGCAGCCGCCAGCGCAACGGCATCGCTCCGATTCCCTTCATTGTGGCGTCATCAAGCAGCAAGACATCAAAATGCTTCGCGATGATCAGGCTCAAGCAAAATACGACAACGACAATCGGACCGACGACAACAGCATCCGAAAGCGAGCGTGCATACAACGAGCCTTTCAGCCACGCCATCGCGGCCCCAGCTTCGGGTGCAGTACGAACGAGTAACAACTGCGTGACTGCCCCAAGTCCTACAGAAACTGCAACACCGGTCAATGCTAAGCGAATCGGATTATTCATGCCTTTTCCGGAAGCAACTAAAACTAAGCCCGCACCTACACAAGCTCCGACTAGCGCGACTGGGGTGAGAGCTTGTGCCGGCAATGCACCTGCGCCGAGCAATGCGACTACCGCAGCAAGCCCTCCTCCTGCAGTAATGCCTACGGTATCTGGGGCGGCAAGTGGGTTCCGTAGCCCTAGCTGCAGTAAGCAACCAGAAATCGCCATCCCGGCACCCGCAAACACCCCAACGAGCGCTCGCGGCACGCGGAATTTCCAGATAAGGTTATCGGCCTCCATCAGGCGTCGTACGACTTCACTAGGAGGTACAGCTACAGCTCCAATTCCCAGGGCAAGCACAATCATCAAGAGCAAAACCGCATTCGCGATAGCAAAGGCAACGATAAACCGCGTCGTCGTTTGGGTGGCCATTATTTTATCCTCCACCAGTAGGCCTAAGACTTTTTAGACATGTGGTTTATTCCCCATAGCAGTACAGGAACACCAGCAATGGCGGTAACGATTCCTACGGGAGTCTCAGCCGGAGCCCATACCGCTTGACCGACAATATCTGCGAGCAACAGCACGAATGCACCAAGTAAACCTGCCACGGGTAACGCCCACCGGTGGTTAACACCACAAAGCCGGTGAGCAGCCGTAGCAGCCATAAGACCTAAAAATCCAATCGGTCCAGTCGCAGCAACACAGGGAGCTATAAGAATAATCGCAACCACGATCGCAAGTAGTCGCAATAACGCGGGTTTTGCACCAAATGCAGTAGCGATTTGCTCATCCGCAGTCAACGTATCGAGTTGTTTACCGCTCATGACCATCAGTGGCAACAGGATAATCAGGCAAATTAGTGCAGTCCAGATTTCTGATAGCCTTACGCCGGCAAGTTTGCCGGAAAGCCACGATAGTACAGTGGCTAACTGTGCCTCATCAAGGACCAGAGCAACGGATGTTAAAGCACTAAATAATGCGCTCACCGCAATTCCCAACAAAACCATGCGCTGCACAGATATTTGCTGTGACTGGGTAGCGGAACCGCGTAGCCCGAAAAAAACCGTAATCGCACCCGCGACCGTCGCGCCGAGTAATGCCCAAGGCAATAGAGTTAAACTACCCGAATTGCCTGAAAAAGCACTTGCTGCTACCGCTCCGAATGCCGCGCCAGAATTAACACCTACGATATCCGGATCTGCTAGCGGATTTTTTGTAGCTGTCCGTAGAAGAACGCCTGCTACCCCAAGGCACATCCCGACAACAACTGCAACGATAAGGCGATCGCGGTTAACCGCGACAACTTCAGCGAGCAACCATTCAGCATTGTGGGGAGCTTCAACCTGTAGCATACGCCAGCAAACTATCACTGTAATGCTAATAAGCGCTCCGACCACTGTTACGAGCGCGCGAACTTGTCTTGTTCGCGCCCTAACACGGACATTGGTGCTAGTCTTAGTTTCCGTTTCTACGTTCACTTCTGTAGCGCGTGGTCGATAATTTTATCGAGCATAACCTCGGCGGCTATCGGTCCGCGTGATCGGGACCAAGTATCTTGTTCGACGTCGACCACGTCATCGACAACGTCAGCCCATGGACTGTTATAAAAAGCTTCTTGATCGTTATAAAGAAACAGAGTGTCTAACTCCATTGTTGATAGCTTATCACCGGTGAGCTCAGCTACGTCTGTCTTTGATTCGATCGCACTCTTTTCTCCCTGGTAGCCGTATTGGTAGCCTGCAGCAGTTAATAACGAAGCTGGGAATGAAGGATCCACCCAGGTATACAAGGTGTCCTTCGTCCAGCCAATCAGTGCAGAACGAGTGCCGTCCGGGACTACGTCGCTAGCCTTTTCTACTTTACTTTCTATACGATTACGCACTTCTTGCGACTTATCTTGACGATCGTATTTAGCTGCGATTTCGTCCATTGCATCCAAAACATCGACATAGCTATCGTCTGAATAAGATTCTGTAGGTGCAATCTCAGCTAGTTGATCCATTATCGCAGCATGACGCGTTGGGCTTGCCAGAATCAAGTCTGGTTCGAGCGATTGAATCACTTCCAAGTTTGGTTGTTTCGCTTGCCCAACAGATTCAATGCCGTCAAGTTTACCTTCCAGGGTAGCTGGTGCCCTTGATTGTCCGATTTCCACAATTCCGACTGGCTCCAGATCAAGCGCATGAAGGATTTCTTCGTACCGCCAATCGAGCGCCACAATGCGAGGATCTTCTGTTTCAGCAGCAGAAGATCCACCTACAGAAGAATTATCGGTAAGTTTCTCATTACTGCATGCTACAAGAACAACAGCAGAAAAGAGTGCAACCGAAAAAATAAGAATTCCTCGCAGGTTTATCGTATGCCGATAATCCGAAGCTTCAGATTGAACACGCCGGGATAAAAATTGCATGAGGTTAACTTTACACAGATCGGCGAGAAAATCAATACCTAAGGCTAACCTATTTAATCGATAACTCCGCAAGCGAATTCGGTAAGATTATCAGATCTTGGCGAGTCTTTTGTTCGCTTTTGCACAACTTTTACTCCCTCCTTTATGTGCACACCCAGCAACTACGCCCGCGGGTGCGACTGCGCCCAGACTTCCCGCATGTCATCGGCACTCACGTGGGTATAAATTTGCGTGGTAGTCACTGAAGAATGACCTAGTAATTCCTGTACGGTTCGCACATCAGCTCCGCCGGAAAGCAAATGCGTGGCGAATGAATGCCGCAGCGTGTGCGGGGAAATCTTGGTACTGATTCCCGCGCGCTGCGCAGCTTCTTGCAGTACTTTCCACGCGGATTGCCGTTTCAATTGTGCCCCACGCGTGTTCAGGAACAGCGCATGGCTGGTTCCCTTGGCCAGCAGGGGCCGGGCCCGCACCACGTACTCGTTACACGCATCGATCGCAGCCTGTCCCATGGGAACGATGCGTTGTTTCGTGCCTTTACCGGTCACGCGAAGGATCCGTTCGCCGTCGGCAGCATGACGAAAATTATCGAGCGTAATATCCAAAGCCTCCGAAATACGCGTGCCCGTGGAATACAACAATTCCAATAAAGCCCGGTCCCGAATATTCACCGGGGTCGCTGCCTGCCCAGTCGGGATCGCTTCCAATAAACGCAGCACCTCATCGATGGAAAGAGCATCCGGTAAATTCTGCGCGGCATTCGGTGGCGCAATTCCCGCAGCCACATCTTCTGCCAATTCGCCTTCACTCAACGCAAATTTATGCAGACCTCGCACAACGATAAATGCCCGGCTAGTCGAAGCAACCCCCAACGGCTGGAATTTCGCAAACCCGGTCTGCAGATCCCGCAAATAACCTTCCAGATCGGCTGCTGTTACCTGACTTAAGTGCGTATACCCCAGCTGCTCCAACCAGGTAAGGTAGCGCCGAATATCGCGCCGGTAGCTCTGCAACGTGTTTTCGGAATGCCCCTTTTCCACCGCTAGGTGGTCCAGCCAGGTATCGGCAATCGCGCGCGCTGTAGCAGCCATTTTTCCTAGTGGTCCGTCTCAGGAATCTGGGTCAAGGCCGCGCCTGGTGGCACCGTTCCAGAGGCTTGCCGACGCTGCGCCAGCGCGGTCGGACGCAGTTCGAATGGCGATTCCACACTGCGCAGCTGTGTACCGGCAACCACGTGTTGCTGTGCCAACAAGATGCCAGCCACAGCCGAAGCGTTAGTGATTTCACCAGCGCAAACCTTGGCGACGGCGTCGGCAAGAGCTATCCAGGCCAACTCCATATCGGCTTCCTCATCTCCAGAATCACCGATCTGAGCCGCTAGACTGGATGCACTCTGCTCAGCCGGATCCTGGTCTGCTGTGCTGATGTTTTGCGCGAGAAAAATCCGAGTGGTTTCATCAGATATACCCGGGGTAGGAGCAATATCGCTGAGAACTGCCCACTGTGCTGCCTGCATCCCGGTTTCTTCCAACAACTCACGCTGTGCGCATTCAAATGCCGTTTCACCTGCATGATCCAGCAAGCCAGCGGGAATCTCCCACAGTCGCTGGCCGAAAGCGTGGCGATACTGGTACAGCAGCGCGATACGGTTGTCATCATCCAATGCCACTATTGCCGCAGAACCAAAGTGTTCCAGGATTTCCCGTGTGGCCTCGCCCCCGCCCGGCATCGAGACAGTATCCCGGCGCAGCCCAACGATGGGCCCTTGCGCGAGCAGCTCCGAATTCAGCGTGGAAAAAACGTGCTCGCCGCGCTGTTGCGACTGTTGATTTTCTGGTGCCTGCCGGTTATTCATTCTCGGAATGTCCGTGTGCATTGTGTGATTCGGCAGTGCCCTCGCCACCAGTGCCCTCATCATTATTGCCGGACCCGCCCTCGGCCGTTGCAGCAGAAAACTTAGCATCGTGGTCGGGTAAGACCGCATCGGCGCTGTCGCTAAAACCATAGGCGCCGCTGGCACCGGTGAGTTGTTCAGCAACTGCCAACACCGTCGCCAAACGCCCCCAGGTCTGATCGACGGCATCAATAGTGCTGACAGCTGCCGTGGCAGCATCATCGGCACGCAACTGCTCCACCGCGTTGCTGGCATCGGTATCGCCCGCACGGCCGGCAACCACGGTAGCTCCGCCGGCCTCGTCCAAGGCCCGGGCAAAGGCCACCTGGCTTTTCGCGACGAATTCAGCCGAACCGCCAGTAGCGCCTCCCGCAGCACCAGCACCGGTCACCAGCACGACGGCTTGACCTGGCAAAATCGTACCGGATTCATAATCAAGGTACTTAGCGTCCGCGAGAGTCTCGAGCAACAAGGCGCGATCCTCTGTGGTGGAATTCGGCGTATCTGTCCCAGCGGCAAAAGTCAGGGCCGCGCCAAGGGCCTGTCCGGCATGAGTGCCCGGATCCCGATTCTCAGCCGAAAGTTCTGTGCCAGCTGGCAAGGTATTTGCAACGATAGTCTTCAACTCGTCTGCACCATCTTGGGAGAAAAACTTCTCCGACAAATTGATCAAACCAGAATCGATCGCTCCGGCACGTTGCAAGGATGCGCGAAGTTTTTCTACGTCGTCCTCGTCAGCGTCGGCAGTTGCGAGCACGAGGACCGGTTGTTCATCAAGCACGCCGTCGATGATGTCTTGGCCGCTCGCTGCCACCACCTCATCGGCTGCTGCGGCCTTACGCTGCGCTAGTTGTTCTTTGGCTTCCAACGATTCGTGTTCAGAACTAGCCTCGGTAGCACCGGAGGTATCGGCACTCGTGGCGCCCGGAATATTCGGGCTCAACAAGAACACTCCCAGGCCCGCGCCTAAAGCGAGACCGATTCCGGCTCCCGCGATTCCAACTCCTGTTCGTGAGGCACCAGCCATTAGCTAAACCAACCTTGTACAGTCGAGAATATATTATCCCAGGTCTCAGTGATGTTTTCGGCAAAATTACCGTTCCCAGCGATACCAACGATCATTACCAATGCCGCCAACGCCACCAGGATTCCCAGTGCTGCCCACAGCCACCCAGCAGCAACTCCCCGGTTCGTCTGGTACAGACCAATGACCGTCTCGGCATCCACCAACTTGGAACCGACCTTGGTGCGGGTCAACAACGCCGCCGGGGTGGCGTGTTCTTCCTGCTGGAAAATATCGTGCAGATCCAGCGTGCTGCCCGCGTTCACGATCGAACTAGCACCATGATAATCAGCCAACAAGAGCGCCAAATCCGTGGCATTCTCGATCGCTGCCGGAAAGGTCATAGCCCCCACGCCAAGGTCCTGAATCCGCTCCAAACCCGGAGCATGCCCGTCCGGGTCGGCAGGCAAAACCACCTGTGCCCCACAGCGCAGCGTGTCGGCGTCCACCGCGGTCGGGTTACCAACGATAATCTCCGGGGTATACCCCATCTCCAGCAAAGTATCGGCGGCTTGTTCCACGCCGATGATTGCTGGACGGTATTCTCGAATGAAATTGCGCAGATTTTTGATCTGCGCACGGTGCTGCACGCTGGGGCTAACGACGAGCACCTTCCGGCCAGCCAGACTCACCGGAATATCCGGGATCCCCAAGCCGTCAATCAACAGCGGGCCTTCGGAGTGAATGAACTGAATGGTGTTGCCAAAATAGGCTTCCATGTGATCAATCAGAGACTGCTGGGCTTCCGCAAAAGATTTTTCTGCAGCCTCCCGATTAACCAACTCGCCTTTGCCGATGAAACGTTCGCCGAGGTAAACCTCGCCGTCTTCGGTCACACGCGCTTTCTTGCCTTCGCGCATCGCAGAAGCGAAGCCTTCCCCAGCGTTTTCTAACAGCACGACGTCGTCGTCAAGCAACATGTGTGGGCCGTAATTCGGCACGCCGCCTTCCGTGAACCGAGCGACGTTAATGACGACCGACGGGCCAGCGTCCACGAGTGTTTGCGCCTCCCGCCGGGTGATATCGGCAGCGTTGATCACCGCGATATCGCCACGGTGGAATTTACGCATTCCCTTTCCGCCAGGAGTGCAATCGCGCACAGTGGCCTGAATTCCAGGCAGATCGGCATTTTTGTTAAACAACCCCATGCCTGGATATTTAACACGCGTTCAGCCCGGTAGTGGCCAAGGCGCGCCTTAAAGCACTCAGGCTTTCTTCCTTTTGTCTGTGCGCGCTTTTTCCAATAGTTCTGTTGCATGGGCGCGCCCGGTTTCTGTGTCATCGAGCCCAGCGAGCATGCGCGCAAGTTCTTCTACCCGCTGTTCGTGGTCGAGCGTCAACACGCCGGAGGTGACACTGTCATCGGTGACTTCCTTCGCGACGTGCAAATGCGTATCTGCATAAGCAGCCACTTGCGGCAAGTGCGTAACGACGATGACCTGGTTATGCACCGCAAGCCTGGCCAGACGACGGCCAATTTCTACCGCCGCACGGCCACCAACCCCGGCGTCAACCTCGTCGAAGACCATCGTCGCACCTGTAGTTTCTGCAGAAATGATGACCTCCAGCGCCAGCATGACGCGGGATAATTCACCACCAGAAGCAGCCGTCGATAGCGGTTGTGCCTGTGCCGCATCGTTGGGTGCAAGCAGCAGCTCAATTTCATCAGAGCCATATTCGCCAGGCGCGGTGTCTCGGACTGCAACCTCCAAACGGGCTTTGGGCATCGCCAAGCCGCGGATTTCGGCAGTCACGGCTTCCTGCAGTTCAGCAGCGGCTTTCCGCCTAGCCGTGGACAGTTTCTTCGCTGCCGCGAGCATAGATTTTTCTGCAGCTCGGACCTTTTTCTGCAGATCATCCAATGCTTGCGCGGAGGTATCGATGCTCGCAAGCCGCTGTTCCGCCTCATTTCGCCAAGTGATAACCTCACTGATCGTCGGAGCATACTTGCGAGTCAAAGACTTCAATGCATGCTGTCGCTGCAGCGCTGCTTCGAGTTGATCGGGATCTGCAGGCAGCTCTCCCAAAAACCCACCAAGCTCTGCAGAAATTTCGCCAAGCTGGGTGGTGATATCACCAAGTTTATCTGCTAGAGCAGCCAGCTGTGGGTCATCAGAACCGCGCACGGCAGCTTCCGCCTGTCCCAGCAAAGTAGAGGCCGGATCAGTTTCGCTAAAGCCGCCATCCCCGCCTGCTGCTTCCGGACCATCAATGGCAGAAAGCGCGGCCATAGCTTGCTCACGCAATGAATCCACGTCTTGTAACCGACGAATACGAGTGATTAATTCTTCATCTTCACCCGCTTCTGGAGATACCTCATCAATCTCGTCGATGGCGAACTGCAGGCGGTCTACTTCTTGGGCCAACTCACGACGCGATTCAGTACGGATTTTCAGATCACGCTGCAGTTTCTTCCATTCGCGATAAAGCAATTGATAATCGCGCAATAATGCAGCGTTATCCGGTGCAAACCGGTCCAGCGCCGCCCGTTGTTCTTCAGGAGCCAACAGGCGTAGCTGGTCATTTTGACCATGAATAGCTAACACATAGGAAGAAAATTCGGCAAGCTTCGCCGCGGGCACGGAACGCCCACCCAAATGGGCCTTCGACCGGCCCTGGGCGCTAACGGTGCGCGCGACGATATATTCGCCGTTTTCATCTGCGGATCCCCCGCCCGCTTCGACGATTTCAGCCACAGCGTTTTGCGCACCAGTGCTCAGTTCGTCGGCAAGAAAACTCCCTTCCACGACGGCCTTTTTCGCCCCTGTACGCACGCGCGAAGCATCAGCACGGCTACCTGCGAGCAAGCGAAGACCGGTGACCACCATGGTTTTACCGGCACCAGTTTCACCGGTGAGCACAGTCAACCCAGACGATAATTCCGCAGAGGCATGATGAATCACGCCCAAATCTTCGATGGTGATATCCGCGAGCATAACCTTGGCTACTCGCCTCCCCCTCGTGCTTGTTCTCTGTCGCTGCCACTACTGGCACTGTTCCCGCCGTGTCTCTGGCGCAAACCGCGCGGGCCCCGCCAGCCTTCCACCGGCAACCAAAACTTGTTCACCAGACGATCAGTAAACGGTTTATCATCCAAGCGTACCCAACGAATCGGATGCGTGCCGCGGACAACTTCTACCCTCGAACCCGGAGGCATAGTGATCTGGCGGTGGCCATCCATGATCACGATCGCTTCCTCAGTTTGCGAGGCTGATTCGACTGCAACCGTCGAAGCGGGCGATACCACCAACGGTTTGGCAAACAAGGCATGCGCGTTATTCGGCACTACCAAAATTGCATCAAGTTCCGGCCATAACACGGGACCACCAGCAGAAAATGAATAAGCGGTCGAACCAGTCGGGGTGGAAATCAACACCCCATCGCAACCAAAAGAACTCACCGGGCGCCCATCAACTTCCAGGATGGCATCAAGCACACCTCGCCGGTTTTGGCTATGCATACTGACTTCATTCAGCGCCCAGGAGCGGCCTACTTCCATCCCCGTGGCGTCTACCACGACCGTATCGATGGTCATGCGGTCTTCAATGCGGTAATCGCGCTTGACGACGCGCTCGATCGCGGTTTCCAGCGATTCCTCTTCCCACTCGGCAAGAAAGCCAACATGCCCCATGTTGACCCCGAGTACTGGGACATCCACTGCATGGGCGAGATCAGCAGCGCGCAAAAATGTGCCATCCCCACCCAGCACGAGTACCAGCTCGCAGCCCCGTGCGGCCTCTGGCTCGGCCTCGACCAGAGGGTATTGGGAAAGATACTGGTGCTCGGTAATACCATCGGTGCGATCATCCACCACGATGCGCACAGAAATTCCTGCTGCTGCCAGTAAACGTACGACGCGTTCGGTGGTAGCAACATTGCCCATGCTACCGGTATGGGGAACCAACAAGATGACGCGTTCATCGCTGGCGCGTTGGTTGCTACCAGTAACCGTATTCAACCTCGTCACTGTGGTCCTTCCTCAACCGCCTGGTGGATAAGCTCGTGCAGCGTGTGGGAAGACGGCATCCGTGCGCCACCGTCTTTTTTCAGCCATAAAAAGTATTCTACGTTTCCACTGGGACCAGGCAGGCGCGAGGCCCCCGCACCGAGCGTCGACAAGCCCAATTCGCCAGCAAACTCCGCGACGGCCTGGGTAACTTCCTCCCGCAACGCGGCACTGCGCACCACCCCTCGGTTGCCTAGGCGTTCTTTCCCCACCTCAAATTGTGGTTTGACCATTGGTAGCAGGTCAGCGCCGTCGTCCAGCACTCCGTTGATAGCCGGTAAAACCAACCGCCACGAAATAAACGACAAATCGCCCACCATCGCAGTGCACAAACCATCGGTGTCCTCGGTGGTGACATGGCGCAGATTGGTCTGTTCACGCACCAACACCCGTGGGTGGTGTCGCAGACGTGGAATCAACTGCCCACGTCCGACGTCTGCAGCAACGACTTCGCTAGCACCGCGGTGCAGGCACACATCGGTAAAACCGCCGGTGGAGGCTCCGGCGTCTAGAACCCTCTTTCCAGCAAGGTTCATCCCTTCTGGTTCGAATTGTTCCAGCGCCCCGAGCAGTTTATATGCGCCACGCGAAGCCCATTGCGGTTCAGTGCCAGCATTCACCAGCACGCGTGCGTCGTCGGTGACCGGCAACGATGGCTTGCGTGCGACCGAGCCATCAACGGTAACCACACCGTCTTTAATCAGCGTAACCGCGTGCTCCCGAGACCGTGCCAGCATTTTCCCTACCAGAAACGCGTCCAGACGCTTCCGGGGTGGGTGATGGACATGCCGCATGGTTACTCGTTTCTCCTCAAACGGTTACAGACGGTTACAGGCGGTTACCTGGCTGGGTTAGTCTGCGTTAGTCTCCCGCTATTGTTCCTGCAGTCCGCGCTGCAACACCTGGTGCGCGCGTTCCAACTGTTCAGCCTCGCCTTCGAGGTCCGTCGCAGGGTGTTCGAAAACCTCGGCTAGCTCGTCGGCAAGCTCTGCCGGTGTCATGGCCGGTGTGTTAGGATCGCGCGGTTTCGGGGCTGACACGGGCTATCTCCAGTCTGCGACTGCGTGTTCAGCAGCGACTGAACGCGGGTGAACATAACGTGGGGGCTTCGGCATAGCCCACGCTACTTCCAGCACAGTACGCAACGCAGCCAAAGATACAGCCAAGCGCGCAGCAGCCGTATTGTCTTGGCTGGTATCGGCCGCGGTGGTATCCACCTGCTCGGGTCCGCGCTCTAGCAACACATCATGGCCGTCTCCGCGGGCAGTAAAATCACCTTGCGGCCCGGGAAGCAGCTGTTGCGCCGGGGACAAGACGTCGGAAAGATCAGCACCGACATAAGTCGGGCGGTGTTCAGGCGGGGCTTCTAGCAGTTCGATGGCGCCAGAGACCCCGGTCAAAACGTGCAAAGAGTCGAAACCAGCACTATGTGCACCAGCAATATCAGTGTTCAGACGATCGCCAATACACAGCGGGTTTTTCGCACCGATTTTCTGCGCGGCCAGCTTAAACAACTCTGGTTCAGGTTTTCCTGCTGCCCGCGGATACACATCCGTCGATGCCGTGACCGCAGCAGCAAGCGCTCCATTACCCAGGCAAAAACCGCGTTCTGTCGGCAAAGAAGTATCGGCATTCGTAACCAAGTAGCGTGCCCCGGCCCGGACGGCAAGCGCGATCTCTGAAAGTTGCGCCCAGCCGTTGTCTGGGTTGTGGCCTTGTACTACAGCTGCGATACCGGAATTAGATGGGTCCTGCCCGGCTGAAGTCACGACGTCATAGCCTGCAGTGCGCACGGCTTCGTGCAACCACTCTGCCCCCACGACCAGCACGGTTGATCCAGGACTAGCTTCTTCAGCCAGTACCTCGAGCACCGCATCCACAGAGTTCAACACCGTGGGGTTGTCATCTGCGATGCCTAATTTATGCAGTTTTTCAGCGACTGCAGCGTGCGGTTTCGAGGCATTATTCGTCACAAACGCCACCGGCACATCGACGTCGTTGAGCACCGAAATCGCGGCCTCAATAGCAGTATCACCGTTCCAGACCGTGCCATCGAGGTCCACAAGTAGGCCATCATGATTATCGAGCAAGCTCATGAGTGTTTCTGCAATTCCTCCAGGCGAATTTCCGCGTCGGTCCATTCTTCTTCGTCAATGGTAGCGGCGTGCTGGAACCATTCGAGTGCTTCGTCGCGACGCCCTGCTTCCAGCAACGCATTGGCGTAGGCATAGCTGAAACGCACGGCTGCCATACCGCGACTTGCTTTGTCCGGGTTTGCACGCTGCAGAGTGATCACGGCGCTGTCCGCTTGGTTTTGGTCTAAACGCGCACCGGCCGCCACGATAGCTAGCTCGATGGCTTCGTCTGCGGGAAGTTGCTGGGCTTCCGGTGCGCGAGACAGTTCGATGGCTTTTTCTGGGCGCCCCAAACCGCGTTCGCAATCTGCCATCACGGCTAATAGACCAGGCCCTCCGTGCATGCGTCGAGAAGCACGCAATTCAGACAAAGCTTCTTTCCATTCGCCGGCATGATAGGCCGCGATACCGTTGACCTCGCGCGCCACAGACACCCGGCCTGCGCGATCTTTCGCCGCCCGCGCGTGTCGCAGCGCCAGCTGAGGATCTTCTTCCATCAACGTCGCTGACATGATCATATGCTTGGCGACGGCATCGGCGTTGTCTTTCGACAAGACTTTCAAGTCCTGCAATACGGTTGGATCTAAGTCGTTTGGATCGATATCGTCCGGCAAATCTGGATCGACAGAGCGCTTATTCAGACGGTCTTCACGAAAACCGGGCTTGTGCGGGCCCCTATTCGGTTTCGACGAACGCTCAGAACCAAATTTCTTGTCGCCGCGGTTCTGGTTATGAGTACGTTTTGTGCCTTTGTTGCCTGTTCGCCGTTGCCCGCGCGGGGGTTGATTCATACACGATCCTCTTTCTAATTATCCTGCGCTAATCCTGCGGCGTGAATTCTGCGAACATGTCACCGCACCGAATATTCTGCGCTGGCATCTGTACGGCTATCTTCTGTACGCCATTTCGCTGTGCGAAAATTGTGCCCGTTTCACTCCAGTCTAGCGAACGAAATCCCGTGAGAATAACTGCATATACTCTAGAACAGGAAGATTAGGTCAAGCCCACACGCTGCGTCTCATCACCCCGCATGGGGGAAACGTGCGCAAAAACCATTGGCATAACGCTGTGACGACGTAAGTCGAAGGCAGCGAACCGTCAGCATTAACGAACACAAGATTAACGAACTCAAGAAAGTAGATAGTGTCACTCGGAAAATCGGCTCACAGGAAATCTGCATCGAGCATCGGCCTCATTATTGTGGCGGGTCTCGTTTACGGCGGCTACCAACTGTTGGACCATGACGCCCAGAACGAAACCCAGGCCAGCGGTGGTACACACATGGCAACCGTTGCAGATGTCATCGATGGCGATACCATTCGGGTTTCTAAACCAGGCGAACAAGAAACCACCCGTGTTCGCCTTTTGAATATCGATACCCCGGAGATAGGAAAAGAGTGCTATGCCCAACAGGCACAACGCTTCGTAGAAAAACTCATCCCTGAGGGCACGCGGGTACGGCTGGAGTATGACCAAGAACCAACCGACCATTATGGCCGCGAATTAGCCGGTGTCTATGTCGCCGACACGTTTGTCAATAAAGAGGTCGCCGCAGCGGGCCTGGCCGTGTCCATCGTGGTCGAACCAAATGACCGCTTTTATCACGAAATCGATGAAGCGGTTGCTGCTGCGAAACGTCAACAGCGCGGAGTGTACGCACCAGATAGCGGCTGCAGTTTCGCCGACTATAAGACCAGAAACTAGCGCATAAAACACAGAGCCATGAAAAAGTAGAAGACAAAGCAACCCGCAGCCGCCAACACACAGCCACCAGCACACAGCCCCATTGGAGGAAACGATGACGGTACGACGGCTCCAGCAATTCGGCGAGACGATCTTTGCCACCATGACGCAGCTGGCGAATGACTACGATGCGATCAATCTTGGGCAGGGATTTCCTGACTCCGACGGACCAGAGCGAATGCTAGAAATAGCCCAGCACAATATCGCGTCTGGCAATAATCAGTACGCACCGCTGCGTGGGCTACCTGTGCTTGTCGAAGCCATCGCCACAAAATATGACGTTCCTACTGACCACGTCGTGATTACAGCAGGTGCGACAGAGGCAATCAGCGCCACCGTCCTAGGGCTAGTGGAACCAGGGCAAGAAGTCATTGTCCTGGAGCCATATTACGACGCATATATTGCTGCAATTGCTCTTGCCGACGCCACCCGCGTGGCGGTCCCGCTCAAGGCCTCTGAAAACACATGGGATATTGATATCGACGCGGTGGCCGAAGCAATCACTGACAAGACCGCGATGATTGTGCTCAATACTCCGCACAACCCGACCGGTGCTGTCTTGAGCAAAGAAGCACTAGCCGAAATCGCGGAACTATGCACGGAGAACGATCTGCTGGTTTTGGCTGATGAAGTTTATGAAAATCTGGTTTATACCGATGCTGAGCACGTGTCTATTGCATCCTTGCCCGGAATGGCTGAACGCACGGTGACCGTCTCGTCTGCGGCTAAGTCTTATAACTGCACTGGTTGGAAAACGGGGTGGGCAATCGCACAACCACATTTACTGGATGGAGTAATTAAGGCGAAGCAGTTTACGACCTTCGTTTCGACGACTCCATTTCAGCCGGCCGTGGCGCATGCGCTATTGCACGAAGATGATTGGCTAGATGCCATGGTCGATGAACTCGATGAATGCCGAAAAATTCTTGTAAGAGGATTAGAGACTGCTGGGTTTACGGTCCATGACACACGAGGGACGTATTACGTGGTCGCCGATGTTGCTTCTTCTGGAATGAACGGCGAAGAGTTCTGTAAGCATTTGCCTATCGACAAAGGTGTTGCCGCTATCCCGTTGTCGGCATTCACCGATAACCCGGAGCCCTGGAAAAATAAGGTGCGCTTCGCTTTTTGTAAACGACCAGAAATTATTCGTGAAGCAGTAAGCAGGTTAAATATCAGACGTTAAACCGCTAGCGAGAACACAGGACTCATACTCCTAGCCCCATGCTGGGGCAGGTTATGTTTATTTGCGTTCCTTCTGCCGTGCGGCAGTGAAACTAGTCGCTGGTTTCGGTATGGCTTGTTTTCGTCCCTGTCTGACAATGACCCGGTCGACGGTGATCCCACGTGCACCGAACAAGGCCACCGAACAAGGCCACCGCCCGCCGCAGTACGCCACTTACCGTCACCGCCCTTTCATCGTCGTGGATTTCGGCGTACGCCACCCGGGAGTAGTCGCCGACGACGCTCGGATTCGGCGGCCCCATCACCGCGGGCCTGGTGTTCGGCGCGCTGGGACGCACGGGCCCGGTGCGGTGAGGGGGAACTCGAAGTCCCCGATCATGTCCACCAATTCCCGATCATGGGTGACCAGGACGACCACCGCGCCGCGGTCCGCGCAACGCCGGATCACGCCGGCCATGCTCTCCATCGCCCGCAAATCCAGGCCCGAGGTCGGCTCATCGAAGATGATCACATCGGCCCCGCGCCCTTCTTCCCCGCCGAGCACGGCCGTCGCCACGGCGAGGCGCTGCCGCTGCCCGCCGGAAAGGCTCAACGGGTGCCGTTCCCCCATGCCGCCGAGCCCGAGTTCGGCGAGAACCACCTCGGACTCCTCGGCAGACGGTTTCGCACGACCCAGGGAAAGCTCCTCGGTGACCGAAACCCCGAAAAGCTGGCGGTTGACGTCTTGCATCACTGCTGAACAGCGGCGACGTCGTTCGCGGCGCGACAGTGCTTTCCCGTCCAAGACGACGGAACCCTCGGCGCGGCACAATCCCACCAGCACTTGCACGAGCGTCGACTTTCCCACGCCATTCGGGCCGGTGACGCAGGTGATCGCACCGCGTGGTGCAGTCGCCTCGTCGATCGTCCACAACCGACGGCCATCGCGCACCGCCGACAAACCACGCAGCTCCAGGCCGCCCACATCCGCCGGGGCAGGAGGTGCTGGCAACGGATCCGAAGCGGGGGCAACAAGGCTGCGCAACCCCGCGTCACGGCGCTCGCCTTCGCCTATTTCCCAGAACTCGGCCGCGGGACAGTCGGCCACCACCCGCCCGCGGCGCAGCTGGACCACGCGATCGACCAGGCCGCGAAGATAATGCAAACGATGCTCGGCAACGAGGATCGTCGCACCGGCACCCTTCAGGCGGGCCAGGGCCTCGGCGACCGCCTGGGTGGAGGCGTCATCGAGATTGGCGGTCGGCTCGTCAAGCAGGAACAGGCTGGGGCGCGAAACCACGGCAGACGCCAGAGCGACCCGCTGGCGCTCCCCTCCGGACAGTTCCCCCATCCGCCGATCGAGCAGGTGGGCGAGGTCGAGAAGATCCACTGCGGCGTCGATGCGCCGCAGAATCTCCTCCCGCGGCACACCCTGGTTGGAAGCGCCGAAGGCAATCTCCGAAAGGACGTCGGTGGCGAAGAACTGGGTGCGGGGGTTCTGGAACACCGTGGCCGTCACCCGTCCCGCTTCGGCCAATTCGACCGCGGCCGGCTCCAGTCCGTCGACCTTCACGTCGCCGCCGATGCGCGCGGGGCGAATGTGCGGGATGAAACCGTTGAGCGCATTGACCAGAGACGACTTGCCCGAGCCGGAACCACCGGTGACGAGCACCATCTCACCCGGTCGCACCCGGATGTCGATCGAATCCAGCAACGTTGCGGTGACCGCTTCAGGGGTTTGCCCGACAGTCGAACCCTGCGCACCACCGGCCTCACCCGGCGCTTCGACGGCAATGCTGAGATTCTTGACCTCGATCATCCGATTTTCTCCTTCACCGCTAACGCCACGACCACCGCGACGATCACCATCGCCACGACGTCGGGGAACCCCACGCGCAACTCCACCACCGATGTCGGCTTCCGCTGGGACCCCAGGCCGCGCAGCAGGGCGGAGGCGGAAAGCTCGTCACCCGTGCGCAGGGACGTGGCCACCAGCGGCACCACCGCGTGACGCACCGCGATGATGGGATGCAACAGCAGCGACGCCCCGGAAGAGACGACTCCCCGAAGCACCAGATTGTCGCGGATCGTCCTCGCGTCGTCGACGACAACGGGGAGGAAACGGACGGCCACCGCCGAGGGCACGGCGAGGATGCGCGGCACTCGGGCCCACCCCAGGAACGCCTGCAGGGCACCGGTCGTGATGCCGCCGATGACCGCCCAGGCGATGACACTGACGACGGCGAAGCGGTACGTGAAGCTCATGGCGAACAGCAGCACCGTCAGGACCTCCGCGGTAGTGCCCTCCGCGGCGGGCAGGACCACATGGCCGAGGGCCAGCACCAGCATTTCGGCCAGGCCCATGACGATGGCCGCGACCGGCCGCAGGGCGGCAACCAAGCAGATCACCGCCACCACGGCACCGGTGATTTCCATCAGCTCGGTTCCGACGGTCAGCAGGGCGGCGTCGACGACGACAAGGCCGATCAGGGCCACCCTCGGATCGAGCTTCTCGATCGGCGTGACTCTCACAGGCCCGCGCGAGAGAAATAGGAGCGCAGCGCCCACTGCCCCAGCCATCCGCCGAACAGGGCGGCCACGAAGCAGATCGCCGTCAGCGCGAGCACCATCGGAGTCGACAGGAATTCGCCGAAGGCCCGCGCCCACTCGGCGTTCGCGCCCTGCGTGTAGCGGGCGAGGATATCGTCGCGCATGAACAGCAGCGGCAGGACATTACCCATCGGGTAGATGCCAAAGAACGCGTACCCCAGGATGGTGCGTTTCGGATCGGAGTAATTGCCGCTGCGGATGATCAGATCGGCGATCAAACCGAAGACCAGCGCGAACAGCACCGACACAAGGTGATGACCGAAGAGGGTGAAGATCAGCGCCAACAGCGTGGCCATGACGGTCACCGGGCCGAAGTGATTGATTCGCCGGATGAACAGGGCGAAGGGGATGCCGATGATGATGACGGCGAGCACGGCGCCGAACGGCTGGATCTGCGGCCCGAATACGCCGATGATGTTGCACAGGAAATTGATGACCGCGATGATCACCGTGAATACGCCGACGGCGACGAGTTCGCCGCCCGTAGACCCTCCCTTCACCGCTCCCTTGGACGATTCCCGATTGACGTCCTTCTTCGTTGACATTGCACTCCTTGAGTCCGTTGCTTCTTTTCGCATAGGTGGTTCCTTGAAATCTTAACTACTTGACCACCACTATTCCTAGCCTTACCTTTCTTTACCGATGTTCCAGTGACCGGCATCCTCTCGCAGCGACCAAAACCGCCGGTAGCGCTCGTCCGAAGCCGCCAATTCATCGTGGGTGCCCGACGCGGCGATGCGCCCGTCGTCAAGCAGAAGAATGCGGTTGGCGCCGCGAATCGTCTCCAGCTGGTGGGCGATCACCAGGACGGTCGCGTCACGGGACAAATCGTCCAGGGCAACGGTGACGGCACGGCGGGTCGAGGGGTCCAGGGCACTGCTCGGTTCGTCACACAGCACCACCGGCGCCCGCCGCAGAAGCGCGCGGGCAATGGACACGCGCTGACGCTCACCGCCGGAGAGCAACTGACCGCCCTCCCCGACGCGCGTCCGCCAGCCATCGGGCAACCGGTCGGCGATCTCGGTGACGTGCGCGCGGCGGGCGGCGTCGAGGATCTCGTCGCGGGAAGCGTCTTCCCTCCCCAGCGCGATGTTGGCCCACAAGGTGTCGTCGAAGAGGTACACGTCCTGGAAAATCATGGAAACGTGCTGGTAAAGATCTTCGGTCGCCATATCGCGCACATCGACCCCGCCGATGCGCACCGCTCCCCCGTCGATGTCCCACAGGCGCGCGATGAGGCGCATGAGCGTCGTCTTGCCCGAACCCGATGCCCCCACCAGTGCCGTGGAGGAGCGGTCGTCGATGCGGGCGCTGACGCCATCAAGGACGAGGGGGGCGTCGTCGCCGGTCCCGTAGCGGAAGGCGACGTCGTCGAACTCGATGTCGGCGGTCGGCGGGAACGCGATCGGCTGAGTCGGCTCCGGCATGGTCGGGGTCTCCAACAGCTCGCGTACGTCGTCGATCTCGGCCTCGGACTGGTGCAGCGCGGTCTGCAGCGACGACACGATCCACAACGGACCGGCCGCCAGGGTGACCAGGCCGACGAGAACCACCGCGCGAACGGGATCGGAACCGCCCGCGACGGTCCACACCGCCAGCGCCGCGACGCAGCCCAGCACCGTTTGGATGACGAACCCCTGAAGCACCATTCCTCCCAGGGACAGCCACAGGGCGCTGCGGCCGGCGGCCCGCTGCTTTTCGACGGCCCGCGTCAGCGGCGGATAGTCGTCGGCGATGCCCGCGGCGCGCAACACCTGCTGCCGGCTCGCGAACTCCAGCAGCCGCAGGTCGGTATCGGTGCGCACCCCGCGCACGCGCTCTTCCCCGGCCGATTCCCACTTCGACGCCAACCCCGACGTCAACCACAGAACGGGGGCGGCGACGATCATCGCGAGGCCGATCCGCCAGTCGATGAACAGGGTGAGGATCGCAATGGTCGCAGGCATGGCGATATAGCCGACCAACGGGGCCAGGACGTCCATCGCCGCCGTCGCCACGAATATGGTTCCGCGCACGGCGGTGTGCGAGACGCGTCCCTGCGTCTCGGGCGTGAACCAGCTCAGCGGCAGGTGCACCAAACGACCGCCGAGGCCCCGGTGCATCGACCGGATGATCCCGAGGGATCCGGCGACCCCGGACCAGGTAGACACTCCGACGAGCACGGCATGGATCAGCCACACGACGGCGAGGACGATCAAAGCCCGGACGGCGCCCGACCAGTCGCCACGGAACACCGCGGTGAGCACCGGGATGATGCACAGGACGGTGACGCCCTGGGCGACGCCGGACAGCAGCCCCAAGATCACCGAACGGATGAGGAGGGTCCGGTCCGCGCCCCCGGACAGGGCAAGCAGTGCGCGTATCATTCCATGTCCTTCCACATGCGGGCGTAGAGCCCGTCTTCGGCGAGAAGTTCATCGTGGGTGCCCTGCTCGACCAGCCGTCCGCCATCCATGACCAGAATGCGCTGCGCATCCTTGACGGTCGTCAGCCGATGGGCGATGACCAGGACGGCGCGCCCGGCGGTGAGCCGGTTCAGCCCCTCCTGCACGGCGGCCTCCGATTCGGGGTCGGTCGCCGACGTCGCCTCGTCGAGCACCAGCACCGGGGTATCGGCGAGCAGGGTGCGGGCGATCGCCACACGCTGCGCCTCGCCGCCGGAAAGACGCGCGTCCTGTCCGACCACGGAGTCGTAGCCGCGCGGCAGCTCCTCGATGCGGTCGTGGATGTTGGCGGCACGGGCGGCATCGAGGACCTGGTCGTCGGTCGCGTCAGGGACCGCGAGGCGAATGTTGTCCGCGATGCTGATCGACAGCAACTGCGGATCCTGGAACACCGTCCCCACGGTCCGGCGCATCACTTCCGGATCAATGTCGCGCACGTCCACTCCGCCGATGCGCACGGTGCCGGAGTCGGGGTCACGGAAACGGGCAGCCAGCGCAGCCACCGTGGATTTGCCGGAACCGGATGGGCCCACCAGCGCGGTGACGCCGCCTGCGGGGATGGCGGCGCTGACGCCGACGACGGCCGGGTTGCCGGGATCGTAGGCGAACGTGACATCCGCAAACTCCACCGCATGGCCGTCCGGCTGGGCGGGGACGTCGGCGACCGGCAGCTCGTCGGCGTCGAGTATCTCGCAGATGCGGCGGGCTGCGTCTATCGCCTGCTCGAGCGCACGGTTGCTCACCGCCACTGTCTGCATGGCCGCGGGCGACAGCATCGCGATGATGGTCACGACCAGCAGGTCGGACGGCCGACTCCACCCGGCATGGACGAACCACAGGCCGAAAGCGATCTCGATGACGCCGGCCGTCGCCGCAGACAAGAAGACCACCGCGACCGAATGGGCGCGCATCTGCGGGCAGATCATGTCGGCGAACTCGCGGAGGAACCTCTCGGATTTTTCGGTGAACCGGCGCGACCCCTGGCCCGCCTTGCCGAAGATCTTCAAAACGGCGATGCCGTTGACGTATTCGACGATTGTCTCCGACACCCCAGCGAGCCCTTCATGGATCCTGTCCATCACCTGGGCGTTCGACCGGGGCGCCAGTGCGGTGTAGACGACGGCGTACAGCACCGCGGGAATCATCGCCACCAGGCCCAGGCGCCAGTCCAGGATGAAACACACCACCAGGCTCGCCAAGGGAGTGCACACGCCCGCGACGAGCTCGACGATGGTGTGCGCGACGAGCTGATGCAGCGAGTCCACGTCATTTTGGATCAGCTGGCGGACGCGGCCCGATGATCGCTCGTCGAACCAGCCGAGGGGCAGCCGCGCCAGCTTCGCCGCCAACCCGAGGCGCAGACGAGCCTGCAGGTCGACGTCCGCGATGTGGGAAATCAGCAGGGCCACCGCGCCGAGCGTGATCGACGACCCCAACGCGATGAGGAACAGAAAAAGCGGCCCCTTCGAAGCATCCCAGTCCGCACCACCGCTCACCAGCCGGACCGCGAGCTCAGCCAGCGCGAGAAACTGCACCGCGGACAGCACCGAGCCGAGGACCTGCAGCACCACCGCCACCGCGATCCATGGCATGACCGGTTTGATAGTCCGCAGGCTGACCGCACCCGCCGATGCCGTGTCTTCCATCGGCCCTGTTCTATGCTCCTCCTGCACCCGCCCGTTCGTCGCCACGCTCACGTTGTCTTGCTGCAACTCATTGTCATTAAGGTCAGCACTTCTTGCGTTCATAGTAAGCCTATTCTTACTTAAATTACAAAGTAAGGCTATTCTTACTTAAAATCGGTGCAGGCGCAACGCCCGGATCCGGGAAAGCGCCCGCCATCCGGAAAGTCAACTAACAGTTCCCAGGTGCCAGCTCCGCCACATGGGGTTGCCCACAAATCGTGGACACGTAGTTAAGCCGCTTAGGGATTAAGCAGCGATTTTCTCCCTATCCTTTTGATCAGCAATCCGAGCTTCGAAATCGACGGGACTGATCATCCCGATAGCTGAGTGGCGACGGCACCGGTTGTAGACAATCTCAATCCAGCAAGCCACCGCCTTCCCGGCCTCATCACGGGTTCGCCATTTCCTCCGGTCATAGAATTCGGTCTTCAATGTCGACCAGAACGACTCAGCCATCGCGTTATCAAAGCACACTCCAGTACGGCCGACCGATTGAGCAATACCTAGTTGCTGGCAGACATTCCACAATTGTTCACTCGTGAACTGAGTGCCACGATCTGCGTGTAATACCACCCCATCGGGTACGTCACCACGCAGGGTATAAGCCATGCGCAGTGCACGTTCAACCAGGTAAGGGACCTGACCCCTGTTTGGTGGACACCTGATACCCAACCCAGTCGGGCTGGAAAGAAAGGTAATCTACCACCATGTCCAGGTATTCCGAAGAGTTCAAACGCGATGCCGTGGCCCTGTATGAAAACAATGAGGAACTCTCACTGGGCACAGCATCAGTCCAGCTCAGTATCAACCGAGTCTCGCTACATTCATGGGTCAAAAAGTACGGCACCGGAAAGCGTTCCCGCATCAAAGCCGTGCACGATAAAGCCCGAGCGGCGAATGATTCTGAGCGAATCCGGCAGTGAGACAAAGGAAGTCTCTAAGCTGCGCGAAGAACGCGATATTCTGCGCAAGGCTGCCAAATATTTTGCTTAAAGCAGACTCACTGGCGATCCACTTCTAGTGTGTCTATGACCACCGAACCGAGTATTCGGCTTACACGGATGTGCCACGTGTTAAAGCTGAATCGTTCCTCGTTCTACAAATGGGTCAGCACCTGCGAAAAGCGCAGGTTAAAGATGCATTCCGACGAGCTTATTGGTGCGAGAATTACAACCATCTTCGATGATGAGCATGGTCTTTACGCCGCTCCAACGCATCGCCGCAAGCCTCAAGGAAGACCCGGCGTATACCCCGGTCAATCACAAGAAAGTCGCACGAATCATGAAAACCATGGGGCTAAAAGGCTTGAGCAAACGCCGCCGATGCACCACCACCAAGCGCAAGCCAGACCACCGCGTCATGCCAGATCTAATAGGCCGTAAATTCACCGCTGACGAGCCAAACCGCGTCTATGTCGGCGATATTACCTACCTGCCCTGTAAGGGGGGGGCAAAAACATGTACTTGGCTACAGTCATTGACACTTACTCCCGGAAAATTGCAGGTTATGCACTCACAGACCACATGCGGGTCTTACTGGTCATCGATGCTCTAGCCCATGCGCACGGTGTGCGTGGCAGTCTTGATGGGGCTGTTTTCCACTGACGATCACGGCAGCGTGTACACCTCACAGGCATTTAGGGACCACTGCACCCAACTTGGTGTGCGCCAGTCTATGGGCGCGGTAGGAACTAGTGCCGATAATGCCCTAGCAGAATCGTTTAACGCCACCTTAAAGCGGGAAGTTTTGCGTGATAGGAAAGTCTTTGAGGATCCGATCACCTGCCGTCAGGAAGTCTTCCGGTGGTGCATGCGCTACAACACCCGCAGGCGGCACTCCTGGTGCAATCTTGTAGCTCCTGATGTCTTTGAAGCTGAGACTTCAGCTACACTGGTTAAAGCCGCATAGTTAGCCCCCGACGTGTCCACTTTCCGGGGGTCAGGCCCCGATTGAATTCCTTCGAATGCATGGTACTTGAGGGATCTAAACCCTCGCGAGAGTGAATGTTTGCATGGTTGCCTTGATCTTGACCAGCGTCACAGTCCTCGGCCTCTTGATCGTCTCAGGAGCGACTGGTCTTAATACGGCTGGCTTTGTCATCGAAACAATCCTAATAGGCTTCGGACTAGCCCCTTTCGTAGGTGATTCCATAGAACGACATATACCAGACTCTAAGTGGAAGTATTGTTCTGTCTCTCGTGACACTAGCCGTAAGTTGGGACTGAGACTTTTTAACGAGTTTCTGACTTCGATCGGATGGAATAGGCTAGTTATTTCAATGCGAAAACAAGAAAAAGTCGGAGTGGATAGGGACCCTCTTCGACCTATAAAGGCAGCAGCTGCTGGCCACTTCTGGGGTTTCCTACTTCATTTCGCGACTGCGACTTGGGCTGGAGTAGCTGAAGCTTGGGCGAGCGCTTCAATCCTTTTGGTAGTCGGTCTTTTGGGACACTTTTACCCAACTCTGCTTCAAATCCGAATCCTTACCCACATTCGAAGCAACGAAGAAAACACGTCGATAGGCTAAGGATTCAGGCTGTAGGACATAATGCCGAATCAATAATCGTCTGAAACCACTTCTGCAGCATGTTCGTCAATCCATCGTATAGAATTCAGGAGCGTGTCAGTACTGACCGCATAGTGTGCCCCCATCCCTACATCAAAACTACCGTCTGAAGTGTACTGGGTTTTGTTCCTAGGCATTTACCTTATTTTCCATTATTTCCCGGGACCCATCTTGTTCCCACAAC
>NZ_JASPGD010000008.1 GCF_030232885.1 Corynebacterium sp. MSK297
AACCACCAGCAGAAAAGAAATAGCTGCCTAATCATTAGGTAGCTCCACTACGTGTCCACGATTTGCGGGCAACCCCAAACGAGTACCCACACGACGAGACGAAGAAAGGAAAACGTGTCGTCAAAGTACTCACGCCTCCCGATCATCACGTTTTTCAACGGTTCGTTGCCAGTGCTTAACTTGCAGATAATAGCGGACACCAAATACTAACGAAATGGCGAACGGGATTGCAGCTAGCCACTGCCAAGGAGAAGGAAGGCGAGCGATCAGCGAACTAATAAGAAGTAACCCAACTCCTGCTATGAACAACGTTTCTTTAGGTTTAGTGCTCATCTGGATGATCCCCTTCAACCCTTATGTGCTTAGTCCGTAAAACAACCAGTGACAACGCCATCTACAGAAAACAGCTCAAGTAACAAACTTGCAGCCTGCTCGCCACCATGAGCCTCAATACTTCTGCTAGCGGCAGCAATTGCTTCATTCTTGGACTTACCTGCCTTGCGAGCAGCATCGTAAGCTTTTTTAGCTTTGGAAGCAACAGCTTTGGCACCACCAGCACCCTTGATAACGGTTTTTAGTTTTGTCACCTTGGAGAAAATGAAAATATTAGCAGCCAGCGCCTTTGTTATCTCCCATGCGCATCCTCCTACGCTAGCACGAGGCTGAGTCAAATTGGAGAGATAATTGTCTTTCCAGGCAGAAAATGCCTCCTCGCTCTCCAATGCGCTATCGGGTATCTGCTCAATCGTTGCTAGAGCGTATTCCAATTCCTTCTGATTGAGCTCTGCACCTACTTCGATGGATGCTGTCATTGTGTTCTTCGATTCAAAACTATTGTTCTCTGCAGCAACTGCGGCATTTGTTGCTGCTAGAGACAGCGAGCCTGCAGTTAAAGCAGCTGTTAGAGTCTTGCAAACTTTATTCATGGTGTTTCTCCTTGCGTTTCGTTCCAGAAAACTGGCGATTCCTGGGGAGTTTTATCTACGTACCGGCTGAAAATGTGTGCCGGTAACACAGCAGAACCCTGCTCGGGGATTCCCCTGTGCTTCACAGGATCATCTGGTCTGATCCCGCTACGCGATAATCACTCGCCCGACTGATCGGACGAGTGTTCACTATCAAATTGTGATGTTCACGACCATATCACGATATTTTAGGTAAGCGCAACCTATATTATCTGGGGAGCATTTACAGGACTTGTAACCCCCGACTGTCATAAACGCTCTGCTCGGCTGAGTGGTTGCCGCGTCTGATGGCTCGGTCCAGCGCCATGATGGTGGCGATGGCTCCCCATCGGTCGAACACGATCTCACGGATATCAAACCGCGTTGCATTTTAAGAATGTTGATAAATGGGAAATCTGAGTCGGTATGGCTGACTAGTTGAGTCCACGGCGGCGGATCTTGGTCGCACAATAATGGCGCGCAGTATATTCCCACCCGGGAGTTCTCCCCAGGTGGGTGGTGGGTTGAGTATGGTCTGAGTCATACTGTGTGTATCTGAGTGCTTGTCGACGTTGTGCTTAAAGGAGCCCGCTGGTGTCTGAGAAATATTCCTGGGGTAATTCTGAACCCGGAAACTCTGGGTATGACTGGGGTGTGAGTGGCTCGCAGAGTAGTTGGTATGCTGCGCAACCGCAGAACAGTTGGGGTGCCTCCGATTCGCAGAACAGGGGCCAACAACCGGGAGGCGCATACGGTGCAGGCGGACCCAATGGGCGCGGTGGACCTGGCGGTGGGCCCGGTGCCGCAGCAACGGGTGGCAGCACTCTTAAAATTGTTGCGGTATCTGCGGCAATTATTGCGGTTGCTAGCGGTATTGCGTGGGCTGCGTTGTCTGCGGCTGGTTCTGATGATGCAGACGGATCCAACAATGTCGCTGCCGCAACAACAACATCATCGGATGCAGCGGAGTCGAGTGCTACGGAACCGAGTGCTAGCAAGTCCAGTACCGAGCCATCTACGACCAGCGAATCTACCGCCGAGTCTGCTGCCACCACGCAGAGCTCCAACAGTTCCTCTGCTGCGACATCCCCGGAACCAATCGTGACAACAAACACCAACTCAGGTATATCCGAGGCAGAAAAATGCGGGCCATATGCGGATAAGCTCAGCGATTTCCCACATAAAAACTTCTGCGCCTGCATTGCGACGGCGAATGGCTGTATCTAGCTGAAAAGGGAACTTCTAATAAGGGATTGTTCTACTGGGATGATGGCGGCTGGCAAATATTCAACATGGATGGTTCTATCGGTCCAGGAAATGTATCGTGCTACGACCCCGCCAGGTTGCAAGAAGCTGGGGTGCCACGCAGCGTACAGAGTGAACTAGCTGAGTGCTAGGTAAATACATCTACTGCCGATAACGAGCAGCCATCACCTACTCATCTACCTATGACCTCCGCAGTGAATAAGCAGGATTCTTCTTTCGCACCGGCCTGACTGTCAAGGTCGTCGACCCTTCCCAGGCGACAGTGCTGCCGGATGATTCTCATGCTGCGGAGCATATTGCGGGGTAGTGAGCCTACGTGTTGCTGTCCCGCGAGCGATTAGGCGTCGTTACGAGCGCGCTGCGCGAGCTTATTGCCCAACGCCTGGATTACCTGCACCACGATGATCAAGATGATGACGGTCAGAATGATCGCCACGGAATCGAACTGCTGGTAACCATAGGAGACTGCCAGGTCACCAACGCCACCACCGCCGATGGTGCCGGCCATAGCCGTGGCTGAAATCAGGGTGATCGTCGAAGTTGTCAGCGCCAAAATGATCGAGCTTTTGGCTTCAGGAAGCAAAAAGTACCGGATCGTCTGCCATAGCGACGCACCCATGGACTCAGCGGCTTCCAAAATACCTTCGTTGACCTCAAGTACAGATTGCTCGATGAGGCGTGCCATGAACGGGGCGATAAAGATAGTTAGTGGCACCAGCGCGGCAGTCATACCAATCGAGGTACCTACCAGTGCACGGGTAAACGGGATGATCGCCACCATCAAAATCACGAAAGGCAGCGAACGTACCGTATTCACCAAGAAGTTAGTTACCTGGAAAAGCACCCGCTGTGGGTACAAACCATGCGGGCGAGTCAGCACCAAAATGATGCCCAAGGGGATACCACCCAGCGTGCCCAACAGCAGGGAAAAACCGACCATGTATAAGGTTTGCCAGCCAGCTTCAGCATACTGTTCCAAGGTGACCTTGGTATCCAGGATCTGCGTAATATCCATTAGCTGACTACCTCCACATCAATATCGGCTTGCTCATCAATCCACCGCACTGCCTTGTCGAGCAGGCTGGAATCCTGCACAGCCTCGCGTGTAGAAAGACCCAATACCAGAGTCCCGACCGTCCCCGAGCGCAGTATCGTATCGGAGGCATGAATGATGTCGGTAGAAATACCTTTGTTGACCAGGTGATTAACCAAGTCTTTCGCTGCACCGTGCCTGTGCACCAAGCGAATGACTGCTCCGTAATTGGCCTTGTCGGTAACTTCTTGCACGGCGTCGGGAAGCGAATGGGGCAAAACATTTTCCACGAACCGGCGGGTGAGTGGTTGTTGCGGGTGCGCAAAAACCTCCGTGACCGACCCTTTTTCGATGATCCGACCGTTTTCCATTACCGCCACTGTGTCAGCGATTCGGGCAATCACTCCGATTTCATGCGTAATGATGATGACGGTGATGCCGAGTTGTTCATTGACCCGCATGATCAAGTCCAGTATCTGGCCTGTGGTCAATGGGTCCAGCGCGGATGTTGGCTCGTCGCACAGCAAGATCTTCGGGTTGGTTACTAACGCACGCGCAATGCCGACGCGTTGCCGCTGTCCACCAGAAAGTTGTTTGGGCAGATGGTCGGCGCGCTCCGCCAATCCCACCATTTCCAGGACTTCGGCGACGCGCTGGTCGATTTCGCGCTTCTTCGCCTTTGCAAGCACCAGTGGCATGGCGACGTTCTGTGCCACCGTTTGGGTTTCTAGCAGGTTGAAGTGTTGGAAGACCATGGAAACTTCGCTGCGTAGATCGCGCAACTGCTTTTTAGACAGTGTGCCGAGGTCCTGGTCGAGCACGCGCACGGAACCGCTGGTCGGCTTTTCCAGGCCGTTGATGGCGCGCAGCAAGGTGGATTTGCCAGCGCCGCTGGTGCCGACTACTCCAAAAATAGAGCCAGACGGTATTTCCAAGTTGATGTCTTGCAGCGCGTTGATTTCACCAGATTTACTGGTGAATGTTTTATGTAAATCGCGAAATGAAACGTGAGCCATGGCAGATGTACAGGTTAGGGTGCGGCCGGACTAGTTGGTGAGGGACTTTGGGATAAACCAGTAGTCGTCCTCGTTTTGGCTTTCGACGTAGTCGAGGAACTCTTGTGACCTGTAGGCGTCGATGACAGCCTGAGCCCACTTGGCATCCTTTTTATCTTCGGTGGTCACTGCCTGCAATATCAGGTCGTCGCTAAGATCCTCACTTTCCAGGGCAAGCGCAGGGTCCACACCGGAAGAATAGGAAATGGAACCCGGAATGATGCCCCAATCAACATCGTCTAAGGCGCGTGGGATCGTGGCCGAATCCATCGGCTGGATTTTCAGGTCGTGTGGATTGTCCTTGATGTCATTAACGGTGAGGAGTTTCTCGTCGGCATCATCGTTCATGGTCAGCCAACCCAGTTTTACCAAGATACGGAACGCACGGGTTTGGTTAGAACCATCTTGGGGGATAGCCACGGTTTGGCCCTTGTCGACGCCGTCGAGAGAATCAATGGACTTCGAGTAGATCTTGGTTTTCACCGTCGGAACATCGGTCAGGTTGATCAGGTCAGCGCCGGTTTCATTGTTGTAAACGTCCATGTACGCAATGTGCTGGTCGACGTTGAGGTCAATTCGGTCTTCCGTGAGGGCTACGTTGGCCTGTCGCAACTCGGAGAAGTCCGTGTAATCGATGGTATAACCCTCATCGCTCAAGATTGGCGCAATGCCGTCTTTAAATAATTCCGAGTAGGGGCCGGGGGAAGTGCCGACTTTAATCGTGTTCTCGTCGTCGGCGTTACCACCGGCGCACGCGCTGAGGGTAAACGTGGTAGCAGTAGCTGCCACTGTTGCGGTGATCTTGGAGAATGTTGGTTTCATTTGTTCGGTTCCTTTGCTTGTTTTAGCAGCGAGTATTACGTCCGTCTACAGTAGACTAAAAGGTTCAAAATGTATAGACAGATCGGTATAGAAAACTGATGATGTCTAGCTCAACGGCCACTATTGACTGATTTTTTTGATGTAGCTACTGCCATTGGGCTAATTGGTGGGATGCTCGAATTCTGCATCGGAAGGGAGGCACTTGAAAATGGTGCAGTGCAACAGTTTGCGTCGTGTGTGGGGTTGAACTATCTCCAGCTTCCTACTCAACATAACACCGTCTGTAAGTGGTGTTATGCTGCCTTGAACGTATTATAAATGCTGGTCAGGGAAGTTTTAGAGTCGATACATATTCTAAAATTACCCGAACATAACACCTTAACTTCCCACATAACATAACACCCGTGTTATGTTGAGTGTTATGTTCAGTGATATGCTGCCTGACCTGCGGAGAAACCGTTCTTGAGTAGGCGATTTAGCTTAGTGGTCTGGGTCCCGGCCTCTAAAACTCCGGCCGCAAAAACCCCAGCCTCTAATGCCGCAGCTTCCGCACCGCATGCAGCACCTGTGGCAGCCAGCTCGCCAGCAACAGCACCGCCAACAAACGGATGATCTGGATCGCCACCACCTCGGCACCAGCACTGCCTTCCGCAGACAACGCCAACACCGTCTCCAGCGCGCCGGGGCTGGTCGCCAGATAAGCCTCGAAATAGGTGATGTCCAGCCACGCCGTGAGCGGCCACGCGCTCAGCGCGCACACCGCCATCAGCGCACCCAAAAACGCGAACGTCGCCGGCAACTGCTTCGAGAAAAACGCCAGCGTATCGCGCTGCAACGAACCACCGCACACCCAGCCGATGGACAAAAACGCCACAATTGCCAAATACGCCGGCGGTGCCACCTCCACGCCGTCGGGAAGCACCGTGGCAGCCAGCACCGTGGCTAGTAGCGGCCCCAACGCCGTCGGCGCGGGCACGTGCAACCGTCGTGCGGCAGGCTCGGCACCCAGTGCAATCGCGGCGAACACCAGCAGCATCCACCACGGGCTATCGTTGCTCAAGCCTTCCTCATGTAGCTGCTCACTCATGAACAAGTGCACGATCACCGGCAGCGTCAGCGACAACACCAGCACTCGCAAAAACTGCGTGAGCATGACATAACGGAAATTCGCCCCGAAATCGATCGCCAGCGTAGAAACCACCGATGCCCCACCCGGCAACATCGACAGCACACCGGTCTCCGGGCTGATGTGTCGCGGCTGCGCGCGCGAAAGCAGCACGCCACCGATCACGCCCACGGTCACCGTAAACGCGGTCACAAACAACCCGGGAAGCAAGAAATTCAGCAGGTCAGCCGCCGGAATCTGCGTCAACGGCACCGCCGCCAACGTCATGATGATGCCGCGACCGAAACGATAAAACACCGGGTGCACATTCAGCTGCTCGCCCGTCGACAAGCTCCAGGTGCCAGAGATCAAAATCGCGCCGATAATCCACGCCGCCGGCAGCCCCACCGCATCCAGCGCCCACCCGAGCGCCACGGACGCGGGCGCGAGCAGGAACCACCGCCAGGATCGCGGCGTCCAGGATGGCAGTGCCCAGGATTGCGGTTTCATCGCTATCCACTGTAGCCGCCGAGCGGCCCTGCGAGCTTCGCCGCGTCCACTAAAATGTGCCGCATGACTGCTTCCACTGAGACTTCCGCGACCACTGCAACCAACGCAGGAACCACTGCACAGCAGAAAACTGCCCTGGTCACCGGCGCATCCTCCGGCATTGGTGCCGCCACCGCGAAAGCGCTTGCCGACGACGGCTGGCGCGTCGTCATCGCCGCCCGGCGCATGGACCGGTTGGAGAAACTCGCTGGCGAGATCGGTGCCACCGCGCACCAGCTGGACGTGACCAGCCAGGAAAGCGTCGACAAGCTGGCGGCAGCCGTCGGGCGCATCGACCTGCTGGTCAACAACGCCGGTGGTGCGATTGGGCTGGAATCGATCGCGGAATCTTCGCTGGAAGATTGGGACCGCATGTATGAGATTAACGTTGCCGGCACCGTGCGCGTGACCAAAGCGTTTTTGCCGTCGTTGCTGGCTTCTACCGATAACGCTGCAGGCGACAACGCCGGCCTGGTGGTCAACATCGGTTCGGTGGCTGGCTGGACCCCGTATGCCGGTGGCGCGGGCTATAACGCTGCCAAGCACGGGGTGCGGGCGTTCAACCGGGTACTGCGTCTGGAAAACCCGGGGACGCTGCGGGTTACCGAGATTGACCCGGGCCGGGTGGCTACCGAGGAGTTCTCGCTGAATCGTTTCCGCGGTGATGCCGAGAAGGCCGCCGAGGTCTATGCCGACAAGCTGAACCTGAGCGCCGAGGACATCGCCGAGGCCGTGCGCTGGGTCGCGTCACTACCGGCGCACATGAATATCGACACCATGCAGATCACCCCGCGCGACCAGGTCTAAAAGCAGCCGCGCTTAAAAACAGCCGCGTTTAATCGCCACCGCGGCGGTTCGGTAACCTGGCCGCTATGACGACTGCGGAGAATTACCCCAAGGTTCCCATCAGCGGTGACGCGATCAAGTTGGGCCAATTCATCAAACTGGCCAGTCTCGTGGCCACCGGTGGGGAGGCGAAAGAGCTGATCGCTGCCGGTGCGGTGACGGTCAACGGCGCGCCCGTCGACAAGCGTGGCGCCGCGCTGCACCCTGGCGATGTGGTGTGCATTGACGACGAGTGCGTGGCCGTGGCTGGCGCCGATGAGCTTGACGACGACGGTATGGGCGACGACGACTACTTCGACGAAGCCACCGCCGACGACGATTTCGATCCGGAAAAGTGGAGGAACATGTAATGCCCGCATTTATTGCTGAAGTTGGCATGCCCTATTGGGCGGATCTGACCACCTCAAACCCGCAGGCCGCGGTCGATTTTTATTCCGGGCTGTTGGGCTGGGAGATCTCTGGCGACGATTACCGCATCGCGCGCCTGCAGGGCTTGCCCGTCGCGGGCTTGATCCCGCAGCCGGAGGGCACCAACGCGCCCGATACCTGGGTGACGTATTTCTTGAGCGCCGACATCGATTCGGATATCGCGAAGGTACGCAAGCTCGGCGGTTCCGTCCTGGCCGATCCGCGCCAGGTGGAATTGGGCACCATGACCGTGCTTGCCGACGCCGCCGGTGGATTGTTTGGTCTGCTGCAGCCGAAGGGGGAGGATAAGTTCATCGCTGCTGGTGAGCCGTCGACCCCGGTGTGGCACGAGTTGACCTGCAATGCCGGTTTCGAGGATGCGGTGGAGTTTTACCACGAGCTATTCGACTGGGGTATCCGCACGCTGACCGACGATGAATCCGATGCGGACGGCGTCTACCCGAACGGCACCTATGCTGCGGCGATGGCCGACGGTGCGCCTTTCGCGGGGCTGTGGAAGGCCGAGGGGCAATTCCCGCCGCAGGTCAAGGGCTTTTGGCAGACGTATTTGGGTGTTGCCGATGTCGATGCGGCCGCTGCTCGCTGCGCTGAGCTTGGCGGCGAGGTCATCCGCGAGCCGTGGGATTCACCATTCGGGCGCCTGTGCTTGATCGCGGATCCGACCGGTGCCACCGTCACCTTGTGCGAGGTAGAAGAAGCCCCAGAAGAAGGTCGCGAAGAAGATCCCCTGGACGGCATCGACCTGCCGTAGTTTGACCTGCCGTAGTTTGACCTACCGTAGTTTGACCTGCCGTAGTGATCGTTACTGTAGTTCGATCTGCACCCCCGGTGGAGAAATGCCACACCTTCTGCTGGAGAAATCCATTACCCAATGATGGAGAAATCTATTTGTGTAATAGACGATGGCGTTTTCGTCGTCCCACTGACGGTGAAGGGGACAATATAAACACCATTAAATGATGGATCTCACACGAATGGTATTGATGCGACATTAATCATTGGGTACTTTGGTGAGTATCATGAACGTAAGTGACTAACGCAAGGGGTGGTGATTATGCGGTCTCTGTTTCCTCGAATTGTAGTAGCCGGATTTTCCTGAGTGGGCTTAATGTCTGGCGTCTTTGGTTCTGTTGCAGCGCAGGCAGAGCCAAGAATTTCGGAACCAAATGAGAGAATCGAATTTGAAATAAAGAATTTTGAATTTGATCTTCCGAAAGATCCGCAAATCTGCCGGAAATTACTATTGGATAATAACTTCGTCAAGACTCATGAGCGGCTCGAATACGGTAAAAAGGTAGAAGCGTTTAGAAAATCTGTACCAGAAGGAATCGCTGTCGAGTATGATGTAATTTCAAACGCAGGTGAGTTGAACGTCTACGAGCCTAGGTGGAACGTTGAGTGGGACTGGGGGCCACGACTCTATATGACAGGTGAAGAATTCTGGAGCTTGGGCGCTACAGGATTTAGTTCAGCGATTTGTAGTGTATTCGGTGGAGCCATCGGAGGCGCAGCATGTGGTGTTGTGGCGGAACTAGCGTGGAATAAGCTCGCGAGCGGAACGATCCTAGATGATCCACAATGTTATGATTTAAGTCAAGCGCTCAATATTGGCTGGGAAAAAGCACCAGCACACAAATGTGACTAGGTCTTCGATAGTGTACGCAGTTTACAGGTACGCACAGGTAGATGTATGAGCAAGCATGATGTAGAGCATGAAAAAGTCCGAAAACAGTCACTCTTCGTCGGCTGTCTAATTTTGCTTTTAATGCTGGCAACGGTTTTTGGGGGTGGTCTGAATTTTGAAAACCTTTTGGTGTTCGCTTTAGCAGCCGCGGTTCTGTTGTACTTGGTACGAAACCCTATTCCTCATTCCAGTAATACACTTGGCATAGTGCTCGCAGGCTGCATTTTGCAAGCACTGTCAATTTTTGATGTCTGGGGAATTACTCAGACAGCTGGCCTAGGTTTTGTAATTGGCGCCGTGGTCCTGGTGATGCTGCGCGAGTACAAGACACGATCATTTGGCAAGAAACTGTACGAGGAAGAATCGCGGAATAATAACTCAAGTGTATAGCTCCGCGACTATGAAGTTTGCCCGAGATAGTGCTGGAATCGACCTGACGTAATTGCGGCTGATTTGTGGAGAAATGCCACACCTTCTGCTGGAGAAATCCACTAGGTTCTACCGGAGAAATCCGGTAGGCAGGGGTGGAGAAATGCCGCAGGCTGCTAGGCTGGGGGTGTGAATGAATATCAAAAACGCCATCTTGACCAGTCAATTTCGACGGCACTGTAGTCTGCCCCGGCTGTAGTGATCGCTGGTCCGCGTGCCTGTGGGAAAACCGAAAGCGCCTTGCAGTTTTCGGCTTCCCAGATTTATCTCGATTCTGCAGATAAGCGAGCGGTTCTTGCGCGCGAACAACCCGCCAGCGCATTGCATGGCGAGACTCCGCGCTTGCTGGATGAGTGGCAAGCGGTGCCGGAAGTCTGGAATGAAGTGCGCCACGAGGTGGACCGTCGTCGGCAAGCGGGCCAATTTCTGCTCACCGGTTCTGCTACTCCTGATGAGCATCCAATGCGTCATTCTGGGGCGGGGCGGTTTCGTCGCTTGCGCATGCGGATGATGACGTTGCAGGAAACCGGTGATTCCACCGGGGAGGTGTCCTTGGCCGCGTTATTGCGTGGGGAATCACCTGCGATCGCGGAATCCGAACGTGATTTTTCCGAACTCATCGCGCGTGTTGTCCGAGGTGGATGACCGGGCGCATTGAATATGTCGCACGAGGCCGCCGTAGAGATGAACCACTCGTATCTTGACGACACGTGTGAGCACGATTTTCCTTCTGTTGCTGGTCCGCGCAGGGATCCACGTCGGATCCGCGTGTTTCTGGAGGCGATCGCTGGTTTTTCGGCGCAACCTGCTACTTTTAGTGCGATTGGCCGCAGGATGAAGGATGCTGCGGCATTGCTCATCGGCGAAACTGCGCCATCTGTGCTGCATGATTTCGCCGAGCGTATGTTTTTAACCGAGGATCAACCAGCCTGGGCACCGAAGCTGCGTTCACGGACCGCCGCGATACAAACACCGAAGCGTCACTTATGCGATCTTTCGCTGGCAGCCGCACTACTCGGGGTGAATGCTGATCGGTTATTGGCAGAGCCCGAGTCGCTCGGGTTTTTATTTGAAAGCCAGGTGGTCCATGATTTGCGGGTGAGCGCAAAAATCATCCGGCCGCCGGAAGCACTTATCGTGGTGGTCCCGAGTGGCCTGGCGTATCAACGAGACGACGGCGTTGTCGTCGTCCCGCTGACAGTGCTGGGGGAATAACTGCGATCAGCAATTTTTGCCGAAGGTGAAGTGTCCAGTCATCTGTTGTGCTTCATGCTCTGGCCCCAGTGGGATGCCTTTGCGCTCACGCAGCAAGAACGTGCAGACGAACCCGACAGTGGACATACCGACGAGGTAAACAGAGATTGCAAACGTGGTGCCGGTAGCTTCCAGCAGAGCGGCGGCAATCATTGGTGCGAAGGCACCACCGAAAATGGACCCGATGGCATAGGTGATGGATACGCCGGAGGCGCGAATTGAGGCCGGGAACAGCTCCGCGTACAGCGCGGACTGTGGACCATAGGTTAGTCCCAAGCCGACGGTTAGACCGATGAGTGCCAGGTACAGCATGCCCAACGACCCCGTATTCACCAGCGGGAACAATGCGGCGGCACCGATGCCCTGCAGCACGAAGCCGATCAGGTACGTCATTCGTCGTCCGATATGGTCGGAGATCCACCCAGCGAATAGCGTCGAGAGCATCCAGGTCACAGCAGATAAGGTGACGGCGTTGAGGACGTCGCCACGATCCAGACCAATCGGGCCATCTGGGCTGGTGGTGTAGTTCTGGATGTACCCACCCGTGGTCATATAACCAACAGCGCCATTACCTGCGAAAACCAGCGCTGCGGTGAAGACGAGCGGCAAGTAGCGTTTGAATAAAATTCCGATTGGGTTGGTCGCTTCGGCATCTTTGCGCTCAGAGATCTCACGGAAAACTGGGGATTCGTCGACGCCCATTCGCACCGCATAACCAATGATCACCAGCACGATGCTGAACAGGAATGGGATACGCCAACCCCACTCCAGAAATGCCTCGCCTGGTGCGATGGTGTTCATGATCGACAAAACACCAGACGACATCAGCAAACCGAGAGGCACACCGACCTGCGGGCCAGCGCCGTATACACCACGTTTGTTGTTTGGGGCGTGTTCTACGGCCAGCAACACAGCCGAGCCCCATTCGCCACCTGCAGAAATTCCCTGGATGATGCGCAGGCTGATCAGCAGAATTGGAGCCCAGATTCCCCAGGTGTCGTAGGTTGGCAGCACACCAATGAGGGTGGTGGCACCGCCCATGGCAAACAGCGTGACCATCAAGACGGTGCGGCGACCTAGCTTGTCACCGAAGTGACCTGCTAGGAACGCGCCGAGCGGGCGGAACAGGAACGACAGACCGACCGAAGCGAAGGAGACTATCGTCGCCAAGCCGCCTTCTAGCGGGCCGAACATGAGCTGGTTGAATACGAGGCCAGCGACGGCAGCGTAGAGGAAATAGTCGTACCACTCGATCGCCGTACCGATGGTGGTTGCCGCAACCACACGGCGGCGTTCTTTCGCCGTGATGGTTGGTGCCGTGGTTACTGTCATAGAAGTCCTTTCGGGAGGGGGCGGGGGCTTGCTTGTTTATGAGTCATGGTCGTGCACTGAGTAATCGTGAATTGTGGCTAATGTGTTGCACGTTCTTCGCGACCCTGCCTCCTCGGCTGGCCTCGGGCCCGCGCGTCATGCTTTGCGAGCTTTGCTTTTAGCTGCTCGTGATACACCGGTGCTAGGCAACCGATCGTGACGATGTGCCGGGCTAAGTCTATATCACCCATTTTCGCGCGGAACGCCGTACCCATGGTCACGTCGTGGTAGCGGCTGCTTGTCGATGCCGGTGTAGTCATGGCGCCCACTTGGATCGTGTCTACGGACGGCGACGTTGGTGGAGATGCCTTTTATGGTTTCATTCTGGCAGAGTGTGATGGCCTGAATGTGTGGTGCTCTGAGCTGAGAAATACTGGCACTATTGTGCTGGGCATAGTGGCATGGTGCACCTCAAAATTGATAACTATTGATAGAACCGTTCGAATTATCAATAATTATCAACCGGATTAGCTTGAGGAATCTAATGCAGAACACCCCCTATACACCAGGACGCGTCACTGCCCACCTTCCTGGGCGTGAAAAGCTGCGCTGCACAGGGCTGGGGGCTATCCGTATTTCTTACAGCTTATTGGTGATGAGGTCTGGAAGGCTGCTGGTTTCCCGGATCCTGGCGAAACGTTGCTGATGTCGCATTTTGAAGCAGCAGAAAGCCGCTTTCAAGAAAGTCAGAAACATTTTTATCGTGCCCGCTGGAAGAAAGCTACGAAGCGGGAGATGGATTTTTTGGCCGCGATGGCTGAGCACGAAACGCCTTATATTAAACGAGCGGCGATCGCTGACTCAATGGGCGTGAACACGACGAATCTCAGTGAGCTGCGGAGGTCATTGATGGATAAGGGGCTCATTGAATCACCAAAGCACGGGTTTTTAACTTTTACAGCGCCGGGATTTGCAGAGTTTATTCGCTCTGAATATCTGCTTGACGACGAATAACGATTGAAATAACACCTCGGAGTTTAAAACGGCGGCGGATCGTCAGACTTCTGCTGGGCGGCCGCCACCCAGGGGTCGCCTGCAACCTCCGGCAGAGTGACTGTGCATTCGTCTGTGCGATCCCGGGATTCAGCCACTGGGTCGAGGTTCCGTATCGAAGTAATTGCTTCTTGGATTTTGTCGATGTGTTTCCGGCAGGCGGCAATCTTGATCGTGCGGAAACTGTCGTGATCTAGCATGCTTTGTAGTTTTAAAATGTCGCTGTACCAGAGCTTTTGCTCTTCTGCCATTGTTTCCGATGTTCTCGATGCTCTCGAAGATCTCGAAGTTTTCGGAGTCTGCGACAATTTCGACATCCCCGGTGTATCTGCTTGGTTGTTTTCTACGGCCAGACGCTGCATTTTTTGTGCTTCTTCGCGCTGTGCTTTGCGGTAGCACGACATTTTCTGTGCCACGGTTTGTACCCAGCGGCGGTTCGGTTTAGCTAGTGGGCCTTCTGCGTCGGTGGATTGCCAGGTGCCGTCGGCGAATAACCACACGATGGTTCCGGTGGCTGGTTCGAAGATGGGTCGGGCGCGTTTGTCGGTTTTGATGTTGTGGTGGTGTTGGCATAGTGAGATGAGGTTGGTTGGGGTTGTTGGCCCGCCGTTGTGGTATTCGATGACGTGGTCCATTTGGCAGATGGTTGCGGGTTTTGTGCAGCCTGGGTAGCGGCAGTGTCCATCGCGGCCGGTGACGGCAGCGCGCATGGTTGGTGTGGTGGTATAGCCTGTGACTTCGTGGTGCGCAGTGGCATCCATGTCGTGGTGCTTGTCCGCCTTATCGGCGAGGGCGTCGGCAGAGGTGCCAAACAGCGTGGTTACACCGGCACCGGTATCTGTGGAGATAAACAGTGGGGCGTCGGCAATATCGTTGGCGCGGTAGCAATTTAGGGTCACGGATGTGTGTGCTTTGCCCAAGAGCAGATCGATGGTGGCGTCGCGAAGCGAAAGTCCGGCTTGTTTCGCGTGCTCGCGGATGTGCGCATCGATTGTGACTGCAGTGGCGGCGTCGGTATCGAAGCGAATTTCATGCGTATCGGTATCGTTGCGCTCAAAATCGGGAATATCATTGACGCCGTAGGTCTTCCTGGGTGATTCCTTCTTCTTGTCTTTGCGCACCGAAGAATCAAGGGCATCAATTTCGCGAGTGATCCGGTTTCTGATGGTTCTTCTCGACGCCATCTGCTGGTTCGGTTTCGTTGGAGTGAGAAGCTCTACGAGCAGCTCATCTACGGCGGCAAACAAGCCGGCATTGACGGCACCTGCTTTATTCAGAGCACGATCAATGGTGACCCAATGGTCGAGATCTAATTGCCACATCGAGGTTGCTAGCTTGCGCAGCCGCGGAAGGTCTGACATGCGGTAAAACGCGCTGGCGATGTCACCGGCCTTGTGGTTACCAACGCCGCTGGCTGCAGTGATATACCGCAACATGAGGTCGTAATCATCGCTGGCAAGATCAGTGATTCGCTTCCACGCAAAATAAGCGTGACGACGCAGCTCCAACATCGTCATGGCGTCTTTATCATGTGGATTGCAGTGGGTGAAATATGCCTCTGGGAACTCAGACGAATGCTGGACGCCTTGGTGGTTTTTGCGGCGATGATTGTTCCGTGCCATGACGTCCCTCCCCGAACGTGATTGCTAACTAGAATGATTCTAGTCTAGCGATAAAAAGACTAAAAAGCAATGGTGTTCGAATGGAAACGTGTTCCAAGAAATTGGGGTGCGGTGGTATAGGTCTTTGGGGAGGCGAGGTATGGTGTTTGAATATGCAGGTAAAACTGCTGATAATGGAAGGTTTTAAGATTGTCTCGTCGACGGCACACAAAAGTGTGTCTGTTTTGAACTAGAAGACATATTCGTATTAGGCGAATCGGTCTGCTAGTGTTCCGAATATGGAAGATCATTTATGTTCGAATCGAAGCGGGCTAGTTTTTGGCGGGCGTCCAGCTAAAAATCCGTCGACGCGAGGAGGGGTAAAACACATGTGGGACGCACCACAAATGCCCTGATTTTGAAAACCACACCGACTGAGTGCGAGACAATGGAAGGGCAACCTTAACTACAAGAATCTGTACAACGACGAATCTGCATTACTACAAATAAATGAAAGGGAGCATGGGCGTGGTTATTGTTCACATTGCTATCGTGCTCGGCGCCATTTTCCTCGGCGCGCGAATTGGTTCCATCGGCATCGGTATGGCCGGTGGTTTAGGTGTCGTTCTGCTGGGCCTTTCTGGAATTCCCGTAACCCGGGAAGATATTCCTTTCGATGTCATCGCCATCATCATGACGGTCATCGCTGCCATCGCAGCGATGCAACGCGCTGGCGGCATGGACTACCTCGTGCACATCGCGGAACGTTTCCTGCGCAAGCATCCCAAGCGCATTACCTTCTACGCGCCCGTCGTCACCTGGCTGATGACTGTGCTCGCGGGTACTGGTCACACGGCCTTTTCGACGTTGCCTGTCATCGTGGAGGTAGCAAAAGAAGGCAAAGTCCGCCCATCGCGCCCCCTGTCGGTAGCCGTTGTTGCTTCGCAAATGGCCATCTGTGCCTCGCCGATTTCCGCCGCCGTGGTTTTGCTGGCTGGCCTGCTGGAACCAATGGGTGTTGGCTACCTGCAGGTGCTCGCGGTTGTCATCCCAGCAACCTTCATTTCGATCTTCCCGGCCGCCTGGGTTGCCAATAAATTCGGCAAAGAACTTGTCGACGACTCCGTCTACCTGGAGCGCAAAGCGCAAGGCTTGGTGGCAGAACCGCTCGGGGCGAAAAACTACCAGCCGCAAGCTGGTGCCAAATCTTCCGTGTTGGTCTTCCTCGCTGCCATCGTCATCGTCATGGCCTGGGCAACCATCACCTCGGATCAGGTCGGCCTCATCGCCGAGCCAACCTTGCCGCGCAATGAAGCCATCATGACGGTCATGCTGACGGCGGCGACCATCATCGTCATGCTCACGAAGATCCCGGCTGGCGACGTTCTCAATACCCCAGTGTTCAAATCAGGCATGTCTGCCTGCGTCTGCGTATTGGGCGTGGCTTGGCTCGGAACCACGCTGATCAACCACTACCTCGATGATATTCAAAACCTTGCCGGTGGTGTCCTCGAATCTTCGCCGTGGTTGCTCGCGGTGGTCCTCTTCTTCGGCGCGGCACTGCTGTACTCGCAAGCAGCGACGACCAAAGCGCTCATGCCAGCGGCACTCGCCCTCGGCGTCAACCCGGTCACTGCCGTAGCAGCCTTCCCTGCAGTATCTGCACTGTTTATCTTGCCGACGTACCCAACGCTGCTGGCGGCCGTTGAAATGGACGACACCGGCACCACGCGCATCGGTAAAGCAGTGTTTAACCACCCATTCCTGATCCCGGGCGTGGTCAGCATTGCCAGCTCTGTGCTGCTGGGCTACCTCTTTGGTTCTGTGATTCTCTAAAACTTAGTGATAGCGGCTAGCTCATTTTGCGGGCGCCCCGGGGCCAGCTATTCCGGGCGCCGTGGGTTCAGCAGATCCGAGCCATCCGGAGCGTGCGCGGGATCGGCGCCGGCTTCCAGCTGTTTATTATGCTCGTCGACGAAAATTACCCGTGAGCGGTAATCGCGCAGTTCTTCGTCGCTGTACTGTGCATACGCGATGATGATCACCAGGTCACCTGGGTTGATGAGCCGCGCGGCCGCACCATTGATTCCAATGATGCCCGACTCGCGTTCGCCGGTGATCGCATAAGTGGTCAGGCGATTGCCGTTGTTGATGTCAACGATGTCGATCTGCTCGCCTTCGAGAATATCCGCGGCCTCCATCAAAGCCGCGTCGATGGTGCACGAGCCGACATAATGCAGGTCCGCCTGCGTGACGGTGGCTCGGTGAATCTTAGATTTCAGCATGGTACGCAACACGGCACATACCTTAGTCGTCGCGGTGGTGTGGTGATAAACGGTCGGTGAGTGATGCGGAAACTACCTGCGCAGGCCGAGAAATCCGCAGCTCGCGCTATGCTTCGCGCCGCGCACCCGCCCCCGGAAGTGCCACCGCAAACTCGGGTTCGGCAAAACCGGCCTCGGCAAAAGCCTGCGCGATGGCTTCCGCGGCCAGCTCCACCTTTTCAGAAGGCAACAAAGCAATCGACGAACCACCAAAACCGCCGCCGGTCATGCGCGCACCAAGCGCACCATGTGCCATCGCGACGTCCACCGAAACGTCCAACTGCGCCACGCTGACCTCATAATCATCACGCAGAGACGCGTGGCTGGCCTGCATAGATTCGCCAAAGCCCGCCAGATCGCCGGCCTGTAGTTGTCCGATCGCTTCCGCCGTCCGGGAAATCTCGGTGACGATATGCCGGACCCGCTTGCCGACGACCTCCTGCCACGCAGCAGCATCCACCCCGTCCGGGGTATTCGCTTCTGCCCAGCGCGCAGATTCGGCCTCGGCGTTGTCCGCATACCGCAGGCTATCCACTCCCAGATCAGCGGTGACGCCATCGACGACGGCACGACGTGAGGCGTACTGGCCGTCGGCAAGCGAATGCGGTGCGTTCGTATTAGTAATCAGCACGGCTAGACCACGATCGGCGATCTGGAACGGCACCTGGTGGGTGGAATTGGTGGCGAAATCAATCGCAAGCGCGTGGCCCGGCTCGGCGAACAGAGCAATGCGCTGGTCCAAACCACCAGTGGAGGCACCGACGACTTCGTTTTCCGCGCGGATGGCAGCGTGCATCAAAGCGGTGCGGTCAGTGCTGGTTTTGCGTAGACCCGCCGCCGGATCCGCAGCCAGACCTACCGCCAGGTCCGCAGCCGCTAACGCCACCGAACACTCCAGCGCTGCGGAACTCGACAACCCAGCGCCTACCGGCACGTCCGAGACAATCGCGATATCCAGGCCCGACACCTTGAAGCCCGCGGCCCACACCGTGCCGACGACATAGCCCGCCCAATTATCCGGATAACCAGGGCAAACCTGGTCCATGGCGATCTCTTCGTGCATAGTGTCTGCCTGCGCGTTTTCAGCACCAAACTGCGAGACCACACGGTAGACGCCGTCGTGGTTTAGCGCCGCTGCCACATAAGTACGCTGCGACAACGCAAACGGCAGGCAGATACCACCGGCATAGTCGACGTGCTCACCGATCAGGTTCACCCGTCCCGGAGCAGACCACACACCAGCGGGTTCGGCAAAGTGCTCACGAAACAGCGCGGTGACATCGGCGATTGCCTGCTCAGTGCTGCGGGTGGAAAACCAATTAACCATCGTGATCAGCTACCTCTTCTTCGGCGATTTCTTTGATGTCTGCGACTTCTCGGAATCGTGCGGCGATGCGCTCCGGGGTGGTATCGGAAATCCAGGCACCCTGGCCGGATTCGCTACCAGCCAAGAACTTCATACGGCCCGGCGAACGCATCAGCGAAAATAGCTGCAGGTGCAACCGGCCATCCTGTGGCGCATTCACCGGAGCCTGGTTCCACGACGCAATATACGGGGTGCGTTCGACACCGTCGAAAAAGCGGTCCATGCGCCCGAGAATATCCAGGTACAACCGCGTCAACTCGTCTTTTTCGGCATCGTGCAGTTCCGCGAAATTCGGCACCGCGCGGTGCGGAACTAACATGATCTCCACCGGCCACTTCGCCGCGGCGGGCACGAAAGCGGTGAAATACTCGCCCTGCACGACGACGCGCTGGCCGTCGGCATGCTCGGATTCGAGGATGTGATCGAACAGATCTGGGCAGGTTTCAGCGCCAGTAGCGCCGGTGCCAGTGTCGCCTTGCGCTTTCCGAAATTCGTGCGCACGGGCAGCGATCTGCGCGGCGCGCTCCGGAACGAACGGATAAGCATAAATCTGGCCGTGCGGGTGCTGCAGGGTGACACCGATTTCCTCGCCCCGGTTTTCAAACGGGTAGACGTACTCGATGCCAGGCAGCGCGGAAAGTTCTTTGGTGCGGTGCGCCCAGGCCTCGACGATGGTGCGTGCCCGGGTATACGGCAAATCGCGAAAAGACACCTGCGAATCCGGGGTAAAACAGACTACTTCGCAGCGGCCATGGCCTGGCTTGCAGGGCACGAAAGCGGGCGCGGCAGTGGCAGAATGAGTGCCTAAGTCAGATTCAGCGCCCGAGCCAGCCTGCGATTCTGACTGCGCCAGCGACGGGAAGCGGTTCTGGAACACTACGACGTCGTAGTCGTCGGCAGGAATTTCGGTGGGCAGCTGGCCTGGGCGCGTCGGCGCCAGTGGATTTTCATTCGCCGGCGGCAAAAAAGTGCGGTTCATCCGGTGCGCGGCATAGGTGTACCAGGCGCCGGTCAACGGGTCCTGGCGCAGCTCCGAAGCGCTGGTGGCGGCGGGCAACTCGCGTTCGTCGACAAGCGTGCGGGTGCGCTCGCCAGAGACAAACTCTGGCGTGTCATCGAAGTAGAGCAGCTCGCGGCCGTCGGCAAGCTGGGCGCGGGTAATGCGCATCGGATGCTGCATGGAAAACTCCAGACTTAGCGGGTGGTGGAATCGCCGGGATTGGCTTCGGTCTCAGCCTCGTCGATTTTGATCGGGTTGGCCTTCGTCCACCAGAAGAACACACCGGCCGCGACCAGCATCGCCACGCCGGTCCACAGGTTGTATGAGGAATCCTTCGCTGCACCCGTCGCGGCATCCACGCCTGGGTCCAGGAAGAAAAAGCTCAGCAGCAAGATCAGGCCGTACAGGCCCAGCAGTGCGCCGATGACGTTGCGGATATCGAATGCGCCGGCCGTGTGGGAGCGCTGCGATCCTTGTGTACTCATGATTATGCGTGCTCCTTATTAAACAAAGATGACGTTGAGGATAACGACCAACACCAGGCACAGCACACCCAACGGGACGGTGCGGCGGTACCACGGCAAGCCATTTTCGGCGGCGTCGGTGAGGTTTTCCTTCGGGGTGACGGACTTGACGAAGCCCACCAGCTCTTCGTCCGGTTTTGGCTTGGTGACCAGGGATACGACGATGGAAACCAGGATGTCCACGATGAAGGCCAGCGATGCTGCGACGAACGCGGTGCCCTGGCCCGGCAGGTTGAACAGGCCGGATTCCGTGGCGGAGAAGGTAGCAATCGCCCAATAAACAATCGCAGAACCAGTACCGGCGACCAGGCCAGCCCAACCAGCAGTCGGGGTCATGCGCTTCCAGAACATACCCAGGATGAAAGTGGCGAACAGTGGTGCGTTGAAGAAACCGAACAAGGTTTGCAGGTAGTCCATGACGTTGCCGAAGTTCGACGCCAGCAGCGCGGTGAACACGGCAATAACGGTGGCACCGATCGTCGCCAAGCGGCCGACACGGGTGTAGTAGTCGTCCTCACGGTCTTTGACCACGTAGGTTTGCCACAGGTCATAGGAGAACACGGTGTTGAACGCAGAAATATTCGCGGCCATACCAGCCATGAAAGCAGCCAGCAGACCAGCCAAAGCGACACCCAGCAGGCCGTTCGGCAGCAGATCGCGCATGAGGTACAGCATGGCGTCGTTCGGTTCCGCGGAACCATCCATCAGCGGGGTGACGGTGGCGCCGGCGATCATGCCCGGGATGACGACGATGAACGGCACGAACATCTTCGGGAACGCACCAATGATCGGGGTTTTGCGTGCCGACGACAACGAATCCGCAGCCATGGAACGCTGCACCTCAACGAAGTTGGTGGTCCAGTAACCGAACGACAGCACGAAGCCGAGGCCGAAGACCAGGCCGATGGCGGAAACGATGGGGTGGTCGAAACCAGAAATTTCTGTACCTGGCCAGGCGCTGAAGTGGCTCGGATCAGCGACTTTTTCCTTCAGTCCAGACCAACCGCCGACGCTGTGCAGACCAATCAGGGTCAGCGGCAGCAGGGCAGCGATGATGACGAAGAACTGCAGCACCTCGTTGTAAATGGCAGCCGACAGTCCGCCCAAGGTGATATAAGACAGCACGATGACCGCGGCGATCACCAGCGTGACCCACAGCGGCCAACCCAGCAGTGAGTTGACGACCTTGGCCAGCAGCAACAGGTTAATACCGGCGATCAGCAGCTGCGCCAAGGCAAAAGACAGGGCGTTGACCAGGTGCGCACCGTTACCGAAACGACGGCGCATGAACTCGGGAACCGAACGAACCTTGGATCCGTAGTAGAACGGCATCATCACGATACCCAGGAACACCATCGCCGGGATGGCGCCGATCCAGAAGTAATGCATGGTTTCGAAGCCGTACTGCACACCGTTGGCGGACATACCGACGATTTCGACAGCACCCAGGTTGGCGGAAATAAAGGCCAGGCCCGTCACCCACGCTGGTAGCGAGCGTCCGGACAAGAAGAAGTCGATGGAACTCGACACCTTCGATTTCGCGGCCCAGCCGATGCCGAGCACGAACAAGAAATAAATCGCCACCAGGGTGTAGTCCACCCAGGACGCATTCAAAAGCAGGCCGTCTTCCTGCATAGCGGGAACCTCCCGGAAAAATAGGCCTTCCCCACGGCCGAGGATAACCTGCATTGCTGGCCCGCTCGGTCCCTGTGCGAAGGAAAATGGATGTGCGCCTAGCAGCGAAAACTACCCAAGTTAGGTAACCATCATATGCTAGGTGCGGTGCGGCGAATTCATCATAACCCTAAAGGCTAAGTTTAGGGTGAGGTGGGGCCTAAATCGCGGAAATTCCGAAGCGGAAAGTCGTGCTGCTTGCCGACGCCAACTGCAGCAAGCTCTCACCACTGCGCAGTGCATTCGGTGGGCAGGTCATCGGTTCCACGGCAACGGCACGCCCGATCGTTGGGGCAGATTCTGGGGAAGTATAAACCTGACACCAGCCGAAATATTCATCCGCCCAGAGTACGGCGCCACCACCTGCGGCATTGCGCAGCTCGATCTGGTGGGCGGTGTGATCGCTGCTGGTCTGGGGTGCGTCCAACCGGAAGCAATGATCCAGCTCTATTCCCGCCATGTGTTGCTGCTTGCCGACGATCTCCGTCGCCGGAATTTCCGGCCCCGCCGGAAGCAAACGGTCTGGGTCGAGCGGCAGATTCGTAGCTGCTGGCATGGATAAGGTGCACTCATCCAGCGGTGCACCCAGCGCGCTGAGGTACGGATGCCAGCCCACGCCGAAAGGGCTGGATGCTGTGCTGGGGTGGGCAGTTTCGGAGCCGGTATTGGTGACAGTAAGTTCTGCGGACAGGCCATCGTCGGCAAGCGCCCAGGTGATGGAATAGTGCAGCGGCCAGGCCCAGTCGGTGCGCGCCGGGCCCTGCCACTGCATAGTGACGGAACCGGGGGAGTGGTCGGTGATTTCCCAGTTCGCTTCGGCAGCAAAGCCGTGTAAAGCATTGTTGCGGTCGGCCTCGTTGCAGGCCAGGCGGTGGATGGTGCCGTGGTGGGAAAAGATTCCGTCGCCGGTGCGGTTGGGCCACGGTGCGAGGAGTGCTCCGGCGGTGAGCGGACGCGCGTGCTGATAGCCCGCTACCAGGGGTTTCCCGTCGTAAAGCAAGGTTGCCAGGCCAGCACCATGTGGGTCGATCGTGGCGGTGTAGGCGCCAGCGGAGATTTGCAGCGCTTGATTGTGCGGTGCTTGATGATTCGACTCAGCGTGAGAAGTCATGCCCAGCAGTTTAAATCGTGCGGTGGAAAGTTCCGCGGTGGTGTGGCTCAAGCGAGTCGTAATTGTGCATTATTCGGAAAATTGGCGAAAATTGTTAATTTAGAGGGGGTGCTAATCTAACAATTTTGGGTCGCATGCGTATTTCACTGGGAAGTTTCAACCGGTTGACTTGAAAAGATCACCAATCCGAAGCGTTAAAAATGCTTGGGAACTTTTCCCACTCGGGGTGCGACTACTTTGTGTAGTTCGCGGCTGCAGACGAGAACTTCACCAAAACAAGTTTTAGTCCCCGAACCCGAAGGCTTTTGTCCATGACTCTACGCCAAGATCGCCCAGCGCAAGCATCAGCAACGATGCCTGCTGGCGCCGTCGACGAGACCTCTGCGCGCAATTCACGTGGCGCACGCAAACCCAATGCACTTGTGGCGCTGCTCCGACGCCTGCATTTCTATGCGGGTATGTTCATCGGACCGTTCCTGCTCATCGCAGCCATCAGTGGCGCGTTGTACGCAGTCGCACCCACCGCAGAAAAGCTGGCGTACCAGGACGTTTTGACCGTCACCCCGCCACCTGGGGCAGAAGGTGTTACCAACACCATCACGTTGGAAGAGCAAGTAAATAACGCCCACGAAGCCTTCCCGGATTTGGATATTGCCCAGGTGTGGCCATCGTCGGAGCCAGGTGAGACCACGCGCGTGCTGCTTATCGACGAAACCATTGACGAGGCAGAACTGCGCAGCGTGTTCGTCAACCCGTACACCGGATCGGTAGTCGGTGATGAGCCGTCCTATTCCGGTCTGGGCGAGTTGCCACTGCGCAGGTGGATTTCACACCTGCATGAGAGCATGCACCTGGGGCCAGTAGGTGAGCTGTACTCGGAGCTGGCGGCCAGCTGGCTGTGGTTCTTTGCCTTCGGTGGCCTGGTGTTGTGGGCTTCCCGCAATAAAAAGGTGCAGCAGCTATTCGGGTTCGGTAACGCGCGTACCGGCAAAGAAACGAAAAATGGTGGCGCCAAAAATGCCAAGGATGCCAAAGACGCCAAAAACAAAGGCACCGGACGTCGTCGCCTGGTCAGCCTGCACGGCGTGACGGGTACCTGGATGCTCATCGGCATGCTGGCACTCTCAGTCACCGGAATTACGTGGTCCACTTATGCTGGCGCAAACGTGAACCGCACCGTGGAAGCGTTGCAGTGGCGGGCGGATCCGATCACCACGGAACTCAGCGGGGAATCGGCAGCAGAGGCAGGCCTGCACGCAGAGCACGCTGGCCACGGCGGTAGCGCGGCGTCCGAGGCAGAAGCTCGCGCTTGGACCCCGGAGGAAATCGCCGAACAGGCCGATCAGGTTCTGGCGACGGCTCGTGAAGAGGGCCTGACTGGTTCATTGCGCATGTACCCAGGCGAAAGCGTGGAGCACGGCTGGCAGGCCAGTGAGCGCTGGACCGAATGGCGCACCACCTCGGATGCGATTTCCGTCGACGGTGAGACCGGCGAAGTCATTGACCGCCTGCCATTTTCCGAACTGCCACTGTTTTCCAAACTGACTTCCTGGGGCATTTACCTGCACATGGGAATCATGTTCGGCCTGCCACTGCAGATCCTGCTGCTGGTTACCGCGCTGGCCATCGCGGGCCTGGTGGTGCTGGGCTACCTGATCTGGTGGAAACGCCGCCCAACCCCGGGTGCGACCGCAGGCATCCCAGGGCCACGCACCAAGCTGAGCAGCACACAGTGGATCATCGTCGCAATATTCCTGGTTGCCGTGGGCGGTTTCTTGCCGCTATTCGGTATTAGCCTGGCCGCGATGTTGCTTGCCGACGTGTTGCTGAGCAAGCGCGCCGGGCAGACCGGGCACACCGGGCACGAAACCAGGCGTGCAGCTGTGGACGGCGCACGTGTTTAATTAGGATCGGTTTTTATTACTCCCAGGAGCTAGGCGCCTCGACGTGGTCGCGGCGTTTTTCTCCTTCGGCGTACAACGGCATGTCTTGACCGGCACGGTAGAACGGCGCGTTGTTGGCAGGCAGTGGGTTTTTGCCCTTGATCAAATCTGCTGCCTTCTCGGCCACCATCATCGTCGGCGCGTAAATATTGCCGTTGGTAATAGATGGGAATACCGAAGAGTCGACGACGTACAAGCCTTCGGTGCCCCATACCTGCATGGTGTCTGGGTCCACGACGGCCATCGGATCGTCCTCAGCGCCCATCTTTGCAGTACAGGAAGGGTGCAAAGCGGTTTCGCCGTCGTTGCGTACCCACTCCAGGATCTCCTCGTCGGTCTGCACATCCGGGCCTGGGGAGAACTCACGGGTGCCGTGCTCGGCCATCGCGTCGGTGGCCATCAGTTCACGCGCCTTGTGCACGGCCTCGACCCATTCGCGGCGGTCTTGCTCGGTGCGCAGGTAGTTGAACAGCATCTTTGGCTTGACGTGTGGGTCTGCCGATTGGATGCGCACCCAGCCCTTGGTGTCGGAGAACATTGGGCCGACGTGCCACTGGAAACCATGCTTGACCTTGGCTGGGGTGCCGTCGTAACGCACCGCCATAGGCAGGAAGTGGAACATCAGGTTCGGGTATTCTTCGTCGTCGTTGGAACGCACGAAGCCACCGGCTTCAAAGTGGGAGGTTGCCACTGGGCCCTTGTGGGTCAGCAACCACTGTAGGCCCATGAACGGCCAACGCCACTTGCGCAGGTACGGCTGCGAGGAATGCGGCGTGTCTACCTCATACTGGATGTAGACCTCCAGGTGGTCCTGCAGGTTTTCGCCCACGCCAGGCAGTTCCTTGACGACGTCAATGCCGTGTTCTTCCAGCAATTCGCGCGGGCCCACGCCGGAAAGTTGCAGCAGCTGTGGCGTGTTGATAGCCCCGGAAGCCAGGATGACCTTGTCCGCGTAGATGCGGCGGGTAGCGCCCTGCCATTCGTATTCCACGCCCTTGGCGGTGGTGCCGTCGAAAATTACGCGACGGGTGAATGCCTGGGTGCGCACTTCCAGGTTCTCCCGCTGCAAGATTGGGTGCAGGTAGGCGCGTGCCGACGAGTGGCGGCGGCCTTTTTTAATATTGCGGTCGAAAGGCGCAAAGCCTTCTTGCCGGTAGCCGTTGACGTCGTTGGTCAGCTCATAGCCGGATTCCTGCACAGATTTGAACAGTGCCTGGAACAGCGGGCTGGTGGCCGGGCCGCGGGACAGGTACAGCGGGCCGTTGTGGCCACGGCGCGGATCGTTGGCGTCGGCGCCCTTCGCGGTTTCCATTTTGTTGAAGTACGGCAGGCAGTGCGCGTAGTCCCAGTGCTCCAGGCCTGGGTTTTCTGCCCACTTTTCATAATCGAGTGGGTTGCCGCGCTGGAAGATCATGCCGTTGATGGAACCGGAACCGCCGAGCACCTTACCGCGGGCGTGTGGCACGCGGCGGCCGTTCATCTCTGGTTCTGGCTCGGTTTCATACACCCAGTCGTAGTCCTTGTCGCCGATTGGGAAGGAAAAACCTGAGGGCATGTGGATGAAAAGGTCCCAGATGCTGTCTGGGCGGCCAGCTTCCAACACGACGACGCGGGTGTCTGGGTCTTCGGTCAAACGGTTGGCAACCACCGATCCTGCAGATCCACCGCCGACGACAACGACGTCGCTGACCTCATCGGTCACTGGCGCCGAGTTTTTCGACGCTTTCTTCGCCGAGGTTGCGGCATTCATGGTGTTAAACAGTCGCGAAAAAATGCTCACGCTGCGTCCTTTCTACTGCTTGTGCCCACGGCGGTAGCCGCGTGCGGAACAATAGCCCAGCCTAGCGGCGAAAAATAGCCCTAGCCAATAACTGTGTGATGGTATACAGTCAAAAAGCTTGAAAAACTGAGAATCGGTTCAAAGTGGAATCAAAAAATCCGCACAACAGCAGAATATAAGGAGATGGTGGTGGCTGATTCAGCTGAACCGCAATCGACGGGCAGTACAGACAGTAAGGCTTCGCGGTTTATCCCTCGGGCATTGGTGGGAACCTTCCGTGCCGAAACTGGCTATGACCACGGTGATGACGTGCCGGTAGCCAAGCCGAACTGGGTCGTGTTTGGTTTTTCCAGTGCGATCATTTTGGCCATTGCACTGTATACGTTCCTGGCGACGGAATCCGCGGAAGACAACCTGAACGCGATCACGAGCTGGATCGCCAGCAACTTCGGCTGGTTTTATATTTTGACCGCCACCGCAGTGGTGATCTTCGTGCTGGTAGTGGCATTTTCCCGCACCGGTAATCTCCGCTTGGGGCCGGACCACTCCCGCCCGAAATACAGCCTGTACACCTGGGCTTCGATGCTGTTTGCGGCGGGCATTGGCGTCGACTTGATGTTCTTCGGCGTTGCCGAACCACTCACGCAGTACTTCGAGCCGCCAACAACGGACCCAGAAACCTATGCCGCGGCAAAAGAGGCGGTGGCCTGGGCGATGTTCCACTATGGCATCGTCGGTTGGGCGATGTATGCACTGATGGGTATGGCCTTCGGCTACTTCGCCTACCGCCTGAATATGCCGCTGGCGATCCGCTCGGCGCTATATCCGATCATCGGCAAGCGCATCCACGGCGCCGCTGGTCACACCGTGGAAATCGCGGCGATGTTGGGCACCGTCTTCGGTATTGCTGCTTCGCTGGGTATCGGCGTCGTCCAGCTCAGCTACGGCTTGCACCTCATCTTTGGTCTCGAAGTCACCATGGGGCTGCAGGCTACCTTGGTTGCTGTCGGCGTCATCGTCGCGACGATTTCCGCGATCTCGGGCGTCGACAAGGGTATTCGTCGTCTTTCTGAGCTTAACGTGGCCGTCGCCATCTTCCTGGGTGCGTACGTACTCATCGCCGGTAAGACCGCCTGGTTGCTGAATGCTTTGATCGATAACGTCGGCACGATGCTAGCGAGCTTCCCAGCATGGGTGATGGACACCTACGCCTACGCGGATGATCAGGAAGCCGTCGGCGCGTGGATGGAAGCCTGGACGTTGTTCTTCTGGGCCTGGTGGATCGCGTGGGCAACATTCGTTGGTCTGTTCCTGGCGCGCGTTTCTCGTGGCCGCACCCTGCGCCAATTCGTCATCGGTACCTTGATGTTCCCATTCCTGTTCATCGTGCTGTGGATGTCGTTTTTCGGTAACTCGGCACTGGATGTGGTCATGGGCGGCAACAATGAAGAATTCGCCGAAACCGCGATGGCCCAACCTGAGTCCGGTTTCTACGAATTGCTGGGCACCTACCCGGGTGCATCGGCCCTGATTTTGCTGGCCACCCTGTGTGGTCTGTTGTTGTACATCACCTCGGCAGACTCCGGTGCGCTGGTGATGGCGAACTTCACCTCGCACATCGTGGACCACCGTCAGGATGGTGCGCCGTGGTTGCGCGTGTTCTGGTCGCTGACCGTTGGTGTGCTCACCCTGGGCATGCTGGGCATTGGTGGCGTCGCCGCAGTGCAGGCAGCCACGGTGATCATGGGCTTGCCGTTCGCTTTCGTGATGTGGATGGTGATGTTCTCGTTGTGGAAGTCGCTGCGGCAAGAAAATATCCAGCGTGATTCCCGCGCGGTGGCGTTGCATTCCGCGATCGCCGGTCGCGTCGGCGGGGCGCGGTGGAAATCCCGGATTGGTCGTGCCAACCGTTGGCCAAGTGGCAAGGAAATCACCGAATACTTCGAGAATACCGCCACCCCTGCACTGGAGAAGCTCTGCACCGAGCTGCGCAGTGAAGGTTTGGATGCGCGTTTGCTCACCAGCCTGGTGGAAGAATGCCAGCTGCCGCAGCTGGACCTGGAAATTCAGCTGGGCGACGAGCGCGAGTTCCGTTATCAGCTGTACCCAATCCAGACCGAGAGCCCGGATTTTGTGGACAGCAGCAGCGATTATTATCGCCTGGAGGTCTTCGACAACAACGGCTCCATGGGCTTTGATGTTTATGGCTACGACGAGGATCAGCTGATCAATAACGTGCTGGACCTCTACGATCGCCACTTGGAGTATCTGCACATGCAGGCGCCGCTGCGTGGTTCCTCGGATCTGTCGGATAACTCGAATCCGGTTCGCAGTTGGAAAGAAGACTTCTCCGAATGAAGTATTATATAGCGCATGAATATGCATAAGATTGCGCTATCCGTAGTCGCTGCCGCGACGATGGCGGCAAGCGTTATTACTACTCCAGCCGCTCACGCCGTACAGGGCGGCACTCCAGTTTCCGATGACGATGCCAACGCGAAAAACGTCGTCATCGTCGCTGGATGCACCGGCACCGCCATCAGCCCACACTGGGTGCTGGCAGCACGGCATTGCTTCGGTGACGGGACCACCGCGAAGCTGGTGCGCACCGGAATTGAAAAGACTGGCACTAAAGGCTCTGAAGAGGTGTATCACGCACCAAGTGGCGATATTTCCTTGGTACGCATGTCTACGCACTCCTCGTTTGATTTTGACAGCTACCCAGAGCTGGCCACTGAAGAACCGAAGCCAGGCCAGGTAGGAACCTTCTACGGCTGGGATAACACTTCGCATGAGCGGCTGCCACATTCGCAAGCTGAGGTGAAAGGAACCTACCAGGACGGTAGCTACAACAACGGCAAGATGTATGTCATTCATCACAAAGACGGTGCGTACTCGCAGCCAGGTGATTCCGGCGGACCGTTCTTCATCAACGGCAAGCTTTCTGGTGTGGCTTCTGCAATTTCCGGTGATGGCGTGCCACTGAATTTGGCTGATATTTCTGCGCAGCTGGACTGGATCACACAGACCATGGCGAAAAACGGTGACGAGCCAAACCTGGGCAATGGCGCGGTCAACGGTGTGGAGAAACTTTCGCAAAATAAAAATTTGCCGAAGCCGGATGCTGGAATAGGCAACCCTGAAGAAACCGGCGCTGAAAAGGAGAGCGCTGAAGAAACAGGCGCTGAAGAAACCGGCCCTGAGCACAATAAAAAACAGGAGCAGGCGCCACAACCCGCTCAACCACACCTGGGCAGCTCGTTGCTGTCGTCGTCCAGCCTGTAAATTTCTGTCCGGAAAATTCTTGTTTCGGCAACGCTGAAATGAACCGCAGAAGAATCTATCTGACGGCGTTGGCAAGCACATAGCGTGAGCAAACTTGCACAGCGCGTGACCACCTTTCGCAGTAAAATTGGGATATTCGAGAAACATTCGACCCCAAGCGAAAGGTGTCATTTTGACCAACGCGAATAACCGCAGCACGCTGTTTGACCCCACCACCACGGACTTGCTTGCCGACGTCTACCGCGCCGGAAACGACGCCCCGGCCAGCTTGTTCATTGGTGGGCAGTGGCGCCAGGCACAAGAAGGCGGCACTCGCACCATCAGCTGCCCCGCTGACGGCACCACGGTGGGTGCGGTCTCGGAAGCCACGGATGACGACACCATCGCGGCCATCAAGGTCGCCCGCGAAACTTTTGACTCCGGCGTGTGGTCGTCGGTGCCAGCCCGGGAACGCGGCCGCCTGGTCATCGGCATCGCGGATAAGATCCGCGAAAATAAAGAACTCTTCGCCGCTGCAGAATCCGCCGACACCGGCAAACGCTTCGAAGATTCCCTGGTGGATATGGATGATATCGCTGCGGCCTTCGATCATTTCGGTACCCTGATCGGACACCAGGCTGGCCGCGTGATCGATCCGGGCATGGATAATGTGCGCTCGCGCATTGATCACGAACCAGTCGGCGTCGTCGGCATGGTTACCCCGTGGAACTACCCGCTGCTACAGGTTGCTTACAAGGTCGCACCTGCTATCGCCGCTGGCAACACCTTCGTGCTCAAGCAGGCAGAGCTGACCCCGCACACCGCAATGCTGCTGATGGCCGTGACCAAGGAACTCGGCCTGCCCGACGGCGTGGCCAACCTGATCACCGGTGCTGGCGCTGCCTGCGGTAACCCATTGTCTACCCACCCAGACGTGGACATGGTCTCGTTCACCGGTGGCCTGCAGACAGGCAAGCTCATCGCCCGCAACGCGGCAGAAACCGTCAAGCGCGTGGCCCTGGAGCTGGGTGGCAAGAACCCGAATATCATCTTTGCCGACGCCGACTTCGACGTTGCCGTCGACAACGCGTTGAACGGCGCGTTCTTCCACTCCGGCCAGGTTTGCTCGGCGGGTTCGCGCATTCTGGTGGAGGAATCGCTGCACGATAAATTCGTTGAAGAATTCGCCAAGCGCGCCAACAACATCAAGCTGGGCGGCCCCACCGACGACAAGGCCGAAACCGGCCCGCTGATTTCCGCCGAGCACCGCGAAAAAGTCGCGGGGTACGTGGACGAAGCCCGCGAGCACGGTGCTAAGATCCTCTCCGGCGGACGCGCTGCCACCAGTGAGGACACCAACGGCCAGCACGGCACCGGGAAGTCGGATCTGGGCGCAGGTTTTTATTACTTGCCGACGGTCATCGATGGCGTCGACCGCAATGCCGACATGGATTTCGTCTATGACGAAGCCTTCGGCCCCGTCGTGACCATCGAGACTTTCCGCGATGAAGACGAGGCCCTGGAGATCGCCAACGACACCATCTATGGCCTGACCGGCGCAGTATTTACCACCGATGCCGGCAAAGCCGAGCGCATCGTGCGCGGTCTGCGTCACTGCACCATCTGGATCAACGACTACCACCCGTACCTGCCACAGGCAGAGTGGGGCGGTTACAAGCAATCCGGTAATGGCCGCGAGCTAGGTGAGGTCGGCTTGGCGGAATACCAGGAGCACAAGCACGTGTACCACAACCTGACGCCTACCGTGCACGGTCAGTTTGGTCAGCAGTAGGTAACTGACTGCTTGGTAACTGACTGACTGCCGTATATAACTCGTTCTGGGGTTTGGCTGCCTTGAAGGCGGCCACCCAGACGTAGATAAATGACGCATACAGCACGATTCCGGTGACGATCTTGCTGCCGATCAGCAGCACGAGGTCGTCGCCAAGAATATTCCAGCCGAAGTGGCAGGCGAACGCCACGGCAAACCAGCCCAGCGCGTGGGCCAGGCGCCAGGCCAAGCCCCGGCCGACGGCGAACAAGGCCCAACCGATGCCCCAACCGGCAAGGCCGGTAAACGCGATATGTAAAAACGGGCCGAGGAACACCCGGGCGCCCCAAATCTGCAGCACACCCATGACATCCGACGACGGGTGGATCGGCGCCATCACGATGCCGTAAAGCAGATTTTCAAAAGATTCAAAACCTAAGCCAACCAGCATGCCGATGACAAAACCATGCCACGGACGGTTGAGCTGCTTAAACGCCAATAAAATGAAAACCACGCCGGTGGCTTTCGCGATCTCCTCCGGGTAGGCCCCGCCCCAGGACGCGGCCGTCGTGGTGGCACCGGTATACGCGGCAAGGTCAATGATCGACGGCGCGCTTACCGACACCAATGCATAACTGGTGCCCGCACCCCACAACATCGCCAGAACCGCGGGCGCCCAACCTTGATACGGCCACAGGCGGGTGCAACGAACTACCGCGATGAGCACGGCCAAATACAACAAGGTAAACACGGCGCTGATCGCAGCCGGGGTGGGTAAAGCGAGGGCATTCGGCAGCACAGGAATCGCCATGAATGGCAGTCCCACCAGGATGAATAAGAACAGTGAATAGCGGAATAGTTTGCTCATGGTTATACGTGCCGCCTGACTGTTTGTGTGGATACATTTGTGTGTCCGGACGCGTTATGGATGGCCGCGTTGTGGACGGATTGCGGCAGCGGGTTTTCTGCAGCATCGCTGCCAGTACCGGAGCTGCCAGTACCGGAATAGCCTTGCAGCAGTTCGTGGACGATTTCTGGCAGTTCGGTCCCGGAAATTTCGCGCCAAGAACTGCTAATAATATCTAAGTTTTCGCTGATGAGTCCCTGGAAAACAATCACCTGGGAAGCCCCGATTTCGCTCGTCGACATGGCAATACCTCGACCATTCGGTTCGATGAGCAGGCGTTGTTCACCCTCACGCAAAATATCGCCTTCGGGCAGGTCAGTACCCGTGATAAACCGGAACATGCGGCGCAAAGCCAGGTCCGGATCGCCTGCGTGCGGGGTGGTTATCGCCTCAATATGTAGCCCCGGGCAATTCCACCCCTGGCCGGTCAGCGCCAATGCGTCGACGGGGCATTCCCGGTCCGCCAGGTGTAATTCCGAACCCACCAGTGGGTCGGATACCACCAGTGGGGCAGTGGCTTGGCGTGTTGACGGGGTCGCTTTGCTGAGTACCACGGGCGCGAGCATGGCGACGGTGACCACAACGACAAGCACCACCCATAGCAGCGTCGTGCGTTGCGGTTGGCTGCGGTATAAGCGAAGTTGGGGTGAGCGTAGATCGGGCGGGGAAACGGGAGCGGGCATGCTAGCCAGCCTAGTAAACTAAGCAAACATGAATGACCTATATACCTATGTCAACGGCCCGTGGTTGGAAAACCATGTGATCCCGGATGATCGCGCCGTGGATGGCACCTTCCACAAACTGCGTGATCAATCCGAAGATGACGTCCGAAAGATCGTGAATGAGGACACCGGCCGCGCCGGGAGCCTGTTTGCTTCTTTCATGGACACCGAGGGTGTCAATGCTGCTGGGTTGGAAGCGCTTGCCGACGACTTCGCCAAGCTTTCTGTCGCTGATATTGGAGAATTCGTCGAAAACTTGGGCGCGCTAGAACGCGTCGGTGTGGGCAGCCCGCTGACGTTCTGGGTAGAAAAAGACTCTGGCAGTGAAGATGCGGTGGCGTACCTGGTGCAATCCGGCCTTGGTCTGCCGGATGAGGCCTATTATCACAGCGAAACCCACGCGGATACGCTGGCTGCTTACCGCGAGCACGTCGCAAAGATGTTGAGGTTTGTGGATTCCGCGAAGCTGTTCGGGCTGGATGCCGATGTCGCCGCAGAGCGTATCGTCGCCCTGGAAACCGATATCGCCTCTGGGCATTGGGATGTGGTTGCTAGCCGCGATGCTCTGAAAACCTATAACCCGATGGATTTCGACGAACTGCCAGAGTTGATCCAGCGCTTGCTGCGCGGCGGAAAACTGCCGGAGCATCGCCTGGTGAACATGATGCCGAGCTACGTTGAGCACCTGGTGGGGCTTTTGACCGACGACCGGTTGGCCGACTGGCAGCTGTGGGCCACCTGGCACATTCTGCTTTCCCGCGCTGGCATTCTCACCGAAGAGATCAGCGAGGCGAATTTCAATTTCTACGGCCGTCAGCTCACCGGTTCCACCGAGCAGCGTGACCGCTGGAAGCGTGGCGTCGGTATCGTGGAATCTTTGGTGGGCCAGGAGATCGGCAAGCTTTACGTCGACAAGCACTTCCCGGCCTCGTCCAAGAAAGACATGCTGGAACTGGTGGACTACCTGATCCGCGCTTACCGCCAGCGCATCTCTGATCTGGAGTGGATGACGCAAGCTACCCGCGAGCGGGCGCTGGAAAAATTAGAGCAGTTTAAAGCGAAAATCGGCTACCCGGATACCTGGCGGGACTATTCTGGCCTGGAGTTTTCCCCGAACGGTGCCGATCTGGTGGCGAATGTTCGCGCCGGGGCTGCGTTTAGCCACGACTATGAGCTGGACAAAGTGGGTAAGCCTGCGCGTCGCGACGAGTGGGTGGCCAACCCGCAGACGGTCAACGCGTTTTATAACCCGGTGGTCAACGACATCACCTTCCCGGCCGCGATTTTGCGCGCACCGTTTTATAACCCAGAAGCCGATGCCGCGGAAAACTTCGGCGCAATCGGTTCCGTCATCGGGCACGAGATTGGTCACGGTTTTGATGACCAAGGCTCGAACTACGACGGCCAGGGCAATCTGAACCAGTGGTGGTCGGATGAAGACCGCGAAGCCTTCGATGAGCTGACCGAAAAACTCGTACAGCAATTTGACGGTTTGGTGCCGTCGGTGCTGCGGGATGCAGAAAGTGGTACAGACGGTTCTGTCGGCAACGCTGAAAACACCGACACCGTCGAGAAGCCAGGCGTGAACGGCGAATTCACCCTGGGTGAAAACATTGGCGATCTGGGTGGTTTGGGCATCGCTGTGGTGGCATACCGGCTGTACCTGCAGGATCGCGGCATGAGCTACGACGACACCGCGGTGGCAGCCTTTGACGTGGACGATGCGCAGCCGGAGCTTTATGAGCGGAAATTCAACGGCCTGCAGCGCCTGTTTTTGGCCTGGGGCCGGGTGTGGCGCACTGCGATTCGCCCAGAAATGGCAAAGCAGTACTTGGCCATTGACCCGCACTCACCGGCGGAATTCCGCTGTAATCAGATCGCAGCAAATATCGACGAATTCTACGAGGCTTTCGAAGAAGTTGGCCCGGATTCGCCAATGTATTTGCCGCCGGAGCAGCGCGTAAGCATCTGGTAGTTACTTCGCGCGCAGCCGCTTTTATTATTTCACCGTAAGGCTGGCGAGGACATATTCTTCGCCATTGTCGCGGTGTACGCCCAGCAAGCTATAGGTGACTTTTTCATCTTGCTCGCTGGGCGTTAATTCTGTGCGGAAGTGCAGCTCGAAGCGTTTCACCTCACCGTCAACGTTGACGGTGCCTTCCGCGTAATCAGGAGTGCCCTTGTCCAAGTTCACCGCGCTGATGTGGGTATCGGGGGATTTGCCGGTGCCACGGATGGCGAAAATCGGGATGATGCCATTGGAAAATGCGGCACCCCGCTGCCCGGTCATCATGGCGCGCACCCACTGTTCCACGGCGACGGAATCGCACAGCCCGTAGGCCACGGAACGCTGCCCCAGTACCGAGTGTTGCATGGACACGATCGGGTTATCCGCTGCATGCGGGTCCAGGTTGTTGGCCGCGCGGTAGCTCAAGGGTAGTTGGCGTAGCTGCTCGGAATCGCCGGTGCCGACATAGACCTCGATGCCGACTTCCCCGGCTGGGTCCACCAGGCGGTAAAAGCCCTGCAAGTCAGTAATATTGCCGTATTGTGCGGCAATTTCTTCTTTGCCTGGCTGCAATTTCGCGTTAAAAATTTCTGCGACTGCGGTCATCAGAGACTCCTTTCACATGGATCGCTGTTGGGCCCCATAGTACCGAGCCAGCTGGATGAGCTTGCCGGATTAGTGAGCTCAATTAATCGGCTGGACAGACCACGTAAACTACAACTCATGACGGAAAACAGCGCGATTAATAAAAACGTCAGCAAGCAGCGCCCGGAAGGTTTGAGTGCGGAAGAAGCCCGCATGTACGACGACTTTCAGATCGGCGGCCACGAGCGTGAGATGCCAGAAAGCGAACGTTTGGAGCAGCTGGCGTCGTTTATTGATGCGCATTACGACAAACCCCCTGGCTGGGAAGCCGAAGCCGCGCACACGGGCTCCGTAGAGCAGCGCACGGAGTTGGAAAATTACCTCGCCCGGCTGCCGGATCGCATCACGCATGCCGCGATGATTATGCTGGGCAGCGCGGTGGATCATTCCCTGCCGGTGACTGCCTACGCCGGTGGCATCGACACGCGTGACGACGAGTTCGGCCGCTGGTATATCCCAGAAAACCCGCGCGGTGTGGCCGTCGCGGTGGTCGGAGGCTGGTGGTATGCCGGGGCGGCCCGCGAGATGGCCTGGGAGCCGGAGATTGCCGCGCTGGCCGGTTATTCCCAGCGTGCGGTGTTGAGCGTGCACTTTCCGTTACAGCCAGAAGCTACCGTCGAGCAGGCGCGCACGTTTGTGCGCCAGGCCGTGGAATCCGCCCGCGGTGATGGTGAAATTGTTGCCTGGGGCAAGTGGGCAGGGGCCGATTTGCTGCTGGATAATGCCGAGCTTGTCGACTCCCTCGCGGTGACATTCTCTAGCAGTGATCCCACCAGTGGTTCCGCACCAGCAACAGATGCACGAGTGTTGGTACAAGACCTCGTCGCCCAACGGCATGTGGCCACCCCGACGGTTTCGCGCGAAGCTCTCCAGGGGATCGCAGAATTTTGGGACGGCCGCTGATGGAGCACAGTACAGACTTCAGTGTAATCATGCCGGTGTATCACAAAGATAAACCCGCCGCGCTGCGCGAATGCCTGGACTCGTTGCTCCGGCAGACCCTTCCGGCGCACGAAATCTTGGTGACTGCCGACGGTCCGTTAGGCGCGGAACTCGATGCCGTGCTCGCGGAATACTCCGAGCACATCACGCTGTTCCGCTTGCCTGAAAACCGTGGTTCCGCGATCGCACGCCAGCGTAGCCTGGATGAAGTTACCACCACTTATGTCGCGGTGATGGACGCCGATGATGTGTGCTTGCCGCAACGTTTTGCCACCCAGCTCCCGGTGCTTGTCGACGAAAACCTGGATCTACTGGGGGCGGCGATGTATGAATTCGACGGTGATGGAGCAGGCAAGCCGGAAGATCTGGTGATTGCTCGACGTGCCGGCACGAAGACTTCCGAGATCGCCACGCGAATTAAAACCGCCACGCCGTTTAATCACCCGACCATTATCATGCGCACCGAATGCGTCCGTGCAGCTGGCGGTTACCGGCCGGTGGACTTTTTAGAGGACTACGATCTCTTCGCGCGTATGCTGGCCAACGGGGCGCAGGCAGCGAATTTAACAGAACCTTTGTTGTACTTTCGGGTCAACAGCGCGATGTTTCAGCGTCGCCTGAATAAACGGGCGTTTATTTCCGAATGGCATCTGCAACGCAACTTGGTCAGCTATGGGCTGATTTCGTGGCCGCGTGCAGTATTTAATTTCCTGCTGCGTAACTCTTTTCGTCTGTTACCAGGGCCGCTTCTGCGTTTGGCCTACCGAGCGTTGTTCCGTTCTGCGGTGGAGCAGGAAAAAAATTAAGGAGCAAATCCGTGCGTTGGATGACAGTGGCGATGGTCTTTGCTGCAGCCAGTGGCTATGTGGTCATGGTGTTGGCCGCAGCCGTGTTGGGCACCGATGGTGCAGATCGTTGGCTGGTGTTTTGGTCCTCGTTTTTCGCGGTCGCGGCCGTGGCCAACGGCATGTTGCAAGAAACTACCCGCGCGGTGGGCGAGGCGGCAACCGAGCACACCACCAACCCCACGCTAAAAAATCAGGCCAACCCACTGCGCATCGGTGCTGCCGTCGGCATCGGGTTGGGCGCTTTCGCGGCGTTATCGGCGCTGTGGTGGGCGCCGTCGGTGGCCCCGCAACATTCCTGGTGGGCGAGTATTCTCATGGCCTTCGGCATAGCCAGCATTTTCGTGCAGCAGACGGTGGCGGGCTTGCTATCTGGCACACAACGTTGGAACCGCTACGCCGCATTATTGGGCATGGATGCTGTGCTGCGCTTAATTATCGCCGCGGTATTATCCCTGGATTATCTAACGGTGCAGATGATTCCGGATGCCGGCTATCAAATCGGCTTCATGGTCGCCACAGTCTGCGGTGCGATCTCCTGGATCATCATCATTGCCACTTCGCGCGATCGGGTGGGCTTTCTACATGCCGCGGTTGACGTGACTGGGCAGCAGTTTTGGCGCAACAGCCTCGCTGCTATGGCCGCTACCGCCGCGACCGCGCTGATGGTCACCGGTTTTCCCGCACTTGTGGATCTCAGCCTGGCACTTTCCCCCACGAGCACCGCTGTGCCCATCGCCGCGTTGCTGTACTGCGTCATGCTCACCCGAGCCCCGCTGCTGGTGCCGCTCACGGCATTCCAATCAGCCGTCGTCATGTTCTTCCTGCAGCGCCGCGAGCAACCACTCGGCGCCTTGCGCGCGCCGGCGGCCGGGCTCGTCGTTCTGGGTGTCGTCGGCGCGGGCTTGGCATGGGCGATCGGGCCGCGGCTGTTCGGGCTGTTTCTGGACGACGATTTCATTCTGTCTGGCCGGGTGCTCGCGGTACTGACCGCGGCCTCGGTGGGCACCGCGCTGTTGATGGTGACAGGTTCGGCGGTATTGGCGCATCAGCGCCACCGCTCATACACCCTAGGCTGGTGGGCGGCAGCCATTGCGTATATCTTGTTGCTGCTGCTGCCGTTGGACCTGGTGACCCGATCTGCGCTCGCCCTGGCGGTGGGCCCATTGGCCGGTGTGGTCTGGCATGTGGCCACATTGGCGCGCCTTCGCGCAAATTACGCGTCTGATTAGGATATAGTAACGCTTAATGAAATATTCCGATGTGTGGCTGGTGATCCCGTGCTTCAACGAAGCGACGGTAATCCGTGACGTGATCGCAAACGCGCGGAAGACTTTTCCGAATATCGTGGCGGTTGATGATGGATCCAAGGATGGCTCTCCAGAGCAAATCTTGGCTGGCGGCGCGCACCTGGTGCAACATCCTGTGAACCTGGGGCAGGGGGCGGCGATCCAAACCGGCGTGGAATACGCCCGGGCGCAACCCGGTGCACGGATCTTTGTCACCTTTGATGCTGACGGCCAGCACCAGGTGCACGATGTGGAGAATATGATCGCCCGGCTGCGCAAAGATGACCTCGACATAGTCGTCGGTACGCGTTTTGGAGCTTACGAACGCGAATCGTCCCAGGTTCCGCTGATCAAACGCATCGTGTTACGTGTCGTGGTGGCCCTGTCACCCAAGCTGAAGCGCCTGGGCTTAAGCGACGCCCACAATGGTTTGCGTGTGATGGGGCATCGCTTCGGCAATGATCTGCAGCTGCGTATGAACGGCATGAGCCATGCCAGTGAGTTCGTCGACATCATGGGCAACGGCGAGTGGACCGTGGGCGAAGAACCCGTCGACGTGCTGTATACCGAATATTCGATGTCGAAGGGCCAGTCGCTGTTCAATGGTGTCAATATTCTTGCCGACGGGCTACTGGGAAAGAGACTCGATTAAATGCTGTTGATTCAAATTCTGCTGGTCATCGCCGTGGCCGCGTTGACGCTGTATTTCCTGAGCAACCGCCGCAAAGCACGCGCGAAAGCTGGCGTGAAAATCGGCTTCATGGTGTTTTTGATCCTCGCCATTTTTGCGGTGCTATTTCCGGATGCCACCACGTGGATTGCCCAGCTGGTTGGCGTGCAGCGCGGTACTGATTTGATGCTGTATGGGTTGATCGTGGCTTTCGTGTTTGTCACGATCAGCTCGTATTTGCGTTTCCGCGAGCAGGAATTGCGCTTTGCCCGCTTGGCGCGTGCAGTGGCGCTGAGTAACGCTCAGGCACCAGCGCCGGAAAAAACTGCACAGCCAGAAAAAAGCGCGCGGCCGGAAAATACCGAGGCTAACGGCGGAAATACTCCACGGTCCTAGCCACACCTTCCGCGATATCCACCTGCGGGCGCCAACCTAATAGCTGCTCCGCTTTGGCAGGGTTCAGGCAGCTGCGCGGCACATCGCCGAGCCGAGCTGGTGCATATTCTGGGGTGTCGGGGGCACCGGCGGCTTTCGCAACCAGGGTGTGTAGCTGTCGGTCGGAGGTTTCCACACCCGTACCGATATTGAAGCGCTCGCCATCACCCGCGGCACCGGAAGCCGCCAGATAGGCAGCGACGACGTCATCGACGAAAATATAATCCCGGGTATTGCTACCGTTGCCAAAGACTTTCGTGGGCTCTCCAGATAATAAACGCTGCGCGAAAATCGCCACCACACCGGCTTCCCCGTGTGGATCTTGCCGCGGGCCGTAGACATTCGCTGGTGCAATATGCGAACACTCCAGGCCATAGAGGTGCCGGTAGGTATTCAAATAAATCTCGCCAGCTGCCTTGCTGGCCGCGTATGGCGAGTGCGGATCAATTGCTGTGGATTCATCGACTGGGTAATCTTCTGGCACCCCATAAATAGAACCGCCGGATGGCGTACCGACGATTTTGCGCACCCCGGTTTTCCGCGCGGCTTCGGCCAGACGAATCGTGCCGATGATATTCGCTTGCGCATCATGCAGCGGATCAGTCACTGAGTGGCGCACGTCGATCTGTGCGGCCAGGTGGAAAATCACTTCCGGCTCGTGCTCGGCACAGAGGGCTTCCAGATCACCAGTGATGATGTCGGCTTCCACGAAACTGAAACCGTCATGGTCGCGGGCTTGCGCCAGGTTGGCGCGGCTACCCCGACTGAGGTTATCGAGGGCGACGACGTTGTCGCCCCGCGCCAAAAGCTGATCGACCAATGTAGAACCGATGAATCCGGCGCCGCCGGTAACCAAAGCTTTCATGACCCTAAGGGTACGCCCTGCGCTCTATTGTGTCTGCGGTGGGTACGGACTATCGCTAAGGATCTTTTCCATCTCTGCGTCACTAAACATCGCATCGACGGCATAGATGCTGACCTCGTGGTTGCGATACACCTCCGTCAGCCCAGGGGCATTATCCCGCAGGTTCAGCAGCATCTCGTTCGGTGGTTGCACCTCCGGGCCCCACCAATTCGGCGGACTGATGAACACGTAGTTGATGTCCATGCGCTCGAGGATGGCATCGACGGCCTCGCCTGTAGCGGTGCCTGATCCGGCCTCGTTCAGATGAAGGAAGAGCGTGGTCAGCTCTGGTTCCACAGCGCCGGTGTAGTGATAATGCCGTGATGTCGAAGGCAGCCGGTTATAGGCATACATCCAGCCATTGCCTTCACTAGGGTGGACGAAAACATGCCCATCGTAGGCCTTCGGTTGCTGCGCCAGCCAGTCATAGGCGCGTTGGTCGCGCTCGTTGACCACACGGCCAGTACGGGATTCCTGCGACAATCGCCGTGCTGGTTCTTGCAGGGTAACTAGGGTAGTGCCTGCCATGATGGCGATGACGACGCTGGTGATCCCGACCGTGACGGGTAGTTTACGGATGCGGTCTTTGTTGACAGCCGCTGCCACTGTGTGAATGATCCACCCCAGCGCCAGCGCGCTCGTGGCAGCCACTAACAGGGACACCCACACGTTGATGCGTCGGGCATCTGAATAAAACGGGCCGACGAGGCTCTGCAGGAAATCGCCCACCGGGGTTTCAAAATACTTCATGGCGTGGGCAGAAAGTGCCACACCAAAACCCCACAGTAGGATGGGCCAGACCGTTTTGCGGGTAAGTAAAATCAGCGCGCCGATCCCACCAATGAGCAGCAAATACCACGTGGGCCCGAATTCGTTCGTGTGGCGGGTCATTAACCCGGCAGCCAGGCGCCAGCTTTCAGCGCGGTCAATTTCCGGGACTTCGAAGGTCCGGGCGAAATCACCGAAATCTTCTGCATCCTCGTTGCCGAACAGGAACACAGCAGCCGGGATCGCCGTAGCCATCGCACCCAGGCCCACCGCGGCCAAAGTCAAGAAATCCCCCAACCGTGAACGCGTCGGAGCGAATAATGCGTGGAATAGCCAGTAGATAAGCACCAGGAATACCGCGACCAACAACCCCTGTGGCTGGCTACTCAATGCACCAAACAACGCCAGAATCGCGAACGGGATGGCCCGACGATCGCGCAGGCAATGGATGGTAAGCACAGCTGCCATCGCGCCCAGCATCATCGAGGTGGCAGCAGGGATGGCCGCCACACGAATCTCAATCCACGGCAAAGCCGGGAAAAAAGCGGTGCCCGCACCAGCGATACCGGCCACGGCACGACCGCCCAACAAATTCGCCAACGCAGCCACTGCCCACGGGGTGACGAGCGCCAGCATGATACCTGAGCCCAGGTTGTACTCGGCCATCGTCGTGAGATCCACCCAATGGGCAGGAATGGAAACGACAGAATGCCATGCCGTGGGGTAATACATGGGCGCATCGGTGAACTGGTGATGCAACGCACCCATCGCACCCGGGGCAGCGGTGCCTTCTTCACTGATGAATGCCAGCACATTCGCGTGCCAGTGCGCATCCCAACCTTGGAAGATGTTGTTGATGCCGTGCGGCATAGCCGCCAAGTAATTCCAGTACATCCCGCCGATGGTCAGCGTTCCCGCAGCCACTCCGGCGACCGGGAGCCAGTCCTTGGCTTCCCAGCGGCGCGTCTGGGTCGCAGGCTTCGGAACACACCGTCCCCACAATTCTGCCAGCACAACGGCAACCAGCAAGGTGATCGCGGCTGTCGGCACGCGCCAGCCAGCCCCAAAAACGTTGCTTATTTGTACACCAGCAGCGACGATGCCGAACGTGACCGCAGGTGCCGCCAGCAGAGCAACTGGCACTGACAGGCGAGCCCGCCAGCCAACCAGCAACCCGGGCACGATCACCACGGCGATGAGACTGGCGACGAAAATCGCTGCTGCCATTACTTAACTCCGTTCCTCGCGGATTTTCATATCCGAGCTGTGCCACAAACCACTCCGGGTGTGTTCGGCGTAGTTTATCGCAGCTTCATCCGGGACATTGCCCGCAGAATCGCGGCGCAGCTCGTATTTGTGCACCGCACCCCAGTCGCGGTTCCAGTCACCATCCAGGTAGCCCGGGATTTCATAGGACCAGTTCACGGCTTCTGCTGTGGCCATCGCGCCACCGCCGTAGTAATCCTGGAAACCACCCAGCTGGAATTGCGCATCAGAATCCGGCAACACGCGGAACTCCGGGATCTCTGTAACGCCAGCGTAGTGATCAAACGGGCGCTGGCACGGGAATTGGAAGGCGGTCGACCAGTCCAGCAGCGCCGGGGTATCGCTGTCGAAGCGCTGGCTGACCGGCTCCAACTCCGGGTTGCGTGGCGGGGTCACGGCGATCCAGTCTTCTGGGGCCAGCGAGTAATCCTCGGCCACCAAGCGCACCACGTCGGCGTCTTCGGGGATCTCTTCCAGCGGGAAGCGCAGGTTGCGCCAGGCGGGGCGCTGGCCGACGTCCATCATCTCCACCTTCTTGGTGTTTGTGACCTTGCCATCTGCACCGCGGGTGCCGTATTCCAGCAACAGCTCTTCGCCTTCTTGCTCAATGCCGTTGATGTCGTGGTGGGCGATGCGCCCGGCAGCAGAGACCACCAGCAGTGGGGCAGATTCGCGGCGTTCCGGCATCTCGTACCAACCGGTGGTCAGTTCGGCAGCGGATTGTGGTTCGGATTCATCCGCCCACGAACCCAGCACCGGAACGCGGTTGTAGTCCAAGTTGAACGGCAGGCGGATCGTGGAATCATTCACGCCAGCGTCCTCGCGGTTGCCGTCCTCGGTTTCCTCAGTCGATTCTGAGCCAGCACCAGCGCTGGTTGGCGAATCAGCATCACCAATCACGCCAACAGCAGCCGAATCGCCACCATCCGGCTCGATCTCAGAAGGCACACCGTTCGGGGCGAAACCGCGCGAATCACCAGCCTCGAGCGATTCGCCGAGTTCCCCATTAACCGGACGTAAGAACGAGTCATTGGTGTTGGTTTCTAGCAAGGCGTCGTCGGCAAGTGCACAGTGGTTACCGGTGAGCGCCTGCAGGTTGCCCTTGCCCACGGAGTACGAAGGATATTGATCCACGAAGGCCTTCGCGAACGAGGCCAGCGAGAGCGCGACCGCTAGCGCAGACACAATCGCGATGGGGGCGGCCATCACACCAGCCCAGCGCGTATTACGCTCCGGTTTCGGGGTGCGGAAAGAATAAATAACGCCGACCAGCAGCACCAACAGGGCCAGGAGCAATACGACGTTGGTGGCCTCGATTCCGTGCAACTGGATCGTGCGATCCCACCACGGAATACCAAACGACGACACATACCACCAGGCATTCCAACCGGCCAGAGTAAACGCCAACAGGAACAACACACCCGCGATGGAGAACACGCGGGCGCGCCGGGAACGCACCGCCACCTGCGAGAGCACCACCGCACCCAAGGCGGCAATCGCGGCGGCGATACCGGCATAAATACCGAAGTGGTGGGTCCACTTCGTCGGGGTGAACATCAAGAAAAACAGCGAGACGAACACGATCAGCACCAAACGCAACGCCGGGCCATTCGCCATTTTCCGGTCGCGCACGAACGCGTACAGAATCAGCCCGATGCAGGCGAACATCACCACAGGGCCAAAGCGGCGGGTAAACGAACCGTCGACGGTTTGCGCAAACAGCGTTTGGTAGCGGACGAACTCGAAGAACCATTCCAGCGACGGCCCGACTTCGCCGCGGACGCTTGCGGATTCCAGCACCGTCGCGATGGTCTGGTTGTTGAAGATCATCACCATGATCATCGTTCCGGCTGCCAAAAACGGCGCGATCATCGCCGCGGCCGTCAGCTTGCCGCCTTCCAGCAGTTGTAGGCGGTAGCGCAGAATGCGGATCAGGTACGGCAGCGCGATCAAGAACGAACCGACCGCGAACAGACCCGTCGGGCCCGCGGCCAGGGTGACCGTTGCGATGAACGTACCGATTGCCGCTGGCAACAGACGCTGGGTGGCAATGGCACGTTCGAAAGAAACCCAGGTGAGCACCACGCCCAGGGCGACGAATGGTTCCGGACGGATACCGTTGTTGAACGGCAGCCAGAAAGCCAAAAACACCAGCGCGGCGGTCCAGTGCGCCACGCGACGGTCGTTGACCATCTCGCCCAGGCGCGGCAGGATTTCGCGGGAAAGCACCCACCAGATCGCCAGACCACACAGCAGCGCGGGCAGGCGCATCCACAGAGAGTTCGTGGATACCGCGGCAAACAGCGCCAACAGGTCATAATACGGGGTACCAAACGGCGATTCCGGCACGCCATACCAGCGATAATAATTCGCCATATAATCCGCATGCTCGGTCACCCGCGCCATGGTCAGGATATAGCCGTCGTCCGAGGTATTCGCACCAAATACGTGCCACAATGCCAGCACAGCCACCACCAGGCCATCCAGTGGGCGTAGCTTAAACCAGCGCGCTGGCAGTACCTTGAGATCTTTGCGGCCATCCAATAGATCCATCCGCGCCAACGCGATCAGTGCGATCACCATGAAAAACACGCCCAAGCCCATCGCCAGTGATTTCGCCAGCGTCGGGGTGGAGGTAAATCGTGAGTTGATCTCCACATCCACATCCAGGCCTGCAGCGGTCAGCGCAGCCACATTCTCCGGCGTGTCCTCCAGCTCGGAATAAATGCCGGTGACCTGCGGGCGCAGATCATCCTCGGTTACTTCCGAATGCTTGCCGACGGCTACCTTCGTGCCATCTGCGGTCACCGAAATCTTGATCAACGCGTCGTCGGCAAGCGCTGCGACCTCGGATTCCTGCAAGCTCAGCAGAACCTCGTCCAAGGCGAACACATCCAAACCGCCGTCGGCAGAACGCACGAACAGCCCACGGTTGGAGGCCTCAGGGGAATCCTCCGGAACAGTGCCCAGCACCAATGTCTGCTCGTCGCGGAGCGTATCCAGCGCAGCGACTGGAACCGTGGCCTCGAAGGATTCCGGCGCCACGGAAATCAGCGGCGCGTTGATGGAATTCAGTGAGCCATTCTGCGGCCACTCGAACGACGACTGCGTCTGGTTGACCGGCAGCAGCGGGGTGGCAATAAACAACAGAAAGCCCACGACGCCGGTGATGATCGCCGTGAGATGTAGCTTGTGTGCGCGCGCGGCTGTGGTGGGGTTCGAGGCACTGTGTGCACTGGCTGCTCGCTGTGCAGATTCCTCGGTTCCGACTGCTTGGGGGGTGAGAGGTTGAGGTGACACAACGTGTCAGTCTAGCCCAGCCGCGGCCAAAACTGGTCTTGACTGGGCCCTTGTTCTGGCCCATGTGACAGCGCACTATTGGGTGTGCTTACTTGGTGCGGCTAATTACTACATAAGGGCCGACTTGTTCGATATCCCACAATGCGTCATCTGCGAATACCTCGGAATTGAAAAACACGCCTTCGTAGGCCACGTTCGGGTTATTCGGGAACAAATCTACCGCGACGTGGGTCTTGTATTCCTCGTCGTCTTTGTGGCCACGGAAGACAAACGCATCCGGGCCTTTCCACTCGGTATCTTCCAGCGCAGCGGCGAAATCTTGCGGGGCAGAAAGCTCATCGAACGAGGCTTGCGCCCAATGCTTGATGGTGTCATTGCGCTCGGTGTACTGGCCCATCGGGTTCGCGTAATGCGAGGTGAACGCGTTGAAACCGTAGTACGGGTAGTAGGACAGCAGCGAATTTTCGTCTGTCAGCAGCACGGTGTGTTGCGGCGAGTGGCCGGCGGTGCCCAGCGTGGCGACGATCTCGGCGAAGTACTTCGCCGAGCCAGGGGCGTATTGATCTGCGCGTTCGCCGTAGCCGTCGGTATCGGTATAGGCGTGGTCGATTTCATTTTCGTTGGTTGCGGAAATCTGTTGCGCGTAACCAATGCTGGCTGCCACCAACAACACGGTGAACGCGCCCGAAACTTGGCGGGCGGACAGGTTGATTTTGCGGGATTCGAAAAAGTGCACCACCTTCGTGCGATCGGTATCGGCGAAGGCGAAAAAACCTGCAGTGGAGAGGATCAGCGCGATTGGTAATTCAATGCGGAAGCCCAGCAGGGTGGAGCCGAGCAGCGTCATCAGCATGGAAGCTAACACCCAGGCGTAGAGCACGACGGTGGCAATTAACAACGGACGACGCGTGCTGCGCAGCACCAAGTACAGCAAGCCGAGCAAGCTGAAAAAGCCGAGCGCGGATAACTCGAAAAACGGCAGTGGAACTTCGGTGCCGTTGGCAGGCAAGAAGTGCTGGGCTACCGAGGATGGCTTATAGTCCGCGGTGGCCACCAGGCACAGGTAGGGGCCCCAGGAAATAGCGGCGATCGCCATTGATCCCAGCCCCACTACCGCCAGGCGGATAAACGGTCCGAGGTTGCGTTGGCCCGGTTGGCGGGCCCAGAAATAGTGGATCGTCAACACGATGGTGATCAGCGCAGTCACGCCGACGAACAGCGTGTACATTGTGGCCGAAACTCCCAGGTAGACCGCCACGCCGGCGACGGCCAGCCAGGAGCCGCGCACCGCGCGGGCTGCCATCACCACAGCCGGGGCGATACCCATGCCGACGATGGCAGCATACGGCTCATCTGCCGCCATGGACAGTGTGACCGCGGTGTTGGCGAGTGCCAGGCTCGTGGCCAAAGGCAGTGAGCCGGTTAATGCCTGCCACACCGGAACCAACAACGCAGCAGCCGTCGCCAAGGACACCAACGCCCACGGTTGGTAGACCTCCCATCCGGGCATATCCAGCAGGTTCGCCAAACGACCGCCGCCCCAGAACCAGCCCAGAGGGTAGTAGGTGGGCATATCCAGGTAATTCATGTCCTGGTAGCCGAAGTTGGTGGCGGTGCGGGTGAGGAACTGCGTGCGAAACAGCTGGTCCACCTGCAGGCCGTCGAGCCACAGGCGGGTGGCAGAAAGCGGAATGCCCAGCGTCGCGATGGTCAGCCCGGCAGGAGAGAGATAACTAACCAGGTAGGTGAGCGCGCTGCGCCACCGTGGCCGTGGGTGGTGGTCAGTTTTGCGCCACTGCCACAGCAACACGGCCACCAGCACGAGCAAGCCCACCGAGACTGCGGTGGCCAGCGCGCGGGTGACCATGGAGGTATTAAACGCCGGGAGATTCGTCCGGTCCAGGATGATCCACGCGCTAAGCGCGGCGACAAAACTGCCCAGCCCCGTGCAGGCTAGGGCCGAAAATATTTGGGGCCGGGTGAGTTGGTCTGGTTTGTTCATTCAGGGTTACGGGGGATACGCGGTTAGTGGAGCAGTGTACGAAAGTTAGAACGGTAGGCGACGGAAAATCGCTTGTGGGATGAACTGGAATGCTAGCGAGACATAGCGGAACAGCGGGTGGACGAAGATATTATCCTTGCCGTCCTTGATCGCCTCGACGGTGGCCTTGGCGACGTCGTCGACATCGACAGTCAGAGGGGCCTCACCAGCTTCCGCGGACATCTTGGTGCGCACCTGGCCTGGGCGCACGACCAACACGTTCACGCCGGAATCGCGCAGGGCTTCACCCAAGTTGACGAAGAAACCGTCGACCCCGGCCTTGGAGGCACCGTAGACGAAGTTGGAACGACGCACACGCATGCCAGCCACCGATGACAATGCGACGATGGTGCCGTGGCCCTGCTGGCGCATCTTCTGTCCCAGTGCCACACCGACCGAGATTGCGCCGGTGTAGTTCACCTGAGCCGAAGCCACCGCGGCTTCGTGGGACTGCCACAGCTCTTCCTGGTCACCCAACGTGCCGAAGGCAACCACCGCGACATCCACATCGCCAGCAGAAAATGCTTCCTCCAGCACAGCTGGGTGGGAATCGTAATCGGTGGCGTCGAAATCGATGACGTTGACCTCGCTGGCACCAGCACTTTCCAGGTTGCGTGTGGAATCAGCCACGCGTGGCGAATCCTTGCGCGCAGCCAGAGTGACCTTGGCTGGGCCGGCCGACAGCAATTCGCGGGCGATGCCGACGCCAATTTCACTGGTTCCGCCGAGCAACAAAATGTGCTGAGCTTGACCTACAGCATTCAACATAAAAATAGGGTCCTTTAAAAATTTTTGGGGATTAGTGCAGCTTGTGGGCTTAGCGTAGCTTGTGGGTTTAGTGCAGTTCCAGACGACGCGACATGTCCGAAGCGAACACGCCGGTTGGGTCGATCTCATTGCGGGTATCCAACCACGATTGCATCTGTGGGTACATCTGGTGGAATTTCTCCGCCGAGGTGCGCGATTCCTTCGCCAAGTACAACCGGCCGCCGAAATCCAGCACGCGCTTGTCCAACTCATCCAAGAAATGACCCAGGCCTGGCTTGATGGGGAAGTCCACACAAATATTCCAGCCCGGCATCGGGAACGATAGCGGCGCGCGGTTGCCTTCGCCGAAGAGCTTGAAGACGTTCAGTGCACTGTAGTGGCCGGAAGCCTGGATGGAGCGCACGATGGACTTCAATTCGCTGGTGGCTTCGCGTGGCACGACGAATTGGTACTGCAAGAAGCCGCGTGAACCGTAACCACGGTTCCATTCACCGATCAGATCCAGTGGCTGATAGAACTGCGTCAGGTTCTGCACCTGGTCGCGGTATTCACCGGATTTCAGCCACCAAGCCTGGCCGACGGCCTGCATGGTCAGCTTATTCATGGTGAAGTTTGGGAAAATATCCGGCACGGTGATCAGTTGCGGTGCGCTGAATTTCAGCGGATCCTTCGCCAGTTTCGGTGCCAGCTCTTTCAGCTGATCCAACGTCGCCAAGCTGCCACGGGAAATCGCGGCGCGGCCCAGCTTCGGTTCTGGGCTGATGGCGTCGAACCACGCCGAGGAGTAGGTGTAGTTGGCCTCAGAACCGTCGGCATGAAACTCGATGGTTTCATCAAAATTGCTGGTCAAATCCCCGTCGGCAATGAAAAATGCGGTTTCAGTCTTGGTCATGCGGATAGTCGCCTGCACGATGATGCCGGTCAACCCCATGCCGCCAACCGTCGCCCAGAACAGCTCGCCATCTGGATCATCCTCGGAGCCTTCCGGCTTCAGGGTAAGGATCTCGCCGCTGGCTACCAGCAGGTCCATAGACACGACGTGATTGCCAAAAGAACCGGCCGAGTGGTGGTTTTTACCGTGAATATCCGGGCCGATCGCACCACCGATGGTCACCTGGCGCGTACCAGGCAGCACCGGAACCCACAGACCATACGGCAGGGCTGCCTTCATCAACTGATCCAGGGTCACGCCGCCGTCGACAACCACCAAGGCGTTGTCCGGGTCAATGGAATGGATTTTGTTGAAGGGCCGCATATCGATGACCAACCCACCAGCGTTTTGTGCCGGGTCCCCGTAGGAACGGCCCATGCCGCGGGCGATGACGCCACGCTTGAGGTGATCCGGCTTGTCGGCGTTATCGTCGGCAACCTGCTTGACGGCCGCGACGATGGTGTCGAGGTCTTCCGTGCTCAAAACTTGTGCACGGGTAGGGGCGGTGCGGCCCCAGCCGTGCAGGGTGGCTTCGCTGGTGTGTAATTCCATAGCTATTACTATAAGTCCATCAATTCACGGATGGGGGCAGGCAACTCGTCTTGTGAGGTGATCGTCTTTCCATCGTATTCGCGCAGCAGGCGGTACACCTCGCGTCGGGAGGTGCTATCCAACATGGGAAGCTCCTCGGCGAACAGACGCGTCATGAACTCATCCAGTGGCAGGTTGGTTTCTTGTGAGGCGATATAAGAGCCGTTCAGGCGGTCATTTTCGGCGTCGTAGGAGTCTTTTTTCCGTTTTCCGAACATGCTTTAAGCCTACGTGTTCTGGCCTGCTCGTCTACCCTGGGGCGCATGCTCAGGCACAGCAACGTCGTGTATTTGCGGGAGCGGACTGTCATCGTGCGGGCTTCCCTGGTGCGCGACGACTATGAAATTCACCGGCATATTGGCGTGTCCGAGTCTCTGGATTTGGCGGAGCTTGCCGACGTGTTGGCGACCTGTTTTGATCTGCGTGATGAGCAAACCCCCTGGCACTTCACGACGACGGGCCGCTTGCCGACGACCTCGCGCACAGAAACCTCCCGCGTCGATCCGCAGCACTTGGTTGGCGAATATCTAGGCAGCGAGCACGCCGGTTTGAATTTTCACTGGGGCCTGTGGGTCTTTCAGCTGCAGACCGTGGAGACGTATCCGCGCGATAAGGAAACCCCGGTGGCGTTGTGCGTCGGTGGATCGGGCTCGTTTTTGGGCAGTAAATTTGATCTCACCGCGATTAACGCGCAGTTGACGGGGCCGGATGCCATTGATCAGGTGTTGGCGGAGGTAAACCCGGAAGTCGGGGCGTTGATTCGCCGTTCCGGAGTGACAGATCTGGTGCCGTTGTTGCAGGCGATTGATGTGCGCCGAGAATGCACGGTCGATGCGCAGGTGCGCGCGCGGTTGGAGCAGTTGCCACTGGAAACCGAGCCGCGGCGTCGAGAAGCGTTTTGGGCTTGTGTACTGGGGCTTTCGTGCATGGGTGGGCTGGACATGACCGACGAGATCGCTGGGGTGCTGTTTGCTGCGCTGGGAGATTCTGGGCAATCAGGCCAGACAGGCCAGACAGACCAGAGCGCTAAGCCACGCCAGTTGTGCGCGGATTCGCTTGCCGTGTTGGCGCAGTGTGTGGCGGCGGTGGCGCCGGTGGACCGGTTGGATGTGTATCGGGTTGTGTTGCGCGGTGCCGATGCTGCCGGTTAGGTAGGATCTGTGCAGTTGTTGTTTGCCGTTGTTGGCAGATTGTTTGCCGAGAAAGTCGAGTGAGTTTCATGCCTAAGTTTTCCGCGGTGCAGGCGCTGCGTTCGTCGTCGGTAGATGATTCGAAGAAGCTGCGGACGCAATCGCTGAAATTCTTGCTCACGGGCATCATCGCCGCGATCGTGGACTTTTCGTTGACATGGATTCTGCAGATCGGGCTGGAAGCCTTGGCTCCGTTGTGGGCTCGTACCGTTGGTTTTATTTTTGGCACGCTGACGGCGTATTTGTTGAACCGCGCGTGGACGTTCCGGGCGCAGAAATCTTTCCGACGCTTCGCGGCGGTGGCGTTGCTGTACACGATGACGTATCTGATTAACGTCGGTGGTTCGCGCCTGCTTTTCGAGTTGTTTTCGGAAGTTTTCGGCTGGGCAGACTCGATTGCGCTGGCGGTTTCGTTCGTGATCGCGCAGGGTACTGCGACGGTCATCAACTTCTTCGTGCAGCGCTTGTTCATTTTTAAAAACGCTGAACCGATTTAGCAGTGAACCGATTTAACGCTGAGCCTCTTTAACTCTGATCCGATGCAGCACTGCGCTAATGCTCCGGGCGGCGGAAATCTTCCGTACGGCCACGGTTATGCAGGCGCAACCAGTTTTTAAAACCAGCGAAATCACGCCGCTGCACCAAGAAGAACCACCCAAAGCGGGCGAATTCTTGCGGCAACAGCTTCTTCATTCCACGCTGCCACAAAATATAACCGCGGTTGCGGTAGGTGAAAAATCGCTTGCCTGGATTATCGGGAAATTGCGTGTGCATCTTGCCACCGAGAATCGGCTTGAACTCGTCGGCACCATCCGGGTGTAAATACGCCGCGGTCAGGCACGTGCCAAAACGCACACCGGAATTGACCAGGCGACGGTGGTATTCCACCTCATCACCACGGATAAACAGACGATAATCCGGCACTCCGATCTGCTCCATGGCGGCAGCCGAAATCAGCGCGCCATTAAACAACGAGGCGATGCCCGGCAAAAACTCGCCGTCCAACTCATCCACGCGTCGACGCCAAACCAGGCTCTGCCGCAGCGGGAAGGCCAGGCGCTGCGGATCGTTGATATTGCACACGACTGGGCTGACCTGGTGCAGCCCGTGGGATTCGGCCACGGAATACAGCTTGTCTAGCACGTGCTTATCGGCGGGGCGCCCGTCGTCGTCGGCACACCAAATGGCATCCGCGCCCAGCGCCAGGGCCGTGAGAAAACCATAAGCGAAACCACCGGCACCACCGAGGTTCGTGTGGCTCGGCAAATAGTGGCCACGCTCGCCAGCTAATTCGTCGACAAGCGTTTCCACCGCAGCTTCCGCGCCATTGTCGACGACGATGATCCAGTCAACCGGGTGCGTTTGCGCAACTACCTGCTCGAGCGAGGCGCGCAGCAGCTCGGCGCGGCGGTGGGTCACGATCACCGCGGCGGTGGTGCCAGTACGGCGCAGCGACGACGTAGAGGTCGGCTCTGGCGAAGCAGAAGAAGCTGTCATGGAATCCATCCTATTGCTGAGGTTGGGTGTGGTTCTGGAAACGCTTAACTCTGAAAGCGTTTAGTTCTGAAAGCGTCGCACCAGATCGCGCACGTAATTACCGGCTTCGACGCCTTCGTAATCCTCGACGACGTCCTCCACGCGGCCCACGGAACGGATCTCGCCTTTGTCCACCCACAGCGCGGTGTTGCACAACTGTGCCAAGAAATCATTGGAGTGCGAAGCAAACACCAAAATACCGGCGCGTTTGACCAGATCTTGCAGGCGCACGCGGGCTTTGGCCATGAACGCCGCGTCGACAGCGCCGATGCCTTCGTCGAGAAGCAAAATCTCCGGCTCAATAGAGGTGACCACACCCAGTGCCAAGCGCACGCGCATACCAGTGGAATAGGTGCGCAGAGGCATACGCAGGTAGTCGCCGAGCTCGGAAAACTCCGCGATCTCGTCCATTTTCTTTTCCATCTGCTTGCGCGATTGGCCCAAAAATAGCCCACGGATAATGATGTTGTCGTAACCCGAAATCTCCGGGTCCATACCTACACCCAGGTCAAAGACAGGGGCGACTCGGCCGCGCACATCGGCGCTGCCACGAGTGGGCTCGTAGATGCCAGACAGCAGGCGAAGCAAGGTAGATTTACCGGCACCGTTGTGGCCGACCAACCCAACGCGGTCGCCTTCGCGCAGGTGCAGATTGATGTCGCGCAGCGCTTCGACGACGACGGTGTTGCTGGCGTTTTTGCCCAACGCGCCACCGGCGGTGGACAGCATTGCCTTTTTCAGTGAGCGCGACTTGGCATCGAAGATCGGGAAATCGACGCAGGCGTTGTAGGTATCGATTGAGACCATGGTGGAAACTCCTTAAACAATCCCGCAGGATGAAACCCAGCTAAATTAAACCCAGTAGCTAACGCGGAAACGCCAGCGCTTCATCGCCAGCAGTGCCAGGCCGAAACCGACGACGGTGCAGCCCAGCACGACCCACCAGTGGTAGGCGTCGACAGGCTGGCCGATCAGTGGGCCACGAACGATTTCGAGGTAGTGGAACAGTGGATTCAACTCCACTAGGCGGGCAGGGCCTTCAATGCCGTCACCGCCTTGTTCTTCCAGCGTGCGCACCGTCCACACGATTGGGGTGACATAAAACAGCAGCTGGGTCAGGGCTTCCAGCAGCGGGGCGACGTCACGGAAACGGGTCGCGACGATACCGAAGAACATCGACACCCACGCGCCGTTAAGCACCAACAATGTCAATGCGGGGATGGCTAGCAGCACCTCCCAGCCCAGGTGACGTGGGAAGATGATGATCAGCGCGACCCAGATGATCATATTGTGCGCCAAGAACAGCAGTTGGCGCCACACCAGCCGGTAGACATGCACAGAAATCGCGGCCGGGAGCTGTTTGATCAGCCCTTCGTTGTCGATGAAGATCAACGCGCCTTCTTTCAGGCAGCCAGAGATAAACGTCCACAAGATCAAGCCCACAGTCACGTGTGGCAAGAATTCCGCGGTGGGGATATCAAACAGCATGGAGTACAAAAAGCCCAGTGCAGTCGCCATGGCACCGGTGGCGATGGTGATCCAGAACGGCCCCAGCACCGAGCGCCGGTAGCGTTGCTTCATATCCTGCAGACCCAGCAGCAGCCATAATTCGTGCTGCTTGAGGCCATGCGATAGATCACGCCAGGCGGCCCCGAAGGTCATGGACTTAGACTGGGGTGCATCGCCGTCGGCGCCAGAGGTCATCCGGGCAATATCTTGGTCAAGCTGCGTATTGTTCTCCTGCACAAGGGCAAACCTTAGCAGTTGCGTGCTGCCTGGCGAGTCTCAAACGCGCACTACCCTGCCGTGTTTCTTTGCGTGAGCTGGGAATTTCTTGGGGGACAGGCGTCGGCCAGGAGGATTGAATGCGCCGCAATTTTCGGTATACAGTATTAACGGGTAAGGCAGAAGGGAGCTGAGACAGGCATGGCTTATGACGTCTACAGCGTGCGCGGTTTGTACACCACGCTATCTGAGGGCTGGACGTATCTGAATGCGCATGCCACTCCGCAGGTCCCGGAACGAGTGGCGGTGGGTGTCGCCCGTGCTTTCCGTAATGCCACTTCTGTCAGCACCGGGCCCACCGGGAGCCATTCGCAGCGCCAACACGCCGGGCGGTTAGAAGGCGATGTGTACATCGAAAATGCCCGCGGCGCCGTGGCGGATTTGCTGGGGGTGCGCGCCGATCGAGTCGTGCTGGGTTCCAGCTTGCCGGTGCTGTATCAGTCTCTGGCGCGCGCGATGGAGCCGATGCTCGCGCGCCGTGGCACCTCGGTGGTGTTGTCGGGCTTGGATGCCCCGGAGGTTTCTGCGCCGTTTTCCGGGCTTGTCGACGATACCCGCTGGGCCTTGCCGGATTTGGCCACGGGCGAGTTGCCGGCGTTTCAGTATCAAGATCTGGTCGACGGCCACACGCGCTTCGTCGCACTGTCCGCCGCGCATGACTTGCTGGGCACGGTCGCGCCGGTCAGCGAGATCGTGGAGCACGTGCGTTCGCGTTCGCGAGCCTGGACGCTTGTCGACGTCTCCAGCATCGCGATGTACCGGCCGATCGTGGCCGATGACTGGGACTGCAACATCTTGGCTATCGACCTGGCGCAGATTGGCGGCCCGCAGCTGGCCGCGTTGGTCTTCCGCGATACCGCGATGTTTAAACGCATTGCACCGATTTCGCCGACCCAAGATTGTGACACCTACGCGAAGCTGGAATCTCCGTTTTCTGCCGGTCTGGCCGGTGGCGTCGGCCCGGCGGTGGATCATATAGCACGGCTGGGTTCTGCGGCTGCTGGATCACGGCGCAAGCGTGTACAGCAGTCCATGGCGGAGTTGGATGTGTACATGGCGCGGCTGACTAACCAGATGTATACGTTTTTGGGCACGCTGCCTGCCGCGCACATCATTGGTGTGACTGGTGAGGCCGCGGCTGGGTCGACGGCGGACCGGCTGCCGCGTTTGTCTTTTGCCGTGCATGGGGTACCGGCGGCGACGGTGCATCAACGCTTATTCGATAACGGGCTGGTCACGACCATCGCGCCGAATACCCCGCTGTTGGAAAACATGGGGGTCGGTGAGATTGGTGGCGCGGTGACGATTTCCGCCGCACCGTTTAATACTGAGGCCGATATTGCGCATCTGACGCGCGTGGTGGCTTCGTTGGCTTAACTTTTCGCCCCGTAAATAGACGACAAATCACCCCCTAGACGGGCGACAAACCGCCCCCTAAACTGTCGACAAATCACCCCCTCGACGCTATGATCAGCAATTATGTACTTACCGAGGGTTGTTGATCAGATGCTGGCTGATCGCTTGTCTTATTCCGGTGGTGTGCTTATTGAGGGAGTTCGGGCTTGCGGCAAAACCGAAACCGCTCGGGCACATTCCAACTCGGAGGTAGCGTTGGACTCTGGGGTGCCGTCAGTACAGGTAGCCCTCGACAATGACCCGAACTTGCTGCTAGAAGGCGCGAATCCGCGACTTATTGATGAATGGCAGTTGGAACCGTCGTTATGGAATATCGTGCGGCGAGAGATTGATCGACGTGGTGAAAAAGGGCAGTTTATTCTGACTGGTTCTTCGGTGCCAGCGGAAGATGCACAGCGCCATTCCGGGGCACATCGCATTGCGCGGTTACGGATGCGTCCGATGACGCTTGTAGAACGCCGCATTGGTGATACGTCGGTGTCGCTGCAAAAATTATTCTCGGGTGCTGAGCTGCCGCCAGTGTTGGACAACCCATTTACGGTTTCTGATGCGCTAGACCATCTTGCGCACGGCGGCTGGCCGACTGACCTGGAATTACCGACGAATCAGGCGCTGGCGCATCTCACGGATTATGTCGATGACCTCATTAACCGCGATGTGGAGCGTCTCGATGGGGAATCGCGCCGGGATCCAGATCTGATGCTGGCGGTGTTGCGCAGCTTGGCGCGAAATGTGGCATCGGAAGTCTCATATGCCACGGTTGCGAAAGATATTTCTGGTACTCGCACGACAAAACCGGATACCGTAGCGGCGTATATCAATGCTTTACGACGCCTTTATGTCGTGGAAGAGCAACCTGCGTGGGCACCACATTTGCGTTCGCGCGCGAAAGTTCGGCAGAGCCCGAAACTGCATTTCGTTGATCCCTCTTTGGCGCTGGCAATCCACGGTGCATCAGCGGATTCGCTGCGCCGTGATCTGGAAACCGCCGGGTTTTTGTTTGAGTCGCAGGTGGTACAACATTTGCGAGTGTTTGCCGAGGCCCACGGCGGCAAGGTGTATCACTACCGGGATTCGTCGAAACGCGAGGTCGATGCCATCGTGCAACTGCGTGACGGCCGGTGGGCAGCGGTAGAAATAAAACTTGGGCAGCGGCAGATCTCGAAAGCAGAGGAATCGTTGCACAGCTTCGCCGAGGTCATCGATACGAAAAAGTCGGGCGCACCGGAATTCATGGCAATCATTACTTCCGATGGCCCGGTGCTGCAGCTACCAAGCGGAATTGTGACGTTTCCGCTGCACGCGATGGGGTCTAGCTGCTCTGCGTGAGCACCAGCGTGCCGGTGACTTCGCCAGAGTCGAGTGCTTGGTGCGCGGCGACGGCGTCGGCAAGCGGGTAGCTGGCGTGCCGGTGGTGGGTGATGGAGCCGTCGGCAAGCCACGGCCAGACGTTGGCAACAGTCTCGCGCACGATCTCGGCTTTTGCCTCGATATCGCGTGAACGCAGTGTGGTGCCGAAAATGCTCAGGCGATTGGCCAGCACCGCGCCCAGGTTGATTTCTTCTTTCGTGCCACCCTGCATGCCGATGATCACCAATTTGCCGTCTTTGGCCAGCGATTTTAGGTTTTGCTTCAGGTATTTCGCGCCGATGATGTCCAGGATGACATCGCAGGAGCCTTTCAGCTTGTCGACGAAATCCTCTTCTTTGTAGTTGATTAAGATATCTGCGCCGTATTTTTTGCAGGTTTCCAGCTTTTCCGCCGAGCCTGCGGTGACGGCGACTTTCGCTCCCAGTTTTTTCGCGACCTGGATGGCGAAGGTGCCGATGCCGCCACCGCCGCCGTGAATCAGGATGGTTTGGCCGGAGCGCAGGCCAGCCGTCATTACGAGGTTGGACCAGACGGTGCAGGCTACCTCCACGACAGAGGCGGTATCTTCCAGGGAATAGCCCTCGGGGATCGGGGTGAGTTGGCCTTCGGGCACAGCGACGTATTCCGCATAACCGCCACCGGCGAGCAACGCGCCGACTTCTTCGCCTACCGCGCGGCCGGTATCACCGGCGTCGACGATGGTGCCGGCGGCTTCCAGGCCAATGAGTTCGGAGGCCCCCGGTGGTGGCGGGTATGCGCCCTTGGCCTGGAGTAAATCCGCACGGTTCACGCCAGATGCTGCCACCTTGACCAGCACCTCGCCCGCGCGCAGGGTTGGCACGTCCACTTGGGTGAGTGCTAGCGACTGTGGGTCGTCGGCATCGGTTTGTACGATGGCGTGCATGGTGGCCGGGATAGTCGCGTCTGTGGTGGCTTGTGCAGTGTTGGCGGTTACATTTTTCTGGGCCTTTTTCGAAGTCATAGAATTCCATGGTAGGTTAATGTCGCTGGAGGCGTGGCAGAGCGGCCGAATGCACTGGTCTTGAAAACCAGCGTGGGGAAACTCACCGCGGGTTCAAATCCCGCCGCCTCCGCCAGTGGAGATACCGGTGGTGCCTGTTTTTATTTTAGGTGCCACCCGGTTGTTTATCTCAGGTGCTACCGATTGTTTTTATGTGCAATGCCCTGGGCAAGAATTCGTTAGGATTTTGATTTTTTAGTGGCGATAAAGAACCAGATTGCTCCTACGAGCAGTGCCACAACTGTGAATCCGATACTGATTTCTTTTGATTTTTCCGCCGCGACATCGGCATAATTTTGTTCCGAAAAAGCTGGTGCTAAGACTAGGCAGTAGATCCAGCTACCGGCGATGATCGCAGCAAATGATCGAACGATTTTCTTGGGCTCAGTGAAGGTCGACATGATGTCCTCTTTTCGTTTCTCAGCAAACCTTGCTGAAGTCAATATTGTTCGCAAACCTTGCTGAGGTCAATGCTGGTATTGGCCTCGCTGCCCTAGTGTGCTGCCTGTGCTGATGATAAGCCGTCGGGGCTTTGCCCGAGTAGAACGGGTTGTGGCAAGAAGTATTGGGTCGGGAAGTTTCTGGATAGGCATAATACCTTGCGAAAGATGGCGCAAATTCGGTAACTGCAGACTGATCTGTCTGCATAGCGTGTTGCAGTTTAGTGGTTTGTCTTCCTATAAACCCGCAGCTAAATATGCACTTAGTAGACTAATCGGTCTATTAAATAGCGTTGAGTGAATGTAATTTTGGTATCTTTTGTAGACCGTATGGTCTACTATTTTTATGACTGATAACGAGATCACAGTGCACTGGTACCTACCCACTTACGGCGATTCCCGACAGATCATCGGCGGCGGACACGGCGGGGGCATCTATCACGGCGAAAGAAAACCCACGCTGGACTACCTCACGCAAATTGCTCTCGCAGCTGAGGCCAATGGCTTCGAGTCCTTGCTCACCCCCACCGGGCAGTGGTGTGCAGACGCCTGGGTTACCGCCGCTGCTTTGTTGGCGCGAACCTCCCGTATCAAATTTCTGATTGCTTTTCGTCCAGGATTGGTGAGCACCCCACTATTTGCACAACAAACCCAAACGCTGCAAGAACTATCCGACGGTCGGGTGCTGCTCAACGTGGTGGTTGGTGGTGAGGATATTGAACAGAAAGCGTATGGTGATTATTCCACTAAAAAGCAGCGCTATGCGCGGGCCGATGAAGCGCTGAGTCTAGCGCAGGATTTGTGGACCAGCCCGGAACCGATCACACGGGAAGGCACCTACGAAACGGTAGAAAATGCACAATTAGCGCAGCGACCTGAGGCCACCCCATGCATCTTTTTCGGTGGCTCTTCGCAGCCCGGCATTGAGGTTGCTGGACGACGCGCAGATGTGTATTTAACCTGGGGTGAGACCCCGGATAAGGTGGCAGAAAAACTCGATCGGGTGCGGCAATCCGCTGCCGAGGCAGGCCGAGATATCGAGTACGGCATCCGGCTGCATGTCATCGCCCGCGATACCTCCGAGCAAGCTTGGACAGAAGCACAGCGGCTATTAGACAGTGTAGACCCACAAGAGGTGCAGAAGATTCAACAAGACTTGGCTCGTTCGCAATCAGAAAGCCAGCGCCTACAAAGTGAACTACATGGGCAGGGGCAGGATTTTGTCTCCGGCGCCGATGCCCATGAGTTAGAGATCGCGCCGAACCTGTGGGCAGGTGTTGGCCTGCTCCGTGGTGGGGCAGGCACTGCGTTGGTGGGCAGCCACCAGGAAGTGGCGCAACGGCTGGCGGAATACCGAGAAGCCGGGATCAAGCATTTCATTTTGTCCGGGTATCCACATTTAGAAGAAACCTGGTCAGTCGGTGAAGGCGTCGTCCCGCAGCTACAACAATTGGGCTACTCGGTAACTAACCACTAACGACTAACCACTGACGGCTAACGACTAACGGTCAGTCACTATTGACCAGCAAGTAGCGGCGCCACTCTAGCCCCGGGCGCGCACGGGGCTGGTGATCATCGCGACGATGCTGCGTGCGAAAGCGAAAATTCCAGCACCGAAAGCAGCGGACCAAAAGCCGTCAATAGTAAAGGTAATACCCCAGATACTGACTGCATTGGTGATCGCCGCCGCCAACCACAGGATCGCGATATTCATGAAGAAAGAAAACAGGCCTAGCGTCAGGCAATTGATCGGCGCGCCCACTGTGCGCACAATTGGGCCGACGGTGGAGTTGACCAGCATGAACGCGATTGCGACGACACCCAGCGCGATGGCAGGATCGAAAGATTCGTCGACAAGCAGTTTATTCGGGCCTGTGTAATTCACGCCCGGCACCAGCCAAACAGTCACAGCGAGGGCCGCGGCAATGGTGATGATATTGAGCAACAGTGCCAGCGCACGCATTAGGCGGTCACCTTCTTCCACGCGGCAAGCAAGGCGTCGGTTTCTTCTGCAGTGGTGACGGTGATGCGCAGACCTTCGTCGAAAGCACGCACCAACACCCCAGAATCAGCCAAATGTGCAGCTACTTCTTGTGCGCTGTCGTGCAAAGATTCGGCCGGAACCCACACGAAATTAGCGAAAGATTGCGTCAGGCCCAGCTCGTCGGCAAGCCGGTCACGCTGCTGATTAGTTTCGACGACGCGTTCGTTGAGCTCGTCGGCAGCCTCCAAAGAAGCTAGCGCTGCCGCTTGCGCTACCGCGGACACGCTGAAGGGAACGGCGACTTTTCCCAGCGTAGCGATGATTTCTGGGTTACCGAAGGCATAGCCGACGCGTAAACCCGCCAGCCCGTAGGCCTTCGAGAAGGTGCGCAGGCCGATCACGTTCGGGTACTGCTGTACGGCTTCGGTGGCCAGCGGGGTGTTATCGGCGGTGTTGTATTCCACATAAGCCTCGTCTAGTGCGACAACGACGTCGGCGGGCACCCGGTCTATGAACTCGTGGAATTCCTTGGTGCTGATGGTGGTGCCGGTGGGATTGTTTGGGTTGCACACGAAAATCAGGCGGGTGCGTTCGCTGATGGCGTCGGCCATGGCGGGTAGGTCATTACGCAGCTCGCGCAGTGGGACCGGCACGGCAGTGGCGCCGGTGACCCGGCTGAAAATCGGGTAGGCCTCGAAGCTGCGCCATGGGAAGATGACTTCATCGCCCGGCTGGCAGGTGATGGTCACCAACTGCTGGCACAATGCGGAAGAACCCGTGCCGACGGTGACGCTGGTTTCGTCGGCAAGCCCCAAGTGTGCGGCGAGCTTCTTGCGTAGCTCTATGGCTCCCATATCCGGGTAGCGGTGGGATTGCGCGGCGGATTCGGTGATCGCCTCGGTAATGCTTGGTAGCGGCGGGTGGGCGGATTCGTTAGAAGAAAGCTTAACTGCATCCGGCATACGTTTACCGGGGACGTATGATGGCAGTGAATTGAGATCTTCTCGCAACATGCGTGTCAGTGTAGCCGTATTTGATGCTCGCACGGGCTTAATTGCGCGAGGGCATGCTAACAGTTATGCTAGACCGCGTTGGAGATGTGCCAGAGCGGCCGAATGGGACTCACTGCTAATGAGTTGCCTGCTTAACGGCGGGCCGGAGGTTCGAATCCTCTCATCTCCGCACTGCGAAGCCCCGAGATTTCTCTGTGAAGTCATCGGGGCTTCTGCTTCATCTCGACGGCGAGATTATTGATCATCGGTAGAATTTTTGGCGTTAACGCGAATTTTTCGTGTTTGGGTTGATGCTAGAACCACGATGAGCGCGGAAAACAGCTTGATAAACAGCTTGATGCCTGTTTGAGAAATCCTCTAAACTGGGAAGTCAGATTCCGCGATTTATCCGTTTGCGATGACCATCGTAAAACGACGTGGGCCAATTCGAAGAGGAAGGTAGCGTATAACGCATGAAATCGGCGAAGACTTTCTGTGGTGCAGCATTAACGGCTGCTGCCATTTTCACTTCTGTGCTTGCCCCAGCTGCTGATGCGAAAAGCCATCCGCAGCTGTCGCTCATCGACAAAGCAACATGCACCAAGATCACTCAGCTTGCGAATGAAGGCAAGCCTGTTCCGGATGTCTCTATCCTTCACGACGAAGATAGCCTTCCGGGATATTTCCGCGATGGTGTTCTCAAGTATAAAGTCGAAGATAACTTCCCATACCGCAAGCAACTCGATGCCGCTGTCGCGGATTGGAACAATTCTTTAGAGGGCAAAGCCTCCCTGAAAGAAGTCAGTGGAGACGAGGTTGATGATGACACGGTAAAGATCCAATACCGCCCGGAACCTGGTGGTTTTGTACAAGGATCAGCAATTCCAAGCCAGAAGCGGTTGGTTATTAAAACCGCCACTCTCATGTATCCGGAAGCGCTGCAAGGTACGATCGCCCATGAACTTGGTCACCTGATGGGAGCCGGACATTCGTGCGATGGTGCTCTTATGGCAGGGGCAAATCAGAAGAATATTTCCTACCATGTGACCCCACTTGATGTGGCCGCAATTGTGCAAGGACAATTTGATTAAAAAGACTCTGACGGTACGAAATTTTGTTCTGCGGCCTTGAAGGCTGAGTTTTGCTTGGCCTCGCCGCAGTATCCAGAGTTCAAGCGGGTGAGCAAGCTAGTTGTGCTTAGCTCACCCGCTTGAGTGTATTATCTAGTCTTCGACGTGCCGTTGCCCGGTTATCTTCAGCACAGTGAAGACAGGTTGCACGACCTCGAAGTTACATTGCGGCAGTGATGTTGTCGTAGCCATTAATCTTCAAAGCGTCCAATACGCGGTCCACAGCAGCCTGATCGGTGTCATGATTGAAAGTTGCTGGGAACGTGAGGTGCGCGGTGTGGTTATCCTTGAAATCGATGTTTAAGAATTCGTGGCCGACTTCTTCGGTGGCGAGCGCCAGTTCACGCTGCACTGCTAGTTTTCCGCTTTGCAAAAAGCCGGTGGCCTGATCTTTGTGGGCATTGATCAATTCTTCGTTGTCGCCAGTCATGCGACCTTTGTGAGCATGGGCCCCGGGTTGAGCAGTCTCATCCTGGGCAGAAACAATACCGATGTTGGGTTGATCGACACTATTTAAGTGATCGGCTGGCGTGATTACGCTGGACAATGACATAAGAGCTGAGAGAGAGCCGGCTAGCAAAGATGAAACAGACATTGTGGTCTCCTCCTATAGATTCGGAATTTCGAAGTGTGCTGACTATTGTCAGCCAGCTGCTCCATTATCCCACGGAAGAGTGAATATAAATTGTTTCTTTGTTGAGTATCTGATTACACTCTCGGGGATCTTTAGCTCGTGATCACTTGGGGGAAGAAAGTACTTACATGGTGTGACTCGTCTTGGCATTCGCACTGAGGGCTAGCAACAATGCCTTTTCCGGTGCGATGTAGTTGCCCCGATGCCTGGGCTCAGTTCTTGATTGCTTGGTCTATCCTAAGCTGTATGAAGTCTAGTTTCCGCTTTGATGGTATTGATCTGGCCCGCGGACTTGCGATCGTGGGCATGGTATTCGCCCATTTGGGCCCTACCGGTTTTGCTGGCGGAGTCGTCGCGGACTATACCACCACCGCTGTTGCTGGCTATCCCTCAGCACTGTTCGCGGTGCTGGCCGGGGTTTCGTTAGGTCTGTTTACTGAGCGCGGCGCTGCTGATCCTGTGCGTACACGGCTTGCAACGCTGGTGCGTGGTGTCATACTTTTAGTCGCCGGTACGCTGATGTCGATGGTGCAGTCCACCATTGCCATCGTGTTGACGGCTATTGCCGCTATCTACCTTCTGCTGTTCTGGCTACCACGGTGTAAAACCTGGGTGATCTCCGTGCTGGTCGCGGTGCTGGCCGCGATTTCTTCCGTGGGATTTGTGCTGGTGGAGCTCGTACCGCTGGGCTTTGAACTGTTCATGCCGCCGTACCCGATATTGGCATGGTTGACCTATGGTTCGGTGGGGGTTCTGGTGCACCGGTTCCTCGTGGGTAACACCAAGTCTCAGGCGATTGCGGTGGTGCCCGCGTTGGTGGTCGCTGCCGTGGGATTTGTTATCCGTGTGAACAATGCCGCCGTTGTGCCTGATGAAGCGCTTGCTGAGGCCACCGAGTCGCAGATTGACAGTGATCCGGGTGCGCAATCACTGTTGACGCAGAGTTTTGAGCCGCACACCGGAATGTTTGGTGACCTGTTGGCAAGCATCGCATTCGCCATTGCGGTGATTTGTCTGTGCTGCTTGCTGTGTCGCGTGCGGTGGGTGAATATTGCCTCTTATCCGCTGCGTGCGGTGGGCACGATGGCCTTGACGACGTACGTCGCACACGTGTTTATCGCGGGGTTCTTCATGCTCGGTGGCGTTCCGTTGGAGGACGCCGAGGTGGCGAAGGCGGAAACCGTGGCAGATGGACAAGATGTAGAAGACGCGAGTCCAGCCGAATCTGACCCGAGTTTTGAGCGCTACCAAAAAATTATTCAAGAGGCTGATACTTGGCAGGAATATGACGAACTGACCGCGGAGTTTTGGGATAACAAGGTTACCCAAGGCTGGGGTCCGAGTGAAGGCGAAGGCGAGCTGGGTGCGAAAGGTTCTGGTCAGCTCAATGATTGGGCCACTGCTGCGTGGAACGCGCTGGGGCTTATTGCGTTTGCAGCGTTGTGGAAAGCGTTTTTCCGGCGTGGTCCGCTGGAATGGCTCGTGGCACGGCTTATTAGCAAGGCGGTGTTGCGCAAAGAGGCCAATATGCAATAGGGTAGCCATACCTTAAAGATGGAGGTTGTATGCTCACGCCGGAAATATGTGCACAAAGCCTAACCAGACGCATTCTGGGTGGCGCTGGCACGCTTTCACTCATCCCTTTAGATATGGATGCCACCGCGTCCATCGCGGTAGCTGCCCACGGTTTTGATCATCACGGCCAAATGATCATCGCCTGCCACGTCGATGATGTTGCTTGTTTGAGCGACGGGCGTGCGCGCCTGGATGGCATTAAGAAGGCGTTGGAATTCAGTACTGACATCACCATCGCCAGCTTGCATGCTGTTGCAGAGGTGGAATGGCAGGACGGTTGGTATGCTGCGCAAGATCTGGTGGAAGAACCCACCCCGTTTCTGCGATTCGGTATCGTGACCTTGGACCACGCGCACCTGCATTGGCCGTGTGGGGCAAGCCTGGTTCGGATGGCGGAGCTGCAGGAAGGCGCGGTGCAGCACACGGCTGAGCGGATCGATGAATTTGCTGCGCGTGAGGTACTGGATGGCGTCGGCAAGCGACGCCTGGCGACCCTGCACGAGGAAGTCATGGCCGGGGTGACCGCTGGGCTAGTGCTAAGTGACCGCACACAACCGATGTGCCCGCACTGGAACGGCCAAGTCTGGGTCGCCGATGTCAACGAATGCGGTTTTATGCTGATTGCGGCAGGGGATGATCGCATGAGCGTAACCATGGTGGGGTTTGCCAGCCCAGCAGAGTCCCTGGTGAATTTTGAAAGCGCGGTGAAAGCCCTGGCGCGGTAACTCTAAGGCGGTCACTTTGAGGCAGCGACTCTACAACGGCGAGCAGCAGCTTCCGGAGCGCGCCTGCTGGTGTTCTCAAGTGCCCTGGCGAAATTTTTTATAACTGCCAAACGGGTATATTCTAGCCGAAGCTTACTGGGGCAGCTATCTGCCCAGGGGCTAGTCCGGCCCACGAGGGCGCTCGATGATCCTGTAAGGGAGGTGCGTTATGCACGATGCAGCAGTAGAAGCAATTGACGAACTAGAAGGTCTGCTGAGGAGTCATGATGACGTACCTCCGAAGGAAGCGTTGCGATTACGCACGCTGCTGGACGAGCCCCCAATCAAAGACATTGTTGCGCTGGTAGAACGCTCCAATGCCACCCGTGCTGCGGTCGTGCTCCGGCTGCTGTCGCGTGAGCGCTCTATTGCCGTATTCGATGCGCTGGATGCTGCCCACCAGGCCGATGTGATTGGTGCGCTGGGTAATAAAGATGTCTATTCCTTCTTTGATGAGCTGGACCCGGACGACAGGGTCTCGCTGATCGACGAGCTACCGGCGGAAATTGCCGACCGGCTGCTGAAGAACCTGGATAAAACCGAGCGTGATGTCACCGGCGTCATTTTGGGGTACCCGAAAGGCTCGATTGGCCGCCGCATGTCGCCGGAGGTGCCGGAAATCCATGAGGATATGACGGTCAATGAGGCCATGACGCTGCTGCGTAAAGAAGCCGATGACCTGGAAACTCTGTATTCCATCCCGGTGACGCGCCGGGACCGCCGCCTGGTGGGCGTAACTTCGCTGCGTGAGCTGTTTTTGGCGCATGGCGACCGCAAAGTGAAATCCGTGATGGCGGATCCGATCTTTGCTTGCGCTAACGATGATGCCGAAGAAACCGCGCGTTGGTTCTTACCGTTGGATTTGCTGGCGATGCCGATCGTCGATCACACCGAACGCCTGGTGGGTATCCTGACCTTCGACGATGCGCAGGACATCGTGGAGGAAGAAGACAGCGAGGACTCTGCTCGTGCCGGTGGTGCCGAGCCGTTGCAGCAGCCGTATATGTCGACGCCGCTGGTGAAAATCATGCGTTCGCGTATCGTCTGGCTGTTGGTGTTGGCGGTATCTGCGCTGTTGACGGTGCAGGTATTGGATGCTTTTGAAGGCACGCTGGAAAAAGCCGTGGTGCTGTCGCTGTTTATTCCGCTGCTGACCGGTACTGGCGGTAACACGGGCAACCAGGCGGCGACGACAGTCACTCGTGCGTTGGCGCTGGGTGACGTGCGAAAACGCGATATCGCGCAGGTGATGTGGCGCGAATTGCGCGTGGGCTTGATGCTGGGTACCACCTTGGGTTCGTTGGGCTTTATCTTGGCGACGTTGGTCTATGGCTCTGATATTGGAATAGTGATCGGTTTGACGCTGTTGAGCGTGTGCGCGATGTCGGCGACTGTCGGTGGAGCGATGCCGATCGTCGCCAAGACTGTTGGTGCAGATCCAGCCGTGTTTTCTAACCCGTTCATTTCGACGTTCTGCGATGCGACGGGCCTGATCATCTATTTCTTGATTGCGAAAACCATTTTGGGGATTTAGGCGTTGCTCATGGGTTAGGATTTAGACACTCCCAGCCCATATGACATAGAGCAAGAAATGGACTCGTTATGAGCACTCCGCAGGTGCACGAGAGCACCTCGAAGGCCGAAGGCCAAGACACCGAGGTTCGTGAACGCCGCGAAACCACCCGCCAGTACACCGGCTTGCTCGTCGGTATTGCCCTGGCGGTGTTGGTGTATATGATTTTCCCGTCGAACGCAGTAGAAACACTCAGCCAATCCGCTGGTGCTGACCCAGAAACTGAGTATAGTGTGCAGTCGCTGCGGATTGTTGCCGCGATAACGGTGCTGATGGGCACCTGGTGGATGACAGAAGCCATTCCGCTGGCCGCCACCGCAATGGTGCCACTGGTGGTGTTTCCACTATTCCAAGTTGGCGAGTTCTCTGACGTCGCCAAGCCTTATGCCTCGGCGACGATCTTCCTGTTCTTGGGCGGCTTCTTGATCGCACTCGGCCTGCAACGTTGGAACGTGCACCGCCGGATCGCGCTGATGGTGGTGCTGTTGGTGGGTACTTCGCCGAAGAAGCTGATTTTGGGCTTTATGATCGCGACCGGCTTTTTGTCCATGTGGGTGTCCAATACCGCCACGGCCGTCGTCATGCTGCCCATTGGTATGTCGGTGTTGCAGTTGACCGCTGACGTGGTTGGTGGCATGCGTAAGCAGGCGAAATTTGCGACTGCATTGATGTTGGCCATTGCGTATTCGGCCTCGATTGGTTCGCTGGGCACGCTGATTGGTACTCCGCCGAACGCGCTGCTGGCTGGTTATATGAGCGAGGCGCACGGCTACACCATCGGGTTTGCGCAGTGGATGATGGTCGGTATGCCGATCGCGGTGGTTTTCGTGTTCATCGCCTGGGCGGTGCTGGTGACGGTATTCAAACCAGAGATGACGGAAATTCCTGGTGGCCGTGAGCTGATCAAAAAAGAGCTGCACGAGATGGGCAAGTGGACCGGCCCGCAGATTAGCGTCAGCATCATCTTTGTGTTGGCTGCGGTGTCGTGGATTCTCGTGCCGCTGATTTTGGATCAGTGGCTAGAAATTGAAACCGGCTACGAGGACGCCATCGTCGGTATTGCTGCCGGCCTGCTGATGTTTGCTCTCCCGGCAGATAAAAAGGGTACCCGTCTGATGGATTGGAAAACCGCGAACGAGCTGCCGTGGGATGTGCTGCTGCTGTTCGGTGGTGGCCTGGCGCTTTCCTCAATGTTTACGAATACGGGATTGTCGTTGTGGATCGGTGAGATTGCCAAGGTGCTGGGCTCGTTGCCGCTGTTCCTGTTGATTTTCGCGGTCGCTGGTCTGGTGCTGATCTTGACGGAGTTTACTTCCAACACGGCAACTGCAGCGACGTTCTTGCCGATCATGGGCGGTGTCGCCGTCGGCATTGGCCTGACCGCAAACGCCGATCACAACGTGTTGGTGCTGGCGATTCCCGTCGCGCTGGCTGCTACGTGTGCGTTCATGCTGCCGGTGGCCACCCCGCCAAACGCAATCGCTTTCGGTTCCGGCTACGTGCGCATCGGTGACATGATCAAGGGCGGCGTGTGGCTGAACGTCGTGGCCGTGATCTTGACGACGCTGGTGGTCTATTTCGTTGCCATCCCCGTCTTCGATATCGTGCTGTAGTCGTGCCCTAGCCGTGCTCGAGCCGGTCTCTAGCCGTGCTGTAGTCGTGCGGTAATTGTTCGTGTTTATATGTTCTGTGCTGGCGATTTGCTAGAAACCGGGATGGTCAGTAAAGTGTATTCTCGTTGCACAGAAGAGCAATCGAAAGATTTTCTCACAGTGTAGCGGGAAGCGCCCGTAGCTCAACGGATAGAGCATCTGACTACGGATCAGAAGGTTGGGGGTTCGAATCCCTCCGGGCGCACACAGAAAAACCCGGATTATCACTATAGCGTGGTGATAATCCGGGTTTTCGTCTGCCTCTCTTCAGGGGGGGGGTAATTTCGTCCGCATCCCCTGATTTTTGCTTCTTCACCCGCTTACTCCATCGCCGGTAATCATGTCTGGGGTCCCGTTTTGCAAATAGTGGACGAAAAAGGCCGGTTTCAGGCGGCCTATTTGTAAAACGGAACCATATTCTGGTCGACGCCCCGACCAGACACGCTTTTGTCGTATAACCCCAATTTCGGATTTTCGTTTAGGCCTTCGTTTAAATGGTGAGACGATATTCCGCAGTAAAAGTGCGGGTTTTTCTGCGGAGTATTTATTTATGTTTTGTTGACTATTCCGAAAGGCTCCGATAATTTATTTTACGTCAGGTTAATCTAAGAAACCTGTAATGAACATTATGATAATTTGCTTGAACTCGCAGTGAGAGTTCAGGAGGAGACCGATTAATGACTAAGACGACTGCGAAACTAGCGAAAACTATCGCTACTGTCTGTGCCGCCGGATTGGTAGTGGCAGGGTGTAGCAGCGCTGATGAGACAAACACTTCTGGTGAGTCCAATGCGAGCGCGGATTCTGCTGCTTCGGCGGAAGGTAAATTTACCGTCACCGATAACAACGGTGAGGTAGAGCTGGACGCTATGCCAGAAAATATTGTCGTCTTGGACTATTCCGTCCTGGACGTGATTGATTCTCTGGGCAAGGGCGATTCTGTCGTGCTCACTCCAACCAGCAACAATCCACCAGCGTTTGCAGAAGAATATGCTGATACTGCAGAGGCCGGCGGAATGAGCGAGCCGGACCTGGAGGCTATTGCTTCCGCTGAGCCAGATGTCATTCTCATGGGTGCGCGTACTGCTCGCGAACCATCCTTGGTGGAAGAGTTGGGCAAGATTGCTCCTGCTTTGGACTACTCCACCGACTACACCGAGGGCAGCTTGGACTTGAACTTGGAGACCGCCCACAACTTGGCTGGTCTGTTCGGTGAGGATGTGCAGAAAGAAGCGGACGAAAAAATCGAGGCTATCCAGAAGCGTGCCGACGAACTCAAGGAGAAAGTTGAGGCTGAAGACCTGAACGCTCTGATCCTGATGACGAACGGTGGCGAGACCCACGCTTTCGCTCCGGGGTCCCGTTTCGGCGCGATCCACAATGCATTCGGCTTCAAGGAAGCTGCAGAAGTAAAGATGGATGGTCGCTACGGTGAGGTCGTCTCCTTCGAATACATTGCGGACGCTGACCCGGACTACATCTTCGTCATTGACCGTGACGCAGCCCGTGGTTCTGATGAAGCTACCGCAGAGGCAACCCTGGATAACCCACTGGTTCAGGGCACCAAGGCAGCGAAGAACGACAATATCGTCTACCTGTCACCTGAACTGTGGTACTTGATGGGCGGTGGCATCAACAACGTGGACGCCATGATCGGCGAAGTTGAAGCAGCGCTCTAGTATTCTCTGATGAAACTTTTGCACCGTTGGTGGGCTATGCCCCTGGCCATAGGCATTCTCGTTGCCTTGGCAGGGGCTAGTATTATGATTGGCGCCGCCGATTTCGACTGGGAGCTACTACGCCAATCACGCTTGCCGCGCACCGCCGCAGTCCTGCTGGCAGGGTCTGCGCTAGCGATGGCTGGTTTGCTGATGCAACTGCTGACACAAAACCGCTTTGTGGAGCCATCGACTGTCGGCACCACGGAATCAGCCGCGCTTGGTTTGCTGTTGATCACTATCTTCGCGCCAGCCTCGCCTATCTTTGTCAAAATGGCGGTCGCATGTGCGGCTGCTATCGCCGGTACAGCGTTGTTCATTTTCACAATCGGTCGCCTGCGCCACCGCAAAGGCTTCATCGTGCCGTTGGTCGGCATCATGATCGGTACCGTTATCGGTGCGATCTCCACGTTTATTGCCCTGGACGTGGATCTCATTCAGTCTCTTAATGCCTGGCAATTAGGCTCTTTCGCCGGCGCAATCGTCGGACGTTGGGAGCTGCTGATGTTGGTCGCCGTGATGCTAGTGATCTCGTATTTCGTCGCCGACCGGTTCACCTTGTTGGGGCTGGGTAAAAGCTACGCCATTAACGCTGGCATTAACTTCAAACGCACAGAAACCCTCGGTCTGGTTATTGTGGCGATTACCGCGGCGATCGTGGTTACGGTAATTGGTTCTTTGCCATTTTTGGGTTTGGTGGTGCCCAACATAGTCTCACTGTATTTCGGGGACAATGCGCGACGCTCCCTGCCATGGGTGATGATCCTTGGCGCCGGTTTTACTTTGATATGTGATCTGGCCGGACGCCTGCTTCGCTATCCATTTGAAATCCCGGTGGGTACCGTCGTCGGCGTGGTCGGTGGTGCGATCTTCTTGGTCATTCTGCTCCGGAGGCATCAGCATGCACACTAACCAGAAACGCACACTGACGTTGTCTATCCTGCTCGTTCTAGCGCTGGTGAGTTTAGGTCTGTTCCTGGCTTGGGATTTGCCGAAAGCTTGGCAGTGGGCCCTGGAACGCCGTGCCTACATTGCTGGTGGGCTCATCGTCGTCGCTACATCCATCGGCTTGTCGACGGTGTTGTTTCAGACTATTACTGCTAACCGAATTTTAACCCCGTCACTGATGGGCTTTGATGCCCTTTATATCCTGCTGCAAACCGCGTTGGTGTATTTCTTTGGGCTTAGCGCGCTTTCGCCGTGGGAAGCACGGGGGCTATTCGCGGTGGAAGTTGGCATCATGGTTGGCTTTGCCATCCTGCTGTATGCACTGATGTTCCGCGGCGGCCGTACCAGCTTGGATCTGTTGTTACTGGTGGGCATCGTATTCGGAGTCTTTTTCCGTAGCGTGTCCTCGCTTCTGCAGCGGCTGATTGACCCCGGTTTACACGCTGCGCTGCAAGATAGATTTTTCGCGAATTTTAGCTACATCGACAAGAATTTGTTGTGGGTGACCACCGCACTGACGCTGGGGTGCGCAGTGGTGATGTGGAAGAAGCGCCGCATTTACGACACTTTGCTGCTGGGCCGAGATATTTCGCTCAACCTGGGAATCAACTACCGGCGCGAAGTCATTATCACGTTGATTTTGATCGCGGTGCTGGTGTCCAGTTCAACGGCGCTCGTCGGCCCGGTACTGTTCTTTGGTTTGCTGGTTGCGCACCTGTCGTACCAGCTGATGCGCACTGATCGCCATGCGTGGACGCTTCCCGGTGCCGTGCTGATTGGTATTACCGCGTTACTAGCCGGCCAGTTTATCTTGGGCCAAGTCTTTGCGTTTAACACCGCGCTGTCGATTATCATCGAACTCTTCGGTGGCCTGGCCTTCTTGTACTTGTTGCTCCGGAAAGGTGGAATCAACAAATGATCCGCATCGAAGAAGTCACCAAACGCTACGACGAGCACACCGTCGTCGATAATATTTCCACCACGATCCCGCGTGGTAAATTCACCTCGGTCATTGGGCCGAATGGTGCGGGCAAGTCCACTCTGCTGCAGATGATCGCTCGCCTGGAACCAATTACCGAGGGTGCGGTGCTGATTGATGATCTGGACGTATCCACCACTCCAGGCCCAGAGTTGGCACGCACTATGGCGATCCTGCGGCAGGAAAACCACCTGGTGGTACGCCTGACGGTACGCGAGCTGGTGGAATTCGGGCGTTTCCCTCACACGCAAGGCCGACTGACTGCAGACGATAAAAAATACGTCGATGACGCCATTGAACAGATGGGGCTGGAGCACATGGCTGATCATGCGTTGGATGAGTTATCCGGTGGACAGCGACAACGGGCTTTCGTCGCCATGGTGTTAGCACAGGATACTGACTATATTCTGCTGGATGAGCCGCTGAATAACCTGGATATGCGTTACGCAGTGTCCATGATGAAAATGCTGCGCAAAGCGTGCGATGAGCAGGGGAAAACCATCGTGGTGGTGATTCACGATATCAACTTTGCGGCGGCATATTCGGACCACATTATCGCGCTGAAGCATGGCCAACTTGTGCATGCGGGATCGCCGGGTGAGATCATGAAGAAAGAAGTCATGCGCTCTATTTACGACATGGATATGCAAATCGAACTGTTTAACCAGAACCCGGTGGCTATCTATTTCCGCTAAACTTGGGACAGATTCACGAGTAAAATCGGCTGTGAGGAGCATATATGTTATCCAAACAAGATGCAGGCATCATGATTGATGAATTGCGCCAAGAAAAGGGCTTGAGTTGGTCAGAGCTTGCCGAGCGCGCCGAGTGCCCGAATGTCTGGCTAGTTTCTGCTGTGTTGGGCATGCACCCAGTGCCAGAAGAGGTTGCGGAGTTTTTACGCAAAGAACTTGAGCTTGACGACGAGCTGGTCAAGGCTTTGCGCAGGCAACCAACCCGCGTTCCGGAGCGTGAAATCGCCACGGACCCCACCATCTATCGCTTTCATGAACTCATCGACATCTACGGCCCGGCCTTGAAGGCGTTGATTCATGATGAATTCGGTGACGGAATCATGAGCGCGATCAATTGCAGCCTTGATTTCCAGCGCGTGGAACACCCTGGTGGTGACCGCGTACACATCACCATCGACGGCAAGTACCTGCCGTATGACTGGGTACAGTCGGATAAAAAGTAACCAAGCAGCGGCAAGCAACTGGCGGTAACTAGCCAGCGGCAGGTTTTAATTTCTAGCGTGGGGCGATGCTTTGAGCAGCCCCGCCCGCAAACCGTTGAGTATCACGAATACCTCGGCTACTTCGTGGATCAACACCACGGCGGCTAGGCCGAGCACACCAGTTACTGCCAGTGGTAGCAGCACGGTGATGATGGCGAGAGAAAGCGCAATATTCTGGTTGATGATCGCCCGCCCGCGTCGCGCGTGGCGCAATGCCCGTGGCAGAAGCACTAAATTATCGCTGCCGAGCGCGGCATCTGCGGATTCCACCGCGACATCTGAGCCTGTCGCCCCCATAGCGATCCCCACATCTGCCGCCGCTAACGCCGGGGCATCGTTAATGCCATCTCCGAGCATCACCACGCAGCGCTGACGTGCAAGTTCAGCGACCGCGTCCGCCTTATCCTGGGGCGACAAACCAGCGCGTACATCGGAAATACCTGCGGTTGCTCCCACCGCCTTAGCGGTACGCACGTTATCCCCGGTCAGCATCGTGATGCCGTAACCGTCGTCGGCAAGCTGCTGGACGACGTTCGGGGCCTCCGCGCGTAACTCGTCGCGGAGAGCCACCGCGCCGATGGTTTCCTTTGCGCGTTGCACAATAATGACCGTCTTGCCGGCAGATTCCAGCTCTGTGACCTGCGGTTGCAACGCACCCGGATCCAGCCAACGCGGATTTCCTAGCGCTATGGGGGTGCCGTTGATGACACCACTGATGCCTGAACCGGCGTGTTCGGTGATTTCGGAGGCAGAGCCCAGCTCTGTCTTGTCTGGTTGACCAGTGCATTCAGAGCGTGCAGCGCGGGTGATCGCCGCGGCCAGCGGGTGCGTGGAGTGGGATTCCAGGGCGGCTGCTAGCTGCAGCACGGCCTCAGGGCTGGTGGCATCGGTGGCCAGAATATCGATAATTGCGGTGCGGTTTTGTGTCAGCGTGCCGGTCTTGTCGACGGCAATCTGGTTGATGGTGCCGAGCTGTTCAAAGGCGGCGCCAGATTTAATAATCACCCCCATGCGGCTGGCTGCACCGATCGCGGAAACCACGGTGACCGGCACAGAGATCGCTAATGCGCACGGTGAGGCCGCCACCAACACCACCAGGGCACGCTCGATCCACACGGCGGGGTCGCCAAAACTCGATCCCACTAGCGCGACCGCCAGCGCCAAGATGAGTACTCCCGGAACCAGCGGGCGGGCCAGGCGGTCAGCGATGCGTGCGCGTTGTCCCTTTTTCTCGTTAGCGTTTTCTACGAGACTGACCACGGTGGTCAGAGAATTATCCGTGCCCGCTGCAGTGGCTTCGACCTGCAACGTGGAATCCACCGCGATGGAACCAGCCAGCACCTCGTCACCGGGGCCGACCCGTACCGGCATGGATTCGCCGGTGATTGCAGAAACGTCCAGATTGGCAAACCCAGAACGCACGATGCCGTCGGTAGCTAAGCGCTGACCGGCTGCCACGAGTAGGAGCTGGCCGGGTTGCAGGGCGCTGACCTCGACATCGATGGCGCGCGGGGTGCTGTGCTCAGGTTCATGCGCAGCTGCATGATCTTGGTCGCTGACGAGCACAGTGGCGGTTGTCGGGATCAGCGATAACAGCGAACGCAGCCCGGAATGGGCCTTGTCCATCGCGCGGTCTTCCAAGGCTTCCACGATCGAATATAAAAACGCCAGGGCAGCGGCTTCTTCTACGTGCCCCAGGATGACGGCGCCGGTGGCGCTGATGGTCATCAACAAACCGATGCCCAGCCGCCCGTGGCGGAGCAATCCGCGTACTGCTCCGAGCGCGAACTGTGAGGCACCAGCTAGCAATGATGCCCAGAACAGTGCCTGGGCTAGTGCGTCGGCAAGTGCACCGTCGGCAAGCGCACCGTCGACAAGCCAAGAGACCAACAGCCCGGAAAGTAAAAGAAGGCCCGCACTCAACGGGATGAGTAGGCTGCGATCACGCCACCATGGGTTGGAGTCTTCTGTGTTCGTAGAGGCTGTGTTCGTGGAATGCTTGCAGCCGCAGGCCTGGGTCATCGGTAAAATTCTCCTAGAGGTATTCGTGCGAAAGGACTCCGCAATGCACACTGGCGCTTGTCACCACAACGACGATAACGCGACTGACGGAAAAGCGCTTGCTGATAACGTGCCCGGTGGTTCCGACGACGCCGACCACCATGCTCCGACAGCTGCGGCGATGGAGGAGCGTTACGCAGGTACAGAGCGTGTCTGGTCCGGGGATCCGAATGTGGCTCTGCTTCATGCGCTTGCGGGAATGGGCCCGGATGCACAGGCACAGCCAGGCGCGACCAGCCCGCGCACCGCGTTGGATATTGGCTGTGGCGAGGGAGCAGACGCCGTGTGGTTGGCGCAGCAAGGCTGGCAGGTAACCGCCATTGATCATGCGCCCACTGCCGTGCGGCGCGCGAAGGAATTGGCGGCGGACAACGACGTGCAGATCAACGCGCAAACGGTGAGTTTCCAGGACTTCGACCGGACCATGTTTGACTTGGTCATCTGCTTTTTCGGGCAGCTTAGCGACGACGATGTGCCGAAGCTGGAATCGGTGGTTGCGCCGGGCGGCTGGTTGATTTTCGTGCATCACGATATGGAATCCGAGAAATACCTGATGCCGACGAGTCTGAAAGAGCAGCTCACGGAGTTGGAGCTTGTCGACGACTACGTGTTTGAAAAGAACCTCGAACGTGGCGGCGGGGCGCACCATCACCGTGATCTGGTGTTGCGTGCACGACGGCGCTAAAACCTCAAGCAGGATACACTGCAGGGCATGCGCATATTTTCCCAACCTGAACGGCTGTTGTTTGCTGCTAGCTCGACGGTCGCCACCGCCGCCGCGGCTACCGAGCGGCACCGGTTGCTGCGGGTGTTCAAACCGTTAATCGGAGTTTCGCTAGCGGGTACGGTTGCGCGCGGCTGGCGGCGTCGGCAAGCCACGGATAATGCTTTGCTGCTGAGTGCTGTGGCAGGTTCTACCTGCGGTGATGTGATTCTGCAGAGCCCGAAGGCTTTGGGAGAAGATGCGAAAGCCTCTGGGAACAGCCTGAATTCCGCGGCTTTGGCTTTTGGGGTGGCGCATGTGTGTTATCAGGTGAGTGCGTGGCGGCAGGGCGCACGTGTGCATCCGGGGGTGCTAGCCGCTCATGGCGTAGGGCTGGTGGGTTTGGTGAGCCAGGCCGCCCGGCATGATCCACGCGTGCTGCCCGCGGCTGCCGGGTACGGGGGCTTGGTTGCGATGACCTCAGTGTTGGGGACCTCCGGGGTGCTTGGCGGGCAGGATAAAAGTACGCGCTTTGCCGCTGGTTCTGTGCTGTTTTTAGTCAGTGATGCGCTGATTCTGCTGCGGCGGATGTACCTGCAGCGCAACCTACCCCGCGCCATCGCGGAGATGGGCGTGATGTCGACGTACACGGTTGCCCAGCGTTTGCTTGTCGACGGCCTCGATGCGAGCCAATAAATCGTCGAGTTGGTCATGCAAATCAGCCTTATCCTCAATAGGCATGGCCTCCTGTTGAAATTCATCGAGAAGGTCTCTGCCTGAATTGGAACGGTAATAAGCTGCGAACGGGTCTAGATTGGCGGCGAACCTGTTTGCCGCGCAGGAAGCCGAAAAAGTGATTGTGGCGGCGATGCCGTCGGAGCGCGCCTCAATGCACCTGGATACAGTTTTTACTTTTTTGGATGCAGATAAGGTAACGGCGTATCCACCGGTCGTCGACAAGATTAGACCGACCGTGCTGCGCCCCGGTCATGCGCCGACGGGTCTGGAGGTGGAAGTCGTCGACAAGAATTTTATCGAGGTCGTACGTGATGCGCTGGGGCTTTCCTCGCTGCTAGTAGTAGAAACCGGCGGGGATTTTTATGGGGCGGCCCGTGAGCAGTGGGATGATGCCAATAATGTGGTCGCCCTAGAGCCTGGAGTGGTGGTTGGCTACGACCGAAATACCTATACCAACAAGTTGATTCGGGCGGCAGGTGTGGAACTTCTGGAGATCAGCTCGGCAGAACTGGGACGTGGCCGCGGTGGTGGGCACTGCATGACGTGCCCGATCACGCGCGACCCGGTGGGGTATTAGGTTCTGGGTGCGCGCCGCCGTGCACACGAGCGACTTTATGTACAAGCTCTTGCAATTCGGGCATCTCGAGCCAGCAGTAGGAGTGGTGGATGTCGACGATGTCGTGCGCTTGTGCAGACAGCACCCGGTTGTTGGAATGCTGTGTAGCCTCATCGCTGTGCTTGTCGACGCCAGGAAGCAGTTCTGTGATGTATTGACCTACATCGAGGATTGTCGCCATCGTCGCCTCCTTGTCTACCGTTCAAGCGGCTTCCGCGCCTTCTGAACCTTCTGTGGTTGTTGGTCCTTGTACCCTTGCGCGTCGTCTCGACATAGGCGTTGCGGAACCATTACTAACCATTGCTTAGGTCAAACGCTAGCAAAGATCCAGAATGCGGGAGCTTGAATGTGCTGAATATCGAAAATTTATTCGTTTTATTTTTCGCAGTCATCTAATGGCCATTACAAAACAATGCGGAAAATAAGTAGCGTAGAACGGGTAAAATAAGTAGCGTAAGTCGCGGAAAATTCGACCGATAGAAGACGGAAAATAAGTAGGATTAAGCAGTGGATTATTTATTTCGAGTGATTGACCAGCAATTAGATACCTTGTTGCCGTTTGCGTCGGCGGTGGCGATTGATGGCCTGAAGGGTGTAGGGAAAACGGAGACTGCACGTCGTCGCGCAGAAACAGAAATTCGGTTAGATACGACGACTGGCCGCGAGCGCCTCAGGGCAGATCCAGGGTTCCACTCGTTCGACGAAGGCACGATTCTGCTTGATGAGTGGCAAAAGCATCCCGAAAGCTGGGATTATGTCCGCCGCGCAGTCGATGATGGGGCTGGGGCCGGAAGGTTTTTATTGACGGGGTCGGCGACGCCGCAAGTAGGAGTTGATACGCACAGCGGGGCAGGGCGGATTCTGAGCGTACGCATGCGCCCGCTTGCGCTTTTCGAACGGGAGGGCATGAATCCGTCTGTGAAATTATCCGAACTCTTCGAATCTCGCGCGCAAATATCGGGGGAAAGTACGCTTTCGCTGAGCGATTACATTGAACACATTTCCTGTAGCGGGTTTCCTGGAATTTATCGAGCTCCAGAAATCGTGCGTAATGAATACTTGGATTCTTATATTGAGCGAATTGCGGACCGTGATCTTCCCGATCAGGGTTATACAGCGCGAAACCGCGATGGCTTGTTGCGCTGGTTGACGGCGTATGCCGCTGCGAGTTCTACTACCACTGGGTATTCAGAAATTCTTGCTGCAGCTACGTCGGGTGAAGGGAAGAAACCGGCTAAGTCCACGACCATGACCTACCGGGAAAAGCTCTCGGAGATCTGGATGCTTGATCCAGTCAAAGCCTGGTCGCCGCAGCGTGGGGCTTTTGCAGGATTGGCGCGAGCACCAAAACATCAGCTTGCAGACCCCGCCTTGGCGATGCGGTTGTTGCGGATACCGCGCGCGAAACTGAATACTTCGCGGTTTGCGCATTTTTTGGGGCCTTTGTTTGAATCCTTGGCCACGTTATCTGTTCGGGTTGCTGCCGAATCGCTATTTGGAAGCATTGCGCACTGTCGTACGGCAAAAGGTGATCACGAAGTAGACCTGATCGTGCAAAACCAGGATGGTGATGTCATCGCCATTGAGGTGAAGCTAGCTGCGCATATCAATGACGATGATGTGGAGCACCTGCATTGGCTCAAGGAGAAACTAGGTGAAGACCTGGTGGATATGGTTGTACTAAACACCGGTGAGCATGCTTATCGACGTGACGATGGGGTCGCTGTCATCCCATTAGATCTGTTTGGAGCATAAAAATCTTCACCGGTTTCAGCATGGGCCCCAGCGCCAGCCTTGGCTGGTTCGGCGGCGTCATCCAGTGAGGCGGCGTCATCATTCTGAGCATTGTCATTCAGCAGATCGTTGACACCGCTTTCGGCAGCATCCCACACATCCATGTCTTGGATGCCGGCGCGCTTGGCGACGACGGTTGCGGCCAGGATCTGGCCGGTGACGTTCAGCGCGGTACGGCCCATGTCGATGATTGGTTCGACGGCTAGCAGCAAGCCCACGCCAGCCAGCGGCAGGCCTAGCGTCGACAAGGTCAGCGTCAGCATGACGGTGGCGCCGGTGGTGCCCGCGGTGGCTGCGGAACCAATGACGGAAACGAAGATGATCAGCAGGTATTGGGTGAAGTCCAGGTTAATGCCATAGAACTGGGCGACGAAGATCGCGGCGACGGCAGGGTAGACCGAGGCGCAGCCGTCCATCTTGGTGGTAGCACCCAGCGGGATGGCGAAGGAGGCGTACTCGCGGGGAACACCCACGGCGCGTTCGCTGAAGCGCTGCGTTGCTGGCATGACACCCATCGAGGAGCGGGTGACGAAGCCCAAGGAAATAACTGGCCAGATGCGCTTGTAAAAACCAAAGATCGGGATGTTGTGCGCCTTCATGACGGCCGGGTAGACCACCAGGAAGACTAGGGCCAGGCCGACGTAAACTGCGAGTACGAATTTGCCGAGTGAGCCCATTGCGTCCCAGCCGTAGGTGGCGACAGCTTTACCAATTAATGCGGCGGTGCCGATGGGTGCCAGGCGGATGATCCACCACAGCACGACCTGGATGACCTTCAAGAAGGATTCGGTAAACCGCAAAAACGGATCCGCAGCCTTGCCTGCTTTCACCGCTGCGATACCAATAGCCAGGGAAATTACCAGCAGCTGCAGCGCGCCGAAGCTCAGCGAAACTTCGCCGTCGCTGACCGACGCATTCAGTCCGAAGAAGTTCTGCGGCAGCAATTGTTCGAAGAAGGCTGTCCACGAACCCAAGCTGGTTGGGTCTTGCGCCTGGGAAGCATCGACGCTGGTGCCGACGCCCGGTTTCAGTGCCAGGGCGACGATGATGCCGACGATAACGGAGAAAAACGCGGTGATTGCGAACCACAGCAGCGTGGAAAACGCCAGGGACGCGGCGTTGGTGACCTTGCGCAGGTTCGCTACGGAGGTAACCACTGCGGCAAAGATCAGCGGTGGCACCATGACTTTCAGCAACTGCACGTAGGCGCTGCCAACGTTGCTAAGAATGCTGGTCAGCCACCCCGGGTTTTCCGGGTCGGTGTCCATGTTGGAGGCAACTAATCCTAAGATCACGCCGATGATCAAACCGGCGATGACTTGTGCGCCGAAGCCGGTGGCCCAGCTGGGGAGCTTGTGCTTGCTTTCTGCGTGCTCGGGCGCGCTTGTCGACGCCTGCGCGGAGTTTTGATGTGCCATAAGTGTTCCTTATCGCGTGAGTTTATAGGGCTAAATGTCGTTCATTATGAACAGATTGGTCTATTCTTGGTGAACCATTCTGTTCAACAACGTTTCCTTGACTGTACTCCCTCTAGTTTTTGGGGCGCAACACGACGCGAAAATATATTCTTATGTAAAACCAGAAGCACACGTGACCTGCCGTGACGATGCACACGGTGACTTAGGGGTTGTGGCGTGCGGGAGGGTTTCGCGTGTGGATTAGATTTCGTAATGCCAAGCCTTGCCTTGCTGGATTTTTGTTATGCCGCGGAATACATTAAAAACATGTCTCGTTTTAGCCCCCTCAACTGGCCCGTTGTGCGCCAGATCCGCGGCAGAGACCCTTTCGGTAGGGACGTCAACACGCAATCGCAAAAGAGCAAAGACAAGCGTGGCCGCATTGAGGAGGCAGACCGGGTGGTGCAATCCGTCTGCCCGTATTGCGCGGTGGGGTGTTCACAGCGCATTTACGTCAAAGACGATCGTGTCATCCAGGTGGAAGGCGACCCGGATTCGCCGATTTCCCGTGGCCGGTTGTGCCCGAAGGGCTCGGCTTCTGAGCAGCTGATTAACTCTGCATCGCGGTTAACCACGATCAAATACCGCGCGCCCTATTCCACCGAATGGCAGGAACTGGATGAAGAGACCGCGATGGACATGATCGCGGATCGTTACTTGGAAGCCCGTCGTAATGGTTGGCAGGATACTGACGACGAAGGTCGCAGGCTCAACCGCACCATGGGTGTTGCCGGGTTGGGCGGTGCGACGCTGGATAATGAGGAAAACTACCTGATTAAAAAGCTGTTTACCGCCACGGGCGCGATTCAGGTAGAAAACCAGGCGCGCATATGACACTCCGCCACAGTTCCTAGTTTAGGAACTTCCTTTGGCCGCGGCGGTGCGACGCAACCGCTGCAGGATATGGCAAATGCCGACTGTATCGTCATCGAGGGTTCGAACATGGCCGAGTGCCACCCGGTGGGATTCCAGTGGGTCGTAGAAGCGAAAAAGCGTGGCGCACGCATCATCCACGTCGACCCGCGCTACACGCGCACCTCGGCGTTTGCGAACCGCCACATCGGCATTCGCGGCGGCACCGACGTTGTGCTCTTGGGTGCATTGATCAAGTACATGCTGGACAATGACTTGTACTTCCACGATTACGTGGTGGCATATACCAATGCGCCGATGCTGGTTTCTGAGGACTACCAAGACACCGAGGATCTCGACGGGCTGTTTTCGGGCTTTGATCCAGAAACCGGCAAATACGTCACCGATACCTGGCAATATGAGAGCAAAGATGGCGGCTCGTCCTGGAACGTGGAACGCGACGACACCCTGCAGCACCCGCGCAGCGTGTTCCAGATTCTCAAGCGCCACTTCGCCCGCTATACCCCGGAGCTGGTGGAAGAAACCTGCGGCATCTCGCAGGAAGATTTCTACTACTTGGCCAGCTCGATCGCGGATAACTCCAAGCCGGATCGCACCACGTGTTTTGCCTACGCATTGGGCTTTACCCAGCACACGCTGGGCGCGCAGTTCATCCGCACTGCCGCGATTTTGCAGCTGCTGATGGGTAACGTGGGCCGCCCGGGCTCCGGCATCATGGCCTTGCGCGGGCATGCCTCGATCCAGGGCTCGACGGACATCCCGACGCTGTTCCATTCCCTGCCGGGCTACTTGCCGATGCCGAGCGTCGACAAGCAAAGCTGGCAGGAATACTGCGACGAGATTCGGGAAGAGTCGCAGAAGGGCTTCTGGCAGCTTGGCGAGAGCTATGCCGTCTCATTGATGAAGTCCTACTGGGGCGATGCGGCAACGGCCGAGAACAACTGGGGCTATGACTTGATGCCGCGGATTTCCGGTGCGCATTCCACGTATCAGACGCTGGAGGCGATGCTGGACGGCGCTGTGGAAGGCTATCTGGTCTTTGGGCAGAACCCGGCGGTGGCGCAATCCAACGGTGGTATGCAACGCCGTGGTTTGGCCGCGTTGAAGTGGCTGGTCGTGCGTGATTTTCAGGAGATTGAGACGGCGTCGTTCTGGAAGGATGCGCCAGAGATTAAAACTGGTGAGCTGAAAACCGAGGAGATCGGCACGGAGGTCTTCTTGCTGCCTGCCGCCACGCACGCGGAAAAGGCCGGTACGTTCACGCAAACCCAGCGCATGTTGCAATGGCGTTTCAAAGCCGCACCTTCGCCGGGTGATGCCAAGAGCGATTTGTGGTTCTTCTACCAGCTGGGCAAGAAGATCAAACAGCGCTTGGCGGATTCGACGGACCCGCGCGATCTTCCGGTGCAGAAACTCACCTGGGATTACGTGGAAACCGAGGAAGGCGAGCCGAACCCAGAGGACGTGCTTAAAGAGATCAACGGCTACTACCTGGATGGGCCGCACAAGGGTGAGTTGTTGCCGAGTTATACGGAGATGAAAGCCGACGGCACCACCTCTGGTGGCTGTTGGATTTATACTGGCGTGTATAAAGAGGGCATCAACCATTCGCAGAAGAAGGTCCCGGGCCGCGAGCAAAACGAGGTCGCGCTGGATTGGGGCTGGGTCTGGCCGTCGAACCGACGCATCTTGTACAACCGTGCCTCGGCGCGACCGGACGGAACCCCCTGGTCGGAGCGCAAAAAGTACGTGTGGTGGGACAAGGACGCTGGCAAGTGGGTTGGCGACGACGTGCCGGATTTCCCGGTGGACAAAGCCCCGGACTACAAGGCGCCTGCCGACGCCGTGGGCCCGGACGCACTGGATGGCACCGACGCCTTCATCATGCAGGCCGACGGGCGCGGCTGGTTGTTCGCGCCGGATGGCTTGTCGGATGGGCCCTTGCCGACGCACTACGAACCGCACGAATCGCCGGTGGGAAATATCCTGTATACCCAGCAGCAGTCGCCGACACGTATGCCGATCAAGCGGGAAGACAACCTCTCGCGTCCGGAGCCGGGCAAGCCTGGCTCTGAGGTCTTCCCGTTCGTGTTTTCTACCTACCGATTGACCGAGATGTACACCTCGGGTGCGATGACACGACGCTTGCCGTACCTCGCGGAGTTGCAACCGGGCTTGTTCTGTGAAGTGGATAAGGACTTGGCTGCCAAGCGCGGGCTGGAAAATGGCGAGTGGGCGACGATCGTTTCTCCGCGTGGCGTGATCGAAGCGCAGGTGCTGGTCACCGACCGCATGCAGATGCTGCAGATCAACGGCGAGGAATTCCACCAGATTGGTTTGCCGTTCCACTACGGCGAATCCGATACCACGGAAGTCGCCGGTGACGGAGCTAATGATCTGCTGGGGCTGACGCTGGAGCCGAACGTGCTCATCCAGAACTCGAAGATCGGTGCCTGCGATATTCAGCCGGGCCGACGCCCCCGCGGGCAGGCGCGCCGGGATTTGCTGGTGGAATACCAGCAGCGTGCGCAGTTGACTGTGGAAAGCGGCAATGAGTTGCTCACCGGCGAGGACGGCAGTGTTTCTGATGCAGCCTCGCGGCAACAACGTCTGGATGCCGTCGGCAAGTCTGAGTACGGGCCGGAGAATCGCGCCGCTAAGGATAGCGCTGACCAGCACAGCGTCGGCAAGGATAGCGTCGGCAAACACAGCCCCGATGAGAGCGAAGAAGGGAAGTAAAGGACTATGCTTCTGACCGAAAACGCCTCCTCGCATGGCGCCGCACACGGCTCGTCACACGGCTATGACAATTACCAGCGCATGGCATTTTTCACCGATACCTCGGTGTGCATTGGCTGCAAGGCCTGCGAGGTTGCCTGCAAAGAGTGGAACCGCAACCCCGTGGAAGGCTACGAGGTCACGGGTGATTCTTATGACAACACCGGCTCGCTGGGGGCGAATACCTGGCGGCACGTGGCGTTTGTGGAGCAGAACAACGACCGCATTGAGCAGTCCCGCGCAGAGGGCAAGAAGCTGATCTCGCTGGGCATGCCGACGATCGGTGGGCAGGATGGGAAAGCTGGTCAGGCTGGCTCGAGCGCGGGCGCCGCAACCGGTAGCCCCGCTGGCGCCGCAACAGAGACCACCCCGCCGGATACGGATTCTTTCCGCTGGCTGATGTCCTCGGATGTGTGTAAACACTGCACCAACGCCGGTTGCCTGGACGTGTGCCCTACTGGTGCGCTGTTTCGCACGGAGTTCGGCACCGTCGTCGTGCAAGATGATGTGTGCAATGGTTGCGGCACGTGCGTGGCTGGGTGCCCGTTTGGTGTTATTGAGCGCCGCGACGACGGCGGAGTCACGCTCAAGCAAGACAAAACCGCCACCGTGGACTACCAGGATAATTCGCACGCCGGGGTGAATGTGCTGGCGAAGTTGAAGCAGCGTGGGCTGCAGGGTCCGAACAAGATCGACCACACCCCGGGTAAGTCCATGCCGATTAAAAATATTGGCGTCGCCCAGAAATGCACCATGTGCTACGACCGGCTGAAACTCGGCGAACAACCAGCATGTTCGAAGACCTGCCCGACGGATTCCATTCAGTTCGGCACCTACGAGGACATGCTGGTCGCCGCAAAACAACGCGTGCGCGTGCTGCATGAACAAGGGTTGACCGAGGCCCGCCTGTATGGCGCGAACAACCAGGACGGTGTGGGCGGCACGGGCTCGATTTTCTTGCTGCTGGATTCACCCGAGGTCTACGGTTTGCCGCCAGACCCCCGCGTGCCAACGGCGGATTTGCCGCAGATGTATAAGACCGCCGTGAAGGCCATCGGTGGCATGGCGCTGGCCGTGGCTGGCGCGTTTGTTATGGGAGGCCGGAAGTGAGCAACTTCGACGAATACCGCCCACCGCAGGGTGCACGACCGAACCGCTACCGAAAATTCGATGGCACAAAGCCGAAGAAGAAGCGCAAACGCCCAGGTGCGGGTGCACAGGATGGTTCCAAAGAAGAGCGGATGGCAGAAGACTTCGAGTTTTCTTCCTACTACGGAAAACCCGTCGTCAAGGCTCCGCCGTGGGAGTGGCCAATTGGTGTTTATTTGTTCCTCGGCGGTGTCAGCGGCGGCTCCGGCATGTTGGCCGCGGGCGCGCAGGCCACCGGCAATAAGCCCTTGCTGCGCACAACTCGCTTGACGACGCTGTCTGCTGCCTCGCTTGGTTCCGTGTTTTTGATTCTGGATTTGGGGCGGCCGGAACGCGCGTTGAATATGTTCCGCGTGTTCAAGGTGACCTCGCCGATGTCTGTGGGCTCGTGGATTTTGATGAGCTTCGCCAGTGCTTCGGTGATCCCGGCGCTGGTGGAAGTCGATGAGCTGGCGGGCCGTTCTGGTCTGCCGTTGCCGAAGTTCGCGCGCACTGTGCTGCAGAAACTCGCCGGGCCCGCTGGTGCGGCCATAGGTGTTTTGGGTGGCCCGCTGGCTGGTTATACGGCGGTGCTGTTGTCGAATACCTCGAACCCGGTGTGGAATGACATGAAAAACCACCTGCCGTATGTGTTTGTGTCCTCGGCCTCGGCGGCGGCGTCGGGGTGTGCGATGGTGACCACGCCAGTAGGCAGCGCGGGTCCGGCCCGCGCGTTGGCCATGGGTGCGGCTGTGAGTGATCTGGTGGCCACGAAAGTACTGGAAAATGGCATGGAGCCGGAACCGCGCGAGGCTTTGCACCACGGCTTGTCCGGCAAGCTCATGAAAGCCTCGGAATACCTCATCGCCGCTGGTGGTGTGGGTGCTGTGGTGTCGGCGGTGACGAAATCCCGTGCTGTCTCGGTGCTTTCGGGCCTGTCGTTGTTGGCGGGTTCTGCCTGCACGCGCTTCGGGGTGTTGGATGCCGGGCTGGAGGCAGTGAAAGATCCGGCCACCACCATTGGTCCGCAGAAGCGTCGTGCGCAGCGCCGCCGTGAGCAGCAGGGCTTAGCTGGCGACGTGGTGACGCCGGAATAGCGTGCCCGTGGTGGCACCGAACTACAGGTGGTGGCACCGGACTAAAGGTGGCGCCGCCGGATTAAAGCAGCACTAGCACACCGAGATATACGCGGTGTTCTCGCCGGAGCCGTTACCACCGTTGCCTTCCGCAGTGGGTTCCATGGCGCGTTCTACAGTGCGGCCGATAACCGGGTAACCAGGCACTTCGCCGATGACCAGCAAGCCGCCGGAGGTTTGGGCGTCGGCCAGGAAGATCAAGTCTTCTTCCGAAATCGCCTCCGATTCCACCGACAAGTGCGGGCGCACCCAATCCAGGTTGCGGTGTGAACCGCCGGGGATGAAGCCGTCGGCAAGCGCTTCCTTGGCGCCGTCGATGGCAGGAACCGCGGAAAAGTCCAGTTCCGCGGCCACCCCGGATGCCCGGCACATTTTGTACAAATGCCCCAGCAAACCGAAGCCGGTGACATCCGTGGCCGCCATTGCGCCCGCCGCCAGCGCGGCCTGCGAAGCTTCGCGGTTGAGGGCGGTCATGGAATCAACAGCTGCCTGGGAAACCTCCCCGGTGGCTTTGTGCTTGTTATTCAGAATTCCCACGCCGATCGGCTTGGTTAACGTGATGGGCAAACCGGGCTGGGCGGCGTCGTTACGCATGAGTTTTTCTGGTGCGACAATGCCGGTGGCAGCCATGCCGTACATCGGTTCCGGAGCGGTGATCGAGTGCCCACCGGTGACAGAAATGCCTGCTTGGGTGGCCACATCCATACCGCCGCGTAGGACCTCGCGCAGCACGTCCAGGCCGAGTATGTCGTTGGGCCAGCCCACCAGGTTGATCGCGGTCACCGGGGTGCCGCCCATGGCGTAGACGTCGGAAAGCGCATTGGCGGCTGCTACCCGGCCCCAGTCATAAGGGTCGTTGAGCATGGGGGTGAAAAAGTCTGCGGTAGAGATCACGGCCAACCCGTCCTGGATTTTTACGGCCGCGGCATCGTCGCCGTCGTCCAGCCCGACCAGCACGTTGGGGTCGGCTTTGCCGATCAGGCCCTCGACGGCCGATTCCAACTCCCCGGCTGGGATCTTGCAGGCGCAGCCACCGCCGGCGGCAAACGAGGTGAGGTTGATGTTATTGCTTCCAGCTTCGTCACTCATAGGCCTATGCTACCTGTGCGCCGTCGCTGTACCGGTGTGCTCGTTATTCTGCTGCCTACTCCGCCACCCTGCACCTGTGCCCTAGTAAACTGACGCGGTGGAGGCGTATGCGTTCCTGGTGGGCGCCCCGGTCTTCAAAACCGGTGAGGCCGAGCATCTCGGTCTGGCAGGTTCGATTCCTGTCCGTCTCCGCCACAAATTTTGCCACAAGGCAGGCAAGTTTCCCGCCCTGCAAGGAGGTCGCCACGGTGCCTGATTCTTTAACGCCTGACAACGATCCCCGCAGGAATATCCCGAAGATGGATCAACTGTTGCAGCTTCCCGCCGTCGAATCGGCACGTGAGAAGCTCGCAGAGCACACCATCCGCGCGGCCATAAAAAACATTCTTGCCGACGCCCGCCGCGGGGCCATCGCTGTCGATTCCATCGAAGAGCGCATCACCGAGGCCCTACGCGCGCAGCAGCCGTTTGCCCTGCGCCCGGTCCTGAACGCCACCGGGGTGATCATCCACACCAACCTGGGCCGCGCCCCGCTGCCACCGGCTGCCGTGGAAGCACTGCAGGCTGCGGCTTCGTACACGGACGTGGAAATGGATCTGGCCAGCGGTAAGCGATCGAAAAACCGTGGGGCGGGAGCTACCCAGGCGTTGCTGGATGCGTGCCCAGCGGCGGAGGACGCGCTGATCGTTAACAATGGGGCCTCCGCATTGTTGCTGGCGACGGCGGCGCTGGCGCCGAACCAAGAGGTGATTATCTCCCGTGGCGAGTTGATCGAGATCGGCGCCGGGTTCCGCTTGCCGGAGCTCATTGAATCCACCGCGACGCGTCTGCGCGAGGTGGGTGCGAGCAACCGCACGCACCTGGCGGATTATGACAACGCGATCACCGCAAATACTGGCGCGATTTTAAAAGTACACCCGTCGAATTTCCGGATGGAAGGATTCACGGCTGCGGTGGGCGTCGACAAGCTGCGCCAGCTCGCGCGCACCCACGGCAAGTACTTGCTTGTGGATCTGGGTTCGGGCCTGCTCACGCATGATCCCGCGTTGCCGGAGGAACCAGATATTCATAGCCAGCTGGCTGCCGGGGCGGATGTGGTGATTGCTAGTGGCGATAAGCTGCTTGGCGGCCCGCAAGCGGGCATTGTGCTGGGGAGCGCCGAGGCGATTGCGAAAATGAAAAAGCATCCGTTGGCGCGGGCGGTGCGCATTGATAAGTTGCGCCTGAATGCCTTGCAAGCAGCGGTAACGACGCCGTCGAACGCCGTGCAGGATGCATTGCATATTGATCCGCAGCGGTATCGCGAGCGCACGCAGGCTCTTGCCGACGCCACCGGTGGCCGCGTCGTGGAGCATGACGGGCGCGTCGGTGGCGGGGGAGCGCCGGAGTATCCGTTGCCTGGTGTGGCGGTGGCTCTGCCGGAGTCGCTGGCTGCGCCGTTGCGGCAGGCCAGCCCACCGGTGCTCGCGCGGGTGCATGATGGCCAGTGTGTGGTGGATGTGCGCTGCGTACCGGAAGACCAGGATGAGCTGCTGGCCCAGACCATTCGGGGCGTTCAACAGCCCACCCAGGAGGCGAACTAAATGCACGTCGTTGCCACCGCCGGGCACGTTGACCACGGCAAATCCGCTTTGGTGCGCGCCCTGACGGATATGGACCCGGATCGCTGGGCGGAAGAAAAGCGCCGCGGGCTGACCATTGATCTGGGCTTTGTTTGGACGACGCTGCCGTCCGGCACGGATCTGGCGTTCGTGGATGTGCCCGGGCACGAGAAGTTCCTGGGCAATATGCTCGCCGGTGTGGGCCCGGCGCCGGTGGTCATTTTCGTGGTCGCTGCCGATGAAGGTTGGCAGGAGCAGTCGACAGATCACCGCGATGCCCTTCGCGCGCTGGATATCCGGCATGGGCTGATCGCCCTGACCCGTGCTGATCGCGCCGATGCCGCCCGTCGTGCCGAGGTCGCCGCCCAGGTGCGCCATGAGCTGGCGGGCACCGCGCTTGCCGACGCGCCCCTGGTGGAAGTCTCCGCCCATACCGGCGAGGGCATCGCGCAGATGCGGCAGGTTTTGGATGAGGTGCTGGCAAAGGTGCCTGCCCCGGACCCGCAGGCGCGGGTGCGGGTGTGGATTGATCGCGCGTTTTCCGTGAAAGGCGCTGGCACCGTGGTTACCGGAACATTGGCGGCGGGCACGCTGCGGGTGGGGGATACCTTGCAGTTGGCCAGCCCGGACGGCACTCGCGTGGTGGAAGTGCGCGGCTTGCATAGCGAAAATACCGCCCACCAGGTGTTGGGCCCGACTTCTCGGGTTGCAGTGAATCTGCGCGGGATCAGCTCCGATGCCATCCATCGCGGCCACAGTCTGGTGAGCTCGGGTGCGTGGGAGTTGGTGGAGCAGGTCGATGTGCGCCGCACCTTTGGCCAGGATTTTTATGAGTTTCCGCAGAATATCGTCGTCCACATTGGCACTGCTGGGCTGGAGGCGCGCGTGCGGCCGTTGTCCGCGGATTATGCGCGGTTGAATTTGGCGCACCCGTTGCCGCTGCAGTTGTTGGATCGCTTCGTGGTGCGCAGCCCGGGTGGGCGGCATGTGAGTGCCGGGGTGCAGGTTATTGATGTGTATCCGCCGGAGCTGAACCGTCGTGGTGCGGCGCGTCGGCGTGCAGAGGAATTGGAACTGCTTGCCGACGGCAACAGCGCTGGTCGCGACCGCAATGACCGCAGCCCCAGCGATGCCACCACTACTGCCGCGGCCAGCCCGAGTCCGTTCACCGATCCCACAGGCTACATCCAGCGCGTCGGTTACGTGCCCGTCGGCAAGTTGCAGCGCGCCGGGTTCAGCGTGAGTGATCCGGCTGTCCCGCCGCAGGGCATTATTGCTTTCCGGCAGTGGTGGATCGCCGCCCGGCAGATCACGCGCTGGAAAAACCAGCTGCTGGTGGTGTTGGAGAAGCACGCGCAGGATAATCCGCTGGCCGCAGGCATGCCGCGTAAGGCTGCGATGGATGCGCTGGACTTGCGCGAGGATGCGCTGCTGGGCATCGCGGTGGCCGCCGCCAAGGTGGAACAGGCCGACGGGCTGCTGCGTCTGCCGGGGCACAAGGTGGATCTGGGTGAGGCGGCAGCATCCGTCGTCAAGCTGGAAACCTGGCTTGCCGACGACCCCTTCGCCGCACCGGAGGCGGATGAGCTGCAGGAACTCCGGTTGGGTGCCAAGCAGTTGGCGGCGGCGGAAAATGCGGGGCGTTTATTGCGGTTGTCGCAGGGGATTGTGCTGCTGCCGTCTGCTGTACAGGAGGCGAAAAAGCGTATCGCGCAGCTGGAGCAACCGTTTACACTGTCGGCAGCTCGGAAAGCTTTGTCGACCACGCGCCGGGTGGCCATCCCGCTGCTGGAGTATCTCGATGAGCAGGGTATTACCCGTCGCCTGGATGGTGGTTTGCGGGAGCTGCGGTAGTGTGCGGTGCTTTGAATTCCGTGGGCACGGTGACAATGGGCCACAATGAAAATAATGAAAGAGACCGGCCCTGGGCTTCCACCAAGAGTGGAGAGCGGAACCGGTCGTGTTGTTTTTATTGTAGCGCACTTTTGCAATTAACTGAGCTGACAGCGCGATCAGAGCTCAGCGGTGTGGTCTACTGTAAAGCTACTCTAAAGTACTCTAACACTAGATGTTAGAGTAGAAAATCCCCATGACCAGCTGAAACGGTCTACTGTTAAAGCTACTCTAAAGTTACTCTAACAATGTTAGAGTAGAAATCATGACAGCAGTAGAGGTGGATCGGGCCTTATCGCTTCCGGCGGAGCAAGCAGTATCGGCACTTCTGAAACTTCCAGAGTCGCAGTGGTATGAACGCAAATCGGGTGCGGTGAAGCCAAGCGATTTCGCGAAACCCTTAATCGCTATGGCAAATGCTGAAGGCGGCGTAGTGGTTGCTGGTTTGCATGGTGGCAAAATTTCTCCAGTCAGCGACAAACAGGAAAACGAGTTACGCCGTGTAGCTCATAACTTCATTGATCCACCTGTGCGGTTATCGGTAGAAGAGCTGTCTACGGCCGAAGGTAAAGTCTTGGTGTTTCGGGTTGGTATGTCCGAATATGTGCACCAAGATAACCGTGGGGATTGTTACCAGCGTATGGGCGATTCCACCCTGAAGTTGTCGTTTGCGCAGCGGCAAGAACTTGAATGGGATCGGGGAGCATCACGGTTTGAGTCGACGCCAGTGCCTGGTGGAGGCAGCTTTGACGAGGTTTTGGATCCGCAAAAGGTAGAAGAATTCCGGGCGTTGCTGACATCATCAAGCCCGCAATTAGCGTTGCAAGCACGGGATTTATTGACTCGAAAAGAGGAGGTCACAGTTGCAGCAGCGCTATTGTTTGCACACAGGCCGCAGATTTTTTATCCCAATGCGCATGTAAGAATTTTGCGCTACGACGATAATGATCGTGGTGCTGGACGACGACAAAATCTTGTTCACGGGGGAGATATACGCGCTGAAGGCGCGATCCCTGAGCAGCTTTCGGCAGCGACAGAAGCTATTGAGCAGCTCATGCCTAAGCGGCAAGCATTGGGGGATGCCGGGCGGTTTGTGCCTCATGCAATTGTTCCGAAGGACGCATGGCTTGAAGGTTTGGTAAATGCGTTGGTTCACCGTTCGTACAGCATGGGCGGTGATCATATTCGGGTAGAAATCTTTCCTAACCGTATAGAGATTACTAATCCTGGTAGGTTCCTCGGTTTGAACCGAATTGATAATCCAGAGCAGATTAGCCGGAACGCGCGTAACCCTCGCATTGCAAGGGTATGTGCGGATCTCGGGATTACTCAGGAATTAGGTGAAGGTATTCGTCGTATATTCCAGGAGATGCGCACATCGGGGCTAGTGGATCCAGTGTATGAGCAGGTGAATGAGTCGGTAAAATTGACTTTGCATGCAAGCAATGCTATTCCAGCAGATTTAACGCGAGACTTGGGCCGGGCAGCATTGGAAATTCTCACAGTGCTCCGGCAGTCCCAAAAGCAATTAGGGACTGGGGAGATAACCGAGTTAGTAAGTCTTGCGCGCCCTACTGTGCTGCGCCATTTGAAAGAGTTGCATTCGCGTGGCCTGGTTGCGTGGCATAAACAGAGCCCGAATGATCCTCGCGCAACGTGGTCACTCGAATGGACTTGACCAGAGTAGAACCATCCCGGCTTCTCCGTTGCCTTAGCTGTTGCCCTAGTCGTTGTCCTAGTCTGCGTCGAAGAGCTCCCGGAGGACATCGGCGTTTAATTCGACACCACCTGTCTGGCCAGATTGGCCGGGTTCTAAGAAGTTTTCCATGAGCTCGCGCTTGGAATCCTGCAAGGCGACAACCTGATCTTCGATGGTATCCATGGACACCAGACGGAATACAGTCACTGGAACTTTTTGGCCAATACGGTGAGCACGGTCAATGGCTTGTTGCTCTGCTGCCGGGTTCCACCACGGATCAAGCAAAATCACGTAATTAGCAGAGGTCAGGTTGAGCCCCACTCCGCCTGCTTTCAAGCTAATCAAAAAGACTTGGTTGTCACCATTGCTGAACTCGTCGATGACGTCCTGCCGGTTTTTGGTCTGCCCATCGAGATAGCTCGTAGGAATATCAGCTGCCTCCAAATGCTCACGTACTTTGCGCAAAAAGGTGGTGAATTGGCTGAAAATTAGCACGCGGTGGCCTTCTTGCACGATGCTTTCTAATAGCTCATCCAAGACCCGCAACTTGGATGAGGTTGCCGTGGAATCGGGGATAGCCAGCTGTGGATCAATGGCTAGTTGCCGCAGCCGCGTAATGGCAGCGAGTACCTCGATGCGGTTGCCATCCGGATCGTCGGCAAGCAGCCCCAGAATGCGCTGCCGCTCCCGAGCAAAATGCAGGTCGTAGAGCTTGCGGTGGTTAGCAGCTAATTCCACCGGAACCACCTGGGTTTGGATTGGCGGAAGATCAAGTGCCACATCGGCTTTTCGCCGCCGCAGTAAAAATGGGGATGTGCGTTGGCGCAACACCTCCATTTTTTCGTCGTCGCCACGGGAAATTGGCCGTTCGAAGTGCTCGCGGAATTGTTTCACATTGCCGAGCAATCCCGGGGTGGTCAGGGAAAACATGGACCACGCATCGGATAGGGAGTTTTCGATTGGGGTGCCGGTGATGGCGAATTTCTTGGCCACCCGCAGGTCGCGGATTGTGCTGAAGATCTTCGAGGCAGGGTTTTTCGCGTGCTGTGCTTCGTCGAGAATTACCCCGGACCAGTCGACGTCCTGGTACTGGGCAGCTTCGAGGCGCAACAAGGTATATGAGGTAATGACGATGTCGTTATCGTCGGCAAGCTGGGAAAGGGATTTTTCACGACGCTTGCTGGTCGCATTCACCGTAGCCGCTTTCAGGTGTGGGGCGAATTTTGCTACCTCACGTGCCCAGTTACTCACTACAGACGTGGGTGCGACCACCAGCCATGGGCGCTCTGGGGAATCGACGATCATTGATAACACCTGCAGAGTCTTGCCCAGGCCCATGTCGTCGGCAAGCACACCGCCAAAACCACGCCGATTGAGTCCCGCTAACCAGCGAAAACCAGTTTCTTGGTAGGGCCGTAACTCCGCCTGCAGCTCAGCTGGCACGGAGAGTTGCCCCATTGGTTCGTGCACTGCATCGAGGGCGCTGCGCAGCCATTCATCCGGGGTGAAATTGATGGATTCGAGTGCTTCCAACTCATCCCAAAACGACGTGCGCACGCGGGGAACCTGCGGGCGGGAAGAACGAGTATCGCCCAGGGCGCGCGCTTCTTCCAACAACCTGGCGAAGGCGTCGTATTCCTCATTGTTCAAATCAGCATAGGTGCCGTTGTCGAGGATGAGCAGCCGGTGCGGATCGTTCAACGCTGCGATCAGTTTCGCTATAGGAACCGGCTGTTGATCCACCATAACCTGCACGTCCAGGCCAAACCAGTCATTAGCTCCGCGTTGGGCAGCAACTGCGACATCGACGTCGGACGCCGGGGTCAGTGCCGCTGTGCGTTGGGCGGCATCATCAATGTGCACGTCGACGCCCAGTTGTTCTAGCCGTGGCAGCCCGGTGCGGAAGAAATTTAGTAATTCTGCACCGTGCAGGGTGCCGTTGCGTGGTGTGAACCAGAGTAATCCGAGCAGTTCCTGTTCGGCATCGGCGTTGCGACGTGGATCAGAGGAAGCGTGCCCGGCATCTGGCAGGGAGATTGTGCGCCTGCCGTATACGAAATACCAGGTGAATTCCGCTGTTAAGGGGTGGTTGGCGTGCCGGTCTGTGGAAATATCGACCCGCAGATGCGGAGCCGGTGGCGGGCCTGGGGTAAAAGATTTATCTGGGCTGGCCCACGGAGTGTTGTTGTCCAGGCGGTCTAAAAAATCTTCTTCGAATTCATCTTTATCCTCGTCCGGGATGCGCACCGTGTGCTCCACTTCGTGGAGCCTTCGCCAGTGCTCACTGGCTGGTTCTGTAAAACGCGCAATGTGGAGCGTTTCGGTTTCATCGCGCCACACCGCCCCAAAGCCGGGGTATCCGAGCACTAATTCTGGTTCGATAAAGCCTGCAGCGTGGAGGTGCAGTGTTGCGGTTAACTGAATATCGCCATCTTCGTGCTGGTGAAGGGCTAGGTAGGGGCGCACCAGGCCGTCGTGGAAGATGACGCGGCCATTGCTGGTGGCATCGACCAATTCGATGCCTTCTGCTGCGGTACGGGCGATGGCTTTCAGGGGTTCTGCATTGTCAATATGCGTTAACGGCGCCAGCGTATGCTGGCTATCGAAGTATATCTCGTGGTTTATAAACGTATCCGTTAATTTCTGTGCTGCGTGCTCATGAGCAGGCAAAATTGTGGGAGCATAGGTCTGATTAAGGAAGCGGTGAAAGCTCACGTCGGTTTTGGCCCAGCTACGTTTGTTGATCTGGTTTTTCGTAGGGCGAACCAATTCCACAGACAGGCTTGCCGGTGCGTTGATTGGACCCCAGTGGGTTTCGCGTACACCGGCCGGAGAATAATTAAACAAGAGTGCAAGCCGGGTAGAACGCTCAGCCTGCGTCGTCTGGGGTCGGGATGGCTGTCTCTGGTGCCGCTGGGGTAGGCCGGCTGGCCTGGCAGGAGAGAAAATATTGTCTAAGTCATGCTTCCACCCTGGCTGCACAGGATCATCGGCTTGCTTGTGCTGCGCTGCCATGTAGGTCAAGCACAGTGCGGCAGTATGCTTGCAATTAATCCCGTAGGGACAGGAACAATGCCCGATGAATGCGCGGAGCACACCGTCGGGTGATATATGCATAGCCACACGCGGGTGGTATAAATCGCCCTGCGAGCCCAGGCAGTTGCCGCTGATTTCCGTCAAATTAAAAGTACGTTGGATGTCGGTGATCTCGGCTGCGTTTCTGTGGAAAAGCTCGTGGCCGCGATCAATAACGGCTGGCTCCAGATAGTTCAGCAACGGCGCAGTATTCATGCCTTCAGAATAGTTGGTTGAGCGCCGTGACGCTTGGAGCCCGTGAAGTCTGAGGAGCTGCTGGTGTCTCTCTCTATTTTCGGTAAAGAACGCGCTGAGTGTGAACTCGTTGAGTTAAAAGGAGCTAGGCGCTACAATATTCTACGAAGCCCCGGTGGAGCGCTATCTGTTTCTGTTATTCAGGAGTAGATATTCTCGCCGGGGTATTGAAATATTTACAAGGGGGGATTCTAGGGTTAAACGACAAAAAGTGTGTTTTTACGGCGTGTCGCCAATTCCCTAGATCGGGCCTTTCCGGATACCGATTGAGTGTGTGTATTCAACATCGATACCCTGGTCATAGAGGGCTGGCTGACCAGGTAGCTGGTTGGTGTGGTTCTCTTTGTGGATCAAGGCATTGACTTTGGCGAGTTGGTCTTGACCCCAGTTGCACTGCCTGGCGATCTCTAGTGGGTCGTCAGGCAGTTCTGTTTTGAGGTATAGCCACCAATCGATCATGCGGCGTTGGTGTTCTAGGGTTAGTCCTCGGTGGGCATTGGCTAAGCGTTTGACCTCGGCATTGATTCCGCCTTCTAGGGTGTTGGTGGTG
>NZ_JASPGD010000009.1 GCF_030232885.1 Corynebacterium sp. MSK297
GTTTGGTTTAGCATGTTGAGAAAATGATTGTTTTGTTGTGTTTGCGTCCACTATGCAGTGTTTGACACACCACGCTTTTGTGTGTGGTCAACGGATACATGATCCGAGCCGGTTGGGTTGGTTGTGTTGTCTGGTTGGTTGTGTCGGTGGTTTATAGCGGCAGGGAAACGCCCGGTCCCTTTCCGAACCCGGAAGCTAAGCCTGCGTCGCGCTGATGGTACTGCACTCGGGAGGGTGTGGGAGAGTAGGTTGCTGCCGACACTAATAATTTCATGTTTGGGTCTGTTGGTTGTGTTTTGTTGTGTGCGCTCTTTTGTTGGGTGCGACGCAACAGACAACACCAACAGGCCCATTCTCGTATGTGTGCATGCTCCTTCCAGGGGATCGTTTTCGCTGGGCTTGAACAACCCTGTTCACCCGGTGCCCGATACTTTGCGGTGATGCAATAGGCCTTGTCGCCAGTCAGGTACGCTCGTACGGTAATGACGTTCACACCGCACTGGAGGCACCGTGGAGCTTATTTCCGGGGTTTTACTTTTTAGCATGGGAATATTGGCGGGAATAATTAATTCCGCCGTAGGCTCGGGATCTTTGTTGACTCTCCCAGTCCTCCTAGCATTAGGCATCCCACCTGGGGTGGCGGTACGAACCAACACCATTGGCATGATGTTCGCGTCATTCGGCACTGTCTACGGGTTCCGAAGAGAGATTTCGCGTGAACTCTCTCATTTGATTCCTATGAGCATTGCCACCATCGTGTTTTCAGCCCTCGGTTCAATCCTCTTACTTGGGGCGTCTACGCGCGCCCTTGACTTCGTTATTCCCGTTCTGATTGTATTCGCGCTCGCTCTTGTTATTTTTCAACAGCGCATTATTCGGATGCTCTCCCGTTGGAATCCCCGTCGTAAAACAATTGAAAGTAAAGCAGCACCAAAAGCTGATGTCCATGAACCGGTGGGGAGCTCTTATCGTAAACCCGGTCTTATCGCACCCATGGGACTTGCGGCTATGTACGGAGGATTTTTCACTGCGGCACAGGGCATTCTTTACATGGCGATTCTCGGAGTCGGTACCGGACGCTCCTTTAAAGACGTTAACCCGGCCAAGAATTTTCTTTCTATGCTTGTCAACGTCACAGCCGCAGTTGTGTACGCCATAGCGTTTTTCTGCTTCGGTTCCGAGGTCCTGTGGATTGGTGTAGTGATTTTGGCCTGTGGAGGCCTTCTTGGCGGAGTGGTTGGCGCACGCATTGCCAAGAAAGTCTCCAACAACGTGCTGAAGTCAGTCATCGTCGTCGTTGCCTTAGTCGCACTGGTGCGCCAATTCATTTGACGAGGGGCCGTCCAGATCTAATTATTGCCGAGTACGCGAATCATTAGAATGCGTCGTTTTCCTCAGCCATAAGCCATTCCGCTGGCACCGGTGCTGCAGTGCTGCTTTATGGTAGCCGATTAGCGTATTACTCTTTAGAGATTCCATACGAATCGCGAAGAGTCACTGTTCGCTTACCGTCACCGTGCACATCGCCCTCAACGCTGTAAAAATCTATCTTGAAGGTGCTGTCAGTAACGGTGTAGACAGCAAAGTGTTGGTGCTGCGATTGACGATCATTGGAGTGCGACTCCGCGAAATCAGTTGAGTCATCCGGCTGCTCCGCAATATCAAATAGACTGTTCCAGTAGTCGGTGTCCGTTTCATCCATCCAGTCGAGCTTGGGTCGAACTTTCGCGACGTGGTCAGCGCCTTTTTGATAGATGGCGTCATAGGCTTTGGTTCCAGAAGTATTCGGGATCACGTATGTTACTCCAGCAGGATTAACGTGATGCTCGACGCCATCGATGAGCTTCTTTTCAGTATTTTCGACTGCACCGTAGCTGAAGTTATCGGGAGTATAAACCAAAGATTTCGTTCGCGTGAGGTTGTGATCATGGCCTTGCATGACTACGTCGACACCGAGCTCGTCGGCAAGCTGGACGAAGTCTTCACGGGTGACCTGTACATCCTCATCTTGGAGTGCGTGGTACGAGGCGGAATATACCGGCTTATGGTAAGCCAAGATGACCCAGTTGGCGCCGTTTTCGCGTGCCTGCGCAATGTCCTGCTTTGCCCACTCCATTTGCTTCTGACCAATGGCGCCTTGTTCCGGGTTGTCGTCGGATTCCTTATTGTCGTTGGTGTTCAGTACCACAAAGTGTGCGCCGGAATGATCAAAAGAATAATATGAGCCGCCGGTAACGGCACCGTTGGTGATTGGCACATTGGTGTGGTCGTTAAACGACTCTAAATTCTTGCCGTCTTGGTAACGCAATCGGTATTCGTCATGGTTTCCTGGGGTATAAGCATGCGGAAGGTGTAGGTTCGACTCGCGTGACATATCCAGGTTGTCGACCCACTCATCTTCAACTGATGCGGTTTCTACGAAGTCGCCGGTATGCAAGGCGAACAAAGCGTCTGGTGCGGTCTCACGGGCCAATTGCAGAGTATTCGCGCCGTAAGCTGCCTCATTATTCACGTTGGCGTTCCAATAAGCGTTTTGCGTATCGGTATAGTGAATGAAACTAAATTCCTCGGCATCGGCAGCTGAAGTACGGAAACTACCTACTTCTGAAAAGCCTTCTTCTTCGGAACCAACCTCGAAAAAGTATTGCGTGCCAGGCTCCAGACCGGTTGCAGTGGCTTTGTTGGTGTGCTCTGTGACCTCGTGGAGTTCGAGAAAACCTAAGTCAGAGCCCGCACCGGTCCAGTCCGTGTTACTGCGGTCTAGCTGCTCATCGGTGAAGTAGCCGTGCACTTCTTCCGGTTTGCCGTCGTCGTCAAGCAAGAAATCGCCGTCCTCATCGGTAGCGATATCAGCATAGATATAGAAGCCATCTTTGTCGCGTTCGGCATACTCACTGATGACTTCCGCAGTTTCCGCTGGGAACTCCAGCGGCTCAGCCATGCCCGCATCTGTGGACACACGCACCATCGTTCCCGGCACATCGTCAGTGGTGTACCAGTTAAATGACATCTGCGTAGATGGATCTTCTGGCACGTTCATCGCGATGCGGTTCGGCAAATTATTTTTTGCTACCGGCGCTACCTCCGGTTTTTCTGCCAAAAGTTCCACGGTTTGCGAGCCAATCTCCGCGGTTCCATCATGGCCACCGTTCGTTGGATGCGTTACGGCGACTGAATTTGCATTAGAGGCAGCTCCGTTGCCGTCTGCAGCATCATCGTTGGCTGATGTTGCGCAACCACCCAGCAATAATGTGCAGCACATTACTGCAATGAGCGAACGCTTTTTCGTCTTGTTCTCCACCACGAAAATCGGATCCCTTTTCAAACTGTGTGCATGGACACGTAATAGTGTGCCGTGGTGGGATTGATTGCGGGTTACCGCGCAGTAATAGCCGTATGAACTTTCATTAACCCTGTGGTGAAGTTTGGAGAGGCCGTACAGATTGCGCGGCCAAACACTTAACTCAGGCGTAACAGATCAAAGCGGGTGTCTTGCACCTCGTCTAGCCGATCAATATTCTTCTGCAACGTGGTCCATTGATCATGCGCAATAGACGTGCGTGCAATACGTACTACCTCTGCTTCCGGGGTGCCCCAGGCAATCGGCATGGGGCTAATCTGCGCCCAAGTATCCGGCCCAGAAGAATTTCGCTGCAATCGCCCCGAGACCGCCGCAACTGGCACTTGGGCTCCGACCTTTTTGTGTTCTAAGCCAGGAATATCTGTTACGGTACGCAACGCCAAAGCTGGCTGTGGTTCTGCCTGTGGATCAATAGCGGCGTTGACCAGCGCCATCAGTACGACGTCACGCTCATTGACCTTTGCGATTACCGCAGGTGCCAGAGGGTACCGATCATAGAGCTGCTGTGCGGTGCCTACTTTCTTGGAACCAGCCACGCCCACGATTGCCATAATGATGCCGAATAGGATCAGAGCGATTCCGACGGTGATGCTCCAGCTAGGCTGTACCAACCATGTCACTAGCGCGCCAGCGATAACGAGAATGCCGCCGAACAACAAGCCAGAGACTAAAAGCCTCCGAGAATCGCGCAGCATCTCGTTGTGTTGTTTCGCAAATGCCTCATCAACCTCGAATTTAAATACTTTCATTCCCATGGAAAGACCCTTCGGTGTGTAGTTCGTGTGCTCGTGGGCATGTGTGCTCATACGCTTAGCTGCGTGAATGACCCGAACATCAGTTATTCGTCAAGAAGCTGCAACGCCGGAATATCACCAGCGTCGACCAACCGGTAGCCGTAGCCCTGCTCAGCCAGAAAACGCTGCCGGTGCAGGGCGAATGTGGCATCGACAGTATCGCGGGTGACTACAGTGTAAAAATAGGCTACCTCGCCGGTTGATTTCGGTCGTAGCAGCCGTCCCAGCCGTTGGGCTTCTTCCTGCCGGGAGCCAAACGTGCCGGAGACCTGCACGACAACGGCAGTATCCGGCAGATCAATCGAGAAATTCGCCACTTTGGAAACCACCAGGGTCGTAATCTCACCAGCCCGGAATTGCGCAAATAACTTTTCGCGCTTCGCCGCTGAGGTGCGGCCATCAATCAGGGGAGCGTCGGTGCGTTGTGCCAAGGCTTTCAATTGCTCCAAATATGCACCGATCAACAAGGTCTGTTTGCCCCTGTGTTTGGCCAAGATCTTGTCGACGACGTCGAACTTCACCGTCGAGCAGGCTGCCAGACGGTACCGGTCCTTAGATGAGGCGGTAGCGTATTCCATCTTCTCGGCACTCGGCATATCTGCCCGCACTTCGATACATTCTGCGGTAGCGATAAAACCTTGTGCTTCCAATTCTTTCCACGGGGCGTCGTAACGCTTCGGGCCGATCAATGAAAACACATCGCCTTCGCGGCCATCTTCGCGAATGAGGGTGGCCGTCAATCCCAGGCGGCGTCGGGATTGCAGGTCCGCGGCCATCCGGAAGACCGGGGCCGGAAGTAAGTGCACCTCGTCGTAGATGATTAACCCCCAGTCACGGGAATCAAACAGCTCGAGCGCGCGGTATTCACCTTGAGTTTTACGAGTCACTACCTGGTAGGTGGCGATGGTGATTGGCTTGATTTCTTTCTTTTCGCCGGAATATTCCCCAATTTCCCCGGGACTCAGACTCGTGCGGCGGAGCAACTCATCGCGCCATTGTCGCCCGGCAATCGTGCTGGTCACCAGAATAAGCGTTGTCGCTTGGGCCTTCGCCATTGCTGCTGCACCGACCATCGTCTTACCCGCACCGCACGGCAACACGACGACACCGGAGCCGCCTTGCCAGAATGATTCGGTGGCATAGCGCTGATAGTCACGTAGCTGCCAGTCGACGTTTTCTGTCGACAATGACATCGGGTGGGATTCGCCGTCGACGTAGCCGGCGAGATCTTCCACCGGCCAACCGACTTTCAGTAGCTCTTGTTTGAGCCGTCCCCGCTCTGAAGGCGGCACCGAAAATGTGTCACCGTCGATACGCGTGCCCAGCATCTCGGAAATGGTGCGGTGCCGGGAAACTTCCTCGAGCACCACACGCTCGCTAGTTTCCAGAATCAGTCCCTGGGTGGGGTGGTTTTGCAGGCGCAGCCGCCCATAGCGTGACATGGTTTCGGCGGTATCGACCAACAGTGATTGCGGAACAGGAAACTTCGAGTAGGTTTCCAGGACATCGACTACGTGTTCAGCGTCGAAGCCTGCCGCACGCGCGTTCCACAATGCGAGCGGGGTAATGCGGTAGGTATGCACATGCTCGGGGGCTTTTTCGAGCTCCGCAAAAGGCGAAAGCGCAACCCGGGCGGCATCTGCTTGTGGGTGAGCGACTTCGAGCAAACAGGTCTTATCCGATTGCACGATCAACGGGCCATCGCCGAAGGACACGAATGTTGCTCCTTTCTCGAACACACAGTCTTTCCTATGGTACTCGCCTGCATCCAGCACCGCGGTGTGAGAAATGAGACGCTTGACGACGTCCGGGCACACATCTGGGAAACTAGCGCGATCGATGCGTTCGGATTAATGTGTGCAATCAAACGGTAGTAGAGGTGCGTCATGTCAGGGAGGGAAAACCCGTGCCAGGAGTATTTGATGCCGTTGTTGAGTGCCAGCGGTGCCACCACGTAGGATTCGCCGATCCTGCCCAGGGCTGCGCGGAATGTGGGCACGATCAAGTCGCCATTTTGGTGGCCTAAGCCCGCTAGCTTGCTTTTAGCTCTTAGCGGCTCATCGCCAGCGGTGCGGCGCGGTATAAACCGTGGGATACCGTTTAGTCGGCGTGCGCGACGTCGATGATGCGGTGTAGGGGAATTCTCCGCACACTACCATCACCAGCCACTCTGATATCAACATTGCCGCCAAAAATGGAGAGCACGGTGGCACGAACTTGCTGACGTTCGCCTGATTTATTGGCATAGCCCACCGCGAGTAATCGTCCGCTGCGTTGCGCGAGCTCCACGGTATTGCTGATTTCTGCGGTAGAAAGGGCCGGAGCCGTGCTTGTCGACGCCGTCTTGTCGGGCGTTTGTGGCGACGCCGCGCCGGAAGCGCCGGATGATTCCGTGGATGAGCTTGCAGAAGATCCCCTGTCGTGTGGCCCCAGCTTGTCGACGATTCTTGCGATACGCGCAGCATCTACCTGCGGTGCAGAAGTCGGCTTTGTGCGTGGTTGGGGGACTCGGGCGGGGCTGAGGCGAATGTCTACGCCGTGCCCACTGCGGTCTTCGGCTACTGCATAAAAATTGTGTTGCGCCACAAGCTGTACGACCGCCGCCAGCGGCCGCTGCGAAATCAGCACCGTGGGAGCGATGCGGTGGATGGCGATTTCTTCGGCTACGGCGGAATGTTCCAGCAGGTCTAAGGTCTCGGGATCTTCACAGCGTAGATACGATACTGCGGGGCCGCCCCGCAAACCACCGTGGTGCTGGGCCAGTTCGCGAACCACAGAAATCATGGAGTCCGGCACTGGCGTGAGACTGTGCTCGCGCAAAAACGCAAGTATTTGTTCACCGGAACGGCCCGCGTCCAACCCTCGGCGCACGGATGATTCTTCAATGCGATACAGGCTGGCCAAGCCTGGCGATTCTAGCTGTGCGATGAGTTCGAGCTCGCTACGCACCGTGTTTTCCAGCGGTCCGGGACACACGATGGTGAAATCAGCTTGTACGATGAACTCACTTACCGCCGCGGGGCAAAGCTTGTGCGCTGCACTAAACACCGGGTCGGTTGCTTCTTTTTCGTCGGCAAGCAAGGCCAACGCAGGAGAGCTCAGGCGGCCGTTACTGATGGCGCCGACCCATTCTGCTTCCTGCAGCAGGGGCGCAAGCCGTGCTTGGGTTTGCTGCGTGATCAGCTTGGGGTACAAAAACAGTAGATCCTGCCACAACTCGTGCTCGGTAATGGGGCCACGTGCGCTACTACGGGCATAACCTCGGACCACTAGCCGACGATAAGAAGCCAGGCGATGTTGGCTAAATTCCGGATGCAGCAATCTCTGATGAGCTTCTGTGCCGCCGAATTGTGTGGTGCCACCAGTATCTGGCAGCAAAGTCCACCACGGCCATAGTGAATCGAGCCATCCGCGTAGCAGCATGGTCCAGCGCGTCGGCAAATCAGCTTCCTGCCACTCATCGGCGCGCCGGGTTGGGGCCAGGTAATTGCCTTCGCCCTCAGCAGGCAGGGGGTGTGGCTCTCCCGTGCCGATGACCCCGGCAGCATGGGCCAGCGCGACCACGCGATAGACCTCGGCTGTGGTCCGCTCCAGGTGCTGGGCGAGAAGTTTGCTGCTGCGTTGTCCCAGACCACCGTTTTTCAGCATCGGCACCGGGTGCGTGTCTAAAAGGTCGAGGAGGCTGGAGATTTCCCGGCAGGCTTCTAGCCCGGTGGCAGTGGCCCCGGAATCGGTGGTCTCTTGTGCGGTGGTGGCACTATTCGACGAGTCCGCAGAGAGCTCGGACTCCGAGGGATTCCGTGCAGGCAGATAATGCGCAGCAACGGCCGCATCGCTGTCCCACAGCTCAGAGGATATCCGCGAAGAAGGTAGCAAGTGTACATCGGTGGCCGGTAGTCCGCTCACAATGCGGTTGACTGATACTGGCAGGGTGACTGTGGAATCGTCAATGGCGCGTAGCACGCCGGAGTTGATCATCTGCGTGATCGGATGTTCCGGGTCATCGCTGCGGGCGTGTTTGGTGGTTCCCAGCCCGCCACCGGCGTGGATGCGCCGCAATATTTCTTGGTGTTTTTCGGGAAGCTTGTCGACGACGTCGGCGGGCACCGATTCTTGGTATAAAAGCCGGTCACGGTGGGAAAGAAGCTTGTCTACCCGAGCCGGAATCCACATGAGGGAAGTGTCCTCAGTGTCCTCAGGGGCCTGAGGGACGTCGGTGTCCGCAGCGTCCTCAGCGCCCTCGGCGATTGGGGTCTTCTCCGTAGCAGAGTAGGGGAAGACCAGCGCGTGATCACGGAGTTGCTGCAGAGTTTGCGACAGCAGATCGGCCGTGGAGTTGGTTGCGGTGACGCTGTGTTGCTTGTCGACGTCTACTGCATAGTTTCCTTCGACGGATGCGTCGGCACGCGGTGGTGGATCCTGGTGCGCATTCTCTAACTGGGTGCCTGCTAAAACCCGGACTACATCTTTCCGGGAGACCGGTTGAGTATGTGCACCTGTGGCCAGTAAGGCTTCGAGAATTGCGAGTTCGGTGGCATTGCGCTGTTCAATGGCACGGGCGAGCGAAGCCGGGAGCAGCAGCCGGTGGGCGAGTGTGTGGAGGTCATGTGGCTGCGGTATCGCGATATCAGAGCGGGCCTGTAAAACCGTGGCGAGCTGCTGGTTTGTGCGGCTGTGTAGCCACTGTTCGACGAGTTCAGCCGGCGAGCGTGTGATTGGGTGATCAGCCATAATACTGCCAGATTTTACGCTGTTGAGGTTCATAGTTGGTCCGCTTACTTTTTGCGGAGATTTTTGGCAGAATAAGGTTTATGGCGAACGTAGAAAAATTTAACCCTGCATGGCCGACTCACCTGGAAGATGGTGATCACCCGGTTACTGAGCTGCATTCCAAATTGACTGGCGCTTCCAGTCCTTTCGGCGATGATTTGGTGCTGCCGATTCCTGCCGAAAAGCTCAACTACGTGCACCCGTACACGCGTATTAATAAATAAGTATTAGGCACAGGGCTTTGCACACTAGGGTGCAAAGCCCCTGCGGTCACGGCTAGCGACGTTGTGGTCACGGTTGGTTCCGAACACGCTTTCAGCGCAGCCGCGGTTTACGCGGTTTGCTCTGCCTGCACGTGACTTTCTGACATAGCAAAACCTCCGGTACTCGTTTGCTTCAGTACTGGAGGTTTTCTGTTTCTTACAGCGGCTTGGATTCTAGGGCTTGTTACAGTGTGCCGTAGCTTAGCTTGGGCGCCTTAGCTTGGGCGCTTTAAGCCTGACAAGAACCTATCAGAGCCGTTGAGGGCTTATGGGCTTTTAGCGCAGGTTCAGGATGGAATCGATAGCGCCCGCATTAGCCCGGTAGAACTCATCGACGTTAGGAACTCCAGCGACGGCACCCTTGGCCTGAGCCAGTGCATGCTGGTAGGCGTCTGCGATTGGTGCTGGAACAGCCAGACCGTAGTTTGCCAAGGTGGACTCGATTTGCTGGTATAGATCTTCCACCGGCTGGAAAGCGTTGCCTGTGGCTGGGCCGGTTGCGGCGCGCTCTCCGGTGTACTGCGCAGGAGCAGCTGCTGGGGCTGGAGCTGGGGCAGCGGCAGCGGCAGCGCCATTTGGTGAGCGGTCCAAGTTAGGTGCGGAGTTCAAGCCCAGCTTGGCGGAGCATGCAGGCCAAGCGCCCCATCCTTGGCCAGCCAGGGTGCGCTCTGCAACCCAAATCTGCTGCGACTTGGTTGCCTGGTGTGCAGCAGGGGCGAACTGTCCGCCGCCGAAGGCGTGCCAGGTGGAATTGGTGAACTGTAGGCCACCAGAGAAGCCGTTACCAGTGTTGATGGACCAGTCGCCGCCTGCTTCGCATTCTGCCAAGCGTTCCCAGTCGGAGATGGGTGCGGCATCGGCAGCTGGGCTAAACAGTGCAGCAGAAGCGCCCACGGCGGCGGTGGCTGCTGCAAGTTTGGTCATGCGCTTGCTTTTCACGTTGCTGTGGCGTCCCATTGGATTTCTCCTTGTGCCGCATACTGAACCCGTGTGTAACGATTGCTGCACAGATCGTGGTGGTCGTATCGCGCCCTGCTCGGGTTCGTAGTGCGGTCTTGGTTGTGGCAAGTGCGCGATGGTGACCGTGTGCCTGCCTAGAAAGACTAGCGATTTATAACGAATGTGTCACGCTTTGGCGCAAAAATGGACACAAAATCGTGATGAATGTGGTGAATGTGAAACTACAGAGAAAGAAACTGCAGGTGAACGTGCCATATGAACTAAGTCACAGTAATGTGGTGAGGGCATAGGACCAGCCTTCCCACGGCATTGCTGTCTCCGCTATCGGTGTCATTGGCACCGCTGGTTTCGGCATCATTGGTGACACCACAACCGCCATGCGTCTGTGCCTACAGTTCTCGTTTCGCGTTAAGGTTGGTGGGCTAAAATTAGCCCGGATATAATAGAGACTTTACGCGCATTTACAACAGATACCCGCGCACACAAAGATCAACGACACAGAACGAGAAATAATAACGAAGGTGGTGGAATCGTGCCGATTGGAAAAGTGAAATGGTACGACGCAAAAAAAGGATTCGGCTTCGCCTCTAATCCAGGCGATGCGGACGTATTCGTCGGCAAGAATGTCCTGCCCGACGGCGTTGACGAGCTTTTGCCGGGCCAGCGCATTGAATTTGACTTCGCGGCTGGGCGCAGGGGGCCGCAGGCGCTTCGCGTCAAGGTGCTGGATAACCCGCGGCGGAAGGCTGGAATCGCACGGAAACCAGAAGAACTGCACTCTCTGGTCTCGGATGTGATGACAGTGCTCGAAAGCCAAGTACAGCCAGCGCTGGAAAATGGGCGCTACCCGGACCGGAAAACCGGACGCCACGTCTCAGAAATTTTGCGCGCGATTGCGAAAGACCTCGACGCCTAGTATTTCCGCAACTTAGTGTGCCTAGTTCGCCGGAGCCTCGCCTCCGTCGGTCTCGCCCTCCTCGTCGTACGGAAGATCCGCACCGTCCATCGTCGAAATGGACCACACGACTGAATACGGAGTTTCCTCGCCCTCGTCGTCAGTGCCCACCACAACAGTGGAAATTTCTACGACGAGCAGGCGGGCATCATCGGCGGACCCGGAAATTTCTACCGAATCGGTGTCATAGGAACCATGCAAGATCTCATCATTAGCGGCTGGGTCATCATAGATCTGCAGTACTCGCCACTGCGTACTATAAATTTCCTCGGGGATTTCCAGCCGTAACGTCTCGTCGGCGTCGACAAGCAACTCATTTACTTCGCCCTCGGGGCATTCCTCACCCAATTCGCATACGAGATACGGGGTGATCTCGGCTTCGCGGTCTCCGACGCTGGCATGCACGGTGATCTCGCTTGGCTCCGCCCCCGGACGGTTTTGCCACCAGTTTTGGAACACGAGGGCAGCAACGGCGACAACAACGACCGCGACGATGAGCACCAAAACCTGAATCAGCGATTTCCGCTTCGCTTCTTTACGGGTAGCCATGCCCACCAGCATACTTTTCGGCGTTATACATTAAGCAGCGGGGACGAATTTTTACCGCCCTAACATGCTTACCCCGCATAGCATGCTAGAACCGGCAGAACTCGGTTTAACCGGCTGGGACAAACTCCACCTCGTATAAATCAGGCCAGCGCTTCCCAGTAACAAAGAAATGACCAGTGCTGTCCTGGAACGCGATGCCGTTGAGCACGTGATTGGGATCAGCTGTGGCATTATTCTCCAAGCCCGAGGCATCGATCACGGCGTCCACTTCCCCGGTTTCCGCCGAAAAGCGAATGATCTCATCAGATAAAAAGATATTCGCGTAGACATCATCGCCGACGCATTCCAGCTCATTAATCTTGCCGACGGGCGTGCCAGCCGCTGTAACCCGTAGCTCCTCACCAGCGCGTGGTGCAAAAGTCACCGGATCGCGTTTGCTGATGGTATCCGAGCCGTCAGAAACCAATAGTTCTCCCTCGCGTGCGCAGACACCCCATCCCTCGCCGTCGTAGTGCACGCGTGTGGTTTCTGCGAGCGTGTGTGGATCGCGTGCAATGGCCTCGCCGGCCTGCCAAGTTAACTGCCAGATGATATCGCCAGAGCGGGTGATACCTTCACCGAAAAACTCGTCGGCAAGCTCAGCATGCTCGGCAATGGAATGGTCAGCGAGATTGGCACGGTAGATGCGCGACTGCCCCCACTTCCCAGTGCCCACCAGCAAGGAACCATCGTCGTCAAATTCCAAACCCTGGGTAAAAGACTCCGGAGAAAACGGGTGCGTGGCAAGCACCTTTGGCACGAGTTTTTTAACGTCTCCGGAGTTCATGGCTGCTGAGCTAAGGACAGAATTATCGGCGGATTCTGCCTGTGCCGTTGTCCGACCGGTTGCCTCACCTGCGGCCGGAGCAGCGGACTCAGCGGTTTTTGGCACGGCAGATTCCTCTGCATTACTGCAACCTGTCGCTAGCACCGCCACGGCTAATCCCGCAGCGAGAACGCTCCTGCGGGGAGAATGGCAGCCTGCTGTGAATATAGTACGGGGACCCATGTCGTTTATTGTGCCGCATGTGGTTCATAATGGGGACATGACAAGACCGCCTTCACAGCCAGCGCACTCTGCAACAGGTCAACACGCAGATTCCGCGGCAGAAACCACCCCAGAAAACAGCCTAGAAAGCAGCGCAGAAAACTCCACAGCACACGCACAGGCTGAGCGTGGATTCCTGGACCGCTACTTCCACATCAGCGAACGAGGAACGACGATCCCGAGCGAAATCCGCGCCGGGGTCGTGACCTTTTTCGCCATGGCCTACATCATCATCCTGAACCCACTGATCTTAGGCACCACGGAAGATGCAGAAGGCACGGTCCTGGGCATTCCACAGGTCGCTGCCGTGACCGCACTGGCGGCTGGCGTCATGACCATCCTGTTCGGGGTAATTGCAAAATACCCGTTCGGCTTCGCGGCCGGGTTGGGCATCAACACCCTGGTTGCGGTCACCCTGGTCATGGGAGAAGGGCTGACCTGGCCGCAAGCCATGGGCTTGGTGGTCATCGACGGTATTATCATCGTCATTCTGGCCATCACCGGTTTCCGGGAGGCCGTTTTCCATGCCATTCCGGCGGCGATGAAATCCGCTATCGGTGTCGGCATTGGATTGTTTATCACCATGATCGGCATGGTCGACGCCGGCTTCGTGCGCCGTATCCCGGATGCCGCCGGAACCACAGTTCCTGTCCAGCTCGGAATCGACGGCTCCATTGCTAGCTGGCCCACCCTGGTTTTCGTCATTGGTCTGCTGATCTGCGGATTCATGATGGTTCGCGGAATTCGCGGTGGCCTGTTCATCGGAATCGTTGCTACCACCGTTATCGCCGTGATCGTCGAAGCTATCGCTGAGGCCGGTCCCTCCGTCGATGACCAAGGCGAAGCCAATCCCACCGGCTGGAACTTGGCCGTACCGTCGGTCCCAGATTCTTTGGGCGGTATGCCTGATCTTTCATTAGTTGGCGCGATCGATGTCGTGGGCGCTTTCACGCAAGTTGGCGCATTGGCGGCCACGTTGCTGGTATTTGCGCTGGTGCTCGCGAACTTCTTCGATGCGATGGGCACGATGACCGCCCTGGGTAAGCAAGGCCAGCTTGTCGACGACGATGGCAACCTGCCGAATTTGAAGAAGGCACTGGTTGTTGAAGGTTTCGGTGCTGTGGTTGGTGGCGTTACTTCGTCGTCGTCGAACACCGTGTATGCCGATTCCGCCGCCGGTGTCGCCGATGGTGCACGCACAGGTTTAGCAAACGTTGTTACGGGCCTGCTGTTTTTGGCCGCGATGTTTTTGACCCCGTTGTATGAAATCGTGCCGATGGAAGCTGCTGCACCCGTCCTGGTTGTCGTCGGTGTGCTGATGATGGGCCAGGTGAAAGACATTGATTGGGATAAATTCCACATTGCGTTGCCTGCCTTTTTGACGATTCTGGTGATGCCTTTTACCTATTCCATCGTCAACGGAATCGGAGTAGGAGTGATTGCCTTTACTGTCATGAACCTGTTTGCTGGAAAAGGCGCAAAGACCCACTGGATCATGTGGCTGCTTACCGGTTTGTTCATCATCTTTTTCGCCATTGAACCGCTACGTGCGGTTGTGGGTTAGGACGCAGGCTTTCCCATGGCGCCGAGTGGAAACAACTCTGCGGCTACCGCCTCCGTAGATAAAGTAGCGACTAATACGGCAGGGGTTTCTGTAGATGATCCGGTCTTCGCTGATATCCGGCTGCTGAATCACCCGCGGCTGCGGCCGGATCGCCAACCGCGCTTAGCAGTGGGCGTGAAGGGGGAGTATGTACCAGCGAAGCGCTCGCCTGTCGTGCTTGCCGACGGCGCGCTACCGCTAGCGCGCATGTGCGCACAAGATGCAGTGGTTGCACCAACGGCCATTTTTGGGCGGCGAGAAAAACTAGCGCAATTTGCTGCAGACTACCCGGGGGAGTGGGACGCGATCGTGGCAGCAGAGATCCCAGTGTATGACGTTCCCGCCGCGTTATTGCGCGAAGTAGTGGGGTTCGATTTGCACCGCGGGCTACTCGGTGTGGCGCCACGGCCAGCAATCCCGGATCTACAACAACTATCCGGGCGCGCAACGTCTGGACCTGAAATTTCTTCCGCTTCGGGGATTCTTCACGGTGCCCGCACCGTCGTCATCCTAGAAGGAGTCGGCGACCCTGATAACATTGGTGCGATTTTTCGTTCCGCAGCATCGCTGGGGGCTGATGCGATCCTGGTTGGTGCTGGCTGTAGTGATTTGTGGGACCGCCGCGTTATTCGGGTCTCCCTAGGCCAAGCATTACGCGTGCCTAGTATTCGCATTGCTGGCGGGCCCAACGATTGGCACCATGGCCTCGCTGGTTTACAAGAGGGTGGATTTCATGTCGTTGCTTTGAGCCCCGGACATGGTTCAGTAGAACTTCGTCAAAGCCTCGTGCACGATGATGGCACGGGCCGGGAGAAAGTCGCGTTTTTGCTGGGGGCTGAGGGGCCTGGGCTGAGCAGCCACGCCATGGCAGCTGCCGATAGCAGAGCGGTTATCCCCATGGCGGCCGGCGCAGATTCTCTTAATGTCGCGACGACTGCCGCGTGTTGTCTTTATGAACGTTGGCGCGCGCGAGATTAATTGCGGTCGAGGTGGCGCAACTGCTCGCGTAGTTTCGCCCAGCCAGTGCGCGTCTGTCGCGCTGCAACTTTTCCGAGCTTGCCCACGATACGGGCGGTGGTGGTTGCGCCAGTCATAAACGTCGAGGTAATTGATGATTGTTCGGCGTTTGCTGCGTGATTTTCGTAGTCGTCGTAGTTTTCAGTTTTCTCGGTGGTTTCTACCAGTGCATGTGAGCCGCCCGTGCGGCCGCGGGCGAATTTGGGTTCCGGGCGGCCGTCGAGTGCGAAGCCGACGACGTCGATATCTGGGCCTTCCGCAGAAAAATCAATGCCGAGCCAGGCTTTGTGGGCGTCGGCAAGCAAATCAGCTGGCGCGAAGGGCAAAGCAATGCCGCCGAGCTGTGGGCTGCGTTCGCCAGCCCACAGTGGTGCCTCAAAACCATCGGGCAGGCCCTCGTTTTCGAAAGTTGCATAGCGAGTCGCGGTGAGGCTGCGATAAAGCTCGCCTTCATGCCAGTGTGCAATACCACCAAACCCAGTCTCACCATTGAAGGCAAAGGCGTAGACGTCTTGTGCTGGAAGAGATTCCCGTAAGCGCGGCGATAGCTTAGATAACTCCAGGGCATCATCGATGATGGTTTGTACCACGGTGATTCCCGGGTAAGCACCGATATAGTATTCCTCGGCAGAGACCTGGGCAGAGCGGTTCAAAGGGAATTGCCCCAGCAAAGTGATTGGTGCTGAAGGGTACATTTGGGCAAGATATTTCCGGCCAAAACCGCGGTCAGCGACGGGATTATTGGCCAAAATCTGGGCTGGCTGGTCTGCAGCATCGAGGAACCACAGTGTGACCACTGCAGAGCGGTCTGCTGGTTGTGAGCCGTCGGAAAGTGGATCCGGGGTGCCGGGTTGGCGAGCCTCGTACTGCGTCATAGCAAACCTTCGATGCGATAGTTGGGGTTAGCGGCGGGGGCGTTTGGTATTGGCCCGTACGCCGAGCAAAACATCTTCCCAGTGTGGGGTGGTTGCTTTGCGACGGCGTTTTTTCGGTGCTTCGGAGTCTGGGTGTTGCAGAAACTCGTTGTCTTGTGCTTGGCCGTCGTTTGCTGGATCGCCGTTTGTTTGTTCTGTGTCTGTGCGATCCGTCCGATCAGAAGTCTCATCCGCGGTTCCGTCCCCGTCTGCCACGACTGGGATGTCATCGCGGGTGTCTTCTTCGTCGCCTGAACGACTGCCAGGATTATCGATCGCGTTTCGCGAGGTATCTGCGGTCTGTAATGGGTGCGAACCTGCGCGCTTGCGTTGTTTATGCGCGGATAGTTCGTCTTCTGGAAGCTGATCGCCTGAGATGAGGCCGTCGAAACCTGCGTTGTATGCATCGCGGGCATCGTCACCGACTCGTTGGGGACGGGTTAACGATGTCACTGAGCGGACCGGCTGGATGAAATCGGGATCGACGAGATCCGCAGCCACGGGGTTACGGGGTTCGACAGTATCGGCGGAAGTAGGGTGGCGGTGGAAGAGCCATTGCGCGGAATTCTGAGATAAACCGGCAGTCCACGTCACCTCAATGGTCCAGGGTTCTCCGGCCACACTGCGGTGTGCATCCCAGTGTGCATCCGCCAGCGAATGTCCGCGCGCAGCAAACGAGGTAGCTAGTACCTCCCACAAGGTGAGCCGGTCTGGGCCACCATCCCGGACAGGGTGGGCTTGTTTTGCCATTTCCGCGATACGTTCGCGCTCCAAAATGACTGGGTGTGCGAAAGGCTCCACCCGGGAGACATCGACGCCCATTTCGTCGGCAAGTTCCTGTGCGCTGGCACCGGCCCGGATTCGTTGTTGAATTTGGTTCGGACGCATCGACATAGGCTGATTACGCGATCGATCACGATCAGCCATGCCACGGCCGCCACCGCTAGCCCCCTGGTTACCGCCAGTAGGAACCATGTGCGGAATTTCTGGCTTGGGCTCCTGCTGCGCAGACGAGTTGGCGTCCGGCATGTGCGCCGCCCCATCCGTGCTGCCATCGGAGTTCTCGTTAGTGGTAGAGCTAGACGACGGCATGGCCGCTAGGTTCGGAGCGGTGTTGCCGTCGTGCTCGTTGTCCGTGCCTGCGTGGTGGTCCTGGGAGCTCGCTGACAGGGCATTGTTGGCCCGTTCTGTGTCCTGAGCAGTATCCGTAGCTGTGTCAGTCGGATCTACCTGCTCGATGATCGTGACTGCAGAATCAGAACCAGAATGAGAAGCAGAACCAGTAGCACCAGCTGTCTGCGACGGGGCAGCGTGCGCTCCTAAGACGCGCAGAAGCTCGTCACTGACGGGAAGCTCGTAACTTTGGCCGTCCTCGTCGCGAAAGTACAAAACCGAGGCTTGGAGGTCGTGGCCTTCGAATGCTAACTGGTGCATAACTGACTCCTTAGTGTGCAGTAGCTGCCGAAAATCTTACCGGTTTTCGCTACCGTTATCGAGAATATAATCGATAGCACGCGTGAGCACAGAGACATCGCCCGGCTCTATGGCAGGGAACATGCCGACGCGCAGCTGATTGCGTCCCAGCTTGCGGTATGGCTCCACATCCAGAATGCCGTTAGCACGCAAGGTTTTTGCTAGCTGGGCCGCATCGACGGAATCGTCGAAGTCAATCGTGCCGACGACGAGGGAACGGTTATCGGCGTTGCCGACAAACGGGCTAGCTTCTTTGCGTTCGGTAGCCCAGTCGTAGAGAATCTGGGACGATTCGCGGGTTCGTTCTACCATGCCGGCCAAGCCGCCGTTGTTATTCATCCATGTGATTTGCGCATCCAGCATAAGCAAGGTTGCGACCGCCGGAGTGTTGTAGGTTTGGTTTTTGCGCGAGTTCTCCACAGCTGTCTGCAAATCCAAAAAGGCCGGGATGAAGCGACCGGAATCCTTGATTTCTTTGATGCGCTCAATCGCTGCTGGCGACATGATTGCGCACCACAATCCACCATCAGAAGCGAAGCACTTCTGTGGTGAGAAATAGTAGACATCTGTTTCTGCGATATCGACCTCAAGGCCGCCAGCGCCGGAGGTGGCGTCGACGACGACGAGTGCATCGCTGCCTTCTGGACGTTGTACCGGGACCATTGCGCCGGTTGAGGTTTCGTTGTGTGCCCACGCGATGACATCGCAGTCATCCATAGCCTGTGGGGTAGGAGCGCTCCCAGGCTCTTCCTTGATGACCGTGGGCTCGTCCAACCACGGCGCCTGCTGCGAGGCCTTGGCGAATTTTGCGGAAAACTCACCGAAGCTCACGTGGCCAGACTTCTTTTTGATCAGACCAAAGGTGGCGGCATCCCAAAAAGCGGTGGCGCCGCCGACTGACATGACGACTTCGTAACCTTCTGGGATGTTGAATAATTGGGCAAGTCCATCGCGAATATTTCCAACGACATCTTTGACTGCTGGTTGGCGGTGGGAAGTTCCAATGATGGTGCTAGCGCCGTCGACGACAGCTTGAATTTGGGCTGGCTGCACCTTGGAAGGGCCGCAGCCAAAGCGTCCGTCCGACGGAATTAAGTGTTCAGGCAGAGTCAGTTGGGATGCAGAATCCATGTTCAAAAGGCCTTTCTTCATTACGACGTTAAGTGCAGTTAGTTCGGTTCGCGTCTGCGGTTCTTGTATGCAGGCACTGCTGGCACTGCTAGCACTACTGGCTGTGTCCACCGTGCCCTTTCACTATAGGCTGTGACCGGTGAGCGTGCGGCTAGTGGCTGGAGTTTTGGGCCACTATTGCGGAAATAATGTTGATGGCATCACACAGTTTGGTAATATGAGTGCCACCAGGATGCGGTCGGAATTGGCCGGATCCGCCATCGGTGAGTCGTTTTCCGTATTATCGATTATTGCGATTCAACCAATTAGCGAAAGGTTCATTGTGGCTTCTGACAATAATGACAAGGCTGTACTTCACTACCCTGGTGGTGAATACGAACTGCCGATCGTTAAAGCAACCGAGGGAAACTCAGGCCTGGCCCTGGGCAAGATGCTCGGCGAGACCGGCTATGTAACTTATGATCCAGGCTACGTATCCACCGGTTCTACTGAATCGAAGATCACCTTTATTAATGGTGATGAAGGAATTCTGCGCCACCGTGGATATGACATCGCGGACTTGGCCAACAACTGTAGCTTCAACGAAGTTGCTTACCTGCTGATCAAGGGTGAGCTGCCAAACAAGGAACAGCTGGATGCGTGGAATAACGATATCTTGCGCCATACCTTGTTGGATGAAGATTTCAAGGCACAGTTCAACATCTTCCCACGTGATGCTCACCCAATGGCGGTTTTGGCTTCTTCGGTCAACATTTTGTCGACCTACTACCAGAACGAGCTGAACCCGCTGGATGAAAAGCAGCTGGACAAGGCAACAATCCGCCTGCTGGCTAAGGTTCCGATGTTGGCTGCGTACGCTTATCGTGCCTCCCAGGGCAAGCCGTATATGTATCCAGATAACTCCTTGGATCCAGCCTCGAACTTCCTGCGCATGATGTTCGGTTACCCAACTGAGGAATACGAAGTAGACCCAGTCCTGGCCAAGGCTCTGGACAAGCTGCTTATCCTGCACGCTGATCACGAGCAGAACTGCTCGACTTCCACCGTTCGCATGGTTGGTTCTGCGCAGGCTAATATGTTCGTCTCCATCGCTGGCGGCATCAACGCTTTGTCTGGCCCACTGCACGGTGGTGCTAACCAGGCAGTTCTGGAGATGTTGGATGACATTCAGAACAACCACGATGGTGATGCGACCGAGTTCATGAACCGCGTGAAGAACAAAGAAAAAGGCGTTCGCCTGATGGGCTTCGGGCACCGCGTGTACAAGAACTACGATCCACGCGCGGCTATCGTCAAAGAATCCGCTCACGAGATTCTGGAGCACCTGGGCGGAGATCCAATGCTGGACTTGGCCATGAAGCTTGAGGAAATCGCTCTGAACGACGATTACTTCGTCGAGCGCAAGCTGTACCCGAACGTAGACTTCTACACCGGGCTGATCTACCGCGCCATGGGCTTCCCAACGGATTTCTTCACCGTTTTGTTTGCTATGGGCCGTCTGCCAGGCTGGATTGCACAGTACCGTGAGCAGTTGACCGAGCAGACCAAGATCAACCGACCACGCCAGATTTATACCGGCGAAGGTCGCCGTGACGTCCCATCGCTGGATCAGCGCTAAACCTTTCTGCGTGCCGCAGGCGCGTCACTCTTGGCGAAAGCCTGCGTAGCGCCTAGGCTGGATCTAGTCACACTAGGTCCAGCCTTTTTGGCTGCCGCATTTCATCACTGGTGATGAGTGCCAAAGCAAGACGTGGTTTGTTACGACGATCGTTTGACGTCTTTTTGGCAACGTGAAGATATTTCCCAGTTCACAAGGAGAATTATGGCAATGGAAAAACCCGAGATTGCAGAATTTTCGGGCCCGGCACCGACTGATCTCGCATCTGAAGACATCGTCATCGGAGACGGTGCCGAAGCCGCTGCCGGTGGAGTAGTGGAAGTCCACTATGTCGGTGTCGACTATGAAACTGGCCAGGAATTCGATTCCTCATGGGACCGCGGCCAAACCATTGAATTTCCGCTGCAAGGTTTAATCGCTGGCTGGCAAGAAGGTATTCCCGGGATGAAAGTCGGCGGACGTCGGCAGCTGATCATCCCGCCGGACAAAGCATATGGTCCAGCAGGAGGCGGACACCCACTCTCTGGACGCACGTTGGTCTTCATGATCGACCTTCTCTCGGTCGGTGATGCTCACTAAGCGTTTCGCTTGGTTATAGCAGGCCCGTGGCCTGAAAGCGCTCAAGGCGCCGCGATCATTTTTATGGCCGTGGCGCCATTTTTGTTTTTGATGGCATCATTGGGGGTATGACTATCCCAACCTTTACTCTGAATGATTCCACGACCATGCCGCAGCTTGGTTTGGGAACCTACAAAATGGATTCCGAAGACGTGGGACGAATCGTGCGCACAGCCGTCGAGCTTGGCTACCGGCACTTCGACACCGCACGTCTCTACAACAATGAAGAAGCTGTTGGGCGTGCATTGAACGACGCGATCAAAGCTGGTGATGTCAAACGCGAAGAACTGTATGTCGTCAGCAAGCTGTGGCACGATCAGCACGGTAATAAAGAAGCTAAACAGGGCTTTGCGGAATCGTTGCGCAAACTGGACCTCGGTTATCTTGACAACTTCCTGATCCACTGGCCCTACCCACAGGGTGGGAAGTACGTGGAAACCTGGGAATCGCTCTTGGAGATTCGCGAGACCGATGAATTGGTTTCTGCAGGTGTGGCGAACTTTAATGCTGAACACCTGCAAGCGCTGGTTGATGCCACCAATACTGCGCCAAGCCTCAACCAGATTGAATTGCACCCGGGCTTTCACCAGCCAGAGCAGTTGGCTGCTAATGAACAGTTGGGTACACGCGTAGAAGCGTGGTCGCCGCTGGCACGAGGCATTGTGCTGAACAATCCACAACTGGAAGCGATTGCAGACAACGTCGGGGCGAGCGTAGCCCAGGTCGTTCTGCGCTACCTGTTGGATAAAGGCGTGTCCGTGGTTCCGAAAGCCTCGTCGCGTGAACGCTTGGAGCAAAACGCTGGTGCGTTAGCTGTGCAGTTGTCCGCGCAAGATACGGAAACGATTGATTCCTTGGCCGGTATGCCAGGCTTTGGCCGTATCTTTGGCGACCCGGAGGTGTTCCCGCACGAGTCGTAATCGTTGAAGCAGAGGTAGTCGCTGCAACGCTAGAATTTGCACGGTATTAGCCCGCCCAGGACGTAGTTCCCGGGCGGGCTAATGTTTTAGAGTAAAACTCTTCGATTCGCGTTAAGCTCGATCGCATTTTTGTCAGGGGACTCACATATATTTTTTAGCTTGAGTTGAGGCTCCAGATGGGGGAGGGGTGGGAACAGGTTTGTGCAGGTCGCAGGATTGGCGGGGGTGATTTCTTTTAGGAAACTTTTCTGTGATAGGGGTTAAGTTATTCCTCAATCTGTAAGCAAGGTAACATGTGTGTCGCAGGAAATTGCCGCACTCACGCAATTGTGTGAGTGGTGTTTCACAGTGACGTGAACAGGAACGTGACGTGTAATCGTCGCACCAGAAGTAATAGGAGAGAAAATGGCAGGAGCTCCTTCCAATCAACCCCGGCGTAAAGCTACGTCCGAGGAATTTATTGAGATGAGCAAATCAGAAGAATTTGCTGATCTGAAGACCCGTTTTCGGGGGTTTACTTTCCCTGCGATCATCATCGCGCTGTTGTGGTTTTTCGCCTTCCTTGTTGTCGCTACGTTTTTCCCAGAAGCAATGGCGATTGAAATGGGCGGTGGCTTCAACATTGGCTTAGTACTCGGCATCCTTCAATTTGTTACGACCTTCGTGATTACCTGGATGTATGTGAAATTCGCTAATAAAAACCTGGAACCGCGGCAGGCGGCTATCCGCGAGAAAATGGAGGGCTAAACTATGTTTACCGCTTCGCTTGCACAAGCAAGCACGAACGTCTCCACCGTGGCCCAGGCAGCAGCTGACGAAGGCCTTGACGCTGGTAACCCGTTGATCAATATTGCCGTGTTTGCGGCATTCATTATTATCACGATGACAATCGTGACCTGCGTTGGTAAAACCACCTCGGAGGCATCGGACTTCTATACCGGTGGTGGACAGTTCTCCGGACGCCAGAATGGTCTGGCGATTTCTGGTGACTATCTCTCGGCCGCATCCTTCCTGGGAATTGTTGGTGCCATCGCGTTGCACGGCTACGACGGATTCCTATATTCCATTGGATTCTTCGTCGCCTGGCTGTTCGCTTTGCTGCTCGTCGCAGAGCCAATGCGTAACGTCGGTCGGTTTACCATGGCGGACGTGCTCTCGTTCCGCTTGCGGCAAAAGCCGGTACGCCTGGCAGCCGCTATTGCGACCGTGTTCGTTTCGTTGTTCTACCTGGTCGCACAGATGGCCGGCGCAGGTTCGCTGGTCTCGGTTCTCCTGGGGCTCGACGACAAGGTGTGGCAGTATGTGACCGTCGGCATCGTTGGTCTGGTCATGACTGCCTACGTGTTGATCGGCGGAATGAAAGGCACCACCTATGTGCAGATGATCAAGGCCGTGTTGTTGGTAACCGCCGTTGTCATCATGATCATTCTGACCTTCATTATTGCTGGTGGCGGGTTTACCACCCTGTTCGACCAGGCAGTGGAAACGCACCGCAACTCCGCGTACCTGGCAGAACGTGCCTATGAGGCAGAAGACATCATGAAGCCTGGCCTGAAATACGGCACGGATATCTGGACGCAGCTGGACTTCATTTCTCTGGGCGTTTCCTTGATCTTCGGTGTTGGTGGTCTGCCGCACGTGTTGATGCGCTTCTACACGGTTCCAACTGCGGTTGAGGCTCGTCGCTCCGTGACCTGGGCGATCGTTATCATCGGCTCCTTCTACCTGATGACCCTGGTTCTGGGCTACGGTGCGGCTGCATTGGTTGGTCCGGATGCCATCATGGATGCACCAGGTACCGCTAACGCAGCTGCTCCACTGCTGGCATTGGAGCTGGCAGGACCAATCTTTATGGCCGTGGTTGCTGCAGTTGCCTTCGCTACCGTGTTGGCCGTGGTCGCGGGGCTGACGATTACCGCCTCCGCGTCCGTGGCACACGATATTTATGACGCTGTGTTGCGTGACGGCGAAGCTTCGGAAGAAGCCCAGGTGCGCGTTTCGCGCATTACGGTAATCATCATGGGTGTTGCCTCTGTCATCCTGGGTATCTTGGCTATGGAACAAAACGTGGCATTCTTGGTCTCGCTGGCTTTCGCTATCGCGGCTTCTGCAAACTTGCCGACGATTTTGTACTCGTTGTATTGGCGTAAGTTCAGCACGAATGGCGCCGTTGCCTCGATGTATACCGGTTTGATCAGCTCGTTACTGCTGATCTTCTTGTCGCCAGCGGTTTCCGGTACGCCTTCATCCATGGTTCCTGGTGCGGACTGGGCAATTTTCCCATTGACCTCGCCGGGTCTGGTCTCCATTCCGTTGGCCTTCCTCGCCGGTTACCTGGGCACCGTATGGTCCAAGCCGGACAACCTGGATCACTTGGCAGCCGAAATGGAAGTTCGTTCGATGACCGGTGTTGGCGTTGAAGCACCAGTTGATCACTAAGTAGGTGATCGGCAAGCAGAAAGCTGCGGTTGAGCGCCCGAGCCGGTAAGCAAAACTGGTTGCCACAATGGCTTGCTCATAGCCATCTGTTTCGCGAATCCCTTAGCGTAGATCTGCGCTAAGGGATTCGCGCTTTTGTAGGATATGTATTTGTGACGCGTTCAAATAGTTCAAAGAGGCCACGCCAGACTTCGACCAGCCCACTGTTATCGGGTGTCAAGGGCTTGAGTTGGCTCTGCTTGGTTGTTGCCGTGGTGGTTTTTATTGTGGCCGCAACCACGGGTACACACAGCGGCACCAGCGCCTCACATCTTGCGATTAGCCCCAACGGACAACTTTCGGATTCACGCGCCATCGATGCTACCTCGCAAGCAAATTCCGCAGCTCAAAATTCGGAATCTTCGTCTGCACAGCGTAATTCCCGTGACTCACGTGGTAGTTCCGAGCTGACCGCAGACAGCAATATCTTGCGGCCAACAAAGATTGATTTTGTGGAAAATCAGCAGGGGAGCCAATTCACTCTGTATCGCTTCTCGGATAATTCGAAGTTGGGTAGCACTAGCGACCGTATGGCGCGCCCTGCGCTGTCACTTGCGAAGCTGTTTATCGCCGAATATGTCCTGGACAACGGTACCGCTGCCGAAAAAGAGCTTGTTGATGCGATGATCACAGAATCTAGCGATGCCGCCGCTGATCAACTGTGGGCACTTTATCCAGAAGCAATCGATGAAGTAGCAGAAGATTACCGGCTGTTTTCTACCCGCGCCGGTGATCGATGGGGATTTTCGGTGACCTCCACGTATGACGTCGTGAGTTTTATTGCGCAATTAAAGGATGAAGACCCGAAGCATCCGCTGTTAGAGATGATGAAACGCACGGTTCCCGTTGCTGCGGATGGTTATGAGCAGGATTTCGGCACCGCGAAGCTACCAGGCGTGCAGGGCTCAAAGTGGGGCTGGTCGGATGATCGGACTTTGCACTCTTCGGTATCGTTCGGAAAAGATTTTGTCGCAGCCGCAGCCATCACTGGCAGTGCCGATGATCTGTCCGAAATCGCCGAGAAGCAGTTTATTTCGTATTTGAAATAACGCTGTTCACCCCTGGCTGCTGTCGATCCGGACGGATTCATTGCGGGCTAAATGATGTTAGGATAAATTTGTAATCCACATCATATTTAGACCCGAAAGGATTCGCGTCACATCATGATCGAACACGAAGTGCGAACTAGGCCTTCTGCAGAAGACTTCCCGTATGAGGAGCACTTGGCGCACAAGATCGCCACGGTTGCAGCTGATCCAGTAGAGGTTCCGGCCGACACCGCTGAGATGATCAAGAACAGGCTGATCGATAACGCATCGGTCGCGATGGCTTCACTAGTTCGTCGTCCTGTTACCTCGGCGCGCACCATGGCCACCGCGCACCCGGTCAGCGATGGGGGAGCGACAGTGTTCGGTGTGGACGGCACCTACTCTGCAGAGTGGGCTGCTCTAGCTAACGGCACCGCGGTGCGTGAGCTGGACTTCCACGACACTTTCTTGGCTGCGGAATACTCGCATCCAGGCGATAATATTCCACCGATTTTGGCTGTCGCCCAGCACAAGGGGCTCGACGGCAAAGCCTTGATCCGCGGTATCGCTACCGGATATGAAATCCAGGTCAACCTGGTCAAGGGCATCTGCTTGCACGAGTTCAAGATCGACCACGTTGCACATCTCGGGCCTTCTGTAGCCGCAGGCATCGGAACCATGCTGAACCTGGACGTCGACACTATTTACCAGGCTATTGGCCAGGCGCTACACACCACCACGGCCACCCGCCAGTCTCGCAAGGGCTTGATCTCGTCCTGGAAAGCCTATGCCCCAGCATTTGCCGGCAAGATGGCAATCGAAGCTGTCGACCGTACTATGCGTGGGGAGGGTGCACCGGCGCCGATCTGGGAAGGCGAAGACGGATTTATCGCCTGGATGTTGCATTCTCCAGACAAGACTTATACGGTTCCGCTGCCGGATAAGGGCGAAGAAAAGCGTGCAATCCTGGAAACCTATACCAAGGAGCACTCCGCGGAATATCAATCGCAGGCACCGATTGACCTGGCCCGTCGGATGAAAAAGACCTTGGAAGACAAGGGCCTGGATATCGCCGATATCGAATCTATCGTGCTGCACACCTCGCACCACACCCACTATGTCATTGGTACCGGTGCCAACGATCCACAGAAAATGGATCCGCATGCGTCTCGCGAGACCTTGGATCACTCGATCATGTACATCTTCGCGGTAGCACTGCAGGACGGCGACTGGCATCACATCGACAGCTACGCACCTGAGCGTGCGCAGCGGGAGGACACCGTCGAGCTGTGGCACAAGGTCTCGACCGTGGAGGACCCAGCGTGGACGAAGCGTTACCATTCGACTGACCCGAACGAAAAAGCGTTTGGTGCCAAAGCTGTCATTACTTTTCACGACGGCACGGTTGTGGAAGATGAAATGGCTGTCGCCGATGCCCACCCACTTGGCGCCCGTCCATTTGAGCGGGAGAACTACCGCACGAAGTTCCGCACCCTAGCAAAAGGAATCGTTTCTGAAGAAGAACAAGAACGTTTCCTGGCCGCCGTCGACAACCTAGAAAACCTCACCGATCTGCGGGAGCTGAATATTCAGGTTTCTGATGACGTGCTGGCTCAGGCGCCACAGACTCCGAAGGGGATTTTCTAATGGCAGGACTATTTTCTTCCGAGACCACTGCAAACCAGAAGCGGAAAAATTTTCGTGAATCTCTGAATGCACCGCAGATCACTACGTTGCCGGGAGCCTTTAACCCGTTGACTGCGAAACTCATTGAAGACATTGGTGGCTTCTCGGGCGTTTATGTTTCCGGTGCTGTGCTTGCTAATGACCTTGGATTGCCAGATATTGGCTTGACGACGCTCACCGAGGTCGCACAGCGTTCTGGCCAGATCGCGCGGGCGACTGAGCTCCCGGTGCTGGTTGATGCTGATACCGGTTTTGGTGAACCCATGTCGGCAGCCCGCACGATCGCCGCGCTGGAAGACGCAGGACTGGCAGGTTGCCACCTGGAAGACCAGGTCAACCCGAAGCGCTGCGGACACCTGGACGGCAAAGAAGTTGTGTCGACGGAGTTGATGGTGCGCCGCATCTCAGCAGCTGTCGGCCAGCGGCGCGATGAAGATTTCGTGATCTGTGCCCGGACTGACGCCGCGGGGGTCAACGGCATCGATGATGCTATTGATCGGGCGAAGGCCTATGCCGAAGCCGGGGCAGATCTGATTTTCACCGAGGCGTTGCGTACCACGGAAGACTTCGAGAAATTCCGTGCGGCCGTCGACACGCCTTTGCTGGCGAATATGACGGAATTTGGCAAGACCGAGCTGCACAACGCTACAACGTTGGAATCCATTGGCTACAACGCCGTGATCTGGCCGGTTTCGTCGTTCCGGGTTGCTATGGGGGCGACCGAACGCTTCCTGCGCGACCTCAACGAGGGCGGCGACCAGAAATCCTGGTTGGACGATATGCAGCACCGATCGCGGCTGTACGAACTCGTGCGCTACGAGGACTACAACGCTTTCGACCAAGACGTATTCACCTATTCACCGGAGCAGAACCTGTGATCTAAACGATCAACACGGCGTGCAGGTCAGCATCGCCGTTCTAGCAAAAGCTCAGGAAGGAGCTTGTAATGACTACCAATTCTGAAATTCGTAAGGGCCTGTACGGGGTCGTGGCAGATTACACCGCGGTCTCGAAGGTAATGCCAGAGACCAACTCGTTGACTTATGCTGGCTATCCGGTGCAAGAGTTGGCGAAGCACTGCAGTTTTGAAGAAGTAGCCTATTTGCTGTGGAACGGTGAGCTACCTGACTCCGGGCAGCTGGAAGAATTTGCTGCTTCCGAGCGTGAATTACGCGGCCTGAGCGATGCAGAGATCAACTTGATTGAATCGATGCCGAAAGATGCCCACCCGATGGACACGCTGCGCACGTTTACTTCGTTCGTGGGGCAGTTCGATGAACATTTCACACGCGATGCCGACCATATCCGTGAGATTGGGTTGCGTCTGCTCGCGAAATTCCCCACGGCAGTCGCATTGGATATCCGCCGCCGTAAGGGCAAAGGATATGTCGAGCCAGCAAAGGATAAAGGCTTCGCGGAGAACTTCTTGTGGATGGTTTTCGGTGATGACGATGATTCTCCCGCGTTGCAAAAAGAAGCCATTCAGGCTTTTGACCAGTCGTTGATTCTCTACGCTGAGCACTCTTTTAACGCCTCGACGTTTAGCTCGCGCGTGATTACCTCGACGACTTCCGACGTATATTCTGCCGTCACCGGTGGTATTGGTGCGCTGAAGGGCCCACTGCACGGTGGCGCAAACGAAGCCGTGATGCACAATATGCTGGAGATTGGTGATCCAGCTCAGGCAGAGGAGTGGTGCAAGAACCGCTTGGACAACAAGCAAGTGGTCATGGGGTTTGGGCACCGCGTGTATAAAACTGGGGACTCCCGCGTGCCGACGATGGAAGCCGCGTTCAAGAAGCTCGCGGCTAACACTCCTGGTGCGGACAAATGGGTCGAAATGTACGACATCATGGCCAAGACGATGGAAGAAAACACGTCCATCAAGATCAAACCAAACCTGGACTTCCCAGCTGGCCCGGCCTATTACCTGCTGGGCCTGGAAATTGAGTTCTTCACCCCGATCTTTGTGATGGCTCGTATCACCGGCTGGACCGCTCACATTTTGGAACAGTACGAGAACAACTCCCTGATCCGGCCGCTGTCTGCCTACAACGGGCCGGAAGAACGCTCAGTGCCAGCTGCTCCAGCTGCTTAGCAGACACTCTGCAGCTGCCCAGCAGAGGCTTGTAGTCTAGTAGCCTACAGCCCAAACTGCTTCGCGAGGTGCGCGTTATCCTGTGCGAGTTTTAGCAACTCCTGCAGGGTGCGCGCACCTTGTTGTAGTGCAGGGTCGGAACTAAGTTTCTGCAATTCGGCAGCGCTAGGGATTACGTTTGAGCTGCCTGGGATAGCAGGGGAAGGGCCCGGCTGGCCAGGCTGTTGGCCCTGTGGGCGCGCCTGGTTGTTGCCGTTGCTCTGGTTCTTCTGTGCGCCCTGACCAGCACCCGAAGGAACGCCTGGCTTCCATTGGCCCCAATCCCGGGCATAGACGTTGTTGATGTCGCAGACCACACCGCCGATGGTTTGCTGCTTATTCTGCGGCAGCTGATGAATCGTGGTGCGCGGGTGAATCTTGCCGCCCGAGCCCCAGTCATGCATCCAGAAATACGATCCGATGCCGTCTGCGATGGCCCAGTCGATGACGTTGTAGTTGCCGTAGATTCCGGCGGAATAACCGGATGCTTTCAGCAAAGCTTCGAAGGCCCGTAGGTAGGGTGCGATCAAAGAATCGTATTGCGCGCGGGTGGGATTGTCGTCAATCGCGATATAGATAGGACGGCCGGTGGGACCACCTGCGCTGCGGTGCAGCGCGATTGCTTTTGGTGCGTGCGTCGCAGCGCCCAAAGCTCCCTGTTTCCAGTCCGCGGTTTCGGCGCGGCCGAATTGATATACCGAGGCGGTTTCCAGGCCGAGTGCTGCCAGGTTGGTGGTTTCGGTAGCGCTGACGGGTTTACCAAGCATCCAATCTGCACCGGGGCGGCGCTCCGATACGTAACGCACGGCGCCGAGGAATCCACCGTCTTTAATGGAACGTGCCGACGGTACACCGGCTGCGTAGTCCAGTACTCGGCCCACAACCGGGCCAGGGCCGTTCGCCGCTGCAGCACGTGGGGCGGTAATGCCGGTGCCAGCGGTGGCGAAGGCACCAGCAATCGCGAGGGCGCCGGTGGTGCGGAATAAGGAACGTCGGCTGAAATTGCGCGGGCTATTCATCGAGATTTCTCCAATCAGGAATAAACATTCGCCACAACAATAACAGTAGTAACAGAAGTTTCGGGGTTAAAACGCGAATATTGGCGCACTAAGTTGTGCGATACCAGACTTGGGAGGCGGGATGAAGATAAAGAATCCCAGAGAAAAAGAAAATGTGCCCCAGAGAAGATTCGAACTTCCGACACCGGCTTTAGGAGAGCCGTGCTCTATCCCCTGAGCTACTGGGGCCAACACTGGCCGGTCATCCCCGGCCAGCCATTAGCTTAGCGCACGTGAAAAATCCGGGCGAATGCACCGGTGTGCCGCCGGCGCAAGCCACACTCTTCGCGGCAGGCAGTAAAATTTTAGCCTTGGAGTTCTTCCAGCTTCTTCGCTACGTCACCGGCAGGTGGGTTGGTCATTGAGGAGCCGTCGGAAAACAGCACCGTTGGGATGATGCGGTTGCCGTCGTTGACAGACTCGATCCACGGGTTGGCGTTTTTGGCTTGGCCTTCTTCCGAGTCTGGATCGATCACCGCAAATGGGGTGCCGTTGGCTTCCAAATCACCGATCAGCTTGCGGCAAAACGGGCACCAGCTGGCAGCGAAGACGGTGACATCGTGGGAGGTTTCTGGGGTTTGTACGTCAGACATTTAGGCTGCGGCCTTTCGTTCGTAGGTTAAGAATCGATATTTCAGTGGTAAATCACTGGGCTCATGTCCCGGAATCTGCAGGTGCCCGTGTGCGGAGACCTGCCAGTCACTGTCTGCAACTAACCCGAAATCTTCGGGAATGTCCGGGGCATACACGGCCCGCTGCCCGTAAATGCTACCAATATTTGCCCCCATCAGGGTGATCTCCACACGATCGACATCGCCCAAGGTAGCTTCGTAGACTTTGCCACCTCCCAGAATCCAGGCGGTGTGCAGCTGCGCGACGTCGGCAAGAGCACGAATAACCTCCGCGCCAGCCGACCAGGTTCCGGGGCTTGCCGATGACAACACGTAATTATCCCGGCCGGGCAGCGGACGGAAACGCTCGGGGAGCGACTGCCACGTCTTGCGTCCCATGATCACCGGCGCACCCGTGGTGATTTCTTTGAAATGCGCGAGATCCTCCGGCACGTGCCACGGCATCGCCACGCCATCGCCAATGATCCCGTCGAGTGATTGCGCCCAAATTGCTCCCAACATCGCCGTTACACCGAAACCTGGGCTGTGATCGCTGGGTGCGGGTCATAACCGTCGACGGAGATATCGGAAAAATCGTAATCGAAAATGCTGGCCGCCTGGTTTAGACGCAGCTGTGGGTAGGCGCGCGGGCTGCGGCGCAGTTGCTCGCGAACCTGCTCAACATGGTCGTTGTAAATATGGCAGTCGCCACCGGTCCAGATCAGCTCGCCGACGTCCAGGCCAGCTTGCTGGGCGAACATGTGCGCCAGCAGTGCGTAGGAAGCGATATTAAACGGCACTCCCAAAAATAGGTCCGCACTGCGCTGGTACACCTGCAGCGAGAGCTTGCCGTCGGCGACGTAGAGCTGAAACAGCAGGTGGCACGGCATCAACGCCATATCATCGAGTTCGGCAACATTCCACGCGCTCACCACCATCCGGCGTGAATCTGGGTTCTCGCGCAGATCCTGTACTGCTTGGGCAATCTGGTCAATGTGTCCGCCGTCTGGGGTTGGCCACGAGCGCCATTGCACGCCATACACCGGGCCTAATTCACCGTTGTCATCAGCCCATTCGTTCCAGATACGTACACCGTTATCGCGCAACCATTCCACGTTAGAATCACCACGCAGAAACCACAGCAGTTCGCCGATCACCGCGTGGAAATACACCTTCTTCGTGGTCAACAGTGGGAAAGATTCCGCCAAGTTGTACCGCAGTTGCCGGCCAAACACGCTGGTAGTCCCGGTGCCCGTGCGGTCGTGCTTAGCGGTGCCGTTGTCTAGGACATCACGCAGCAGATCCTCGTAGGGAGTGGGGATTGCGGTGCTGGTGCGGTTATTATTAGGGGTCGTCGACGGCGTAGTCATGGGCCATAGTTTACTAGCGTGTGGCCAGGCCGTGTGCTCTCAATAGATCCACCGCTCGTGCGCAGCAGACCCACCGCTCATGCGACGCCGACAACATCTCAATAGCTGCCGTTGGCTGCCTGGTAGTCCGCGATATGTCCGAGCATGTCGTCGGCAAGCTCTTTGCGGCAGATCAACAAATCTGGAATATAGGTATCGGCTCGGTTGAACCGGTGCTGTGAACCGTCCAAGCGGCTGACGTGCAAACCGGCAGCCTGCGCCACACCGACTGGGGCAGCCTGATCCCATTCGAACTGTCCGCCGGAATGGATATACGCGTCGACGTCGCCAAGCAGTACTTTCATTGCTTTTGCCCCGGCAGAGCCCAGCCGTACGGTCTCTAGGTCCATGTGCTTGCCGACGTAGTCAGCAATTTCTGGCGGGCGGTTGCGCGACACCACGATGCGCCGTGAAAACGGGCCGGATACCGCGCGGACATCTGACGAGCGGAACACCACTCCGAGATCCGGCAGTCCGACGGCAGCATGCAATGGCACCCCGTCTTCGACCAACGCGATATGCACCGCCCAATCTTGCCGCCCAGTGGCAAACTCCTTCGTGCCATCCAACGGGTCGACGATCCAGACGCGTCTTTTCTGTAGCCGCTCGGGATTATCCTTGGCTTCTTCCGATAAAAAGCCGTCGTCTGGGCGGTGTTGCGCGAGCACGCGTGCGATCCAATTTTGCGCCAGCTCGTCGCCAGCCTCGGCGAGTTCCTTATCGCGCAGCAAACCAACCCCGCGGATCCCTTTGAGGATTTCCCCGGACCCTTGGGCTAAAAGGTTGGTCAGCCGGACATCTGATAACGCGCCTGTCATGCCCCATACTGTAGCCGTAGAGTAGTCATCATGTCCGATGACGTCCTGTCCCGTTTCAGCCCGCCGGTAGCAAGCTGGTTTCGTGAAGTTTTTGCGCAGCCCACCGACGTCCAGCGCCAAGCCTGGCAGGCGGTCTCGGAAGGGAAAAACGCGCTGGTGGTGGCGCCGACTGGTTCCGGTAAAACCCTGGCGGCGTTTTTGTGGGCTCTTAACGGGTTGAGCACTGCTGGTGGGCAGTTAACCCTGCCGGTCGCAGACACGAAGACATCGCTTGCCGACGCCGACAAGCCCGGGGGCTCCGAAACGCCCGGGAAAGCCGACGAGCCCGATGGCGCTTCTAAGTCCGGGATCGCAGCTAAGCCCGGCGTCACAGTGCTGTATATTTCTCCGCTGAAAGCCCTGGGTGTGGACGTCGAACGAAACTTGCACGCCCCGCTGACAGGCATCGGCCGCGTCGCACAGCGCATGGGCCACGATGTGCCGTCGGTCAGCGTCGGTGTGCGCAGTGGTGATACCCCGCAAGCAGAACGAGCCCGCCAGCTACGCCGCCCGCCGGATATTTTGATCACCACCCCAGAATCGGCTTATCTCATGCTCACAGGCAAAGCCGCGGGCATTCTTTCTACCGTCACCACCGTCATCGTGGACGAAATCCACGCGCTAGCAGGTAGTAAGCGCGGTGTACACCTGGCGTTGACGCTGGAACGCTTGGCACGTGTGGCTGGCGACCCGCAACGTATCGGGCTGTCGGCTACGGTGCGCCCGATCGAGACCGTGGCGCAGTTTCTCGGGGGCGACCGTGAGGTAGAAATCGTCGCCCCGCCAGCGAAAAAATCGTGGGAGCTGGCCGTGCGGGTGCCGGTGGACAACATGGCGGATCTGCCGGTGCCGGAACAGGCCTCCACGATCGGGGAGATGACCGTGGACGATCCGCTGGGCTTGAGCAGCGGTGGCGCACCCGGTGCGGGCAACGGTGCGGCGGACAACGGTGCGGCGGGGGCCGGAGAGGAGACACCGTCTTTTGCGAGCGATTCCGCCTTGCCGACGGCGAAATCCATCTGGCCACATATTGAAGCCGAGCTCTACCAGACCATCATGGGGCAAAATTCCACTTTGGTGTTCGTCAACTCCCGGCGGACCGCAGAACGGCTGACCTCGCGGATCAACGAGCTATATGCCGCTGAGCATGCCCCGGAATTGCTGTCGGCGCCCACGCGCCGGGATCCCGCGCAATTGATGAAGCACACCGATACCGCCGGTGCCGCCGCATCGGTGATTGCCCGCGCGCACCATGGTTCAGTCTCGAAAGACGAGCGCGCCCAGACAGAATCACTGCTCAAGCAAGGTGCGTTGAAAGCCGTGGTGGCTACCAGCTCGCTGGAACTTGGCATTGATATGGGGGCAGTCGACCAGGTGGTGCAAGTAGAATCTCCGCCGTCGGTGGCTTCTGCGCTGCAGCGAGTCGGGCGCGCAGGCCATAGCGTTGGTGCGGTATCTCGGGGGGATTTTTACCCGAAACATCGCGCGGATTTGGTGCAAACTGCGGTGACCGTCGGCAGGGTGCAACCCGGTTTGATTGAAAAGATCCATGTTCCGCGCAACCCGCTGGACGTGTTGGTGCAACAGACCATCGCTGCGGTGGCGGTAGAAGACCTCGACGTCGACGAGTGGTTTTCCACTATTTGCCGCGCCTACCCGTACCGGGACTTGGACCGCGACGTCTATGACTCCGTGCTGGATTTAGCCAGTGGAATCTATCCCAGCACCGATTTCGCAGAGCTCAAACCCCGGATCGTTGTTGATCGAGTCGACAACACCTTGTCCGCCCGGCCAGGGTCACAGCGCGTGGCCGTCACCAGTGGCGGTACCATCCCGGACCGCGGCATGTTTGGCGTCTTTTTGGCTGGTACGACGGGGGATTCCACGGGCGCGGCTGGCACCGGTGCCAGTGGAGCTGGCAAACCTATCCCGCGCCGGGTCGGTGAGCTCGATGAGGAAATGGTCTACGAATCCCGCGTGGGCGACGTATTCACCCTGGGGGCAAGTAGCTGGCGCATCGAAGACATCACTCGTGATCAGGTGCTGGTTACCCCTGCCCCGGGCCATACCGGACGTCTGCCGTTTTGGAGCGGCGATCAATTAGGCCGCCCCTACGAGCTCGGCCTGGCTCTGGGGGCTTTTCGACGCCATGCCCACCGTGAGCGTGACAAAGCCTTAGCTGACTTGCCGCTGGAAGAGCGCGCACGCACCAACCTGCTGGGCTATCTGGATGAGCAGTACGAGTCCACCGGGTTGATCCCGGATGAGAAAACACTGGTCCTGGAGCGTTTCCGCGATGAACTGGGGGATTGGCGCGTCGTCTTGCACACCCCGTTTGGCCGCGGCGTGAATGCTGCGTGGGCGCTGGCGGTAGGCGCGCGGATTGCAGAAAACACCGGCATGGACGCCCAAGCTGTCGCTGGTGATGACGGCATCGTGTTGCGCGTGCCGGAAGGCGACCACGATCCCGATGCTTCGTTATTTATTTTTGACGACGATGAAATCGAAGAAATCGTGACTACCCAGGTGGGCAATTCGGCGCTGTTTGCCTCACGGTTTCGCGAATGCGCGGCCCGTGCGTTGTTGTTGCCCCGGTATGACCCGGGCAAGCGCGCACCGCTGTGGCAACAGCGACAAAAAGCCGAGCAACTGCTTGATGTAGCCCGCAAGTACCCGTCATTTCCCATCATCCTGGAAACCGTGCGTGAATGCTTGCAAGATGTCTATGACCTGCCAGCCTTGCATGAGGTCACCCGGTCGATTGCTCAGCGCACCATCCGCATCGCGGAAGTTACAACCGAGCAGCCGTCGCCGTTTTCCTCGTCGCTATTGTTCAATTACACCGGCGCATTCATGTACGAAGGCGATAGCCCGCTGGCGGAAAAGCGCGCTGCTGCGCTGTCACTGGACCCGAGTTTGTTGGCAAAGCTGTTGGGCACCGTGGAGCTGCGGGAATTGCTGGACCCCGATGTCATCGTGGAGGTGCACCAAGCCCTGCAGCACACCACCCCGGAGCGTCGGGCACACACAGCCGAACAACTCGCCGATATACTGCGCCGGATTGGCCCGATCCCGGTTGACCAACTCGCCGAGCATGCCGAGATCTCCCTGGAACAGGCCCAACGCGAACTGGGTGCGCGCGTGATGGTGCTGCGCATGGTCGGGCACGACCACCTAGCACAGAGCAACGATGCAGCATTATTGCGCGATGGTTTGGGCATCCCGGTGCCACCCGGGATACCCGCACAAACAGAAACTATCGACGATGCGCTAGCACAACTACTGAAACGCTGGGCGCGCTCGCGCGGGCCGTTCGTGTTGCGCGATGCCGCGGATGCCTTCGGAATCAGCATTTCCAGCGCCTGGCATATCGTGCAAACACTTTCCGGCAGCGGCGAATTGGTAGAAGGTCACTACCGCCAAGGCATCGACGAACTGGAGTATTGCGCAGCCGGGGTACTCAAACGGATCCGTTCGCGCTCACTAGCGGCAGCTCGTAAGGCGCTGCGCCCGGTTAGCGCGTCCGGCTTCGCACGCTTTTTGCTCAGCTGGCACCAGATCACCGATGCACCGTCCGGATTAGGCGAGGAGGATGCAGTATTTGCCGCCATCGAACAGCTAGCCGGGGTACGCCTGCCAGCCAGCGCCTGGGAACAATTGGTGTTGCCTGCCCGCGTGCCAGGCTACAGCCCGCGGTTTTTGGATGAGCTGACTAGTAATGGTGAAGTCTTGATCCGCGGGGTGGGCCAAGCCGGGCGCAACGATCCATGGATTATGCTGCTGCCCGCCGAGTACGCCGCCCAACTCGCCCCGTTGGACGACGAACCATCCGATACGTCTGGGTTGACGCAAGTGCAAGAAGCCATCGTGGTGGTTCTGAGCAATGGCGGCGGCTATTTATTTGCCGACATTGTCGAACAGGTAAACCGCGCCGGGACGCTGAGTTTCGATGATCATTCTGCACACAGCACGCAGACAAAGCAGCAATTCACCAGCGAGACCGTGCGCGCGGCACTGTGGGAATTAGTCGATCTGGGAATGGTGAGTCCGGATAGTTTTACGCCATTGCGCACGCGGTTAGCCGGTGGGGCAAGCCGGGCGCACAAGGCAAAACGGCAACCGCGGCGTTCGCGGCTGCGGATGGGGCGTACTAGTTTTGCTACCAGCCAGTATGCGCGTTCCGGTCAGTCCACACCGCCGGATATGGTCGGGCGGTGGGCGCTTTCGGTGCAGCCGGATCGCGACGCCACTGCGCGTTCGGTTGCCCAAGGAGAAGCATGGCTGGATCGTTATGGGGTGCTTACCCGGGGAAGCGTGGTCGCCGAGGGCGTCACCGGTGGATTTGCCTTGGCTTATAAAGTGCTCAGTGAGTTTGAAGCCGCGGGAAAGGCCCAGCGTGGGTACTTCGTTGAAGGGCTGGGTGCCGCGCAATTTTCTACGCCGTCTGTGGTAGACCGGTTGCGTGGTGCCGATGATGCCCCGGATGTGCACGGGTGGCCTTCCGGCACCACAGACCCAGATGTCGTCGTTCTTGCTGCGACCGATCCAGCTAACCCCTATGGTGCTGCTGTGGATTGGCCGCACACTGATGGGGCTGCACAAGTTGCCAGTGACTCACGGCCGGGTGCGCGGCCTGCACGGTCTGCCGGGAGCCTAGTGGTGCTTGCCGACGGCGTGTGTTTGGCGCACTTAAGCCGCGGTGGGAAAACGGTGACCACGTTTTTCGACGCACTCCCGGAAGGCATCGATGCCGATCCGGCACAGTTGCTTGTCGACGCTGTGCATGCTGCGCTAGATGCGGAATGGATCCGCCCGCTGACCATTGAAAAGGCGAACGGCGTGGCCATCCTGGGAACCCCATTAGCTGTAGCGATGCGCGAATACGGCGCTAAACTCAGCCCGAAGGGCCTGCGTCTTAGCAGGTGACTGAGCCAGTGACTGAGCCAGTGACTGGGCCAGTGACTGAGCCAGTGACTGGGCCGGTAAATTGTTGAATTAATACGCCAGGAGGTGCGCGCACAATGCCAGAAGGCGATTCCGTACTGCAGCTGTCGCAGAGGCTGCAGTTTCTCGTCGGTAAGACCGTCACACGTACCTCGATCCGCACCCCGCGCTTTGCGAATCACGATTTTTCCGAGGCGCAGTGCCAGAAGATCTGGCCCTATGGAAAGTACCTGTTCATGCTTTTCGGCCAACACATCCTGGCCACCCATTTGAAAATGGAAGGTACGTGGGCGATGCATTTAGCCGGGGACAGGTGGCGCCAACCAGCCCATACCGCCCGGGTGGTGCTGCGGTTTGCGCATCAACCGCGCGATATCGAAGTCGTGGGGCACCAGTTGGGATTGGTGCGGGTATTCCCAGCACAAGAATACAAGCGGTTTATTGGTGATCTCGGCCCGGATATTCTTGCCGACGACTGGGATAACCACGGCAAAGCTGAAGCGCTGCGCCGCATTGTGGCACAACCACAGCGCCCGATCGGTACCGCGTTATTGGATCAAACCAAGGTGGTGGGTATTGGCAACGAATACCGCGCAGAGGTGTGTTTTCTTGCTGGCCTGCACCCAGCTAGCCGCGTCGGTGCGCTGGATACGGCGCGAGTGTCCGAAATCCTGGATATCGCACGCCGTATCATGTGGGCGAATAGAAACGAACCAGTGCGCGTGACCACCGGAATCAAGCGTGCCGGGGAGACAACCTACGTGTTCGGGCGAAACAACCGGCCGTGCCGACGCTGCAGAACACTGATCAAGCACGATTCTTTGGGCGGGCCGGACCAGAAAACTCGCGGCGGAACCGATGACGAGCTAGAGCGCATTATCTGGTGGTGTCCGCACTGCCAGCCGTTGGTCGGCCCCCAAACAGATTAATCCCGGGCTGGTTAAGCCTCGCTTTGCCTGCGGTACCAGCGGATCAGTTCGTCGGTCGAGCTATCGCCGGAATCAATTGCTTCGGCCCCGGAAATCGCGGGCAACAATGCGTCGGCCTGTTTCTTGCCCAGTTCCACGCCCCACTGGTCAAAGGAATTCACATCCCAGATCACGCCTTGTACGAAGGTGATGTGCTCATACAACGCGATCAAGCTGCCCAGTACCGACGGGGTTAGCTGTGGAGCAAGGATCGTCGTGGTTGGGCGGTTACCGGGCATGACCAGGTGAGGGATGAGTTCTTCGGCTACGCCTTCCGCGGAAACTTCCTCGGCGGTTTTGCCGAAAGCCATCACCTTGGATTGGGCAAAGAAGTTGCTCATCAGCAAATCATGTAATGAGCCTTCGCCGTCGATCGCAGCCAAGTCTTGATGCGGGCGAGCAAAACCAATGAAATCCGCCGGGACGAGGTGTTTGCCCTGGTGCAGCAGCTGGAAAAATGCGTGTTGGCCGTTGGTTCCGGCTTGGCCCCAATAAATCTCACCGGTGGCATAGTCGACGCTCGTGCCGTCGCGGCGGACAGATTTGCCGTTGGATTCCATGGTCAGCTGCTGCAGGTACGTTGGGAAGCGCCGCAAATGCTGTGAATATGGCAAAATCGCGTGGCTCGCGGCACCGTGGAAGTTGGTGTACCACACCCCCAACAAACCCATGAGGGCAACGACATTGTCACCAAGGTCGGTGCGATAAAAGTAGTCATCGATGGCGTGGAAACCGGCTAAGAAGCGGCGGAAATCCTTAGGTCCGATGGTGAGCATCAGAGAAAGGCCAATAGCTGAAGACACCGAATATCGCCCGCCGACCCAGTCCCAGAACACAAACATGTTGTCCGGATCGATACCGAATTCCTTGACCTTGTCCTCGTTCGTCGACACCGCAATGAAATGCTGCGCCACAGCACGAGAGCTGCCGAGCTTGTCGACGAGCCACCGCCGGGCAGCGGTGGCGTTAGACAAGGTCTCCTGGGTGCCGAAAGATTTCGAGCTGACGATAAACAGCGTGGTTTCTGGATCTACCACGGTCAAGGTATCGCTCATATCGGCTGGATCCACGTTGGAGACGTATTCGGCGTGGATGCCTGCAGTGTTGTATTCCTGCAGCGCAAGTGCGGCAAAGGCCGGACCAAGATCTGAACCGCCGATACCGATATTAACGATGGTGTGGATTTTCTTCCCTGTAAAACCAGTCCGGGTGCCATCGCGCAGTGAATTGGCGAAGCGCTCCATTTTATCCAGCTCCGCATGGGTATCGCGGGTGACGTTTTGTCCGTCGACTACTAAATCCTGCTGGCCGTGGGAGGAAAAAGAACCCGGTGCGCGTAAAGCCGTGTGCAAGACGGCGCGGTCTTCCGTGTTGTTGATGTGGGCGCCGGAATACATCTTCTCGATGGCTGCACGCAATCCCGCGCGTTCTGCCAATTCCACCAGATGCGCATGGACCGTGTCATCGATCCAGTTCTTTGATAAGTCGATGTGGAGCTCACCAGCGGAAAACGACCACCGTCGGGCCCGGTCGGGGTCCGAGTGGAATAGCGAGCGCAGGTCGAAATCCTGCTCGCTGGCCAGCGTGGTCAGTCGTTGCCATTCCGCGGTGGAGGAGATAGATGTAAAAGAACTCACGCCGTTATATGATACTGCTTTCGCTACTCGAGACGGTGTGTGCACGCCAGTTTCGGGTGCATGTCACGGCAGTTTTTTCCCACAGGCGCCATCCCTGATGTTCGGCAGTATGTGGGTGATGTGCAGCGGCATGGTCTGCGTGTTCTACGTTGGCGTCGACAAGCCCGGCGTCGACAAGCTCAGCGGCAAGGGGTTGGTTGTCGTGGTGGATGTTGCGGTGGTTCATGCGGCGGTTGGGCGCGACCTCAATTTGGATTGTGGTGCGTGTGATCCCATACGTGTCGCGCAAGACAGCTTCCACGCGGCGCAAGACTGTTTCGTAATGGTTCACAGCATCACGCTGGCTAGAGCCTCGTTGTGTAATAACAATGTGTACCGTCGCGACCGCATCCGAGCCGGTCAGGGACCACAGATGCAGGTCGTAGACCCGCTCGATGCCTGGGATACGCAATAGCTCCCGCTGAATGCTCACATAATCTAGTCCGGCCGGCGCGTGCTGCATCAACACCGACAACGACTGTCGCAACAACTGCCAACAGTGTGGCAACAACACTGCCAGGATCAACACGGATACCGCAATATCCACGCCGCCCCAACCGGTTATCCACACCACGGCGGAAGCGAAAATTACCCCAATAGAGCTGAGCATATCCGACACAATATGCAGGTAAGCACCCTTGATATTCAGCGAATCTTGCGACGGTTTGTGCAACACTAGCATCGCCAGCAAGTTGGCTAGCAGGCCGATCGTGGCGACGACTAGCATGACTTCGGCAGAAAGCTCAGCGGGATCGTGAATCCGACGGACTGCCGCGAACACAATCCAGACCGCAATAGCCATCACCAGCAAAGCGTTCAGCGCAGAAGCGATGACTTCCGCCCGCGAAAACCCGTAGGTAGCCAGTTGCGTGGCTTTCCGCTGCCCCCACCACAGTGCGAGCCCTGCCATGACTAACCCGACCGAATCGGTGGCCATGTGCCCGGCGTCGGCAAGCAAAGCCAGGGACCCAGACCAGAATGCTCCCACGACTTCTGCGACCAAAATAGCAGTGGTGAGAATGATGACCGCTACGAGTCGGAGGCCAGTCGCTGAACCGTGCTGGCAATGACCAGCCTTGTGACCATGGTTGTGATGGTTGTGATGGTTGTGATGGTTGTGCTGGTCGCTGTGACTGTGACTGTGGCTGTGGCTGTGGCTATGGTTGTGCTTGTGGCTGCGGTTATGGCTTGTGACAGGGTACATCGTCGTCATCGGATTACCCCCTCTAGTCGTCTTCTACAATTTCGATGTGGCCAGTGCTTGGGTTATAGGTGATGGATCCGTGTTGGAAATTCACCTGGATCGGGGTGTTTCCGTCGTAGTTTTCCGGGGTGCTTGTCGGCAAGCCCAGTGCCTCTACCGCACCGTTAGCCCAAACGCGGGCGATCTCACCCCACAACGCCTGCGTGCCGGTTTCTTCCGAATCGACGATCACGCCGTTGTCGAACACTGCGAAGTCAACGTCTGTACCGAATCCCGCGCCTGCGCCTGCGGTACCGATTCCGGTAATAGGTGTGCCTAATACCGGCCCCAGTAGAGCGTTGATCCGTGCCCAGGTTTGCTCGATAGTGGAATCTCCGGTCAGTTGCACTACGCGTCCGGTCAGGCCTGGAACATCGCCGAGCTTCAGCCCTGGAATGGCTTCGACTTGCGCCAAATTGTTGGCATTGTCAGGCAGGCTGCTGGTTTGTGAGTTTTTCAGCAGCGTCATCACGATAGGCGCGATCAAGCCAATTGCGGTGGCAGCTATCGCGGCAAGGTTTTGACCTGGGGTACCGCTACCGTTTGGCGACGACGGGCGTCGCGGAGTAGTGCCCTGTGATTGGTTCGATTCTGATTGATTGGACTGAGACTGATTGGACTGAGACTGATTGGTCTGAGACTGATTGGACTGTGATTGGTTTGACTGAGACTGATTGTTCTGGGTCTGTCCCGGAGTGATTCCGGGGTTCCCCGCGATCATGTTTTTTACCTGGCTATAGGCCTGGTTCGTGGCCGCACGGATTAATGCCCATTGTTTTACGGCTTCGTCACCAGGGCATTCAGTGTTATCCACGTCGCGGTGGCCATGGAAGCGGTGAAATGTGCGGGTATCGCCGGCAGGGTAGCGGGCGTACTGGCTACCTTCGGAGGTTAGGGAGACGGTACCGGAAGGATCAAAACCAGATTGGGCCGCGCGCCAGCCAGCGATCTGACCTACGGAATTGATAGTAGGCTGCGGAACCGGAGCAATCTGGTGGTTACCAATCATGGCGATCCCAAAGGTGCCGGTGTTGTACCCACCAGCGTGTGCGCCGAGAACACCGGCATTCAATCCATCGCGGCGGCCTTCGTAGATGGTGCCAAATTTGTCGACGAGCGCGTGGTATCCGATATCGCACCACCCCAGCGACTGCGTGTGGTACTGGTATGCACCGCGCACCTGGGCAGCCGCAGATTCACGGCTGTAATTATTCATACCAGCGGTGTGATGCAGCGTCATCGCTTTGTAATCCATGCCGGTGGATCCGCAGTTACCGCGGAGGGACTCGTTGGCGCCCCAAGCTTGGCGGGTGACCACGCTAGGCATGCCCACGGCAAGGTTAGCGGTTTGCTGGATACCGGCGGGAGTAGCGCCTTCTTGGCCGTTAACGAAAACGGCGCTGAGCTCTTCCGCTTTCGGCAACGGTGCGACGCCAACGGCGTTCTCGGAGTGGGTGAGGTCTACAGAATCAGTGACTGGTTGGATGATTCCTTCTGAGGTTTCCAATCCCGCTTTCGGGGTGTGCACCTGCGGCGAAATCTCGCGACTGTGGTCATTACGGTCATTATGGTCGCTGTGGGCATCCTGACTATCGGGGACTCCGAGGCTATCTTGTTCGTCATGGCTGTCGTGGCTGGCATGGTTCCCGTGGCTGTCGTGGCCCTCGTGGCCGTCGTAAAGGTCCACGCCGGCAAGCGAAACTTGGACCTTGTTGGTCGGCGCGACATAAATCAGTTCGGTGCCTTGTTTACTGGCTTCGACAGGGGTGGGTAGTGGATGGGTTTCCAGCCATGGACCCCAGGAGCCATCGGCGGCTTGGGCTCGGAAAAATGCGAGGACGTCGCGATTGCCCTCCCAGGTCAGCGCGAAAGAGTCGAATTCTTCGTCTTGAGTGAATTCTTGGACAGCACGGGACTCGCCGTTTGACAGATCATCGTGTCCGTGTCCGTGTCCGTGTCCGTGTCCGTGGTCATAGGCACCTTGGGTGGCGATAGCTGGGTCATCGACGACGGTCGTGGTGCCGTTGGAAAAGCTCGTGGTCTTGAGCGTCGCTTCCACAGAATTGTGGCCGACACCGTGGGTATTTAATACCTGGCTACCACCGAACGCAGTGGTTAGAACAAGGGCGGACGTACTTGTCAGAGCAATGGTAGGCGTGATCCAGCGGGGCCGAGAAGGAGATAAATGTCTGCGCATCCTCATGATGGACTCCTTGCAGGAAATAAATAAGCAGTGATGTGTTTTCAGATGCAGTAAGGTTTGGCCAAATTAGTTCATGCAACTGAAGTTACAAGTGTTTCTGATGTTATTAATGTTTCGACACGCCGTGAATTTTTATTATGAGAGTTACGAAAGGTTGCTAACTCTGGAATTAACTCTGAAATCCCAGGGCTGGAGTGAGCATGCAACAACCCGCAAGTATTCGGCTGAATACTTGCGGGTTGTTGATTATTCGTTAGTTGTGGCCGAGGGATAAAACCTCAGCCTTAATTAAGCGAGCTTAGATGGAAGATGGGCGCCATCCGGCCTCTGGCCAGCAATGGAATTCGCCGCCTTGGTAAAGCAATGGAGATACCGAGGCGTCGGAATCACATTCTTCGACTTCGACAATCACAATGGTGTGATCGCCAGCGGGGGTTTTGGACTGGATCGTGCCAGAAAACCATGATGCGGCCCCGGATATCACCGGCACATCCAGTGCTGTGCGGTGAGTGTCGACCCCAGCGAAGCGGTCGATACCTTTCCGAGCAAATTGCTGTGCCAGTGGTGCTTGGCCTTGTGCCAATACTGAAATTGCAATTGGGTTGCCTTCGATGAGCTTCGGTAAAGATGATGAATGATTGCCGACCGATAGCATCACCAACGGTGGATCAAGCGAGAGCGACGAAAATGCGGATACTGTCATTCCAGCATCTGCTCCTTCGTGCAACGTGGTCACTACCGTGGTTCCTTTCGGGAAGGCTCCCGATGCACCACGGAGTTTGTCTTTGAGGCTGAACTCAAGAGTCGAACTTTGTGAATTTGTCACTGCTTAGCTTTCCTCGCGTGCCAATTGCCATTTCAGCTGACCTTCGGAAGGCGACTGTACAGGAATAAACGTCGCTTCACGGTAACGGCGAGATGCTGGGGACGACTGTGCATAGCCAGCACCGCCTGCAACGCGGATCTCAAGATTAGCGGCCTGAACGGCAGCTTCTGCCGCATTGAGCCGTAGACGCAGCAGATCCGCGAACGTTACCTGCTCACCGGAAGCAGTTTTTTCTGCAATGGATTCCTGGGTCGAGATCAGCTCCGTGATCTTGTCGTAGGTCTGTGCCACGTCATCGGCAAAAACTTCGTTAATGCCCACCGTCTTTCCGCTTGCTGCAGCAATCGCGGATTCTGCAACTCCGAGACATTCTGAGCTCTGCAGAAGCAAGAACGCAGGGCGCACTCGTGGCAGATAATCCTGAAAGCTTGTGGTCAAGATGTTTTCTTCTGCGATGAAGACATCGTCGAATTCGACCCATGCAGAAGCGGTGGCATTGAGTCCCAGCAACCCGAAAGGGGTACCGAGGGTGAGACCTTCTGCGTTGCCGTCGACGACGAATAAAATCTGCCCGCCCTGATCGGAGTGTGCGCCAGAGACAATGATGGAATCATCAGCCAAGTTCGAGGCCCACTTTAACTTACCGGATACTTTATATCCTCCGTCAACTGCTCGTGCCTGCAAATCAAGATCCCCGGCACCGGCAGCATATTTAAAGACTGAAGCCATGCCCGTGACACCGGGGCGGGTGCCATTTTCAATAGCCTCAATGAGCTGTGGGTGCTGGGTATCGGCGGCTTTCAAGTAAGTCAAAACCATGAGGTCTGCCCAGGTACTGAAAGCGATAGACAGATCCTCACGGGCCAAACCGCGTACCAAGCGAACGGTGGCGACGAGATCGTCGGTGTTAAGCAGGCCGTGCTGAGCCAAAAGTTCGAGGCCATAGCGTGCTGGCTTTTCGCCTTTGTCGACAGCGGAAGCGTTTTCCTGCAGTGTTGTGCGGATATCCTCGGGAATCTCCAAAGGGGCTAATTCAATATTGTGTGATTCGGTAGTCATGAAAGTCGCCTTTAAAGGTTTTATTAACGTCGTCTTATTAACAAGAAGGCAGCAGCCTCATTGTCCTAGGCTGCTGCCCTGGGGTCTGATCGCTGTGAGAAGGGAGTAACCGATTGAGAGGCTAGACCAACTCGTGGGTCAGGTTGGCTGGACGGGTGTAGGTGTTGACGACTGGGGACCACTGGATAGCGTCTGCGACGACCTTCTCGAGAGTTTCGCGTTCAGCATCACCATCGATATCCACCTTGACGCGAACGTCGGAAACACCCGGGCGGGCGTCCTCGCGTGGGCTCACACCCCAGGTTGGAGAGATGTCGATATCGGATTCGATATCGATGTTGATCTTGGTCAAAGTGATATTGCGGTGGGTAGCGATGGCCTGAATTCCGACGGAGATGCAGGCAGCCAGACCGGCCTGAGCGATCTCGGTTGGGTTAGGTGCGGAATCATCGCCGAGTAGTTTTGGTGGTTCGGCAACCAGGGTTGGTTCCAGATCGCGTACCTGGGTGTAGTTACGGAACTGGCCATCTGCCTCGGTGTGGGTGCGGATGACCTTCTTGCCGCCTTCAGGGTTTTCGGCGTTCTTGTTGGCCATCGCCTGCAGGTTGTCGCCATCAATTGGTGCGAGTGGTTCGCCGGCCTTGTGGTTTGGAGTTAGATCAGACATGAGAACCTCCTTGAATTGCTGTGGCAGGCGCTCGTGCTTGCCACGTGGAATGATCGCTAGGATAGCACTCTTGGTCTGCTCGTTTTAGACAAAGCGGTCTACACCTGCTGAACGGTGCAGGTCAGAGAGGGAAGAATGGGGTGTTGTACTGCATAAATAGAATTTGATTTGTCTGCAAAATTGGTGACTAAATAGGTGAATAAAAATTTCTCATCACTGTTCATTTATCCAGTAGATTGTGCTGCTGCGCTTGGCTAGACGGTGCCGCTGGGCTAGGTCAAGTGAATTACCCTAAATGTCCCCGACCCAAACGCAGTAGCGCATTCGCGATATCTACGCCGTCGGCACCGAGCTCGTCGTGGAAAAAGTTGATGATCGCCACCTCGCGGGTGTGTACCAGACGCGTGCCACCGGAGCTCATACGCGTTTTACCAATTGCTTGGGCGACCTCAGTGCGCCGTTTTACCGCGGTGAGGATGATGTCATTCATCTTGTCGATCTCTTTGCGATAAGTCTCAATTTCTTTTTCTGACAGCGGATCATCAGTCCCGGTTGGGGTGCGCACAGAGAAATTCGAAGCCACGTTGTCTATCTGGTTCATACGGGGCATTCTACTGTGGTGGCGGTTACAAGACGGAATACGAAGGTGAAACAATAAAACGGTGAAATAGTAGGCGAAATAGTAGTTTGGAAGATTATGAATTCATCGCCGTTTCAGCCTCGCCCGCAAGCTAGTGATTCACAGAGTAATGCACCATACAATCCTGCAACATACAGTCCTGAGCCATCGTTATTCGGCGGTACACAACCCCGTGGTTTTCCGCCACGTGATACCGAGCTGCCGGATGGTGGCAACAGAACAAACCCGAGGCCACAATCGGCTGAACATCTTATTGCCGGGCTGAACGAGCAACAACGACAGGCAGTGGAGCATTCTGGAAGCCCGTTGTTGATCGTTGCGGGCGCAGGCTCCGGCAAAACCGCGGTGTTGACCCGGCGCATTGCGTATTTGATGCAGCAGCGGGGCGTAGCACCCCACCAAATTTTGGCGATTACCTTTACCAATAAGGCTGCCCGAGAGATGCGAGAGCGCGTCGGCCAGCTCGTCGGTCCTGTTGCCGAGCGCATGTGGGTTGCCACTTTCCACTCGACGTGTGTGCGGATCCTACGTCAGCACGCTCATCTTGTCGACGGCCTGAATACTAATTTCAGCATCTACGACGGCGACGATGCCCGCCGATTGCTGTCGATGATCGCCAAGGACATGAATCTAGACCTGAAGAAATTTACCGGCCGGGTGCTAGCGAATGCGATCTCAAACCATAAAAATGAATTGCAGGGGCCAGCCGCGGCAGCCTCTGCGGCAGCGACCACGAAAAATCCCTTCGATACTGCTGTCGCAGAAGTCTATGCCGAATATCAACGTCGTCTGCGGGCAGCGAATGCCGTGGATTTCGACGATCTCATCGGAGAGATCGTGCGGATTTTCCGGGAGCACGCACACATCGCTGAATATTACCGGCGGCGCTTCCGGCACGTGCTGATCGACGAGTATCAGGACACCAACCATGCACAGTACGCGCTGGTGGCAGCGCTCGTCGGCAAGAACAGCGGTGCGCAGTCACATCCGGAACGCATTAGCGCCCCAGAGTTATGTGTGGTTGGCGATTCTGACCAGTCGATCTATGCCTTCCGCGGCGCCACCATCCGCAATATCGAAGAATTTGAACGCGATTATCCGCAGGCGCGCGCGATTTTGTTGGAGCAAAATTACCGGTCAACGCAGAATATTTTGACTGCTGCCAACGCAGTGATCACTAATAACGAGGGGCGGAGAGAGAAAAAACTGTGGACCGATCAGGGCGCAGGCGAAAACATTATTGGGTATGTGGCGGACAACGAACATGATGAGGCGCGGTTTATCGCCTCCGAGATCGACACGCTCAGCGACCAGGGATATAGCTACAACGATATTTCGGTGATGTACCGGACGAATAACGCTTCCCGTGCGTTGGAAGATATTTTCATCCGCTCGGGTATCCCATACAAGGTAGTCGGTGGCACGAAGTTCTACGAGCGTAAAGAAATCCGCGACATCGTGGCCTATCTGCGTGTATTGGAAAATCCGGATGACACCGTCAGCATGCGACGAATAGTCAATGTCCCGAAGCGGGGCATTGGTGATAAAGCCCAGGGGCAACTCGCTGTGCACGCTGAAAACCACAATATTAGCTTCGGCAAAGCCCTGGAAGCAGCAGCTGCCGGAGAAATAGCTGGCCTCAGTGCGCGGGCGCGGAATGCACTGCGTGGTTTTGCCGAGATGCTCGCCACCGTGCGGGAAGAAATTCCTTCGATGACTAATGCAGCCACTGGCCAGCCGCACCTCGGTGAATTGATTGCTCGTATTCTCGATATCACCGGCTACAAAGCGGAATTAGAAGCGTCCAATGACCCGCAAGATGGCACCCGGTTGGACAACCTGAACGAGTTGGTATCGGTAGCGCGCGAATTTTCCTCTGATGCGGCAAACGCCGCTGGATTAGACGAAACAGATATCAATGGTGCAAACGATGGCAATGCTGTCGACGAAGGCAATGCTGTCAATGGTGCCGCTGGCGCAGGCGATGGGCTGGAAGATGGTGAATCCCCAGCAGGTTCGTTGGCTGCATTTCTGGAAAAGGTATCCCTGGTTGCTGATGCCGATCAGATTCCAGACCACGAGCATGGCGTCGTTACCCTCATGACCCTGCACACAGCCAAGGGACTGGAATTTCCGGTGGTGTTTGTCAGCGGTTGGGAAGACGGGCAATTTCCACACATGCGTGCACTTGGTGATCCACACGAATTATCCGAAGAACGCCGCCTGGCGTATGTGGGCATTACGCGAGCGCGGAAGAAACTCTATCTGACTCGGGCGATGATGCGTTCTGCCTGGGGCCGCCCGGTGGAAAACCCCGCGAGCCGGTTTTTGGCGGAAATCCCGTCGGAAGTCATCACCTGGAAACGTGAAGAACCCACCGCAGGCCCGGGCTCTGGATGGGGCGCTGGTGGTTCTAGCTTCACTAGCTTTGGTGGAGGCGATGATGATTCTTGGGCAGAAATGTCGTACGGGGCACGCCGTTCGCGCCGGATGCGTGGTTCTACTGCGTCTTCCCCTTTGCAGCAGAACCGTTCCGGTATCCCGGACAAGAAAACCGGTGGCGCGAAATTAGAGCTTGCCGTTGGAGACAAGGTCAATCACGCCAAATATGGTTTGGGCACCGTGATTTCTGCGGATGGCCAGGGAGCGCGTGCTACCGTGACCATTGACTTTGGTTCTTCAGGAACTATTCGCTTGATGTTGGTGGGTGCGCCGCCTATGGAGAAACTCTAGGAGTGCTCTTGGGGCGCTATTTAGCGCCTCGGACGGTGATGCCTTGCTCGGCGAACCATGGGACTGGGTCTACCGGGGTGACACCGTCTGGGCGGATCTCAAAGTGTAGGTGTGGGCCGGTGGAATGGCCTTCATTTCCCATGGTGGCGATTTGCTCGCCGGCTGTAACTTTTTGGCCAACGCTCACGCTGTATGAGTTCACGTGACCGTACACGGAGATTTCACCATTGTCGTGCTGGACACGCACCCATTTACCGTATCCTTGTGCCGGTCCGGCGCTGATAACGGTGCCATCCATGATGGAATAAATCGGGGTGCCAATACCGTTTCCGATGTCAATGCCTTGGTGAATCCGGCCCCAGCGCGGTCCGTATGGTGAGGTAAAAACTCCCTCGGTAGGAAAGACCACTGTGCGTCCGTCGGCAGTGGTGCCCTTTTCCGCAGTCATGTACGACGTTGATGGGGAAGCTTGTGCTACCTTCTCCGCGGGCTCTGCTTCCGGGGAGGTGAGGGGGTCGATTATGATCTCCAGGGCATCGATGTTGTCTTGGAGGCTCGGAGCCCCATCTTGGTCGAGCTGCTGCACAGTGGATGCCAATCCTTCGGCAACTTTGAGCAGAGCGTCTAGATCATAACCGTTAATGACGGGGTCTTGGGCGCTGCCTGGGTTGACAGTTGCTGTCAGAGCCGGATCAGCGTTGGCTGCTGGTGTGGAACCCGGCATGTTCATAGCGACCGCGAGGCCGGCGGCGCTCACGCCTAGGATGAGCCGTCGAAAGCGGTGGGAAGGCTTCATACAAGATCCTGTCTAATCGTGCAGTCTTACAACTACTGAAAGGCTCTCGCCGGGAACGGACGTGGATTGCCCATCCGGCTGCGGCTTGTGTAGAGCCTTATTTAGAGCCGTGTTCAGAACATTGTTCAAGCTACCGTTATTTATTTGTGATGGCAATGCCATAAGGGCTGGTTAATGGGTTGATTTTCTCGACATGCCAAAAGATTCCAGCTCATGCGGTGTGTTGCTGGTGTGGTTTGTGTGAATAGTGTGATTTCGCCTCGGGTGTTTTAGGGGTGATTTATGGGGGTGGATCAATGGGGTGGATGCTGAATTGCTGGCGGAGTTTGGAACCCACGAAGTTTCTGGCACGCAAAAACCGCTTATCCCACTGCAGGAACAAATGCAGACAAGTTGCGGAATAAGCGGTATAAAAAGTTGAGTGCTAGCTCGTTTAGGGGGCTTAGATGTGTCTAGTGTAGGCGAAGTGCTTACACGTGGATGCCACGTTCTGCGAGCCATGCAGCTGGGTCCACGGGGCCGCCACCGCCTGGGTGTACTTCGAAGTGCAAGTGTGTACCAGTGGAGAAACCGAGGTTGCCCATGCCCGCGATCTTTTGGCCAGCATGCACGCGCTGCCCGGTGGATACATCCAATGATTCCATGTGGCCGTACAGCGAAATGGTTCCATCGTCGTGCTGGATGCGGATCCAGTTGCCGTAACCGGAAGCCGGGCCAGAATCTAGAACCGTGCCGTCCATGATTGCCAGAATTGGGGTGCCGTTTGCGTTAGCGATGTCGATGCCGTTGTGGAAAGAGCCCCAGCGTGGGCCAAAACCGGAGGTGAAGGCGCCTTCGGCTGGCTTGACGATGCTTGGTAAACGGGAACTTAGGTCCTCGGCGATGCGTTCCGTGGAGTGAGCAACGGCCTTGTCGAGCTGTTCGGCCAGGTTGGCGACGGGGCGGAATTCATTGATCTCTAGGATTTGTGGAGTTGCGCCAATCCCCGGAAGGAAGGTGTCTGCGTCGTTGGCGAGGGTGTAGCCCACATCTGTGGTGCCAGCGTCGACGGTTGCGTCTTGCTCTGTAACTTCCGCGGCGTTGATCTGTGCAGCCGCGGCGCCACCGATGCCGGCGGACGATACAGTCCCTGCTGCCACCGTGACCAGGGCGATGCGTCCCTTAGCGGTTTGTGACGCGTTAACCTTGCGGTGGCGGCCCCCACGGGAGCGAATGGAAGAACTTTGCATCAATAGTTTCCGTTCCTGTTTCAGCAATTCTCGACTAATTCGGTGCATCGTTTCCCGATCAGCATGCTGGCCAGTAAACGAGCGTTGAATTGTAACCTGTCTGTTATCTAACGAATGTAACAATAATGTCTCAGCCCCGATCGATCAACTCAATTTCGGAAAAATTTGCACTGTTAGCTGTGTTATCCCTTACATGGGTGTAACTAACCGTAAAATATGGTGCCACTGTAAAATCTGGGGCCTGTGGGCTGGGTGTGACTTCCGGGCCTCTGCCGGATCGGACTTAATGAGAGTAACGCCAACCGTGGTATTTTCGACGCGCCACGGTGGTCTTATTCGTTGAACATGGCAAAGTAGTACACGATGAATAGCAATTCGAGCCCGCATTCCCGTCCCGCGCGCCGTCCACAACGACGGCCTCGTACTGCTGTTTCTGCTCACCATGCAGAGCTACAGAGTAGCGCCCGACGCTCTCGTGACGTGACGCGTCGTGATGCAACACGCTCGCAGCGTCGGAAGAAGACGTCGGCAAGCTCTACGGCGCTACCCGCTGCTGCTCATCTAACAATGGGGCAGCGCATCCGTAAAGTTGGGCTAACACTTGCCATTCCACACGCGGTGATCATCATGTCGATCATCGTCATAGCGGTCGCGACGTTACTGATAACTTCCTCATCCATTGCGGTGTTGCCCACGGTCATCGCAACGGCATGGTTGGTCTTTCATGCTGCGCCAGTGGCAGGCGAGGGTGTTGTTATTGCCGCAGTACCGTTACTACCGGCATTGCTGACGATCGCATTGTCTGCCCGACAAGTGCATGCCAGCGTACGGAAACGGTTCAGCATTATTGATCTGTTGATGGTGTTCGCCTGGAGCTTAAGCACGCCGTTGCTGCTTACCGTGATTGCCTTATTTATGCTTGCTGACGCCCAGACGGTGTATCCCGTGGCGGTGCCGCCGATTGGCCCAGTGCTGGTCTCGGTCCTTCTTGTGCACCTGGTGGCGTTTGTGGTTGGTTTAGGGCCGAACGCATGGCGGGCACTTGCACGGCGCTACCGAGTTCCGTTGTCGATTTTCGACGGTGTTGTTGTTGGCGTAAAAACACTTGCAGCGCTGTCTGCTGCGGCGGCGGTTGTCGGATTGATTTTGTTTGTCGTCGGCTGGGAGCGGCAAGCAGAGATCATGGCTGCTTACCCACAAGCCGAATCTGCCGCAAAACTCGCCTTGGTTCTGCTATCCCTGGCATATATTCCGAATGCCGTGATCGGTGTTGGTGGTGTGTTGCTCGGCTCCGAATACCAATTTGGCGCCGCCAGCGTGTCCTTATTCGAGACCCATTTGGTGCCGCTGCCGCCTTTGCCGGTGTTTGGTGTGATTCCGGTTTCGTCGGCAAGCTGGGCTTGGGTCGGATTATTAATCCCAGTGGCAGTGATCGTTGTGGTAATGCTGCGAATGCGTCCGAGCCCGGTAATGACCTTAAGCGCAGGCCTGGCAACGTGGGTAATTGTTGCGCTCGCAGTGTTGCTGACCGGAGGAGAGGTTGGCGCCTATAGCAATACCGGTTTGCCTGTGTTGTGGACGGCAAGCTTGGCGCTGATTTGGGTTGGCGGTATTGCCTTGGCAGTCACGCTTATGTTGCTGGTGTTTCAGCGTCGTCAAGCGCGCGGGGAAATTGAAGAAGATCCAGCGGACTACGACGAACAGGAACTGCACATGTTGGCTGACGACGCGGTGCCTGCTGAACAAGCGCAGGGAGAAGGAGCCGAAGACTCGCAGGACGCTGGCTCGGAAGAATCGGAAGAATTGGGTGAACAAGCCGATGCATCCGATAAGACTGCTGCATCCGATAAAACTGATGTAGTCGAAGATAGCGGTGAACTCGACGATGCCGATGAACTCGGTAAAACTGCGGCTGCTCAGGATGGCTCTAAGAATGACTCTGAGAATGAAAATAATCGTCAAAATGACGAGTCCAAACGTACCGAGTAGTCTAGTGAGATGTGAATACACCTCTGCGACTGACTGCCTTGGTATCGGGAAGCGGCACATTATTGCAGGCCCTCCTCGATAACCAGGACGATAATTACGCCGTTGAATTAGTTGTCTCTGATCGTGATTGCCCAGCGCTTGAGCGCGCCCGAGATGCGGGCGTAGCTACCGCGGTGGTGCCGATGTTGGATGATCGTGCACAGTGGGATGAGCAGCTTGCTGCATCAGTCGGCGCACCCGATTTGATTGTCTCGGCTGGGTTTATGAAAATTTTGGGCCCAAGTTTCGTACAGAAATTCAATGGTCGCCTCATTAATACGCATCCGGCTTTATTGCCGTCGTTCCCCGGTGCTCATGCAGTGCGCGACGCGTTGGATTATGGCGTGAAAGTTACCGGATCGACGGTGCATTATGTTGACGAAGGCGTCGACACGGGCCCGATTATCGCGCAACGAGCTGTAAACATTCGCGCAGATGACAGCGAAGATGAGTTGCACGAGCGGATTAAGAAAGTAGAACGCGAATCATTGGTCGCGCTGCTGCGTTCGGCCGAGATTGAGCAGACTTCGAGGAAGGTAGTTTTTCAGCATGACTAATTCAGAGCACACCACAATCAAACGCGCACTGATCAGTGTCTATGACAAGACCGGTTTGGAAGAGCTGGCTCAAAACTTGGCTGATGCAGGCGTAGAAATTGTTTCTACTGGCTCTACAGCGAAAGCGATTGCAAACTCTGGGGTCGTGGTCACCCCGGTGGAAGAAGTCACCGAATTCCCAGAATGCTTCGATGGGCGGGTGAAGACCCTGCACCCACGTATACACGGTGGAATCCTGGCGGACCGGTCCAAGCAAGAACACCGTGATCAGCTTGATCAGCTGAATATCGCGGCTTTCGACTTAGTAGTGGTGAACCTGTACCCATTTGAAGAGACCGTGGCTTCTGGTGCGGGTGTTGATGAATGCATCGAAAAGATTGATATCGGTGGGCCAGCTATGGTCCGCGCTGCTGCAAAAAACCATAATTCCGTGGCCGTTGTTGTCGACCCAGCTAATTACGGCGCAGTCGCAGAAGCAGTGGCCGGTAACGGCTTTAGCCTTGCAGAGCGTCGACAATTGGCGTTGGAGGCATTTACCCACACCTCGAAATATGACTTGGCGGTGTCTTCATGGATGTTCGCTGAACTCGTGGCGGATGCTGAAGATGAGTCCGAATCCAGCGTGGCCCAGGATGTTCCTGCTACCCAGCTGCGTTATGGCGAAAACCCGCACCAGGCTGCGTATCTGGAACGTATTCCGGGAGCCGGGGGCGTCGCGAATGCGCAGCAGTTACACGGCAAGGAAATGAGTTTCAATAACTACCAGGATGCTGAAGCTGCGTGGCGTGCTGCGCACGATCATCAGCGTCCTTGTGTAGCGATCATCAAGCACGCGAACCCCTGCGGCATCGCAGTTTCGGATGATTCGATCGCGGAGGCACACCGTAATGCGCATGCGTGTGACCCGGTATCAGCGTTCGGTGGTGTGATCGCCACGAACCGGCCGGTGAGCGTCGACATGGCCAAGCAAGTAGCAGAGGTGTTTACTGAGGTCATTCTGGCGCCAGAGTACGAAGACGGTGCGGTAGAGATTTTGCAGGGCAAAAAGAACATCCGCATTCTGCAGGTCGATGACGCGCAGCTGGCAGACGATTCTGGTTCCTGGGATACCACGGTGATTTCTGGTGGTGTGCTTTTCCAAGAGCCAGATTGTTATCAGGCAGAAGGCGATCAAGCTGCGAATTGGAAGTTGGCTGCAGGCGAGCCGGTGGGTGATGAAGTTCTCGCGGATCTTGAGTTCGCGTGGCGGGCGGTGCGATCTGTGAAGTCGAATGCCATTGTGCTTTCCCGTGGTTCAGCTACCGTCGGTGTGGGTATGGGGCAGGTGAACCGCGTTGATTCTGCGCGATTGGCTGTGGAACGGGCGAATACGCTTGCCGACGGCGAGCAGCGCGCCAACGGTGCAGTCGCTGCCTCGGATGCCTTCTTCCCATTTGCCGACGGGCTGGAAGTGTTATTAGATGCTGGCGTGAAAGCCGTCGTCTCGCCGGGTGGTTCCATCCGTGATGAAGAAGTTATTGCCGCTGCGGAGAAAGCTGGCGTGGCGTTGTACTTCACTGGAACTCGGCACTTTTTCCACTAGTGGCACCGAGTTCTACAGCCCGTTGTTCTACGGCCCGTTCGCAGGCGAAAGAGCGCCGTCGCACAGCATTGTTTCGTGAGGCGGCGCGCATTATTGCCGAACGTGGTTTCCACCAGACTCGCCTGGCAGATGTTGGTGCTGCCGTCGGTATTTCCGGCCCAGGGGTGTATCGGTATTTTTCCAGCAAAGATGACATGCTGGCGCAATTGTTGATCGATATTTCATCCCGCCTGGTTGCCCGAGGCCCCGAGGTCATGTATGAACATGGCAGAGATGCGGATCCCCGGGTGGTGTTGACCGGTTTGGTAGCAGCCCAAACCCAGATCGCTGCCACCGAACCTGATCTCATCCGAGTACAAGAGCGGGAGATTCGTAATCTTGCCGACGAAGAACTTTCTCGCGTGAAGTCATTGCAAATGACCTATCTGCACATGTGGGTGGAGGTGCTGCAACGGTGTCGGCCAGATCTGGATTATGAACGCGCGCGATTGCGGGTACAGCTGGCTGCGGGAATGATTAATTCTTCCCGCCATGTTTATCACTGGGCTGGCGGTGATTTGATACGCGAACAGGGCACTCCCATGGCGGTGGCAGCAATGCTTGCCGAAGCCTAGGTGACCGAATCAGTGCTGGCGGAGCTAGCTATAGTTGACTGACAAATTTTTCGAAGCGGTGAGCAATAACTTCTGGTTGGCGTGCCCACCGATTGTGGCCAAGTTGTTCAGGGTATTCCTCGATGCTGATATCCGCGTTGGGCATACCAGCAGCAAGATTCTCGGAGGCGCCTCGTGTGCAATCCGCGTCGTTGTCGAAGCGGGTGAGCACAACCGGAATCGTGAGATTGTACTTGGCATCTTCGTAGTCGCGATCCTCGCCAAGCAAATTACGCTGTTGGTTGGTATGGGAATATTTTCCCCATTCCAGCATGATGTGCTTTGCTTGACGTCCGTAACCAGTGAGATCCAATGTTCCTGCTGGTTGGTAACCAATCGCCGACACGATGGCTTTGATGATGACGGTACCGATGCGAAGTTTGCGTCTGATGGAGCCAGAATAGCCAGGATAGTAGGGGCTTCCCGCACCCACCCCTAAGAACCCCAGCACGTTGAGTTCTGCGGCTTCGTTTCTGGTGAAAAACAGAGGAGCGATTTGACCGCTCAGGGAATGGCAAAGAAAGACCGTGGGATGGTCAGCAGCGAGCCCGAGATCTTCTTTGACGGATTTGATGGTCAAAGGATAATCCTGCGAAGCTAAATGGTGATAACCCCACGTGTGTGCACGCGTGGCTTGTGCCGTCGAGGTTCCTTGCCCACGTAATTCTCCACTGGCGACGAGAAAACCTCGCGTGGCAAGCTCTCGCCCCATGGGATCGAAATAACGAGCTCCCATTCCAAAACCAGGCCAAATAATCACCAACGGCTTAGTGGAACCCCCAGCAGTGGATCCATTCGTTCTACTACTGGACTGGATAGCGGCACTGTCTTGTGTATCAGGCGCAATACCGTCACCTTTGTCGTGGTCATTGTGCGCACGGTGGTGTTTCGGCTCAAAGATCCGGACCTGTGAAGTGGAGTTATCAGGCATGGTTACTTCGAGTAGCCGCGGTGAATGAGGTTGTGGACTCGTCGGCTGGGAACTAGGAATAATAGGCATAGGACATCTCCTAACGGGCAGTCACGTTGCCGAATATACGCGCGAGCGGTGCTAGAACCATTGGTCGGGCAAAGACGACCGCTGCGAACGTGGCTGCCAATCCGATGACGAAAAAAACAAAACCAGACCAGTTTCCGGCGTAGACCGCAGGATCTGGATCTCCTTGTGCAGCCCACACATGGTTGAGGTTACGCAGCGTACCCGTCGCAAAGACCATGAGCACGTGAATTACGGTAAAGACTATGAAATACACCGCGATTGGCATATGGATTTTGCGGGCGATGCTGATGGGGTAGATGCTGCTGAACGCCTGCGATTGAGGCCAGAGGGTAGACATGCGTAAACCTGTGGCAATGGCGAGCGGAGCTACCACGAACACGGTGAAAAAATACAACAATAGCTGTAAACCGTTGTAGTGCACCCAACCGTTTTCGGTCGGCCAATCCAACGATGCGTACTGCACAGCAGCAGAAGCCGCATGCGGAAATACATCCAAGCTGGTAGGAATAATGCGCGCCCATTGCCCGGTGGCAAAGAGCAAGACAAAAAAGATTACGCCGTTGATGACCCACAGCAGATCAAAAACCAGGTGCGTCCAGATGGTCAGACTGATCTTCTGTGCAGATTTCTTCTTTGGTGCCCAATACGCCGGTGCTTTGCGCTCGTAGCGGATCGACAGCCCCGTCTTGATGATCAAGGCCATGAAGAAGAAATTCAGGAAGTGTTGCCAGGAAAGCCATGCCGGGAACCCAACTGGTGTACCTTCGGGAAGTTCCGGGTGTCCGTCGTAGTGTGCGATGAATTCTGCGCCGGTCGTAGTGTGTAAGAACCAACGCGCACCGACAACGATGAGTGCAGCGAGCGCGATGATGCCGCCAAATGCAATCAAGCCACCGCCAAGCCATTGCTTCAGACTGAATGGGCCGTATTCGCGGTCGAGCCAAGAATCTGTCTTCGATTGCTCTCTGTGTTTTCTAGAACGTGCAGAAACTGGTGCAGGGCGTCCAGTTTCAGTAGATCTGGTGCTTCTGGCAGGGCGAGTGGGTGCAGCCGACTCAGTAGGTTCAGTATGTTTAGTAGGTTCAGCAGGCCGTGGTGCTTCACTGAGCACAGGGGATTCTGTGGAGCCGGTGGAGACATCCGCCGACTCGGCTGTGTGCGGGGCATCGTTGCTTTTAGATGCGGATATTGGAGGCCACGGGCTACCACCCGGGGTTCGTGGTAAGCCTTGGCGCAACACAACGAGTGATGATGCTGTGCTTGTTGCACCGCCGTTTGCGGGTGCGCTGTGTGTTGGCACGGCATTGGACGCTGGCTGGATATCTGATGCACGGTCTGCGGCCTGGTGAGCATCAGTTTTGGTTACTGGTGGCCATGGCTCGCCACCCGGAGTTCGCGGAAGCCCGCGACGGAGAACCTGCGTAGAACTCATTGCTTAACCCTTTCGCTGTGCAAGCAAGCTCGTGAGCTGAGGGAGGATGTCGACGACATCGCCGACGACACCGAAATCAGCAATATCGAAGATTGGTGCTTCTTCATCCTTGTTAATTGCAATGATGTGTTTGGATGACTTCATACCAGACACATGCTGGATGGCGCCGGAAAGTGCAAGTGCGAAGTAGACATCAGGCTGGACGGAAACACCGCTGTGCCCGATCTGAGCCGCGGGATCCGCATAGCCAGCGTCAACAGCAGCCCGCGTAGCACCGACAGCACCACCGAGGGCGTCGGCAAGATCTTCTACGGCCTGAAATTCTTCCGTGGAGCTAAAACCGCGGCCGCCGGCGACGACAACTTGTGCGTTGGGCAAAGCAGCGCGCCCGGAGGTCTGCGGAATTGCGGTGGACTCGGTGACAATCGCTGCGTGTGAAAGCGTTGTTGCCTGTAATTCTGTTATGTGTCCTGTGCCAGGTTTGGCGCGTTTCTCGACTGTGTTACGGCGCAAAGTAATGATGGGAGAATCAAAGGTTGCTGCGGAAGTGACGTAATATGTATCGCCAAGGACTGAGTGGTAGGCGATGATGCCTTCGTCGTCGCGATCGATACCCATGACGTCGGATAGCAAAGCGCGTTGCATACGCACAGCAGCGCGTCCTGCGAGATCGGTGCCGTCTGCATCTGCAATACATATAGTCGCAACTGGAGAAAATTCTGTAATCGCTTCTTCTACAGCGGCAACTGCTGAACCGAGCTGGCTATAATCTTGCACGACTATCGCAATATGTTCAGCGCCCGCTTGGGCAATTGCATTAGTGGTGGTCTCGTCAACTTCGCCTGGCGCAATCAGGAGGACTACTGGAGTTCCAATAGCACTTGCCGCCCCGCACAATTCAGAAATTGTTTCCGGGAGCTCACCATCGGCAGCTAATTCGCAGACGACAAGGACGCAGTTGTCAGGGTAGGTCATGGGGGTGCTCCTAAATAAGCTTGTTGCTCTCGAGGTAGTCGACGATCTTTTCCGCAGCGTCGCCCTCGTCATTAATCTTGGTGCCAGCCTCGCGCGCTGGGGCTGGCTGCACAGCTGTCATGATTGCACGTGGGTGAGAAAAATCTTCTGCGTCGACACCTAGCTCTTCGAGGCTGAAATTAGTCACCGGCTTTTTCTTCCCTGCCATGATGGCTTTGAAATTAGGAAAACGAGGTTCTGGGAATACCTCAGAGATTGATACCACCGCTGGGCACGATGCTTTTAAGGATTGCACCGCAGACGTGGTGCTGCGAGACGCTGTGATGGTGGCGGTGCCGGATTCGGATGGCTCGAGGCTAAGTGATGTTAAATGACTTAAAAGGACAACACCGAGGTGTTCTGCGAGCATGGCTGGTAAGGCGCCAGAAGCGCCGTCGGAAGAGTGCGTGCCCGCGATGATGAGGTCGTAGTCTCTCTGGCGTAATGCTGCAGCTAAAACCTCTGCAGTCACTGTTAAGTCCGCGCCTAGCAGCTTGTCATCGTGAATATGAATTGCTTCATCGGCCCCCATCGATAACGCGCGCCGTATAGATGTCAGCGCGGCCTCGGGAGCCATAGAGATGACCTCGATAGTAATCTCCCCAGCAAAGCTGTCAGCGTAATGCTCTTTTAGGCGGAGTGCTGCTTCTACAGCACGCTCGCTAATTTCGTCGAGGACCATGGTGGCCGCATCTTCGCCATCCCGTCGCTTCAGAAGGCCGGTTTCTAAACTGAGCTCCTGCTGTTTATTTGTATCGGGGACTTCTTTCACAAGGACTGCGATGCGCATAGATGATCCTTTCGGCAATCTTTCGGGGCTATTAGAAGCTTAGATGGCATAGTTCCATTGAGCGCAACCACCCGTTGTGCGAAAAACGGCCGCGGTGTTGGTGTAGTTACTTGTGGATCGGAATAAGAAGATCCAGAGTCCGTTGTTCCCTTTCATCCGGCAGGGGGGCGCCAATGACTGCCATGGCTGCGTCGGCAAGCATAATGGCCGCTTCTGGCAAGCTGTCATCACGCAATGGTTGGGGAGCGACGCCGTCGTTTGGCCGCATCTCGATGGTAGAGAGAGCTAAGTGGAAAGGAAGATCCACGCGAAGATCGTCGGCACCAACAATTTCTGCGGCTGATTGCCGGAAATACTCCGCTAAGCGCGCCTTACGACGGTGGTAATCATCGAACTCAGGAGAATTCGCCACCGGCAACTGATACAAGCGCCCCACATTCCAGCGCCCGGAAAGCAGTAATCGAGATTCAGCAGCTACCAGAGCCCACAAGCGAAGCTCCACAGGATTATCAGATGTGGACAGGAATTGCGCCAGTTTTAGGGAAGGCTCAATCGTCGAATTCAGCAGGGTAAGGAAAATTTCTGCCTTAGACGGGAAGTGGTAATACAACGATGCCTGACGGATTCCGACAGCGTCAGCAATCTGGTGCGTGGAGGTCATCGCAAAACCTTGCGTGGTAAACAGCTCTGCGGACGCGTCCAAAATCTCCTCGCGCGCGTTCGCGCCCCGTCGACGTGGACGGTTTTTGCGCGGACGGCCGACAGTCCCCGTCATAGATGACCTCCCTTAACCTTCACTCTTAACCTTCACTCTGTCCGAGAGCGTGCTTGCTAGAATATTCGTCTCTTATGGTCTCAAAAATATTGCTAGGCAATACCCTTCAAGAGTACACAACAACGAACGATGGTATAGCGATACACAAAACCCCGGTTCATCCAAAGACAATGGATAAACCGGGGTGAAATGCTGATGGCTGCTGTTGTTGCCTTGTTCTAGCCCGTCTTTAGCGGGTAGTGAACGGCAGGAGTGCCATCTCGCGTGCGTTCTTGATGGCAGTAGCAACCTGGCGCTGCTGCTGCGGGTTCAAGCCGGTGACGCGACGGGAACGAATCTTGTGACGATCCGAGATGAACAGGCGCAAGGTTTCAGTATCCTTGTAATCCACCTGAGTGATGCCACGTGCCTTCAAAGGGTTCTTCTTTGGGCGACGGGACTGTTCCATGCGGAACTTCTTTTGGTTATTGCGCTTCGAAGCCATGGTGGTGTCCTCCCTTTACCAGCTGGACTTACGAACGCCAGGAAGCTCACCGTTGTGGGCCATCTGACGCATACGGACACGGGACAAACCGAACTTACGCAGGTAACCGCGAGGGCGACCGTCGTGAGAGTCGCGGTTGCGAACACGCACAGGGGAAGCGTCGCGTGGCTGCCGGTTCAGTTCGAACTGGGCATCCAAGCGCTCTTCTTCGGACTTGGTTTGGTCTTTGATGATTGCTTTGAGTTCAGCGCGACGCTCCGCATAGCGGGCAACGATTTCCTTGCGCTGCTCATTCTTGGCGATCTTTGACTTTTTAGCCATTTCTATCGCTCCTCGCGGAATTCGACGTGCTTACGGGCAATCGGATCGTATTTCTTCAAGCTGATGCGATCCGGGTTGTTGCGCTTGTTTTTGCGGGTCACGTAAGTGTAACCAGTGCCCGCAGTGGACTTCAGCTTGGTGATTGGACGAATGTCATTACGGGCCATCGTTATACCTTCTCTCCCCGTGCGCGGATCTTCGCGACTACGGATTCAATGCCATCGCGGTCGATGATCTTGATTCCTTTGGTGGACACGGTCAACGTGATGGTCCGGCCTTCAGAAGGCAGGAAATAACGCCGACGCTGCACGTTGGGGTTCCAACGGCGAGACGTGCGGCGGTGCGAGTGCGAGACTTGCTTGCCAAATTCTGGCTTGCGTCCCGTTACCTGGCAAATAGCCGACATGGGTAATCTTTCTCCTAGCCGCCCACATCGTGACTGATTGCGACAACACCCGGTGAGGTCCTTCAAAAGTGAGGGTGTGAGGGAAAAGGACCTGAAGTGTTGCATATGACCAGTTGACGGGGCGTTTGCGAACATTTCGACAACAGCACTCAAAAACGTTACACCGTACAAGAAGAAAAACCAAGTGTAGCGGGCGGTTTTCTAAAATTAACCTTGGTCTGTAGGATAACTAGAGTTGTCCATTGTCGAACCCAACCTGGGTGCGATCTTCGGAAGATCTACTGCGCACAACACGAGAGTTCGTGCCGTTGCGCGGTGTCGGTCTGAATTGAAGAACCGGCCCAGTTACTAACCTTAGGGAATCGAGAGATGAAAAAAGATATTCACCCGGATTACCACCCAGTGGTCTTCCAGGACGCCGGTACCGGCACGCAATTTTTGACTCGTTCAACCGCGAAGTCTGACCGCACAACTGAGTATGAAGGCAAAGAGTATCCACTGATCGTTGTGGATGTTACCTCTGAGTCTCACCCGTTCTGGACTGGTGCTCAGCGCGTCATGGATACCGCGGGTCGTGTGGAGCGTTTCCAGAACCGCTTCGGCGCCATGGCTCGTCGTCGCAAGAAGAACTCATAAAGGAGGGTAGAAGAACATGGCAGTTCCAAAGTTTAAGAAGTCCCGTGCGAACACCCGCATGCGTCGTTCCCAGTGGAAGGCTGACAATGTCGCCCTCCAGGAAGTCAAGATTGACGGTCAGACCGTCCGTATTCCACGCCGTCTGGTGAAGGCCGCACAGCTTGGTCTCGTAGACGTCGAAGAATTCTAAAGACAGAGTTCGGGATATCATGAGATAAATTTGGCCGCTGCAGGAGGTTTCCCGTAGCGGCCAAATCACTATAACCCCAGGTCTATTACCCCGGAATACGGGAGTTAGACTCTGGGGTTTTTGTCTATCTGTGCAAAGGCTGTGAGGATGCCACGTGATGCTTGGTAGGGTGGACGGGAGCAAAAACTACTTAAAGCTTATTCTTACACAGTCAGCAGGGTTTCAAAACCGGTAATACAGCGAGAAGACAGTCAGGGCTTTCATAATGTCATCCATGAACGAAAACGGATTCCGCGGCGGCGAGAGCCAGTTTGGTAACGACCAGCCTAACGGCGAGCACCCGCAACAGTCAGCATCTGAGCAAACTCCTTCTCTGTCTAACTCAGATAATTCTGGCAACTCAGACAATCCAGACAGGTCAGCGTCGTCTTTCCCGTCGCCCTACCGGTCGCCGTATCAATCCTGGAACAATGCGCACGCTGGCGACAATCCTGCTTCTTCTGGCCAAGGCCAAGCAGAAGGCCACGTACAAGCGGTAGGGCACATCACCGCCCGCCATGCGGCTGAAAATGCAGATTCACAGGCAACGCCGGAGACTTCTAGCAATCCTGCCTGGCAGCAGGGACACACGCAACCAATTCGGAACGGATTCTCTGCGCATGGTGGGGCTCAACCGGGGGGACAGGAGTCGCTGCAACCGCAGGATTACATGCGAGGAATGAATGCACAAGCAAGCGCCCCAGTAGCGAAGAAACCAAAACGCAGCGTCGGTCTGGTACCCGCTGTCGCATTGATGTTGGCTGGCTCTGTTGCGACCGGCGTTATCACCGGCGCAGTTGTTTCTTCAGGTTCAGGTATCAGAGAACAGCCTGCGATCACCGCGAGTGACAATCTCAGCCATCCAGTGTCCAATAATCAGGAGCCTGCAGCCGAAGGATCCGTGGAACAGGTTGCCGATAAAGTTGTTCCGACTGTCGTGTCCATCCGAGTTGCTGATCAGCGCCAGGTTGCGGATGGCTCAGGTTCTATTATTTCCTCGGATGGCTATGTTTTGACCAACCACCACGTCGTTGCCAGCGGTGAAAATGGGCAAATCCATGTCACGATGAGTGATGGAACCCGTCACGCCGCGGATTTTGTGGCCTCCGACCCGGCAACCGATATTGCCGTCATTAAGATTCGTGACGTCGAAGGGCTGCCAACGATTAACTTTGGTAATTCCGATGATATCCGCGTAGGGCAGCAGATCGTTGCTATTGGTTCTCCTCTCGGGCTTAGTTCTACAGTGACCTCGGGCATCGTGTCTGCGACGGACCGCCCCGTACGTGCTTCCCAGCAAGGCGGAGAGTCTTCGCTGATAGATGGCATCCAAACAGACGCCGCGATTAACCCGGGAAATTCTGGTGGCCCACTGGTCGATATGCACGGCAACCTCATCGGCATGAATTCGGTGATCGCGTCGCTATCAGCATCGAATGACCGGGCTGGTTCGATTGGCTTGGGCTTTGCGATCCCATCGAATTTTGTCGCCCGAGTGGCGCAACAGCTCATCGACCATGGGGAAGCTCGCCATCCATTGCTCGGTGTGCAAGTCGATGCCCGGAACCCAGTCAACGGCGCTCTGGTGCTGGCTGTGGAACCAGGTAGCCCCGCGGATGAAGCAGGGCTACAGCCTGGTGATGTGGTCACTCGGCTGGATGATCGACAGGTCGATGACTCGGATACATTGATTGCCGCCACACGTTCGCACGAGTTCGGTGATACTGTGACCCTCGAAGTGACTTCGGAAGGATCACAAGAGCCGCGAGAGGTAGAGGTAACGCTGTCGAACTAGTAAGTTACTAGTTAGCTTTGCCCCTCGCTCACTCGATAAGCACCTGGAGTTGGAATGTCAGAAGAATCTGATTTGCGCGCTACGAGCGCCGCACGGCCATCATTGCTGGATTTGGATGATCCAGACGCGGAATTCTTCTTGGCCGCAGAAAAAGAAGGCGATCTTCCTGCTTATCGACGCGCACTGGTCGTTATTGTTACCGATCGCGAGCCAGAATCCTGGGAAGATACTGGGAGACTGGTGACTGAGCTTCTGGCTGAAGATGACTTCACGGTCGATGGCATCGTGATTGTTCGCAACGATCAAGCGCAAATCCGACAAGCGATTGAAACTGCAGTCGTTGGTGGAGTCGACCTCGTCGTCTCCATTGGCGGAACGGGGGTCGGCGCTCGCGATTGCACTCCAGAAGCCACCAGCAGTGTGGTCGATATGCGAGTTCCTGGCGTAGCTCAGGCTCTGCGCTCATCAGGGCAAGCCTGCGGCGCGGTCGATGCTTGTACATCCCGGGGAATCTGCGGGATTTCTGGGTCCACGGTGGTTGTTAACCTGGCATCTTCCCGGGCCGCCATTCGGGATGGCATGGCGACCTTGGGGCCTTTGGTGCACCACTTAATCGACCAATTGCAAAAGCATTCCTTGGATTCCTAGTTGACTTGCTAGTTGACTTCGTAGTTGACTCAGCCAGCTGAGGAAACCTGAAATGGTAGGAGAGTAGGCGTTATTCATGCATGCCGACGAATCGAGCGACGACGATGTAGATAAGCTACATACTCGTGCACATCGGGCCGAGCGGCGCAGGCGTGCAGTGCGTATCTCAAATACTGCGGATTATGACCGCGGTGCGGATAACGCAAGCGGTGTCGGCGGCAACGATGAGGGTTTTACTGAGGAGTTTTGGCTGGAGCAACGTCCCCCGCACAGTGTGTACTAACTAAGCATCCACAATTACTGGTAGGCAGTAGATTCTTAAAAGGATTCGGTTTCAGGTGCACTTTTAGATCGCTCAGTCGGCTGAGCATGGTGGGACTGTGTGGACATGCCGGTGGTATCGTCGCGCAATAAATCGCGGATTTCCGCCAAGAGTTCATCAGTCGTTGGCTGTGGCTCTTTGCCTTCTTCTTCGTTTTCGCTTTTGCCAATGCCAAGGCTGCGTTTCCGGGCATTTTCCAGCTTGTTGATTGGAACGATGATAATGAAATATACGATGCCTGCGACGATGAGAAAGTTGATGACGGATGTGATGGCCGCACCGAAATCCAGGAATGTGGCCTCGTTATCAGCGTCCAGGTAGAACCCGAACCCGGAGACATCCGCGCTACCGAAAGACGCAATTAACGGATTGATGATGTGATCAGAAATCGAGGTCACAATCGCGGTAAACGCCGAACCAACGATGACGGCAGTTGACAACTCGATGACATTGCCGCGCATGATGAAATCTTTAAAACCTTGCAACATGGGGTTGGATTTTAGCTGAAATAATAAAAGTATTTATGAGTCACCCTTTCCGGTTGCTCGTTCACCGGTGAGAACAACAGTCAGCGGTGTTGATAACGACGCCACAGCCACGCGTTGTGCCGCACTGCTGGGCAGCGCAAGCATGACGGTGGCCCTGTTACCTGCAGAAGTGGCCTCCCGGGCGATGATGACACGAGCTCCTTCGGCGATCACCGTGGAATCCTGGATAGGCATGGGGCTAACAGGCGGAACGGAGTTATGCTCTCCGAATTCTGTTGGCTTCGTTGCGGCAGGAGGTGCTGGAGCTGCATGGTCAGCACTGCTATTACGACGAACATCGACTGCATCCTTGCTGCCCTCGGAAATCACGGACACGGTATCTCCATGGTTAAGCAAGGGGATAACTTCCGGATCAGCTAAAGAAATTGGCACCATGTGTGCTGATTCTGCATTCTTTCCTTCTTCCCCCATGGCACCAGATTCTTGTTTGTCGCCTTCCTGATCGTCGGTGCTGCTCCCATAAACGAGCGTGGCTGTCAGTTCTGAACTGATAAAACGCGATCCAGTGACCACCTCGCCAGGCTCCGCAGCAGATACCGCTACTGTGCCCATGACATCTTCCGTCGCACTGAAAGCACCGTCTGGTGTGAATTCGGTTGGCCGTTCACGCAACGCAACATCATTGATAGTAATCATGGCGCCTGCTTCCACGTGCCGGACAAAAACTACTACCTCGGGGTCGCTGCTATGACTGCGCACAGCCAACACGGCGGCCACGCATACCAACATCCCGGCAAGGCTGCGCCGAAGCAATACCGAGCGCCGGTATCCCGGGGTGCGCAATTGGTGGAATAAGGCAGAAAGACCTGTATTGGCACCGCCTTTCTTGCTTGCGGTGGAATTAGTTGTGGCTTGCTGCGAATCGTGGCGCGTCGCTCGTAAGTGCTTTTTCATATCGCATTAGACCGCGTCCAACTAGGAAAGGTTCCGGACACCCATTTCTGTCATGATCTTATCCACGGCACAGTCACGATGATCGTGGGGAACAGAAGCACAGACTTCCGAGGCGAAAACCAGCCCGAGTAACTCTGGCATGCAGCTGGCGGCAGATTCTGTGCGAGTAGAAACATGGGCGCGTGCTTCTGCAATCGCTTGATCATAAAAACCAGCGCCTTTCCCCAGACGATAACCGTCGCGAGCAATCGCGAGAGCAGGAACAACAACCAGGTCTAGCTGGGGTAAGCAGTCGGCACTTGCGATCCCAGGGCCCACTGGCTCTGAAACTGGTAACCGCGGATTCGGGATGTGCAGTGAATCTGGGCCAGCATAACGCGACCAATGAAGGCGAGCGTTTGGCAAGCAGATCGGTAGCCAGAGCTCGTCGACGTCGGTGTCTAAGGCTTGCAGGAGAAAACCTGCGCCTGGTTCGTCGGCAAGCGGTACGTAAGCCGCGATTCGTAGTGGCCGTCCCTCGCGCCGCAGCGATCGCACGTACTGTGCTGTGTGTTCGGCCATCCGCGAATTTTTTGTGCGCCAACTATCCGCATCGTGGCAATCGCGTCGACGGGCCTTAGCGTGGTGAGAGCGCAGCGCAGCTTTCGCTTCTGAGAGTTTGCCCGCAGGGCAACTTTCATCGTCGGCGCCCGTAAAATGAGTATCCTCAGCGTTACCAGAAGGCCGAGGAAAGTGAGAAGAACTCATGGAAGACCGTGGAGAACTCATGAGTCCAGAATAGGGCTTTCGAAACGCAGACAGGTGGCGACAGCCATATTCTGGTTCGCACAGCCATCGTGGCAGTGCAAGCTGAGCACAATTACCGAACCTGTTACCGGAAAGCCGTGGCCAATTGGAATCGGCGACCAGGTATTGTTTTGAGCATGTCTCTAGATTCTTCCGGACTCACACAGGCCTCCTCGCACCCAAACTCCGATGCGGTGCACACCGTCGTAGTCCCAGCAGCAGGCTTGGGAACGCGGTTTTTGCCAACGACGAAAACTGTGCCGAAAGAACTCCTACCAGTCGTTGATACCCCAGGCATCGAGATGATCGCGGAAGAAGCAGCAGCCTGTGGGGCTGGGCGCTTGGCGGTTATCACGGCGCCGAATAAGCAAGAAATCATGCGACATTTCGCTGATTTTCCGGAGCTGACTGACACGCTGTATACCCGAGGAAAAGAAGAACAGGCACGGAAGGTTCAGCGCGCCGGGCAACTGATTCACCCGGTGGCGGTGGAACAAGAACAACCGCTCGGGCTTGGTCATGCCGTCGGATTGGCAGCTGAGTTGTTAGATGAGCACGAAGATGCTTTTGCCGTTATGCTTCCCGACGACTTGGTGCTGCCGATGGGCGTGATGAAAGAAATGTGCCGTGTCCGCGCGCAGCTTGGAGGATCGGTGTTGTGTGCGTTTGAGGTTGCGCCAGAAGAAACCGTGAATTATGGCGTTTTTGATGTGGAACCGGCCGATGAGATTGCGGGCTTGCCTGCAGATCGGGTGCGCAAGGTCAAAGGCATGGTGGAAAAACCAGATGCCGGACAGGCACCTTCTACGCTTGTTGCCGCCGGACGTTACCTCTTGGATCGGGAGATTTTCTCCGCACTCGAGCGGATTACCCCTGGTAAGGGCGGTGAATTGCAACTTACCGACGCCATCGAGTTATTGATTCAAGAAGGTCACCCTGTGCATGTGGTTGTGCATCAAGGAACACGCCATGATCTGGGCAATCCCGGTGGATTCATTCCAGCGAATGTAGATTTTGGCTTACAGCACGAGAAATATGGTCCAGAATTGTACCAGTCGGTAAAGAAAATTTTGGCGGAGTATGAAGCAGAACACGGGATTTCTTAAGTAAAGCGGGCGTGCCCAGGAAGGTAGATCATAGATGCGTTCTGTTGAAGAGCAGCTTGCGCTGATTACTGATGCGGCCATGACCCCGGAGCCGGTGCGCATTGCGATTACCGACGCGCTGGGAATGATGTGTGCCGAGGAGGTGCAAGCAAGCCAGCCGCTGCCGGGGTTTCCGCAGGCAGCTATCGATGGTTATGCCGTTCGAGCTGTAGACATTGGGGGAGAGCGCGCTTTGCGCGCAGCCCCATCCCGAGTGACAGCGGATGCAGGAGACGCAGCAGGCGACGCATCGCCATTACCGCCCACCCCACTAGCAGCAGACAAATCTCTTCCAGTAGTCGGCGAGGTCCCGGCCGGCTCGCGGCAACCGTTACGTCTCCAGCCGAAACAGGTTGTCCGGGTACACACAGGCGCACCCTTGCCGACGCTGTCCGATGCTGTGCTGCCATTGGAATGGACGGACCGGGGCCGTAAACGTATGACTCCACACCGCGCGGTCCGTTCGGGAGATTTTGTGCGTCGCGTTGGTGATGACATTCAGCCTGGAGACGTGGCTGTGGCTTCGGGCGCTATTTTGGGGCCAGCCCAAATTGGGTTGTTGGCGGCGGTAGGCCGGGAAAAAGTATTGGCCTACCCACGACCGCGCGTGTCGATTATTTCTTTTGGTCGCGAGCTGGTTGATGTGGACCGCGATCCTGGTCTGGGCCAGGTCTTCGATGTGAATTCGTATTCCCTGGCCGCGGCAGCGAAGGATGCAGGCGCGGATGTGCACCGGGTGGGCATCGCGGAAGGCGAACCGCGTCGTATTAAAGAGATGCTGGAATCGCAGATCATGCGGAGCGAGATTATCGTGATCTCCGGTGCTGTTGGTGGTTCTGGTGCTCAGGTAATGCGGGAAGTTCTCGATGATCTCGGGGATATCGATACCAGCCGTGTGGCAATGCATCCTGGATCTGTACAAGGGTTTGGGTTGCTGGGTAAACAGCGCGTGCCAGTGTTTTTGTTGCCGTCGAACCCGGTGTCTTCGCTGGTGATTTTTGAGGTTTTCGTTCGTCCACTGATTCGTTTGTCCCTAGGCAAGGGCAGCGCACACCGCCGACTTGTACGAGCCCGGTCGATTAATCATTTGGCTTCTCGTCCTGGGCGGCAGGGCTATATTCGAGCGCGGCTGATGCGCGATGCACAAACCAGCGATTATTTGGTGGAGGGCTTAGGCGGAGCAACCGGGGCACCTGCACACTTGTTGGCGGGTTTGTCGCAGGCGAATGCCATGATTCGGATTCCAGAAGACGTCGATGAAGTACGTCCGGGGGATGTAGTAGAAGTAATGTTTTTGACGCAGCGGGCGTAGTGGGTGCACGAATTGCGGTTGATTCATGCTTGATCCGTTTGGCTTAGCTGCTTGGCGCACGAAGAATCCAGCCTCTGGCCCAACTAATCCTGTACACCCCGGATGGCCCGAGTCGACCCCGAACGTCACTACAGCGCATGGTGATCTGGTGCGACTACGTCCATTACGGCGCGGGGATGGCGAATTATGGTGCGAGATGCGGCTTGTCGACGAATCCTGGCTGCGCCCAGTGGAACCGACCGCGCCGCACGGGTGGGAAGCGGCGCATACAAAAACCGCGTGGACGGAATACCTTCGGATATTGCACGCACAGTCACGCCGCGGGGAGGTTATCCCGTTGGTGGTTGAACTCAACGGTGCATTTTGCGGGCAGTTGACGCTCGGTGGCATCCAACACGGTACGGCTGCTAGCTGTTGGATAGGTTATTGGGTCGCTTCATCGGTGATGGGGCGCTCGGTCGCGACAGCAGCGCTTGCGTTGGGCATTGACCACGCGTTCCAACGAGTCGGGGTGCACCGGATTACCGCGACGTATCTGCCGGATAATCCAGCGAGCAGGCAGGTCATTATCAACAATGGCTTTCGTGACGAGGGCCTGCTGCGAGGATATCTGCATATTGACGGCTCCTGGCGTGACCACCATCAATCGAGCCTGCTTTCCGACGATTTCGTGGAATCTGCGGTCGCGCGGTTACGCGCGCATGGACGCCTGCTGTGAGTTTTCTGAGTTCTGTGAAGGTGCGGCGTGCCTGGCGAGTCGATCACATAGTTCCCAGTAGTCTAAAACGATAACTAGCGTCGGTGTGCTTATTTCGGAAGGTGGCAATTTCCTCATGTCAACAACACTGATCATCGTTTTGATCATCGTCGTCTGGCTCGTTGTGCTTGCGCCGCTGATCTTCCGTGGGCAAAAGCCGATTCGTCATTCTGGCGAGGGGTTTAATGACACGCGCGTGGTGTTTTCGGGCGGTAAAGACGTGCTGAAAACGCCAATGCGTCCAGGATCGGCGGCCGCTCGTCCTGTCTCGCACCTTGACCGAGAGGGGTCTGCTGACTACGAGCTGGTGGAAGCTGAGGAATACGAGATCGTTGATGAGCCGTGGAGCAAACGGGATGCGACGGAAGAATCCACCGGGATTGATGGTGACAACGAGACCGCTGCCGATGCTGAGGGTGCAGTAATCGAAGGCGAGCTTGTCGACTCCTCCGAGAGTGCTTACGATGCTGTTGACAATGACGAGACTGTTGCCGCAGGGTCTGCCGCAGCCCACGATGCTACTGAACAATCTGCCGAACGAACTGCTGATTACGGCGAGGCCGCAGTCGCGGCTAGCGCCCATGAGGCAGGAGATGAAACGAGTGCGCAGGGCGTTCATCCACGCGTGGTTATTTCTGAACTGGCACCAGAAGAAATGTATAGCCATGATGAGACTTACACTTCTCCGGTGGATCTTTTGTACCCGGGCGTAACTGATGCCGACGCGGTGCTAACGAGAAGCGTTGCAGATAGTGCCGACAACAATGCTGACGATGACGCGGAATCCGGTGCCGAAAAAGCCATTGAGACCGCTGCGGCGAACGAGGTCGAGATAGCACCTGCCACGCAGTCGGGTGATCACGAGATGGTATTCGTTGATGATCGCGCACGTGGGGTCACTGCTGCAGCGGCACGCGCAGACCGTGAAGCGGAATTAACCTTGACAGAAGAAGAGCTTGCCTTCGCGGCGCGTCGTTCGCAGCGTGGTGGCTGGAACCCAGAAGCTGAACGCCGACTGCAAGCTCAACGCACCAAGCGTCGCCGCAACACGTTGCTGGTGCTAGCAGGATTGGTTGTGGTGTTGGTGGCCACTGCGATCCCAGTCGGCGGTTGGTTCTGGGCTCTGCCTGCCGGTGCTGGTCTGCTCACTTTGTTTTACCTACTCGCCCTACGCGGACAGGTACAGCAGGAACAAGAACTACGTGCCCGACGTATTCGCCAGCTGCGCCGTGCGCGCATGGGAGTGCGGAACCGAGAAGACGATGAGCACCGCCCATCCGTCAATCCCAACCTTCGTCGACCTGGCGCCACCGTGCTTGAGGTTGATGATGCCAGCCCAGATTTCGATGAGCTGGCCACTGTGGATTACCAGCAATCGGAAAGCGAGTCAGCCGATTATGCCTCGCGCCCGTTGCGTCGTCAGCAATATGCTCGCCAGCAATACGTTCGTCGCGGCCCGGCATTGCGCAGCGTAGCCGAAGACGGCTCGTTGACGGACGAGCACGTGGTGCGCGTCGGAGGCCGACGGGTAGTCTAGCGTCTAATTTTTAGCTTAGGCTGTGTGCGGCTTTCCGGTGTAGCCCAGTCTTTGCAGCCCGGTCTTTGCCGCTCTGTGGTTTAGTTTTGCGCCTGTGCAGATTCGACAGGGGTGCCCGGGGAAATATCGTATTTTAACAAGCCGATTGCCTCGAGCAGTGCAAACATAGTTGTGGGCCCTACGAAACTAAACCCTTTCCTTTTCAACGTTTTTGCCAGTGCCGCGGATTCTTCTGATTTCGTTGGCACGTCGTTGCTATGTCCGTAGCATTCTTTCTTTGCTGGGGCGAAGGAGCGCACCAATTCTTCTAAGCCACCGGGAAAGTCCGGATCATCCCGTAAAGCCACGCAGGCTCGCGCATTGGTGATAACAGCGCGAATTTTACTCTCATTACGGATCATTCCCGGGTGCGTCAAGATATTCTCAACGTCCGCATCGGTAAATTCTGCAACACGGGCGGGATCAAAATCTGCGAATACCTCGCGTAACGTCGGGCGACGCCGCAAGATCAGTTCCCACGATAAACCAGCCTGAAAACTTTCCAAGCAGAGACGTTCAAAATATGCTTGTTCGCCGGTAATTGGCTGGCCCCACTCGGTGTCGTAATAGTCTCGCAGTAACTCATTGCTGCACGCCCACGCCGGCCGGGCGATGCCGTGCTCGTCGACAAGAAATCCATTGGTCAACAGCAACATTGCCGGTTGGTGTCCTGTGTTGTTTGGATTGGACTGTGTCTCAACGTGCATGTGTTTCCTCGCTTTCTCACTAAGTATTTAGACCACAGTAAAGGCGCGTTCGGTTCCCACCGATGTGCCGGGTAGTCTAGTGGGCATGCACAATCCTGCCATTCGTGATGCCATGCTGCTTCTCGTACGCATCGTCGTCGGAATCATCTGCATCATTCGTGGGCTGGATCAACTCTTTTTCCGCGGTATGGACGACACCATCGGAGCATATTCCGCGGCAGCGGTACCGGCACCAGCGATTACGGGGTGGATCACGATGCTGTTAGAAATTTTCTTGGGCGCCGCGCTCGTGGTGGGGATCTTGACGACGTTCGCAGCCGGTATTTTGTTTTTCTCCTCTGTAGCGTTGCAGTATTTTGTCGCAGACATCGAGTTTCTGGGGGAAAACCCCAGCTATGAATCCTTGTTGATGTTTGTGACGCTGCTGTTGGTGATCGTCGTTTTCGGCGCGGGCCGTGCCAGTGTGGATGGGGTGTTAACACGTGCCGAATCATGATGAAATCCAAACCGCATTGTCCGCGCGCATCGACGGCGAGCCCACGGGAATTGCTGACGAGATCTTAGATGCGCATCTTTCTGGCTGTGAGGAATGTCAACAATTCCAAAATCGGGCGCTTTCGCTGACCAAGAGTATGCATCAGGCCAGCGAAAATACTGGCGCTGACATGGCGCCGCCGCAACAGCTCACGGAAAATATCTTGGCTGGTGTAGAACCTGCGTGGCGTCGTTCCGCGCGCAGAGCAGAGCTGAATACCATCATTGCCCGCCTCACCCTGTTGGTCTGCGGCATCGGGTTCGGCATCTGGGCGGTGGTGCAGGTGGTTGCTTCTGGCGGGCTGATCCCGCAGAGCTTGGATGTCCACGGCGAAGCCGTATGGGATCCGAGCGCGGATCCACACTTGGCGACGGCCCTGATGGAAGGTGCGGCGCTGCGAGCCGGGGTGTCGTTGGGCTTACTCACCGCGGCGTGGCGCCCATACTGGGCCGCTGGAGTGATGCCAGTGGTGGGGGCCATGGGAATGTTCTTGACTGGATTTACCATTCGCGATGTCGTTCTCGGGGTGGCTACTGGACAGCAGATTTTGTTGATCGGCATGTTGATCATTAGCGCACTGGCGACCGCCTGGTTATGGTTGCGCTACCGTTACGTACAGCATCGTTACGTCCAACTGGGCAGCCACATCATAGAGTGATACCAGCCGTCGGGAATCGGTAGCCCATAAAGAATCGGCGAGAAGTACACAAACATCGCGGCAACCGTCGCCAAGTACACAATCACGACAACGCTGCCAGCGGTCAATTCGCGACCAGCCACACGCGTGAGCAAGCGCCACCGAAGATAACGACCGCGATGGGCGAGCCCACCCAGGATCATTGCGTAGAGGACTATGACAAAAGGAATAAAAACGGCCGCATAGAAGAAATACATTTGGCGGTCATATGCTGCAAGCCAAGGCACGAATCCGGCAGCAAAGCCAACCAGGGGCCAGGCAAAAGCTCGTTCCTTACGCACGAGCACTGCCCACATTGCCCACACCAACCCTGGAACGATGAACCACCAGATTGCCGGTGTACCGAATAAAAACAGCATCTCGCGGCAGCCTTTGTCGCTACCACCAAGAGGGCAGGCTAGTTCGGTATTCGAGTAATACAGAATTGGCCGAACGCCCGCTAGCCAGGCCCAAGGTTTGGAATCCCACGGATGATCGTGACCGCCAGATGTCGTCAGCATCGCATGAAATTGCAAAACCGACTGGTGATAATACAGCCAGCTGGCTACTGTATCGGGCAAAACCTGCAGCCAAGAATCATCGTCAATAGTGGCATCGGTTGCGGCATGGCGATACACGGCGGTTTCGCTGGCAAACCACGCCCGCCAGGTCCACAGGTAGACCAATACTGGGACGAGCACCAGTGAAGCTAGGGCAGCGGGAATATCGCGTAACCACACTGCAGAATACGGCCTGGCCACAGCGTAACGACGACGGATAATTAAGTCGCCGAAGACGCAAAACAAACCGAAAAAGGCGATATAGTACAGGCCGGACCATTTCACTGCCACGGCTGCGCCAAGTAATAAACCTGCGCTGAAGCGCCACCAGCGTACGCCAAAGCGCGGTCCAAACGGCGAAGCCCACAATTGGTTAGGGGAGGCGTCGGCAAGCGACTGCCAGGCGGAATGCATTCGCGAGCGCATGTCTCGATGGTCCCGGGTCAGCATCCAGGCAGCTGCGATGATGAAAAAGACTTGAAAGATATCCAGCATGCCAAACCGGGAACTTACCAACAGCACCCCGTCGAAGGTGGCTAAAAATCCGGCAAAGGCGCCCACATTCCAGGACTGGGTGAGCTCGCGCGCCAATAGCATCGTCGCGATAACCACCCCGGTGCCAAAAAAAGCTGCCATCGCTCGCCAGCCCCACGGCGAATATCCAAAGACAAATTCGGCCAGTGCAATGATCTGTTTGGCCAGCGGCGGGTGCACTACTAACCCGTATCCAGGGTTGGATTCAATGCCTCCGATGAGCAGATGGTCCCAACTGCGCACGATGTCCCAGGCCTGGGGGACATAGTGTTTTTCGTCAAAAATCGGTGTGCCACCGGATGCCGGATGCCCCAAGCCAATAAACCGAGTGATTGCTGCTAACACGCCGATGAGCAACAGCGACCAACCATCACGGTGATCGAGCGGGATGCGTGTGAATTGAGACGACGTATATGGGCGCACGCTTGTGCCGTGCCTGTATCGTTTGCGTGGTTTCTGTGCCGGCGCGAGATTCGGCGCGGCAGCTCTCGTCGACGCGTGTGAACGATCTGGGGTGTTCGGGCTGTGTGGGGTGCTAGCAACGGCAGTCACCCGCAATAGTTTAGGCGACGAGTCTCATTTTGGCACTAGCTAGCGCGCAAGTATCGGTAGCGTGGGTGTGCCATGCTAGAAGTGTGATGAATCAAGACGGTGTGCATAATGAAAACCCACATCAGCGTCTGCCGCATGGAATTATCGTTGCTGCAACTCCGCTGGGCAACCTTGCCGACGCCTCCCCGCGGCTTATAGGTGCTTTACGGGATGCAGAAGTGATCGCCGCTGAGGACACGCGGCGTGTGCGCAATCTCGCGAATGCGCTGGGGGTGGAATTGCGCGCGAAAGTGGTGTCGAATTTTGACCACAACGAAGCAGGCAGGGTTGATGAACTACTGCGCGCGGCACGAAACTCTAGTGTGTTGGTGGTCAGCGATGCGGGGATGCCAGTGGTTTCTGATCCGGGGCATAATGTCGTGGCTGCAGCACATGAGTCTGGTATCTCGGTTACCGCGATTCCGGGGCCGTCCGCGGTGCCCACTGCGCTGGCCTTGTGCGGGTTGCAAGTAGGAAAGTTTATTTTCGATGGGTTTGCTCCGCGCAAGGATGGGGCGCGACGCAGCTGGCTGGAGTCATTACGTAATGAAAAACGTGCAGTGTGTTTTTTCGAATCGCCGCATCGATTAGCGGATACGTTGCGGATCGCTGCTGAAGTATTGGGGGCGAAGCGTCGTGGCGCGGTGTGCCGTGAGTTGACGAAGCTCTATGAGGAAGTCAAGCAGGCACCACTTTCTGAGCTTGCGCAGTGGGCTGCAAACGGCGTGAAGGGCGAGATTACTGTTGTCATCGAGGGTGGTGAGCAAGCGGTGATTTCCGTAGATGAAGCTGTGCGCCGCGTTTCCGAGTTGGTCGATGGCGGTATGCGTTTGAAAGCCGCCTGTAAACAAATTGGCGCTTGGACTGCGCATTCAAATCGTGAGCTTTACGACGCGTATTTGCGGGCACGTGAGGAAAATAAATAAAAGTGCGTAATATCACATGAACTAGTCTGTTGTGTGTTTTCGACGGAGCTTGGATGTTTCTCGGGTGTGTTCACGCGATTTTGCATGCTAACTCGAAATAATGGCAGCACAGTTTCGTGGCAGGTCACATAATTAGTGGATTTATCTGCTCATCAGCTAATTTTCAGCTTTTCTGAATTTGATTGCCGGGTGTTTTTCAACCACTCTGGTATCCATGACTAAACCTGATTCACACGGCGCCGATGGTGCCGATCGCGATGATGTTGTGGATGATCCACAGCTAGGAACAGATTCCAATCTGGTCCGCGAAGACCTGAATGAGCTGTCTGCTACCAGGCAGATTGCTTATATGCTGGAACACGAAGATGATGTCGCGGTCAGCGGCGTCGACGACTCTGTTGAGATGGCTTCCGAAAACGAAGACACTTCCATTGACTGGGGTGTTGTTCTGCCAGCCGGCATTCTGGTGCTGGCGACCGTTATTTGGGGTCTGGTTTTCACAGAATCTTTCAATGATTTCGCCAGCGTAGCATTCGGTTGGATTATCGATAACTTCGGCTGGGCTTTCATGCTGTTTACCACGGTTTTCGTGGTATTCGTGATTACCATTGCCGCCTCGAAGTTTGGTGCTATTAAGTTGGGCTCGATTAATGAAGTACCCGAATTTAATACCATTTCATGGATCGCAATGATGTTTGCCGCGGGTATGGGCATTGGTTTGATGTTCTTCGGCGCAGCGGAACCTACTTTCTTTTATAACGATGGTGTTCCGGGAATCGATAATGACCCAGTCGGTGGTGCAATGTCGCAGGCGATGTTCCACTGGACACTGCACCCGTGGGCGATTTACGCGATCGTCGGCTTGGCCATCGCATATTCCACCTTCCGTGTCGGACGCAAGCAGCTGCTGTCTTCGGCATTCGTCCCGCTGATTGGTGAAAAGGCAGCCACCGGTGGCGTGGGCCGTTTCATTGATATTTTGTCCATTTTTGCGACTGTGTTTGGTACCGCATGTTCTTTGGGCCTCGGTGCACTGCAGATCCAGGCAGGTTTGTCCGCGTCCGGCATCATCGACGACCCTTCGATGTCGGTTGTTATCGGTATCGTGCTGGTTTTGACCTTGGCCTTTATTCTCTCGGCGCTGTCGGGCGTCGGCAAGGGTATCCAGTATCTGTCCAACGCTAACCTCATCATGGCCGCTGTCCTGGCCATTTTCGTGTTCATTGTGGGCCCAACCGTCGTGCAGCTGAACCTGATTCCAGGTTCACTGGGTTCGTACTTGCAAAACTTCCTGATGATGGCCGGGCGCACCGCAGAAAACGGTGAAGAAGCTGCCGAATTTAGCTCTGCCTGGACGATTTTCTATTGGGCATGGTGGGTTTCCTGGTCGCCATTCGTCGGTATGTTCCTAGCGCGCATTTCCCGCGGACGTTCTGTGCGGGAATTCTGCATCGGCGTGCTGCTGATTCCATCTGGTGTCTCCACAGTATGGTTTGCAATCTTCGGTGGTACCGCGATCGATATGGAACGCAGCAATGAAGGCGTAGTATACGGTGATGGCACCACCGAAAACATGCTGTTTAACATGTTTGATCAGCTGCCACTGGGAGCGATTGCATCAGTCGTGGCGATGGTGCTGCTCGCAACGTTCTTTATCACCTCGGCAGACTCTGCTTCGACTGTCATGGGTTCCATGTCGCAGCGCGGCCGCATGGTGGCCACCCCATGGTTGTCGGCTACCTGGGGTGTTTTGACAGCTGCGGTTGGTCTGACCATGCTTATCGGCGGTGGTGAGGATGCCCTGGACTCGCTGCAGTCGGTCACGATCGTGGCTGCTTCACCATTCCTACTGATCATTATTGGACTGATGTTTAGCCTGGTGAAAGACTTGCGTAACGACGTTATCTACGTCGAGCAGAAGGAACAGCAAGCCTTCGCACGGAAGCTGGCCCGTGAACGCCGCTTGACTCGCGAGGCGCACCGCAAGGAAGAGCTGAAAAAGCGTCGCGCAGAACGTCTGGAGAGCTGGAAGCCAGAAAGCATGCGCAAGAATTAACTGCTGCTAGCTAATTCTTGCTGTAATTGTTAGGTGTGCGGTGCTCACATGAGAACTCAGTGTGAACCTGCTGCGCACCCTGTGAGTTCTATGAACCCCGGTCACCATACGGTACCGGGGTTCAATTATGCTGGAAGGCATGTCTGAAAATGTGCTTGTGAATGTTGCCTGGCCGTATGCCAATGGCCCCCGTCATATCGGACACGTCGCAGGATTTGGCGTACCTTCCGATGTATTCGCGCGCTTTCAGCGAATGCGGGGCAACAACGTCCTGATGGTCTCAGGCACTGATGAACACGGCACTCCGTTGTTGGTGCAAGCTGATAAAGAAGGCGTCTCCGTACGCGAATTGGCCGATCGCTATAACCGTCAGATCGTCGAAGACCTGCGCGGTTTGGGCCTGTCCTATGACTGGTTTACCCGTACTGTTACCCGGACTCACTACGCGACAGTGCAAGAGCTGTTCAAAGGCCTGTACAACAACGGCTACATGGTCAAAGAAACCACCATGGGTGCGGTGTCCCCGTCTACCGGGCGCACGCTGCCAGACCGATACATCGAAGGCACGTGCCCAATTTGTCATGCCGACGGCGCCCGGGGTGATCAATGTGATAACTGCGGTAACCAGTTGGACCCAGCGGATTTGATCGATCCAGTTTCCAAGATCAATGGCGAAACCCCGGTTTTCCGCGAGACCGAGCACTTCTTGTTGGACCTGCCTGCGCTTGCCGACGCATTGCGCGAATGGCTGTCGACCCGTCAAGGCTGGCGCCCGAACGTGCTGAAGTTCTCGCAGAATTTGTTGGCGGATATGCGCCCACGTGCAATGACCCGCGATATTGACTGGGGCGTTCCCGTACCGATCGAGGGCTGGGAAAACAACAACGCGAAAAAGCTCTACGTGTGGTTTGATGCTGTGATCGGCTACTTGTCTGCCTCGCTTGAGTGGGCACAGCGCACCGGAGATCCGGACGCGTGGAAACAATTCTGGTTGGATCCGGAAACCAAGTCCTATTATTTCCAGGGCAAGGACAATATCACTTTTCACTCGCAGATTTGGCCAGCGCAGCTGCTCGGTTATGCGGGTAAGGGCGCCAAGGGCGGTGAACAACACCGTTATGGTGAAATCAATCTGCCGACCGAAATTGTGTCCTCGGAGTTTTTGACGATGTCTGGCTCCAAGTTCTCCTCATCCAAGGGTCTGGTCATCTACGTCAAGGACTTTTTGGAAGAATTCGGGCCGGATCCGTTGCGGTATTTCATTGCAGTGGCTGGCCCAGAAAACAACGACGCAGACTTCACCTGGGATGAGTTCGTCCGCCGTATCAACAACGAGCTGGCAAACGGCTGGGGTAACTTGGTCAACCGCACGGTCTCCATGGCACACAAAAACTTCGGTGAAGTACCAGAGCCCGGTGAGCTGACTGATAGCGATCGTCGCATTCTGGACTTGGCAACTAATGCTTTTGACGTTGTTGGGGATGCCCTGGAGCATTCCAAGTTCAAGGCCGGAATCACGCATGCGATGCATGTCGTTGGTGAGGCGAACGCCTATATTGCCGAGAATGAGCCGTGGAAACTAGCTAAGGATGATTCCCAGCGCGAACGCTTGGCGACGGTTTTGTGGACTGCATTGCAGGTCGTTTCCGACTGCAACGTGCTTTTGACCCCATACCTGCCGCACTTGGCACAGCGCGTGCACGAAACCTTGGGTCGCGATGATGTGTGGGCTGCACAGCCAGAGATTGTCGAAGTTGTCGACGATTATGACGTCGAATTGGTTGGCGTCGGAACGCCACAGAAAGGTCAGAAGTACCCCGCGATTACAGGTGATTATGCAGCACAGGCAGCAACCTGGAAACGCCTGGATATCACCCCTGGTACTACATTGGCGAAACCGAAGCCGTTGATTACCAAGCTGGACCCGGAGCTAGCTGAAACTGGCCCAGAATGGGCACCGGTGACGGATTCGGAAGACTAATCCGAAGTGTGCTGTGCACGGCAAGTTTTGTGCACAGCACGTTTGTTTTCTCTCGAGCATTGTGTTGGAAGGTGAGTCCGACGAGTGACAAGCAGTCGAAGCACACGACACTAGTTGCTGGTGGGGCAATTTCAGTCCCACTTGCTCTCGTCGCAGTAATCTCCGCTGCGGCGAACCTGCGCGCCGGTATTTCTTCACTGGGCGCAGTGCTGGAACAGGTAATGGTCAGTTTCCAGGCCTCGGCTTTCGTGGCTGGTGCGCTCACCGCCATGCCGGGTTTTGCTTTCGCCATCATGGGGTTGGCAGCTGTTCCTATTGCCCGACGCTTCGGGTTAAGCTTCACGCTTTTTGCCGGAATGGTGGCCATGCTCGTGGGCCTTGCTTTCCGGCCATTGATCGGCGTCCATGTACCGGGCGGTATGGGCACGTTTATTCTGCTAACCGCGTTGGTTGTTGGCGGGATTGCGCTGTTGAATGTGTTGTTACCGGCCTGGATTAAACAGCACGCGCCGCGTTGCTCTGTGCTGTTGATGTCGTGTTATTCCGGTTTCTTAGGTCTTTCGGGTGCGGTTGCACCACTGAGTGCCTTGTGGTTTTCCGGCGAGGATGCTTGGCGCCCGGCACTGGGTATCTGGGCGCTGCTCGCGGCAGCACAGGTTGTGGTCTGGATTCTGGTATTAACCCGGGTTCGGGTGGATAAACCTCGCAAACCACCCGTTGCACAACCCACAAACTCCGGCACGGAACGTATGACTACACCAGGTACGACGGGTACAGCGGCTGATTCGGACCCCGCGGTTGATTCGGACCCCGCGGTTGATTCGGACCCAGCAGTTGTTGCGAACAAGATTGCGTCGACGTCGTTATGGAGTTCTCCCACCGCGGTGGCGATGATGGTGTTGTTTGGCCTGCAATCCTCAAATGCCTATGTACAAATGGGGTGGCTGCCGCAGATGTATATCGACCAAGGTGTCTCTCCGGGCAGGGCAGCCGTAGGGCTTGCCGTGTTGGGAACCGTCAACGTCATCGGTGGTGTGAGCATGCCGTTTGTGGTGGCCCGCATTCGTGATCTGCGACCGGTAATCGTGGTTTTTGGCGTACTGACGACCGTTGGTTACCTCGGGGTCATGTTTGCTGGTGCCGCGGCGCCGGAGGCATGGGCAATCGTGCTGGGCCTGGGCGGTATGTGCTTCCCGACGATCCTCGCTCTGCTTGCGGCACGGACGCGTACCCCGGAGGTGACCGCGCGGTTGTCTGGTTTCGTGCAGCCGTATGGTTATTTGCTTGCAGGAGTCTTCCCGCTGTTGATCGGTTTTGCGTACCAGGCCACCGGAGACTGGGTGCTGATCTTGGCGGTGATGGCATTGACCGGTGTGGGGATGTCAGCACTGGGGTATCGCGCGGGTAAGAAAGTGCTTATCGACGATGAGCTCGCGCGTTAATACGCGCAGGGGCTTGCGAATAAGCAGGTTGAAGTGCCCCAGGTTTGTTCCGTTTGAGTAGATGGGAAAATCTGGACCATGCCCAAAAAATTTGACCAGGATGCCAAGGACCGTGTGGTCCGTCTCGTGGAAGACCGCATCTTGGCGGAGAATCTTTCAATGCAACAAGCGTGCAAGATTGTGGCGCCGAAACTAGGGGTCTCATGGCACACAGCAAGACAATGGACGCAAGCAGTTCGACGCGAAGGACGAGTTGTCGAACGCATGCCAGAGGATATGCAAGCCGAAATCTCCAGGCTGCGACGTGAAAACCAAGAGCTACGGGATACCAACGAACTGCTGAAGGCTGCGTCAGCTTTTTTCGCGTCGGAACTCGACCCCAAACGTCGGAAATGATCCGGTTCATCGATAAATACCGGGATCGTTTCTCAATCGAGTTCATCTGTACGACGTTGAAGAATAACCGGGTTGGCGGGTTTATCACCTCGCGTGGTTACCGCCAGTCCAAAGCTCGTGGGCCCAGTGCTCGTCGCCTTCGCGATGCTGCTCTAGTCGAACGTATCAGCACCGTTCATCGGGACAATTACGGTGTCTACGGTGTGCGAAAAATGTGGCATGCTCTTCGCCGTGAAGGAATTGATATCGGTCGTGAACACACTGCCCGGCTGATGCGCCTGGCTGGTGTTTCTGGCAAAGGCAAAGGCCGATCACCAATCACAACGCGTAAGCCCAACGTGGCGGATCTGCGCCCGGACTTGGTGGGGCGCGAGTTCACAGCTTCGGGGCCAAATAAGTTGTGGGTGGCTGACATTACCTACGTGCGCACGAAGAAAGGCTTTGTGTATGCCGCGTTTGTCACCGATGTGTTTTCTCGGCGCATCGTCGGATGGGCGCTATCGGATTCCTTGCGGACCGAAGTTTTACCGCTGCAAGCTCTCAACCAAGCGATCATGTGTGCTGAAGAAACAACAGGTTTGGTGCACCATTCTGACCACGGCTCACAGTACGTCAGCGTTGTCTACAACGAGAAGCTCACTGAATTCGGGATTCAATCTTCCACTGGAACGGTTGGCGATTCCTATGACAATGCTCTAGCGGAAAACGTGAACGGCTCCTACAAGAACGAGCTGATCCATACTCGCAGGTGGGGTTGCCCGCAAATCGTGGACACGTAGTGGAGCTACCTAATGATTAGGCAGCTATTTCTTTTCTGCTGGTGGTTAGGCTGGTGTGGTTCTCGAAATCGACAGGGCTGACCATCCCGAGTGCGGAATGCCGGCGCCGACGGTTGTAGACCACTTCAATCCAGTAAGCAACGGCCTTGCGGGCGGAATCACGGGTTGCCCAGCGCTTCCGGTCGTAGAACTCGGTTTTAAGCGTCGACCAGAACGACTCAGCCATCGCGTTATCGAAACACACACCGGTACGACCCACAGACTGAGCAATGCCTAGGTTGCGGCATACCTCCCAGAGCTGCTCGCTGGTAAATTGCGTTCCGCGGTCAGCGTGAAACACCAGCCCGTCAGCAACGTCACCGCGGAAGCGTATGCGCCATCCGAAGTGCTCGTTCGACCAGGCATGTATCTTGCACGCTATCCATAGCCCAGCCCAGCACCCTGCGGGAATGACCATCGCGGACCGCGCACAAATACAACCAGCCCTCACCGGTGCGCAGATAAGTAATATCTGACATCCACACCCGGTTAAGCTCACCAGTATCAAACATGCGCTTTACCAGGTCAGGAAGCGTGGACTTACGCTCAGATTGAATCGTTGTCGCCGGCACAAAAGCACGCGGTGAAATCCCTTCAATGCCCATCAGACGCATCCGCTTAGCCACAGTCTTGCGATTCACA